>NZ_AVFL01000006.1 GCF_000576635.1 Skermanella stibiiresistens SB22
GTGAGGAATTTTGCCTTCCCATACTGGGGAAAATTGCCTGCACCTTGACACTCGCTAAACCAGATCGTCAGCGAGCCGCGCTGGCGCAGGCCTGCCTCGTAGGCATTCCTGTTCCTTACCTTGTAACGGTTCCTCAGGATCCGGTGGCGACGGGAGGCATTGTGCTTGTGCGGCATGGTCAGACGGGCCGATCAAGAAGGGGCAGTCTCCCTACCGAACCCATTCCGCTCAAGCAACCGCGGCATCCGTGCACCGACCCAACGGGCGCGGGGTTACGATTGGTGCCGGTCGCAGAGTTGACATGCAAATTCTATATATTACCTGGCATCATTTACGCGCATTTTTAGCTCGTGAGATCTGCCCTGCACGATCCAACTCCTGGCTAATGGTTCTCAATAGGTTCGCGGCTTCAATAATTGTCAGCGTGTGTCTCCTCATACCGTTTATTCCAACTTCAACACCGTTGCCTGTGGCAAGCGAGTCCATGTGGATATTTCCACCGTCCTCACTTGCGTACACTAACAGGACACAGCTTGGTCCCCTCGCGCTGAAAGCTATCGTCCTTAGCTCCAAGCTTTGATCATCAGTTTTTGATCCCAGGATAAGCCTCCAATGTAAGCCGTGATGGATGCTGCTTTCACTATAGTGAATGGCGCAACGCTTGGCAATGTTGCGCTGTGGGGCATGGATCCGCTTAAGACCTTTGGCTCCGCCCTTCGTCGCGCACGCGAGAGGGTTGGCTTATCACAAGAGGACCTCGCGCATCGCGCGGGAGTGTCCGTAGGTTATCTAAGTCAGTTAGAGAATGGGCGACGCAATCCCAGCTTACTATTGGTTTTGGCGCTTTGTGGAGCTCTCAATACAGAGCTTACTGAGATGTTCTCAGAAGTAGTAATTCGTAGATGATGATGCGGCGTAGGTTGCAGGCTTATACTTTTGGACGCTGCGGTGAATGGCCACAGCCTCACCTATGTCCGCGAAAACACCGTGGAGGAACCGGGTTTTACACCGCCCTGAACGAACGCCATCCGGACGCGAAGGTGATCGTTCCACCCCGCGCCGATGCCGTGCTCAGCGCCAGCGCGAAGACCGAACCCAGCCAGCGCGACCGCCACATCCAGGCGATCATCGGGAAGGGGCGTATGGCTTGGCGGCGAGGCAGTGGCTACAATCAGAGAGCCCGCGTCGAGGGCCAGTCCGCGCGCTGGAAACAGGTCATCGGCGACTGGCCGCGTTTCCACGGCGATAAAGCACGAGCCACCGAGGTCGCCATCGCCGCCCAGGTCCTCAACCGAATGCTCGACCTGGGACGCCCGAACTCCCTTTGCGTCGCGTGATCAACAGTGGCGATAGGGGCTGCATTGCCTATTCCTCCTCGGTGCAAAACGCCAGCGGTAGTCCTTCAGCTGGCACGCGGTTCCGCAGGAGCGACACAGCGGCCGTCGGACCGCATGGGCACGGATCTCAGCCGTGACGATTTCCTGCTGGACGAGAGCGACAAGCCGCTTGCCCTGCGCCAGGGTCAAACCCAGATCCCCGATGTCGCCCAGATCGCCGGGATGATCAATCACCATCACGTCGACGCCGCGGCTCGCTCCATCGACTCCGGTTTCCACCAGGCGCAAAACCCACCCCATCCTTGATCCTCAGCCAGCCAAAAACTCGGCTGGTCATACCCTGATCACGACCGCTCCCCCAATCGCTCGACAGTCCCGTCATGCAAGTAGACGCCGACGACGCTCACCCCTTCAGGGGTGTGGAAGGGCGCCCGCGTCCGGATCCACCACGAAGGTGTCGCTGAAGGGCTCGTACAGGCCGGGGAGCGGAAAGTGGGCGTGGATGCGCTCGTAATCGGCTCTGTTGATGGTCACCACCGTGGCCTCGTGAACGATGGCGGTCGCGGCGATGATGAGATCGGCACCGCTCTTCGGTCGCTTGCTGTCAGGATCGGGGTACAGGAAGTTTTTCAGTTCCGGGGTGGTGAACATGTTCCCGTAGAGCCGGGCCACGTCCGCGTCCACCGGCAGGATGGACATACCGCCCGCCAGCAGGAAACCGCGCAGCCAATCGTCGATGTCCTTCGCCTTGGCAGCATCGTGCTCGCGCACGTAATTGATGCTGGTCTGGATTTCGAAGACGGTCATGGCGGAGACAGCGATGTCATGCGCATTCACCGCATTGAGCCATGCCACCAGGTTCGGGTGAGGTTTCTTTCGGAAGTTGCTGACCACGTCGGTGTCGAGGAGGAACACGTTAGTCCTCCAGGCCGGTCGAGCGCGGTGCGAAGCCCATGGCACCGTTCAAGCGTGCCTTGCGGATGCCTTCATCAAGCGCATCGTCCTGGTCAAGGCCGGCGCTCCGCAAAAGGAAATCCTTCAGGTTCGGCTTCATGCGGTCGTAGTCGGCACGGGCGATCACAACAACCTCCTCGCCAGTCCGCTTCTTGATGACCTGGGGAACGCCCGCGAGGGCGCCTTCCATGACAGTGGGCAGGTTGGCCCTGGCGTCGGTTGCCTGCCAAAGTCGCTCCTGGGTCATGTCCGCCTCCATGCGAAACATGGCCGATCATACCACGGGAACAATGGATGGTACAATCGAAGCGTCCAATTCAACTGTACGCTTTGCGGACGGCCTTCTCCTCAGTGGCATTTGATGTTCACCAGGATCCGGTCCGCGCCCGAAAGCGACAAGTTCACCATCCCGGCGGTTGCCGGGTAACTCAGCCGAAAGGTCAACGTGGAAGTCGGCAGTCAGCACGGGGACTGCCGAGGAGACCATGGCGGATTGTGGGAAGCGATTACGCGGGTTTGCCTTCGCTGAGGCGTTGTCGCATCGAGGCAGGGCTGATGGCGTGTCGCACGGAGGAGGAAGAGAAAACAGAGTCCCCATTCCCCACTGTTGATCAGGCGACGCGAACGGAGTCTGGGCGTCCCAGGTCGAGTATTCGGTTGAGGACCTGGGCGGCGATGGCGACCTCGGTGGCCCGAGCCTCGTCGCTGTGGAAGCGCAGCCCGCCGGCTGATCGTGGTGTGGTCCGGGATCGGCAGGTCAATCCACATGACTTCCAGCGGCGATCCGAGCAGCCCCTCCGCCTGGCGCGGCGGCTGGTGGAACACCAACCGGACCATGACCGCCGTTTCGATCGCCGTCTCCGAGTAACGCGCCTGCCCACCGGGCGTTTTTCTCGGTGCCGCTCTCCAGGCGGCGGTCGCCTCGTCGCTGACCCACAGGGTCAGGCTGCCCCGACGCCATAGACCTGTCATTCGGCGTGCAAAGTTGGGTTCTTCGTTCTTTTGTGTGCACAGCTTATGAAGGAAATTCAGGGCACGGTTTCACTTAAGTGGCTGCCATGACGCGGCTGCGCAGGAGATCGAAACCGGCGCGGCCGTACATGGTGCGTTTGACGACTTTCAGCCGGTTGATCTGGCCCTCGACCGGACCGGTGCTCCAGGGCAGCGTCAAGGCGGCATGGACGGCTTCGACATCCTGACGGAGGCTTCGCGCGAAACCTTCAATGCCGCTGTCTTCGGCGGTGCTGATCCATCCGTCTAGCTGGTCGGTCAGCCCCTGCTTGATCATGGTCGAGAATGTCTTCGTCAGATCGACCGCCTGGGCGATCGGCAGCGACAGCTCAAGGAGCGCTGTCGTGAACCGGCGCTTCTCCGCATCCAGCTTGTCCGGCTCGCTCATCAGCATCCGCGCCGCTTTGCGCGTCGTGGGCAGTGGAACGGGTTTAGACAAGAGCTTGGCGGGAGAAGTCCGTTCGATCAGCCGGTCCTCCCGTCGTCGTCGGGCAGTCCATTGCTTGACGACACCATCTTGGCCGATGAAGCCCCGGTCGCGGATCTCCCGCCACAGTCCGGCGCCGTTGCAGTATCCAGCATCCCAGCGCGTCTCCAGGTAATCCCGAAAAGGGTCGAGAATGCTCCGGCTCCGGTCGGTGTGAAGCCAGGTCGGAACCCGCCCGGCGCGCAGCCAGCGCCGGACAATCTTACGCTCGATCCCAAGCGTTCTGGCTATCGCCTTGATCGGTATTCCCCGCGCGCGCAGACGCACCACTTCCTCGAAGCGAGCCTGCCGACGGTTGCGCGCCTCCTGTGACCGGCGTTCCGCTTTGTTGGGAGACGGCAAGCCAATTCCGTCTGCGACATCGGCGTTATAGTCGTTGGCTTCCTGCTCGGCTAGGGCCGAAGCTGCCGCGCTGCGGGCGGCTTCAGCCAGATGACGGTGATGGTGCTCAAGGACGCCGCGCAGGGCATCGCCGCTGTTCCGGAGGAGATGAAAGCGATCCGCTACCTGGATTGCCTGCGGAGCTCCCTGGCGGGCTCCGTCGGCGTAAGCGCCCGCACGATCCCGGACAAGTATCTCGATGCTGGGATGACGCCGCAGCCAGACTGCCAAAGTCGCGGCCTTGCGGTCGGGCAGCAGGTCGATGACGCGGTCGCGTTCCAGATCGCACAGGATCGTGCCGTAGCTCTGGCCTTTGCGCCAAGCCCAGTCATCGACGTCGAGAACACGGACTTCCGGCACTGGATCGGGAACTGCCTCGCTGATGCGGCGCGGCAGCGTCGTGGCGCCGACCGGGACTGCCATCCTGCCCGCCAGGCGCGCTCCGGCATTGCCGCCCAATGCCAGTGCCACGGCATGGTGCAGGGTGCGAAGACGATCGGTGTGGCGAGCCCTGGGCCGGGCTATGGCATCGGGACGTTCGGCAAAGGTCCGCTGGCGGCAGACGAAGTTTACATAGCGGAAGCCGCGGATGCGCACCAGAAGAATAAGTTGACGTCCCAGACAGAGAACGTCGCCGAGGCTGCGCCAGTAGTGGCTGTGAACCCGCGCTGACCGAACGTCGCAGAGGGGACAGGAGGCATTTACCTGATCCATCTGTACTCGGAATGTAAGGCGGAGGCTTTGAGGATCGATCCGATCGATGATGTGGAGACTTGGGAAGAACTCTGAAGGGTCAAGGGTGATCAATAAATATCAGCGTCGTTGTTGAAGATGCTGCCATCATATAAGACGCCCAACGCGCCATGGCATCACTCCCGGCAGACCGCTGGCTTGATCCATTCACTCAACCGTGAGACGTGCACGCAAAAGAACGAAGAACCCAGTTCCTGTTGCGCGCGGGGGTGGTCGACGATCTTGCATTCCACCGTTCCCAATGCGGCGATCTTGCGCTCGTGTCGCCGCAAATTGCTTCGGCTGCTGCTTGAACGATGGTCCGCAGTCGCTCCCGCGAGGGACGTGAAATCCAGCGCCGGCGCAGTCGCCTGGGTATCGGGCACCATGAACGGCGAGAGGTTCCGCAAACTCCCCAACGCCGATCCATCCCTGACCCGCCGGAGTTCGAGAACATCGACATCCTTCCATTTCCGAATGGTGGAGAGGGCCAGTTGCACGAGTTGCTGGCCGTTCTCTTCGTGACTTTTCAGAATGTCGCTGTATTGCGTCGCCGGATCGGCGAGAGAGTGCAGCACCCGGAACACGAACACGCGACGGATCTCCAGTGGCCAGATGAGGGCCAATTGATCGCCGCGCCAAATGGTGAGAATCCGCACATTCTGGCGCAACCCAGCCGCACGGCAGGCGCGAAGCCAGGCGACGCACCAATCGTAGCTCTGGAAAAGCACTGGTTCGGCCATTCGCGATTTAAGGGCGCGCCAGGAACTTTCGAGGGGGGTCACATCTTGAAAGACCTCGACCCGCAAACGATCACTGACTTCGATAACGAATGAAGCCGGCGCTCTTTCACGAAACGTATTTGCGGCAAAAGCTTCCAAGAAATCTACCGTTCCCCCTCAGAAGCCAAGCGATGGAAGCGAATGAAAACATTCATGAGAGGTCACAACAAAAACGTCATGATTACTTCATTTTACATCGACATGACCACCTGTCCCGCCTGATCTTGATTGCCGAACTCAATAAAATCACAAAAAGTATCGCTACTATAGAAAAAATAAACAATAGCTTTGGCCCATCTCTTGCGTAGTATATCTTCTGGTAAGTGCGTGACGGCCCGCACTCTCCAAAGTGGTCGGAGACCAATGTTTGGTATCTAAGTGGCCGTTTGAGAAATCAGGGATGAGCGGGTCTTCGGAGCATAATCGCACCCATGGCGAGATATGTCATGCCGCCCGAGACGTCGCAGCGGACTTCATGATCCCGCACCAAGCGGCGCCAGCGGGTCATCCAGCCGAAGGTTCGTTCGACGACCCAGCGGCGGGGCGGCACCTGGAAACCCTTCTGGTCGGCGATCTTGCACACCACCTCGATGGTGAAGTCATGGTAGGCCGCGGCACCCATCAACTTGCCGTGACCGGAGGCGCCGTCGGCATCCTGAACATCCGCCGCGGTCACGGTGAGCATCAAAAGATGCCCATCGATCCAAGGCCCGACCACGCCAAGTACCGCGGCGAGGAGAGCGGAGAATGTCGAGCGGAGAAAGTATCGTGGGAAGGTCGCTGGCGGAACGGCACCCCGGCCGGACTGACTGGACCCGACCACGTCGCGTCGGCACCGCTCAGGCTGCTGGAAACAGATCCTGACGCGACCCTGTTCCCTCTCGCGCGACTGGCGCGCTCCACCGCCCGCATGCTTTCATGCCCCGAACGCGCCTCTCCGGGCGCTTGGAATGCCGCTGTGGCGGCGAGGTGTCGGAACCGCACATGCCTCTGCTCGATAATCTGGTCGGCGATGCCGAGGTGACGTCCCTGTTCGCCGACGACGCGCGTCTCGACGCGCTGATCGCGGTCGAAGCCGCGCTGGCGAGGGCCTCGGGTACCACCGGCCTAATCCCGCAGGAAGCCGCCTCCCGCATCGTCGAATTGTGCCGCGACTTCACACCGGACCGTGCTCGTCTGGCGGAAGGTCTGGCGCGGGACGGCGTCGAGATCCCCGACCTCATCCGCCAATTGCGGCTTGCGGTGGGCGAACCTCACGCCGTCCACGCCCATTTTGGCGCGACCAGCCAGGACATCATCGACACCGCGCAGGCGTTGGCCTTCGCCCGCCTGTTCGATCTGCTCGACGCACGCCTCGAAACGCTGATCACCCACCTCGACGACTGGGCGCGCCGTGAGGGCGACCTCCCCCTGATGGCGCACACGCGGATGCAGCGCGCGCTCCCCTTCACCGCCGCCGCGAAACTCGCGACCTGGACACAGCCGCTACGCCGTCATCGCGCGCGGCTGGCGGATCTGCGCGCGCACGCGCTCACGGTCCAGCTCGGCGGACCGGTTGGCACGGCGGACAGCTTCCGAGGACACGCCCCCGCGATCATCGCGGCGATGGCGGACGAACTCGGCCTCGCCGCCACCACGGCATGGCATTCCGAGCGGGACCGCATCGCCGATATCGGTCACATCCTCGCGCGGATCACCGGGTCGCTCGGCAAGATGGGGCAGGATATTGGGATGATGGCGCAGAACGAGGTCGGCGAGATCGTCCTATCCGGGGGCGGCGGTTCCTCGGTGATGGGACACAAGAACAACCCGGTCTCGGCCGAGGTGCTCGTCGCGCTGGCGCGCCATGCGGCTGGCCTTCAGGGCACGCTGCTCCAGGCGATGGTCCATGAGAGCGAGCGTTCCGGCGCGGCGTGGACGCTTGAATGGATGGTCCTTCCCCCACTCGCGCAAAGCACCGGCGCGGCGCTGCGCCACGCCTTACGGCTCATCGAGGGAGCGCGTTTCGTCGCGATGAAATAGCGTTTCAGCCAGCCACGAGCGCCAATGGCCGCACCGGCGAGGCTGTCGCCCCAACCAGCTTGAGCGGCGCCAGAACGAAGACGAACTCGCGCACGCCCGCCGCCGCCAGCTCCTCGAGGTCGAGCATCTCGATGATCGGGACCCCCGCCTCGACCAGCAGGCGCCGATGGCCCGGCAGTTCGGTGAGTCCGCGTCCGGGCGGGAGATGCTCGAAGGCGAGCGTGTCGGAACCCATCACGACGGGGCGCCCCTCCAGCAGCCGGTCGATCCCGCCGACATCCGGCCCGGGAACGCCGCCGGTGAAGTCGAGGAACGCCGCCGCATCGTCCCATCGCCGCCCCCAGCCGGTGCGGATCAGCACCGCATCGCCCGGCCGCGGCGTCGTGCCCCGCACGCGCAGCGCCTCGTCCACCGCCGCAGCGTCCAGCGGCACGTCGCCTCGCGCGGCCGCCTCGCCGAGCGCGGCCGGCACGTCGATCAGAATACCCCGCCCGACGATCATGGGCAGCGTCTCAGCGCCATGACTGAGAAACCGCCCACCGGTCTGCGCCTCGCAGGCAGACACGCCGCCGAATAGGCGCCCCTCGTGTGAGTAGTGTGCGAGCGCGTCGATGTGAGTGCCGACATGCCCGCCGGTGACGATCATCTCGTTCGCCGCCGAATCTCCGCCTGGCCGTTCACGATCACCATGGCGTCGCTCCAGCGCCATCCTAAACGGCGGATGGCTGGGCGATTGCGGCATGCCCTGAACCATAGGCCTTCCGAGGTCGAAGATCCGCGCCGATTTCAGCCAGCCGGTGATCGTGGAAAGGTCGGGTGTGGCGTCCATGGGACCCTCAGTCGATGAACACGGAATCGGCGTCGATCCCGCTTCTCGGCACGGCATGCTGCGTCCACCCGAGATTGGCGGAAAGCCGGTCCGCCGCCCGCAGCACCGCGTTCACCACCTGCGTCTCGCGTTCCGGCGTGTTGGCCGCCACCAGCATCGAAACCGAGATCGCCGCGCGGGCGATACCATCACGGTCCAGCACTGGCGCCGCGATGCAGCGAACCCCAAGAGCGCTCTCCTCGTCGTCGACCGCGTAGCGTCGCTCGCGGATCGTACGGAGTTCCGCCATCAGAGCATCGCGCCCGGTGATGGTCCTGGGAGTGACACGGGCGAACGGCTCGGCACCGAGCACCTCGTCGCAGCGCGATTCCCAGGACAGCGCCAGCATCGCCTTGCCAGCCGCCGTGCTATGCGCGGGCAGCCGCTCGCCCCAGCGCGCGCGCGCGCCGAGCGGACCTTCCGCCTCGGCGCGCTCGACATAGACGATGTCGGAATTATCGAGCACGGCGAGGCTCGTGCTCTGTCGCAGTTCACCCGAGAGACGGCTGAGCACGGCGCGCGCGGCCTCACCCAGGCCATTCTGGCGCAGATAGGACGAGCCGATCTCGAAGGCGCCGATGGCGATCCGGTAGACACCGGTCGAAGCGTCCTTCTCCACGAAATGACGGGCGCGCAGCGTTTCCAGCAGCCGCAGGGCGGTGCTCGGCGACATGCTGGCGGCGCGGCTGATGTCGATCAGCGTCAGGTCTCCCCCTCGCGCGACGAGCGAGAGCAGAGTCAAACCCCGCTCGAGCGTGCGCGTCAGGGCCGGCTTGTCCGCTTCGCCTTCCCGCTCGGACTGACGCGGCCTACCCACTGCAGAATCTCCTTCGCGATGACATCTTCGACTCCTGTATAGAGATAAGTCACTCCCGGCAACAGCTTGGTCTCCACCAGCGGACACGCGGTCAAGTTCTGCGCGGTGCTGTGCAGCAATTGCTGATTATCCTGACCGACGCGGACTTCCTTCTCGCCGAACCAGGCGATGAGGGGCACGCGGATACGCGTCAGCGCGGGCGGCTGCTGGCCGTCGCCGTAGAGGTCGTGGTGAAGCCGCTCGCGGGCGACCAGAACCTGCGCGCTCACCGTACTGGGAATGACGCCGGGCCGCGCGCCCCAGGGCAGCAGGTCGGTACCGCGCCCTTCCTCGACCATCCGCTTGGCGAGCGCGTGATATTCCGGCTTCAGCAGGTCGCGCACGATGGAGGCGCAGGAGGCGAGAATGATTCCGCGCACCATCGGCTCATTCCGGCTGGACAGGTGGTGGATGATCTTCGAGCCACCGAAGCCGTGCCCGGCGAGGACGACGTTCCCATAGCCCTCCGCTTCCGCGAATCGCAGCCAGCCTTCGAGATCGGCCGGGCACTCGTGGAGCAGTTCCCATCCCGACCCTGCGAGCTTCAGCCCGTTCTCGCCGCGCATCCACGCGCCGAAGTCATGGCCGCGCGTATTGGCGGTGAGGAAAGCCACCCGCGGGCCCGCCACCGCGCGGCCAATCGCGACGTATTCCGGCTCGCAGAACTGCAGGTGAATACCGTGCAGCCAGATCACCAGCGTCCGCGCGCGCTCGCCCTCCGGCTCGAACAGCACGCCAGCATGGCTGTAACTGTCGGTCGTCGCGGCGAAGACCACCCGCTCCGAGATCTTCTTCGTGGCTCGAGTCCCCATATCGTTTTCATCCAATGAAATTTGTTTTCGCTGATTGACATGATCCAATTGCCTTGTCAATCTCTCCCTCAACAACGAGACGGCGGATAACCGTCGATAGCCAGGATCGCGCGCGCAGCGCGGCCCACCGCCTGGGAGGGCGCCAACGATGAAGATCGTCAAGGCCGACGTCGCCTACTATCAGTGGCCTCGTCCTCAGCCGATTACCAACGGCCTGCACACCTATACCGACGTCACGCTCGGCGTGGTCAAGGTGACCACCGACCAAGGCATCACCGGCATCGGCATTTCCGGCGCCAAGCCCGGCGAGAAACAGTTCATCTCGACCTTCTGCGAACAGATCATCGGCATGGATCCGTTCATGAGCGAACTGGTCTGGGCGAAGCTGTTCAACCCGAAGATCTCCGGCCGCCGCGGCCTCGAAACCCGCGCTCTCTCGGCCATCGATTTCGCGCTGTGGGACATCAAGGCGAAGGCCGCGAGCCTGCCGCTCCATGTCCTGCTCGGCGGTTTCCGCAAGAATATCGCGACCTACGTGACGGGCGGCTACTACACGCCGGGCAAGGGTCTCGACGGTCTCGGCGAGGAAATGGCCGGCTATGTCGAGCGCGGCGCCCGCGCGGTGAAGATGAAGGTCGGCGCGCTCTCGCCCCGCGACGACGCCGCCCGCGTGAAACTGGTGCGCGAGGCCATCGGGCCGGACGTCAAGCTGATGGTCGATGCCAACTGCGCCTATCGCTACTACGACGCCATCACCTTCGGCCGCATGGTCGTGGATCACGACGTATTCTGGTTCGAGGAGCCGGTGCAGCCGGACGACTACGAAGGCATGCGCAAGATCGCGCGGGCTGTGCCGGTCACCATCGCCTCGGGCGAGAACGAGTACACCAAGCACGGTTTCCGCGACCTGATCGCGACGCAGGCCGTCGGCATCCTCCAGCCCGATGCGCGCTACACTGGCGGCGTCACCGAGTTCATGAAGATCGCCGCGATGGCGCAGGCCCACGGCCTCGACATATGCCCCCATGGCGACCAGCAGACCCATCTTCACCTGCTCGCCGCGATCCCGAATGGCTTGATGATCGAGTTCTACCCGAAGGAATTCGATCCGATGTGGGGCAACGTCTACGTCAACACGCCCGACATCAACGCGGACGGCACGGTCACGGTGCCCGAGGTTCCGGGCAACGCCTGCGATCCGAACGAACAGGAACTCGCGAAATACCGGGTCGGCTGAGCGCGGCCGGCAACTAGAACCGTCGATGAAAAATCACGGCGTTCAAGGGAGGAAGTCATGAAGAAGCTGCACGCGGCCATAGCCGCCGCCGGCCTGCTGCTGTCGTCGTTCGCCACGGCGCGGGCGGCGCCACCGTCCTACTACCCACCGGAATATTCCCAGATCATCGAAGCCTCGAAGAAGGAGAGCGGCCTCACCGTCTACTCCAACATCGCGCTGTTCAACTGGGATCCGATCGTCGCCGGGTTCAAGGAGGAATACCCTTGGATCAAGGTCGAGCCGACCGACCTCAACGCCAATGAGGTGTTCGAGCGCTACTATGCCGACCAGGGCGCCAAGACCCGCTCGGCCGACATCCTGCTCTCCGCCGCGCCGCTGGCCTGGCTCGATTTCATGCCAAAGAACATGTTCGAACCCTACCAGTCGCCGGAAATCTCGAAGATCCCGGCGTGGTCGGTGCCTCAGCCGGGTGTCTACACGGTCTCGACCGATCCGTTCGTTCTCGCCTGGAACAAGCTCGTCCTGCCACAGGCCCAGTGGCCGAAATCCATGCAGGACATCGTGAACGTGGCGAGCGCCAATCCGGGTGAGTTCAACCGCCGGCTCGGCACCTATGCGCCGAACGCCAGCGCGTTCACACAGGCCATCTTCTATGGTCTGGTGAAACTGCGCGGCGAGACCGCCTATGGTTGGTTCGACAAGATCGGGCCGATGTCCGACGTCTACCGTACCGCCGGCCCGATCGTGGAGAAGATCACCTCGGGCGAATACGTCATCGGCTATCTTGTTTCCTCGCAGGCCGTGCTCGGCCTGTTCAAGGATCCCAATCGCGAGAAGTTGATCGGCTGGGGCCTGCCGACCGACGGCACCGTGATCAACATGCGCAACATGGCGATCACCAAGTCGGCCGCGAACCCGAACTCGGCCAAGCTGATGATCGACTTCCTGCTGTCGCAGAAAGGTCAGACGGCGGTCGGCAAGGGCGGCCTCGTCTCCTACCGCGCCGACGTGACCGATCCGGCCGCGATGCCTGGCGGACTGACCTATGACCGCATCGTCGAGAAGGTCGGCGAAGCGAACATCGCGCGTGTCTCCCTCGATCCGGCGATGCTCAAGGGCGTGCCGGAAATCGCACCCCGGCTGGACAGCGCGTTCAAGAAGTGAGTTCCCGCGGGACCGGGCGCATCCCCCGCCCGGTCCCGCATCCTCAGCCTTTTGCCGTCGCGTCTGCCGCCTAGCCTCTTTCGCCGCGGCGCCAGCTTGCCTGAGCACACGGCT
The DNA here is from genome assembly GCF_000576635.1 of Skermanella stibiiresistens SB22. Lineage (GTDB taxonomy): Bacteria > Pseudomonadota > Alphaproteobacteria > Azospirillales > Azospirillaceae > Skermanella > Skermanella stibiiresistens. Next base: position 12,758 of record NZ_AVFL01000006.1, read on the forward strand.
GCCGGAGACCCGGAATGAGAATTTTCAACCTGCGCGGGACCACATTCGTCTTCTGCGTGGTCCTCTTCCTGTTCCTGATCTCGCCCGTCATCCCGATCGTCTATCAGGCGTTCCTGGACAAGCCGATCTACGACGCCACCGGCACGCTGGGGCTGGGGAATTTCTCCCGCCTGTTGCGGGACGGCGCGTTCCTCGAGGCGACAGAGAACACCTTCTACTTCGCCGCGCTCTCGACGGTGATCTCGCTCGCCCTGGGCCTTGCGCTGAGCCTGCTGTTCGAGCGAGTGAACCTGCCGCTGCGGAAGACACTGCGCCTGCTGTTCCTCGCGCCGATCTTCATCTCGCCACTGATCCTGTCCTTCGCGTGGTCGATGCTGTACGGGCCGGGCGGCTACGTCTCGCTGTTCATGCGGGCCAATCTCGGCTTTGGCCTGCCAAACCTGTACTCGATCGAAGGCATGAGCCTGATCGCCGGCCTTTCGCAGGCGCCAATCAGCTACCTGTTCTTCGCCGCCGCCGCCGCGAACATTCCCAATGATCTGGAGCGTTCCGCGCGCATTTCCGGTGCGGGCCCGCTGCGCACGATCGCGACCATCGTCATCCCGCTGCTGAAGCCGGCGATCCTGTCCTGCGCGGTGCTGAATTTCATGCTGGTGGTCGACCTGCTGGCCGTGCCGCTGATCATTGGCGAGCCGGCGCGCATTCAGGTGCTGGCAACCTACCTCTACACGAAGGGGCTGATCGCGGCGCAGGTGGATTATGGCATCGTCGCAGCCGCGGCCGTCTTCATGATCATCGTGGTGCAGCTACTCGTCTGGGTGCAGACCCGCTGGATCGGCGACACGCGCCGCTACGTCACCGTCGGCGGACGGTCCGGACGCAGCGCCCGCGCGAAGCTCGGCGCGATGGGCTGGGTGATCACGGGCGTGATCGGACTTTTCGTCCTCGTCACCTCCATCGTCCCCACTGGCTTCCTCATCCTGCGGTCGTTCACCAGCCTGCTCTCCCCGCTCCTGCCCATCGCCGACGTGCTGACGCTGGCCAATTACGACGTCATCTTCTCACGCGAGCAGTATGTCCGCTCGATCTGGAACACGCTGATCATCGCCTCCGTGGGTGGCTTCGGCGCGCTGATCCTCACCTTCGTAGCCGCCGTGTTCGCTTACAGGACCTTGCCTTTCGCTCGAACGGTGATCGAGCAGGTGTCGGTCATTCCGCGCGCGGTGCCAGGCCTGGTCGTTGGTCTCGGCTTCTTCTACGCGGTGATGCTGATGCCCGGCGGCGACTGGCTGCGGCAGACCATCGTCATCCTGATGATCGCCTTCACCATCCGCTACTTCCCCACCGGCTTCGGCGCCCTCACCCCCTCCTTCCTCCAGATCGGCTCGGATCTCGACCGCGCGGTGCGGGTATCGGGCGGCAGCCGCTGGGCGGCGGTGCGTGATGTCACCCTGCCTCTGACAAAGACCGCATTGGTCGGCGCGTTCATGCTCTACTTCATCCACTTCTTCAAAGAATACTCGGCCGCCTCCTTCCTGTTCAGTCCGGGCACGGAAGTTATCGGCACGACAATGCTTCAGCTCAACCTTGTCGGCCATTTGGGCAGTCTCGCGGCGCTGGCGGTGATCCAGCTCGTGATCACCGTGCCCCTCGCCGTCTTCATCTACTCGCGGGGATAGACCATGCCCGACATGATCACACTCAACGGCGTCACCAAAAGCTACGGCGCCGTCCGGGTGCTCAACCCGATCAGCCTCGGCATCGAGGAGGGCTCGTTCACTGGCCTACTCGGCGCGAGCGGCTGCGGCAAGACCACCCTGCTCAACCTCATCGCGGGCCTCGATACGCCTTCCGGCGGCGAGATCCGGATCGGCGGCGAGCTGGTCTATTCGGACAAGGGCGACACCGTCGTCCCCGCCGAGCGCCGCGGCGTAGGCTACGTGTTCCAGTCCTATGCGCTGTGGCCACACATGCGCGTGCTGGACAATATCGCCTACCCGCTGAAGGTGCGCGGGGTCGGCCGCAGCGAGCGGCATGAAACGGCGCGCGCCATGCTCGAGCGCCTCGAACTCTCCAAGCTGGCCGACCGCTACCCGTTCGAGCTGTCCGGCGGCCAGCAGCAGCGCGTCGCCATCGCCCGCGCGCTCGTGTTCCAGCCCAAGGTGCTGCTACTCGACGAGCCGCTGTCGGCACTCGACGTGCAGCTCCGCGAGCGCGCCCGCGGCTGGCTCGCCAAGCTCCAGGCTGAGTTGAAGCTCACCACCGTGATCGTCACCCACGACCATGTCGAGGCGCTCTCGCTCGCCGACCGCGTGATCCTGCTGCGCGAGGGCGAGGTCGAGCAGGACGGCCCGGCGACGGAAGTCTATGAGTCGCCCCGCACCTCCTACGCCGCGGATTTCGTCGGCGGAGCGAACACCTTCGCCGGCCATGTCGAGCCAGTGATGCCTGGCCGCGGCGGGGTCCGCGTCGCGCTCGCGAATGGCGAGCGCCTCGAACTCGCCACGGGATCAGTCCCCGCCGGCACGCCGGTGCGGATCGCGATCCGACCGCGACGCGTGCAGTTGCTCAGCGCTGGCATCGAGGCGCGTCCAGGCTCGATGGTCGTTCCGCTGGAGCCCACCGCGAAGCTGTTCCAGGGCAATGACTGGGAGGTCGTCGGGAACACGGCGCTTGGCGAGGTTCGCGTCATCAGCCCGTCCGCCCCGCGCGACGGCGCGATCTTCCTCGGCATCCACCCCGATGATTGCCGGCTGATGCTGTCCTGAAACCACGGCCACACGAACCGGAGGCGCGCATGCGTATCGAAAGCATCGAACCCATCCTGCTCGACCGCTTCCTGTTCGTGCGGGTCACCACCGATACCGGCGTGACCGGCCTCGGCGAAGGCGGTGCGTGGGCGTTCCACGAGGCCACCGTCGGCGCGCTCGGTGTCTTTACCGATTATCTGATCGGCAAGGATCCGCTGCTGATCGAACACCACTGGCAGTACATGTACCGCTCCACGCATTTTCGCGGCTCGGCGATCATGGCGGCGCTTTCGGCGATCGACATCGCGCTGTGGGACATCGCCGGCAAGCATTACGACGCCCCCGTTCACGCCCTGCTCGGCGGCAAGGTGCGCGACAAGGCGCGGTGCTATTTCCACGTCTACGGCACCACCAAGGAAGAGCTGTTCGCGGGCGTGAGGAATGCGCGCGAGGCGGGCTTCACCGCCGTGGGTCATCTCACGCCGTTCCTAGATTCCCCGCGCGACGAGCCGTTCCACCAGTCCCACGCCCGAAAGATCGGCGACGCGGTCGACACCGTGCGGCGGTATCGCGAGATCGCCGGTCCCGACGTCGATCTGTGCATCGAGATCCACCGCCGCATGACACCTTACGAGGCGGTCCAGTTCGGCCGGGAAATCGAGCCCTACCGTCCGCTCTTCCTCGAAGACCCGGTCACGCCCGACAATTTCGACGAGACCGCCTATGTCGCCAGCAAGATCGGCATCCCCCTCGCGACCGGCGAACGACTGACCTCGCTGTGGGAATTCCAGATGCTGATCGCGCGACAGGCCGTGCAGTTGCTGCGTCCGGACATCTGCATGGTCGGCGGCATATCGGGGGCGCGCAAGATCGCCACGCTCGCGGAGGCCTCGCATCTGGGCGTTGTGCCGCACAATCCGCTGAGCGTCGTCTCGACCGTCGCCTGCCTGCAGATCGCGGCCACCGCGCCGACTTTCGTGCTTCAGGAATTCCCCGCCGACATCTGGAGCGATCAGGCCAAGCGGCCAGACTTCGACCAGCTCGTCACCGGCGCCCCACGTCATGACGGGGCGGGTTTCCTCAACATCAGCGACGCGCCTGGCCTCGGCATCGTCTTGCACCCGGACGCGCGGGACAAGTTTCCCTATCTCCCGCGCAAGCTGAAAACACGACTCCATCGCGACGGCTCGGTCGTGGACCAATAGCGGTGGGCGCGGAGCGGAGGGACACGGGCCTAGCCGACGTTCGCGCCCGTCTCCGCGACCCGCGCGCCGAGCAGATGCCCCGCCTTCTCGACCCGCACCAGCAGCCGGTCCCGTGCCTTGTCGAGATGGTCGAAGATCGCCTGGCTCGCTCCATCCGCGTCATGCGCCGCCAGCGCCTCGATGATCCGAGCATGCTCCGCGACCGTCGGCGCCCGGTCCTGATCGACATGAGCGTCCACCGTCTGTGCGACCGAGCGGACGATACGGGTGCGCACTTCGAGGAGTTGCACCGCCTCGGGATTGTGCGCCAGATCGTGGATGACGTCGTGGAACTGGACATTCATGCCGATGACCGCCGAATTGTCCCCGGCGTTCACCGCCGCGATGTAGCGATCATGGATCGCCCGCATTCGATCGACATCGGCACCGCCGACATGTTGCGCCGCCCGGCGGGCCAGCATCGTCTCGATGCCGATGCGGATGTCGTACATGTTGCAGATGTAGCGCTCGTTCAGTGCCTCGATACGGAACCCACGATGCGCGATCGAGACGAGGATGCCCTCACCCTCCAGCTGCCGCAGCGCCTCGCGGATCGGCATGTGACTGACATTGTAGCGCGAGGTGAGCATCTCGATCGTCAGATGATCGCCGGGCTGGAAGCCGTGGCCGATCAGGTCGCCGATGATCGCGCGCTTCACCCGCAGATAGGTCGGTTCGTTCAGCGGCGGCTTTGCGGGACTGGCCATGTGAATTTCCCATCGGCGCGGAGCCTTCCGCGCCCAATACCAAATTGACAGCTTTTGCTATTTGCGCAAATATCAAATCTACATCGACGCCATCCCGTGTTCGATCAGAGACCGGAGGGGCTTGACCCCAAAAATCCGGCACAACGGAGGAAACCACCATGTTCGCAGGCACTTCCCGTGCCGGGTTGGCGCTCGCCGCGACCCTGCTCACCAGCTTCGCCGCTCCCGCCTTCGCGCAATCCTACCCCACCAAGCCGATCGAAATAAACATCACCTACGGCGCGGGTGGCGGCGTGGACCTCAACTTCCGCGCTTTCGCGCCCTTCCTCGAGAAGGAGCTCGGACAGCCCGTGGTGATCGTGAACCGGGGTGGCGCCGGCGGAGTCACCGGATGGACATTCATCGCGCGCGCCAAGTCGGACGGCTACTCGCTCGGCAACTACAACCTGCCCGCCCTCAGCGCGAACTTCGCCACCGGCGCCCTGCCCTTCGATCCGGTCACCCAGTTCGACTTCCTCGGACAGATCGCGTTCGATCCGGTCGTCGTCGCGGTGAGCGGCAAGAGCCCGTTCAAGAACATGACCGACGCCGTCGATCACATGAGGAAGAACCCCGGCGGCCTCTCCTACGCCGCGACCGGTATCGTCTCGTCCGACGCGCTCACCGCGAAGTCGGTCGAGGTCGCGACCGGTGTGAAGTTCCGCATCGTGAATTTCGACAGCGGCAAGGAGGCGATCACCGCCGGTCTCGGCGGCCATGTCGACGCGGTCGGTCTCACCGTCTCCGAGGCGATACCCTATGTGAAGGACGGCAGCCTTCGCGTTCTCGCGGTCGGCGGCGATGCCCGCGACCCGCAAATGCCCGACGTCCCAACATTCAAGGAGCTCGGCTACGACATCCAGTTCCAGGGCTCGGCCCGCGGTCTCGCCATCCCCGTTGGCGCCCCGCCGGAGGTGCTCGACAGGCTGAAGGCCGCGGTGAGGAAGATCGCGACCTCTTCCGGCTATCCGGAGAAGGCGGCGGAGCTCGGCCTCAAGGCGGTCTATGTCGCGCCGGAAGAGGTCAAGAAGACCGTCGGCTCGCAGGTCGAGTGGCTCAAGGCCAACCTGAAGCGCTGATCGCGCCGCGTGCCGGGGAGGCGCGCGCCGCCTCCCCGCCATCCCTGCCCTGGTCGATCTGATCGGTGACGTAATGCGGACTCTGGAACGCTGCCTCGCGCTCGCGCTGCTACTCGTGGGTGCCATCGGCATCCATGGCGCGAGCGGCTTATCGCTGTGGGACGAGTACACCGTCGGCCCCGGCGCCGCCCCAATCACCTATGGCGCGATACTCATGGTGTGCGCCGCCGTGGTCGCGGTGAAGCCGTCAGGTGGTGGGCCGATCGACTGGGGGCCGTATTTCCCCCGCGCCATATCGCTGCTGGTGCTGGCGGCGGGGCTCGCCTTCTCCATCGATTATATCGGCTTCACCGGCGGGCTGTTCGCCTTCTCCTTCGCAGGTCTCGCCTTCGTCGCCCGCCTGCCACCGCTGAAGGCGCTGGCGCTCGCCGCCATCTGGGTCGCGCTTCTCTATTTCGTCTTCGTCCATCTCCTGAACATCCCGTTCCCGCGCGGATTGTGGATCTGAGGCGCGAAGGATTTCCCCATGGAATACGACGTCCTTTCCGCCCTTGGCGGCGGCTTCGCCCGCATGATGGACTGGCGGATGCTGGCCGCCTGCCTTGCCGGCACCTTCGCCGGCACGCTGGTCGGCGTGCTGCCGGGCCTCGGCCCCTCGGCCGCCATCGCGGTGCTGCTGCCCGTCACCTATGGCGCGGACCCGCTCTTCGCGCTCGTCGCGATGTCTGGCGTCTATGTCGGCGCGATGTATGGCGGCACCATCACCTCGGTGATGCTCAACGTGCCGGGCGAGAGCGCCTCGGTGGTGACGACCTTCGACGGTTACCCGCTGGCGAAGCAGGGCAAGGGCGCGCTCGCGCTCGGTCTCGCCGCCATCGGCTCGTTCCTGGCGGGCACGCTCGGCCTCGTCTTCCTCACGATCGTCGCCATCCCTCTCGCGAGCTTCGCGCTCAAATTCGGTCCGGCCGAGTATTTCGCGGTGATGATCCTCGCCTTCACGCTGATCGCCGCGTTGACCGGCGGCAGCGTGGTGAAGGCGACCATGGCGCTGGCCTTCGGGCTACTGATCGGCACGGTGGGACAGGATATCGTCTCCGGCTTTCCGCGCCTGACCTTCGGCAGCATGGACTTGCTCGACGGCATCAACTTCCTTCCCGCCGTGGTCGGCATGTTCGGGCTGGCCGAAGTTCTCCAGGATATCTCCAACCCTTCGAGCTTCCTCACGGACAAGAAGTCCCGCTTTCGCCTGCGGGAAGTCATTCCCACCCGCGCGGAATTCCGTGAGACCATCGGCGCCATGTTTCGCGGCGGTTTCCTTGGCTTCTTCATCGGGGTGCTGCCCGGCGCGGGCGCGACGATCGCGAGCTTCCTGTCCTACGGGATCGAGAAACGCGTCTCGAAGCACCCCGAACAGTTCGGCAAGGGCGCGTTGTGCGGTGTCGCCGGGCCGGAATCGGCGAACAACGCCGCGAGTTCCGGCGCGTTCGTGCCTCTTCTGTCGCTCGGTATCCCCGGCTCCTCGACCACCGCCGTTCTGCTCGGCGCGCTCGTGCTGCTTGGCATCCAGCCCGGGCCGCGCCTGTTCGCGGAACATCCGGACGTGGTGTGGGGACTGATCGCCAGCCTCTACATCGGCAATGTGATGCTGCTGATCCAGAACACGGTGATGGTGCCGTTCTTCGTCTGGCTGCTGCGGGTCGCGCAGAAGGTGCTGCCCGTCGTCGTGGCGACGCTGTGCTTCATCGGCGTCTACAGCATCAACAACTCGATGACCGACATCTGGATCATGCTGGCCTTCACCGTGCTCGGCTGCCTGTTCAAATATGCCGACATCCCCGCCAGCCCGGTCATCATCGCCCTCGTTCTTGGTCCGATGGCTGAAGCCTCGTTCCGGCAGGCGCTGGTGATCTCGTCCGGCTCGCCGCTCGTCTTCCTCACCCACCCGATCTCCGCCGTGCTGCTCCTGATCTCGGCGCTGACGCTGATCTATCCCCTGCTGCGCCGCGGGCCCGGCATGGCGGAAGCCGCCTGATCGCCGCCGCTCCGACCGCCCGCCCGCCCTTTTCGCCGTTTTGAGGTTTCCATGCGCATCACCGACATCAAGGCCTTCCCGATCTCCTCGCCGATCCCGCCGGAAAAGCAGAACCGGCTCGGCATCGGCCGCCTCGCCAAGCGCGACGCGGTGCTGGTGAAGGTGTTCACCGACGAAGGCATCATCGGTTGGGGCGAGGCCCATCACGGCCGCAATCCCGGCGCGGTGGCGAACATCGTCAACAATACTATGCACCAGCTCGTCGTCGGCATGGACCCGACCGACACGGTCGCGATCTGGGACAAGGTCTACAAGGCGCAGGTCGCCAGCCACGGCATGGGTGCGGGCTCGGTGATCGCGCTCTCCGGCGTCGACATGGCGTGCTGGGACATTCGCGGCAAGGCGGTCGGCTGGCCGGTCTGGAAGCTTTTGGGCGGCAGCGACAAGAAGATTCCCGCCTATGCCGGCGGCGGCGGCGCGCTCGGCATCGGGCGCGGGCCGGAGGAACTCGCGGACGAGGTCGCCTCCTTCGCCGCCAAGGGCTACAAGGCGGTGAAGCTGCGCATCGGGCAGGCGGTGGACAAGGACATCGCCCGCGTCGCCGCCGTGCGCAAGGCGTTCGACAAGATCGACATCCTCACCGACGCCAACACCGCCTACACGCTCGACGACGCCCGCCGAGTCATGCCGGCCCTGGCGGAAATGGGCGTGTCGTGGCTTGAGGAGCCGTTCCCGCCCAACGATTACCGCTCTTACGAGATCGCCTCGAAATACTCGAGTACGCCGCTGGCGCTGGGCGAGAACAACTACACGCGCTTCGAATTCGTGAAGCACATCGAATCGGGCGCCGTGCGCGTCTTCCAGCCCGACGTCGGCAAGACGGGTGGCTTCACCGAGATCATGCGCATCGCCGCGATGGCCTCGGCGTGGGGCGTGAAGATCAACCCGCATGGCGGTGTCACCGGTCTCGACCTCGCCGCCGGCATCCACGTCCTCGCCTCGATCGACAATGGCGGGTACTTCGAAGCCAGCGAAGGCTACAATCCCCAGCGATCGGCGCCGTTCGACCGTTCGCCCTACGAGATGGATTCCGACGGCTTCGTGCGCCCGCTCGACCGTCCCGGCATCGGACTCGAGGTGGATGAGAGCTTCATCGAGAGGAACCCGGTGATCGAAGGTCCGGGCTTCGTCTAAGCGCCGGGTTGAAAAGGAAACATCATGAGCGAAGAAAAAGTCTCGCTGCGCGAGCGCGTCAAGCTGCCCCCCGCGGCGGCGCTGGTGGACGCCTATTACCGTCCCGCCATCGCCTATGGGACGAAATACATGTTCGGCGAGGAGATGCGCATCCATCTCGCACACGGCCTGATGCTGGCGCGCCAAGGCATCGTATCCGGCGAGGACATCGCGAAGACGCTGCGGACGGTCCTCGATCTGCGCGCGGCCGGCCCCGAGGCGCTCGACATCGACTATCAGCAGGAGGATCTCTACTCCTACAACGAGCGCTTCATCGTCAGCGCGCTTGGCCCCGATGTCGGCGGACGCCTGCACACCGCGCGCTCGCGCAACGATCTCAACATCACCTCGTGGCGCATGGCGCTGCGTCGCCGTCTTGTCCAGCTCTCGGAGACGCTGAATGCCCTGCGCGAGATCTGCCTGCGCCTCGCGCGGGAGCATGCCGGGACCATCATGCCGGGTTACACCCACACGCAGCACGCCCAGCCGATCTCTCTCGGCTATTACCTGCTGGCCTATGCCGACATGCTGGAGCGGGACGCCGAGCGCCTGGCCGGCGCGCTCGACCGCTGCGACCGATGCCCGCTCGGCGCCGGCGCCCTCACCACCACCGCCTTCCCGATCGACCGCGACCACACGGCCGAACTACTCGGCTTCCCCCGTCTGATGGAAGTCGCCTACGACGCGGTGTCCTCGCGCGACGACGCCCATGAGGCGGTCTCCGCGATGGCCATCATGATGACCGGCGTCTCGCGTCTCGCCACCGATCTGCAGGAGTGGAACACGCTCGAATACGGCTTCATCGAGCTGAGCGACGCTTTCTCCAGCGTCTCCTCGATCATGCCGCAGAAGAAGAACCCGCAGGGCCTCGAATACATCAAGACCGCCGCGGCCTATGTCACCGGCTCGATGGGCACCGTGCTCGCCTGCAGCAAGAACACGCATTTCGCCGATGTGAATGACGGCGTGACCGGCCTCAACGCCGCGACCATGGACGCGGTGGAGCGCTCGACCCACGCCCTCGCCGTGGCGGCCGGCGTCGTCGACACCCTCAGCGTCCACCCCGAGGCGATGCTGCGCTCGGCCGCCATCGGCTTCGGCACCGCGACCGAACTCGCCGACGTCATCGTGCGCGAGACTGGCCTCTCCTTCCGCAAGGCCCATAACATCGTCGGCCGCGTCGTCCGCGAAGCGCTGGAGAGCGGGCGCATCGCGCCGGAGATGACCGCCAGCGACATCGATACCGCGAGCCGAGCGCTGTTCGGCCAGCCCTGCGTGATCAGCGATCAGGCGGTTGAGCGCGCGCTCGATCCGCGTGGGAATGTCGAGGCCCGCGCCGTGCGCGGTGGCCCCTCCACGAGCGAGGTCAACCGCATGGCAAGCGAACGGCTCGCGCGTCTCGAAGCGGACCGCGCGAAGATCGCCGCCGTCGTGAATCGGCTTGCCGAAGCCGATGCCCGCATCGAAACCGAGGTCGCGGCGCTGCTCGCCCAGTGCTCGGCTCACGTCAAACAACTAGACGGTGCCGTCCGCGAATAGGTTCTCAAGCCTTTCCGCGCGCCGGCAGGATGAGGGACCGCGTATCGAAGATCGCCTTGGCGACGGCCACCACCACCAAGGCGCAAAGCGCGGCTTTCGACATCGTCCCCATCGTCCCCTCGATCAACAACGCGTGGATCACAGTGCCAAGGACGACGACCATCGCGAGCGTCGTGTGGATCAGACGCCAAACCCTTAGCCTGAGGCGCAACCGCCGTCGCAGCGCGGCCAGGAGTGCTGTCGCGAACACCGCCCACATCGCGATCACGCCCCAGGCGGAGAAAGGGGTCGGCGAGCGGAAGAGCAGGGCGTCGATCACGTCCGGCGGGCTCGTCAGCCACAGGCCCCCGACATGAACGCCGACCGCCGCCGCGAGCCCGCTCCCAATCCAGGCGTGCGCCCGGCGCCCGGGTCCCGCACGCAGGCCCGGCAGGTATCCCGCCGCCAGCAAAGGCTGCAGGAGGAGAAGCGCGAGCGCGACCACCCCCGCGAAGCCGGCTACGATGTAGACTGGTTCGCGCCATGCGAGCAACGGACTCGTCACCGCCACCGCGATCGGCGGGACAAGCGCGGCCGCGAGGGCGGCCCAGATCAAGATCGCGCGAAAGGAAGGCAAGCGGGTCACGCCGGCCGCAGGACGAAGTGGGCGCTCAGGCTCGTCTCGCTCGCGCCGCGCATGACCGGGCGCAGAAAGACGGTCTCGAACCGTTTGCCGTCGAAGTCCGCGTCATAGGCGAGATGTCCGTGGGGCTGGCCGAAGGTTGGTACGATCTGCGGCATTTCCATTCGAAACACACCATCGGCATCCGTCAGCGTGGCCCCATGGCTTTCCGGGTCGCGCTCGTGCCCCTCGGTCGTATGCGCCCAGATCTGGATGCGCACGCCCTGGAGTGGGGCACCGTCGCCCGCGCGCAGCACCGTACCCGTCATCCAAAAACCGCCGCCGCCGATGCGCTCCACGACGGGCGCACCGGGCAGGTAGTTGTTGGCGCCGCCCCGCATCGTCGGCGTCGGCGCGAGGCCCTGCGCCCGAGCAGGCGCGAAAAGGCCCGAGACGCCAGTCGCGAGCGCCACTCCAACGGCGGAAGTCCCGGCCATGAGCAAGGTCCGGCGCGTCTGTGGGGCGGAGTTCATTCCGATATCTCCTCTCATCATGGATGGCGCGTACGCCTCCTCGTTCACAAACCCTATGTAGGTGATGGAGGCGCGGGGTGAAGCATGCGTCGGGCATTGTCACGGCGACCGTGGCGTTCCGCCACTTACGACGACAGCCTATCTGGATGCGGCCGATCTCCCACGCCCGCCACCAGTCCCCCTCGCCGTCATCCAGCACGCCGATTGTAGCACCCACCCGCTTCCAACATTAGCCTTAAGCCTTCAGGTTGAATTCCTTTCATCGAGCACCAGCATATGCCCCCGTCGCCAGCTCCGCTTCTCGCCCCCGGAATGCGCGTCCTGTGCCGGGATGCGGAGTGGCTGGTGCATCGGGTCGACAAGCTCGACCATACCGGCGGTTCGCAGATCGCCCATTGCACGGGTGCTGACGAGATGGTGCGAGGGCATCAGGCGGCCTTCGTCACCGATCTGGATCAGGTCGTCCAGATCGACCCCAAGGAAACCCGGCTGACCCGCGACACCAGCCATGGTTTCCACAAGGGCAAGCTGTTCCTGGGGGCGCAGTTGCGCCAGATGACCTGAATGAAAGCGAAAAATACGGTCGTGACCGTCAATCCAACTGGAAGAAGAACCATTTCGAGGCGGCGGATCAGGCGACGACGCGGCTGATCCTGGCGATCGAGGGGGCACGGTGAGGGGGCGGCACCCCGCTCACCCCCAACGCTTTGACGGTTCGCGACCGTTTTGCTGTCCCCCCATCCGTGATGAAATGTCATCATTTGTCATCGGGACGCCGAAGGAATCCGCTGGAGTGAACCCTTAGGCTGAGACAGGGAAATTAATGACAGGTGGTTCGCGAGCGGCCGTCCGGGGGTACCCCCGGACGGCCGCTCGCGAACTGTTGTTCGAACTCCACCGGTGGCCGGTACCGCAAGGCCGAGTGGAGGCGTTGTTGATTGTAGACGGTTTCGATGAATGGACCCAGTTGCTCGCGCGCTTGATCCAGATCACGGTATATCGTGCCGTCGACCTGCTCCGCCTTCAGGGTTTTCATGAAGCTCTCGGCCTTGGCGTTGTCGTAGGGATTGGCGATCCGGCTCATGCTTGGCGTGATGCCATGCTCCTCCAATCGCCTGGCGTATTCGGCGCAGGCATACTGGACACCCCGGTCGGAGTGGTGGATCAGACTGTCCGGCGCGGGACGGCGATCCGCTATCGCCATGTCGAGCGCCGCCACCGCCAGTTCCGCCCGCAGGTGGGGCGCCATCGCCCAACCCACGACACGGCGGCTGAAGGCATCCAGCACGATCGCGAGATAGGCGAACTCCTCGCGCAGGCGCACATAGGTGATGTCCGCGACCCACAACTGGTTCAGGGCCGCCACGTCCAAGCCGCGGGCGAGGTTCGGCACGATCCGCCAGTCATGCCGGCTGTCCGTCGTCACCGGCACGAAGGGCCGCCGGGGCAGGCACAGCAGGTTATCCTCCCGCATCAACCGCAGAACGCGCTTGTGGTTGACCGCCCAACCCTCGCGCTTGAGCTGGGCGGTCAGCCGGCGATAACCGTAGCGCCGATTCTCCAGCGCCGCCCGCTGAAGCGCGTCACGCACGCCCGTCTCCTCCACGCGTGGCGCCGAGGTCTGCCAATACCGATAAAAGCCGGCCCGGCTGACGCCGGCGAGCCGGCATAGGCGCTCGATGGTGGCTTGGCCTTGCGGTCGGGACGCGTCGGTCATCGTTCGGATGACTTCGTAGACGCCGTCGCGCCAAGCCCCACGCTCGGCTGGCGTCTTCCCTCGATATGACGCAAGGCTCGCTGAAAAAAATCCAGGTCCACCTGCTGACGCCCAATCATCCGCTCAAGCTCCGCGACCCGCGCTTGCGCCGAAGCGGGAGCGACGACGACCGATCCCAGTGGAACGGCGTGCGGCTGTCCCTTGCCACGCAACGCCTCGGGACCGCCTTCGAGGACCCGCTTGCGCCACGTGTGGATCAATTGTCGCGCCACTCCCAATTCCCGCGCCAAGGCGCTGACGTTCTCACCGGCTTCCAGCCGGCGAACCGCGCCAAGCTTGAAATCCCGGCTGAAAACCCTCGGCTCTTCCTTCGACATTCGGTCACCCCCTGCAGGAAAGTGTCATCATTTCCCTGTCTCAGTCTAGGGGGGCACTCCACTTCGCCGCGATCGAGATTTCGCTGACCAAGGTATTCGGCGGCAGCCGCTACAGCGTCGCCAGCAACTGAACGCTCATCACCCGGATGGCAACCGATACCGGCCTGATCAGCGAGGTCCACAACGACGACAACCGCAATCATCCGCGCGAGGTCGTGGATATCGTCGAGAACGAATTGACCCCACTGATGATCGGACAGGACGTCTTCGCGATCGGGCGGATCGGTTACGTCAGGTTTCGCGCCAGCTTGCTGGCGGACGGAGGATTGAGGTGGAGCAGCCCTTTATGAAGGGAGATGAACAATGCTCTGCCCGCGTTGCTGTTCGGCCAAGACGACGGAGCGCTCGGATCGGACGGCACATGGCTATCGGCATTTCCGGTGCCGGGGCTGCGGGCGGGGCTTCAATGAGCGGACCCGCTCGGTGCTGAACCGGCTTCAACCGCCAACCGACATGGTTCTTCTGATCCTGCTGCCGCGCGGCATGGTGTTCAGCCATGAAGCGATCCGCGACTGGGAAGCCAGCCTGGCGCCGCTGCTGACCGATGCTCTGCGCCAGCGCCGCAAGGGCAAGGCTGGCCGAAGCTGGTATGCCAGCTACCCGCGAACCCTCGACGAGGTGCGCGACTTCCTCCGACCAGCCACTCGGCGCAAGGAGCACGCGTCCGCGGCCCGGCGACGGGCGATCCATGTCCAGAGAGTCGCCGCCCTACGCGATGTGCTCGCCGTCGCCTGACGACCACACCGCTCGCCAGGGCTGATCGTGCCTCCGATCGGAACTGGCGCGAGACCTGACGGAACCTACCAACCTCCTGGTCGGCTCTATCGGGCTGGTGTAATGATGTGGAGCCGCTTGGATGGCGTCGTCCTGGTCAGCACGAACAGGTCCGATGAAGCGTAGGTCCCGCCGGTCTTGGAGGCGTCGCGGCGCACCAGCATGTCCTCGATGCCGTCACCGTCGAAGTCGCCCCGCGCCAGTACGGCCAGCCTGGCCTTCCAGTCCTTGGCCCGGAGTTCGGCCGATCCCGTATCCAATCCGTGGAGCGTGATGGAGCGGTCCACATCCAGGATCGAGCCGCCGGCCGCGGCGGCCCGCTTGACCCGCCGCTCCTCGTCGGGAGAGACCGCGAGGGCCAGTGCTGGTGGCAGGTCGTGAGCCGCCACCTTGTCGAACCGGAAGTCCTTGACGAAGGAGCGCTCCGCCGGCTTGGCCCGGCCAATCAGGTCCAGTGCGGCACATCGGGTGCCGGTCGATCGAAGCACCCGGTACTCCTGGTCGGATCCCGCTCCAACGACCGCCGGTCCAAGCCTGATGTAGTCGGCACAGGTCCGTATGGTGTCCCGAGTTTGACCGGCGCCTAGGTCGATGATGACGTCGAAAGCATCCTCCCAAGGCGCGTCGAGCACCGCCGATAAGGGCCGGTCCGGCTCCAACTCGAGGACGGGCGAGATCCAGATCGGGTTGACCCCACGATCGTCGGCATGGCCCGAGGCGGTCACCGCCCCAAGCCAAACCAGCGCCAGCGCCGCCGCCAGCCCAATCTTCCGCAACCCAGATCGGTTCATTGCCATCATGTACAGATCATACAGTTCGCCGGCGCGGCTTAGCCAGCCTGCGCCACTTCGAGCAGGAGGTTTTTCGCCCAGTCGTTACGGCTCTGCTGAATGCCCCCCCGCTTGCACTCGGCCGCCGCCGTGGCCCAGTCGTGGGCCTCCGCCGCCGCCTTGAACTTCTTGAACTTGAGGAGGCCCCCCATGCCGAGATTGAACGCCATGTCGAGGATGACGCGCCGGGCGTCGACCGGATAATCATCATAGCCGCTGAAGTTCCGTCTGACCTGCCCATCGAAATCCTCGGCCTCGGCGAGCAGGAGCTTGTCGATCTCGGTATCGGGAAGGTCGATCTTGGTGAACGGCTTGTACTTGCTGGCCAGAAGCCCAGCCGTCTGTTTCTTCACCGAAGCGAAATCGTTGGCGATATCGTCCGCCGTCGCCGCCGATCCCGTCACCCGGTCGACGAACGGAAGCTTCCGCGCCGCCGCCGCGTCGGGCAGCATCTTTCCGACACCAACGGTCACGCAGCCCACCGTGTCGAGATACATGTACGAGAATCGGCCTTCGAAGACGCTCAGGTCCTTGACCACTTGATCCCAGGGGAAATCAGCCATCGTATCCTCTACAATTTTTTGGTGTAAACAATGAATCGGACTTACTTTCCTCGGGTGTTATCGATGCCCATTTCTAATTTTAGAATCAAATCCGGTAAAAAATGCCTTAATTACACATGGATAGTGGAGCCGGGCATGACCCGCTCACAGGATCCGCTGAAGGACACGCCGGACATCGACCGCGGCGTCGCCGACCCGCCGCAGGTCAAGGTTGCCTTCAAGCGCGTAGAGGCATCGCTCCATGGCGCTGGCGGCTTCGTTGCTGTCGCCGATCTCGATCAGGTCAAGGATGCGGTGGTGGTGTTCCGCGACCGAGAACATCGCGCCGGAATTGCCATAGAGCCCGAAGATGAGGGCGGTACGGAGGATCAGGGGCTCCAAGGCTCCCGCCAGCGCCGCATTGTGGGCGAGGCTCGACAGACGGCGGTGAAAGTCGCCGGCTTCGGTGATCGCCATCTTGCGGTTGCCGTGCAGCGCGGCGGTTTCCTGGGCGTCGACCTTGCGGCGCAGGTCCCTCAGCCGATGGGTCAGGACGGTGCGGGCGACGATCTCGGTCGTGACGCGCTCGATCACGCGGCGGGCCTCGAAGATGTCCTTGGCGTCCTTGATGCCGGGGCTGGCGATGAAGGCACCCCTGTTCGCCTTCAACTCGACCAGTTGCTCATAGGACAGCCGTTGCAGGCATTGGCGTATCCGTGAGCGGGTGACGCCGAAGGTCTCAGCCAGCAACTCCTCGCCGAGCTTGGTTCCGGGAGGCAGCGCGCCGATCAGAACCCTGGTCCTGATGTGTTCGACGATCACCTCCTCGATGTCGTCGCCCGGTTCGGCTGATGGATGTGACTTGGAGTTCTTCGCTGACTTCGACATCGCCGATCCAATTCCGAGGCAGGCTTCATGTAAATCATGGGCACGGATTGTCGACAATCTTGATGATTTTGGCGACAAACAGCCGCCGGATTTCCTTTCATCAGCTAAGTCCCTGATTTTACTGAGATGGCACGGCTTCTGCAAACACCGAAGGGAAAAATAGCCGATCCGCACCCAAGAGGAACCGAGCATGCCTTCCATCCCATCCAGTCCCGACCGCCGCGAAACCCTTGTGGCCGGTCCAGCCGATGCGAATGGTGGAACGATGACCGGCATCCCGGTCATCGACATCTCGCCCTATCTCCAGGGATCACCGGAGGGCGGCCGGGAGGTGGCTAATCAAATCAACAAGGCGTGTGAGGAGATCGGCTTCTTCATCATCGTCGGCCACGGCGTCGACCAGCCCAGCGTCGACCGGACCTATCGAACCGCCGCCGATTTCTTCCAGTCGCCGGTCGAGGACAAGCTGAGGATCCGCCAACCCGACCCGTCGATCAGCCGCGGCTATACCCCGCTGAAGGGCGAGAGCCTGTCGGCCGGGTTGGGCATGGGCGCACCCGGCGACCTCAAGGAAATGATCGACATGGGACCGGTCGATATTCCCGGCGGCGAATACTACGAGCGTCCGGAGGCCGGCCATCACTTCCACCCGAACCTCTGGCCCGAAAGGCCCGAGGGTTTCGAACAGACAATGAAGTCCTATTACCGCCGCATGAACAGGCTGGCCAACGACCTGATGGGATTGTTCGCGCTGGCGCTCGACCTGCCGGAGGACTTTTTCTACGACAAGCTGGACCGCAACATGAGCGCGCTGCGGATCATCTGCTATCCGGAACAAGCCGAGGCTCCGGAACCCGGTCAGCTTCGCAGCGGCGCCCACACCGATTACGGCACGCTGACGATCCTGATGTCGGATCAAGCGGCCGGAGGCTTGCAGGCGCGCCATCGGGATGGCTACTGGGTCGACGTCACGCCCCAGCCCGGCTCCTATGTCGTCAATATCGGCGACGTCATGCAGATCTGGACCAACGACCGCTGGGTCTCGACGCTCCACCGCGTCGTCAACCCCCCGGCGGAACTCGCCAGCACGGCGCGGCGCCACTCGGTCGTGTTCTTCCACCAGCCGAACTACGACGCGGTGATCGAAACCCTGCCATCCTGCTTCGGACCGTCGGAGCCCAGGAAGTACGACAGCTTCACCTATGCCGAGCATTGGACGCGGAAGTGGATGGCGACCAAGGCCTGACCGGCTACCCCCTCAACGAGGCGACGCGGCATAGAGGAAGCGACACGTGGCCGATTTCTCCCTCGCCCTGACGGGCGACATCCTCCCGACCCGGCGGCTGCTCGATCCGCCGGCCTCGGCTCTCGCGGTCTACCAATTGCTTCACGACTCCGATCTGGCGGTTGGGAACTTCGAGATGCCGCTGACCCGCGGCGGCGCTCCGGTCGAGAAGCTGCTGAACATCCGGGCCGCTCCCGAGATCGCCGCCGACGTGCCGGGGATTGGGGTCGATATCGTCACGATCGCCAACAACCACGCGGTCGACTATGGCTGGACCGGCTTGGACGAGACGCGGCGGGGTCTGACGGACGCCGGCTTGCGGGTGATCGGCGCCGGGCTCGATCAGGCCGAGGCTTCACTGCCCGCGGTCATGGACGTGGCGGGCCGGCGCGTGGGGATCGTGGCGTTCTCCTGCCTCACCCCCACCGGCATGGCGGCGGGCCCGGACCGTCCCGGCATCTCGCCGATCCGGGTCGAGACCGCCTACGAGGTCGATCCCTGGTACCAGATGGAGGAACCGGGCGATCCCTCCGCCATCCGGATCAGGACGACGGTGCGGGCGGACGACGCCGCCTCGGCGCTGGCCGCCGTCACCGCCTTGCGCGGCCGGTGCGATGTCGTCGTGGCGACGATCCACTGGGGCTTCGGCTCCGGCGAGGACTTGGCGGAGTATCAGATGCCCCTCGGCCGGGCCTTGATCGAGGCCGGCGCCGACATCGTCCATGGACACCACCCGCACGCGGTCCATGGCATCGGCTTCCATCGGGGCAAGCCGATCCTCTTCAGCCTGGGCACCTTCATTGGACAGCAGGTCTTCCTGGAGGCCTCGCCCAAGGTCAAGGCGCTATGGGCCGGGATGTCGCCGGACGGCTACGTCGCCCAGACCCTGTTCGCGGACGGCGGCGCCATCCGGCTCCGGGTCTTCCCGACGACGCTGGACGCCGAGCGGTTGCCCATGCTGGCGACCGGCGACGGGTTCCACCGCGTCGCCGACCGACTGGCGCGGCTTTCCGGGCCCCTGGGCGCCGAGGTCCGGGCCGACCCTTCCGGATTCCTGACCATCACCCCCATTCCTTAACCCAACCAACGACAGACAGGGACCATGACCGTGACGCATCCCCCCAGCAGCCCCTCCTTCCTCCGCGGCGTCGCGAGACGCGGTTTCCTCGCGGGCGCGTTCCTCCTTGGGACGGCGGCGCTATCCGCAGGCTTCCCAGCGGGCGCCGCGGCTCAGGAAAAGCTGATCGCGGTCAGCTTCCCCAACTCGTCGACAATCGGCGCCGTGGTCACCTCCCTCAACCAGGCCAAGGTGAAGGGGACCGAAATGGGCTACCGGGTCGTGGTGGACGATCCCGGCGCCGACATGAACAAGCAGATCAACACCTTGAAGACTTGGATCCAGCAGAAGGTTCCGGTGATCGTCTGCGTGACGCCGCAGCCCGCCGTGTTCGAGACGATCGCGAAGCAAGCCCGCGAGGCCGGGATCAAGTGGATCACCTATGGCGAGAAGCTGACCAACCAGGACGCGACGGTCGGCTACGCCCAATATGACGACGGGCGGAAGCTTGGCGAGTACGCGGGCAAGTGGGTCAACGAGACCCTGGGCGGGACGGCCAAGGTCGTGGTGCTCGGCTATGAGAAGGCGACCTGGGGCCAGTTGCGCGGCAATGGCATCAAGGATGGGCTGAAGTCGGTGGCGCCCAAGGTGGAGATCGTCGCCGAGCAGGACGCGATCAACCCGACCGACGGCCTCAACGTGACGCGCTCCATCCTCCAGGCCCATCCCGACGCCAACGTGATCCTGGGCGTCGAGGACCCGGCGACGGAGGGCGCCTACAAGGCGTGGATCGCGTCGGGCAAGGACAAGTCGGATCCCAAGGCGTTCATCGGCGGCATGGACGGCACGGTGCCGGCCCTCAAGCTGCTGAGGGAAGGCGGCACGATCTACCGCGCGTCCATGGCGATCCCGCTGAAGAGCGTGGGTGACGCGATCGTGACGACAGCCGACGACTTGCTGAACGGCAGGAACAAGGGTGACTCGATCGTGCCGCTGGAACTGGTGACGGAGAAGTCGCCCAAGGCGCAGGCCTATCTGGACGAACAGGGCGCCGGCGGCTGAAGGGAGGCGGGGATGTCGTTCGCCGTTCGCGGCCTCAGGAAAAGCTATGGGGGCGTCGAAGTCCTCAAGGGCATCGATCTCGCGGTCGCCGACGGCGAGATCCACGCCTTGCTGGGCGCCAACGGCGCCGGAAAATCGACGCTGATCAAGTGCCTGTCGGGAGGGACCAGCCCGGACTCCGGCGAGATGATCGTCGGCGGGCGCTCCCATGCCACGCTGACCCCGCGCGAGGCCAAGCGCGCCGGCATCGCGGTGATCCACCAGGAACTGTCGCTGGCCCTGAGCCTGTCAGCCAGCGACAACATCTTCCTGGGCAACGAGCTGGTCATCGGGCCCTTCGTCCGGCGCCGCGCCCAGCGCGCCGAGGCGGCCCGGTGGCTGGATGGGCTCGGCATCGACATCGATCCCGACGCCGACCTGTCGACCTTGGGGAACGCCGAACTGCAAAGCCTGGAGATCGTCAAGGCGTTGAGATCGGACCCGAAGGTACTGATCCTGGACGAGCCGACCGCCGCACTGTCCGAACAGGAGGCGGAAAACCTCGGCCGCCACTTGCTGGCCTTGAAGCGGTCGAATCTTCCGGTGCTCTACGTGACGCATCGCTTGGCGGAGGTCTTCGCCTTGGCCGACCGGGTGTCGGTCCTGCGCGGCGGCGAGGTCGTGCTGACGGGAGCGGTATCCGATCTGGACCATGACCAGATCGTCCGCGCCGTCGTCGGGCGCCCGGTCGAGCGGGGCCGCGCCGTCCGGCGGCACGATGCCGAAGCCAAGGCGGTCATCGAGGTCGAGGGACTGGTGGCGCCCAGGGTCGGACCGGTCGATTTCTCTGTCCACGCCGGAGAAATCGTCGGCGTGTTCGGGCTGGTCGGTTCCGGACGGACCGAACTGCTGGAGGCGCTGTTCGGCGCCATCCCCACGGCCGCCGGCGCGATCAGGCTGGACGGTTCGCCCTACGCGCCCCGCGATCCCGCCGCGGCGGTGATGGCCGGTGTGGCCCTGGTGCCGTCCGACCGGCTGCGCAAGAGCATCATCGGCGGGTTGTCCGCCGGGGAGAACATGCTGCTGCCCTGGCTATGGGATCTTTCCCGCTGGGGATGGCGGCGGCGGAGCCGGGAGGTTGGCGTCTTCAACCGGACCGGCACGCGGCTCAACCTCCAGCCGCGCCGGTCCGATCTGGAGGCGCGGCGCTATTCCGGCGGCAACCAGCAGAAGCTGGTGATCGGCCGATGGCTCAACGAGGTCCGGTCATGTCGGCTGCTGATGCTGGACGAACCAACCCAGGGGGTCGACGTCGGCGCGCGGCGCGACATCTACGAGGCCCTGCGGTCGGTCGCCGCTAACACCGGCACCGCCGTGATCGTCACCTCGTCCGAGCCGGAGGAATTGATGCAACTGGCCGACCGCGTGATCGTGCTGTCCGGCGGACGGATCGCCGGAACCTTGAGGGGCGCCGAGATCGACGAGACCCGCCTGACCGCGCTGGCCCATCGGATCGAACATGAGAAGGAGACCGCGGCATGAAGACCGCCGCCCTGGCGCCCCAAGCCGAACCGCTCGCCTCCCGCCTCCTGGCCGGACGGGGCGACCTGATCGTCAACAACATCCTGCTGGTGGCGCTGATCCTGCTGATCGCCTTCTTCGCGTCGCAGAGCCCGGCTTTCCTGTCGGTGTCGAACTTCAAGGTGATCCTGACCAACTACGCCGCGATCGGCGTGGTGGCGGCGGTCATGACGCCGCTGGTGATCGCTGGGCATGTCGATCTCTCGGTCGGATCGAACATCGCGTTCTCCGGCATGGTCACGGCGCTGGCGATCACCAGCTGGGGCGTTCCTCCCGCCGTCGCGTTCGGCGTCGGCGTCGCGACCGGAGCGGCGGTCGGACTGGTCAACGGCTTGTTGAACGGGGTGCTCCGCTTCAACCCGATCATCGTGACGCTTGGCATGCTCGGGCTGCTGCGGGGCGTGACGCTGCTGGTCAATTCGACCGAGGTCTATGGTCTGGGCGACACGTTCTTCTGGATCGGCAATGGCGACTTGCTCGGAATTCCGGTGCTGCTCTGGTTCGTCTGCGGCGCCTTCGCGCTGGCGGGATTGTTCACCTCGGCGACGGTGTGGGGGCGCCACATCTACGCGATCGGCATCAATCCGCAAGCCGCGTTCCTAGCGGCCCTGCCGGTCCGCGGGCTGCTGGTGGCGCTCTATGTCGCGGCGGGGGCCGCCGCCGGCTTGGCGGGCGTGATGCTGGTTGGCCGGCTCGACGGCGCGTCGCCAGGTTCCCTTGGGCTGCAGATGGAATTGCAGGCGCTGACCATCATCCTGCTGGGGGGAGTCGCCTTCGCCGGCGGCCGCGGCAGGGTGATGGGCGTCGTGACGGCTTGGGTCTTCCTGGGTGTCATGGACAACGGCCTGACATTGCTCAACGTGCCGCCCTTCGTGCAACTGGTCGCCAGCGGCTTGGCCCTGGTCTTCGCCGCCAGCTTGGACGCGCTGGGATCTTTCATCACGACGCGGGGCGCGCGGCGGAAACTGGTGGCGGAGAGGCTGGCGAAGTAACTATCCGGGAGTTTTCCAGTCATCGCCCAGTTATCGGTGATTTAAAAACCGATCGGTCTGTTTATTGAGGATCTCGGGGACAGTGCATTCAACGATATTTATCGACAAAGGTATAAAAAATGGAGTATCGGGATTGCGTTTGAATTAGTACATTCGATTGTTGTGGTGGAATTCAGCATGTCCCGATTGTCTCGTCAGATTCGGTTCACCTTCGTCTTGGCGCTGGCCACCAGCTGGATGTCGGGTTGCGCCACCACTGGCCGCCAATATTCATCGGGAGAGAATGGGCCCGTCGATTGCAAGGATTTTCCCATCACGAGTGATCGTAAAGATCTGAAACCTGATCATGAGAAGAGTTGCTTAATTTCCACACCGGGTGCCGTGGAACTCACGGCAACCGCCTATGTCCGAAGTTTTCAAAGTGACACGGGCTTCATGAACGTCCTTCTCCAAACGGCTGGCATCAATACACACGTAAAGCATCAGGATGTTCAGGCGCTCGTCTCCAAAATCGAGTTGGTCAGGGCCAAGGGCGTCAATTGGGAAGCGCTGCCTCCGATCGATGTCAATGGCCGCACATACAAACTCCAGAAATTCTCTGTGAACCAAATACCGCTGGACTGCATCGGTTTCGCCACCTATGGCAACAGTATCGATGTTGGTTACCGATCCATACTTCAGGGATTTTCTTGCAAAAGTCTTGAAATTGGCAAGATAGACGTTTCGGATTTGAAGAAGGATCTGGAAGCTTTGCGGTTCCGGCAGTAGGAACCCATCAACCCACACCCGATCTCCCAATGCTTTCCATCTTCCATTGCTCAGCCGTATTCAACGGAATTGGATTTCAAGATGCCCGTACCGGTTTCACGTCTTCCGGCCTTCCTTTTTTTGGCAATCATGGTCTCCGGCCTTCCCGCGGGATGCGTGAGCGCCGAGAGGCAATATTCCTCGGGAGAGAATGGTCCCGTCGATTGCGGCAACTTTCCAATCAAAAGCTCCCGCCAGGATCTGAAACCAGACGATGGCAAAACCTGCTTCATCGTGACCGACACCAATATACAGGCTGTCGGAACAGGGTACTTACGCAGGTTTTCGCGTGACGGCAGCGTCATGATCGCGAGCCTGGAGGTTGCCGGATTGCATACTTACATCGTGCGGAAAAACGTGCGCGAATTGTTGTCTGTTTTCCCGGAGGTGAAAAATACTGGCGTCAATTGGGTGGAACAACCTTCCATGGAAGTGGGAGATCAAAAATACGAGACTCAGAAGTTCTCACTGAATCAGCAATTCCATACATGCATGGGCTTCTCGACCTACGGCAACACGGCCTTCCTGGGATACGCGAGAGGCTTCTACGGGTACTCGTGCAAACATGGATCCAAGGGTGTGATCAGCGCGGACGATCTGAGGCGGGATCTGGAAGCGCTGGATTTCAGGATGTGACCGTCAGACCGGGCGGCGGAGTTCCCTGATCATCGTGTCCAGCATGCTTCCAGCGGCACCCGACCGTCGGGGATCGCCTGGGCCCGACACTCGGCCCAGCAGCGCGGGCCCTTGATGGGTGGACGATCCCATCGAGAATTTGGAGATCCGTGGATCATGGCCTGGAGCCGGCGGGTCGCGACATGGCCCTTCGACCATGTCGGTTGATCGGTGTCGATCCATTGGTGACGCCGCCGTCACAGCACCGCTAGCATCCCGCCATCGACGTGGATGATCTGCCCGTTGACGTAATTGGAGGCGGGAGCCGACAGGAAGACCACGGCGCCGATCAGCTCGTCCGGCCGTCCCCAGCGCCGGGACGGCGTGCGGCCCTTGACCCAGGTGTCGAACGCCGGGTTGTCGATCAGGGCCTGGTTCATGTCGGTGACCATGTAGCCGGGGCCGATCGCGTTGGCCTGGATGCCCTTCTCGGCCCATTCCGCCGTCATCGCCTTGGTCAGCATCTTGATGCCGCCCTTCGAGACCGTATAGGGCGCGATGGTGGCGCGGGCGACATCGCTCATCAGCGAGCCGATGTTGACGATCTTGCCTTGGCCGCGCGGGATCATGCGCTTGGCGGCCTCCCGGCCGATCACGAAGGCGCTGGTCAGGTTGGTCTCGATCACCCGGCGCCACTCCTCGGTCGCGAGATCGACCATGGGCTTCCGCAGTTGGATGCCGGCGTTGTTGACCAGGATGTCCACCGCGATTCCCTGCCGGTCGAGGTTTTCGAAGGCCGCCGTGATCGCGGCCTCGTCGGTGACGTCGAACAAGGCTTCGTGGACGGTGTGGCCCTCCGCCCGCAACTCCCCCGCCGACGCCGTTAGGCGATCAGGATTGGAGCCGTTAAGGATGATCGCGGCGCCGGCCTCCGCCAAGCCGCGCGCCATGGAATTGCCCAGTCCGCGCGACGATCCCGTGACCAGCGCGGTGCGGCCGGTCAGATCGAACAAACCCTTGGTCGTGGTCATGTGCTTTTTCCCCCCTTTGGCATGGCTTGTCATGGGTGGCTTGGTCCGCCCAAAATGCTTTGCAGCCATATTATCGTCTACCCTATCATCCCGCCCTACGAAAGAACGGCGGCCCGACCTGTGTCGAGCCGAGGGTTTCAGCCAAGGAAGTCAATGTCGATCACAGCGCTGCGCCAAATGGCGGACACCCGCCCACGGCACGAGCCAACACGACAGGTCATCGCCAAGCTGCTGGCGGCGCTGGAACAGCCGGCGGGCCAGGACCGGGGCTTGACCGACGCCGCCTACGAGGTTTGGTATCTGGGCGACGACGCCGCTTGCCTGCGGCTTTTGGAAGCCTTGGTGGAGTGCCCGCTGACCCCGCCGGAGCGGCAGAAGCTCGACATCATGCTGGCGGCGCGCCACTGGATCGACGGCCAGATCGCGAAGATGCACCAGCCGCTTCAGAAGAACGTCCCGTTCCTGTCGTCGGAGCCGCGCGAGCTGGAGGCGGCGTTCCTGCGCTCGCTCGGCCGCCATCTGGTGCAGCTGATCAACGGCATACGGCCCGACCGCTACCAGGGTCCGCCAGGAGCGCCACGCCGCCGGATCGACTTCATCGGCGATTCCCACGTGCTGGCGCCCGCCAACCTCGTCCAGAAGCTCGGTTCCGATCTCTGGCAGGTGCGCGCCCATTACGTGCCGGGGGTCAAGCTGTGGCATGTGGTGCGGGAACCAGCCCTTCGATACCGGATCGGCATGGAGAACACCGTCGCCGCCTGCGCAGGCCCCAGCGGGTTCGCGGTCTTCTCGGTCGGCGAAATCGATTGCCGGCCCGACGCCGGGTTCTACAACGCGGTTCGGCGCGGCGAGTACGGCGTCGCGGCGATCCCCGCCATGGTCGACCTGTATCTGGAGCGGCTGGAGGCATGGCGCGCTGGCGGTATCTCCCAGATCGGGATCTGGGGCATCCCGGCGCCGCGCGAGGATTTCCTGGAAGCCGTCGGCGCGGACAAGGCGCTCGTCCGCGACATCGTCGCGACCGTCAACGACACCTTGCGCCGGGGCGCCGCCACGCGCGGGTTCGTCTTCTTCGACCTTTACGCCCTGACACAGCGGGATGGCTTCGCCAGCGGAGGCTATCATATCGACCACGCCCATGTCGGCAGCAACGTGCTTGGCGCCCTCGGGGAGAACCGTTTGATCCTAGGCTTGTGAGATCGCCGCATAATTGAGCGGCTCCACCGAGAAAAACGTCATTGGAATCAACGGTTCGACCGTAGCCGTTCTGTAATTCGCCTAATAACTGGTCAATTCGGGCGGTGATTTAGGCATCTGTATACAAAGCAGCCGAGCCGGGGAACGCCAAACCCCAGTACCCAAGCGCATTCGCGCTTTGGCACCACGCTTGCAAACCGCCTGATTTCCAGCAGCTAGGGTTCCGGCCGGAACGGGTTCAAACCCCGACCGGTGTTACTGGTCCGAGAGCGGCGACCCGTCCGGTGAACAGCGGACGGGCACACGGCGGGACAAAAGCCCGGGAGGTCTCAAACACGGAGGATGTTGCTCCGATGGGACGTCCCATTGCCCGGCACTCCTCCCCTGTCCGAGGTGTTGCCATGGCGACCGGTCACTCCGAACCGCTATACCAAGATCGCATCGACGGCGGCAAACATTGGTCCCTGACGGTCAAGCGCGGCATGATCCTGCGCCTGATCGACATCGAGGGCGGCGCCAATGTCGGCATGCTGTTCCACAACCCCGCCAACCCGCTGGAGCGCTACAACGCGCCCGACACGCTGAAGTGCCAGCACACCTTCAAGCTGACCGCCGGCCATTGCCTGTATTCCGACATGGGGCGGATCTTCTGCTCGATCGTCGAGGACACCGCCGGCTGGCATGACACCGTCTGCGGCAACTCGACCAAGGCGCTGGTGGCGGAGCGCTGGGGCGCCAAGACCTACCAGGAGTTCCGCAACGACTGGACCCAGAACGGCCACGACAGCTTCCTGGTGGAAGCCGCCAAGTACGGGCTGGGCCGGCGCGATCTGGCGGCCAACGTCAACTGGTTCAGCAAGATCGCGACCGGGGAGGACGGCACGCTGGTGTTCGACCCCACCGCTGCCAAACCGGGAGCCCATGTCGACCTGCGGTTCGAGATGGACACGCTGGTGCTGTTCCACACCTGCCCCCACCCGATGAACCCGGCGGCCGAATATCCCCGGAAGCCGATCACCTACCAGCTTTACCAGGGCCAGCCCGTCGCGGACGACGATCCCTGCCTCAACAGCCGCCCGGAGAACCGGCGCGGGTTCGCCAACAACCACCTCCACCACCTCCACGGCTGAGCGGAACGGGGAAACCGGACATGACCAAGACAAGCACCCTGTCGCCCGACACCGCCGTGCTCCGCGAGACGGTCCCGGCGGGAGCCTACTGGTTCCACAAGGTGGGGGCGGGACAGATCTTCCGCATCGTCGACCTGAAGGGCAATCAGGCGGCCGACACCCTGTTCTACAGCGCCGCCGATCCCGCCGAGCGCTACAGCGCGGTCGACACCATCCGCGAGCAGCGGAACGTCTACCTGAGCGTCGGCACCAAGCTGATGTCCACGGCGGGTAACCCGATGCTGGTGATCACCGCCGACACCGTCGGCCGCCACGACACGCTGGGGGGAGCCTGCTCCACGGAATCCAACACGGTCCGGTACGCCCTGGAGAAGAAGACCATGCACGCCTGCCGCGACAGCTATCTGCTGGCGGTGACGGAGCACGAGGAGTTCGGCCTGACCAAGCGGGACATCACCCACAACATCAACTTCTTCATGAACGTGCCGGTGACGCCGGAGGGCGGACTTACCTTCGCCGATGGTCTCAGCGGTCCCGGCCAGTATGTCGAGATGCGGGCCGAGATGGACGTCATCGTGCTGATCTCCAACTGCCCGCAGCTCAACAACCCCTGCAACGCCTACAACCCGACCCCGATCGAGGTCGTGGTCTGGGACCCGGCGTGAGGGGGAAAACGCGCATGTTCTCCAAGATCCTGATCGCCAACCGCGGCGAGATCGCCTGCCGCGTCATCCGCACCCTGGATCGGATTGGGATCGCCTCGGTCGCGATCCACTCCGACGCCGACGTCCATTCGCTCCATGTCACCCAAGCGGGAGAGGCGGTTCGGATCGGCCCGGCCGCCGTGGCGGAAAGCTATCTCGACGGCGACCGCATCCTGGCGGCGGCGTTGGCGACGGGCGCCGAGGCGATCCATCCCGGCTATGGCTTCCTGTCGGAGAATCCTGGTTTCGCCGAGGCCTGCGCCCGGGCCGGGATCACCTTCATCGGCCCGACGCCAGACCAGATGCAGGCGTTCGGGCTGAAGCACACGGCGCGGGAGATCGCGTTGGAAAGCGGCGTGCCGCTGTCGCCGGGCAGTGGCTTGCTGGCCGATGCTGGCGAGGCCCTGGCCGCCGCGGAGACCATCGGCTACCCCGTGATGATCAAGAGCACCGCCGGGGGTGGCGGCATCGGCATGCGGCTGTGCCGGGAACCTGCCGAGTTGGCCCAGATGTTCGAGGCGGTGGCTCGGCTGTCGCGCGACAACTTCAAGGATTCCGGCGTCTATCTGGAGAAGTTCGTTGAGCACGCCCGCCACATCGAGGTGCAGATCTTCGGCGATGGCCAGGGCGGCGTGGTCGCCTTGGGCGAGCGGGACTGCTCGGCCCAGCGCCGCAACCAGAAGGTCATCGAGGAGACGCCCGCACCGGCGTTGACCGACGCCCAGCGCCGGGGCCTGTTCGACGCGGCGGAGCGGCTGGGCCGTGCGGTCGGCTACCAGTCCGCCGGGACGGTGGAGTTCATCCACGACGCTGAGACCGGCGAGTTTTACTTCCTGGAGGTCAACACGCGGCTACAGGTCGAGCATGGCGTCACCGAGGAGGTGACGGGGATCGACTTGGTGGAATGGATGATCCGGCAGGCCGCCGGCGAGACCTTGCCGCTGGCGGAACACGCGCGCCGGTCCGAGGGGGCCTCGATCCAGGTCAGGATCTACGCCGAGGATCCCGGCCGGGCCTATCGCCCGTCGTCCGGTGTCCTGACCGAGGTGGTGTTCCCTACCGAGACGCGGGTGGAGACCTGGGTAGAGCGCGGGACGGAGGTGACGCCGTTCTACGATCCACTGCTGGCCAAGATCATCGTGCGCGGCACCGACCGGGCCGAGGCCATCACCAAGCTTCGGGCCGCGCTGGACCAGTGCCGGCTGGACGGGATCGAGACCAACCTGCGATACCTGCGCCAGCTGGCCGCCGACCCTGGGTTCGCCGAGGGCGGTTTCACCACCCGCTATCTGGAGACGGTAACCTACCGAGCGCGCTCGATCGAGGTCGTGACGCCGGGCACCCTGACCAGCGTGCAGGATCATCCCGGCCGCGTCGGCTATTGGGAGGTCGGCGTGCCACCGTCCGGTCCGATGGACCCGCTGGCGTTCCGCCTGGGAAACCGACTGCTGGGCAACCCCGAGGGGATGGCGGGACTGGAGATGACCGTCTCCGGCCCGGTGCTGAAGTTCAACACCGACGAAGTGATCTGTCTGACGGGAGCGCCCATGGCGGCGTCGCTCGATGGTGAGCCGGTGCCGTTCTGGCGGGCGGTGCGGGTGTCGGCCGGAGCAAGCTTGCGGATCGGCGCCGCGACCGGGGTGGGTTGCCGGGCCTATCTGCTGGTCCAGGGCGGCATCGACGTGCCCGATTATCTGGGCAGCAAATCGACCTTCACGCTCGGCAAGTTCGGCGGCCATGGCGGGCGGGCGCTGCTGCCGGGCGACATCCTGCATGTCGGTGATGGCCCAGTCGGCGAGACCGCGACCCTGCCGCCGGACCTGATCCCCGCCTACGGACACGCCTGGGAGATCGGCGTGCTGTATGGGCCGCATGGAGCACCCGACTTCTTCACCGAAGCCGATATCCGGGAGTTCTTCGCGGCGGATTGGGAGGTCCATTACAATTCCAGCCGCACGGGCGTGCGGCTGATCGGTCCCAAACCGGAATGGGCGAGGAAGGACGGCGGCGAGGCCGGCCTGCATCCGTCGAACATCCACGACAACGCCTATGCCATCGGCACGATCGACTTCACCGGCGACATGCCGGTCATCCTGGGGCCGGACGGGCCGAGCTTGGGCGGGTTCGTCTGCCCCGCCACCATCGTGAGTGCGGAGTTGTGGAAGATCGGCCAGCTTCGACCGGGCGACACGGTTCGCTTCCGGCGCCTGTCCGCGGCCGAGGCGGCGCTGCTGGAGGATGCCCAGGACGCCGCCGTCGTGACGCTCCGGCCGGTCGATCCCGCCACCCTGCCCTACCGTCCCGGCACCGGGCCGGATGAGGCGGTGCTTCACCGGATCACCGCCGCGGCGGGTGGCGAGGATGTCGTCTATCGCCGGTCGGGTGACCGTTATCTGCTGGTCGAATACGGGCCTCCCGTGCTGGACCTCGACCTCCGCTTCCGGGTCCACGCGCTCCACCGGCACGTGGCGGCGCTGGGGCTGCCCGGCATCCTGGACCTGACGCCCGGCATCCGCTCGCTCCAGATCCATTACGACAGCCGCGCGCTGGCGCTGGACGACCTGCTTGGCCGCCTGATCGCCGCCGAGCGGGAACTGCCCGCGATCGACGACCTGGAGGTCGCGACCAGGATCGTCCACCTGCCGCTGTCCTGGGACGACGAGGCGACCCGGCTCGCCATCGCCAAATACGCCCAGTCGGTCCGCGCCGACGCGCCTTGGTGCCCGAGCAACATCGAGTTCATCCGCAGGATCAACGGCCTGGGCGACATCGAGGCGGTCAAGGAGATCGTGTTCAACGCCAGCTATCTGGTGATGGGGCTGGGCGACGTGTATCTCGGAGCGCCGGTCGCGACCCCGGTCGATCCGCGACACCGGCTGGTGACGACCAAGTACAACCCCGCCCGCACCTGGACGCCGGAGAACGCGGTCGGCATCGGCGGCGCCTATCTCTGCGTCTATGGAATGGAGGGGCCGGGTGGCTATCAGTTCGTCGGCCGCACCTGCCAGATGTGGAACACCCACCGGACCACGACCGAGTTCCCCGCCGGCAAATCGTGGCTGCTGCGCCACTTCGACCAGCTCCGGTTCTACCCGGTAAGCCACGAGGAACTGCTGGCGTTCCGCGCCGACTTCCTCCAGGGCCGCGTGTCGCTGAGGATCACCGAGGAGACCTTTCGGCTGCGCGACTATCGCCGCTTCCTGGCGGATAACCAGCCGTCGATCGAGGCGTTCAAGGCGAAGCAGCAGGCCGCCTTCGAGGCCGAGCGCGCACGGTGGGAGGAAGCCGGGCAGGACGTGGTGACGGCGGAACCCATCGCCTCTCCCGTCAACGCTCTCGGGGATGGCGACCTTCCCGACGGCGCTGAGGCCGTCGCCAGTCCGGTTTCCGGCAGCGTCTGGAAGATCGCCGGAACGGTCGGATCCGCGGTCAAGGCCGGCGACGCCTTGGTCATCGTCGAATCCATGAAGATGGAGATCCAGGTCTCCTCCCCCGCCGACGGAACCTTGGTCGAGATCCGCTGCGCCGAGGGACAGGCGGTCTCCCTGGGTCAATCACTGGCCGTCGTCATCCCCACCATCGCCTGAGTCCCCGCCCAAAAACATCAAACAGGAGCAACCCCATGCGGACACCGTTCAAGCGAGCGCTCGCCGGCCTGATCCTCGCAACCACCATCGTCATGGCGCAAGCACCCGCGATGGCGGCGGAGAAGACCACCTTCCGGGTCGCGTGGTCGATCTACGCCGGCTGGATGCCGTGGGGCTACGCGTCCGACAGCGGCATCATGAAAAAGTGGGCGGACAAATACGGGATCACGGTCGACATCGTCCAGATCAACGACTATGTCGAATCGATCAACCAGTACACGGCGGGCGCCTTCGACGGCTGCGTCATGACCAACATGGACGCCCTGACCATTCCGGCGGCGGGTGGGCTGGACAGCACCGGCCTGATCGCCGGCGACTTCTCCGACGGCAATGACGGGCTGGTGCTGAAGGGCGGCGAGAGCGTGGCGGAGGTCAAGGGCCGGAACGTCAACCTGGTCGAACTGTCGGTCTCCCATTACCTGCTGGCCCGCGCGCTCGATTCCGTCGGCTTGTCCGAGCGGGATGTCCGCGTCGTCAACACGTCGGACGCCGACATCGTTTCGGCCTTCGTCTCGCCCGACGTGACGGCCACCGTGACCTGGAATCCCCAGCTCAGCGAGGTCGCCAAGGCGGAAGGCGCCACGCTGGTGTTCGACAGCTCCAAGATCCCCGGCGAGATCATCGACTTAATGGTGGTCAACACCGAAACGCTCAAGGACAATCCGAAGCTGGGAAAGGCCCTGGTCGGCGCTTGGTACGAGATCCTGGGCCTGATGCGGGACACCGGTCCCAAGGGCACCGAGGTCCTGACCGCGATGGCGACGGCGTCCGGCACCGATCTGGCGGGCTTCAAATCGCAGCTCGCCACCACGCGGATGTTTTACACCCCCGCCGAGGCGGTCGCCTTCGCCACCAGCCCCGATCTGGTCAAGAGCATGGATCTGGTGCGGAACTTCTCGTTCGACCATGGACTGCTGGGCGAGGGATCGACCAGCGTCGACGCGGTCGGCATCGCGTTTCCGGGTGGCGCCACGCTGGGCGATACCGGCAACGTCAAGCTGCGCTTCGACGCCGACCACATGAAGGCGGCCGCCGACGGAAAGCTCTGAGCGATGCGGCGGATCATCAACCTCAGGCCTGGCCGGGGCGGCATCGTGCTGTGGGGAGCCTTGCCGTTCCTCGTGGCCGGCGTGGCCTATGCCGTGGCATCGGCGGAGCGGCTGGCGGTCAACCCGAACGACAAGCTGCTGCCCCAGCTGTCGAGCTTCGGGACGGCGCTGGCCCGGCTGGCGCTGAACCCGGACCAGCGGACCGGCGACTACCTGATGTGGGTCGACACCCTCGCCAGCCTGCAAAGGCTGGGCATCGGCCTGTCGGTGGCGGCCGCCCTGGCGCTGGTGCTGGGGTTGGCGATCGGCTTGATCCCCTATGTCAGGGCGGGGCTGTCGCCCTTCGTCGGCGTCATCTCGATGATCCCGCCGATGGCGGTGCTGCCGGTGTTGTTCATCGTGTTCGGGCTGGACGAACTGTCCAAGGTGGTGCTGATCGTGCTGGGCGTGGCGCCGTTCCTGGTGCGCGATCTGGCCCTGCGGGTCGAGGACATGCCGCGCGAGCAGCTGATCAAGGCGCAGACGCTGGGAGCCTCCACCTGGCAGATCGTGATCCGCGTCGTGCTGCCCCAGATGCTGCCCCGGCTGATCGACGCGGTCCGCCTGTCCCTGGGTCCGGCCTGGCTGTTCCTGATCTCGGCCGAGGCCATCGCGGCGACGGAGGGGCTGGGATACAGGATCTTCCTGGTCCGCCGCTACATGGCGATGGACGTGATCCTGCCCTACGTCGCCTGGATCACGCTGCTGGCCTTCCTGTCCGACGCGGCGCTGCGCTGGATCAACGCCCGCTTCTTCCCCTGGCTCAGGGCTGGCAAGGGTCAATCATGAGCCGGATCTCGGTCAGGAACCTGTGGAAGGAATATCCCGGTCAGGTGGTGCTGGAGCGGGTGTCGCTGGAAATCCCGTCCGGCGAGTTCTGCGCCCTGGTCGGGCCGTCGGGCTGCGGCAAGACGACGTTCCTGCGCCTGCTGCTGGGAGAGGAGAGCCCCAGCCGCGGCGTGATCGAGTTGGATGGCAAGCCGCTGGTGGCGGAACCCGGCCCGGATCGTGGCGTGGTGTTCCAGCGCTATTCGGTGTTCCCGCACCTGACGGTGCTCCAGAACGTCATCATCGGCCGCGAATTCGAACGCTCGCGCTTGCTGGGCAAGCTGTTCGGCGCGGAGCGGCGCGCGGCGGTCGAGGAGGCGGATGAGATCCTGGAGACCGTCGGCCTGTCCGCCCACCGCTCGAAGTATCCGGCCGAGCTGTCCGGCGGCATGCAACAGCGTCTGGCGATCTCGCAGGCCCTGATCCGCAAGCCGAAGGTGCTGCTGCTGGACGAGCCCTTCGGCGCGCTGGACGCCGGCACCAAGAGCCAGATGTACGACCTGCTGCTGGGCCTGTGGGACAAGCACAAGATGAGCGTCTTCATGATCACCCACGACCTGAAGGAGGGCTTCACCCTGGCGACCCGCGTCCTCGCCTTCGACAAGGTCCGCCTGGACCCGCAAGCGCCGGGCGCCTATGGCGCGACCGTGACCTACGACCTGCCGCTCGAAGCCAAGCCCGCGCGGAAGGCGGCCGCCGCGTGAGGGATGCCTGATCGAGAGCGACGCGGAGTTTGGACATGAGGATCCTCCATCAATGTCAACGCAAAGATGGTGGCTCGGACCTCGTCGCTCGCCCCATAGCTTCGTTCTGCCGGGACGCTGGCGCTGTCCAGCGCCGCCCGGTCATCGACTGGCTATCGACCGCCTTTCGGACGGGGCGGACGTGACGGCGACAGCGGCGCCATCACCGCCCACGGCTCATCGCCGACCAAAGGGTCTCACCATGCCCCTGAGGTGGGCCCAAACAACCAGCCCACCAAGGTTTTGTCAGGCGCTCTTATTACCTCATCGTCGGAACCGAAACGCGCCAGTCCGCCAACTTACCCATGCCATCGACTGGCAGCGCCGCCCCGAAGCTGAGGGCGCGTGGGCGTTCCGCGACGTCAAGGGCGCGCTCGATCCAGGCTTCGATCTCATCGCGGAGTTCCGCGTCGCCGGGTGCGCCTGGAGCGGGAACGACGAAGGCTTTCAGTCGGTTCCCCTCGCTTGAAGTCATTGGCCGCACCGCGGCGTCCGCGACAAAAGGATGATCCAGCAGACGCTTCCTGATCAGCTCCGGACAAACATTGATCCCGCCGACTTGAACGACCCCGTCCAGTCTGCCGGCTGGCAGGAAGCGGGCATCATCGAGCCAATGCAGACTATCCTGAAGCTCCGCCTCGATCACGACCCCCGATGCCGTTGTGCGGCGGAGCGATTCACCACGCCGCATCCAGTGGGGGAAAAGTTGGAAACCGACGTCGGACGCGTTTCTCCAGCCGATGCCAGCGGTTTCCGAGGAACCATAAAGCTCGATCAGGCGCTCGGTGACGTTTCCCGTCACCGACGCGGCAAGTACCGCCGGGCATGGCGCCGTCGAGGTGACCCCGACGACGTTGGGAACGCCCCGTCCGCCAATGTCTCGTCCACCGGACGGGGCGACGGTCTCGCGCCAGAATGTGGGATGGCCGACAACCAAGTCGCCGGATCGGCACAGCGCGCGCAGCAGGGCTGGCGCCCGGTCCCGGATGTCCAGCACCTCCACTGGCGTCTCCCCGCCCAGGTGCCGCGGCAGAAGGACAGTGAACAGGAAGCCATAGATATGATGTGCGGGCACGGCGCTGAGCACCCGCGTCCGGCCCGGCAGCAGCGCCGCGAGGCGGATCGCCTCTTCCTCCAGCGCCTCGAGCCGGTGCTGGCAGGGCTTACCCGCCCCCGTGGTGCCGGATGTCAGGAACGTGATTTCATCGTCGAACCTCGCGAGGGAGGCTTGGCAAACCTCGACCCAGCCACCGAGCGTCCGGCGTGCCAACAAGTAGTCCTCGATCCCGCCGCGATGGAGGTGCAGCGCCTGAACCAGGCAACTTGAAAGACTTAGCAACTCAAGCGAGTCGGCGCCTAGGTCGTCGTCGAGGGCGAAGTCCGGCGGCCACCCCCTTGACGACGGCGGCGGTACCCGGCTTTCCGGCCGAAGCCGGGTGAACTGCCGGAACACCAGATCCGTGATGAAGCGGGTCAGAGGCAGGTCGTCGCACCACCAAGGCCGAATGGTCATGGGTGGTGGCCAGTCACAGGCGCTTGACGAACACCCAATAGGTGTCGCCCACCAGAGCCCTCTTCATGTGAACCTTCACCTTGGTGGGCTTCATGTTGTAGTCGAAGGTGTACTCGAACATCGTATTGAGGTTGCCAGCCTTGACGCCCCTGTCGAATTCGCCCTTGAACTCTGGCTTGTTGGTGCATGGGGCCACTTCGGTGAAGAAATTTTTGCCAATCACGTCCTTGGGATGCCGGCCGGTTATGGCACCTTCGGCGCTGTTGTACTGCAGAATGACTCCCTTTCCGTCCAATTGGATCGCGCCGAAGGCGAGGCCATCGATGTCTTTGCCGGACATCCGGGCAACGACATTGTCGATGTCGCTCTTGCCGAACTCGATCACGTTCAAGCCACCCGTCATCAGGACCTCTGAATTCACGTTATGATTAACGCCTTAGTATGCCGTTACCGCATGTTTGGTAAAGCGGGACGTTGGTGATAGGTGACTGGCATGCGACCCCGTCATCTGTCACTATCTACTTAAAGTTGTATAACAACTTCCAGTGGATGGGGTCGTGTCTCTTCACCCTGCGGGCCAATGCCTGACATCCATAAGCGGGCCAAGATCGTTCATCGCGCCGCCGACACCCGAATTAACCGGATATTCACGAGCGACCACCTACGATCGTCGGCGCATTGGACATCGAGATTGATCGGGCTTGTCCGCGTGGCCTTCATCATTTTGACCCAACCGGAGGTGGCGGTGTGACCGTAGGAATAAGTAAGGTGCTCGCGCTGTCGAAGAGCTTCGCGGACCTGAACGCCGGTGGCGCCCATGACCTACCACCATCCGATGATCAAGGCACGGGGAGTGCCGCCGAAAGGCCGGCACTCGTCATCTAGCAACGGATGGTCGATCCGCGTCGACCAGACGCATCCACTGTCATTTTTCAAGATTATTGGGAGACCATGCGGTTGATGGAGACCCAATGGGTAACGGACGGCCTCGCGACCTGTGCCGTCGAGGACTTGCGCTCGATCCTGGATCAAGTCGGCTGCCCGATGTTCGTCGTCGACGTCCATGGGGATGGGGAGGATGGGTTCCGCATCGCCACCATGAACGCGGATTATGAGCGGAGCTATGGCTTCTCCCGCGCCCAGGTATCTGGCCGCCGCCTCGTCGACTTGGTTCAGCCGGCGGAATTCCAGCGCATCGCCGAAAACTACAAACGGTGCATCAGCCAAGGCACCCGGATCACCTATGACGAGACCGTCGAGCTGGCGACCGGGGTCACGCGATGTCGAACAACCCTAAGCCCGCTGCTCCGCGATGGGCGCGTGGTCCGTCTGATCGGCACCTGCGTCCACACGGCGGTGGGGGCGCCATCGGAACAGTTCCTGTCCGCCGCCCATCGGATCGCCCGCTTGGGCTGGTGGCGGCATGACCTGGTGACCGGCGAGGTGATTTGGTCCGACTTCATGTACGAGATCCTGGGCCGCGATCCGCGTCTTGGTCCAGCGACAAATCACGAATTGGCCACATTCATCCACCCCAAGGACCGTTCCGTCGTCGGCGCCACTTCCCTCACCGTCCAGGCCCGACCAGAAGATGTCGGTCCGCGTCAATTCCGAATCGTCCGCCCCGACGGCGCGGTCCGGTACATCCACGAGGAGTGTGGGTTCGAGCACTCGCCCGATGGCACTGCCCTGGCGGTCATCTGCACCGTGCGGGACATCACGGACCAGAAGCGGACGGAGATGGAACTCAAAGCCGCCACGGAGCAGGCGGAACTGGCCAACCAAGCAAAATCATCGTTTCTGGCCAACATGAGCCATGAATTGCGGACGCCACTGAACGCGGTGATCGGGTTTTCCGACATGATGGCGCAGGAGGCCGTGGGACCGCTGAACAATCCGGCATATCTAGACTATGCGAACGACATCTTGTTCGCGGGCCGCCATCTGCTGGACATCGTCAACGACGTTCTGGACATGGCCCGGATCGAGGCTGGGGAGATCCTCTTCGAGGAGCGTGAGATTCCGCTCGCCACCCTGCTGGGTGATGTCGAGCGCCTGATCCGGGAGCGGGCGAGCAGGGCCAAGCTGAGTTTGTCCGTGACGTCCGCGCCTCCGGGCCTGTCGGTTCTCTGTGACCGGCGGCTTCTGCGCCAGGCGCTGCTGAATTTGGTGGGCAATGCGGTCAAATTCACCGAGGCCGGAGGCGATGTCGTCCTCTGTGCCCATGTTCTGTCTGATGGCCAACTCTGTCTCGCGGTTACCGATACCGGTGTGGGAATCGCCGTGGCTGACCTGCCTCGGGCGCTCGCTCCATTTGGTCGGCTCGCCTCCCCCCTGAACGCGACGACCGAAGGCACGGGACTGGGGCTGCCGGTTGCCAAAGCGCTGATCGAATTGCATGGTGGCATGCTGCACTTCAACAGCAGACCCGGCCTGGGAACCACCGCCTTCATCACCCTGCCGGTCGAACGGCTTCGCGCCAATGATGGTAATCCGCCGCGACCGACGATCGGCGGCCTGAAGGAGTTCTTCAGGATCGGCGGACAGGATGCCGAAGATCTGGTCGAGGAGATCAACGAGGCCGATCTGGACGACCTTCCGATCGGTGTGATCCAGCTCGACCGGAACGGCAGGATCCTCACCTACAACGCAACGGAGAGCCGGTTTTCCGGCCGTCATGCCGAACTGATGATTGGTCGTGACTTCTTCAGGGATATCGCACCGTGCACCTTCACTCCCGAGTTCCATGGGCGGTTCAGGGACGGTATGGAACACGGCAACCTCAACGTCATCTTCAGCTACGTGTTCCCGTTCAACCAGCCTGTGAGAGTGTTGATCGAGATGCGCTCCGGCCGCCAGCCGGGCACCGCGTGGATCTTCCTGAGATGGGCTTAGGCTATTCGTGAAGATCATGACGGGCCTCCGCACTCGCCAAGCCCTTGAAGGTCAGGAACCAACCCATCTCTGGAAAGCGAAGCAGACATGCCAGTCGCGACGGATCGGCGCACCACGCCGGGGGCAAATTTGTGGACACCAACGCCAGCCTAGTTTCCAACCAACTCTATGATATAGAACGACATTTCCCATCGGTCGGCCTGCTGGCAATAAAACATTAACCATTTGGATGTTTTATGAGGTGGCGTGACCAAGTTTCCCGGTCGTCGAACGGTGGTTGGAACGATAAAGAATGCAAGACGAGAAAGATCGGCTTCACGCGTTGTATGATCTAGCAGTGCTTGATACGCCACCGGAGCCAGCGTTCAACGATATCGTCAACTTCGCCCGCCAGCGCTTCATGGTTCCGACGGCTCTCATCTCCTTGATCGATGAAAGTCGTCAATGGTTCAAGGCCAAGGCGGGCGCGGATGCGGAGGAGACGCCGCGCGAGTACGCCTTCTGCGCTCACACCATCCAACAGCGGCGGGTTCTCGTGGTCGAGGACGCGCGCGTCGATCCACGGTTCGCGAACAACCCCTATGTCGTCGGTCCGCCCAGGATCCGCTTTTACGCCGGCGCGCCGCTCATCTATAAGCAGCAGGCGATCGGCTCCTTCTGCATCATCGACGACGCCCCAAGACTATTCACGAACGTTGACCAGCAGGATCTGGTGGTTCTCGCCAAGGCGACAGTCGCCGAACTGGAAATGAGCAGAGCGAGGCGATTTCTGCCGCCGTGATGGCGCCAACGTTGTGGAAAACGCGTCACCGACAGTCATCGCGCGGGGCGGGTACTCCCTTCGGAGGCCCGTCGCCCAAGCCGGTCGCCCAGTCCCGCGCCACCCCGCCACGCCTGGAGCGTCTCGTTCGCCTCCGCGGTGGTCTCCCGCTGCTCCTCCGACACGCCGCGCGCCATTTCCGCCACACCGCGGCTGTCCTCGGCGTTCTCGCGCCGGCCCTCGGGAGATGATTTCAACGAGGGGGCAACTCGCCGTTCATCATTTAATCCTCCCATCGCTGTGAGCGTGGCTTCACGTCGCTGGATCATGCCGATGTGGGCATGGGGTTCGAGGTCGTTCTGCTTCGGCGATCAGAGAAGCCGCGGAAATATGGTCCATTGGCGACCGTCGCCTCCGCTGCCGGCGAACAGCGCATTCTTTCGACTCAGAACGATTGTCCAGATTGTCCGCCCGACGGTGTTGGCGTCCATCTCGGCGCGGCCATAGCCCGGATACTCGCACACGCTTGCCAGCGGACGCGGAGCAGGACCATTCCCTGAACGTTCAACTTCCTGAACATGCCATCAGGCGGTCCAGCGGCAGCTTGATCGTGACCGTCGTCCCATTCCCTAGGCTGCTGTCGATACCCAGTCTACCCCCGTGTCTCTCGACAAGGGCTTTGGAGATGAACACGCCCATGCCGCTGCCGCCGTGACGTCTCGCCATCCCACTTTCAACCTGGCTGAACGGCTTGCCAAGGTCGTCAATCCGTTCCCGTGGTATGCCGATGCCAGAATCAGTGACCACGATGGCGACACCGTCCGACGAGACACGCGCCGTCACGGCGATGCGCCCGCCATCCGGCGTGAACTTGACCGCGT
Organism: Skermanella stibiiresistens SB22; assembly: GCF_000576635.1. Taxonomy (GTDB): domain Bacteria; phylum Pseudomonadota; class Alphaproteobacteria; order Azospirillales; family Azospirillaceae; genus Skermanella; species Skermanella stibiiresistens. Next base: position 53,498 of record NZ_AVFL01000006.1, read on the forward strand.
TGCCGAGCAGGTTGATCAGCACTTGCTTCAGGCTTCGGCGATCGACCCGCAGCACCGGTGTCGGCGAAGGAATGTCCAGTTCGATGCTGTGCCGCGTTCCGGAGGTGACCGGCCGGCTGAGCAGGAGCGCCTCATCGATCACTTGGTCGAGCGCGACGGGCTCCTCGTGCAGGACCACCTTGCCGGCTTCGATGCGGGCCATGTCGAGAAGATCGTTGATCAACTCGAGCAGGTGCCGACCACTGCGATTGATATCCTGCGCGTATTCCAGATAACGTTGGCCCAGCGGCCCGAGCATTTCCAGACTTAGCATGTCGCTGAAGCCGATGATGGCGTTCAGGGGAGTTCGAAGTTCGTGGCTCATGTTCGCCAGGAAGTCGGATTTGGCCTTGCTCGCCGCTTCCGCCGCATCCTTGGCCATCCGCAGCATATCCTCGGCCTGACGTTCGTTCGTGACGTCACGGCAGATGCCGAACACGCTTGTCACCGATCCATCGGCGCCGAATTCGCAGTACCCCTCCGACTGCCAGATCATCAAGTCGCCTTCATGATTGTGAATGCGATATTCCCATTGCGTAGTCGAACCAGTCGCCACGCAGTGGGCCAAACGCCGCGCCGCCTCGTCCCGATCTTGCTCGTGGATTCGAGACAAGATATCTTCCATCGTCGGTTGGTAATCGCCCGGCGGCGCCTTCATGATCTGGTAGAGACCAGCCGACCACTCATGTTCGCCTGTAAGCACTTCGAGCCGCCAGTGCCCAATCCTGGCAATCTTCTGAGCTTCCAGGAGTTCCCGTTCCCGCTTGGCGAGCTTCTGCTCCTGAAGTTTGGCCTTGGTGATGTCGGTTCGCAAACCCGCCACCCCCCCATCCTTGGTGGGGAAGTCACTGATGCGCACCCAACGGCCATCCGAAAGCTGTTCCTCCTGGGAGCGTCCGTCGCCAACCGGTTCTAGACGTCGCGAGACCCAAGTGTCTTGATCCCATTCGTCGGAGAATCGGCGATTGGCGGCGAAGTAACGACAGATCGACTCATACGAGGCTCCTGGAGTGAGTATGCTCGCCACCGCCGGAAACATCCGCCGATATTGGGAGTTGCACATCAGGAAACAGCGGTTGGCGTCCAGAAGGATGAATCCGTCCGATAGACTTTCAATGGCGTCCAAAAGGATCTGTTCGGCCCGCACGGCGCGAGCCTCCGACCTTCTATGGGCGATCTCCGTGAGTTTCTGGGTAGTGATATTGGTGCCGGTCCCCCGATAGCCCAAAAAGCCGCCAACCCCGTCGAATACGGGCTTGCCGCTGGTCCGAAACCACAGGGTCTCATGGTTGGGACCGCGAGCTTCGTATTCGAAGTTCCGAAATGGCCGATGGGCATTCAGCGTGGCGACATGCTGCCGCCAGTGAGGCAATTCCATCGCTTCGGCGGCAAGGTCCATTCGGCTCAGATGAAGCCAAGCGGAGGGAACGACACCGGCATGCTCCGACAGGCGTTCGGAGAAGTAGGTGTACCGATGCTCAATGTCGCTTTCCCAAAACCATTCGGACGCGGCATCCGCGAAATCGAGGAATCGCGCCTTGCTGTCCTGGAGCTGCTGTGATGCCAGGATTTGATCCGTGATGTCATAGATGGAGCCAGCGATGCGGATCGCACGCCCATCGGCGTTCCAGACCGCCTGTGCCCTACCCCTGAACCATCGGACGGTGCCATCAGGCAGTGAAAAGCGAAACTCCGTGTCATACGGCACGCGCTTGAACAGATGATTCCGGAGCGCGTTTTCCACCAATCCCCGATCATCAGGGTGCAGTAGGTTCTCGAACGTGTCATGGGTGACTGGCTCCTCCTCCGGAGACAATCCAGCCATTTCCTTGAACAAGGGTGACCAGTAAAGCGTCCCCCGCTCCATGTCCCAGTCCCAGATGCCGACGCCCGCTCCCTTGACCGCCAGGGCGTAACGCTCCTCACTCATCCGAACGGTCTCACTGACCCATTCCCGCTCGACCGAACCGGCCACGAGCCTTGTCAGCCGTCCGGCGTTTCTCAATTCCGCATCATTGCGCAAGTGGCGCACTCCAAGAACGTGGCGAAGCGGGATCGTCGATTTGGCGACATGACGGATCCAAGTCGATGTCAGCGACGATCATGGGCTGCTTCATGAAGGCGGCGCCCCCATGAAGTCGCGATTGTGCCCATGGCGACATCGTTGATCGCCACCAAGTGCTTGGTGGGACACACTCGATGCCGCGATACACTCCGTCCAGAACGGATCGAAGCACAGAAATCATCATCAGTATCAAAATAATCTAATTGTCATCATTGTCCTTATACACCATCAAAATTATGATCGCCAATTTTAAATTTTTAATTATTTCTCAACTTCGATAATAAAAATTAATTTTTTCCTGCGATAATGTTGAGGAAGTAAAATTCCGCATGCTTTTAGTCTGCTGAAACGTCGTCGCCACTACGGGAACTTTGTGAATGCCATCTTCAACCACGGACGTCGAGAGGCGAGAGAAGAAAGTCCAGTCCCTCGAACGAATGCTGGCGGCCATTCTCGCGGTTGTGGATGTCGGGATTGTGGTGTTCGACCCGTGCGGGCGCCTGATCATGTCGAGCCCCAGCTTTTCCGCGCTGTTCAGGTGGAAAGGCACCTGTCACTACGATGAGAATTTCTCATCCTTCTTTCCCGACGCCAAGCTGCCGAAAAGCATGATCCGTCTGCCCAGGTCCATCACGGCGGGGCGCTTCACCACCAGGATTAGATGTGGTGACGAAAGTCTCGAAGAGGTGGGGATCAATGCCCGCTGGATCACGCATGAGGATGGGGACAGCTTCTGGGTCGCCGCCGTCACACCCGCGCATCAAGACGCCGCGCCGGTGAAAACGACGACGGACACCATGTCGGCGGCGGAAGCGCCGGCGGTCGCTTGTGATGCGGCCCAGTTCGAGCAAAGGGCTGGTGAACGCATCCGCGGCAGTGGCGCGGACCGCTTCATCGTGTCCGGGCAGGTCGAGATGATCAATCTCGATGGCATTCGCCAAGCCGCTGGCGAAAGGTGGACGCAAGTGGCTTCGCACATTTTCTCCGACGCGGAAGCCATCATTGGGCGGCATCTTTCCGGGGCCGACACATTTTCCCACGATGGAGCCGGCCGATTCACGCTTTGCTTCGCGGACGCCACCCTGAATGGAGCGGAAACGCAGACTGAACTCATCGAGAACGAGATCCGTCATCGGCTGATGGGTAAATTCGGGGTCGGAGCGGCTCCGGACGTCCGTTCCGATGCGGAATGGATCGCGCTTCCTCCCGGAACCGATCGAATACCCGACCTTGGATCGCTGATCATCGGAAAGATCGCCCACAAGCGCAGTGAGATCGCGAAGGCTTCCGCGATGACATTGGCGCAGGTGGTCGAAGCGGCTCGACTCGAGACAGCCGCCGTCATCCACGGTAGTGGCGTACCGCTACTGGATGCCCTGGTGCATCTTGACGGCGTCACCACCCGAGTCATGAAAAAAGCCGGGTCCCTCTCGGACAATGCCGATGACCATTCCTTTCGGGAAGCCCAGTTGCTCCTTGGACTCACCATCAACCATATCTTCGACGGCTTGCTTCAACCGGATTTTCCAAGCTTCATCGTTCCGGTATCCTTCGCCATTTTCACCAATCGCCGGACGATGGGGCAGTATATCGGGATTTGCCGAGGCTTGCCTTCTGGCGTCCAGCAACACCTCATCTTCGAACTGACCGACGTTCCAACCGATGCCGCCAGCGTTCGTGTCGAGGAAATCCTCGCCATGCTGCGGCCCCTGTCGCGTACCCAATATTTGAGATTGCCAAACCTACACTCACTGTCCTGCAAAACGTGGATCAGGCAATTCAACAAATTCAGTGTCCGGCATCCGGATATCGAACTCTTGGCGCGGGAAAAACCCAGCCGCGTGAAGGTGTTCATGCAGACACTGCATCAACGGGGTAGCCGTCTCATGGTGCGGGATGTTCCCAGTCAGAAAGCCGCCCTCGACTTGGTGGATCTCGGCGTCGACATGGTTGGCGGACGAGGGCTTACGCCGTGGGTACGATAGCGGCACCCGTGGCCGGCCCGCCATATGGGGTGTTCGACTGGAACCCTGTCGTCGCGGTGCCGGGTCCACGCCGAAAATAGCGGCTTCCAGATCAATCGACCGAAGTGCCAATGCATTGGGTCAATCTTGTGGCGATCTCCGCCATGGCATCCATGGTGTAGCAGGCGAACCCCCAGCATGTCCCATCCCGCCGTTCCTGATGTTTCCCGGTTTCCGATCCCGCCCATGGCTTGGTTGGTCCTGTCACCGTATTTTCGGGATGATCACCTTCCAAGTCCAACCAGACTATCGCTCGACCATCGGGACGGCGGCCGCTCAGGCCGAGGACGCGAGCCGTTTCCTCGGCGAGGAGATCGCGAACCATCTCGCCTGGGCCGCATCCTCGATGGAGACGCTTGGCCTGCTCGCCGTCAAACTCCCCCCGTCGCTGAAGATCCCATGAGCCAGCGGCTCTTGGGTTCTGTCAGATCTCAGGGCAGCTTGCCGGGAGAGGCGTTGACGGATAGGTTGCCGGGCCCTTTTCGAGCGATCAAGAGAGCCGGCAGGGGCGAACAGTGCAGGGCTTTCGGCGCTGGTAGGCATCAGCCTGGCACTTGCTCCACATTCCCCGAAAATTGACAAAACCGAAAAATCGTCACCGGCCCTGAAAACGGGCTTCGCCCAGCTAGGGTCATGAAATTCGTACCTTGCCCTTGCGGTCCGGTTCTCAGGGTCCTTGGCCTCTGAAAAATGGTTCTAGAGCATGAAAAAGGGTCCTGATGGAAGTTTCACGTTAACAAGGGCTTCATTGGATTTTCGCGGCTGGGTGATTGATCGCGATCGACAGAGTCCTCGAACCGTTGAACATCGGGCCGAACGGGACGTTCGCTGGCCATCACCCGGCACATGAGGAACGTGAAGGCGATCATGGGAGCTTCGGACACCTATCCATTCCTGCTCTCGACAGCATCGCCAACCCGCAACCAGCGGAGGTTCGCGCTCTGCGTGCTGGCGGTGCTGGTCGGTGCCCTGCTGGTCACGGCGCCCTTCGCCCGGATCCAGTTCAGCGACACCGAGATCCTGGTACCGGCCTACGCGTCCGCCGTCCTGATCATCGAACTGATCACCTCGGTCATGCTGCTGGCGTTGTTCTCGGTCCAGAACTCGCGGGCGGTGCTCGTCCTCGCGATCGGCTATCTGTTCTCGGGGCTGATGGTGGTCCCTTGGGCGCTGACGTTTCCGGGAGCGTTTACGGCGTTCGGCCTGGATGCCGGGATGCAGGCCACCGCCTCCATCGCCGCGCTGAGGCGCCTGGGTTTTCCGGTCTTCGTGCTCGCCTACGCCTTGCTGGATGATCGCGACGCCCAAGCGCCAAGGTTCGACAACTCGGTGCGCCGGACCATCCTGGGGAGCGTCGCTGGCGTGATCGCCGCGGCCTGCGGCCTCACCTGGCTGATCACGACCAGCGAGGAGATCCTACCGCGCTTCATGACCAACATGATCGTGCCGACCGACTTGTGGCGGCTTGTCCCGGTGACCGCGGTGGTCTTGTACATCGCGGGCCTCGTGGCACTGTGGCGTCGGCGGCGATCGGTGCTCGACCTGTGGCTGATGGTGGTGCTCTTCACGCTGCTGGTCGAACTCATGCTGCTGTCCTTCGCGGGCGCCGGCATCCGTCTGAACCTGGGATGGTGGGCCGGCCGGTTCTATGGCTTGGTCTGCACCAGCATTGTCCTGCTCGTCCTGCTGTCGGAAACGGTGACCCTCTACGCCCGCCTCGCCCGCTCGATCCTGGCGGAACGGCGCGCGCGCGAGACGCGGCTGACGACGATGGAGGCCATGTCCGCCTCGATCGCGCACGAGATCAACCAACCCCTGGCGAGCATGGTCACGAACGCGGACGCCGCGTTGCGCTGGCTGGGACGGGAGAGCCCGGATATCGCCGAGGCGAAAGCCGCCCTGACCTATATCGTGAGCGACGGCCACCGCGCCGGGAGCCTGATCAAGAGCATCGGAGCGATGTTCAAGAAGGGCGCGCAGGAACGCGTCGCCACCGACTTGAACCTGCTGATCGACGAGGTGCTGAGGCGCGGCCAAGGCGAGGCGCGCTTCGGCCGCGTGACGATCGAGACCGACTTGGACGAGGGACTGCCGCTGGTCACCTGCAACCCGGTCCAGCTTCAGCAGGTCGTCTCGAACCTGGTCTCCAACGCGATCGACGCGATGGAGACCGTCACCAAGCGGCCGCGGATCCTGTGCGTCACATCCAGGTTGCGCGAGACGGGAGACATCCTGGTTTCGGTGGCCGATACCGGAACCGGCATCGATCCGACGCACAAGGACAGGATCTTCGATCCGTTCTTCACGACGAAGCCGGATGGCATGGGCATGGGGCTGATGTGCTGCCTGTCGATCGTCGAGTCCAACGGCGGCCGGCTTTGGGTTTCGCACAATGTCCCCCACGGCGCGATCTTCCACTTCACGCTGCCGTCCCACGACGATCCCATCGCCTGAAAATCGAGGTTCGGCAACCATAGGCCCTAGCCGCCCGACACCACAGTATGATTGCCCCCATCCGCCAACCCGGCCCATCCTGCGCCCCGCCAGACCAGGAACTTCGCGACGGGAACCCAGCCCGGCGCCGGGACGAACATGGAGGAAATCATGACCAACAAACCCGAGCTTCTGACCCCCGACAACTGTCAGATCATCTTCATCGACCATCAGCCGCAGATGGCCTTCGGCGTGCAGTCGATCGATCGCCAAGTCCTGAAGAACAACACCGTGGCGTTGGCCAAGGCGGCGAAGGTCTTCAACATCCCGGTGACGATCACCACCGTGGAGACCGAGAGCTTCTCGGGGCACACATATCCCGAACTGCTGGCGGTCTTCCCCGACCAGCCGCTTCTGGAGCGCACCTCGATGAACTCGTGGGACGACCAGAAGGTCCGGGACTCGCTGGCCCGCAACGGCCAGAAGAAGGTCGTCGTCTCCGGTCTGTGGACGGAGGTCTGCAACAACGGCTTCGCGTTCTCGGCCATGGCCGAGGGCGGCTACGAGATCTTCATGGTCGCCGACGCCTCCGGCGGAACCTCGAAGGAGGCCCATGACTATTCGATGCTGCGCATGATCCAGGCTGGCGTGGCTCCGGTGACGTGGCAGCAGGTCATGCTGGAGTGGCAGCGCGACTGGGCGCGGCGCGGCACCTATGACGCCGTGATGGCCATCGTCAAGGAGCACTCCGGCGCCTATGGCATGGGCGTCGACTACGCCTACACCATGGTCCACAAGGCTCCGGAGCGGGTGAAGCACGGGCCGGTGCAGGAACCGGTCGCCGCCAACAAGTTGGCCGCCGAGTAAGGCGCCAAGTAATCCGGCGCGGAACCGGTCCGGCCGTCGATCCCGAGGCATCGTTTCCGGGATGAGGCGCCGGACCGGCCTTCGTTGGTGGATCCGCCTCTCCTTCCCTTCCCTTGGCTCACTCCCGGGGCCCGTTGATCAGCGTGGGCTCGCCATGAAGGCCTATCTCGTCACCCTCGCCGTGGGGCTGCTCGCCGGTGCCATCTTGGGTCCGCTGAACGCGCGGTCGCCGGCCCTGGCCGAAACCGTTCACGATGCCGGGGCGGAGCGGCCCGCGATGAAATCGCACCGCTTCGACGAGGACTGGCGCGTCCTGTGCGACCCCGCCAATCGGACCCAGTTCCTGGATCCCCTGAAATGTATCCCGATGGGTGCCGATGGCTTCGCCAAGCTGACGCTGGGCGGCGAGCTGCGCGAGCGGTTCGAGATCGTCGCCAATCCGGGTTTCGGCCTGGATCAATCGTCCGATCACGTCTTCCTCCATCGGGCGCTGCTCCATGGCGACCTCCACTTGGGCGACAACGCCCGTGCCTTCGTCCAGGTGGGCGCCTTTCAGCAAAACGGGCGCGAGGGTGATCGTTCGCCCACCGATGTCGACCGGCTCGACCTGACCCAAGCCTTCATCGACCTTGGCGTGGCGACACCCGGAGATGGTCGTCTCACTCTGCGCGGCGGCCGCCAGGAAATGAGCTTCGGCGCTTCACGGCTGGTCTCCGTGCGGGAAAGTCCGAACGTGCGCCGGAGCTTCGACGGCGGGCGTGTCTTCTGGACCGGCGGCGGCTATCGGGTCGATGTCTTCAACGCCCGTCCGATCACGTTGGACCAAGGCGATTTCGATGACCGCGTCAACAACGGCGAAACGCTTTGGGGGGTTTATGGCACCGGTCCCGTGCCGGGCATATCCGGTCTCAAGGCGGATCTCTACCATCTGGGTTTCGAGCGCGAGAACGCCCGTTTCCAAAACAGCACCGCCGACGAGAAGCGCCAGTCGTCTGGACTGCGCCTGTTCGGTGAGCGGGGCGGCTTCGACTGGGATGTCGAGGCGGTATACCAGTTCGGCGATTTCGGCCAGCGTGATATCCGCGCCTGGACCGTCGCCTCGGATGTCGGGTTCACCCTCGACTGGATCGGGATGCTGCCCCGCCTGGGCCTGAAGGCCGACATCGCCAGCGGTGACCCGGACCCTGGGGATGGAAGGTTGGGCACCTTCAACGCGCTGTATCCCAAGTTCCCCTATTTCTCCGAAGCCAACCTGATAGCCCCCGCCAATGTCATCGATCTACAGCCGAGCGTGCGGTTTCAGCCGACCCCCGGGCTGGAGGTCGAGCTGGCCTGGAACGCGCTGTGGCGGCAGACGACCGACGACGCGATCTACGAGCCCCCACTCGCCGCGATAGCCGGCACGGCGGGGCGGGGATCCCGCTTCATCGGCCATCAGGCGATCCTCGGCCTGGAATGGCGGGCCACACCCAACATCAGCGTCGCCAGCCAGTATGTCCATTTCACCCCCGGCGGGACGCTCGAGGACGTCGGTGGGGACGATGTCGATTTCCTCTTCGCCTCGGTGGCCTTCAAGTTCTGACACCAGGCGTCATCACCTGGCATGGACCACCAATCCAGTCGATCACCGAAGTTTCATCGCAACCCCCGCGAACAAAATGCCGTCCCGCGGCTGTATCGACGCGCCCGAGCCACATATAGGGCGCCGATCGAAAGAAGCTTAAAAAGCAACGGGGAGCGCGGGGAAGCCTTATGGCCCAAAGTCTGCTGTTCATACTGGCGTTGATGCCGATCGTCATTGTCTTCGTATTGCTGGTGGCGCTTCGTCTATCAGCCAAGCTGACCATGGCCGTCGCCTACGCCACGACCGCCCTCATCGCCCTGGCACTGTGGGGCACCCCCATCGAAACCGTGATGGGAGCGTCGGTCAACGGTCTGGTGACGGCGGCCAACGTCCTGTTCATCGTGTTCGGCGCCATCCTGCTGCTGTACACGCTCGAGGAAAGTGGTGCCATCAGCCGCATCCGGCAGGGGTTCACGTCGATCTCGCCGGACCGGCGCGTCCAGGCGATCCTGATCGCCTGGCTGTTCGGCTCCCTGGTCGAGGGCGCCTCCGGCTTCGGCACGCCGGCCGCCATCGCCGCCCCCTTGCTGGTCGCCATCGGCTTTCCGGCCATGGCGGCCGTCCTCGCGGCCCTGATCATCCAGAGCACGCCGGTCTCGTTCGGCGCGGTCGGAACGCCGATCCTGCTCGGCGTCAATACCGGTCTGGCGAACCAGGAACTGGTCGAGAGCACCATCGCGCCGATGGCGTTTGGCGACTATCTGGTCCACATCGCCGTCAACGTCGCCATGGTCCACGCGCTGGTCGGTTTCCTGATCCCGCTGATCATGGTCGCGATGATCACCCGATTCTTCGGCCCGAACCGCAGCTTCGCCGAGGGGTTCGCCGCCTGGAAGTTCGCGCTGTTCGCCGGCATCGCCTTCACCGTGCCCTACTTTCTGGTCGCCGCCGTGTTCGGGCCGGAATTCCCGTCGCTGATCGGCGCCATGATCGGCCTCGCGATCGTCATTCCCGCCGCCCGGCGCGGGCTGTTCCTGCCGCGTGAGGTCTTCGATTTCGGACCCAGGAAGAACTGGGATGGCCGCTGGATCGGAACCCTGGAACAGTCACAGCAATCGGTCGAGCATGAACGGCCGATGTCGCTCGCCAAGGCTTGGACGCCCTATCTCCTGGTGGCCCTGCTCCTGATCGCGACGCGCGTGATCACCCCGCTCAAGGCTTTCCTGACCTCCCCCGAGATGACCCTGAGCCTGACCAACCTGTTCGGTTCCGGCATCTCCGCCTCGTCGCAGCCGCTCTACCTGCCTGGAACGGTGTTCGTCCTGGTGTCGCTGTTCGCCTACTTCTTCCAGGGCATGGGAAAGGGCGGCAGCTATCGCGCGGTCTGGAAGCTGTCGGGCGGCACGATGATCAAGGCCGCGCCGGCCCTGCTGCTGGCCGTTCCGATGGTCCAAGTCTTCATCAACTCCGCCTCGACCGACCACCTCAGCATGCCTCTCGTGCTGGCTGGTGGCGTGTCGGCCGTGTCGGGCGAGTTCTGGCCCCTGGTCTCGCCGACCGTTGGCGCGCTCGGCGCCTTCATCGCCGGTTCGAACACGGTGAGCAACATGATGTTCTCGCTGTTCCAGTTCTCGACGGCGGTGAACATCGGCTTGGCCTCCGCGGGTGCCGCCCTGGTGGTGACCTTGCAGGCGGTGGGCGGTGCCGCCGGCAACATGATCTGCGTCCACAATGTCGTGGCCGCCTCCGCGACCGTCGGACTGGTCAACCGCGAGGGCGACCTGATCCGGATGGCGTTGCTGCCGATGATCTACTACGTGGTCCAGGCTGGTCTGCTCGGGATGGCGCTGATCGCCGGTGGCCTGAACCTCTGGTGGATCGCCGCTGTGCTTTGGCCGCTGGGATGCCTGCTGGCGATGCGCAACTCCCCCAGTGGCAAGCCATTGGTGGCCGTCCCGTCCGCGCGGTGAACTTGGCTGCGTAAAGGGGGATTCCGCCAAGCTGGATTTCGAGCCAGCTTGGCGGCGGCGCAGCGGTGATCCGCCGTTAAATCAGCGAAGCGCGACAGGTTAGTTAGTCTGATTTCCAATCATTAGGAACAAATTAATCGGCATATTCCAGTATGGGCGAATTTGGCGGTTCGCATCATCAAGGATTAACCCATGTCGCCCCACCTGCCAGCCCCCTCCAGGCGCCGGTCGATCAGCATCGGCGCATCCCTCAATCTCATCGTCGCCACGCTTTGCCTGATCCTGTTCGGTATCCTCGGCACCGCCGTCGTCGACGCCTATATGCGGCAGGCCGCGGCGGAGCGGACGTCGGAGATCGCCCGCGCCGGACGCGACGTGTTCACGGCGCTCCAAAATGTTCGGGTCGAGCGCGGCGGATTCCGACTGGCCCTTGAAGGCAAGGAGCGGGCCACGGGTGACCAGATGGCAGCCCTCGCGGACGCCAGAAGCAAATCGGGTCCGGCACTCGATGCCGTCATCTCGGGTTGCGCCAGCATTGGCTGCACGGCGGGCGACGAGATCGCCGAACTGGAACGGCGGCGTGACAAGCTCGCCGCGATCCGGGTGGAGGGCGATCAGGCGGCTGTGAAACTGATCACGGAGCGTCGCGAGAGTTTCTCCAAGGAGGTCATCGCCGCGGTCACCGCGCTGATCGACCAATTGGAACTGGTCTCCGCGCTACTGACCACGGAGCTTCGTCAGGTCGACGCCTTCACCGCGGAACAGGCTTCCGTCAAGGACGCGGCCTATCTGGCGCGCGACGCCGCCGGCTTGATTAGATATCCCATCACCGCCAGCATCCGCGACAAGACGATCACTCCCGAGAACCGCGCCAAGATCGCGGAACTCCAGGGCAAGGTCCAGGTCGGTTGGAAGCTGGTCACGGACATCCTCTCCCGTCCCGGCGCGCCCGAGACCATCGTCGCGGCCATGAGGAACGCGGACGCCGTCCACTTCGGCACGACAACCAAGCAGAGCCTCGATATCCAGAAGGCCATCGTGGAAGGCAGGGAGCCACCCGTCGACGCCATTGAATTCAGCCGGTCGATCGATGCCAGCACGACCAGTCTCGTCGCCATCTGCGAACGGGCTCTGGATGCCATCGTCTCGCACGCCGATGAGAAGTCGGCGGCGGCGCACCAAAAGCTGATCTTCCAGGCGATCGTGCTGCTGATCGCGATCGGCATCGGCGCCGCGGCCCTCGCGGTGATCAGCAAGCGGGTCGTCCGGCCGATCGATGGCATGACCGACGCCATGCTGCGGGTCGCCGAGGGCGATCTTTCGGGTCAGGTGCCCTATCTCGACCGCGGCGACGAGATCGGCCGGCTGGCGGGCGCCCTTGGGACCTTCAAGCGGAACGCGGAAGCGACCTTGCTCCTGGAGGCCGAACAGCGCGAGGAGCGCGCCCGCAAGGAAGCTCGCCATCGCGACATGGAGGCTTCGGTGGCGGAATTCGGCTCGACCGTCTCCGGCGCGCTGAAGGGGTTCCACGCGTCCGCCGAGCAGATGCGCCAGTCGTCGGAAGCCTTGTCGGAGGTGGCCGACTCCTCGAAGTCCCGCGCCATGGTCGTCGCCGGCGCGTCGGAGGAGACCTCGGCCAACGTGCAGACGGTGGCCGCCGCGACCGAGCAGCTGGCGGCGTCGATCTCCGAGATCGGGCGGCAGGTGTCGCACGCCGCGTCGCGCGCCCGCAGCGCCGTGGACGAGGCGAACCAGACCACCGCGACGGTGAACGATCTGGCCGACGCCGCGCAGAAGATCGGCGCCGTCATCGGCCTGATCCAGCAGATCGCCAACCAGACCAACCTGCTGGCGCTCAACGCCACGATCGAGGCGGCGCGGGCCGGCGAAGCCGGCAAGGGCTTCACCATCGTGGCGCAGGAGGTCAAGAACCTCGCGGGCCAGACGGGCAAGGCGACCGAGGACATCGCGGCGCAGATCGCCCACATCCAGGCTTCCACCAAACTGACGGTGGCGGCCATCACCGGGATCGCCGCCACCGTCGAGGAGATCGACCAGACCTCCGCCGCCATCGCCTCGGCGGTCGAGCAGCAGGCTTCCGCCACCCGCGAGATCACCCGCAACACCAACGAGGCCGCCCGCGGCACCCAGGAGGTCTCGTCCAACGTGCAGGGCGTGACCGAGAACGCGACCCGCACCGGCGATGCCGCCGGAGAGGTCCAAGCGGCTGCCGTCGATCTGCGGCGGCAGGCCACCGTACTCGGGACGGAGATCGACGGCTTCCTGACCAAGATACGGGCGGCGTGACCGTCCACCGCGGCAAGTGGCGGGGCGGTTTACCCCGCCGCCTGCCGCTTGACCTCGCGGACGAAGGCTTGCACCACGGGCCGCCGCGCGTCGGCGGTCCGGGTGGCGACGAAATGGGTGGAGCTGAAGCTGTAGGTCTTCGGCATCAAGGCGCGCATCAGCCCGCGCCTGACCCAGTCCCCGCCGATATGGCAGGGCAGGAAGCCGATGAAACGCCCGGACAGCACCATCATGACCTGCGCCTCCATGTGCTTGACGGTGCCGCAGGGGCGCGGGTGGTTGGCGCGGTAGAGGTCGTCGAAATGCAGGTAGCCGCGCACCGCGAAGGGTGCTTCCTCGATCGCCGCGCGGTCGATGGCGTCGTCCGGCACGCCGAATAGGGGATGTGAGCCACCGCAGTAGAGCGCGTGGGGCTCTCGGTAGATCGGGATATAGGTGAGGCCCGGCACCTTCTGCGACATGGGGCCGACCACCACGTCGCGGGTGCCGTCGGCGACGGCGGTCTCCAACTCCGCCGGGATTCCCAGCAGCAGGTCGATGAAGACATCGGGCGCGTATTCGCAGTAGCGACTCAAGGCGCCGTGGATGCCCAGCTCCGGCGAGGTCGCGACGCCATCGACGATGCCGATACGCAATTGACCCATCAGTTTGACCCGGTCGCGGCCAATGCGCGACTGGAACGCGTCGATCTCTACGAACAGGCGCTTGGCGGCGTCATAGGTCGCCTCGCCGAATTCGGTCAGGCGGAAACCCCGGCGTCCCCGCTCGCACAGCGGTGCGCCCAGCTTCCGTTCCAGCGCCGACAGATGCGTGCTGAGGGTGGATTGCGACAGGTTCAGCAGGATCTGGGCATCGGCGAAGCCACCGGCGTCCGCGAGGGTCACGAAGACGCGCAGCAACCGCAGGTCTATGTTGTCGAGGCGTCTCATGGTCCCGGTTTCCCACCACGTTAATACATTGATGATTTTCGATGTAACCGTCTATTAAACGAGATTTTTCTCGATGTGAAGCTGGGTGATGATCCTTCCAGCGCAGTCTTGGCCAGCGCAGTCTTGGAAAGAGGGTCACCGATGTTCCGCATGAGCCGAATCGCCGCCGTCGTCTGCCTGCTCGGAACCGTCTCGGCGCCAGTCCTGGCCGCCGACACCATCCGGGTGCTGTCGCCCACTTGGCCCGGCTTCGCGCCGGTCTTCGTCGCCTCCGACAAAGGATATTTCAAGGAACTGGGCCTGACGGTCGACATGAAGTTCGAGGACGACCGGGCCAACGTGATGGCCGCCATGGCGCGCGGCGACATCGATGTCGACATGCGGACCGTCGGCGAACACCAGGGACGTCCCCGCGACGAGAGCACGCCCGGCATCATCATCGGCACGATCGACAAGTCGGTTGGCGGTGACGGTGTGATCGCCGATGGCTCGATCGGGTCGGTGGCCGACCTGCGCGGCAAGAAGATCGCGGTTGAGCCCAACATCCCGGCGCGCCTGCTGCTGCAACTGGCCTTGAAGAAGCAGGGGATGACGCTGGACGATCTGTCGATCCTGGAGATCGCGACGGCCGACACGGCCGCCGTCTTCGCCGACACCTCGGTAGCGGCGGTCGGCACCTATCAGCCGTTCCTGTCGCAAGCGATCACGATTTCCCCGGCGCGGAAGGGCAAGGTGCTGCTGTCGTCGGTCGATAGCGAGATCATCATCGACGTGATCACCGCCCGTCAGGACGATCTCAAGAAGAACCCGAAGAAGTACCAGAACTTTCTGACCGGTATCTATAAGGCGGTCGAGCTGTTCAAGACCAACCCGGCCGAGTTCATCAAGCTGGCGGCCCCGCACTACAACTTGAGCGAGGATGAGGTCAAGGAGATCATCGACACCAGCCTGGCCTACACCACGCTCGCCGAAGCCAAGGACCTGATCGGCACCGACGGCAAGCCGGGCCGCCTGTACGGCATCTTCGACACCGTGATGCAGCTCAACCTGGAGAACGGCGCCGCCGACACCAAGCTGACCGCCGCCAGCCAGATCGACGCCTCGGCGCTGTCCCAGGTCTCCCCGTGACCCAGGAAGTGGCCGGGCGGGTGGTGACGGGCCGAGTGGTGACGACCCGGCGGGCGGTGAACCGGAACCAGCCCTCGATCTGGGCGTTCCGGGGCGCGCTGTCGCGGCGGGCGCAGATCGGCATCGGCGTCGGGACCAGCGTAGCCCTGCTGCTGATCTGGGAGGCGGTCGCCCGGTCGGGCTTGGTCAACACGACCTTCCTGCCCTCCCCCACCACCGTGCTCGGCGCGCTCCTGACGATGATCCAGAAGCAGAGCCTGCTGTGGCACGCGGGCGTCTCGACGCTCCGGGTGTGGATCGCCTTCACGCTGGCCGCCGTCATGGCGATCCCGATCGGCATCATGATGAGCAGCTACCGCGTGGTCGGCGCGGCGCTGGAGCCGATCATCGACTTCATCCGCTACCTGCCGGTCCCGGCGCTGGTGCCGCTGTCGATCATCTGGTTCGGCGTCGGCGAGAACACCAAGCTGTACCTGCTGTGGCTCGGCACCTTCTTCCAATTGGTGCTGCTGGTCGCCGACGACATGCGCCGGGTGCCGCAGGAATACATCGAGATCGCCCATACCCTGGGCGCGAACACGCGACAGACACTGCGCGACGTGGCGTTCCGCGCGATGCTGCCGGGGCTGGTCGACAACCTGCGGATCACGCTGGGCTGGTGCTGGACCTATCTGATCATCGCCGAGATCGTCGCGGCGGACAGTGGCATCGGCTTCGTCATCTGGACCGCCCGGCGCTACATGAAGACGCCGGAGGTGATGGCCGGCGTGGTCGTGATCGGCGTGATCGGGCTGGTCACCGACCAGTTGCTCCGCGCCCTGCACCGCCGCGCCTTCCGCTATCTGTGAGCGATTAGATGACACAGGCATACCTGGAGTTCCACGGCGTCACCAAGCGATTCGGCGATCTCGACGTGGTCGCCCAGCCCTTCGACATCGCCGTGGCGCGGAACGAGTTCGTCGTCTTCCTGGGGCCGTCGGGCTGCGGAAAGACCACGCTGATGCGGATGATCGGCGGTCTGGACACGCCGTCGGGCGGCGAGATCAGCCTGGAGGGCACGCCGGTTGGCGGTCCGGACCACCGGCGCGGCATGGTCTTCCAATCCTATTCGTCGTTCCCGTGGCTGACCGTCGCCGAGAACGTCCTGTTCGGGATGCGCTATCGAAAGGACCTGACCGAGCGCGAGAAGCTGGCCCGGCGCGACCACTACCTGGACTTGGTCGGGCTGTACGAGTTCTCCAACGCCTATCCCAACAAGGTGTCCGGCGGCATGCGGCAGCGGGTCGCCATCGCCCGGACCCTGGCGGCGGGCTCGGACGTGATGCTGATGGACGAGCCATTCGGGGCGCTGGACGCGCAGCGCCGCGAAAAACTCCAGGTGGAGTTGCGCGCGATCCAGCGGCGCGACGCCAAGACCATCGTCTTCGTCACCCACGACGTCGAGGAGGCGGTGTTCCTGGCGGACCGGGTCATCGTGTTCTCCAAGCGGCCGGCGCGGATCATGGCGGACATCGACATCACGGAACGCCTGGGTGCGGAGCGTCCGCTGGACCTCCGCGACACCCCCGAGTTCTTTCAACTGCGCACCGCGGTGCTGCGCCTGCTGCGTGAAGCCGCCGGAGATGAGGCCGGAGACGAGAAATGACACCGATCGATCTTGCCGGCCGAACCGTGCTGATCACCGGCGCCAGCCGGGGCATCGGCTTCGGCGTGGCGGAGGCCTTCGCCAAGACGGGCGCCGTTCTCCACATCGCGGCGGAGAACGAGGGCATCCATCAGGCGGCGGCCGATCTCGGCGCCACCGCCCACCAAGTGGATGTGACGCGCGGCGATCAGGTGGAGGCCATGGCCGCCGCGATCGGCGCGGTCGACGTGCTGATCAACAACGCCGGGCTGGAGCTGATGACGCCGCTGGACGACACCGGCCCCGAGAACGAGGCGGCGTTCCGGCGGATCATCGAGATCAACATCCTGGGCACTTTCCTGGTGACGCGGGCGGTGACGCCGCGGATGCCGCCGGGAAGCGCCATCATCAACACGGCGTCCAGCTGGGGCCGGGTCGCGGAACCCCTGTTCTCCGCCTATGTCGCGTCCAAGCACGCCGTGATCGGGCTGACCAAGACATGGGCCAAGGAGCTTGGCCCCAGCGGCATCCGGGTCAACTCGGTCTGTCCCGGCTGGGTCCGGACGGAGGCGTCGATGCGTTCGCTGGGGCGCATGGCGGAACGGGTCGGGCGGCCCGAGCGGGAGTTGCTGGACGGGATCATCGCCGGACAGGCCTTGCCCGGCCTGATGGAGCCGTCCGACATGGCGGGGCCTTATTTGTTTCTCGCCTCGGGGTTGG
Organism: Skermanella stibiiresistens SB22; assembly: GCF_000576635.1. Taxonomy (GTDB): domain Bacteria; phylum Pseudomonadota; class Alphaproteobacteria; order Azospirillales; family Azospirillaceae; genus Skermanella; species Skermanella stibiiresistens. The sequence goes on from NZ_AVFL01000006.1 coordinate 71,168, forward strand.
CCGCCAACGTCACCGGCCAGAGCCTTGGGGCCGATCGGGGAGAAGTGCCATGGTGACGACTTTGAATGGGCTCAGGGCGCTGGTCACCGGAGCCGCAAGCGGCATCGGCTTCGCCGCATGCGAGGCTTTGCGCGATGCCGGCGCCGTGGTGATCGGGCTGGACCGCGCACCGGCGGCGGACGACTTCAACCGGGTGGTCGCCGACGTCACCGACGAGACGCAGGTGATCGCCGCGGTGGCCTTGGCGGCCGAGCGGCTGGGCGGTCTAGACCTGCTGGTCAACTGCGCCGGCATCGAGATCGAGGCGCCGATCCGGTCGATCGACATCGCCGACATGGACCGCATGTACGCGGTCAACATCCGAGGCCCCATCCTGGTGGCGCGGGAATGCCTGAAGGCCATGAAGCCGGGCGCCCGCATCATCAACATCGCGTCGGAACTGGCCTATCTCGGCCGCCAGCAAGCCTCGGGCTATTGCGCCACCAAGGGGGCGATCCTGTCGCTGACGCGGTCCTGGGCGCGGGAACTGGCGCCGGACATCCTCGTCAACGCGGTGGCTCCCGGCCCGATCGACACGCCGCTGCTGGGCTTCGACCGCATGACCGAGGCGCAAAAGGCGCTGGAGACCGCCAACCCGATGGGCCGCGTCGGCCGCCCGGAGGAGGTCGCCGCCGCGATCGTCTTCCTGGCCTCCCCCGGCGCCAGCTTCATCACCGGACAATGCCTGAGCGTCGATGGCGGCGCGGCCATGCACTGAGAATACAACTACTGGGAGGAATCCGATCCATGGTCGAAAGCGTCTTCATGGCCGAGCTGACTTGGCCGGAGTTCGCCGACAAGGTCAAGGAGGGCGTCATCGTCTTCCTGCCGCTGGGCACCACCGAGCAGCACGGCCCCCACATGGCGATGAACGTCGATGTCGTGCTGCCGACCGGCGTCTGCGAGCGGGTCGCCCGCGCGGTTGGCGGCATCGTCGCGCCGACCATCCCCTATGGCTACAAGTCGCAGCCGCGCTCCGGCGGCGGCGAGGGGTTTCCCGGCACCACCAGCCTGGACGCCAACACCTTCTCGCTGGTGGTCCGCGACATCATCCGCAGCCTGGGCACCGATGGTGTCCGCAAGGTCGTGGTGGTCAACGGGCATTTCGAGAACTGCTGGCCCTCGGTCGAGGGCGTCGATCTGGCGATGCGCGAGTTGCGGCGCGACGGCGTCACCGACATGAAGGTGATGCGCCTGGAATACTGGGATTTCGTCGGCCGCGACACGCTGGACCAGCTGTTTCCCGATGGTTTCCCCGGCACCGAGCTGGAACACGCCAGCCTGCTGGAAACCTCGCTGATGCTGTTGCTGCGGCCGGATCTGGTGGATATGGACAAGGTGCCGGACGACGGCCCGGCCAAGTTCCCGACCTATGACCTGTACCCGGTGCCCGACGGCTTCGGTCCCGCGTCCGGCGTCCTCGCCCGTGCGCAGGGCTCCAGCGCCGAGAAGGGCCGACTTCTGATGGACGACCATGTCGAGCGGATCGCAAGCGCCGTCCGAGCCGAATTCGGAGTTTGAAGGACATCATGAGCGAAAAGCATTTCAAGCCGCTGGATTCCGCCGCCGTGCCGCGGTTCGGCGGGCTGCCGACCTTCATGCGGCTGCCGGTGGCGACGCCGGACCAAGTCGATATCGCCTTGATCGGCGTCCCGTTCGACGGCGGCACGACCAACCGGCCCGGCCCCCGCCATGGTCCGCGCGAGGTTCGCAACCAGTCAAGCATGGTTCGCCCTGTCCATCACGTGACGGGAATCTCGCCCTACGACCTCGTTCGGGTGGGAGACTGCGGCGACAGTCCGGTCAACCCGCTCGACCTGATGGAGAGCCTGGAGCTGATCTCCGGTTACTTCAAAGGCGTGCGAGAGGCTGGCGCCATTCCGCTGACGGTCGGCGGCGACCATCTGATCACGCTGCCGGTGCTGCGCGGCCTGGTCAATGAAGGTCCAGTCGGGCTGATCCATTTCGATGCCCATTCCGACACTTACGACAGCTTCTTCGGCAACCGCTACAACCATGGCACCCCCTTCCGCCGCGCGGTCGAGGAAGGGTTGCTCGATCCCAAGCGGATGGTCCAGATCGGGCTGCGGGGCGCCATCTCGGACGCCGCCAATTATGATTTCGCCCGCGCCAACGGCATCCGCCTGATCTTCATCGAGGAATTCGAGGAGCGCGGCCCGAGGGAGGTCATGGCCGAGGCGCGCGCCATCGCCGGCGACCTGCCGACCTACGTGTCGTTCGACATCGACATCCTGGACCCATCGATAGCGCCCGGCACCGGCACGCCGGAGATCGGCGGCGTCACGACGCGCGAGGCCCAGACCATGCTGCGGCTGCTGCGCGGGCTGGATATCGTCGGCGCCGACGTGGTCGAGGTGTCGCCGCCGTTCGACCCCACGGGCGCCACGGCGCTGACCGCCGCCACCATCATGTTCGAACTGCTCTGCGTCATGGCCGACGGCATTCACCAGAAGGGGAGCTGACCCACATGTCCACCGAACCGCTCGTCACGATCCCCGCCCGCAAGGGCAAGGCGGCCCATGTCGCCAAGGGGCAATTGGTCAAGGTCGTCAACACCCATGGCGAACAGGTGGTCGACACCTGGGCCTTCAACCGCGACGACATGACGGAGTTCATGTCGAACGAGCATACCCGCGCCCACATGCTCAAGATCATTCCCAAACCGGGCGACGTCCTGCTGACCAACCATCGCCGCCCGATCCTGACACTGCTGGAGGACACCTCGGGCGGCATCCACGACATGCTGATCGCCGCCTGCGACCGATACCGCTACGAGTTGCTGGGCTGCGAGGGCCATCATGACAACTGCACCGATAATCTGGCGGCGGGTCTGGCCGAGCTGAACCTGACGCCGCCCGAGACGCCGAGCCCGCTGAACCTGTTCATGAACATCCCCGTCGCCGCCGACGACACCCTGTCGTTCGAGGCGCCGCCTGACCCGGTCAAGGGCGGCCATGTCGTGCTGCGCGCCGAGATGGATCTGGTGATCGCGTTCTCCGCCTGCCCGCAGGATATCCTGCCGATCAACGGCACGGCGTGCGCTCCGACCGAGGCGCATTTCATGGTATACGATGGCTGAACGACACGCGGAGGAGCGGGGTATGCCCATGCTGATCGACGAACGTTTCACCGGCCCTGGCCTGTCGCCCGACCTATCGTGGACCGATGAACCCGAGGGCTGGACGCTGACGCCCGACGGCTTGGTCGTCTCGCCCGCCATGGGCACGGATTTCTGGCAGCGTACCCATTACGGCTTCCAGGTCGATCAAGGTCCTTGCCTGCTCGCCCCGGTGAGCGGCGACTTCACCCTGGAGACGGAGGTCGCGTTCGAGCCGGTGCACCAATACGATCAGGCTGGCCTGATGGTCCGCCTGTTCCCCGACTGCTGGCTTAAGACCTCGGTGGAGTTCGAGCCGGACGGACCGTCCCGCTTGGGCGTCGTCGTCACCAATCAGGGCTGGTCGGACTGGTCGACGCAGGACTTCGACGGCGACCACATCGCGTTGCGGGTCGAGCGCGTGGGCGGGGATTACGGCGTCCACGCCAGGATCGGCGACGGCTGGACGCAGATCCGGATCTGCCATTTGATGGCGGACGACGGCGCACGCCCAGTCCACGTCGGGATCTACGCCTGCTCGCCCAAAGGCGACGGTTACCGCGCCACCTTCCGCCGCCTCGTCCTCACGGCTGATACGCGATCCTGAGCCCGCCCCAGTGGCGGCCCTTGACCACGATGGGGGCCGAGACATCCTTCATCAGTTCGTAGGTGCCGCCCATGTCACGGCGATAGGCTTGCAGCAGGAAGGGTTCCCGGTTGCGGCCGGCGGCCAGTCCGACGCGGTCGTTGAACATGCGGCGGTTCCGACTGTGCGCCGCGTTCCACTGGGTGTGGCCCGGCCGTTGCGGATGGTGGTACTTGCTGTTGTGGGTCGGGAAATAGCCGTTGCGGTCGATGACGTTGCAGAAGACCACCCGGTTCGACAAGGCGAGCGCCTTGTCCAGGGGTGCCATCAGCAGTCGGTCGGCCGCGTCGCTGAACCGGGTGACGCATTGCTGGGGCGAGGTGCCCGGCACCGGCACGTAGGTCTCGTCGAACAGGTCGCCCAGGGTCAGCGTCCCGGCGTCGATCGCCGCCTCCAGGATGCCGGTCACCATGGCCGCGTTCTCCCGCGCGGCCCGGATAAAGGGCGTGTCGACCGTTTCCACATCAAGCTTTGTGGACAGGCCGATCAGCTTCTCGCTGGCGGCCAGCAAGCCGTTCAGCCGGTCGCGGGCGTGGTTGAGATTGTCGCTGGACTGGGTGACGCCGGCCGACAGGCCGACGATGCGCTGTTCGACCGTCGATATGCTCATCCCGATGGCACCGGCCGCCTCCTCGATGCGGTCCTGCTGGTTATCCACATCGTCGATCGCGTCGGCCAGGGTCCCCATCAGCTCGCCGATGCGGTTGGCGTCGTTGCCGACCGCGGTCGCCTTCGAGGCGGCCTGGGTGCCCCGCGCCGCCAGCGCCTTGACCTGCTCCGTCAGATAGCGGAGCGTCGCGTCGATCTCCTGCGTCGCCTGGGCGGTCTTGCCGGCCAGCACCTTGACCTCGTGGGCCACGACCGCGAAGCCGCGGCCGGCCTCTCCCGCGCGCGCCGCCTCGATGGTCGCGTTGAGCGCCAGCAGGTTGGTCTGCTTGGCGATGCCGCTGATCTCGTTCGCCACCTTGCCGACGCGGCCCAGCGCCTCGGTCAGGTCGCCGGACTGTTTCTCGATCGCCGTCACGTCCCCTGTCAACACATGCAGGCCGGCCAGCGCGTTATCCACTTGGCCGCGGCTTTGCGCCACCTGGTCCTGGGCCTTGGCGGTCACCGCGCGGGCCGCCGCGGCGGCGGCGGAGACGTGCCCCGTCCCGGCCGCCATCGTGGCGGCGTCGCCGCGCAGCTCGTCCAGGATGGAGACCTGATGGGAAAACCGGCCGCTGACATCATCGACGTGCCCGGCGACATCGGCGAACGCCACGCCGAGATCGCCGATCTCGCGCGCCAATTCCGCGACCACGGTTTCGGCTCCCGCGGTCAAAGTGCCGGCAGGCACCAGACTTGATCTGTCCGCCATGGGTCTCTCTCCCGAGATCACTTCTTGCCGAGCGCGCTCCAGCCAGCACTCACATCGCTTCATTTCTATCTAAATTTATTAAGGTCCGATGAGTCGCGGCGCCCAACTTTGGCGCTATGCCGAACAGCCAGGACAAGCTCGTCAGCGTTCCGCCCGTTTCAGGGATCGGCTCCGCTGATCCGCCATGGCGGTTTCCTGGTGAGCTTGCAGACGCGACACGAAGATCTTGGCGGCCCGCGAGATGTGCAGGCGCGCCATCGGCTCCACCTTGTCGGCCTCGCCCGCGATGATGGCGTCCAGGATGGCCTCATGCTCGTCCCATATGCTGCCGGGGATCTTCTCGTCGTCGCGCAGGACCTCGCCCATCACGCGGCGCAGGTAGTGCCAATAGGGGTTCGTCGTGCCCCCGATCAGCGGGTTTCCCGAGAGCTCGTACAAGAAACAGTGGAACGCCCGATCGGCCGCGATCTGCTTGACGACATTGGCTGTCTCCACCGCCTCCCGGCCGGTGGCGATCAGGGCCGGCCCCTCCAGCCGCGCCCGCTCGGAACCAAGCTCCGCCGCCTTGCGGCACGACAGCCCCTCCAGCACGGCCCGCACCTCGTAGAGGTCTCGGATGAAATCGACGTCCAGCGGAGAGACCACCAAGCCGCGGCGCGGCGCGTCGCGGACGAGCCCGTGATTGCGCAGCAGAAGCAGCGCCTGCTGCACCGGCTGGCGCGAGACGCCATAAACCTCGGCCAACTCGTCCTGGATCAGCCGCGAGTTCGGCGGGAGCTTCCCTTCCGTGATCTCCGACAGGATCGCCTCGTAGACCTGCTCGACGAGGCTGGATTGGGGAGTGATTATGCGCATTCGATCCTCATCGGGCTGTACCAAGACGCAGTTTACCGCATCACCAAAAACAAACCTATTGCATGGCTCCAGGATTCGAATACTGTATTCGAACTCTGAATGCAAAATCCACATACGAAGCGGTCGATGGCGTCCCTGGAAGGGGAGGCACGAAAAAGGCCCAGAGGGAGGAAACGAACATGACCAAAGTCGATCGGCGCGCTTTTCTGAAAGCCTCCGCCGGCGCCATCGCGGCGGCTGGCGTCACCGCGGGCTTGGCACCCCGGATCGCCCATGCCCAGGCTGGCGGATTCAAGTTCAAGCTCGGCACCGACCTGCCGGTGGCGCACCCCGTCAATGTCCGACTGCGCGAGGCGATCGAGGCGATATCCGCCGAGACCAATGGCGCCGTCACCATCACCCTGTTCCCGAACAACCAGCTCGGCAGCGATTCGGACATGATGTCCCAGATCCGCTCCGGCGCGCTGGAACTGGCGACCTTCCCCGGGACCGTACTGTCGACCCTGATCCCCTCGACATCGGTGACGGGGCTGGGTTTCGCCTTCACCAGCTATGACAAGGTGTGGGCGGCGATGGACGGCGATGTCGGAAACTACATCCGGCGCAACATCGAGAAGGTCAACCTGCACGCCTTCGACAAGGTCTGGGACAACGGTTTCCGCCAGATCACCACCGGCACCCGCCCGATCGAAACCCCGGATGATCTGAGGAACCTGAAGATCCGGGTCCCGGTGGTGCCGCTCTGGGTCTCGATGTTCACGGCTTTCGGCGCCTCCCCCGTCAGCATCCCGCTGAGCGACGCCTATTCGTCCCTTCAGACCAGGATCGCGGACGCGCAGGAAAATCCGTTGGTGCTGATCGACTTCGCCAAGTTCTACGAGGTCCAGAAATATTGCTCTCTCACCAACCACGCCTGGGATGGCTTCTGGATGCTCGCCAGCGGCAGGATCTGGCGCGGCGTGCCGTCGGAAATCCAGCAGGTCATGGCGAAGCATTTGAACGCCGCCGCCCTGAAGGAGCGTGACGATGTGGTCAAGGCGACCGTCGATCTGCAAAAAGGGCTGGAGGCGAAAGGTCTGGTCTTCAACAAGGTCGATGTCGACGCCTTCCAGAAGGCCCTGCGCGCCACCGGCTTCTATGGACAGTGGAAGGAGAAGTTCGGCGCCGAGGCTTGGGCGCTGGTCCAGAACTACGCCGGCGACATCGGGTGAGACCCATGAACACCGTTGACAAGGTCCTTGTCCCGGCGGGGCCGTCCGAAAACACTCCCACCCGTGGCGGTTCCGCGATGACGGAAGCCGTGCGGGGGACCAGCCGGGCGCTTGGCTGGATCATCGAGCGCGTGGCGGCACTGCTCATCGTGGCCGAAATCGCGGTGCTGTTCGCGGGCGTGATCTGCCGCTATGTCCTGCACCGTCCGCTGATCTGGACCGACGAATTGGCGTCGATCCTGTTCCTGTGGCTGGCCAGCCTGGGAGCCGTCGTCGCCTTCCGGCGCGGCGAGCACATGCGGATGACGGCGCTGGTCGCGATGGCGTCGCCCCGCGTCCGCGAATTCCTGAATGTCGCCGCCATCTCGGCGGCTTTGGCCTTCCTGCTGTTCGTCGTGGAGCCGTCGTTCGAATACGCGGCGGAGGAGGCTTTCATCACGACGCCGGCGCTGGAGCTGTCCAACGCGTGGCGGGCGAGCGCCCTGCCCTGCGGGCTGTCGCTGATGGCCCTGTTCGCGGTCCTCCGTTTGATCGAGGTCGGCGACTGGCGTCTGGTCGGCGCCGCCATGGCCACCGTCGCGGGGATGATCGCCGGGTTCGTCCTGATCGAGCCGTTCCTGGCCACGCTTGGCAACCTCAACCTGCTGGTCTTCTTCGTCGGCGTGACGGCGGTGACCGTCTTCGCCGGCGTCCCGATCGCCTTCTCCTTCGGTCTGGCGACCTATGGCTTCCTGGCGCTGACGACCACCCTGCCGGTCATCGTCCTGATCGGCAGGATGGACGAGGGCATGTCGCACCTGATCCTGCTGTCGATCCCCCTGTTCGTCTTCCTGGGGCTGCTGATCGAGATGACCGGCATGGCGCGCGCCATGGTCGCCTTCCTCGCCAGCCTGCTTGGACACGTGCGCGGCGGCCTGTCCTATGTGCTGGTCGGCGCCATGTACCTGGTGTCCGGCATCTCCGGATCGAAGGCCGCCGACATGGCGGCCGTGGCGCCCGTCCTGTTCCCGGAGATGACCGAGCGCGGCGCCAAGCCCGGCGATCTCGTGGCCCTGCTATCGGCGACGGGAGCGCAGACCGAGACCATCCCGCCCAGCATCGTCCTGATCACCGTGGGTTCGGTCACCGGCGTCTCGATCTCGGCCCTCTTCACCGGCGGTCTGCTGCCGGGGCTGGTGCTCGCCGTCACCTTGTGCGCCGTGGTCTGGTACCGCTACCGCAAGGAGGATCTTTCCCACGTACGGCGGGCGACGGGTGGCGAGATCGCGCGCGGCTTGGTGGTGGCGCTGCCGGCCTTGGCCCTGCCCTTCGTGATCCGCGCCGCCGTGGTCGAGGGCGTCGCCACCGCGACCGAGGTTTCCACGCTTGGCATCGCGTATTCCATCGTTGTCGGGCTGTTGTTCTATCGGCGCTTCGATTGGGGCCGCCTGTTGCCGATGCTGGTGGAGACGGCGGCCCTGTCCGGCGCCATCCTGCTGATCATCGGGACCGCGACCGGCATGGCGTGGTCGCTGACGCAGTCCGGCTTCTCCACCACGCTGGCCGCCGCGATGACGAGCCTGCCGGGCGGCGCCGCCGGCTTCCTCGCGGTATCGATCGTCGCCTTCGTGATCCTGGGCAGCGTGCTGGAGGGCATTCCGGCGATCGTCCTGTTCGGACCGCTGCTGTTCCCGATCGCGCGGGAGATCGGCGTGCACGAGGTGCATTACGCGATGGTCGTCATCCTCGCGATGGGCATCGGCCTGTTCGCTCCGCCATTCGGTGTCGGCTACTACGCGGCCTGCGCGATCGGGCGGGTCAATCCCGACGAGGGTATGAGACCGATCCTGGGTTACATGGGCGGGCTCCTCGTCGGGCTGATCATCGTCGCCGCCATACCATGGATCTCGATCGGCTTCCTTGGATGACGCGACGCTCAAGACATGAAACCCCGCCCGCCATCGTGCGGGTTCGGACTGGGAGGAAATACAAATGACCCAAGACAGCCAAACCGCCGACCGGAGCTGCGCCGCCTGGATCGCCAAGTTCCTGCACGCGCGCGGCATCGACAGGATCTTCGGCCTGCAGGGCGGTCACATCCAACCCGTCTGGGACCACGCGGCGCGCCTGGGCATCCGCATCATCGACGTGCGGGACGAGGGCGCCGCCGTCCACATGGCCCACGCCCACGCGGAACTGACCGGCACGCTGGGCGTCGTCATGGTCACGGCGGGACCCGGCGTCACCAACACCGTCACCGCCGTGGCGAACGCGTCGCTGGCCCGCGTTCCCCTGCTGATCCTGGGCGGCTGCCCGCCGCGTCCGCAGGTCAACATGGGCCCCCTCCAGGACATCCCGCATGTCGAGATCCTGAAGCCGGTCACCCGGACAGCCCGGACCGCGCGCGTCGCCGAGCAGGTCATCCGCGAATTGGACGAGGCGGTGGCCCGCGCGATGGGTGACCTGGGCGAGCCGGGTCCAGCCTATATCGAGATTCCGACCGACGTGCTGCGCGTCGAGGTGCCTCCGGCCCTCGTGCTCGACGATTGGCTCGGCGCGAAGCCGAAGCGGGAGATTTCCCCAGATCCCGCCGCGGTCGAGGCGGCGGTCCAGGCGATCTGGTCGGCGCGCCGCCCGCTGGTGATCACGGGGCGCGGGGCGCGGGGCGCCGGCGCCGAACTGACACGCCTGCTCGACGCCAGCGGCGCCGTCTATCTGGACACGCAGGAGAGCCGTGGCCTGGTGCCGCCGGAGCACCCGTCCGTGGTGGGCGCCACCCGCGCCGCCGCCATGGCGCAAGCGGATCTGGTGGTCCTGGTCGGCCGCAAGCTCGATTATCAGCTTGGCTATGGGTCGCCCGCCGTCTTCCCGAACGCCCGCTTCGTCCGCATCGCCGACACCGCCGGCGAATTGATCGACAACCGCCGGGGCGAGCCGGAACTGCTGGCGAGCCCCAGGCTGGCGCTGGACGCGATCACACGGGCGGCGGGCAACCGCACCCCCGAAGCCGACCGCGTCTGGACCGAAGGGCTTCGCCGCAAGCATGTCGAGCGGACGGGCGCCGCCGGACGGTCTCCCGCCACGGGGGCCGACGGCAAGATCCATCCGGTCCGGATCTTCGAGGCCATCGCCGAAATCGCCGACCCGGACCACATCGCCATCGCGGATGGCGGCGACATCCTGAGCTTCGCCCGCATCGGCCTGACGGCTGGCACATACATGGACTCCGGGGTGTTCGGCTGCCTTGGCGTCGGCGTGCCCTTCGCGGTCGCGGCGGCGCTGGCGTTCCCGGACCGGCAGGTAATCTCGATCAACGGCGACGGCTCGTTCGGCTTCAACGCGATGGAGGTCGACACCGCCGTCCGCCATGGCGCCAAGGCGGTCTTCATCGTCTCCAACAACGCGGCCTGGAACATCGAGCGCCATGACCAGGAGGTCAACTATGGTGGTCGTGTCGTCGGGACCACGCTCCGCCATTCCGATTACGCGGCGATGGGAAGGGCGCTGGGCGCCTTCGGCGAACGGGTCGAGAACGCCGACGACCTGCCGTCCGCCCTGCGTCGGGCGCTGGAAAACGCGCCGGCCGTGCTCGACGTCGTCACGTCCCAGTCGGTGGCGTCGTCGGACGCCAACAAGGGCCTGGGCTTCGTTCCGGATTACCAGCCCCTGACGGCCTGGGACGACGCCGAGAGGAAGCGGCGCGGAACGGCGGGAGCGTGACGCCATGTCCCTGTTTTCAAGACCAACGTTTCATCCAATGAGGAGACGACAGCGATGAGCGCTCCGCTCACCATCGGGCGGATGCTCACCGCCCATGCCCGCCTGAAGCCCCACCGGATCGGCGCGCGCGACCTCGAGCGCGCCCTGACCTTCAAGGAATGGAACGATCGGGCCAACAAGCTGGCCAACGCCCTGCTTGGGCTTGGCCTGCGGAAAGGCGACCGGGTCGCCGTGCTCGCCTACAACTGCGTCGAATGGGCCGAGATCTACGGCGCCGCGGCCAAATCCGGCATCGTGGCGGTGCCGATCAATTTCCGGCTGGTCGGCCCCGAGATCCGCTACATCGTCGAGGACGCCGACGCGTCCGCCCTGATCGTCCAGGACGTCCTCGCCCATGAGATCGAGGCGATCCGCGATGGGTTGTCGATCCCCGCCGGCAACTTCGTCCATTTCGGACAAGCGGCCGCTCCCGCCGGCTATCGCGGCTACGAGGACCTGATCGCCGCCGCCAGCGACGCCGAGCCTTCCGATCAACCTGGACCGGACGACGCCTGGACCCTGATGTACACGTCGGGGACGACCGGCAATCCCAAGGGCGCCATCCGCGGCCACCGGGGCATGTCGATGCTGGCCCTGATGACGGAGGTGGAATTGGGCATCCACGGGCGTGACGACGCCCTGCTGGTGATGCCCATGTGCCATGCCAACTCGCTCAATTTCTTCAGCGCGTTCGTCTATGTCGGCGCCACCATCACGATCTTCTCGCGGAAGAGCTTCGACCCGGAGCTTTGCCTGAGGATCTTCGGCGAGATGGGCGCCACCTTCACGTCGCTGGTGCCGACGCATTACGGCATGATGCTGGAAGTCCCCACCTCGCAGCGGGAGCGTTTCCGCTTCGACCGGGTCGACAAATTGATGATCTCGTCGGCCCCGGCCCGGGCGGAGACCAAGCGAGCGGTCATGGAGATGTTCCCGAACTCCGGCCTGTTCGAGCTTTATGGCTCGACCGAGGCCGGCTGGGTGACGATGCTTCATCCCCACGAACAGTTCGACAAGCTGGGAACGGTCGGGCGCGAGGTGGTCGGCTCCGCGCCGATCCTGCTGCTGGACGACGACGGCAATGAGGTGCCGGACGGTCAGCCGGGCGAGCTGTTCTCCTGTGGCCCCTATAGCTTCGATGGCTATTGGAGGCAGCCGGAGAAGACCCGCGAGGCGTTCCGGGGCGATTACTGCACGGTCGGCGACGTGGCGCTGCGCGACGAGGACGGCTATATCCGGCTGATCGACCGCAAGAAGAACATCATCATCACGGGCGGCGAGAACGTCTATCCGACCGAGATCGAGGCGGTGTTGGCCGGTCATCCCAGCTTGCGGGATGTCGCGGTGATCGGCCTGCCCGACCTGAAATGGGGCGAGCGGGTCCATGCCGTCGTGGTTCCCCGGGACGGCGCCACGATCGACCCCGGCGCGCTGATCGACTGGTGCAAACCCCACCTCGCCGGCTACAAGCGCCCGCGCTCCGTCATGATCGCGGCGGCCGACGACCTGCCGCGCACGGCGACCGGCAAGGTCCAGCACCGCCTGCTCCGGCAGCGGATCATCGACAAGGGCGAGGGTGGCTGAACGGCGCACGCGCCGGGCTTCCCGAGCGGGAAGTTCCAGGCCCCCACTCTTCCGAACTGAGCTATTTCTTCCCGCTCGGTAAGACACGCACTTGATCCAAGCAGTGCGAGGCATTGTCTTCCCGAGCGGGAAGAAAGGGGCATGTCGTGGAGTTCATTGACACGCCGGGCCGCTTCGGCGGCCTCGTCCGCTCGCGCCGACAGGCTCTTGGAATGACCCAGCGAGACCTCGCGCTGGCGGTTAACGTCGGCGAGTGGTTCATCGTCGATCTGGAAAGCGGCAAGCCGACGTGCCAGCTCGGCAAGGCCCTTAGCGTCGCCAGGAGCGTCGGTATCCGGCTGACCGACGCTGCCCTCATTCCGTCCGCCGACACGCCGCCCGACGTCCCTGGGAACACCTACCCCGACCTCCCCGACCTTGGAGACGGCGGGTGAGCACGCTTCCGATACACTACGAGCATCTCGTGATCGGCGAGATCACGCTATCCAAGGAAGGGCCATCCTTCGCTTACGACCCCCGGTGGCCGCACACGCGGGGAGCATTCCCTGTGTCGCTCGGGATGCCGCTCGGCGGGGGTCCCTTCGGTTCGGAGAGCCTGACACCATGGTTGGCCAACCTGCTGCCCGAGGACGCCAACCTGCTCACCGTGTGACGGAACTTTGGCGTCTCGCCGCGGGACGTCATCGGCCTCCTGGAGCGGATCGGCCGCGATACGGCGGGGGCGCTGACCACCGGACGGCCCCGCGTTGGCGAAGCCCCCGGCTACCGCCCGATCAACGGCGAGGCCGAGTTGGAGCGGATCATCGAGGAGCTGCCAGCGAAGCCCTTCCTGGCGGGAGAGGACGGCGTGTCGATGTCGCTGGCCGGCGCCCAGGAGAAGCTGCCCGTCGCACTGCTGCCGGACGGACGGATGGGAATTCCAATCAACGGGGCGCCGTCCACCCACATCCTGAAACCCGACGTCCGCCGACGGCTATGGGGCAGCGTGCAGAACGAAGCTCTCTGCATGACGCTGGCCGACCGCTGCGGCCTGAAGACCGCAGGGGTGACAACGGGCAGGGCCGGAGAGCGGAGCTACCTGCTGGTGACCCGCTACGACCGGGTGCGGCGGGACGGGCGTTGGCTGCGCGTCCACCAAGAGGACTTCTGCCAAACCCTGGGCAAGCCGCCCGCGGCGAAGTACGAGCGAAACCGCTCGGGAGTGAGAGGGCCGAGGCTGGCGGACATGTTCCGGGTGGTGAACGACCACCTGACGGCGGCCGACCGCATGCGGCTGCTTGATGCCGTCGTCTTCAACGTGCTGATCTGCAACACCGACGCCCATGCCAAAAATTACAGCGACCTCCTGACGGGACGGAGCGCCTCCCTGGCCCCGCTTTACGACCTCATGTGCGCGGCGGCGTGGGAGAATGTCACGAAGAACCTGTCGCAAACGATCGCCGGCAAGAATCGCGGAGACCACGTCAAGGGTCGCCACTGGCGGCGCATGGCCGATGAGTGCGGTTTCAATCGCACGATGATCTTGCGGCGGATCGAGATGGTCGCGGAACGGGTCCGGCGGGAACTGTCGGAAGCGGTCGGGGCTGTCAGGGCGATGCCGGGCGGCGATCACCCGCTGCTGGGGGAGTTCGCCGCGGCGATCGAGGCCCGCTGCCGGACCGTCGTCCTGAACCTGGCCCACGTCGAGGCGGATATCGCGAACGACGAACCGGAGGGACCCGAGCCGCCCTCGTATGTCTTCTAGCATCTCGCGGAGCTCGCGGATTTGTCGGACAGCAACGGCGACCTCTTCCCAAGTAGCGAAGACCTGGGTAAGGATCGCCGGCGCCCGCTTGGTCGCCTAATCACGGATCAAGGCTGCGCTCAAGCCCTGTCGCGCTCAGACGCAGATGAAGTTAACGCCGCGACAAGCTCTCAGTCGTCGTTTCTGGGCACGGGGTTGACCAGGGCGATACGGTAGACGTCCTGCTCCTTGCCGATCAGGAACACATCGGTCGGCGGGATACCCGACTCTCCCGGCGGCTCATCGAAAATCACCCGCAGCCGGTGGGAGACCGCCATGTTCGCCTTCTGCGTGCCGCGGCTTTCAGCCTCCTTCAAGCCATCGACCGGAAAGGGTTCGAGGCCGATGGATCGGATCGGACGGCCGAAGGTGGTGCGGATCTGATAGCTGACGACGCGCTTCCGGATCTTCCGCGCGTCCTTCCAGTTGACCAGATCCTCGAACACCGCCATGTCGCGGTCGGCGATCGCCTGGGTGACGGTCGCGATCAACTCATCAGGGGTTTTCGGCAGATCCCGCGCCAGGGCTGGCGTCCCGAGGGACGCCAGGGCGAGGGTGCCGAAAATCAGCGGGCCAAACTTGGCGAGCTTTGGTCTCATGAAGTTGGGCATCCCCCGCTCTCCCATCACTGCGCCGCGGCTTGCTGCTTGGTCTGGTCCTTGCCGAGGGCGAAGACCCAGATCACGCCACCCTGCGTCATCTTGGGCGGACGGCGGTTTTCCGGCAGCAGGGTGGAGATGCCGCCCATCATGCGCTCGGCGTCGACGCCCCAGCCGGCCTGGACGGCGATGTATTGGACACCATCGACCATGTAGGTGCTCGGCACGCCGGTGACGCCGGAGTTGAGGCGGGTCTCCCAAACCACCTTGCCGCTCTTGGCGTCGAAGGCGCGGAACTTCCGGTCGCTGGTGCCACCACCGAACACCAGATCACCACCGGTGGTCAGGAGCGGGCCCCAGTTGGCGCTATCCTGGAAGGTGTGCGTCCAGGCCTTCTTGCCGGTCTTCAGGTCCCACGCCTGGACCTCGCCGATATCGACCGGCTTGGAGGCGTCGACACCATCACGGAAGCGGAGGCTGGACAGGATCTCGTCGATCGTCACGCCGACATACATCTCGCCAGGCGCGCGGCCAGTGATGGGAACGCCGCCCAACTCGGAGCACAGGTTATCGTTGGCGGGAATGTAGAGCATCCCGGTCTTCGGGTTGTAGGCCTCCGGCGGCCAGTCCTTGCCACCCCACAAGCCGGGGCAGAAGGCCAGTTTCTTGTTGGTGCCGGGGACCTTGGTCGGATCATAGCTGGGGCGCCCGGTCTTGGGATCGAGGCCGGTGAACACGTTCTGATTGACGTAGGGCTTGCCCTCGATAAAGCCGATCTTGCCATCCTCATGACGCTCCAGCGTCCAGAGATAGCCATTGCGTCCGGCGTGAACCAGGGCCGGGATAGTCTTACCACCGCGCTCGACATCCACCAGGATCGGGGCCGAAACCTCGTCCCAGTCCCAGGCGTCGTTCCAGTGGTATTGGTGATGCCCCTTGATGGCGCCGGTGTCGACGTCGAGGGCGAGAGCCGAGGTCGCGTAGAGGTTGTCGCCGGGGCGGGTGTCCGGCATCCAGGGGCCACCGTTGCCGGTGCCGAAATACGCAACGTTGTTCTTGGGATCGTAGTTGCCCTGGATCCACACGGGTGCTCCGCCGGTCTTCCAGGCGTCACCCTTCCAAGTCTCGAAACCAGGCTCACCGGGGCCTGGCACCGTGTAGGTCTTCCAGGCCTCCTGGCCGGTTTCGGCGTCGACCGCGGTGATGAAGCCGCGGATGCCGAACTCGCCGCCGGACACGCCGACCATCACCTTGCCCTTCGCGATCAGCGGCGACAGGGTCATGTAATAACCGTCGCTCCAATCCGCGATGCACTTCTCCCAGACCTGCTCGCCGGTCTTGGCGCTGAGCGCCACGACGCAAGCGTCCAAGGTGGCGAGGTAGACCTTGTCGCCGTACAGGCCGACGCCCCGATTGGTTGGGTGCAGCTGGACCAGCTCCTCGGGCAGCTCGCGCTTGTAGGTCCAGAGCTGATCTCCGGTCTTGGCGTCGAGCGCCACCACCTGATTGCCCGGCGTGCTGACGAACATCACGCCGTTGTTGACGATCGGAGGCGCTTGGTGGCCTTCCAGCTTGCCGGTGGAATAGCTCCACATCGGCGTCAGGCGGCCGATATTGGCGCTGGTGATCTGGTCGAGCGGGCTATAGCCCCAGCCCTTGTAGTTGCCGCGGTATTGCAGCCAGTTCTCCGGTTCCGGATTGGCCAGCCGCTCGTCGGTGACCGGCTTGTAGTCCTTGACCTGCGCCGATCCCGCGTGCGGCGCCACAGTGACGCCCAGGCAGGCGAGCGCCAGCACGGGAAGCCAACGGCCCCCCCGTTTCCTCAACCTCGACATCGTTTCTCTCCAAAGTATTATTGTTGCTTGTTTGGCGTAACCTCAGGTCTGGGCGGCCGGACCTACCTTGGCCGTGAAAGCGTCGGCCACCGTCAGCATGCCGTCGGCGTCCACCGCCAGCGGCAGGATCGGCAGACGCTTCCGCGCGGGTCCTCCCAGTACTTTACCGCCTTCGCCAACGCTGAACAGCGATCCGTGGCACGGACAGGCCAGCATGGCGTCCTCGGGTATCCAGCCTGTCACCGCGCAGGCCTGATGGGTGCAGACGGCGGAGAAGGCGACGACGCCCTCCACCGATTTGGCGAGGGTGGACTCGTCGAACTTGTCCGGTTCGGCCCGGACGACGAGCACCTTGTTGAAACGAGTGCCCGACCGGGTGGTCTTGGTCTCGGCGTCGACCGGCCACGCGCTGATCATGGCGCCGCCCGCCGTCAGCATGTCCAGCGTCACCACCTTGCCCTCGTGGTCCCCGGCGTCGGCCACTACCAGCCAGTCGCCCTTCTTCGGCCGCTCGGCGGCGGGGGCCGGAAGGCCGGCGAACGCCTCGGTCGAGGATCCCAGACAGCAAGCCGCGACGGCGGCCGACCCAAGCGCCAGAAGCTGGCGGCGGTCCATACCCCCGCATGCGGCGCTGACTGGCGACGTGTCGGACAAGGTCTCGGCGGCTGAGCCGCTCTCGATCCGGTTTGCGGGATCGGGCATGTTTCCTCTCTGTATTATTTTAGCTTTTTTCTCGCCTATACCCTTTTAGATTAGGCCGTGATCACCTATCTCCGAATACGGTATTCCGAATTCGGACCCGCTTCAAGATAGCTAAAGACTTTAGCAAAGAAAAATATGAGGATTTACTTGCTGCAGTGCCGCATTTAGTTTCGTTTGAGACTGTTTGGAATAGAGCCAAGTTTCGCATATCCGGTAGCCAGTTCGAGGATCCCATGCCGCCGCTCACCCCCCAGCCCCGTTTGGTGGAACAGGTCTATCAAGCGATCCTCGCCGAGATAACGGAAGGGAAGCTGCCGCCGAACTCACGGCTGATCCAGGACGAGTTGGCCGAGGCCTATGGCGTGTCGCGCCAGCCGGTGCAGCAGGCGCTCCTGCTCCTCCGCAGCCACGGTCTCGTCAACGACGCGCCGAAGCGCGGTCTGGTCGTGGCGGCGCTTGACGAGGAGCACGCGGGCAACCTGTACCAGATCCGCGCCGTGCTGGAAGGTCTGGCCTGCCGTCTGGCGGCGGAGGGAGGAGCCCGCCGCGCCCGGGCCGACGGTCCCGCCATCATCGCGGAGGGGTGGAGGGCGGTGGAGAGCGGATCGGTGGCGAGTCAGATCGAGATGGATACCCAATTCCACCGGTTCCTGTACGAGCTTTCGGACAATCACCTGATCGCCGACACGACAAAGCCGCATTGGGACTATTTGCGCCGCGTGATGGGCGAGGTGCTGCGCCAGGGCGACAGCGTTCCGGGGTCTCTGTGGGACGAGCACGCCGGCATCCTCGACGCCATCGGACAGGGCGACGCGGACGAGGCTGAGACGCGGGCCCGCTGTCACATCACGCGCGCCGCCGATATCTTCGTGGCCAGATTGCGGGAGCAGCGGGAGGCCGCCCGGATCCTGGACGAACCAAAGTCCCATCGGCGACTTGCGCGCTGAGGACCAGTTCGCGAACAGGGCCCGCCCGCGGGTGACGGAGGGGGTTCCATCCCGAGGTCAATGCCCATGAAGGCGGAACATCAAGCTACCCGAGGTCCGCCACGTAAAGCGGTGGTTGCGGTGACAGCGCGGCGGAAGGAATGGCAAGGCGGCAATTCACCATTCGATCACGATGCCGACCGATTTTCGCAGGAACATCAGTACCTCCTGGGCTTCCGAATCTCCCACCCATTAAAGCCTATCGTCGAAGATCAAGTGGATTCATCTCCCATCAATCTCGCCCTTACAACCTTGGCATCCGTGCACCAAACCGGCATCAAGCGCCTCGTCACTGAGGAAGTCTGTGCCTGACATCCACAAACAGCTTCTCAGAGCGGTAACATTTTCCCTTGAGCCTGCGGATGGTCGAAGAGATGCTGGCGCCGCGCGGCATCGTTGTCAGCCATGAAACGGTGCGGCGGTGGGGCCTCAGGTTCGGTAGGGAGATCGCCAACCGCATTCGCGACCGGTGCTTGGCGCGGGGCGACAAGTGGCACATGGATGACGTCGTCCTCACCATCGCCGGCCGGAAGCATTACCTGTGGCGCGCCGCCGACCAGGAGGGCTTCGCGCTCGACGTGCTGGTCCAGAGCCGGCGCGACAGGAAGGCGGCCAAGCGCCTGCTCCGCAAGCTCCTGAAAAGGCGGGGCCACGCCACACGTGTCATGGTCACCGACAAGCTGAAATCCAACACGGCGGCGAAGAAGGACCTGAAGCTCGGCGGCGAGCACCGCCAGCACAAGGGCCTGAACAACCGGGCGGAGAACTCGCATCAACCGACCAGACGACGGGAGCGCCAGATGAAGCGCTTCAAGTCACCCCGGCATGCCCAGCGCTTCCTGTTCATTCACGATCCGACCCCTAACCTCTTCCACTTTCCCCGCAACCAACTCACCGCCGCCGACTACCGCGCCGCCCGCACACAGGCTTTCGGGAACTGGGCCGAGACCGCTGGCGCTCGGCTGGCCGCGTGATCACAGACCAGATCCGCGCCCACGTCCGCAAGCCGCCCCACTGCGGTCAGACGCCGATCAAGTTGACGGCGCCTTTCAAATTGGTCAGGGCCATTCCGGCGGCACAAGCCTACATCGGACCCGAAGGACAGAGGCTGCCCGCTGGTAAAATGATCTTTGGAAGTGTGAAAACGTGGGGGTCCACCATCTTGTCGCGGAGGTTCGGCGAACGGGTCCGCTACCCGCCCAATGACAGGCGGTTCCGGCGGATCTTTGCGCCGACCTCGTCGATCCAGGCGACCAGGGCCAAGTTCAGCGTCTCGCTGACGTGTTCCCGTGAGTCCTGGAGGACGGTGCGGACTTCCCGCTCGAAGCCTTGGCGGTTGACGACGACATCCAACTGGGCGAGCACCAGGTCCACGATGGTGAAGATGGACTTGGCGGCGATGACGACGAAAACCGGCCCGCCGATCAGGGCGACCGGGATTCCGTAGCTTCCCAGGAAGGCGACCACCGCCGAGGCGGAGACGCTCAACGACGCGGTGGTCGTCATGATCGGCCGCGTCACGCGCGCGGCGACCGCGTCGAACTTGCGGCCCGCCTCGTAGGCCAGGGGTGGGATGATCGTCCGGGCGATAGGCGCTGGCGGGAGGCCGGCGCAAAGGTCGGGTTTGGCGTTCGGGTCGTTCTGCTGATTCAGCCCGGCGAGCGCTTCGCGGTTCAGTTCGAAGCACAGCTTGTCGATCCTGCGGTCGGTGACGCGCAGCACCGCCGCCGTCGCGGCCTCGAGATCGAGACGGGCGAGGTCGGGTTGCAGACGCGCGTCGTAAGCGTCGATCACGGCCGTCAGCAAACGGTTCTCCACCAGGGTCTGGACCTGAAGGAAATCTCCCGTCACCACCGACGAGATCCCGACCGCGATCGCCTTGGAGATCAGGATGTAGCTGGTCCACCAGTCGAACACCCAATCGACGTAGTGGTCCGCCCGGCCTTCCAATTCGGCGTGGACTGGCGCCGTCTCCAATTCCAAGTCACGGAGCGCCGCCGCTCGGATCGCGCCCAACGAGCGCGACAGCAGCAAGTCGATGTCTCCCAGCGAAGCCGTCCCTGGCGCGCCCCCGGTGCTGGCGGTCTCGGTGTTGGCGACCCCGGCGTTGGCTGGGTCGACGGCGCCAAGCAGGGCGGCCACGATCATCAAGCGCCGCGCCGCGCCCCCGAGGCGGTTCCTCATCCCCATCTCAGGACATCCTCGATGGTGCGTGGAAAGATGCCCATTTCGCCCGACCAGGGATGGTTCATCAGGATCGCGAGATAGGCGATGGTGATGGCCGACAGGGACATCATCGTCGATAGCAACGCCTGCACGATCAGCGACGGGCCGATCACCAGCGACGCGAACACGATGGTCGTGACGGTCGCGAAGGCGACGCCCAGCCACGCGTAGCCCATCAGGGGATCGGGGATGCCGCGGACCAGCCGCTTCGAACGAACCTCGACCAGTTCCCCGAGGCTTTGCCCGGTTCCGGGCGATATGGTCGGAGGGGCCGCCGCGAACGCCAGCAACAGGTCGTCGAAGGCGCCCTGGGTCGCCAGATCCGCCTTGCCCCTGGCGAGGGCCGGCGTCTCGCGTTCGACCACCATCCTGGCGTATCGTTCGACGGTCGCCGCAAGACCATCGGGGTCCGTCCGCAGGGCTGTCAGGTGCAGGCCGGTGAGCAGACGGCCTTCCTGGTCCAGCAGCGTGCGGAGGTCGTATTGCAGGATCGCGCCATGGACCAGCACGAAGACCAGCAGCCCGGAGAATATCTGACCCAGCACTTCCAGCTTCAGGCCGGTGAGTGTCGTGTCACGCTCATCCGGGCCGATCAGGAAGGTCGAGATCATCGTGCCGACCAAACCGCAGAGGGCGCTTCCCACGACCACCCAGGTTCCCCCGGCCGACAGGGGCTGTTCGGCGATCCATCGCGCCAGATCGGCGAAGATGTCCATGATGTCAGAGCCCCGGCAAGGCGAGGAAGTGGACCGGGTCGAGCGCCGCCGTCCCGGTGAAAGGGTTTCCCATCAGCCAGCCCAGGTGAAGCATCTGCGCCGTCGTCATGGAAAGCATCACGGTGGTCACCGCGTGGATGAACACCGATGTCGGTCCCAAGGCCCAGTTGAAGGCGATCGCGACCAAGGCCAGGGCGACGACCGCCGTCCACAGCATCTTGTCGAACGCGTTGCCGGCCGCGACATCGATCCGTTGATTGCGCGCCGCCACGGCGGATACCGCCAATTGGCTTCCCATTTCCGTCGCCACCCGCGACGAGGAGGCCACCGGCGCGCCGTGGAACGCGCGGAGCACCCTATCGAAGTGTTGGGCGGCGCTGGGACTCCGCGCGCCATGCGCCATCTCGCGCCACTCGTCGGCGGCGACCGCCTCGCCATAGGCCTTCACGGCGGCCGAGATCGAGCCATCGCCGTCCATTCCGCTGGCGGTGGCGACCAGGACCAGCGCGCGGAGCGCCGAGGTCTCCTGCGCGATGGACGCGGCCGCGCTATCCCGGGTGTCGTTGGCCTGAACCAGGACGAAAGCGGCGAAGCCCGCGAACACTTGGGCGAAGTACATGTACTTGAAGCCGCCGCCGGGATTGTTGCCGGCGAGTTCGGCGTCGGTCAGATAATAGCGGATGACGATCAGCCCCGACATCGCCCATACGACCGCGCCAGCCATCCACAGGATGAATTCGGTGCCCAGGGTCATCGGATTCCCGCGTCGGCACCGGGTGGGAATACCGCCAAGCCGGTCAGGGAAGCCGGGATCGCGACCGTCGTGGTCGGGAGGACCATCACCAGGGCCACCGTCGCGGCGATGGCTATCCCGGAGGCGTGCAGTCCATTGAACACGGCGTCGCTGATATGGGTGCTGGTGCGAATGGTGGCCCCCAGCAGCAGGGCCAATCCCAGCGGGGCGATCACGAGGCCCGGCGGCAGCGGCAGGGCGTATCTGTCGATCGCGGACAAACGCGCTTGGCGGGAGGCGTGCAGCAGCCGGGACAGCGTGTCCAGCGTGGATCGCGTCTGAGGACTGCCGACACCACGCTCCACGATATCCCGGCAGATCGCCACAACCAGATCGAGCGAGGCGGCCGCGGCACCGGAGGTCTTTCCATCGGTCTCGAACGTGACCACATCGGCGGCGTAGGCGCCGATCGCGCGGTCCAGCATGCCCGCCTCGTCGGCAGGCAGGCCCGATAGCGCGGACCGGACACCGCCGAGATAGGCGCTCTCCTCGCGGTAGGCGTGCTCCAGCGCGTTGCCGGCGATCCAGCCGAAGCTGAGCGTCGCGGCGATCATGCCGATGAACACCTGTTCCAACCAGCCGAAAGCGGCACCGCTCTGAGCCTCGGAGAAGAGAGGAGCCGGGTTGCCAAGGACTTGCCGCGCCATCAGCACGATGCCACCCCAGACAACGAAGGCCGTCGCGCCGATCAGGGGAACCCCGGCGGCGAGCAGCCATGGCGTGAATTTCAAGCCGGCCTCACCGACCATAGGCCAGCCTCGGACCCGGTGGAGCCGAGGCCGGTGGATCCTTTTTCTCCAGCCGCTCGGGACGCGGCGCCAGACGGAAGGTGGCGCTGGGTATGGGCGACAACGCGATATCCACTCCGACGGCCTCGAACCGGGGGTCTTCCGACGCTTCCAGCAGCGCGGTCACGACGCGTCTCGACAGGGTCGCCGTCAAGCTGTCGTCGGCGGCCGCCCACTCGTCCAGCCGTTGGCCGATCCAGGTTTGATCCTCCTCGGACAATTCGAGGACGCGTTCCAGGTGGACCTTCACCCGCGGTGGGATGCCGGCTTCGGTCTCCACCTCGGCGATCCGGTAGCCGCAATCGGCGATGAGGCTCCAGAAGGTTCCAGCCTCGGGGGACACCGAGTCCAGCGCCTCGGTCGGCGATGGCGGCAGCACCAGCTCGATGAACCGGTCGATCAGCTTGCCGAAGGGCGGCAACCCGGCACCATCGTCGGCGTGGGCGGGGCCGCTGGCGAAGGCGCAGCTCGCGGCGCAGGCGAACGCGGCGACCAGGGCACGGCGGCGGATCGGCGAGGACATCACGTGTCGGCCTTGATGCGGTTGTACCAGCGCTTGCTGCCCAGAGCCGATCTCTTGGCGGTCAACGCCATCTTGTCCATCAGCGACTTGACCCGCTTCTCGGCGCGTGCCTTATCCTTCGGGCGTCCGGTCAACGCGGCGTAGGTCGTCACCGCCTCGTCGAAGCGCTTGCGGGGGACCTTGCCCTTCGGGGTGCTGTTCAAGAACGCCTGGACCAGTTCGACGGCCTTGCTTTCAAGCACGATACCCTGTTCCCGGGCGGCTTGACGGATCGCGCCGTGCGCCTCGTCGGGATCGAGATCGAGATCCACCACGGCGGTGCGCAACGCCTCACGCTCGCGCTCGGCGGTCAGCAAGGCTCCGTCATCGGCGAAGAACGGCACCATGGACTTGAATTTTCGGCGTTGTTCGCTGGGTGAATCGGCCATCGACGGGTCCTGTGATTTCCTGGGGCTGGTCAAGCCGGATGGTGGCGTGCCGGAACGGGGCGTGATGAAGGGTTCAAGGATCGTCGAACCAGCCGGGAACGAGCCCCTGGGCGGCTTGCCCGGCCTTGACGCGGACGTTGCCGATCAGGTCGGTGACATCTTCGACCGAGTGCCGCCAGATGCCGGACATCCGGTCCAGCAGCGACCGCGGTTCGCCCGACAGGCGCTTCGCGGAGGCGGCGGTGGCGATCGCCTCGGATATACCGGGCGCCGCCGCGTCGGAGACCGCGATGCCGAGATCCGTGCACAGGGCGGCGTCCGACAGTTCCGGATCACCGCCCTTGGCGTCCTCGACGGTCAGCCGCCGGCGCTGATAGCCAAGATCCACCGCGGCGGCGGACCGCCACAGCGAGTCGTCGTTGACCGGGATGATCCGCGCCAGCCCATCGATCACGGCATTGGTGACGATGTCGCCGGGAACGATCTCCAGGCTCGACAGCAGCACCGCCGAGACCTGCTGGTTGAGCAACCGCGCCACCGCCCGCATGCCACCCCGCGTTTCGGTCCTGACCTGGGACAGGGCCGGGTGCGCGGCCGAAAGGACGGCCCAACTGCCGGCGGTGAGCGAGCCGGCGGCGCCGATGTCGATCGCCCCGCCCTCCGCCGTCGCCGAGGAAGCCAGCACCGCCGTGGCTCCATCCCGCCGACCCAGGGGAACCAGCATCACGAAGCAGGCGCGCCTGAGCGGAAAGAACTCCAGGTCGGCGATCGCGGGTGAACGCCGCGCCGCCATCCGGAAGGTGTCGCCGTGCAACAGGGCCGCGGCCACCTCCCCGCGTTCCAGTGCCGCGAGCGGATCGGATCCCGCCACCGGCTTCTCCACGATCATCGACGTGCCGGGGGGCAGGACGCCGGGTACCGCGGCGGCGATCGCCTCCACGATGGAACCCGGCGGTCCCCCACCCAGCAGCGTGATGGACGCCGCGGCTGGAGTCGACCAAGTGGCCAGCACGGCGGCCGTCAACAAGCGGACAGACATCAGGTCTGCCTCGGTTTCATCGCTTTCTCCAGATCGCCGCTGATCGACCGGTCCGTGGGAGCCAGCCTCAGGGCGTGGCGGAGAGCGGAGGAGGCTTCGTCGGTCCGGCCGGCCGCCATCAGCAGGCGACCCAGACGGGCGTGGAGGTTCGCGCTGTCTGGCGACATCTCGGTCGCGATCGACAGCTCCGTGATGGCGTCGTCGCGCCTGCCCAGAGCCTCGTAGGACGTCGCCCGCTCTTCCCGGATCAGGACCGCGTTGGGCTCGATCCGAGCGGCCACGGCCAACATGTCGAGCGCCTCGATGGGCCGCTCCAACCGATTGAGCGACTGGCCGATGTTGAGGTAGGGAAGCGAAAGGGTTGGATCGATCTCGATCGCCCGACCGAAGATGTTGATCGCCTCCTCGTACTTCTTCTGCAGGAACAGGGTGCGGCCCCAGAGATTATAGATCAGCGGCTGCTCCGTGGCGGGCATCGCCGCGAAGCAATACTCGATCATCTCCAAGGTCTTGGCGAAGTCCGTGGATCCACCCTTCTGTTCGGTCGAGCGTACATACAAGGCGGCGATGTACGGATCGACGGCCTTGACGGTTTCGAAGCCGGCCTGCCTCAGCAATGCCGGAACCTCGGCGCGCGTCCCCGTGAACTGGTTGGCGCGCACCTTGCCGGCCCGATCGGTGATCCGGATGCGCAGCATGACGTGGTCGTCATCGATATCGTACAGCTCGCCGGAAATCGTCATCTTGACGACGCCGACATACTTCCGGGCGGCGTTGACCAGCACCTGGATCTCGAAATACTCGCCGATCTCGGCGAGCGATTCATCCTTGTCCTCGTTACCGAGGTCGATGCTGCGAAGTCGGGAACCGGCACCCATGCGGACCGCGCGGATCTCGTCGGTCAACTGTCGGGTCAGGACGCGCGGGCTATACCCCTGCTCCTGCGCCCATTTCGGCGCGGAGATCGGGTCGAACACGACACTGTCGTACCCGGTGTAAAGTCCAAGCCCGAAGATGGACATGATCGCGATTAGAGGAAACGTAATGAAGTCCATGCTGCCACCTGATCAGATCTGGTCTTGATCGACTTGGGAAAAGCGGATCACGTTCAGTGCGCGGTCGATTCGAGGTTAACCGCGAAGAAGTAAATATTTTGGTATATGCCGCGCCGATGATGGTCGTATGCCAGCGATCGGATACGGCATATCCCTCGAAGTGATCCACCGTCCAGGAACAGGGAGCCGCCGATAACGCGGTCCGTCACCCTCAAGGGTACTGGCGCGTCACTGACGGCGAAGCTGGTTCAGGCCATCACGGCATCACGCGGTACGCCACGGCGGTCGACAGCTTGCCGGACTTGACCGGCGCAACCGTTTCTGGCGAGGTCAGCCAATCGGCGACCAGCGCGCCGACGAGTGAGCTGGATACCGCGTAGACCCGGCTGATGGCGACGGCCCCCTCGCTCGCCGACAGGGCGCCGGTCGCGGCGCCGGCGCTGCCGATCAGGGGAAGAGCCGATAGTCCGCCCGTCGCCAGATTGAAGGCGACGACGCCACCCAGCGCGCCCAAGCCGATCGCGAGGAGGCGGCCATCCGGCTTGGCCGCCTCGTGCGACGGCGTGTTGAGCCGGGGCAACGGAGAGGGAATGGGGCTCTCCAGCGATGGGCCCGCCGACGGTGGATTGACTGGGTCGATCGCTTGCGCCAGCGCCGGCTGGGCGAGGCTGACCGCGAGGATAAGGGCTGCGGTGAACGCGCGTGTTTTCATGTCATCGTTCCTTGGGCCGGTTGTGGAGGGGAGTTCATCACTCGACCACGGGATCGAGCGTGAGGGAGAGGAGGGCCGCGGTGGCGTCATCGACCGCGAGACGGGCGTTCGCCTCGATGAGCCAGCGCCGGGCGACGATGCTGGCGGGAGCTCCCATGCGGGAGATCAACTCGACGGCGCCCTTGAGGTCGCTTTCGGCGAGGCGTCGGGCGGCGGCTTCCAACGTTTGCTGTTCCGGCGAGGCCGTTTGAGGCGCTTCGGCCCCGGCGGCGGCCGCCACCGATTCCAGCCAGGACCCGAGACGATCGCCGATGCCTCGCTGGGTGGTGGCGGCGACGGCGGTGAGGATGCGCGGAGCCACCAAAGAACTGTAGCTCTCGCGCAATTCGCCGAAGGTGGCGACGCCCGTGCCCGCGCTTTGGCCGAGTACCGCCACCGTTTCCGCGAACGCGGGATTGCCGGCGCTGAGGCGCCGGATCACATCCATCTCCCGCTCGAACGGGCGGGAGGTCTGGAGCTTGGCGCCAAGCTGCTGGACGGCCAGCGCCATCCGCGTCGTCCTGGCGCGCGCCGCGTCGGTGCGCCGCAGTTCCTCGAACGCCGTGGCGGTTTCGGACTGGACGGCCAGCGCGGCGGCGTCGAGCTTGCCCGTCAAAGCCGACAGATCGGCTTGGGCGGCCGCGAGTTGCGATCGGCTGGCCGCGAGATCGGCTTCCAGCGCCGAGACGCGCCTTTCATGATCGGCCGCCGCCGTGGCCAGGCTGGCCTGTAGGGCGGCGCCCCGTTCGTTGATCTGATCGAGCGAGGCGGTCGCGTTGAGACGGGCTTCGCCCGCGTCGAGTCGTGTCGCGAAGGCGTCGATCCGGGCGGTGATATCCCCAAGCCGGGTGCCGATCGCCGGTTCCGCGCGCTCAAGCCGCTCGATGCGCAGCGCCGCGACATTGACGTTGCCGCCGACCGCCTCGATGGCGTCGATCCTTCCCGCGACACCGTCGAGGCGACGGTCCAACGCATCGGCGCGCGCCGCCAACTCCGCCACGCCACCGTCGCCGAGCAGGAAGGCGTAACGGGGAGGCACATCGACGTGGCGCTCTATCCACGGCTTGATGGTGGGGCCACCCAAGGCGATCAGGGAGACGCAAAACGCCAAGCTGGAGATCGCCAGAGGAGCCTTGCCCGCGCGCCTCGGCGGAGGCGACCTACGTGGTCCGGCATCGTCCGCACCGGGGTGCCTTATGGGGAAATCCCACTCCGGAGTTGTGCCGCGTCCCGCCTCGCCGGTCTCCCGCGACGCGCCAATCGAACTTCGTCCAAGCGACTCGGGAGCCGACCCGGTATCCGGTACGGCGGAATTGGCCACCATTGGTGACTCGGCGTGTCCGGCGGCTGCCCCGATCACATCATCAGGTGGCGCGCCGACACGCGGCCGCTCAATGGTATCACCTGATATGTTTTGGCTCGAATTCGTCATCAAATCCTCGGCTGGCGGCCAAAACGGCTCTGCGAAACCATCTGGAAGATACTATCTATAATTATTTTGAATTACACCATACGAATAAATCCTTTACCTTGGCGGGAAGATGGTCTCTGACGACGATAAAAATCGGCTCGACACACAGTGCGAAACTATCTGTCGGAGAAGGACATTGGAAAGTTCGCGAAGGGTTTCGCCACCTTTCAGGAACGGGGCATGTTCTGGAATGAAGCTTTCGGCTCAAGGCCGCCTTACTCCGATAGGGGCCTGATCCGCACCGGTTTGACGATCGCCATGACTGCGAATCGACTTGAAACCCATGGAGAGAGCGATGACGACTGAAGCCAATGACACCGCGGCCAATGACTCCGCGACCAATGACACGGTGGCCCATGACACCGTTTCGCCAAACGACAAGGGCCGATCGGAGATGATGGTCGCCCCGCCGGCGCGGTCGGGCGGCGGCGGGGCGACCGTCGCGGTTTTCCTTTCGCTGCTGGCACTCACGGCGTCGGTCGGCTCGACCGGCTGGATCCTGTTGCGCCACCAGCCGGCGGTTCGAACCGCCGCCGAATCGGTCGTGGCGCTCGCTGGGGAGGTGAAGGCCACGACATCGGCGTCGCGGGACACGACGGATGTGGTCGGAAAGCTCGGCGCCGCGGTCACGCAGCTGCGGTCCGACCTAGCCGCCAGCATCCAGCCTTCCAGCCAAGTCGGCGCGCTGGAGAAGCGGATAACCTTGATCGAGGCTGGCCTGGGCGCGCTGGCCCGAGTCGCGGCCGCCGACATGGCGAGCAGGTCCTTGGCGGTCGCGGCGGCGGGTTCGACCGTCCCGCCGAACGAGATCGGCCGCTTGGTCACGCTGGCGTCGAGCATACCGGAAACCGCCGCCGCCGCTGGCGAGCTTGGCAAGGCCACGGCGGGCGCCGCCATCTCCCGCCAAGGCTTGAAAACAGACCTGAGTCGTATCGCGGGCCAGATCGAGGAGGCCTCGGCGCCGGAAGCGCGGGACGCCGTCCGTACGGTCAGGACGTTCCTCAACCGCACCGTCAACGATGTCGGCGAAACCCTCGGCTTGCCGCTCAACCAGCAGAGCCCCGCCGCGATGCTCCGCGACGCCTATCGCTCGATCGATTCCGATCTGGCGACCGCCATCCGGATCGCGATGACAAGCGACCAGCACGCGCAACCGGCGGTGGCCGACTGGATAGTTCGCGCCAAGTCACGGCTGGCTTTCGAACAGAACGTGCGGAGGCTGACAGACTTGCTGGCGGCCGAGCGCCAGGTGGACAAGACCTGATGCGCGGGGGTCGTATCCGCGGCTTGGCACTCGTGGCCTTGACCTTGGCGCCGGGCATGGCGTTGGCGGCTCCGACCTCGACCGATGCCGGCGCGGCGTCTCCACCGGTCGCGGAGGCGTCGCGGATACGGCTGTCGGCGGGGGCGCCCAGCGTTCGCGCCGAACGCCGGATCAATGTTCGAGCCGAGCCATCCACATCGGCGCCGGTGGTCGTCACAGTGCCACCTGGGACCGTGCTCGACTCGCCGGGGATCGTGGTTGGCCGCCCCTGGATCGCCGTGGCCCGGGATGGCCGCTTGTTCGGCTATGTCGCCGCCGGGCTGGTCGCTCCCGTGCCATCTCCCGTGCCGCCCAGCCAGGAGGGACCCGCCACGCCGCCAGAACCAGGCGGAGCGGTGGGCGGCGGATCCGTCGAGTCAATCGAGGATCGCTTCCGCGCGGTGGATCGCGCCCTGAGCAGTCTGCGCGGCGATCTGGATCGTCAGGTGGCTCTCGCGCGCGAGGGCTTCGAGCGGACCGACCGACTGTTGTCCAGCATTCAGGCTCGGTTGCCGGACCCCGACGAGGCTCCGGTCGTCATGCTGCGGCCACCCCCAACACGCCTGGACATCGCGATCGGAAGCGTTCGCGGCATGATCAGTCGTCTGATTGGCGATTGACCGGCGATGATCGAGCGTTTTCCCATCGTCTTGCCGGCCCTTTTCGCGCTGGCCGCCCTGCTTCTGCCAATCGCCGTGCTGAGCATCTCGGCCGGGGTGACGCATCTCGTGGCACCCCAGGTCTTCTTCCGCATCCCGGCGCTCGCCGCCTTGCCGAAGCTGGGCGGCTTCGTGCTGGGCATCGGTGCGCTCTACCATCGGGACGAGGCGTGGGTCTACGATCCGACCCTGCTGTTCGAGGATGGCAGCTTCTGGAACATGTCGGCGCTTCAGTTCCTGGCAGCGCGCGCCGATCCGGTGGGCTATCGGCTGGGCGAACTGTCGATCGGAGCCTTCATCGGCTTGCCCGATCCCCTGCTGGACACTATGACGCTCGGCTCGGCCACCCTGGTGGTGATCGCCGGTGCCGTTGCGCTGACAACGATCCGCGGGATGGAACTGGCCAGAGTGTTGCTGGCGATCCCCGTCGTGGTCTTCTCGACGGCGTTCCTGACGGTCTATCTGGTCTCGCTCTTCCTTTGGTCGGCCAACGCTCTTAACTTTTGGGTATTCTTGCTCGCGGCCGCTATCTACCAAAAGCGGCGCTACGCTTCGCACCACTGAGGCGACACGGTCGCGGCTCGCGAAATTTGGCAAGAAGGAGGATGTGTCACCGGCTCTTATAACCGGAGATGTAGCGTTTCTGGCTTTGGCCGGTCAGGCGGGTCACGAACGACGCCCAGGCGATGCCGCCGGTCGCCAGTAGTCCGACCGAAAATGGCAACCACCAGGACAGGACCATCATCCGGTCGTCCGCCGGTGCCGCTTCACCAACCATCCAGGTCAGCACCGCCACGATCGCCAAAGCCACGGCGACGCCGCCTCGGCCCAGGGCCGCCAAGGTGGTCAGGACGCCCCAACCGGCCACCACGACCGCCAAGACCAGGACCGCGATCTTGACGGCCAGGCTCCAGCCATCGTCGACCATGAGCCAGCCGATCAGCGAATAACCCGAGGGGTTCCAGGTCGCCAGCGTCCCCGCCTCGACCACGAGCAGGCGAACGAGCAGACCTCTCCAATCGATGCTGGCGTGCCGATGGGCGCCCCCACTCACGATGCGCCTACCCAATCGTTCGAATGGGGTTGATGCCATTCGCGCCGCATGGGGTTATGATCGGCGACGGCACGGTGGCACGAAGCGCGGGTGTGGCGTTGCATAGACATGAAGAGACCATCATGGTCGCGCGCGGCTTCGGCGGGCACCTCGAACTCGAAGGCAATCGCCTGCGCATCCTGCGCGGCGGATGGTTCGGCTATCTGGTCACCCTGTTCGGTCTCGAGGGCGGTTTCGTCGAGAGGACGGTCCGGATCGACCAGATCTCCAGCATCGAGCTGGACGTTCCGATGCTGTTCTTCCGGTACATCCGATTCTCGTATCCAGGCAGCCCGGCGATGACCGGCAACAACATCGCCGACATGCTGGCCGAGAACGCCGTCATCATGAGCCTGGTCGACAACCGGCCATTCTTCCGGATCGTCGAGCGGATCGAGGAACTGATGGATCATGACCTGCCGCCCTGACCCGTACCAGCCTGGACCATCACCAGCCGACCGGTGATCACCTGAGCGTGACATCGTTCGAATCGACTTGGCCGGTGACGCGCAAGGTCAGGTTGGACCATGAGACACCCAGTGCCAGAATGCTGGCGAAGGCGAACAGGACGATCGTAAGGTAGGCACCCTGCGAAAGATCACGGAGCAATCCGAGGTCGATCAGGGTCCAAGTCGCGGCGATGAGCAGGCCCGCCATCGCGACGATGCCGCGCACGCCCAGTGACCGGACGGTCGCGAGCAGGAATGTCGCGACCACGCAGCCGAGCAGGATACCGGCCAAGATCTTCAGCGACCACGGCTGGTCGTCCCGCCGCAGCAGCCAATGCACATACGAGTAGCCCGAGGGATTGAAGGTGCCGAACACGATGAACATGGATATCAGCCAGCGGACGATTACGCCTGGATAACTGAACATCGTGCCTTCCTTTCCTTTACTGCGCGAACAGCCGCGACTCGACCGTCAGGCGCTCGCCGCAGGATAGGGATTGAAGCTGCGCGAAGACGCTGCGCTCCGCCGCGTAGGAATCGAGGGCCTGCTGGTCGAGGGATCGCAGGTCGTTCCGCACCGCGATGTATTGCATGGTGACGTCGGCGATCCGGTAGGGAATCAAGTAAGCGCCGAGCACCGCGTATTGCGCCATGATCGTCAGGACCCTGCCGGTCAGATCCCGCGCGGACGATGGCCCCAGGATGGGCAGCACCACATAGGGACCAGGGCCGACGCCATAGTGGCAGAAGACCTCGTCGATCGTCGCCTTGCGGGCCTCCATCCCGTGGCGGGCGGCCTCGTCATAGACGCCGCCCAAACCCACCGTCGTGTTGATGGCGAACCGCGCTGCCGTCGTTTCCGCCGCTCCCCAATCGCCCTTGAGCACATGCCCGGCGAGCCAAACCGGCTCCCTGAGGTTCGAGAAGACGTTCGACACCCCTTGGCGCACCGGAGCGGAGGTGGCTTCCACATAGGCTTCCGACACCGGCTCCAGCACCAACCGGCGGACCTGCTGGTTGAACAGGTGGGCGAAACGGTTGACCTCCTCCGCCGGATCCCCGATCGTTTCGTCGGCGGCGGACTGATCGTCCATCACCGTCAAGGTAGCCGGCGTCGGTGTCCCGCTGGATGATGGGCTGGTCCAGTCGCGGTCCCCGGCGCTCATCCGGCCCAACGCCATGGCCTCTTCGAAGTCACGGTCATCCAGGAAGCGTCCGGCTTGGCTTTCCGCCATGCCGGCCACCAGCAGAAAAGCCGCCGCGACGATGGCACGCGCGCCCTGCTTGCATAACTGCCGCACGCTTCCTCCAAAGTAATGTGTAAAGACTTTAAAACCATAACCTTTAAAAATTTACCCACCAAGCACCTCGGACATTCCGGCGGCCCGATATTCCGAAGCGTTTCCAATCACGCGAACGAGCTTCCGTCGGTCGTATGGCGAACTTTCCGCCAAATCTTCGGCATAGAGTCGGAATAAACCTTAATTTTAACTATTTTGACCTCATAAGGCCAGGCGGCTTCAAGAGGAGCGAGCCATGACCTTCGAAACAAGATCGACCCACGCGAAATCGGCCCGAAGACTGGCGATGCTGGCGGTCGCGACCTGGCTGCTTGGTGTGGCGCCCTTCACCGCCCCAGCGCGGGCATCGAGCGAAAAGCCCCGTGAAGTGATCACCATCGCCACCTCCGGCCAAACCGCCGTCGTCTCGGACGCCATCGCAGCGGCTTTCGCGGCCCGATTCGAGGCGCCGATCCCCCGTGTGACGGAAACACCGACCCGATCGGCCTTCGACGAATTCTGCAGCGCGGTGAACGCCGGTCCGGATGTCGTGGTCGCCGGCCGTCGCATGTCGCATGCCGAACTCGGGCGATGCCGCCGGGCCGAGGCCGGGGATATCGTTGAAATTCCGATCGGCTATGAAGTCGCCGTTTTCGTCACGCGGCGGGATGGCCCGGCGCTCGACCTCACCCCTGATCAACTCTTCGATCTGGTGGCGGCGAACGGCTCCCGGCCAGCCCGCTGGGCTGACGCGGGCGTCGCGGAGTTCGGTGAGGACGTCCGTGTCCTGATGCCGCCGCCCGACGATCCCGCGTTCGACATCATCCGCGAGCGCATCCTGATCATGGCCTGCCGCGATCGGCCCGGGATCCGCGACATGCGGGACGCGGCCAGCCGGACCACCGCCTGTGGCTCGATCCGCGACGATGCCGGCATCGTCTCCGAACTCGATCAACGCCAGATCACGCGGACCCTGGGGCGCGGAGCGGTCGGACTGGTCGGCAACTCCGTCTTCCAACATGACAACGCCAATCTCCAACCAGTCCTGATCGACGGCGAGCGGCCAACGATCCTGGGCGTGGTGTCCGGCAGCTATCCCGCGGCCCGCCCGCTCTTCGTCTATGCCAAGGCCGATCGGATGCGGAACGGCCGCGGCCGGGGCAAGGTCAGGGGCTTGCGCGACTTGGCCGAATTCATCGCCGGCGATGAGATCATTGGTCCCCAAGGGGTCCTGGGACGCCTTGGACTGATCATGGCGCCGGCCGAGCGGAGGGTCGTGACGCGGATGCGGACGATGGCCCTGGTGCCTTTCAATCGATAAAGATCGAAAGGTTTAACCTCTTCGGTGCAATTATCGAAATATTCGACTCAACCTGAGTTCAAGACAGCGGTGGAGGTATCGTTGCGTCTGGCATTACGGGTCACTGGCAGCATCGGGCTCATTCTCGCCCTGTCGATCGCGACCTCCGTCATCGTCAGCCGCCATGCGTTCGTGCGCATCCTGCTGGACCTGACGGAGTCGCGGCTCTTCGCCTTGGCCGACGATCTGGGCGACGTGTTCGAATCGACGGTGCGGCTGGGCCTGCCCTTGGGGCAGATCGGCAATAGCGCCGAGATTCTGGGTTCGACCCTGCCGCTCGACCCGCAGATCGTGGCGCTCGCGGTGGTTGGCCCCGAGGGCGAGGTGCTTCACCAAGCCGGTGGAGGGCTGGATTGGGCCGCTGCCGCCGAGACGCGGGGGGCCGCCACGACGAAGAAGGGAAATCCGCACCATGTCGTCGATACCGGGGAGATGCTGATCGTCTGGACCGGCATCCATGATCCGCTGGGGAAGATAACCGGATATGTCGGAATCGCGGCATCCAGCGCCTACCGGAACACGCTGGTCCATGACAGCTTCGGCGAGGTGCTGATCCTGTCGGCGAGCGTGCTGGCGTTCGCGATCCTGGCGACGGGAGCCGGAGCCGTCGTCGCCTGCCATGGGCTATCACTCGTCCTGCGCCGGATTGGCCAGATGATCGAATTCCCGGATGAGACGGTCCCGAACGATGCCTTGGGCGGAATCGGCGCCGCGGCGCTGGGCAAGCTGGAACGGGTGAACGCCGACCTCAACGCGATCGAGGTGGATATCGCCGCCGCCGGCGCCGCGGCAGGCCACCTTGCCGGCGCTCCGACCACCGTCATGGCCGGTGCTCGATGACCGCCTCGGAAACCATGATCGGCTCGAAGGCGTTGGCGGCCCCCGGTTCGCTCGACGCGGTCGACGCCGCGGCGGGAGGCGAGGTCACCAGCTTGCTGCGGGCATCCCGCGGCCGGGTGGTGATCCTCTGCGTCGCCGTGCTGCTGATCGCGACCGTTGTGGCGGGCGTCGCCGCCTTGCGCGTCTATGAGCGGGTGCTGGGACCGGAACTGCTGCAAAACGCCCGGATCGCGGCCGCCACGATCGACGCGACGGCCACTCAGGCGATGGATCTCGGCTTGGAGCCACGCGATTTCGTCGGCATGGAGGAATTCATGGCCGACTCCCTGGCACTCCATCGAGGCCTGCTCTACGCGGCGGTGCTGGACGACGGCTGGAATGTCATCTCGGCGACGCCGGGAACCCGGCCCGACGTGATGCCCGCCCGGCCAGACGGACTCGACTGCGCCGCCGATCCGATCGTGGTCGCGACGCCGGTCCAGGGGATCGTCGTGCCGCTGTGCCCCAAGACCGGCGATGGAGGAACGGCGAGCTCGCGCGGCACGGTGGCCGCGGCGATCCTGGTCGCCAACGATCCAGCCTTCGTCCACGCGCAGTTCGAGGCTTTGGTGCTCGATGTCGCGACCGCCTTGCTGATCGGTCTGCTCTTGGCGTTCGAGATCCTGCTGGTCCTGATCATGCGCAGGATCGCCGAACCCCTGAACCTGCTGATCGACCAACTGTCACGGGTGGCGCATGGCGATATCAGCGCCTCGGTGAGGCTGCCCGGCGCCGATGAGGTGTCCAAGGCGCTGGCGTCGATGGACCGGGCTGTCGCGTCGATCCACGACCGCGTCGCCGACCTGACGCGCAGGGTGGCCGAAATCGGTGACGCGGACGCTCGCCAGCGTCTCGCGAAACGGCTTGCGGACCTCCTCGGACGGTTCGCGATCCATCCCGACGGTGTTCGGATGCTCAAGTCCATCTCACCGTGGGATGTCCGGCTGCCGCTCGTGCTATTCGTCCTGGCGGATGAGATGCAGAAGGCCTTCCTGCCGGTGTTCAGCCGCAGCCTCGCGGAACCGGCGTTCGGGCTTTCCGCGGAAACCATCTCCGCCATGCCCCTGACCGTCTACATGGCGGTGA
Organism: Skermanella stibiiresistens SB22; assembly: GCF_000576635.1. GTDB lineage: Bacteria > Pseudomonadota > Alphaproteobacteria > Azospirillales > Azospirillaceae > Skermanella > Skermanella stibiiresistens. Next base: position 107,520 of record NZ_AVFL01000006.1, read on the forward strand.
TAGCGCTCGCCACCCCGTCCTGCGGCCGTCTGGCCGACCGGTACGGCGCGCGTCGGATGATGATCCTGGGGCTGGCGCCGGCCATCGCCGGCTATGTCCTGTGCGCCCTGGCCCGGGATTCGGCATGGCTGATCGGCGGACGGGGTCTCACCGCCTTGGGCTACGCCATCATCACCATCGCGTGCCAGAGCCACATCATCGCGGCGGCGGGCGAGGCCAAGCGGTCGCTCGCCGTGACGATCTTCATCGGCGCGCTGATGACGGCCAGCATCTGCGGCACGGCGGTCGGCGGCATCGTCGCCGATCGTGTCGGGCCCAACGTGGCCTTCGCGGCGTCGGCGGCCATCGCGGCTCTTTCCGGACTGATCGCATGGCGCATGGTGCCGCCGTCCGATGTCCATCCGGTCACCCGGAAATCGAGTCTCCTCGCCGCGATGCGCGACATGCTGGTCAATCCGGCTTTCCTGGTTTTCCTCCTGCTGGCGGCGATCCCATCCAAGGTCGCGCTGACGGGCATCCTGTTTTACCTGGTTCCCCTGCGGCTTTCCGAGATCGGGGCGGGACAGGCGGATATCGCGCGTGTCCTGATCATCTACTCCTTCATCAACATAGCGGCGGGGCCGATGGCCGCCCGCTTCGCGGATCGTCGGAACGCCCACTTCGCGCTGATGGTGCTGGGCGGCGTCCTGTCCGGCGCGGGCGCCTGGGCTTTGGGCAAGACGGACGAGACCCACCTGATCCTGCTGATCGTGGCGAGCCTGGGACTGGGCCACGCGCTCTGCGTGGCGTCGGGCGTGGCCTTCGCCACCAAGGTTTGCCAGCGGGAAGCGGAGCGCCATGGCAAGACCACCATGCTCGGCGTGCTGCGCATGATGGAACGCATCGGCAGCGTGGTCGGGCCGGCGGCGGCGGCCGCCATCGCGGTGTCGATCGGATTTGGCCCCGCGATCGGTGCGATCGGCGCCTTCGTGGTCATCGCGTCCCTGGGCCATGGGGCCATCGCCCTGGTGTTTCCGGTGCTGCGGGGCGAACACCGGGAGCCGCGTGAAATCCAGCCTGGGAGGGCGCGATGAAGATCCTCGTCTGCACGAAGCGCGATTTGACGTCGATGGTGGCGATGAACGTCCTGCTACCCGCCTTGCGCGGGCACGAGGTTCACGTGATGCTGGCGGAGCGGACCCGGCCGATCGAGGAGTCTACCCCCGAGCTGGCGCAGGTCAAGTTCGTCGAACGGGATTTCCCGATCGGCGTGGTCGAGCCGCTGGTCGACCTGCTGGTCGCGTCGCACCAGATCGACCACGCCGATCTGCTGACATTCCCGCGGCTGGCGGCGCGTGGGGTGGGGATGGATGTCATCAGGTCATCCGACGATCCGATCTTCGCCGCCACCGTCGAGCGGATGAGGCCGGATATCCTGCTGTCGATCCGCTACAGCTTCCAGATCCCGCCGGGACTGCCGGGAATGCCGAACCTCGCCTTCAACATGCATCCCGGCGCGCTGCCGCGGCTCGCAGGTCTATTCCCGCATTTCCACGCCATGCTCCAGGGTGATCGGTCCTTCGTGGTGACGATCCATCGCATGGTGCCGGAACTGGACGCGGGCTCGATCGTGATGGCGCGCGAGGTGCCGGTCGACACCGCCGTCTCGGCTCACATGGCCAACATCGACCTGCACCGGGTCGGCGCCGCCAGGATGGCCGACTTGGTGGACCGGATCCACACCGGGAGGTTGGTCGAGGAATGGGAGCCGGGCGTGTTGCCGAACAAGCTCTGTTATTACCCGAACCGCCAGGAACTCGACGCTTTCGCGGCGCGGGGATTGAAGCTGGTGGACATGGCGGCGTTTAGGGACCTGATCACCACGTTCATCCCCAAGCCCATGTTGGTGATGTGAGATGATCAAGAGTTCTTCAACCACCCTGACCACAGCGGTGGCGGCGACTTCGGTCGCGAAGATCCTGATGGCGGCGTTCCTGACGATAGCCAGTCCAACATCGGCCTGCGCGGATGAGCCAACCCAGGCAGCCACCGCCAACTCGCCCAAGCGAGTCGCGATGTTGCTATGGCGCGGCTGCGAGGAGTTGTGCGAGGGCTTCAAAAGTTGGTTCGAGCGGCACCACCGTGCGGTCGAGTTCGAGACGATGGACGCGGGGCAGGATCGCCATCGCCTGGCGGTCTTGGTCGATGAGGTCAGGGGCGGGCATTGGGATCTGGTGTTGACTTGGGGAACGACGGTGTCGGTGGCGGCGCTCGGCACGCTCGCGGCCCCTGGCGCACCCCTTGGCGCTCCGGCGGTCTTCGCGAACGTGACCGATCCGATCGGATCGGGGCTTGCCACAGGTCCCTTGGGGTCTGGCCGTCCGGGTATCGCGGGATCCTTGAGCGTGGTGCCCGACGATGTGCAGATCAACGCCATCCGCCGGTATCGTCCGATGCGGCGCCTCGGTGTCGCCTTCAACGCGGACGAGGCCAACGCCGTCGATACCGTCAAGCGCCTGCGGGCGCTCGCGGGGCCGATGGCGTTCGACTTGGTGGAGGTGCGGTTTCCCACCGACGAGGCGGGCCGTCCCGACCCCGCCGCGATCCCGGACGTGATCGGTCAGTTGGCGGCGGCTCGGGTTGACTTCGTCTACATCGGATCGAGTTCGTTCCTGCTGTCCCACGTGGTGGCGTTCACCGAGGCGGCGGTCGCGGCCGGATTGCCGGTCGCCGCTGCCGGTGAGGTTCCGATCCGCCAGGGCACCGGGCTGCTCGGCGTCGTCAGCCCCAACTTCGTCGTCGGTCTGCTGGCGGGCAGTCAAGCCGAGAAGATCCTGTTCAACGGCATTCGCGCCGAGGATCTGCCAGTCGCCAGCCTGAAAGACTACGCCTACCTGATCAACATCGACACGGCAAAGCGCCTGCGGTTGCCGCCCCCCATGACCCTGCTGCGCAACGCCGTGATCGTGACCAAGGATGGGCGTACCCGTTGAACCCCCTCGCATCCCGCTGCGGACGGAGCGGCCCTGGGGGATCCGAACATCGGTGACCGAGTTTGCGGTTGTATATCGACCAAGGACCTTGGCGCGAAAATAACCATGGAGCCGTCGCGTTGGCAGGCGGGTCGGTATGGAGGTCGTCCGCTGAACCCAAGGGCGCTGATGCCGTACAAGGCGAATGAACCGCGTCGTCACAGGATCCCGAAGGCGCGCTAGAAGATCGACAATGGGGCGGAGTACGACGCGGCGTTGCGCCAGCGGGGCAGCCTGACTGTCTGGATGACGCCTGAGGCGAACGGTCGGCGGGGCCGGAAACGCCCCGACCCAGCGCGACTGACACATCGAGATGATCGGGGAGCGTGGTCGGCTGGGGTGGCGGCAAGCGGTCAACTATGGAAAACGCTCTTTGGCGGAGGTGGCGATGTTCCGGTACGGGAAGGTGATCGGTCGCGGCCTCCATGCCCGCACTCCGCCCACACGGAGGACCGAGGCCAATGTCGCCTGCAAAGTCATCAACATCATGACTGGCTCCGGCATGCCGGTGTCCCGCCAGGTCGCCTGACCGTGGCGGGAAAGCGCGAAATCCGCCCACCACCTCATTTCCGCACCAAAGTCCAACAACGTCGCTCCATTGCGAAGCCATGAGAGCAGTGACCTTTGAGGTCGACGATTCTCTTGAAGATGCCAACATGATCACTGTTCCCGGAAAGCCCGTCTGAAGCTGTCGGTCAAGGGCTGGACGAGGTAGGTCCAGAAGGTGTGGTCTCCAGTGTGGATGATGGTTTCGACCGGCATGCCGGGCGTCAACCCGATCCCCTCCAGGCCGGCCAATTGCCGAGCGTCGGCCTCGACACGCGCCATGTAATAGGGTTCGCCGGTACGCTCGTCGTGCCGGACATCCGCTGAGACCTGGACGACCCGGCCATCGATGTGCGGCGTCGTCCGGCTCTTGAACGCGGAAAGCACCAGCTTGGCGGTCAGGCCGTCGTGCACGACATCGATATCGGTCGGGCTGAGGCGTGCCTCCACCATCAGCCTTTCGTCGCTCGGCACGATATCCAGGATCTCGTTGCCCGGGGGAACCACCCCGCCAAGGGTATGGTAGCGCAGATCGAGGACGGTGCCGGCTTGGGGCGCCAGGACTTCACGCCGTCCCAGCTTGACACCGGCCTCGGCAAGCCGCTCCTCGACCTGGGCCAGCTGGGTTTCGACCTCGCGCAGTTCCAGCGCGGCCCTCTCGACACGGGTGCGGCGGGCATTGAGGATTTCCATCCGGGCGCCAGCGATCGTCTCCCTCGACTGCGCGATGCGGCCGGCATAGTCCCCCTGCTGACCGGTGAGATAGGCGGCGTTTCTTTCCAGTGCCAGCAGGCGCGGCTTGCGCTCCAGCCCCTTCTCCACCAGGACCCTGACGGAAGCGACCTCCTCCTCGATCAGCGCAAGCTGGTCGACGCCCGCTTTCACCTGGGCGTTGAAGGCCTCGATTTGGGCGTTCAACTGAGCGATTCGCTGGAGCAGGACATCGGTTTCACCTTGGAGCGCTTCACGTCCGCTGGCGAAGATACGTTGCTGGCCACGAACGATCTCACCGACCTTGCCGCTGGACATTCCTTCGCGCAGGAACTCCGGAAACGGTATGTCGTCATGGCCGTCGCGTTCGGCGATCAGCCTCGCCTGCTGTGCCGCCAGGGCGTTCCGCTGGGCCTTGAGCAGGTCGTTCAGGGCTTTCGCCTCGAGATCGTCCAGCCTGAGCAGGACCTGACCCGCCGTGACGCGGTCGCCTTCGCGGACCAGCAGCTCGGCGATGATGCCGCCTTCCAGGTGCTGCACCGTCTTGCGCTCTGTCTCGACCCGGACGATGCCGGGAGCCATGGCGGCGCTCGACAGCGGGGCTAGAGCGGCCCAGGCGCCGAACCCGCCGAGGCACAGCACGATCGCCGTGGCCCCGGTCCGGAACAGGGACCCGACGGCGGGCCGGTCCGGGATGCCGAAGGGGTCGGACGGCTGGCCCGGCCGAGGATCGACACGTCTCGTGATGGCGTTCATGTTCTTACTCCGCCGGCGTTGGCGTTGCGGCTTGGGCAATGGCGGAACGCGAACCGGCCGCCACTTGCGCCCGCGTCGGCGATCCGGCCACCACCGGCTGGACATTGCGCCGGGTCAGCCGGTCCATGACTTCGGCGCGCGGGCCGAACATCTCGACCTGTCCCGCCACCAGCACGAGGACCTTGGTGACCTCTTGCAGCAGGCTGGGCCGGTGCCCGATCACGACGACGGTCGAGCCACCGGCCTTCAGGGCCGCGATGGCCCGGTTCAGGGCTTCCTCGCCTTCGGCGTCGAGGCTTGCATTGGGTTCGTCCAGGATGACCAGCCGGGGACGGCCGAACACCGCCCGGGCGAGTGCGATGCGCTGGCGCTGGCCGCCCGACAGCCGGACCCCGGCCTCGCCGATCTCCGTGTCGTAGCCCTTATCCAGCTTCAGGATCATGTCGTGGCAATTGGCCATGCGCGCCGCCGCGACGACATCCGCCGGGTCCGCTTCCTCCAAACGGGCGATGTTCTCCCGGATCGTGCCGGAGAACAGTTCGACGTCCTGGGGCAGATATCCGACATGCCGTCCGAGGTCGGATTTCGGCCAGGAGAAGATGTCGGCGCCGTCAAGCCTGACGATGCCGGTCCGCGGGCTCCTGACGCCGACCAGCAGCCGGGCCAGGGAGGATTTGCCGGCGGCGGAAGGACCGATGATGCAGAGCGCCTCGCCCGGATCGGCCTTGAAGGAGACCCCCTTCAGGATCGGCGGCTTCCCCGGAAGCCCGAAACAGACGCCCTCCACCGAAAGCCGCCCTTCCGGCGCCGGCAGGGGCATGGCTTCCGCCCTCAGCGGCGGCAGCGCCAGGAATGCGGCCAGACGCTCATAGGCCTCGCGGGCCTGGATCATTTGCTTCCAGGTTCCGATCGCCTGCTCGACCGGAGCCAGGGCGCGCCCCATGATGATCGAGCCGGCAATCATGGCGCCGCCGCTGACTTCCTGCCGGATCACCAGCCAGGCGCCGACGCCTAGGATCGCCGTCTGCACGAAGAGCCGGACGAACTTGGCGGCGCCTTGGATGGCGGCGGCCCGGTCGTTCGCGAGGGATTGCAGGGAAAGCGCCCCATGGCTCAATCCGGCCCAGCGCCGCAGGACGCCGTCCGTCAGGCCCATGGCGTCGACCACCTCGGCATTGCGCAGGGCGCCGTCCACCGTGCGCATGCTCTGGGTCGCGGACCGGTTCGCTTCCTGGAGCGGTCGTCTGGCCGCGAGGTCGCTGACCAGAGCGAGCAGGAACAGGATCACGGCACCGGCCAGCGCCACGTGCCCCATCAGCGGGTGCAGCAGATAGACGACGGCGAGATAGACCGGGACCCAGGGAACATCGAACAGCGTGGCGATGCCGGAGCCGAGGAACGTGCGGACGGCACCGAGATCCCGAAGGCTTTCGCCCTGATAGTCGCGCTGGCTGAGACTGGCGTCGAGCGCCCGGCGGAAGGCGAACGGGCCGACACGCCTTTCCAGCCAGGTGGAGACCCGATCAAGCATGCGGCTGCGCAGCGTGTCGAGCAGACTGAGAAGCAGCAGCGCCAGGGCGGCGATGATCGTCAGGTACAAAAGGGTTTCGACGCTTCCCGAGGACAGGACGCGGTCGTAGACCTGAAGCATGTAGACGGACGAGGTCAGCATCAGGACGTTCAGCACGGCGCTGAACAGCATCACTCCCGTCAAGGCGCGCCGGCACCGACTGAGGGCATCGGACAGAACATTATCTTGCGACACGGCGTTCCTCTTCCCAAAAAAGGAAGGTCCGTCCGCCGGCATACGGCGGACGGACCAAGACCTTAACCGAAGAAGTAGTCGGTCTGGACCGGTGCTCCGGCGTTCACCAGGGTGACTTGGAAGTCGTAGGCGCTGTCGCCGTTGGAATCGACGCCGATCACGGTGTCGGCGCCCATCGAGGTGCTTTGGACATCGTCGAAACCGATCCCGTAGGCGCTGAGGTCGATCGTGTCGGTGCCCGAAACGAAATCGAGAATGGTGTCGTCGCCAGCGTCGCCGCTGAACACGAACACATCCTCGCCGGCGCCGCCGATGAACGAGTCGTCGCCCTCGCGGCCGTTCAGCCGGTCGTTGCCGGCGCCGCCGACCAGGAAGTCGTCACCGAGGCCGCCGGTCAGGTGGTCGTCACCCATGCCGGCGTTGATGTAGTAGGACTGCTCCTTACCGCTGTTGTCGAATTTGTCGTTCCCCTTGGTGCCGAGCGTGACGACGTCGAACTGGTCTCCGCGCTGTACGCCACTGACCAGATCGCGGACGTCGAAGGTCGCACCCAGCGTCATGCCGACGAAGCTGATGCCTTCGTCGTCGAAACGGCTGACCCCGCCGGTGAGGTTGCCCGCGGCATCCTCGGCCTGCAACCGCACCGCGAGCCCGCCGTCCTGATTGGCCATCGTGTCGCTGTCACGCGCGCCGCCGTTGCCGACTTCACTGCTCGTGAAGGTCAGCCGGACCTGGGGAGCGGCAGGGGACATGACGTTGACGGTATCGGAACCCCTGCCGAGGTCGACCGTGTCGACGCCATCGGTGGCGACGTTGAAGATGGCCAGGTCATCGCCCTTGCCGCCGATGATGGTGTCGTCGCCGGCGCCGCCGATGAAGGAGTCGTCGCCCTCACGCCCGTCCAGGCGGTCGTTGCCGGCCCCCCCGACCAGGAAGTCGTCGGCGCGGCCGCCGGTCACGTGATCGTGCCCCATGCCGGCATTGATGTAATAGGCCTTGTGGGAACCGCTCTCGTTGAACTTGTCGTTGCCCTTGGTCCCGAGCCTGACCACGTCGAAATCGTTGCCGCGCTCCACGCCGCTGACCAAGTCGCGGACGTCGAAGGTGAACTTGCCCTTGCCGACGAAGCTGATGCCTTCGTCGTCGAAACGGCTGACCGGTCCGACAAGGTCTCCCGACTTGTTTTCAGCCTGTGCCCGGACCGCCAGGCCGCCGTCCTGATTGGGCATCGTATCGCTGTCGCGCGAACTGCCGTTGCCGACTTCGCTGCTCGTGAAGGTCAGCCGGACTTCAGGGACGCCGCGTCCCGCACCGATCGAAACCGTGTCGTTACCGTCGCCCAGATCGCGCTGGACCGCTTTGTCGCGGGAGATGTCGAAGCGAAAATGGTCGTCCTTATCGTGACCCCACCCTGGGCGGCCGCCCTGATGACCGTAATTCGTCATGTTGAAATCTCCTGTTCGATGCGAGCGGCCGATAGGGCCGCCGCGGATGATCGAAGGTGCGATCCCAAAGGACCCACATCTTGACTACCCGGCGGACGCACGAACGGATGCAGAGGCGGACCAACTTTTTTTAACCAATCTTTTCGTCGTCGGAGCCGTCGCCGTGAAGGGACGGATCAGAATGTTTCCGCCGCGTTTCCCTTATACAGGATCGGCCCCGTGGGAAGTCCCGTGGGCGATCCGCCCGCCGGCTCCAGCGTGATCTCGAAGAACTGGTCGCTGGCGGGCGACGGCAGGTCGGACAGGTTCAAGCGCATCGACCGGGCTTGAGAGAGCAGGCCAATGGAGACGGGGGCGCTTTGCGGGGTCGGCAGGGTCCAGACCTGGAAGACCCGTTCCGCCGGTATCGCGAACTCCTGCAATGGGACCAGCTTGACTTCCTGATTCTCATAAATCTGGATAAGAGCACCGGGACGCCTGTCGTCGGCCAGCAGTACGGCCACGTAAAGGGGCTCCGCCGGCCACGTCGCGACGGCGGTGACCAGCCCGACGACGAGCAGCAGTGACGCCGCCAGCCCTCCCATCGCGCAGCGCTTCCAGAAGTTCTGGTTCGCCGCCGCTTTGGGGGCATGACCGGGTACGGCCGCCTCGGTGCGGATATCGTCCGCCCCATCCAGCGATTGCTCGATGCGCTTCCAGAGCGCGTCGTCCGCCTTCTCCGGTGCCGCCGTCCGGTCCAGGGCGCCCAGCCGCTGGCGCCATGCCTCGACATCGCGCGCGAAAGTCGGATCCTCCGCCACAAGGCGCTCCGCACGCTCGAGCGCGTCGCCTTCCAGGGTCCCCATGGCGAACTCGGCCGCCAGCAGATCCCGCTCTTCGGACTCGATCCGCCCGCTCATCCCAGACACTCTCTCAAGGCAAGCAGGCTGCGCCGGATCCAGGCTTTGGCGGTACCAATCGGAACCCCCAGGCGGCCCGCCAGTTCGGCATGCGTGAAGCCATGGACATAGGAGAGCACCACGGACTGCCGCCGCGTTGGGCTGAGCGTCTCCAGGCAGCGGCGCAGGGACGTGCTATGGGAAAGTTGCGAGATCACGGAATCCGGATCGACCACGGCGGCATCGGCCAATAGTGTCTCCATATCGCTCACGGTGTCGGAACGCGCTTCGAGACGCGCCGCCGTGATCGCCCGATTGCGTACGATCATGTACATCCAGGCGCGGCCCGATCCGGCTGCCGGGTTGAACGATCCGGCATGCCGCCAGATCCTGACGAAGGCGTCGTGCACGACATCTTCGGGAAGAGCCGTATTGCGAAGGATGCGGCGCGCGACTCCCAGCATCGCGGGAGCTTCCGCTTCGTACAGGTCACGCAAACCCGACCGGTCCCCGCGGGCGCAGCGCACCAAAGCGGCCTCCACGTCGATGCCGCCGCTGGCGGAAGCCTTGCTACCCTCCGCGTCCAACTGAGCGCCTTCCTGAATCATTCCACCCGACAAGTCACAACCTAGATAGCATTCGACACTTCGCCATACCGAGATATTTTTCGTCCTGAGCGCGGCATCGTCACCGCCTCCCAGTCGAAGTCATCAGTCACGCCGTTTGGCTGTACCTCACGTTCCGTCTCAGCTTCCGGGATGTCGAGCTGATGCTGGCGGAGCGGGGCGTGGTAGTCTCCTACGAAACGATCCGGCGCTGGTGTCGGAAGTGCGTCCGGATAACGGCATGAAGTCCGACTTACGGACCGCTGACGTCTTCGCATGGCCAATCCAAGTTAACGTGACGATACCCTCAAGCCTTTCCGCGCGCCGGCAGGATGAGGGACCGCGTATCGAAGATCGCCTTGGCGACGGCCACCACCACCAAGGCGCAAAGCGCGTGCTCGACCTCGGACGGCCCAACTCCGTCGGCGCCGCCTGAGGATCAACGAACCAGGGAGAAATCCATACTCGACGGCCTCCATGCACCAGAGCCTCGCCGCGAGCCTTCCGCTTAACCTCAGTGTCTCACCTTAAGCCGTCATGCCCCTTAATCGACCTCCGGCTGTAGCTGGCGCACCAGGGTGCCGCCCGTCTCGATGATCGTTTTCATGCGCTCCTCCAGTCGGGTCATCTCGGCCATGGCACCTTTCAGGTTTTCAGTGTCGTCCCCAACGGCGGCAAGGCTTTCGAAGACCTTCTCCGACGTCGCCAGTTGCGTCTCGGCATGTCCGATCACCGCGCGCAGCGCCTCAAGCAATTCGCCTGCCTGCGGAAGTTCGCCCGCCTGCGCGAGCTTGTCGTCCAGCGCCTGAACCGACGTGCGAATCGCTTTGAACCAATCGTTCGAGAGGCGAGGCTCGCGCTTGGCGGCCATCATCGCGTCCCGCTCCAGCCGCCGCACGCCTGTCACCACACGGTCGATCTGGCCGCGCAGATCGCCTTGGACGGTGACGATATCATCATTCACCGCCACGACGCGCAGCAGGACTTGATTGAGTTCGGCGATCAGACGATTGATGCGATCAAGAAAAATGTTCAGATCACGCGCCAACGCGCCAAATTTATCCGCCGTCCGGATCTCCGCCCGCTGATCCAGCGCACTGTAAGCCTTCGAAAGATTGCTGACCACGGAGCGCAATCGCAAAAGCGGCTCCATCCGAACACGCAAGATCAAAAACAGAAGCACTGAATGCAACAATATCTTGGCGAGAGCAAAGCCCGCCGCGAGGCGAACTTCTTCAAACCAGATCGCGAAATCGCGTTCCAGATAATTGCGGACGATGACAGTGCCCAGGACATCGCCGACCTGCGCCTCGGTATGGCACGACAAGCAGAAGGTTTCGGCCGTGATCCGCACCGCCGCCTTCTTGAATTCGCCTTCAGGCCAGGATTCCGGAATGCCGGCCGGAACAAAGTCAAACCCGTTCTTGATGGAGCGGATGGTAACATCAGAGGGAACGATTGCGACGGCGTAGCCCAGTTCCATCCAATTCTTTTGCAAGATCGGATACATGGTGCGAGCGGCGACTGGCCCGCCTTCGTTCCGCATGATCGAACGGACGTTTTCGGCTAGATCATCGGCGACAACCTGCGCCTCTGACGCCCCGTTCACGCTGTAGTTGTAGAAGACGCCCACAGCTTTGAACGTGAACTCGAGCATCGTGACAGCCAGCAGAACAAGGAAGAAATCCTTGATCATGTGGACAAGGAAGGATCTGTCGAATCTTCCTATCGACGAGCTGTCGGTATCGAGCATCAATTGGTTCTCCCGCGCTTTCGATGCACACGGATTGCGGGTAGAGAATGAGTGAGTATACTCAGTAGACGACTTCACTGCCAACGTGATCTTTATCCTTGTACAGTACCGAATTCGGTTCTGTCGCAAAGTTTGCGGCGGCTCGTTGACCTGGTCGAGCAACGCGCCGAGTTCGGCGGCGGCATCGACCTCCTTGCTGGTCAAGGTCGAGGCGACGATCTTGCCGGTATTGGTATCGATGCCCAAGCGCGGCTTGCGCCAAGCCCGGCGTGGCTGGGTTCCATGCTTCTCGATCAGCCATTCGCCCGGCCCGCTTAGCTTCACCCCGGTGCTGTCGACCAGCAGGCGAACCGGTTCGCTCACCGCCTGGGGAGCCACCGCCAGGGTCCTGGCCCACCGGCTCTGGCCCACCGGCTCTGGGTCGGATGGTCCGGCGTCGGAAGATCCAGCTCCATCCGCTCGAACAGCGAGCCGACCAATCCCTCAGTCCGCCGCGGCGGCTGGTGAAATACTGTCCTGAGGATCAGTGATGTCTCAGTGGCTCTGGTTCAGGCTGTCCCACAGGGTGGGGCTGACCCGCTGGTACCGAGCGGGATTCCACCTACCGGCGAACGACATTCAAGATGCGATGACGTGGCGTCGTATGTCTCCGACTGGTCCTTCACCGGCTCGTAGGCGATTGGGCTTTGGTGATCTTGGAGTGGGCCTGTTCCTCAGAGAGCCGGCTGCGGAGCCTCGATCCGGGGCCGGGCGATGCGAAGGTTGTTGAACAGCCTCTGCCCTGGCAGCTCGATCAGGCGATAGGTGAACCAGGAGACGATGACGACGGCGGCGAGGTAGGGAAGGATGAAGGTGTCCGTCGCCCATAGCCCCCCGGCCGACACCACGACCGATTCGTCCGGCAGCGTGACTTTGACCGGCCAGCCCGTCGTCTTCTCCAGGGCGCCCGCCAGCTTCAGCAGCATCTCGATCAGGAAGCCATGCATCATGTAGATCGAGAACGACAGCTCGCCCAACAGCCGGAAAGGCCGGGTCGAGAGCAATCCCGTGAAGATCCCGTCGCCCGAGGCGAAGACGTGGACCACGACACCGAACAGCAGGGGTGCCGTGACGGAGAGAGGGGTCTGGCCAACTTTGGCGATGAACAGGCCGACCAGCGTCAGGCAGGCGGCTTCGATCCACGACCCGTACTTCGGAACGCCACCGGATTGGCGGGCTTGGCGCTGGTGCAGCAGATAGACCAGATGCCCGACCGTGAAGCCGAACACACAGCGCGCGAGGCCGAAATCCATGGCTGCGTTCATGTATTTGGGCGAGAGGGTCAGCAGCACGGCGGCACAGACAGCCGACAGGACCACGAGCACCACCGCGCGCCGCGACCCGAAGGCGATGGTCACCAGGGCGAACAGGCCATAGACGATGAACTCCGCGCTGATCGACCAGCTCGGCCCGTTCCATGAGGCGGGGACATCGTGGATGCCCGTGGCGTGGATCAGGAAGATGTTGGTGAACAGGGTTTCGATCGAGGTCGCGCCGGTGAAAGGCGCGTGCTGGGCGCCGCCGAGATGACCCGCCAGCAGGTATTTCGCCAGTTCGAGCGCCACGAACAATGACAGCGCGAAGATGTGCAGCGGCCAGACCCGGCCGATCCGCCGCACCATGAACCGTCCGGCCGACCGCCAGTCCCCCAGCTTGCCGCCGTAGGCGTGCGTGATGACGAAACCGCTGAGCACGAAGAAAAAATCAACAAACAGATAGCTGTCACGAACAAACGGCAGCATGTATTGATGACCAAGAAATGGAAAATGCATCAATGCGACCAGTATGGCGCAAACACCGCGCCAACTGTCCAAAGTATGAAAACGCACTACCGCCTCCAGTGACCAAGCTCTAGGATTTTTGGGTCAAACCGACAGCCTGATGTTTATATCATGAAGCATGTATGTAAATTTCAATTCGGAGTTCACTTGGCGTTATGCCGAAATCGCCATCAGGCAACTTGGTTGCAGCCTCCTTCGCGCCCGGCTGGCTCGACGCGTGTCCCGACCGGTAAAGCAACGGTTCACCGTGGAATGGCGGAATATTGATCTGGATCAATAATGCGGCTGAGTCTCGATTGACACCCGAAAGCTTAACCTGGAATTTACGCTGCACTGCAATATGGTGTGCGGCGCGAAAAGCGCTGGATCTGAAGTCAAGAGAGCGTCGGTTTTTTGGACCGTGACGATGCCTGGGCTTCGTCGCGACCTGGAGACATGCTCGAAGTCAGGAAATGGGATTGCCATCATGGATACCTTCCAGTCGAAAATCTCCGTCCCAGCCGCCGCAGGGGAAGTTTCGGACATCGTCGAGAACGTGACCTACGACGAGATCGCGATCGGAAGGTCGGCCGCACTCTCCCGCATGCTCAGCCTCTCGGACATCGAGTTGTTCGCCCGGGTATCGGGCGACACCAACCCCGCCCACCTCGACACCGAATACGCCGCCGGAACGATGTTCAAGGGCGTAATCGGCCATGGCATCTGGTCGGCGTCGATCGTCAGCGCCGTGCTCGGCACCAGCCTGCCCGGTCCGGGCACCATCTATCTCAGCCAGGACCTCAAGTTCCGCCGGCCGGTGCGGCCCGGCGACATGATCACGGCGACCGTCACCGCCAAGGAGAAGCGCGACGACAAGAAGATCGTCGTGTTCGGCTGCGAGGTCACCAACCAAGCCGGCGAGGTCGTGCTGAGCGGCGACGCCACCGTCATCGCCCCCTCGCACAGGATCTCGCGGCCCCGCGTCCACCTGCACGAGTTCCGGCTGTTCGACCACGCTGGACATGAGGCCCTACTGGCGAAGTGCCAGGGGTTGGAGCCGATCAGCGCCGCGGTCGTGTTCCCGACCGACGAGGTCTCGCTGCGCGGTGCCGTCGAGGCGGCGGCCGCCGGCCTGATCAAGCCCCTGCTGGTGGGACCCGAGACGGTGATCCGGGCGCTCGCCGAGCGGCATGGGCTGGACCTGGGCGCCGCCACCATCGTTCCCGCCGAGAACGACATCGCGGCCGCCATCCGCGCGGTGGCATTGGTCCGCGATGGCCAGGCCGAAGCCCTGATGAAGGGCAACCTGCACACCGACATCCTGCTGGCCGAGGTGGTGCGGCGCGAATCCGGGCTCCGCACGGGCCGCCGCGTCAGCCACGTCTTCGTCATGCAGGTTCCCGGCCGTCTCAGCCCCCTGCTGGTCACCGATGCCGCCGTGCTGATGTACCCGACCCTGGACGAGAAGGTCGACATCGCCCAGAACGCCATCGACCTCGCCCATGTCCTGGGCATCGACGTGCCACGCGTCGCGGTGCTGTCCGCCGTGGAGACGGTGAGTTCCAAGATCCCCAGCACGATCGACGCCGCGGCGTTGACGGTGATGGCGGCGCGCGGCCAGATCCGGGGCGCCATCGTCGACGGTCCGCTGGCCTTCGACAACGCGGTCGATCCCGAGGCGGCGCGGGTCAAGGGCATCAAGAGCGAGGTCGCGGGCCGCGCCGACATCCTGCTGGTGCCCAACTTCGAGGCCGGCAACATGGTCGCCAAGGAGTTGTCCAAGATCGCCCAGGCGGATGGCGCCGGCATCGTCATGGGCGCGCGCTGCCCGATCATCCTGACCAGCAGGTCCGACGACGAGCGCACCCGTGTCGCTTCCTGCGCCGTCGCCGTCCTGGTGGCGCACGCCCGCAAGGCGTGACCGGAACATTCCCCACCCCACGAAGCATTTCGCCAGAAGGAATTTACCAGTGACCGACGCGACCAACACGGCCCTCCGGCCCTCCCTCTCCTTCGACCTCGCCGGTAAGCGCGGCCTCGTGGTCGGCATCGCCAACGCCAGCAGCATCGCCTATGGCTGCGCCAAGGCCTATCGCGACCTGGGCGCAGAACTGGCGGTGACCTACCTGAACCCCAAGTCCGAGCGCTTCGTCCGCCCGCTGGCCGAGGAACTGGGCGCTCCGATCATCATGCCCTGCGATGTCACGACCGAGAACGAACTGGAAGCGGTCTACGCCGAGATCGACCGCGTCTGGGGCAAGCTCGACTTCATCCTGCACGCCATCGCCTTCGCCCCGATGCGGGACCTGCACGGCCGGGTGATCGACTGCTCGCGCGAGGGCTTCATGACCGCGATGGACGTGTCCTGCCACTCCTTCGTCCGCATGGCGAAGCTGGCCGAACCGTTGATGGAGAAGGCCGGCGGCGGCAGCATGCAGACCGTCTCCTACTTCGGCGCCGAGAAGGTGGTCGAGCACTACAACATCATGGGTCCGGTCAAGGCGGCGCTGGAAAGCCTGACGCGCTATCTCGCCGCCGAGCTGGGCCCCAAGGGCATCCGCGTCAACACGCTGAGCCCCGGCCCCCTGGCGACGCGCGCCGCGTCGGGCATCGATCATTTCGACGACCTGATGGCGAAGGCGACCGAACGAGCACCAACCCATCACCTGACCACGATCGACGAGGTCGGCGCCTATTCCGCCTTCCTGGCGACCGACGCAGCCAAGTCGGTCACGGGCCAGCTCGTCTACATCGACGGCGGCTACAACATCATCGGCTGATCGGCGCCACGACAGGCCGAACGGAGCACGGTTCGCGGCCAGTCACGACGTGGCTGGCCGCGAACCTCAACACATTTGAGTACGGATGATGACACAGCAAGGCGATTTTCCCGAAGTCCACTTTCCCGACGCCGCCGCCATGTCGGAGGCTTTCGGCCATATCGCCGAGCATGGCGGGCACATCCTGGCGGAGGCGGTCAACAACGCCGCGTCCCACGCGTCGGCGGCGCCGGCCGACCCCCTGCACATCGCCGATGTCGCCATGGCGGCGGCGCGCACCGTGATGGCCAATCCGTTCCGGCTGGCCTCCGCCCAAACCGACCTGTGGTTCGATTGCGCGAAGCTGTGGCGGAACGCGGCGCGCCGGGCGATGGGGGCGACGCCGCTGCCGGTCATCCTGCCGGACCAAGGCGACCGCCGCTTCTCCAACCCGGATTGGACGGAAGTCCTGGCGCTCGACAGCGTCAAGCAGATGTATCTCCTGTGGTCCCGCTTCCTGACCCAGGTCATCGGCGACGCCGATAACCTGGAGCCGCACATGGCCCACAAGGTCCAGTTCCACACCCGGCAGATGATCGACGCGGCGGCCCCGACCAACAATCCCCTGACCAATCCCGAGGTGCTGCGCGCCACGCTGGAAAGCGGCGGGCTCAATCTGGTCAAGGGCCTGCGGCACCTGATGGAGGACATGGACCGGGGGCACGGCAAGATCTCCCCCAGGATGACCGACTTCGACGCCTTCAAGGTCGGCCAGAACATCGCGACGACCCCGGGCAAGGTCGTCTACCAGAACGAGCTGATGCAACTGGTCCAATACACCCCGACCACCGCGACGGTCTCCAAGCGGCCGCTGCTGATCGTGCCGCCGTGGATCAACAAGTTCTACATCCTGGACCTCCGCGAGAAGAACAGCTTCATCAAGTGGGCGGTCGACCAGGGCCACACCGTCTTCGTGATCTCGTGGATCAATCCGGACGAGCGCCATGCCGCCAAGACGTTCGAGAACTACATGCTCGAAGGTCCGCTCGACGCGCTCGCGCGGATCGAGAAGGCGACCGGCGAGACCTCCGTCAACGCCATCGGCTATTGCCTGGGCGGCACACTGCTCGCCTCCACACTGGCGTATCTGAGCGTCAAGGACGGCGGCAAGGACAAGGACCGGATCGCGTCGGCCACGTTCTTCACGACCATGACCGACTTCTCCGATGTCGGCGAGATGTCGGTGTTCATCGACGAGGAACAGATCGCCGGCATCGAGGCCTCGATGGCCGAGAAGGGCTATCTCGACGGCTCCGCCATGGCGGCCTCGTTCAACATGCTGCGTGCCAACGACCTGATTTGGTCGTTCGTGGTCAACAACTACCTGCTCGGCAAGGACCCGCACGCCTTCGACCTGTTGTACTGGAACAGCGACAACACGCGGATGCCGGCCGCGATGCACAGCTTCTACCTGCGCAACATGTACCTGAACAACCTGCTGGCGAAGCCGGACGCCCTGACCCTGGCGGGGGAAAAGATCGACCTGCGCCGGATCGAGACGCCCAGCTTCTTCCTGTCCGCCCGCGAGGACCACATCGCCCCGTGGAAATCGACCTACGCGGCGACCCAGACCTTCGCCGGCCCGGTCAAGTTCGTGCTGTCCGCCTCGGGCCACATCGCCGGCGTCATCAACCCGCCCAGCGCCAACAAATACTGCTACTGGACCGGCGCCGACCTGCCCGCCGAGCCGGATGGCTGGCTGGCGGCCGCCCAGCGCGCGGAAGGCTCCTGGTGGCCAGAATGGAACCGCTGGGTGGGCGAGCGCTCCGACGGCGAGGTTCCGGCGCGCCAGCCCGGTGCCGGCGGCCTGCCGGCGCTCGAGGAGGCTCCCGGCTCTTATGTGGCGCGCCGGGCCGGCTGATTTGTGTTCGCCTGGATATGTTGTAAAAGACTTATCCAGGCTCAAACAGCACACGTCGAGGCGCAAGGGTGAATGTTCAAGCGGTTCGGGGACGCCCCAAGCTGAAATCAGGGCACGAAAGGGGCTCCCGCGTCATTCTGCGGGGAACACTATACGGCGCGCTCGTCTCGCAAATTCGGTCGATGATCCAAGAAGGGGAACTCGCTCCGGGGGAGCAGATCGTCGAAACCGGCCTATGCGAGACGTTCGGCGTCTCGCGCACCCCCATGCGGGAAGCCTTGAAGGTGCTGGCGTCCGAGGGACTGGTCGAACTGCGTCCGCGCCGAACTCCGATCGTGGCGCCGGTGGATCCGGACGAGATCGCGGCGATCTTCGAAGTCATGGAAGGACTTGAGGCCTTGGCGGGGCGCAGGGCCGCGGAGAACGCCTCTCCGGCGGACATCGCCGAACTGGAGGGGATGCATGCCGCCATGGTCGCGCAGCACGACCGCGGCGACCGGGCCGATTACGCCATCCGCAACCGCGAGATCCATGCCCGCGTCGTCGAACTCGCGGGCAACCCCGTTCTCAAGACGACCTATGCCAATCTGAGCGCCAAGATCCACCGGGCCCGCGCCACGACGAATTACGATGCCGTCAGATGGGTCGAGTCGGTTCAGGAGCATGAACGGATCATGGGGGCGTTCCGCTCCGGCACCCCGCGGGATGTCGCCGACGCCTTGGTCGATCATACCCGCCGAACCGGAGTGTCGGTCATCGCGACATTGCTGCGCGTGCGCGACCGGCCGGCCTAGCCACCGCTTCGCGCGGCGGACCGGACCAGTTCGGCGGCTCGCTCCGTGATGTCGGCCAACGCCTCGAGCGCCCGCTCGTCGGAAACCTCGATGGCCGGATCCGGCGGCGGTGGCGGTGCCGCGGCCGCTTCGAGGTCGGGCCATCGGCACCGGTCATCGAGGCCGCTCTCCAGGGCATGTCCGGCGCGCAGCACGAGGGCGTCCGTGAAGGGATGCCCCGCGATCTGCAATCCCACGGGCAGGCCGGCGCCATCGAAGCCGAGGCGGATCGACAAGGCGGGATAGCCGGTGACGTTCCAAGGTCTGGTCAGCGACGGATGGCCCCCATGGGAATCGAAACCGCCCAGCACGGGTGCCGTGACCCGGGTGGTCGGCATGACGACGAGGTCGAGGGATGCCATGGCCTCCGCGACCCGCAGGATCAGGATCTCCCGCACGCGTTCGGCGGCCCTGTGGTCGTTCGCGGAGACGCGTCCGCCAACGAGAAGACGTCTCAACGTCAGCGGGTCGTAGAGGCTGGAGGAGGCGGTCAGATGGGTGCGGTGCAGCGCGAAACCTTCGACCGACGCCAGCACCGTGCAGACCGCGCTGAACAAGCCGAGCTTTGGCAGGCGGACCCGGGTGACGACGGCGCCCCGCTGGGTCAGCAGGGCCGCGGCCCGGTCGACCCCGCCCGCGATGGCTTCGTCGAGGTGGAGTTGATCCTCATGGTCGAGATCAACGACCGCGATCCGCAGGCCCGCCACACCCTGGTCGATCGTTTTCGAAAAACAGGCATCGCGCTCCTTCCCGGCCATGACGTCCAGCATGACGGCACAGTCCCGGCTGTCCCGCGCCATCGGACCGACATGGTCGAGACTGTGGGAAGCCGCCATGACGCCCGAGACGTCGACCAGTCCGTAAGTCGGC
Organism: Skermanella stibiiresistens SB22; assembly: GCF_000576635.1. Lineage (GTDB taxonomy): Bacteria > Pseudomonadota > Alphaproteobacteria > Azospirillales > Azospirillaceae > Skermanella > Skermanella stibiiresistens. Next base: position 127,172 of record NZ_AVFL01000006.1, read on the forward strand.
TTCAAACCGGCGATACCGCACCAGGACGCGGGTTCCCGGATCGAACCACCGGTGTCGGAACCGGTGGCACCCAGGCAGAACCCGGCCGCGACGGCCGCGGCGGAACCGCTCGACGACCCCCCCGGATCCCGCCCAAGGTCCCAAGGGTTGCGGGTCGGCGGCCATGGCGACGTGAATGACGTTCCACCCATGCCGCATTCCCAAGCGGCCAGCTTGCCCAGAATGACGGCACCCGAGGACCGCAGGCGCGCAACCGACAGGGCGTCCCGCTCCGGCCTGCGGTCTTCGAACAGCAGGGAGCATCCGGTCGTCGGCATGTCGGCCGTATCGAACAAGTCCTTGAGACCCAGGGGGATGCCGGACAATGCCCCACCGGTCGCGGCCGCCGCCTCGATCCGCCGCGCGGCCGCCAACGCTCCGGCTGGATCCAAGTGAACGAAGCTCCGTACCCGACCGTCGAAACGCGAGATACGGTCCAGCATTTCCTGGACCAACGCCGTCGGGGAGAGCGCGCCGGAGCGGATCGCCTGGAGGGCGCGCGAGATGCCGAGGGACGCCGGTTCGGTCATGATCACTCCTGCTGCACCGCATGAACTGCCCTGATTCCTATCAGGACGCCGCCTAAATTTCGAGCTACCCGGCTACAATTTACGCTCATTAACTTCTTGTAAAAAAAGGATTTTTTTTTTTATAATGCAATATGCAGGATGTCGCAACGACATGCCTGTGGCGCGCACGGCCAATCGTGCTGCATCTTTACGATCGGAGAGGCACATGTGTGATTTGCTCAACCGTGGTCTCGGCGCCACCGCGTTCAAAGGGATGGCGGACCGTCGCACGTTTCTTCGCGCCGCCGGCGCCGCGACGCTGACCCTCGCCGTTCCTCCGGGCCTGATCGGCGGAACCGCCCTCGCGGCGGGAACCGAGATCACGGCCACCCATGGAGCGGGTTTCTGCAATCTCAATTTGTTCCTCTCCCATGTGCTGAATACCGTCAAGGAAGAGGGCGTCGACCTCAAGCTGATCACGACCCCGACCTTCGCCGACGAGATCACGATGATCGGAGCGGGACAGATCGACGTCGGGATCATGCCTTACACGACCTTCCTCGCCCTCTACGATTCCGGGGTTCCCGTCAAGATCGTGGGCGGCGGCGGCGTCGGGGGTGTCGGTATCGTGGCGCAGCCCGGCATCACGAAGCCGGAGGATTTCAAGGGCAAGACGATCGGTACCTTCCAGCTCGATACGCTGGAGATCATGGCCTATGACTGGTTCAAGAAGCAGGGGGTCAACTACAAGGACCTGACGATCCGCTATTTCGACACGACTCCTGAATCGGCCCAGGCCTTCATGTCGGGCGCGGTCGATATCCTGACGACGATCGAACCCTATGGCACGATCATCCTCAAGGACAAGCCCGGCGCCACGATGCTGTCGAACGGCAGCGACATCTATGGAACGCCCTTCTACTCCGACTGCATCCTCGGCATCCGGGCCGGCCTGATCGACGAGAACCCGAAGGCGATCAAGGCCCTGATCAAGGGCATGATGGAAGCGCAGCTGGTCGCCGAGCAGGATCCGGAGGGAACGCTGAACAAGCTGCTGGGCTCCTACTACAAGACCGACATGGAGCGCGGAAAACTCGCGATGTCGAAGCAGCCGTCCGTGATCGACGCGCGAAGCCAGACCCAGTTCATCCTGGATCGCGGCCAATCCCTGATGGAGATGGGCTACATCAAGCGGAAGCCCGACGCCTCGGTGCTCGACTGGAGCTTCCTCGAGGCGGTGATCGCGGAGAATCCCGAGACCTTCTCGAAGCTGAAGTACAAGTCCTGATCCGATCCACGAAAGGATCGCCGCAATGTCGATCTCGACCTTGGAAACGGTCGGAAGGCGGGGTGCGACCACGAGGCCGCGCGCGCTCGGCGCGCGGATCCGCCCCATCATCGCCCGGATAGGGTGGACCCTGTTCTCCCTGGGCTTCTTCGCCGGAATATGGGAACTCGCCTGGGCGCTGGGGTGGACCAACCCCCGGCTGGTTCCGCCGCCGCACATCTTTCTGGGCAACATCCTGGAACAGGCCCAGTTCTTCAGCCCCACCCTGCGCTGGCAGGTCGGCGTCGGTGTGGCGGAACAGCCCGACCCCTTCATGGCCGTCCTGACGACGGTTCTCGCGACCGTCGGACGGGTCGCGTCCGGACTGGCGCTGGCCACCGCCCTGTCGATCACCCTGGGCTTGGCCATCCGGCGCTTCCTGTTCGTCGAGCGCCTGTTCCTTCCGACCATCTCCTTCCTGGCACCCGTCTCCCCGATCGCCTGGCTGCCGATCGCCATCTTCCTGTTTGGCATCGGCAATCCGCCGGCGATCTTCATGGTGTTCATCGCCCTGTTCTTCACCATGACCCTCGCGACCATCGCCGAGATCGACGCGGTGGACCGGAACCTCGTCAACGCCGCGCGCACCATGGGAGCGACGCGGGCCCAGATCTACTGGCGCGTCATCCTGCCGGCCGTGGCGCCCGGCCTGCTCGTGGTGCTGCGCATGAACATGTTCGCCGCCTGGATGGTCGTCCTACTCGCCGAGGCGACCGGCGTCGGATCGGGTCTTGGCCAGATCATCATGCTGGCGCGCAACACCTTCAACCCCTCGCTCGTCTTCTTCACCATCACGCTGATCGGCATCCTTGGATTCACCTCCGATTGGCTTCTCCGCTGGTTGCAGAGGCGGTTCCTGTTCTGGGCACCCCGCGAAACGGGAGGCCGGGATGTCTGACTTGGCGAACAGCACGGCCACGATATCACGGGAGTCCGCGATCACCTGTCGTGGTGTCGGCAAGGTCTGGCTCCCCGATACCCCACGCGCCTATGAAGCGCTGCGCGGCATCGACCTCGATGTCAAGCCGGGAGAGTTCGTCGTCCTGCTTGGCCCCTCGGGGTGCGGCAAGAGCACCTTGCTGTTCCTGATCGCGGGGCTGGAATCGCCCACCGAGGGCGAGATCCGGTCGTTCGAAAAACCCGTGACGGAGCCGGCGCCGGAAAGGGCGTTGATCTTCCAGCAGGCCGCCCTCTTTCCGTGGCTCACCGTCGGCCAGAACGTCGCCTTCGGCCTATCGCTCGGCGGCGTGCCGGCGGCGGAGCGTAAACAGGCCGCCCGCGACGCCCTGCAACGGGTGGGTCTCGCCGAGGCGGCCACCAAGCGGCCGACCGAACTCTCCGGCGGCATGCGGCAGCGCGTCGCCGTCGCCCGCGCGCTGGCCATGCGTCCCAAGGTCCTGCTGATGGATGAACCCTTCGCGGCGCTCGATGTCCAGACGCGGGCGAAGATGCAGGACTTCCTGCTCGACGTCTGGCGCGACAGCACGGCATCCGTGCTGTTCGTGACCCACCACATCGACGAGGCGGTGGCCCTGGCGGATCGGGTCGTCGTGTTCACCGCCCGTCCCGGCCGGATCAAGACCATCGTGCCGATCACGCTGCCGCGCCCGCGCGATCCCTTCTCGCCCGAATGCGCGGCCTTGCGGATCGCGCTGACGGACTTGCTGAAGGCCGAGGTCGATGCCGCCTTCGCCGAACAGGAAGGGCTGTGAGGCGGGATGTCCCGCCACGACCGCGGCACCCATCGCCCGCCAGGACTTGGCAGCCAATGAAACGGAAAAACGGGCAATCATGCGCCTTCTGATCGTCAACTCGAACACGTCAGCCGCGGTCACGGAAATCGTGGCGCTCTCGGCCAAGCGCTTCGCTTCGGCCGACACGGACCTGGATTTCGCGACCGGGTTGTTCGGGGCCCGCGTCATCGCGAGCCGGACCGAGAACACCATCGCCGGCCACGCGACGCTCGATCTCGTCGCGCGTCACGCTGATGGCTGCGATGGCGTCATGATCGCGGTTTCCTACGATTCCGGCCTGCGGGCGGCGCGCGAGCTCCTGGATGTTCCTGTGCTGGCCCTGACCGAGGCGTCGTTGCTCGCCGCCCTGACGCTCGGCACCCGGATCGGCCTGGTGATCTGGGGTCAGGGTGCCACCGCCGTCTACATGGAACTCATCGACACCTATGGGCTTGGCGGCCGTATCTGCGGAACGCGCCGGGTCGATTGCCCGGTACCCGAAACCCCCACGCTGCGGATGGCGATGGACGATGCCGTGATCGCCGCCGGCCAAGATCTGATCGACCACGCCGATGCCGAGGTGATCGTCCTGATGGGGGCCGTCTTGTCGGGACGGTCCCTGGACCTCCAGGACCGGCTTCCCGTTCCTGTCCTGGATGGCATGCGGTGCGGGATACCACTTCTGGAGGCCATGGTCAGGATCGGGGCCAAGCCGGCGGTCAGCGGCAGCTATGCCATACCCGGAGGCCGCGCCAGCGAGGGCCTGTCGCCCGAACTCGGTGAACGGCTGAAACGAACACGACGAGGGGAATGACGCTCATGTACCAGGACCACTTCATGCGGCACGCGATCACCTTGGCGCGCCGGGCGCTCACCGAACCCGGAACCGAACCTTTCGGCGCCGTCATCGTCAAGGATGACGTGATCGTAGGCGAAGGACTGAACCGCTCGCTCGCCCATTTCGATCCGACCTCGCATGGCGAGGTCGAGGCGATCCGCGACGCGTGCCAAAAGCTGCGAAGCGTCGATCTGACAGGCTGCGATCTCTATACCTCCTGCGAACCCTGCGCCCTCTGCGTGGCCGCCATGAAGATCGCCGGCATTAGGACGCTCTATTACGCCACGTCGCTCGATCAGGCCGGTAAGGTCCTCGACGGCTTGGATCCCCGACGGCGGCATCCCATCGACGTCGATGCCGTGCGCCGCGCCGCCGGCGCCACGTTGGCGGCAGGCGAGATGCCATCGAGCCAAGCGATGCCGGAGGAAGCGACCGAAGTCCTCATCGAGTGGGTATCGCGACCTTGGACCTCGCCGGATCCAGCGGTTCGGTGATCGCCGACCCGACCGAGCGCCCGACCGAGCGGTTGGGGCCGGGAAAGGGCCGCTGGATCGCGACCATCAATCGTCGAACGGCTCGACGACGTCGCGCCGGCCGATCATGAAGGCGTCCGCGACATGGACGAGCGGCGTCAGGTCGACATCCGAGGCGCCCTGCCCGACCAGTTCGACGAACCGCTGGTAGAGAGCGGGATACTCCGCCTCGACCTCGTCGACCATCGGTTGGCCGTCGTGGAACAACTTGGCGCCGCCCGACGACAGCGTCAGCGTTCCCTTGCTGGTCTCGACCCGAATGTCCCAGGTCTGATCACCGGTCTGGCGGAAGTCGAACTCGGCCCGGATGAGCACGCCGGTCTCATCGGTGAAATCGAGGTTGGCCGCGATCGGGGCGGCGCGGTTGGATGGGAAAGCCAAGTCCGCGCGGGTGAGGAACACGGGACGCGGCATGATCCGGGTCAGGATCGACAGCGCGTTGATGCCGGGATCGAACACGCCGAGCCCACCCGGTTCCCAGATCCAGCCCTGGCCCGGATGCCAGACCCGGACATCCTCCTTCCAGTCGATTCTGACCGAGCGGATGTCGCACCCGGCGAGGAAGGCCCTCGCCGGCTCGACCGCCGGGGCGTGGCGCGAGTGCCACGTCGCGTACAAGGTCTTGCCGGTCAGCCTGCTGGCGGCGATCAGCGGGGCGATCTCGCTGACCGTGGCGCCCGGCGGCTTTTCCAGCAGGACGTGCTTGCCAGCCCGGAGAGCCGCCAAGGCCTGCGCCTGACGCACCTGCGGCGGGGTGCAGAGCGCCACCGCCTCGATCTCCGGCGCTTGGCTCAGAAGTTCCTCCAGCGTCGTGAAATGCGCGACGCCTTCCAGTTCGGCGTTCCGGCTGGCGATGGCCGCGAGTTCGATGCCCGGCGTCGCGGCGATGGCCGCGACGTGCTGGTCCCGGGCGATCTTGCCGAACCCGACGATCGCCAAACGTATTGGAGCCAAGCGGGGCGCAGCCATGGTCAGGCTCCCGTCATGGGCCGGCCGTCGACCAGACGGGGCAGCCCCAGCGGATTGGCCTGCTTGACCGGGTCGGGCAGCAGGTCGTCCGGCAGGTCCTGATAGCAGATCGGCCGCAGGAAGCGCTGGATCGCGAGCGTGCCGACCGAGGTGCCGCGCGGATCGGAGGTCGCCGGGAACGGACCGCCATGGACCATGGCGTGGCTGACCTCCACTCCGGTAGGCCAGCCATTGGCGAGGATGCGTCCGGCACGTTCCTCGAGAAGGGGCATCAAGTCGCGGGCGAGGGAATGATCACCGGCGTCCAGGTGCAGCGTCGCGGTCAGCTGACCCTCCAGCCCCCGCGCGACCTCGAGCATTTGAGCCGCGTCGGCGCAGCGCACGATCAGCGAGGACGCGCCGAACACCTCCTTGGACAGCGCGGGATCCGCCAGGAACGCGGAGGCGTCCGTCACGAACAGCGCCGCCCCGCAGGCGTTGGCGCCCTCCCCCACGATGCCGCGCGCCAGTGACGTCACCCCGGCATTGCCCTCCAACTCGGCGACGCCCTTGCCATAGGCGGCGTGGATGCCGGGTGTCAGCATGGTGGTGGCGGGGGCCTTCTCCACCGCGGCGCTCGCGGCGGCGATGAAGCGGTCCAGCGCTGGGCCGGCGATGCCGATGACGAGGCCGGGATTGGTGCAGAACTGGCCGGCGCCCAGGGTGAGCGAGCCGACGAAGGCGGCACCCAGCGCGTCGCCCCGCGCCTCTAGTGCCGCGGGGAGCAGGAACACCGGGTTGATGCTGCTCATCTCGGCGTGGACCGGGATCGGGACCGGCCGGGCGGCGGCGATCCGCATCAGGGCGAGCCCGCCGGCGCGTGAGCCGGTGAACCCCACCGACATGATGCGCGGATCGGCGACCAACGCGCCGCCAAGCTCGTTGGTCGTGCCGGTCAGCAGGGAAAACACGCCCTCGGGCAATCCCGCTTCCACGACCGCCGCGCGGATGGCGCGGCCGACCATCTCCGAGGTGCCGGGATGGGCGGGGTGGCCCTTGACCACGACGGGACAGCCGGCGGCGAGCGCCGACGCCGTGTCGCCGCCAGCGACGGAGAAGGCCAAGGGGAAATTGCTGGCGCCGAACACCGCGACCGGCCCGACACCGATATGGCGCAGCCGCAGGTCGGCTCGCGGCATCGGCTTCCGATCCGGCAGGGCCGGATCGAGCCGCGGCTCGTCGGCGCCACCGGCGCGCACCCAGTTGGCGAACAGCCGCAACTGGCCCGTGGTCCGGGCGCGCTCCCCGACGAGGCGGGGCAGCGGCAAGCCGGATTCGCGGGAGGCCCGCTCGACCAACTCATCGCCCAACGCCTCGATCTTGGCGGCGATGCCGTCGAGGAAGGCCGCGCGGACTTCCGGCGAGGTCTCGCGGTAGATCGGAAACGCCTCGGCGGCGAGCTTCGCCGCCCGCTCGACATGGGCGGGCGACGCCTCCGCGAAAGCCGGTTCCAGCGTCTTCCCAACCGAGGGGTCGACGGCTTGGAAGACTGGGCTGGCGGTGACGTCTTGGCTCCCGATGAGCACTTCACCCGTAATCATATCACTCTCCAAGTCAATGCGTTCATACCCGTCAACACCATCACCCGTACCCTTGTCACTCGCCCCAGGGTCATTTGCCCCAGCGAAGCACCAGGGGATCGAGCCGGCGCGCGATCTCGATCAGGCCGGCGCGGGTGGCCGGATGCAGGGCCGGCAAGGGATGGCGCAAGGTCTCATGGGCGATCACGCCGCCCTCCTTCATGAGCGCCTTGCACGCGGCGAGGCCGCATTGGCGGTTCTCGTAGTTGATCAGCGGCAGCCAGCGCTGGTAGGCGTCGGCCGCCTCCTCGCGCCGGCCCGCGAAGTAAGGGTCGATGATCTGGCGAATCCCGTCCGGGTAGCCGCCGCCGGTCATGGCGCCGGTCGCCCCGGCGTCGAGATCGGCCATCAGCGTGATCGCCTCCTCGCCGTCCCACGGACCCACGATCGCGTCGCCGCCGGCCTCGATCAAGCCACGCAGCTTGGCGGCGGCTTGCGGAACCTCGATCTTGAAATAGGCGAGGTTGCCGATCTCACGCGCCATGCGGGCGAGGAAGGGGACGGACAGCGGCGTGCCGGCGACCGGGGCGTCCTGCACCATGATCGGGATCGTGATGGCGTCCGAGACGACGCGGTAGAACTCATAAATCGACGCCTCGGGCACGCGGAACGTGGCACCATGGTAGGGCGGCATGATCATGACCATCGCCGCGCCGCGCTCCTGCGCCCGGCGAGACCGCTCGGCGCATACCGCCGAGGAGAAGTGCGTGGTGGTGACGATGATCGGCACGCGGCCCGCGACGTGGTCGAGCACGGCGTCGATCACAGTGTCGCGCTCCTCGTCGGTCAGCACGAACTGCTCGGAGAAATTGGCCAGGATGCAGATGCCGTCGGATCCGGCGTCGATCATGAAATCGATCGCCCGCTTTTGGCCTTCGAGGTCGAGGGCGCCGGACGCGTCGAACACGGTCGGCGCGACGGGGAAGACACCCTTGTGAACCGGGTGGTCGAACTGTTTGGTCATTTTTATTCAGCCTCGACGCATCAGTGGTTATCGCGGGGCACGGGCGAACCGGAGCGCCCCACCAGGAAGTCGAAATCCGCGCCGCGGTCGGCTTGCAGCACGTGGTCGATATAGAGCCGGGCGTAGCCGCGGGTCGCGTGCGGTTCCGGCGGGGTCCAGGCGGCACGCCGCGCCGCCAGCTCGGCGTCGTCGACATGCAGGTGCAGCGACCGCGCCGGAACGTCGAGCGTGATCATGTCGCCATTCCGCACCAATGCCAGCGGCCCGCCGGCCGTGGCCTCGGGTGCTACGTGCAGCACCACCGTGCCATAGGCGGTGCCGGACATGCGGGCATCGGAGATGCGGATCATGTCGCGGACACCCTGGCGCAGCAGCTTGGCCGGCAGCGGCATGTTGCCGACCTCCGCCATGCCCGGATAGCCCTTGGGACCGCAGTTCTTCAGCACCATGACGCACGAGGCGTCGATGTCGAGATCCTCGTCGTCGACGGCGTGGTGCATCTCCTCGACCGATTCGAACACGACCGCCCGCCCCGTGTGCCGCATCAGCTCGGGCGAGGCGGCGGACGGCTTGATCACGGCGCCGTCGGGCGCCAGGTTGCCGGTCAGGATGGCCATTCCGGACTCGGGCTTGAAGGGTGCTTCGAACGGGGTGATGACCTCGCGGTTCCAGCACGGCGCCTCGCCGACATTCTCCCAGAGGGTCTGGCCGTTGACCGTCATCGCGTCCTTGTGGAGCAGACCGCGCTCGCCCAGCGCCCGCAGCACCGCGGGCAAGCCACCGGCGTAGTAGAAGTCCTCCATCAGGAACCGCCCGGATGGCATCAAGTCGACCAGACAGTGGATGTCGCGCCCGAGCCGGTCGAAGTCGTCCAGGGTCAGGTCGATCCCGACACGGCCGGCGAGCGCCAGCAGGTGGACCACGGCGTTGGTCGACCCCCCGATCGCGGCCAGCGTCCGGATGGCGTTCTCGAAGGCTTGGCGGGTCAGGATGTCGGACGGCTTGACGTCCTGGCGCGCCAGTTCGACGATGCGCCGGCCGGACATGCGGGCGAGCAGGTTGCGCCGGGCGTCGGCGGCGGGGATGGCCGCGTTGCCGGGAAGCCCGAGGCCAAGCGCCTCGACCATCGACGCCATGGTCGAGGCGGTGCCCATGGTCATGCAGCTGCCGGCCGAGCGGTTCATGCCGGCCTCGGCCTCGTGGAACTCCTCCAGGGTGATCTCGCCGGCGCGCAGCTGTTCGCTCATCGAGATGATGTTGGTTCCGGACCCGATGATCTCGCCGCGATACACGCCGCGCAGCTGCGGTCCGCCGGACACGCCGATCGCCGGCAGGTCGGCCGACGCCGCCCCCATCAGAAGGGCCGGGGTGGTCTTGTCGCAGCCCATCAGCAGCACGACGCCATCGAGCGGATGGGCGCGGATCGCCTCCTCGACATCCATCGAGGCCAGGTTGCGGAACAGCATCGCGGTCGGGCGCATCGTCACCTCGCCCAGCGATGAGACCGGGAATTCGAGGGGAAAGCCGCCGGCGTCGAGGACGCCGTAGCGGACATGCTCCGCGATGGTGCGGAAATGCGCGTTGCAAGGCGTCAGTTCCGACCAGGTGTTGCAGATGCCGATGACCGGCCGGCCATCGAACTGGTCGTGGGGGATGCCGCTGTTCTTCAGGAACGAGCGGTAATAGAAGCCCATCTTGTCCTGGCGGCCGAACCAGGCTTGGCTGCGCATCGTCTTCTTGGGATCTTGGTCCACTTTGTTCTCCGTTCCTCAGCCGATAGCGCCATGACGGCGCAGACCGTTGAAGATCACATGGGTCATGGCGGCCGAGGCGGCTTCGCCGTCGCGGTCCTCGATGGCGTCGACGATCTGCTCGTGGGACAGGATCACGATGTCCCGCTCGCGCTCCGCGATCGGGGCGCTCAACAGGAAGGATGCCCGAAGCGCCGCTTCGATGACACCGCCGATGGAGCGCATGAAGGGGTTGCCGGACGCGTTGGCGACGCCGATGTGCAGGCTCAGGTCGCCATCGGCGAAGGCCCCGCTGTCCGACTCCTCCCGTCGCATCATCGCGATGCTCGCCCGCAGGTGTTCGATGTCCGCGGCTGTCCGCCGCTCCGCCGCCAGCGCGGCCGCCCGCGGCTCGACGGCGAGACGTATCTCGGCGAGGTCGCGGAGGAACAGCTTGTCGATGCCGGCGTCCAGGTGCCAGGCCAGCACATCGACATCGAACATGTTCCAGGCGCCGCGCTCGCGCACCACGGTGCCGACCCGCGCCTTGGTGCTCAGCAGGCCCTTGGCCACCAAGGTCTTGACGCTCTCGCGCAGGACCGGCCGCGACACGCCGAAGATCCGAGTCAACTCGGCGTCGCCGGGAAGCTTGGTCCCTTCCGGATAGCGGCCGGCGATGATGTCGACGCCGATGCTGCGCGCGACCTCGGCGTGGTTGGAATGCGAGCGTCCGGTGGGGATGACGACCAGCTGCGCGCTCACGACGGCACCACTCCCGCGACGCGGCGCGGCGGTCGCCTGGCGAGGACGACCAGAAGCTGCTGGAAGGCGATGAAGGCGAACAGCAGCACCCCCGTCGCGATCTTGGTCCACCAGCTCGACAGCGAACCGTCGAACGTGATGTAGGTCTGGATCAATCCCTGGATCAGCACGCCGACGAAGGTGCCGAAGACGAAGCCGTAGCCGCCTGTCAGCATGGTGCCGCCGATGACGACGGCCGCTATCGTATCCAACTCGACGCCGACCGCCGAGAGCGAGTACCCGGCCGAGGTGTAGAAGGTGAAGACGATGCCCGACAGGCCGGCCAGCACGCTGGACAGCATGTAGATGCGGATCGTGGTGGCGCCGACCCGGACACCCATCAGCGCGGTCGAGGCGCGGCTGCCGCCCAGCGCGTAGACGTTGGTGCCGAACCGCGTGAAGTGCAGCAGCACGCCGCCCGCGACGAAGACGGCGAGCATCATCAGCGCGATGATGGTGAGCCGGCCGCCGCCCGGCAGGCGGATCGCGTAGCCGGCGATGTCGGAATAGAGCGGCGCGTTGATCGCGATCGATTCCGTCGACATCAGGAAGCTGGCGCCGCGGGCGAGGAACAGGCCCGCCAGGGTCACGATGAAGGGCGGCAGGTCGAAATACTGGATCGCCGCCCCCATGGCGGCGCCGAACGCCGCGCAGATGACCAGGACCAGGGCGAAGGCGACCAGCGGCGGAACGTCATGCCGCTCGATCGCCAGGGCGAGGAAGACGGTGGTGAAGCCGATCACCGAGCCGACCGAGAGATCGATGCCGCCGGAGATGATGACGAAGGTCATGCCGACCGCGACGATGCCGAGGAACGCGTTGTCGGTCAGCAGGTTGGCGACCACCCGCGTCGAGGCGAAGTTCGGATACTGCAGGGAGCAGATGATGAACCCGACGAGGAACACCGCCGTGGTGACGAGGACGGGAAGCAGGCGGTTCATTTGCGGGCTCCGGACAGGAGGATGGCGAGGCCGGAGAAGCGCGGCGACTGCATCAGCAGGACCACCAGCACCACCACCGCCTTGACGACCAGATTGAACTCCGGCGGGTAACCTGACAATAGGATGCCGGTATTCATGGCCTGGATGATCAGCGCGCCAAGCACGGCGAGGACGACGCTGAAGCGCCCGCCGAACAGCGAGGTGCCGCCGATCACCACCGCCAGGATGGCGTCGAGCTCCAACCACAGGCCGGAATTGTTGGCGTCGGCGCCGAGGATGTCCGCCGCCGCGACGATGCCGGCGAGCGCCGAGCAGAAGCCGCACCAGACATAGACCGCCATCGTCATCACTCGGGTGCCGACACCGGCCAAGGCACTCGCCCGGGCGTTGCCGCCGGTCGCCTCGATCATGAGGCCAAGCGCGGTCCGGCGCACCAGCAGGATCGTCAGGACCAGCACGGTGAAGGTGATGGCGACCGGGGCGGGCACGCCCAGCACCGAGCCGCCGCCGAACCAGGCCAGATCGGGCGACGTGAAGGTGACGATGCGCCCTTCGGTGATGAGCTGGGCGATGCCGCGTCCCGCCACCATCAGGATCAGCGTCGCGATGATCGGCTGGATGCCCAGGACGGCGACCAGCAGGCCGTTCCACAGCCCGCACAGCAGACCGGCGCCGAGCGCCGCCGCGATGACCACCGGCAGCGGCTGGGTATCGGCCAGGGTGGCGGCGATCGCGCCGCATATCGCCATGACCGCGCCGACCGAGAGATCGATGCCGCGCGTGGCGATGACCAGGACCATGCCGATGGCGAGCAGGGCCACCGGCGCGCCGCGGTTGAAGACGTCGATCAGGCTGCCGAACAAGCGGCCATCCTGGAACCGGATGTCGAAGAATTGCGCCGAGACCATCCAGTTGACGGCGAGGATGGCCAGGAACGCGAGGACTTGCGGAACGCCGGAGCGTGGCAGGCGAAGCGCCATGATGGACATGTCCCTCACGCGGCTTGCGGCGTGTCGGCCGCGATGGCGGCGAGGATCGTCGGTTCGTTGACCGCGTCGCCCTCCAGGCACGCCACATGCGCCCGGTCGCGCAGCACGATGACCCGGTCGGCGTAGGCCACGATCTCCTCCAATTCGGAGGACACCACCAGCAGCGCCATCCCGTCGGCGCAGAGCTGGCGGATCAGGCGGATGATCTCGGCATGGGCGCCGACATCGATGCCGCGGGTCGGCTCGTCCAGGATGAGCAGGCGCGGCTCGGTGGCGAGCCAGCGGGCGAGCAGCGCCTTCTGCTGGTTGCCGCCGGAGAGCAGCCCGATCGGGCGTTCGGGGTCGGGCGGGCGGATGTCGAGCAGGCGGATGAACTTGTTGGCGATCTCGTCCTGTTCGCGGCGCGACAGTGGCCGCATCACGCCGCGCCGGGCTTGGAGCGCCAGGACGATGTTCTCGCGCACGGTCAGATCGGCGACGATGCCCTCCGTCTTGCGCTCCTCCGGGCAGTAGCCCAAGCCGTGGCCGACCGCCTCGCTCGGGGACGATATGCTGGCGGGCTTGCCCGCGATGGTCACCGTTCCCTGATCCGCCTTCTCCACCCCGAACACCAGGCGAGTCGTCTCGGTGCGGCCGGACCCCAGCAGCCCGGCCAAGCCGACGACCTCGCCGCCGCGCACCGTCAGGTCGAACGGGGCGACATAGCCGGACTTGCCGAAGTTCTCGAACACCGCGTAGGGCTCGGACATCGCCGTCGGCGACACGGCTTCCCGATGCGTCGCGGTCGCCTCGACCAGTTCACGGCCCAGCATCATGCGGACCAGGTCCATGCGCGGCAGCTCTGCCGTCAGCCGCTCGTCGACCAGCCGGCCATTCCGCAGCACTGTGATCCGGTCGGTGACGGCATAGACCTGATCGAGGAAATGGGTGACGAACACGATGCCGATACCGCGCGCGGCGAGCTTGCGCATCACCGTGAATAGGATCTCGACCTCGTTGGCGTCCAGGCTCGCCGTGGGTTCGTCGAGGATCAGCACGCGGGCCGACATGTCGACCGCGCGGGCGATGGCGGTGAGGTGGCGCACCGCGACGGAATAACTGTCGAGCGGGGCCGTGACGTCGATATCCAGGCCGAAATCCCGCAGCAGCAGGCGCGCCCGGCGGCGCGTCTCGCCTTCGCGCACGAAACCGAACCGGGTCGGTTGGCGTCCCAGGAACAGGTTCTGCGCCACGGACAGGTTGGGCAGCAGGCTGACCTCCTGGTAGACCGTGGCGATGCCCGCCGTCGCCGCCTCCTCGGCCGAGTGCGGCGCGATCGGGGAGCCATCGAGCGACACGGTGCCGGCATCGCGCCGCAGGACGCCGGTGATCGTCTTGATCAGCGTCGACTTGCCGGCGCCGTTCTCGCCCAGCAGGGCGTGGATCTCGCCGGCGCGCAGCGTCAGGTCGACGCCGTCGAGGGCGCGGATGCCGGCGAAACTCTTCGTCAGCCCACGAACCTCGAGCAGCGGCGTGTTTGAGGATACGCCTTCGGACATGGATCGAGCACTCCCGCCGGTGGCGCGCCGGCGTTCCGCGAAAACAAGGTCACGGAGGGGCCGCGCCCGGCCCCCCGGCTTCGACGGGAAACCTCAGTACCCGAGGCCCTTCTTGCTTTCGTAGATCTTCTGCGGATCGTCGGCCGACGTGTAGAGCTTGGATTCGGTCTGGATCCACTTCGGCGGAACAGTGCCCTTGTCCTTGTAGGCGACGACGGCGTCGAAGGCCGGGCCCGCCATGTTCGGGGTCAGTTCGACCGTGGCGTTGGCCTCGCCGGCGGCGATCGCCTTGAAGATGTCCGGCACCGCGTCGATCGAAACCGTGAGGACGTCGGTGCCCGGCTTCAGGCCGGCTTCCTTCATCGCCTGGATGGCGCCGACCATCATGTCGTCGTTGTGGGCGTAGACGGCGCAAATGTTCTTGCCGCCACCTTCGGCCTTGATGAAGCTCTCCATCACCTCCTTGCCCTTGGCGCGGGTGAAGTCGCCGGTCTGGCTGCGCACCAGCTTGATGTTGGAGTGGCTGGCGATGGCGGTGTCGAAGCCCTTCTTGCGGTTGGTGGCGACGCTGGCGCCGACCGTGCCCTGAAGCTCGACGACGGCGCAGGGCTTGTCGCCGACGGTCTTGGCCAGCCATTCGCCAGCGACGGCACCCTCGTGCACGCTGTCCGAGGTGACGGCGGTCAGATACAGATCCTTGCCCGAGGCGTCGATGTCGCGGTCGAGCAGCACGACCGGGATCTTGGACTCCTTGGCCTCCTTCAACACCTGATCCCAGCCGGTGGCGACCACGGGGGCGAGGAAGATCGCGTCCACGCCCTGGGCGATGAAGGACCGGATCGCCTTGATCTGGTTCTCCTGCTTCTGCTGGGCATCGGCGATCTTGAACGTGATGTCGCGCTTCTTGGCTTCGGCCTTGGAGACCGAGGTTTCGGCCGCGCGCCAGCCCGACTCCGAGCCGATTTGCGAAAAGCCGATGGTGAGGTCGGCCGCCTGGGCTCCGAGGGTCGAGGCGAGTGTCGATACGACCGTGGCGGCGAGAAGGGCTTTGAACTTCATGTGGCGTTTCCCCCAGAGGATCCAAACCGCGGCGCTTCTCCGAGCGCGGGGCGGCGACACGCCATCTATGGCACATCGCGAGACGGATGAATAGTCAAACAGTATGACTATTAGATTTTTGTGGAGGTATGTCGGGAGAGCCGCGGTCCCGATCGCCGACATGGGTGCCGTCCCGCTCGTCCGGACAATTCCCTTTCGCCTTCGAAGCTTTCCGCCTAGTTTCCCGACGCGATCGGCGCCGCGCCGGCGTTTGTGGCCTTTCGCGCCAATTTTTTGGAATGGTCGATGGATAGGGAAGCGAACGAGACCGGACCCCGCGCGCCGCGGGAATTCCGGCGTTTCTGGAGATCCTTCTCGAACGGTCGCCTGTTCAAGCTCGGCGGCAGGCGGGGTGAACTCACCTGGGGATTCGTCCTGCTCCTGCTGATCGGCACCGCCTCGGTCCTGCTGGTGTTCGCGAATCGGGAGTATGGCTCGCTGGTCACCCACACGCTGGAGGTCAGGTCGCGGGCCTTCCAACTCCTGACCCTGGTACAAGACGTGGAGACGGGCCAGCGGAGCTATCTGCTGACGGGCAACCCCTCCTACCTCGAACGCTATCGCGAGGGTGCGCGGGCTTCGCTGGAAAATCTCGCCCGACTACAGGAAACGACGACGGACAACCAGCAACAGCAGAACGAGATCGCGGTCCTGCGGCGGACCCTGGAGTCCCGGCTGGACATCGCCGCCCGCACCATCGATCTCTATCAGACCGGTAACGCCGACGGCGCCATGGAACTCGTCAGGACGGAGCGGGGCCGAGTTCTGATGGACGGCATCCGCGCGTCGATCGACCGGATCCAGGCCGAGGAACAGCGCTTGCTGAAGCGTCGCGAGGCGACCGCCGAGACCTATGGCCTCCTGCTGCTGATCGCCACGCTGAGCGGCATCGCCCTGGTGATCGGCATCGCCGCCATGTCGGTGATCCGGGTCCGCCGCCACACGGCGGCGTTGGAATCGCTTCAAGGTGAACTGCGCGCCGCCAACGAGAACCTGGAGGGTATCGTCGCCGCCCGCGTCGCCGAACTGAACGCGGCCAACGAGGAGATCCAGCGCTTCGCGTACATCGTCAGCCACGACCTTCGGGCGCCCCTGGTCAACGTCATGGGATTCACCAGCGAGCTGGACGTGCTGCGCGGTCAGATCGTCGGCTTCTACGAGACCGTCGCGGCGAAGGCTCCGGAACTGGCCGACGCCGAGGTCCGGATCGCGCTGGAGGAGGACCTGCCCGAGGCGCTCCGCTTCATCCGCACCTCCACTGTCAAGATGGACCGCCTGATCAGCGCCATCCTGCGGCTGTCGCGCGAGGGCCGGCGGGTGTTGACTCCCGAACCGGTCGAGATGCGCGAGATCATCGAGGGCATCGCCGGCAGCCTCAAGCACCAGACCGAGGAGCAAGGTGTCACCGTGGAGATCGGTGGCACGCCTCGGCTCGTCACCGACCGGCTGGCGATCGAGCAGATCTTCAGCAACCTGATCGAGAACGCGATCAAATACCTGGATCCCGCCCGACCGGGCCATGTCATCATCAGCGGCCGCAACATCGGACCCGAGGTCCGCTACGAGATCGTGGATAACGGCCGCGGGATCGAGTCGAAGGATTTCGAACGCATCTTCGACCTGTTCCGCCGCGCCGGCGCCCAGGACCGTCCCGGCGAGGGCATCGGTCTGGCCCATGTCCGCGCCATGGTCCGCCGCCTGGGCGGATCGATCACGGTCGACTCCCAACCCGGCATGGGATCAACCTTCACCGTCACCCTGCCCAGCATCCTGTCGATCAAAACCCTGGAGCCCAGCTGATGCCGAACCACCATCCCGTCACCATCGTCATGGTCGAGGACGACGAGGGCCACGCCCGTCTGATCGAGAAGAACATCCGGCGCGCCAGCGTCAACAACGAGATCAAGCATTTCAGCAGCGGCACCGCCGCCATGGAGTACCTGTTCAAACCCGAGGTGCGGGCCAATGGTCCATTGCTCCTGCTGCTCGACCTCAACTTGCCCGACATGTCGGGAACCGAGATCCTGGCCAAACTGAAGCAGGACGATTTGTTGAAGCGGTCGCCGGTGATCGTGCTGACGACGACCGATGATCAGCGCGAGATTCAGCGTTGCTACGACTTGGGCTGCAACGTCTATATAACCAAGCCAGTGGATTACGAGAATTTCGCTCTCGCGATCCGGCAGTTGGGTCTATTCTTCTCCGTGATGCAAGTGCCGGAGGTATAGTGAAACCCAAAGTGGACACCGTCCGCGTCCTCTACATCGACGATGATCCCGGCCTCAGCCGGCTGGTCGAGCGGGCGTTGAGGCCTCACGGCTTCGCGGTGACCCACGAGCCCTCCGGCGACGCCGGCTTGGCCCGCCTGAGGGGCGGCGAACGGTTCGACGCCGTGGCGCTGGACCACTACATGCCTGGCAAGGACGGTCTGGAGGTGCTGCCCGAGATCCGCGCGTTGCCCGACGCGCCGCCGGTCATCTATGTCACGGGCGCCGACGAGGGGCGCATCGCGGTCGCGGCGCTCAAGGCCGGGGCCGTGGATTACGTGATCAAGGATGTCGGCGGCGTCTTCCTGGACCTGCTGCGCAGCGCCATCTCCGGCGCGCTGGATCAGGTGCGGCTGCGCCTGGAGAAGGAGGCGGCCGAGCGCGAGACCCGCGAGGCCCGCGACCGCGCCGAAACGCTGCTGCGCGAGGTCAACCACCGTGTCGCGAACAGTCTGGCCCTGGTCTCCTCGCTGGTCTCCCTCCAGGAGCGGGCGCTTGGCGAGGACGACGCGGCGCGCGGCGCGCTGTTCGAGACACAGAGCAGGATCATGGCGATAGCCCAGATTCACCGCCGGCTCTACACGTCGCATGATGTGCGCTTCGTCGAGATGGACGCCTACCTAAAGGGACTGGTCGAGGAACTGGAAGCCTCCATGCGCACGGCCCGCCGCGAGCACATCATCCAGTTGACGGCGGATAACGTCATGATGCCGCCGGACAAGGCCGTATCGGTCGGCGTGATCGTGACCGAACTGGTGACCAACGTCTACAAATACGCCTATCCCGACGGCGTCGCCGGCCGCATCCGGGTCCGCCTGGAGCGCCAGCCGGAACAGCTCTCGCTGGTGGTCGAGGACGACGGCGTCGGCTGGCATGGTTCCGGCGAGGCGCAAGGCAGCGGTCTTGGCACCCGCATCATCCGCGCGATGGCGTCGAGCCTCGGCTCCGCCCTGATCTATGATCCCCATTGCGCTGGAACGCGGGCGACGCTGGTTTTTCCGCCGTGATCGCTGGCAAGCGCACCAGGAGAGACATCAAAGGCGCGGGGCAAGCTGAAAACAGGGGTATCGGGTTGAAGTTTGACCGCGCGGCTGGGCTCCCCTATCTTGTGTGGGATCGCGAATGAGGTTTCGTTCATGGCAACCGCTTCGGTAAATCTTCGCCCAGAACTCGCCGCCAGCCTTGATGAATTGGCTGCGGCAACCGGACGATCGCGTGCGGAATTGGCCGACGAGGCGGTGAGCGGCTATCTGGATCACGAGCGTTGGAAGGCGGAACACATCAGAGAAGCCTTGAGGGAGGCTGACGCTGGCGATTTCGCATCCGACGACGAGGTAGAGGCGACCTTCAACCGGTATGGGAACGCCGCTAATCCACATCCATGAGAATACGTTATCCGCGGCGCGCCCTTCTCGACCTGAACAACCAAGAAGATCACATCGCCGAGACCAACCCGGCGGCAGCCTTGGAGCAGGTTGCGATCATCAGACGGCATGTTGATGGACTGATCGATCAACCTTGCATGGGGCGGCCTGGAAGGATTTCCGGCACTCGCGAATTGATCATCTCCAGCAGCCCCTTTTTGGTGGCATACCGGGTGACGGATCGGACGGTGGACGTGCTTGCCGTGATCCACGCCAAGCGCAACTGCCCACGCGTCCTTTGAGTCAAGGCGCTCAGCCAGCCGGCTGGGCCGTGCGCGCCGGATTGTGGCGACCGATGATGTCCAGCACTTCCTGGGCCCTCGCATCCTCGACCTGACCGATCAGCATGACGCCGCCGGTTCCGACGCCATCCAGGAAAGCGCGCGCCTCCTCCTCCGCGACACCCAGCCTGGTGAGAACCTCGGTTTCCGATTTGGCGCCACCATATTGGTTCTTCGAACTGGAGAACGGGTTCGTGCCGGCCGACTCGTTGCCCCATCCCTCCGTGGTGTCGCCGTCGATCCAGAACTCGTTCCGGAAGCCGACGTCGTACAGCTCTTTCAGGACCTGACGCGACGACTCCTTGTCATTGAATAGGCTGATGATGGTCCGGATGCTCACGGTCGTCTCCGCGTGGAATTTCTAACAGGATAGGAACCTCCAACAGGGCGCCAAGGATCATGGTTCCCGCCACTCGAAAACCCGCGCGTTGACCGAATGAAAAATTTTCAATCAGGTGGGTGGTCAGAACGAAGGCAATCGGCGCAGGCATTCCGCCCAACATGTTGGCGCTATATTTTCTCTATCTCAGCAATGATTGGTCTTGATCAAGCCGCATACGAAGGTATTATTGAAACGCTTCAATTTTACCGACCCAGGTTCGCAGGCTGGAGACCCATGGCCCACAAGCGCCCGACCATATCGGATGTCGCCAAAGCGGCCGGTGTTTCGATCGGAACCGTGTCCAACGCGATCAACACGCCGGACAAGGTGCGGCCGGAAACGCGGGCCAAGATAGAGGCGGCCATCGCGCGGCTGAACTACCGCCCCAGCGCGGTGGCGCGCTTCCTGCCCGCCGGAGCCAACACGGGACGGCCGAGCGGCCACCTGATGCTGCCGCGCCTGATCTCGGTCGGCTACATCAGCGTGGATTATGTCTGCCGGGTCGGGGTCCTGCCGCATCGGGACGACCGGATCACCGCCCAGCACATCGAGAAGGCGCTGGGTGGTCCCGCCGCCAACGTCGCGGTCGCCGCCGCCGGCCTGGGCGGCGCCCTGGCGCTCGACGTCGAGTTGGCGACCGCCGTCGGTGAGGACCCCGACAGCGACTGGGCGCTGATCGAGCTGGCCCGCCGGGGTGTCCACGCGCTCACCATCCGGCAGCCGTTCAACAATCGGCTGTCGCGCTGCGTCGTCATCGTCGAGGCCAACGGCAGCCGCACCATCATCAACGAACCGTTCGAGCTGAGCGAGGTCGACCTGACGGCCTATCTCGATGTCGAACCCGAGGACAGGCCCTGCTGCCTGCATATCGAGGGCTACCATTACGAACGCATGGCGGGATCGGTCGCCCGATTCCAGGACGCCGGCTGGAAGGTCAGCCTGCACACGACGGGGCTGCCGGCCAGTTCCAGGACGCCCGAGGCCTTCACGAGGCTGGTACAGGCGATCGACCTCGTCTTCGTCAATGACGTGACGCTGCGCGAGATCCTCGGCATGCGCTCGACCGTCGCGGCCCTGATCGACCAGACCGAGGCCCATCTGCGCGCCATCGGGCCACGCGCCGATGTCGTGCTGACCCTGGGCGAATTGGGTGCCGTGGTGTTTCCCAGCGACGATGGCCCGCCCGTGTTCGTGCCGGCGCTGGCGGTCGAGGTGGTCGACGCCACGGGCGCCGGCGACACCTTCGCGGGTGTCTTCCTGTGCTTCTGGATGCATGGCGCGTCTCTCGGCGAGGCGGCGCGGCACGCCGCCATCGCGGCCAGCCTGACGACCACGGCGGAAGGCGCCCAGGGCCGGATTTCCACAGTTGACGACCTCCGCGCCGAGATCGGGCGGATGGAGCCGGAGGAGGCGAGCGCGTGACCATGCTGTTCGAGATGACCGGGATCACCAAGCGCTTCGGCGGCCTCGTGGCGCTTGACCGGGTCGATTTCTCCGTGCGCGAGGCCGAGGTCATGGCGATCGTCGGCGACAACGGCGCCGGCAAGTCGACGCTGATCAAGACCATGTCGGGCGCCCACGCCCCCGATGACGGGGTGATCCGGATGGCTGGCGAGGCGGTGCGCTTCCGCTCGCCGCAGGACGCCTGGAAGAGCGGCATCGCCACGATCTACCAGGAACTGGCTTTGGCCGGCAAGATGACGGTTGCCGACAACATCTTCCTGGGACGCGAGATCAAGCGGCCGATCCTGGGCATCCCCTTCCTGGACCGCGCGGCCATGCGGAAGCGCACGGCGGAACTGCTGAACCAGCTCGACGTCCACGTTCCCAGCCTGGATAGTTGGGTCGAGACGATGTCGGGCGGCCAGCGCCAGGGTGTCGCCATCGCCCGAGCGCTCAACATGGACGCCCGCCTGATCATCATGGACGAGCCGACAGCCGCCCTCGCCGTGGCCGAGGTCCGCAAGGTGCTGGACTTCGTGACGCGGCTGCGCGGCCAGGGGAAGTCCGTCGTCCTGATCTCCCACAACATCCAGGACGTGTTCGCCGTGTCGGACCGCATCTCGGTCATGCGGCACGGCCGCCGCATCGCGGTGCGCGAGACCCGGACCACGACCCCAGAGGAGATCATCGGACTGATCACCGGAGCCAGCGAAGTCCGCGCCGCCGCCTCGTGAGTTCCAACACCGAAAGCCACCCCGCCCTGCCCCGCCACCCCATTCTGGGAGACAACTCGATGAAATCGGTTCTGAAAGCAGCGGTTCTTGGATTGCTGGCCGCCACGTCCCTGATCGGCGTCCTGACGGGCGCCGCCAGCGCGGCGGATACCCGCGTCGCCTTCGTCCCCCAGATCCAGGGCATCCCCTACTATGTCGCGATGGAGGAAGGGGCCAAGGCCGCCGCCGCGAAGTTCGGCGTCACCTATGTCCAGCAGGGTCCGACCTCGACCAACTCGGCCGACCAGCTTCGCATCTTCGACAGTTTCGTCAACCAGGGCTTCAACGTGGTCGCCGTGTCGCCCGTCGATGTCGAGACGCTGAAACCCGCCATCGCCCGGGCCAAGGCGCAGGGCGTCCACGTCATCACCTCCGACGCCGACGCCGCCGGCAGCGCCCGTGATTTCTACGTGGCGCAGGCGCGCGACCAGGATCTGGGCTTCACCATCCTGGACGAGATGGTCAAGCGCGTCGGCCAGGACGGCAAGATCGCCATCATCTCCGACGCCCCGACGATCCAGAGCCTGAACAACTGGATCAGCGCCATCCAGGAGCGCGCCAAGTCCAAGTATCCCAAGCTCAAGATCGTCTCGGTCGATCACACCGACGGCACCGCCGCCCGCGCCTTCCAGTTCGCCACCGACGCGATGACCCGCAACCCCGACCTCAAGGGCATCATCGGCATCGCCTCGACCACCTGCCCCGGCATCGGCCAGGCGGTCGAGGCGTCGGGCAAGGGCGGTTCGATCGTGTCGGCCGGCTTCTGCTCGCCCAACACGGTGCGGGATTACGTCAAGAGCGGCGCCATGACCTATTCGGTCCTGTGGAACCCGTCCGATCTCGGTTACCTGACGGTCTGGGCCGCCAAGGAACTAGCCGAGGGCCGCGGATTCGAGGCAAAGGTCCCGGTTGATGGTCTCAAGGCCGAGGCCAGCTGGCTGCCCGCCGACAAGATCCTGCTGCTCGGCCCGCCCATGGTGTTCACCGCCGAGAACATCGACCAGTTCAAGTTCTGAGAGCCCATGAGCCCGACATGGGCGGGAGACCGTGATTCGCATGGCTGAAGCGACCGATCCGCGCCCCGCCTTCCGCGTGGCGTCGCCAACCGCGACGCGGGAACTGGTGCTGTTCATCGCCATCGTCGTGGTCGGCGCCGGCTTCTCGCTGGCGTCGCCGTATTTCCTGACGGTCGGCAATCTGGTCCAGACGCTGCGCGCGGCGCTGGAGCTGGCGATCGTCAGCGCCGGCATGACGCTGGTCATCATCATGGGCGGCATCGACGTCAGCGTCGGCGGCATCATGGCGGTTTCCGCCATCCTGATCGGCAAATCCTACCAGGCTGGCCTCTCGTCCTGGGTGGTGGCGCCGATCGGGTTGCTGTCCGGTGCCGCCTTGGGAGCCTGGAACGGCTTCCTCACCACCAAGCTGCGGGTGCCGCCGATCATCGCGACGCTCGGGTCGATGTACATCTTCTCCGCGATCATGTTCCTGGTGATCGGCGGCGCCTGGATCTCTGGTCTTCCCGGAACACTGTCGCCGCTGGTCAACGGCTGGGTGGTGGGCATCCCGGCATCGCTGCTGGTGATCCTGGCGGTCTACGGCATCGGCTGGGTACTGCTCCGCCAGCTTCCCTACGGTCGCCACCTGCACGCGGTCGGCTGCGACGAGCGGTCGGCCGGGCTGGTCGGCATCAATGTCGATCGGACCAAGATCGCCGCCTACTCCATCCTCGGCCTGCTCGCCGGGTTCGCGGCGCTGCTCTACGTCGCTCGGCTGCGCAACGTCGAGATCAACATCGGCACGACCGTGGCGCTGGAGGCGATCGCCGCCACCATCCTGGGTGGCACCAGCATCCGAGGCGGCTTCGGCAGCCTGCTGGGCACGCTGCTGGGCGTCGTCTTCATCCGGATCATCCAGAACGGACTGGTGCTGATCGGAGTTTCATCCCTGTGGGAGACGGTCATCATCGGTGGACTGTTGATCACGGTGCTGACGGCGGACGCCTGGCGCAACCGAAACAACCCGAGGATCGCCTGAAATGGACGCTTTGATGGGACGCCTGCGAGGCGATCCGCTGCGGACCCGGCTGATGGTCCTTCTGGGCCTGTGGCTGGTCGCGCTGGTGGCGATGAGCCTGGTGTCGCCATACTTCCTCCAGGCGCGCACCGTGCCCTACCTGCTGCAATACGTCCCGATCCTGGGGCTGCTGGGCCTGGGGCAGACCCTGGTCATCCTGGCTGGCGGTCCCGGTATCGACCTGTCGGTCGGATCGATCGTCTCCCTGGTCGGCGTCTTCGTCGGCGCGCTGGTCACGGCCGGCATCGGCGTCTGGCCGGCCAGCGCCGCCGGGATCGCGCTGGGCGCCGGTCTGGGCTTCATCAATGGCTTCCTGGTCAATGTGCTGCGGATACCGTCGCTGATGGCGACGCTGGCGACCATGTTCGCCTTCGGCGGCTTGGCGCTGGCGACCACGCAGGGGCGCCCGATCGGTGGTTTCCCACCGGAGTTCGGCTGGCTTGGCCAGGGCACCACGCTGGGAATGCCCAACGCCTTCCTCTTCGTGCTGCTGCCGGTCGCGGTGGTGCTGCACGTGATGCTGACCCGCACCGTGATCGGCCGCCACATCGTCGCCTGTGGCAACGACGACCGGGCGGCCCATCTGGCCGGGCTGAACGTCACGCGGGTGCGCGTCGGCCTCTACGTGCTGAGCGGCGTGCTATCCGGCATCGGCAGCGTCATCTCCATGTCGTGGTTCCTGGCCGCCCGGCCGGACGCCGGCAAGGGGATGGAACTGCTGGCCGTGACCATCGCTGTGCTGGGGGGAACCCATATCTTCGGCGGCACCGGCGGCATTCCGGGAACGATCGTCGCGATCCTGATCGTGACGACGCTCCAGATCGGGCTCCAACTCGCCAACATCTCGGCGGCGTGGCAACTCGGCCTGATCGGCGTGCTGCTGATCGCGTCGGTCTCGTCGTCGGGAGGGTTCAAGTTGGGCTTGTTCAGGCGGTCGTTGGGGGCTGGAGCCTGATGGCCGTCGTGGAGGTGCTCTGCGTTGGCGATCTGGACGTCGACCTGTTCGTCGCGGTGCCAACCATCCCGGGCTTCGACCAGAAGGTCGCGGGCCGGCATTTGGGCCAGATGCCGGGAGGCATGTCGGCCAACTCCGCCGTGGCGTTCAGCCGCCTGGGACACCCGGCGCGGCTGGTGGCCACCATCGGTGACGACGCGGCCGGCCATGAAGCGGTGTCGAAGGTGTCGGCCGAAGGCGTCGATGTTGGTTATGTGGTCAAGCGGCCGGGCGTCAACAGCTTCATGTGCGTCGTGCTGCTGTCGCCCTCGGGCGAGAAGTCGCTGATCCGGCTGGAGACCGACGCCTATCTTCCCCATGTGGCCGACATTCACGAGACGGCGTTCGATGGCATCCGCCATGTCCACATGACCTATGGCGACGCCGACCTGACCGAGTTCGTGCTGACGCGGGCACGGGCACTGGGCCTGTCGACCTCGCTCGACCTGGAGCCCCCCGACATCCGCCGGTCGCCGGACCGTCTGGCCGCCATCCTCCGACTAGCCGACACGCTGTTCGTCAACCGAGAGGCTTGGGACAGCGCCGCCGATGCGTTGGGCCACCCCCTCGACACCACGGAAACGGGGGAGATCATCGTGACCTTGGGGGCGGACGGCTGCCGTCACCTGGGCCCCGCCCATG
Source organism: Skermanella stibiiresistens SB22 (assembly GCF_000576635.1). GTDB lineage: Bacteria > Pseudomonadota > Alphaproteobacteria > Azospirillales > Azospirillaceae > Skermanella > Skermanella stibiiresistens. The sequence continues at coordinate 153,082 of NZ_AVFL01000006.1, forward strand.
GTGGCGAGACCCTGTCGCGCGGATTTCCCGTCCAATCGATCGACACCACGGGAGCCGGCGACTGCTTCGCCGCGGCCTACGTCTCGGCCAAGCTGGAGGGAGCGGCCCTGTCGGATCGCCTGCGCTTCGCCAACGCGGCGGCGGCCCTGGCGACGCTCGCCCATGGCGCGCAGGCCGCGATGCCGAGCCGTGCGGCGGTGGATCGCTATCTCGCAAATTTGGAGACCGCGCCTATCGCGGAAGGAGGCGGCCATGCCTGAGAAACGCTTCGATCATGTCGGGGAGCTGCGGAACGCCGGCCTTTCCGGGCCGGATGACAAGACGCTCCACTATCTCTGGCAGATCGTCGACGAGGGCGTCCTGGGCGCCAGCCGACACGTGGCACTGGGCAATGAATTGCTGCTCCACCTGCTGGACAGCGTCCCAAATCCAGAGGAGGCCCTGTCGCGGGCACGCTTGGCGGGCGCGTTCATCGCCCGCACCCGCGGCCACGACACCCCGGTGATCGGCAACAGCCTGGCGTTGCTGCTGGCCGGCCTCGACAACATCCCTGAGGGCGAGCGCGCCGCGACCTTACGGCGACGGATCGAGACCTGGAACGAAGCCGCGGCGGAGCGGAAGAGGCGGCTGATCGGGTTGGCGGTGACCCATCTGTCGGCGGCCCGGGGTGTGATGGCGTTCGATTACTCCAGTACGGTCGCGGCGATCGTGCTGGCCCTGGCGGAGGTGCGGGGAGGCTTGACCGTCGTGGTGCCGGAAAGCAGGACCATCGCGGGCGGTGCCCGCTACCTGGAGGAGTTCCTGCCGGCCGGGTTGACGGTGCGCTTCATCCCCGACGCGGCGATCGAGCATGGGCTGGGTTTCTGCGACGCCGTCCTGTTCGGCGTCGAGACGCTGCGTTGCGACGGCTCCTTCCTGAACACGATCGGCAGCGCGATGATCGCGCGGCTGGCCCGTCCCCGCGGCATCGAGGTCCATGGCTGCACCGACATGCTGAAACTCGACCTCAGGAGTTATAAGGGCTTTCGGCCCGAACCGGCGCTTCGCTCGTATGACGCGCCGCTGCTGGATGGGCTGTCCCTCAAGGACGCCGGCTCGGTGGTGACGACCGCCCCCGAACTGGAGGTCATCCCTGCCGAGTTGACCACCGCCATCCTGACCGAACACGGTCCCGTCCCACCAAGCGCGATCTGGGCGCTGGGCCGCGGGATCTTCACACCCAGCGATGCAGGAGCCCCGCCATGAACCACGTGATGGCGACGGAGATCGCCGCCCAAGCCCAGGTCCTGTCCGACTGCCTGGAGCCGCTGGCCGAACGCGTCGGCCGCTTGGCCCGACCCGGAAGCTGGATCACGGCGGGTGGCTGCGGCGATTCCGCCTTCGCGCCCGCCGCCTGCCAGACCTTCTTCGACGCGCTGGGGCTCCAGGTGGAGGCGGCGACCGCCATGGGGCTGTCGGGCTTCACCAGGATCATCGCCGGCGACACCGTGATCCTCAGCTCCATCTCGGGCAACACGCGCCGAACGGTGGAAGCGGCCCATGTCGTCAAGGCGGCCGGTGGCCGGGTCCTCGCGCTGACCTGTGGCGAGACCAGCGCCCTCGCCGCGGTCGCGGACGAGGTGATCGTCCTACCCTTCACGCCGATCTCCCGCAAAACTCCCCACACGCTGGATTACCTCGTGACGCTCGAGGCGCTGGCCGCCCTGGGGCTGCGGTGGAGCGGGCAGGACCCGACCCAACTGGCCGAGGTGATCGACAACATTCCCGAATGGCTCGACGCGGCCCGTGACTTCGCCGGCGACGCCGTCGCCACCATGCGGTCCGAGGGCAAGATCTTCATGCTGGGCGCCGGTCCGGACTTGGCGACGGCGTCCTATGGCGCCGCCAAGTTCCACGAAGCCGGCGGCATCCCGGCGTTCGCCGCGGAGACCGAGAACTTCATCCACGGCATGAACTTCATGGCCGAACCGGCCGACAGCCTGTTCGCGGTGGCGACCACGCCCCTGTCGATCCGGCGTGGCGCGGAGGTGGTCGCGAACTTCCGCCCCTTCCTGGCGACGGCGTCGCTGGTCGAGCCGGAACCGTTCGAGGGCGACGGTTGGCGGGCGGCGTTCGCGGCGCTGCTCTCGACCACGCTCAAGCTCCAGCACCTGTGCCTGGCCTATGCCGACCGCTTCGGCCTGGAGGTGGAACTGCCGCGCGCGGGCCGCCCCTTCGGCGCGGAGCACACCGGCATCCAGAGCCAACTGATGGCGACGTGACCGAGCGTCCCGCCGCCCGCCTCGATACTCGATCCAATGGAGAAACAGCGCCAGCGGCACCGCCGTTTCTCTGAAACTGGCCGGTGACAGCCGTTCCACCGCGGCTGAGAACCTCGTTCCGCTTCAGTCGCCGATCAGCGTGTTCAACAGGTCGCGCAGCTTGCGGAACTCCGCTCGCTGCTGGTCGTCCAGCTTGGAGCCATGCTTCTTCAACGCGGCGATGTCGATGCTGGTCCGCTTGACGCTGCGCCGGGCGCTGGCGATCAGCTTCGAGACCTCCTCCACGACCCGCGAGCCATCCGCCGCGGCGGCGCCGGGACGGTCCCTCGTCCCTTTCCTGGTTTCGCGCAGTCCTCGGATGGTCAGCTTGCCGGCCTTGGCTTCGGCCCAAAGCGCCAGCCGCAGGTCGTCGTCGTCGATGAACGCCAGTTCCTGGAGCATCGACTTGGTGATCGCCTTCCGAACCGCCGGATACTCGTCCAGGATCGCGGCCGGCAATTTGAGGGTGGCGAGTGTCCGGGCGATCTCTCCCTGGCTGCGGGAAACGATGCGGCCAAGCTCCTCGTGGGTGTAGTTGTGCCGCTCCAGCAGATGGGCGAACGCCTTCGCCTCCTCCATCGCGTCAAGGTCGGCGCGTTGCAGGTTTTCGATCAGCGCGATCTCATCCAGATCACCATCCGTGATGATGGCGAAGATGGTCTGGCGGCCGAGAAGCTGATGGGCGCGGAAACGGCGCTCGCCGGCCGCGATGATGTATTTTCCACCGGGAGCCTGCTGGACGAGGATCGGCTGCTTCAGCCCCATCCGCTCGATGGAGTCCGCCAGCCCCCTCAATTCATCCTCATCGAAGTGCTGTCGCGGCTGGTTGGGATTGGCGATGACCGAGGTCAGGTCGATCTCCACGACGCGCGGAAAATCGACGCTGGTCCCGAACAGCACGTCGGTCCGGACCTGGGCCGCCGCCTTGCTCATCATCGACGGGCTTTTCTGGGCTTTTTTAAGAAGCGACATCGGCGTCCTCCGCGGTGACGTGGTTGATCACGGTTCGGGCGATCTCATGATAGACCCCGGCTCCCGGCGCGTTGGGCGCCGCCTTCAGCAGGGGCATTTGGGCGCGGGCCGACTGGGTGAATTTGGTGGTCCTCGGGATCGGATCGAAGATCCTGACGACGCCGCCGAACAACGCGTGCAGCTCATCCAGGGTCATCTTCTCGGCCGCGTTGCGCGACGTGTACAGGGTCGGCAGCAGACCCAGGATGCGCAGGTTGGGATTGCTCCGCCGCCGCAGCTTGTTGGCGGTGTCGAGCAGCATGGAGACGCCGAGCCCCGCCAGCGTCTCGGTCTGGACCGGCACCAGCAGTTGGTCGGCCGCGTTCAACGCGTTGACGGTCAGCATGGAGAGCGTCGGGCCACAATCGATCAGGATCGCGTCGTAGGTCTCCCGCAGCGGTGCCAAGCATTCCCGCAGCGCCAGTGGGCCGCCGTTGATCGGATCGGAGGCCAGCTCGATATCGACATTGGCGAGCGCGATGGTGGAGGGCACCAAGTCGAACTGGCCGTCGCAGACCGGCACCACCACCTCGGTGATCGACTTCTCCTGCCGAAGCGCCGGATAGAGCGTCGTGCCCGCCGCGTGCGCCTCCGCCTGATCGATGCCGAGATGGGCCGTGGCGCTGGCCTGCGGATCGCTGTCGACCAGGATGACCTTCAGCCCCGCGATGGCGAGTAGATAGGCGAGGTTGACGGCGGAACTGGTCTTGCCGACGCCGCCTTTCTGGTTGGCGATGGCGAGGATGATGCTGCGCTTGGGATGCGGAACCTTCGGCTCCAACTCGGCCGTCACGAATTTGGCGACCTGTGATGGAATCCTCTCGGCCCCCGACTCCCAGCGGGAGATTCGCGCCTTGTCGTAGCTGCGGCCAAGCCTGCCGTTCAGGTGGTCGGCGAAAGCACGCTGGTCCATGCCACGGCCTTCGCGCAGTGTCTTGAGTTCGGAACCGATCATCGAAACTCTCCAGTATTCGACGTCGAATAATGGGTTCGCCGTCAGGGATCGGGATGCCCAGGCACGTTACAAGGTTGACGCAACACGTCCAACCCTGGTTGACACTTGCTCGGCACTGGCCGGCTTGGTGTCACAATCCGGCATCACCACTTACCCGGCGGTACCAGCGAGCGCGACCGCTCCGATCAGCGCTGGAGCCATGTCGCCGCGATCGGCCACTGTCAGCCGATCCAGCGAAAGCCATTCCGCCATATGGCGCAACTCGGCGGCCAAGGCCTCGGCGGCATGGGCTGGCGCGTGCGGTTCGGAATGGACCGCCAGCACCCGCAACGTGCCGGTCGCCCGCTCCGCCTTCAGATCGACCCTCGCCACCAGTCGGTCACCCAGCAGGAACGGCAGCACGTAATAGCCGTGCAGGCGTTTCTCGACCGGCGTGTAGATCTCCAACCTGTAGCGGAAATCGAACAGCCGTTCCGTCCGCGAACGCTCCCAAACAACGGGATCGAACGGCGAGAGCAGGGCCGTGGCGTCGATCCGCCGCGGCAGCTTGGCGTCACGGTGCAGATAGGCCGGCTGCGCCCAGCCTTCGACCGTGACCGGGACCAGCGTACCGTCCTCCACCAGTTCCGGAAGCCGCGTCTTGACGTCGGCCACGTCGAGCCGGAAGTAGTCGCGCAGATCGCCGGCGGTGGCGACACCGAGCGATGCCGCCGATCGTTCCAAGAGTGCCCGGTGGGCATCGGCCTCCGCTGGCGTTGGAATGGCGAGGATCGCCTGGGGATACGCCCGTTCCGGCAGATCGTAGAGCCTTTCGAAACGTCGCCTGGTCCGGGTGGTGACCATGCCGGCCCAGAACAGGTACTCCAGAGCGCATTTGACGTCGCTCCAGCCCCACCAGGAACCTCCGCTCCGCTTGCCCTCCAACTCGGCCCCCAGTTCGGACGCGGCGACCGGGCCGCGATCCCGGACCAGCGCCAATACGGCGGTGACGAAGTCCGGCCGCTCCCGCGCGATGGTCGCCAGCCTGCCATAGATCCCCTGCCCCCGCGCCGCCCGCTCCATCCGCCAGCGGAGCAGCGGCTGCGTTTCCAAGGGCAGGAGCGACGCCTCGTGCGCCCAGTACTCGAACAGCCCGCGCTTGGCTCCCCACGCCGCCTCGTCGAGCAGGGTGGTCGGATAGGAGCCGAGCCGCGAGAACAGCGGCATGTAGTGGGCCCGCACCAGCACGCTGACGCTGTCGATCTGAAGCAGACCCGTCCGCTTGATCACCCGGCCCAAGTGGCCGCGATCAGCCACGGTGTCCGGGCGGGATTTGCCGAAGCCCTGCGCCGCCAAGGCGATCCGCCGCGCCTCGGCCTGAGAAAACATCGCCTTCGCCATGGGCCCCGGAACGCTCCGACTCACTCGCTCTCGGTGGTCGCCAAAACGTGCTTGGCGGCGTCATCGACCAGACCGAAGCGCCGCCGGCGCCGACCGTTCCGCAACTCGGTCAACTCCTCGCGCTCGACCGGCCGAAACTCGTCGGTGCCGAAGCCACCGGACAGTCGGGCGTATTCCGACGCGTCCTCATCGACCTGCCGGTTCGCCCTCTGAACCTCCCGCATCATCTCGGCCGACGGCCGCATGACGAATAGGATGTCATCCTTCCTGCGGGCGACCATCTGGTCCTCGCACTCGACCTCCGCCAGAAGACCACGCTCCTGCAGAACCTCGACCGCGCGGCGGACGCGCGCCAGCATGCTGCGCGTCTTCTTCCACACCGCCATGCCGGAATCGCGGCGGATTTCGGTGGCGAGCATCTGCTGGACATCGCGGCCGTTGCTGGCGATCTCCTGGTGCAGGCGCTTGTAGAGCCAGCGCGCGATGGGATCTCGGATCTCCATCAGAAGCTCATAGCTGACCTGACGGAAGGCCAGGCGCCGGATGGCGTCCGCAACCATGGGATTGAACTCGACGAAGGTCTCGGCGTCGTCGCTGTTGGTGCGGGAGCGCATGCCGATCACCGGGAAAGCCGACGCGGAGAGCAGGCGCTTGTTATCCTCCAAGGCGTGGATGCCGACCGGGCATTCGTTGAGGATCATGATCGCCTGCTTGATCTCCGACGTGTTGTAGCTGTGCTTGACCCGCGCCAGTTCCTCCCGCACCTCGTAGAGCGAGAATGGAAAGCGCACCTTGCTGTCCTGGAGGCTAAGGCGGCCCTTCTCGGCGGCGAGCCGGCGGATCACCTCCTCGACGATTTGCTCCCGCTCGCCCGGATAGCGGCTGCGGAGAGTGCCATCCTCGTCCTTGGTCACCGTCGGCTTGATGGTGATGCGATAGCGTTTGCCGGCGAAGGAGAACTCGCGCTCGATCAGCTTCCGCTGTCCATCCTCGTCACCATTGGTATCGAACACGAAGCGGGGCGCCAGGTCGTAGAGGGCGACCATCTTGGTATGCCGAGGGTCCTCCTCCTCGAAGATCACGAATTGGAGAACGTGCTGCCTGCCGTCCGCTGTCACCCACCGCCCCCTGCCAAAACTTGCCCGCCGATCGATCCACCGTCCGGTCTCAATGACCATCATTGATGACGGAAATGGCGGTGTGCGGATAGCCCAAAACGGCCCACCGCCCCGCAAACCCACAGGGCAATCCGGTGGGTTTGCGGGGCGGTGCCAGGAAGGCCGCGTTTCACGCGTCCGCCCCAGTAACCTACCGGATAGGGCGTCCCACGAGAGCGCTCGCACGGACGATGCCTACTCTTCGGGGTCATTCGCCACGCGTGGAGCGTGTTTCGGTGGGTTCGCGGGGCGGACACAGGGCGATCGGACACCGATCCGCCCGTCCCCAACCGCGTTCGGGGTGCTTTTCAGCTTCCGATCCAAGCGAGCCGGTGACCGTCGGCGCGATTGGGCCGATTCGGAGACTCAGTGAGGCCCCAAAACCGCATCCTGGAGTCGACAATGGCGGTACACGCCCCGCAAACCCACCGTTCCGCCCCGCAAACCCACCGGAAGTGGCCCTGAAACCCCCAGGATCGACTCTCAAACCTTCCGGACCGCCCTTCAAACCCACACAAGCGCCCTCCGAACCCACCGGTCAACCGTTTGACTCCCAACGCTGAATCGCGATGGAGTGACGGCGGGACATGCCCGGATACGTGATCCGGGTCAACCGAGTGGGAGAAGCGGTGCGATCAAAATTTGGGGCTGAGCCCTGACATGAAAAAGCCGGCCTGCCAGGGCCGGCTTTTCCCGAGCCACAACGACGGGAGGGACCCGGCGATACGGCCACGGTTGACACTTCGACCGTACCGCCAGTCCGTGTTCCGACACAAGCGGGAAATGCCAGTTTTCCGTTGGGGCGGAGCTTTGCCCGTCGTGGTTTGAGCAACCAACGACGGAGAGAGTCATGGAGTCACCGGAAACAATTCCGGGACGATGGGGAGTCGTGCGTGCGGAATGGCTGTTCCACCCGGATGTCGGGGTGGACGAGTTCGCGCTGCTCGCCTGCCTCGCCACATACCAGGACAAGCGGGGCTTCTGCTGGCCGAGCCAGACGACCCTGGCGACCCGGCTCAAGCGGTCGCGGCCCTGGATCATCAAGGTGCTGAACAGGCTGGTGGAGTTGGGCCTGATCGAACGGACCCGCCGCGTCAGGGATGACGGCGGCCTGCGGTCCTGCCTGTACCGCATCGTGCCGGAGGCCGAAAAAGCCCTCGAACAGGCGGGTCCTGAGGGTGACAGGGGATGTCCCACCGGTGACACGAATCAGGACCATCCGATTCAAGAAACCCTCTCTCTTCCGCGCGGCTCCGCCGCCGATGAGCCGGAGCACTCGATCGACGCGCCTAGGCGGATCGCGAAACAAGTCCCCATCGACTGGCGGCCCAGCGAGGAGGATCTGGCCTGGGCCGCCGAAACCCACCCCGCTATCGACGCGGCCGCGCTGACCGAGGCGTTCGTCACGGGCTGCGGCGCCAAGGGCTATCGCTACATCGACGTCGGCTGCGCGTGGCGCGGCTGGTTCGCCAATCAGCAACGGTGGAAACAGGAGCGGGAAAATGGGAGCCATGATCGCCAAGCGCGACGTCCGAACGAGCGCGCGGGTACTGGATCGGTCCGGAGCGACCGTGACGCGGTTTCCGGCCAGCGTACCGGTAACGCCCGCGCAGGGCACCAACGCGCCGGAGGCGAGCGACGTCAAGGCGATCCGGGTCTCGCCGAACGCAACGCCTCTGCGGCGGACGCTTGCCTTGAGCGACTCATGGCACGACGAGCCCGGCATTCACCTGCCGGAGCGGGTCCGTGACGAACTTGAGCGCCACCTGCCCGCCGCCATCGAAACCGCCCGGCTGGAGCTGGAGCCCGGTGACCCGCGCGAGGTGCTGGCGTCGCTGACGGCGCTGGCCAGCCGGCGTGGCTTCGAGATGCCTGCGGGGATCGGCCTGGACCTCGACATCGAGATCATGTCGGAATGGCCGCGTGATCTGTTCGTCAAGGCGTTCCGGGCCATCTGGGAGAGCTTCCGCTATCGCCGGATGCCGGAGGTCGCCGACTTCAGGGCCCATATCGAGACGGACCTCACCGAGCGCCACGCGCGGCTTGCGCGGTTGGAGGGCGTCCGCCTCCGGATGGAGACGATCCGATTGCGGGAACGCTGGGACACCGACAGCCGCGAGCGGCGGCGCCAGACGGCTGCGGCCGGCTCGCCTCAGCAGAAGTCGAAATCCGCTCCCTCGTCGGCCTGAAGGACATGATCGTTGTACAGCCTGTCATAGCCGCGCCGCCGCTTGACGTCGGGCGCCATCAAGTCGGCCCTCCGCCTGTCCAACTCCTCGGGGGACACCAGCAGGTCGAGCCGGTGTTCCGAGACGCTGATGCGGACCCGGTCACCTGTGCGGGCCAGCCCGAGCGGGCCTCCGACGGCCGCTTCCGGGGCCACGTGCAGGACGATCGCGCCATAGGCCGTTCCCGACATCCGGGCATCGGAGATCCGAAGCATGTCCTTGACCCCGGCCTTCGCCAGCTTGCGCGGGATGGGCAGGTAACCAGCCTCCGGCATACCCGAATCGCTCTTGGGGCCGGCGTTCTGGAGGATCAGGATGTCGTCCGCCGACACGTCAAGGTCGGGATCGTCGATCCGCTCCGCCAAGTCCTGGAGCGAACCGAAGACGACGGCGCGGCCCTCGTGTTCCATCAGCCTGGGATCGGCCGCCGCCCGCTTGACCACCGCTCCGCGCGGCGCCAGCGAGCCGAACACCGCGACCAGTCCGCCTTGGGGATCGACCGGCTCGGCCCGCGACTTGATGACTGTCCTGTCCACCGGGTCGATCATCGGCGCGTCGATCAACTCGCCCAAGGTCTGGCCCGTGACGGTCAGCGCGTCCCGCTCCATCAGCCCGCCCAACTCCTTCAGGATCGCCGGGACACCACCGGCGGCGAACAGGTCCTCCATGTAATGGGGTCCGACCGGCTTGAGGTTGACCAGCACGGGCGTCTCGTCGGACAGCCGGTTGAACTCGTGGAGATCCACCTGGATGCCGGCGCGCCGCGCGATCGCGGTCAGGTGCAGCAGGGCGTTGGTCGATCCGCTCAGCGCCAGCAGCATGCGCAGGGCGTTGCGGATCGCGGCCGGGGTGATGATCCGGCTGGGCGTCAGGTCGGAGCCGATCAGCTCGACCGCCCGCTTGCCGGTCGCCTCGGCCATGCGCAGGCGGTCGGAGTGGACGGCGGGGATCGCAGCGCAGCCGGGCAGGCTCATGCCGAGCGTCTCGGTCAGGCATGCCATGGTCGACGCCGTGCCCATCACGGCGCAGGTGCCCGCCGTGGTGGCCAGCCTGCCCTCGACCGTCTCGATCTCCTCCGCGTCCACCTCGCCAGCGCGGAACTTCGCCCAGAAGCGGCGGCAATCGGTGCAGGCGCCCAGACGTTCGCCGCGATGCCGCCCCGTCGACATGGGGCCCGCCACCAACTGGATCGCGGGGATGTCCGCCGAGATCGCGCCCATCAGCTGGGCCGGCACGGTCTTGTCGCAGCCGCCCATCAGGACCACGCTGTCCATCGGCTGGGCGCGGATCATCTCCTCCGTGTCCATCGCCATCAGATTGCGAAACTTCAGGCTGGTCGGGCTGGTGAACACCTCGCCCAGCGAGATCGTGGGAAACTCCAGCGGCAAGGCCCCAGCCATCAGCACGCCGCGCTTGACCGCCTCCAGCAGCTCCGGAAAGTGCCGGTGGCAGTTGTTGAAGCCCGACGGCGTGTAGGCGATGCCGACCACCGGCCGGCCCAACGCCTCGGTCGAGTAGCCTTGCGACTTGGCGAAGGAGCGTCGTAGATACGCCGCGAAGTCGGGATCGCCGTAATTGGTCGGGCTGCCGGCGATGCCTCGGCCGGTGTCACTCTTCTTGGTCACGTGTTCGCCTTTCCGCTCTCAGGGAGGTGAGCCGCCTTCGGCCTCCATGATAGCGATGAAATCACGCCAGCGCATGCGTTGGCGTGATGTGGCCTGGGGCGAGGCGATCACGATGGGCTTGTGTTGGCGATCCATCCGCGAAACGAAAAAGCGGCGTAGAACAGCGCGACATCGATGAAGCCGGCTTCGCGCAGCAGTTCCTCCTCGTCGGCGGGCAGGAGCAGCGGCAGGCGGTCGACCATCATCCTGCCAGTGGCCTTGGCCTTCGCCCAATCGAGGGCGGAGCGATCGCCGAAGGCGGCCGAGCGCGCCATCCAACGTTCGGTGTCGCCGTCTGGCGGCGAGTGGTGGGCGACCACCAATGTTGCGCCCGGTTTCAAGCGGCGACGGATTTCCCGCAGCGTCTGCAGGCGCGCGGATCGATCGAGGAAATGCAGCACGAGAAGGCACGTCGCCCCGTCGAATGGACCAGCCGATGCCTGATCGACCGTGCCCATCACGAAATCGATGCGATCCGCGAAGGGCGAGACGGCTTGGCGCGCGAGGTCCAGCATCGCGGGCGATGGATCGACGCCGGTGAAGCGCCAGTCCGGCTGTGCCTCGGCCATGGCCTTGATTTCCAGCCCGCCCCCGGCGCCGACGACGAGCATATGCGCCTCACCCATTGCTTTCTCAGCAAGGAGCAGCGTCACCATGCGATGGAGATCGGCCAATCCCGGTACCTTGCGTGGGGTTTCCACCGCGTAGGACGCGACGGCGTCCGGGTTGGCGAATGGCGAGGGATCATGTCGGGTCATGCCGCGTGACCTGACTCTAGATCGATGAATTTGCCGCTCGTCACCATGCGGGCGTGGAAATCGGCGCTCAGCGCCGCGAGGGTAACAGCGCCGAAGCGGTTGAGCAGCAGCGCGGTGGCATCTTGAAAGGCGCTGTTCAGCGCGGCGTTGACCGCCTGTTCGACCAGGCAGCCTGGTGTTTCCGTACGGTTGGCCATGGCGAACAGCTCAGGCGAGCCAAGCGCCGCATACACATCGCGCAACGTGATGTCGGCAAGATCACGGGCGATGGTCCAGCCACCGCCATGCCCCTTTTCCGAGTGAACGAATCCAGCATCACGCAAGCCCGCCATGATCCGGCGGATGACCACCGGGTTGGTCCGCATCGCCTTGGCCATCGCTTCCGATGTGACCGGCGCATCCGCTTCGGCCATGTGGAGCAGGACGTGAAGCACGCCCGACAGTCTGCTATCCCGTTTCATGAAACTTCATATGTTGCGAGATGAGGGTAAAGTCAATCCGTCGCCAAGCTCGTGTCGCGATGACGACAACCTTCAAGCCGCCCGTATCTCCGCTCCGTCGACCGCCTACGTCACATTGACAGAGACAGACAATGTAACACAGTGAGGTCATACACTGGAGGTCGCCATGAGTGTTGTGTCTGTTCGTTTGGATGCCGAGGTTCAAGCCGTTTTGGAAGAAGTCGCCGCGGCGTCTGGAATGGGGCTTTCCACATATTTGCGCCGCATGGCCGAGAGTGAGGCTCGACGGATCAAGCGTGAGCGGATCCGAGCCCAAAGCCGAGCCGTGGCGGAATACATCGCGACCTCCGAGGATGCCCAAGCCTTCTGCGATGACTGGGGCACTCCAACAGCCGAGGGCGGTTCACAATGAAGCTGACCGCTGGTCAGATCGTTTTGGTGTATTGGCGCGACGCTTTGCCGAAGGAGGCCAAGAAACGTGGGCAACCGGCAATAGTGGTGGAGGATAGCGAACTCTTTGACGAAGCCTATGCCAATGTGGTTCTTGTCCCACTTGCCGAAGATCCACGCACTCGCTCACCATGTCACGGCCACATCGAAAACGCGCATCATGCGTGTCACCGGATCCCGAATTCTGCCAGAACAGTTGCGGCAAATCAGGCTACTGATCGCGCTCACCGTAGGCGTCGAATGAGGGACTGGCCGAAATCGCGGGATCATCTGATGGGCTGAACGTCGAGACCGAATTCGGCGGCGCTGGATTTCAGCCAGTGGACGAAGCTGGCGGCGTAGCTGCGCGGTACCGCCAGCCGGAAGGTCGGGGCGGCGTCGGCAAGCCATAGGGTGACGCCGATGTGGCTGATCACCGTCACCGCCGAAGTCCCCACGGGGAACACGCTTGCGTGCAGGTCGAGCGCCACGCCCTTGGCCAGCGTCCGGCGCGCGTCGGGTCCCGACAGGTCGATCACCACATAGGCGTCGCTCTGGTCGGTGACGGCGCCCGAACGCCTCAACGCGGCTTCCAGGTCCACTCCGTCGCGGCCCTCGGCGATGGCGAGCCAGCGGCCCGGTCCCGTGCCGATCAGCGTGATCCCGTCATCAATGGCGGGGGCGTCTCCGCCCTCCCCTTTTAGCCTCGCGAGGGTGGCGAGCGCCACGCCGGTGACGACGCGGACCGTCACACCGGCGCGGCCGTCGGGCATGCCGTGGCGGCCCGGTTCGAGGCCCGGTTCGAGGAGGATGTCAGACACGGAGCTTGTCCCCCTGGGGATCGACGAAAACGGGATGGCACACTTCGACCTCGATATCGGCGTTCCGGACCGGATCGACCGCGCGGACCCGCTCGCCGATCCGGTCCGGCCCATCGGACAGCAGTCCCAGGCCGATCCAGTGCCCCACTGTCGGCGAATAGGCGACCGAGGTCATGTGGCCCTGGTCGTTGGCTGCCACCGCGTCCGCGCCCATGGGTATGAAATGGGCGCCGCCACGCAGCCGCTGGGCCGGGTCGACTGGACGGAATCCCACCAGCGCCGGCCGCTTCGGATCGGTCAGGCCGGGGCGCTGGCTCAAGGCCCGGCCGATGAAGTCCTTTTTCTTGGACATCATGCGGCCAAGCCCGAGGTCCGCGGCGGTGGTCTGGCCGTTCAGCTCGTTGCCGGCGGCGTGGCCCTTCTCGATCCGCATGACGCCCAGCGCCTCGGTGCCATAGGGCGTGGCGCCCGCCGCCAGCAGCGCCTCGGCCAGTCCGACGCCGTGGCGGGCGGGCACGGCGATCTCGTAGGCCAGTTCGCCCGAGAAGGAGATGCGGAACAGCCGGGCCCGCGTGCCGCCCAGCACCGTCGCCTCGCCGGCGGCCATGAACGGAAAGGCCTCGTTCGACAGGTCGAACGGCGCGTCGACGATCCCGGCCAAGACCTCGCGCGCCTTGGGTCCGGCGATCGAGAGCTGGGCCCACTGCTCCGAGACCGAGGCGAGCTGGACATCGAGTTCCGGCCACAGCACCTGCAGGCAGAACTCCAGGTGCTGGTACACCTTGGCGGCGTTCGCGGTTGTGGTGGTCATGATGAAGTGGTCCGGCCCCAGCCGCGAAGTCGTGCCATCGTCCATCACCATGCCGTCCTCCCGCAGCATGACGCCATAGCGTGCCTTGCCGACGCCCAGGGTGGACCACGCGTTGATGTAGACGCGGTCAAGCAGCGTTCCGGCGTCGGGCCCCTGGATATCGATCTTGCCCAGGGTCGAGACGTCGCAGAACCCAACGCCGGACCGCACGGCCAGGACCTCACGGTTGACCGTCTCCAGCCAGTCGGCCTCCCCCGGCTTGGGATAGTATTGGGCGCGCAGCCACGCCCCCGCCTCGACGAACACGGCACCCTGGCGCTCGGCCCAAGCGTGGGTGGGCGTCAGCCGGGTCGGCCGGAACTCCCGGCCCCGGTGATGGCCGGCCAGCGCGCCGATCGCGACCGGGGTGTAGGGCGGACGGAAGACGGTGGTGCCGGTCTGGGGGATGCCCTTGCCGGTCAGCGCCGCCATGATGGCGAGCCCCGTCAGGTTGGAGGTCTTGCCCTGGTCGGTCGCCATGCCCAGCGTGGTGTAGCGCTTGAGATGCTCGACCGCGCGGAACCCCTCGCGGTGGGCGATGGCGATGTCCTTGGCGGTGACGTCGTTCTGAAGGTCGACGAAGGCGGCGCCCTTCGACTCCGCGACATGCCAGAAGGCGGTGACGCGGCGCGGCTCGTCTTCAGTCCGGGGAGTCGCGGGGAGCGTGGCGCGGATGCTGAGGTCGCCCAGCGCCGCGATGGCGGCCCCAGCGCCGCCCGACAGGCACTCCGACAGGCCGAACTTTCCGGCGGCCGCGCCCGCGACCGATAGGCCGGGAGGCGTCCGGTCGGGCACGAAGGCTGATATCTCCTCGTTCCAGACCGGGCGGTCGCCCAGGTGGCAGGTCATGTGGACGGTGGGGGACCAGCCGCCGGAAATCGCCAGAGTGTCGGCGGCGATCCGGGCGCGGTGACCGTCGGCCAGCACCTCGATCTCCCCGAGCAGTTTGCCGGAGGTTCCGATCACGCGCGAGTTCGTCAGGACGCGGGCGCCGCCCTCCCTCAGGGGAGCCGTCAACGCCGGATCCACGGTGTCGCGGATGTCGATCACGGTCCGCACGGCGACCCCGGCCCGGAGCAGGTCGCGCGCCGCCAGCCAAGCGCCGTCGTTGTTGGCGAACACGGCCACGTCGTCACCGGCGGCGACCGCGTGCCGGTTGGCGTAGGTCCGGACCGCTCCCGCCAGCATGACGCCGGGGCGGTCGTTGCCGCCGAACACGATCGGGCGCTCGGTGGCGCCAGCCGCCAGCACGGCGCGCTTGGCGACGATCCGCCATAGGCGCTGACGGGGCTGGTGGGCCGGTGGTGTCGTCAGGTGGTCGGACACCCGCTCGACCGCGCCGTAGGTGCCGCCGTCGTAGACACCGAACACGGTGGTGCGCGCCATCACCGTCACGTCGGGGAAACTGGCGAGTTCGGCGACAGCGCGGGCCGCCCAGTCGGCGCCGGGCCGGTCATCGATTAGGGGGTTGTCGGACAGCAGCCGACCACCGAGGCGGAAGTCCTCGTCCGCCAGGATGACGCGGGCACCGGCGCGGGCCGCCGTCAGTGCCGCCATCAGTCCGGCGGGGCCGGCGCCGATCACCAGCAGGTCGCAAAAGGCGTTGGCCTTCTCGTAGGTGTCCGGATCGGGCAGTCCCGACGCCGTGCCCAACCCGGCGGCCCGTCGTATCAGCGGCTCGTAGAGCTTTTCCCAGAACGCCGACGGCCACATGAAGGTCTTATAATAGAAACCGGCGCCGAGCAGCGGGGCTACCAGGCGGTTGACCGCCATCAGGTCCAGGCCCAGCGAGGGCCAGCGGTTCTGGCTGGACGCCACCAGCCTGTCGTACAGCTCCACCGTGGTGGCGCGGGTGTTAGGCTCGCGCCGGGCGCCGGAACGTAGCTCGACCAGCGCGTTGGGCTCGTCCGGGCCCGCCGTCAGGATGCCGCGCGGGCGGTGGTACTTGAACGACCGGCCGACCAGCCGGACATCATTGGCCAGCAGGGCGGACGCCAGGGTGTCGCCCGCGTATCCTTTCAGCCGGCGGTCGTCGAACTCGAAGTCCAGCGGCTGGGAGCGGTCGATCAGCCCACCCTTGGCGAGGCGGCTCATGCCGGCTCCTTGGCGAAGCGCGCGCCGGTGATCGCGTGGGTCCTGGTGTCGCGGGACACCACCAGCCAGCGGCGGCAGCCGGCGCCGTGGTACCACAACTCCTCGTGCGGCCCCGCCGGATTGTCGCGGATGTGGACCTGATCGAACGGGTCGCCGCCGTCGGGGCGGCGGGTCGTGGCGTCACCGAGATAGCCGAACTCGTGGGCGTCTCGGGTGCCGCAATAGGGACAGGGAATGCGCATGTCAGTGCAGGTTCGGCTGGGCGCCGACCCCTTTCTCATCAATCAAGTGTCCGGTGGCGAAACGGTCCAGCCGGTAGGCGGCGGCGACGGGGTGCGGCTCGTCGCGGGCGATCAGGTGGGCGAAGCACCAGCCGGCGGCCGGCGTCGCCTTGAACCCGCCATAGCACCAGCCGGTGTTGAGGTAGAGACCGGGGATGGGGGCCCGGTCGATGATCGGGCTGCCGTCCATCGACATGTCCACCACGCCGCCCCAGCTCCGCAGGACGCGGAGGCGTCCAATCGAGGGCATCAAGGCCATGCCGCCCTCGCAGACGTCCTCGACCGTCGGCAGGTTGCCGCGCTGGGCGTAGGAGTTGTAGCCGTCGATGTCGCCGCCGAACACCAGTCCTCCCTTGTCCGACTGGCTGATGTAGAAGTGCCCGGCGCCAAAGGTTACGACGCCGGGTACCAGCGGCTTGATCCCCTCGGAGACGAAGGCTTGCAGCACGTGTGATTCGATCGGCAGTCGCAAGCTCGCCAGCGCCGCGACGCGGGACGAGCTACCGGCGACGGAGAGCCCGACCTTGCCCGCCCGGATGGCGCCGCGCGTGGTCTCGACGCCGGTGATCTTGCCACCCTCCTGGCCACCCTCCCGGAGGAAGCCGGTGACCTCGGCGTTTTGGATGATGTCGACGCCCTGCTGGTCCGCCGCCCTGGCGTAGCCCCAGACCACGCCGTCGTGGCGGGCGGTGCCGCCGCGCCGTTGCAGCAGGCCGCCCTGGATCGGGAAGCGGGCGTTGTCGAAATCGGCCAGCGGTAGCAGGGCCCTGACTTGGTCGAGGTCGAGCAGTTCGGCGTCGACGCCGTGCAGGCGCATGGCGTTGCCGCGTCGGGCATAGGCGTCGCGCTGGGCATCGGAGTGGTACAGGTTCAGCACGCCGCGTTGGCTGACCATGGTGTTGTAGTTCAGCTCCCGCTCCATCCCCTCCCACAGCTTCATGGACCATTCGTAGAAGGGGATGTTGCCCGGCAGCCCATAGTTGGAGCGGATGATGGTGGTGTTGCGCCCGGCGTTGCCCGATCCGATCCAGCCCCGCTCGACCACCGCCACGTTCCGGATGCCGTGTTCCTTGGCGAGGTAGTGGGCGGTCGCCAGCCCGTGCCCTCCCCCGCCGACGATGACCACGTCATAGGCTGGCTTGGGTTCGGCGTCGCGCCACGCCGGCCGCCATAGCGTCTGGCCCGCGATGGCGTTGGCGATCACGGAGAGGATCGAATACCGCATGGTCCCGTTCGGAGTTGGAGGCTCAGCAGTCGAGCGTGTTGTCGATTTCCCATTGCGTCAGGTGGCGGGAATAGGAGTTCCATTCCGTCTCCTTAAGCCTCAGGAAGCTTGAGATCAACCTGTCGCCCAGCGCGCCGCGCAGCACCTCGGAGCGCTCCAGTCCGCGCAGCGCGTCCAGCAGGTTGAGCGGCAGCTTGCGCGCGTCGGTGACGGTGTGGCCGTCGGTGTACATGTTGATGTCGAGCCGTTTGCCCGGATCGAGCCGGTTGGCGATGCCATCCAGGCCGGCGGCGAGCACGGCCGCCGGCAGCAGGTAGGGGTTGGCGGCGCCATCGGGCAGCCGGAACTCGAACCGGTCGCCACCGGGGATGCGGATCATGTGGGTCCGGTTGTTGCCGGAATAGGTCACCGTGTTGGGCGACCAGGTTGCGCCGGAGACAGTGACCGGCGCGTTGATCCGCTTATACGAATTGACCGTCGGATTGGTGATCGCGCACAACGCCGTCGCCTCGTTCAGCACGCCGGCGATGAACTGGTAGCCCAGCCGTGACAGGCCCAGCTCGCCCTCTGCGTCGCTGAACAGGTTCTGGCCGTCCCGCCACAGCGACAGGTGGACATGGCAGCCGCTGCCGGTCAGCTGGGGAAACGGCTTGGGCATGAAGGTGGCGCGGAAGCCATGCTTCTCGGCGATGGCGCGGGTCATGTATTTGAAGAAGGCGTGGCGGTCGGCGGTGACGAGGGCATCGTCATACTCCCAGTTCATCTCGAACTGGCCGGTCGCGTCCTCATGATCGCTCTGATACGGGTTCCAGCCCAGTGACGACATGGCCTCGGAGATTTCCGCGATGACGTCGAACCGCCGCATCAGCGCCTGCTGGTCGTAGCACGGCTTGGTCGCGGTGTCGGCGCTGTCGGACACGGTCTTGCCGTCCAGCGTGGTCAGGAAGAACTCGCACTCGACCCCGGTCCGCAGCTGGTACCCCTGCCCCGCCGCCGCGGCCATCACGCGCTTCAGGGTGTTGCGCGGCCCCTGCTCGACCGGCTCCCCGTCCATCCACAGGTCGGCGGCGAGCCAGCCGACCTCCGGCTTCCAAGGCAGCTGGATCAGGCTGTCGGGATCGGGCATCGCCAGCAGGTCGCTGTCGGCCGGTGACATGTCGAGCCAGGTGGCGAAGCCGGCGAACCCCGCCCCGCCCTTGACCATGCCGCCGATGGCGGCCGCTGGCACCAGCTTGGCCCGCTGCGCCCCGAACAGGTCCGTGTAGGACACCAGGAAGAACTTGATACCGCGCTCCTTGGCGGCCTCCGTGAGATCGATCGACATGAGGTTCCCCGTATCTGATGACGCCTGAACATTCGGCTTTCGGTGGCCCGCTCTGGTGGCGCTTTTCTTATCGTTGTCGTCTCGTCGTCCCCCGGTGCCGGGTCCCGTCTCAGAAGGGACCGCGTCCCGGTATCCAGTCCGTGCCGGCCAGCGGCACGCCCGCCATGGCGGCGGCCTCGATGCTCAAGGCCACCAGATCCTCCGGCTCCAAATTGTGGACGTGGCTCTTGCCGCAGGCCCGCGCGATGGTCTGGGCCTCCAGCGCCATCACCGACAGGTAGTTGGCCAGCCGGCGCCCTGCCCTCTCCGGGTCCAGGCGGGCAGCCAGTTCCGGCCGCTGCGTCGTGATGCCGGCGGGATCGTTGCCCTCGTGCCAGTCGTCGTAGGCGCCGGGGACGGTGCCCAACTCCGCGTAATCATCGGCGTAGGCCGGATCGTTGTCGCCCAACGCCACCAGCGCCGCCGTGCCGATCGCGACGGCGTCGGCGCCCAGGGCCAGGCATTTGGCGACGTCGGCGCCGTTGCGGATGCCGCCGGAGATGATCAGCTGGACCTTGCGGTGCATGCCGAGGTCCTGGAGCGCCTTGACCGCCGGGCGGATCGCCGCCAGCGTCGGGATGCCGACATTCTCGATGAAGACTTCCTGGGTCGCCGCCGTGCCACCCTGCATGCCGTCGAGCACCACCACGTCGGCACCCGCCTTGACCGCCAGGGCGATGTCGTAATACGGGCGGGCGGCGCCGACCTTGACGTAGATCGGCTTTTCCCAGTCGGTGATCTCGCGCAGCTCCAGGATCTTGATCTCCAGGTCGTCCGGTCCCGTCCAGTCCGGATGGCGGCAGGCGGAACGCTGGTCGATGCCTTCCGGCAGCGTCCGCATGGCGGCGACCCGGGGCGAGATCTTCTGGCCGAGCAGCATGCCGCCGCCGCCCGGCTTGGCCCCCTGCCCTATCACGATCTCGATCGCGTCGGCTTTGCGTAGATCGTCGGGGTTCATGCCGTAGCGCGACGGCAGGTACTGGTAGACCAGCTTGGTCGAGTGGCCGCGCTCCTCCGCCGTCATGCCGCCGTCGCCGGTGGTGGTCGACGTGCCCATGG
This sequence comes from Skermanella stibiiresistens SB22, assembly GCF_000576635.1. Taxonomy (GTDB): domain Bacteria; phylum Pseudomonadota; class Alphaproteobacteria; order Azospirillales; family Azospirillaceae; genus Skermanella; species Skermanella stibiiresistens. Next base: position 173,118 of record NZ_AVFL01000006.1, read on the forward strand.
CGGAGGCGCCGCGCCCCAGGGCCTCCTTGGCCTGCGCCGACAGCGACCCGAAGCTCATCCCCGCGATGGTGATCGGGATCTTGAGGTCGATCGGCTTGCTGGCGAAGCGCGAACCCAGCACGACATCGGTGCCGCACCGCTCGCGATAGCCTTCCAGCGGGTAGCGGCTGACCGAGGCGCCCAGAAACAGCAGGTCGTCGAAATGTGGCACCTTGCGCTTGGCGCCGCCGCCCCGGATGTCATAGATGCCGGTCGCGGCCGCGCGCCGGATTTCCGACAGGGTGTAATCGTCGAAGGTCGCCGACTTGCGGGGGACCGTATGGGGACTGGGGCGCGGGATCCGATCTTGGGTCATGACTGGCCGATCGCGTCAGTAAACGTTGTCGATGTGGAAGTTGTAGAGCTGGCGGGCGGAGCCGTAGCGGCGGAACTCCGCGACATCGACGGTCCCGGCGAGACCGGCGGCCTCCAGGCGGGCGCCCAGTTCCGCGCGGTGTTCGTCGCGCATCTCCTTCTCGACGCAGTCGGCCCCGAGGCTCGCCACGGAACCGCGCACGAACAGGCGCGCCTCGTAGAGGCTGTCGCCCAGCGCCTCGCCAGCGTCGCCCAGCACGGTCAGCGTCCCCGCCTGCCCCATGAAGGCCGACATGTGGCCGATCGAGCCTTTGACCACGATATCGATGCCCTTCATCGAGATGCCGCATCGGGCGGAGGCGTTGCCGTCGATCACCAGCATGCCGCCATGGGCGGTTGCACCCGCCGCCTGGCTGGCGTCGCCCCGGACATGGACGAGACCCGACATCATGTTCTCCGCGACGCCGACACCGGCGTTGCCGTTGACGATGACGGTCGCGAGCTTGTTCATGCCGGCACAGTAGTATCCTACATGACCATCTATTTCAACTTTAACGGGTGCATCCAGGCCTGCGGCCAAGGCGTGTCCGCCCCTTGGGTTCAGCACGCGCCAGTATCGCTGGTTGGTATCGGGAGCCAGCCGATGCAGCGCCTGATTCAGCTGGCGGAGCGTGGTGGACGCGAGATCTATCGTCAAATCCTGCGCTGTCACGCGGCGCGCTCCCATGAATAGACGGTGGCTGGTTCCGGTTCCCAGACACGGGCACGGGCGATCCCGGGCAGATCGGCCAGGGCGCGGTACTCGGATCCGAACGCGACATAATCGTCGGTTTCAGCCATGACGGCGGGTTTGCACGAGATCGGGTCGCGCAGGACCGCGAAACCGGACTCGGTACCGACCACGAAGGTGTAGAAGCCGTCGAGCGTGTCGAGCGACGATGTCAGGGCCCGCTTCAGGCTGTCGCCCTGCCGCAGCCGCCACGTCAGATAACCGGCGGCGACCTCGCTGTCATTGTCGGTGCCAAACGCGACGCCGTCGCGGCGCAAGGTCCGGCGCAGGCTGTTGTGGTTGGACAGTGACCCGTTATGGACCAGGCATTGGTCGCGTCCGGTCGAGAACGGATGGGCGCCCGCCGTCGTGATGGCGGACTCGGTCGCCATCCGGGTGTGGCCGACGCCGTGGGTGCCAGCCATGCTGGACAAGTCGAAACGGCGGGCGACATCCGCCGGCTGGCCGACCTCCTTGTAGATCTCCATCCGTGCGCCGGTGCCGACGACGGTGACCAGGGGGTAGCCCTGGCCGAGCGCGTCGCGCAGAGCGGTTTCCCGCTCGGCCGGAACCTCGAGGATGGCGTGGCTCGACCGGATCGTGACGCCGACCTTGGTTCCGACCTGCCCTTCCAGGGTGGCCGCGATGGCTTGGAAATCGGCGCCGCCAGGGGCGTGCAGCGACAGCTTGACCCTGTCGGAACGACCGTCGCCGTAAACCGCGAAGCCGGCGCTGTCCGGACCGCGGTCGCTCATGACCTCGAGCATCGTCGCCAGCAGGGCGCCGAGTTCAGGCTCGAGTTTCGGGGATTTGATGAATAGTCCGACGATGCCGCACATGCGGGGCTCCCGGCTCGAATGATTCGTGCGGATCATGTAAACCGGGCTAAAACCACCTGTCAACTAACAAGAACAAGATTTTCGTATCAGGAAAATCTTCGATAAGGCTCAATCGATGTCGCTGGGAAAGATGATAATCGACAGGTAAGTGGCCGGCAGGGAGGTCAGACCTTCCGGTCCATGGGCCGCTCCGCTATCGAACAGCAGCGAATCCCCCGGACTGAGCCTGAAACTGCGGTCGCCATGCCGGTAGACGATCTCACCCGACAGCATGTGGATGAACTCGACGCCGGCGTGGCGGAAAGCCGTGTAAGGTGTCGCATCCTCCTTCAGCGTGATCAGGTAGGGCTCAACCCCGACCTTGCCGCCCAGCGTGTGACCGAGAAGCTCGTACTTGTGGCCCACCTTGGTGCCGCGGCGTTCGATCATGACGCCCTGCCCCGCCCGGACGTAGGAACAGCCGCTCTTTTCCTCGAACGAGGCGAACAGTGCCGAGATCGGCACGTTGAGCGCCGCCGCGATCGATTGGAGAGTGCCAAGCGATGGGGAGATCTGGCCGTTCTCGATCTTGGACAGCATGCCCTTGGAGATCGCGGCGCTGGCCGCGAGTTCCGACGCGGTGAGGTCGAATTGCCGCCTCATCGACCGGATTTGCGAGCCGAGCGCCTGCTCCAGCGTGCGGACGGGAGCGTCCGGAGCGCTGGAGCCGGTCGTCAATCCGTCGGCGGCGTCGCCGCCCTGTTCGGTGGTCTCGTCGGTCATTGAAAGTCACCGCCTTCCCGATCGGGGTCCTTGCTCGTCGTCACCGGCGCCAAGCCTATCGCCATCTCCCTCCAGCAGGCGAATGCTGTTCTCGACCTTGATCAAGGCTTGACGCAGGCGCTCCCGTCGCGCCTCGAGGCGACGGAGATCCAGGTTGTCCTGGCACGGCTTCGATGCTCTGAGCGAACGCTTGAAATCGATGATGTTCTCGCACCCGATATCGGGACGTACGATGCCGGATTGCCGGGCCCGTTTCATCTCCTCGACCGTCAGGGTCGTCAACTGATAGGCCACCGAGTAGGAGGGGGGGATTTCCTCCTCGACCAGCTTGCGTTCCTCGACCGCCTTCGCGATGGCTATCATCGGCGGCCCTCCTTGAGCGACAACTTCTTGGCATCCCGGAACGCCACCGTACCACGCTTGACCCGGTTCATGACGAAGGCGGCCTCCTTGCCATAATGCTTCATGACGCCCATCCAGGGTATGGACGAGCGCCGGGCGTCGAAAGACATGCCGGTGGGCAGGAGCATGAAATCGGCCAAACCGATCGGTTGGATGACGGCGTCCCGGTGGGCCTGGACCGCGTTCGGTGTGTCGATCACCACCAGATCGCACCCGGTGAGCTTTTCGATCTCGTCGGGTGCGTCGTTGATGTCGATGGCGTGATAGTCGAGTTTGGCCAGACCCTCATGATTGGCTCCCTCCCTCAGGGTTACATCAAAAAAGAGGCGTTGAACAGGGATTGGACGGGCAGGAGGGCGACCAGTCTCACGACCCCGTTTACCTGGTAAACGACATCCGACAATGTCACCGCTCCGAACCGATGCTGAAGTGGGATCGTGAAGAGTGACGGTCATCAACGTCACTTTTCATTAATCGCAACCCTGCTTCCAGATATACCTCCAAATAATTTTAGTTGAATTGAATTGACTTTTGCGGATTTATTTCTTTAGCGTACGTGCCGGGTTCTTCCGTAGTCCATGCCTTTCAGAAGCTGGATTAAGCCATGATCGGAGAACCTGACGGATGGCATTTTCCGGGAGGAAACGGTGCGAGACGATATCGGACTTTTCTGCCCGCCATCCCTCGGAACGACCGATATCCGTGTCGAGGTCGTCGATGTGGACGAATTCGCGCAAGCCGGAGACGCGTGGCGCGACTTGGTTTCCCGCACGGCGGTGCCGAACGTCTTCATGGAGCCGGCGGTGGTACTGGCTCTGGATCGCTCCACCGGCATCGATATTCGGGTTCTCATGGCTTGGCATGTCACCGCCGGTGATATGGGCGGTGACAAACCGCCGCGTCTTCTGGGCGTCTGGGTCGTCACGGTGGGGCGTTCCCCATCTGGTCTTCCGATCCGCATCCTCAAATCGCCAATCAGCAAGTATGCCTATTTCGGCGCGCCTGTCGTTGATACCGAGTATGCCAGTGCGGTCTTCACCGCCCTGTTCGACAGGATCGCCCTCGATCCGAAGCTGCCAAAGCTCTTGTTGGCGGGCGACATGATGGATGAGGGACCATTGGCCGACGCGCTGCGGGGCGCGCTAGCCGCCCGTGGTTCCCGGGCGGTGGTCATCGAGCGCCGGAAGAGGGCCAAGCTGCAATCGGATCTCACCGGATCAAGCTACCTCGGTCGGTCACTTTCGGGGAACCGGCGCAGAAGGTACCAGCAATTGCGGAAGCGTCTGGCTTTGATGGGCGCGGTCACGACGACAAGTCATCGCTCCTCCAATGAGGTTCGCTCCGCGTTCGAGGACTTCCTGCTCCTCGAAGCGTCGGGCTGGAAGGGAAAACGTCGCAGCGCGATCCTCAACGATGCGAAATCGACCGCTTTCGCGCGCGCCATGATCGCGGATCTCGCGGAGGCTGATCTGGTCGCCATTCATGCCTTGCGCCTTGACGGACGCGCCATCGCCATGAGCGTGGAGTTGCGATCCGGCGCGGCCTGCTTCGCTTGGCGGATATCCTTCGACGAGAGCTTGCGCCAGTTCGCTCCGGGGATTCTCCTGCTCCACGAAGTTACCGTCGCTCTTCTCGATGATCGCTCGATCGTCGTCACCGACTCCTGTAATCATCGGGATGTCGGTTTTGTGGCGGACTGCTGGGCGGAACGGTTGAGCATAGTCGATCTCCTGATCGACACCAGGCCCGCGAGAGCGGCGATGATCGAGACCGTCGGAGGCGCCGAGCGGCTGCGTCGGCGTGCGAGGGAAAACGCGAAGTCCCTCTATAAGGCGGCCAAGCGATGGGGCGCGTCAGTGTACAAGGGGCACGCGCGAGGGAGTTGATGATCGCGGTGGGCAAGGGCGGCTTGCCTCCCCGGCTTTCCGGAGCCCCGCCGGATGGCGGAGAAGGCGCCGCGGCGGTGATCCGGGAGGCCTACATCCAGGGCGTCTCGACCCGTTCGGTCGATGATCTGGTCAAGGCCATGGGCATGTCCGGCATCTCCAAGAGCCAGGTCAGCCGGCTGTGCGAAGCGCGGCCCCGCGACCAAGGACGAGCGGGTCAACGCCTTCCTGACGCGTCCCATCGAAGGACCGCGCGGCCGTTAAAGCGTTGAGCGACAGCGAAGCTGTCGTAGCCGTGGCCCTATCTCTCGACCGACGCGACCCACATCAAGGTCCGCCAGAACAGGCTCATCGGCTCGGCCGCCGTGACCATCGCGGTGGCAGTGAACACCGATGGCCGGCGCGAGGTGCTGGGCATGGACATCGGCTGTTCCGAGGCGGAGACCTTCTGGCTCGACTTCCCGCGCAAGCTCAAGCGCCGGGGCCTTTCGGGTGTCAATCCCCGGATCAAGTCCAGGGACGTGATCTCCGATGCCCACGAGGGCATCAAGGCCGCCGTGTCGAAGGTCTTCCGGGCCCCATGGCGGAGATGTCGCGTCCAATTGGCTTCGCCGCGCCTATGTCGTCATGCGCGACATCCTCCCCCACGCCGGCAACGGTGGGCGCCGGGTCGTGGCCGCCTTGGTCGGAACCGCCTCCGCCCAGGATGACGAAGCCGCCGCCCTAGCCCAGTGGCGCCAGGTACCGCCCCTTCGGGACATCGCCTAAAGGCCCGCCGACCAGATCCGTCCGAAGCCGCCCAAGCTGGCGGCCCTGCTGGACGAGGCCGAAACGGATGTCCTAGCCTGCATGACATGAAAGAATCGGCCATCACCCGCCTCGTCGGCGCGGTCCTCCTCGAACAAAACGATGAATGGGTCGCCCAAAGAGCGCGTCACATGAAACTGGAAACGATCGCGCCACGGGAGAATCATCCGTTTCGCTCAGAACTCCAGCCATGCTCCGCGATGCTTGAGGTTCTCCCGCTCCGTCGATCGTCTGCCGCATCACCCGACCTCCAACTTCACAATCGACCCGGCGGTTCTTTTCAGCCGGTCGAGATAGGCGGCGGAATCGAGCAATTGGTACGGGAAGTAGAGACCGGGCGGGGTTGGCCGATCGCCGTCGAGCCCAAGGAGCCGTTCGAGTAGCATGGCGACGCCGAGCCCCGTCAGCGGTGCGGCCCCTTCCGAATGGATCACGGCATGACGGGTACGAAGCGGTCGTCCCTCTTGATCTGTCCCCGTAAGCTCGACAATGATCTCCGTCGACATGGGCTCGCCGCGGCGTCTGGTGGAACTGACCCCGCCACCAATATTGAACTGGACGTTCGGCGCGCCGGTCGCCGTCGCCAGACCGACGACATCGATGGACGAGAAACCGGAAGCCTTCACCTCGGTACCATCGACGGCGCGGAAGTTTGCTTTGGCATCGTCGCCGGCGCGCCAGATATAGCTTCCGTCGCGTCGAGTGAGCGCGGCGGGCATCATCCTGGCCAGATGCTCGAAGTCGGCGGCGACCGTGGGACCGCCGGTGTCCCGCTCGTCGACCAGCGCGCCGATGACGATGTCATCGATCCGGCCAAATGCCTTGGCGAACTCGAGCGTTGGGACCGTCGTGGCACCCACGAGCCATTCGTAGCCGAGGACGACCGGCGCGGCGTCCGGCTTGTGCATGTAGGCCGCGACTTCGGGGGCGATCTCAAAGACGCCCGACGAGATGCTCAGGTGCGGCACGCCACGCTTTTGAGCGAAACGAAGCCCGGCGACCGCATGGTCCATGTAGAAGACGGCAACGGCGCTGACCGGGCGCTCACCGAGACCAAGGTCGTCGGCGGTGGGGTCGAGCTCCACTCCCTCCGCCCCGCCTATCTCGGCCGCGGCTTTCCGGGCCTTGGCGAGATCGCGACCGCCGATCAGAAGCGGCGCGTCAGGGTGGGCGGCGCGCAACGACCGTGCGGTCTGACGCCCAATCGCGCCGGAGCCGCCCATGAGCAGTATGGAATCTGGTTGCATTGCCAAGTCTCCTCGAAGAACTTACTATCAGTAGCCAAGGTAGACTTGTTACCTTTGGTAGGTTTTTGCAAGGGGTGAGATGGAGTGGCTAGAAGCGTGCAAGACACGGGGCGGCCGACCCCGCGCAGGCTTTCCGCGGCGGAGCGGCGGCGTCAGCTGCTGGATACCGCCCTTTTGATCGTCCGCGAGGAGGGTGCGGATCGGCTGACCTTGGGTCATCTCGCCGCGCGCGCGGGTGTTTCGAAGCCGGTGGCCTACGATCACTTCGGCACGCGCTCGGGACTGCTTATCGAGCTTTATCGGTGGATTGACATCGAGCGGGTCAATGCTTTTCGCGAAGCAATGGCCACAAGCCAGCTGACCCTTGACGAAACAGCCAAAAGGCTCGCGGCCGCCTATATCGACTGTGCCGCCGACATGACGGACGAGTTTCACGCGGTCGGCGCCGCGATGGCTGGAAGCGAGGAGAAGGCCGCGGTCTTTCAGGAACTGCTCGATAACAGCGTCGCTATGTTCGTATCCGTCTTGAAGCCGCATAGCACCTTGTCGCCGCCCGAACTGTATCGATATTGCGTCGGCCTTGTTGGCGCGGGCGAAGCGCTCTCGGCCACCTTGGTGCGCGGGATGTGCAGCGCGGCGGAGGCTGCCGAGGCCTTCGCCTCACTGATCGAGGGAGCATTGCGCGCGGCTTGACATCTTAAAGATGTATACAGCCCTCTTTAACGTCCCCGCGGGGGTTTCGTGAGGTCTCGCGTGACGTTGATGCGCTGGCTGGCAAGCAGGGGTCCTTAGCTTGAAGCGATTCTCACGTAAAGGTAGATCTTTCCCATGCCAGTCCTCTGTATCCAAGCAATTGGCGAACAACGAAAGCCGCACATGCCGTCGGAAGATCGTAAGTCACCTTCCCAAGTTTCAGGGCTCTTTCCGCTCAAAAAGCATTTCATCCAGCGCGGATCCGCACGACACGACCATATGCGAACAGATACGAATTCGAAGATGGGCCGGCTGAACCGGCCCCAGCATGTGGAAAAGCCGAATGTCCAAGGCTCTCAGGATATTCCAGGGGAAGTTCGGGCGGGTGGCGCTCCTGGACATGGATGCGGTGCTGATCAACCACGCGCACCCGCACTGCCACGTCCTGATCAAGGCGTCCGGAGCCGACACCTTCTTCGCGGTCCGGGATCAACTCTGTCCCCTGCGTGACGATACCGCCGTGCTGATCAACGCCTGGGAACCGCATTCCTACGCGCACCAGCCGGGCGCGCCGCCGAGCATCATCCTGGCGCTCTACATCGAGCCGCGCTGGCTTGCCGACATGCAGAAGGAGTTCACGGCAAGCGCCAGGCCAGGGTTCTTTCCCCATTCGTCCGGCGAGCTGAGTCCCCCTATCCGAAGGCTGGCGGACCGGATGGCCGATGAGTTGCTCTTCAACGACGACGCCGGCCCGTCCCACGAGGAACTTCTGTTCAACCTGATGATCGCGGTGATCGAACGCTTCTCGGAATGGCGCTCGCTGATCGCCACCCAGCGCACCGCCCGCCTTCCAGCCAGCGATTACCGCATCCGCAAGGCGGTCGCCCATATGCGCGGGAGCCTGGGCCGCGAAAGCCTGGACCCCGAGGGTTCGGGCCGGGAGTTCAACGTCGACGAGGTGGCGCGATCCGCGGGCCTGTCGCGGGCGCACCTGTTCCGGCTTTTCCAAAGCACACTGGGCATCACCCCAGCGCTCTACTTCAATGTGCTCAGGATGGAGGCCGCCTTTGGCGACTTGGCCGACGCGGAGCACTCCATAGCCGATATCTCCGGTCGGCTCGGGTTCGCGGCACCCAGCCACTTCACCCGGTTCTTCCGCCACAACCAGGGTGTCACGCCGACGGAATACCGGCGCGTGGTCAACCTGATCGCCGAGGCGGGACCGGTTCCCGGGACCCGGAATGACGCAAAATGAGACCGTAGGGTAATTCCCGAGACTGTCCGATAACAGCCCATCGAGCCTCCCGCTGTAGCTTGCCGGCAACGGGAGGAAAACAATGACGGCTTTGACGAAGGCTCCAAGCGAGCTCGCGCCCGCCGCCGCCGCACCGGTTTCGGCGGCATTGATCGGGCAACCAATCCCACGGCTGGAAGACGCCGCGATCCTGACGGGACAGGCGCGGTACACCGACGACCTTCCGATCAAGCCGGGCACCCTGCACGCGGCCATTCTCCGCTCGCCCCACGCCCACGCGGAAATCCTGGGCATCGATGTCCAGGCGGCTCGCGCCATGAAGGGCGTCGCCGCCGTCGTGACCGGCGAGGACGCGAAGCGCTTCGCGGCACCGTTCCTGGTCGGCGTCCGCGCGCCGATGGAACACTGGTGCCTGGCGGTGGACCGCGTCCGCTATCCCGGCGAGCCCGTGGCCGTCGTGCTGGCCGACGACCGCTATTTGGCCGAAGACGCGCTCGACCGGATCGAGGTTCGCTACCGCCCGCTGCCGGTCGTCATGTCGATCGATCAGGCGCTGTCGGGCGACGGCGAACCGCTCCACCCCGCCGTCGGCTCCAACATCGTCAACACGCGCCCCTTCGGCTACGGCGACGTGAACGCGGCTTTCGAGGCCGCCGAGCACAGGATCTCCACCACCGTCCAGTATCCCCGCAACTCCTGCACCCCGATGGAGTGCTTCGTGGTCATGGCCGACTACGATCAGGCGGATGGGGCTTACGAGGTCCTGTCCAACTTCTCCGGGCCTTTCGCCATCCATCCCGTTATGGCGAAGGCGCTCAAGGTGCCGGGTTCGAAGCTCCGGCTCAAGCTGCCGCCCAACTCGGGCGGAAGCTTCGGCAACAAGCAGGCGGTGTTCCCCTACATCGTCATCATGGGCGTCTGCGCCAGGGTCGCCGGCCGTCCCGTCAAATGGGTCGAGGACCGGCTGGAACACCTGATGGCCGCGACCTCGGCCACCGCCCGCCGGACCGACCTGGAAGCGGCGGTTTCCGGCGATGGCCGGATCCTGGGCCTGCGGATGGAGCAGACCGACGATGTCGGAGCCTATCTGCGGGCGCCCGAGCCAGCATCCCTCTACCGCAACCATGGCAACCTGACGGGAGCCTACCGGATTCCGGCGCTGGACGTCGTCAACCGGCTCGCCGTGACAAACAAGACGCCGACCGGCCTCAACCGCGGCTTCGGCGGCGGGCAGCTCTACTTCGCGATCGAGCGCCTGATGCACCGGATCGCGGTGACGCTGGGCCTGGACCCGCTCGACGTGATCCGGCGCAACCTGGTGCCGGCCGCGGAGATGCCCTACACGACGGCATCGGGCGGCATCCTGGACTCAGGGGACTTCCTGGCGGCGGTCGAAGCGGCGACCACCGATGGTGGCCTCGACGAGTTGAAGGCGCGCCGCGACAAGGCGCGGGCGGAAGGCCGGCTCTACGGCATCGGCTACGCCGCCATCGTCGAGCCGTCGATCTCCAACATGGGCTACATCACCACGGTTCTGACGGCGGATGAGCGCCGTAAGGCTGGTCCGAAGAACGGGGCGCAGGCATCGGCCACCGTTTCCGTCGATCCGACCGGCGGCGTGACGGTGACTGTCGCTTCGGCTCCGCAGGGACAGGGACACCGCACCGTCCTGTCGCAGGTGGTCGCCGAGGTCTTCGGGTTGCGGCTCGGCGACATCGCGGTCAACACCGAGTTCGACACGGCGAAGGATGCCTGGTCGATCGCCGCCGGCAACTATTCCAGCCGGTTCGCCGGCGCCGTCGCGGGTACCGCCCATATCGCGGCCACCCGCCTGCGCGACAAACTGGCGAAGCTGGCGGCATCCCAGCTGAACGTGACGCCGGAGGATATCCGCTTCGCGGGCGGCAGGGTCTTCGCCGCCGGCAACCCGGACAACAGCCTGTCGTTCTCCCGCGTCGCCGCCGCCGGCCACTGGTCGCCCGGCACCCTCGCCGACGGCACGGAAGCGGCACTCCGCGAGACGGCGTTCTGGACCCCGCCGCCGCTCAAGGCGCCGACCGAGGCCGACATCATCAACAGCTCCGCCTGCTACGGCTTCGTCTTCGACATCTGCGCGGTGGAGATCGACCCGGTCACGGCGCAGGTGCGGATCGACAAATACGTGACTATGCACGACGCCGGCCGGATCCTGAACCCCCTGATGGTCGAGGGTCAGATCCTGGGCGCCTTCGCCCATGCCGTGGGAACGGCGCTGTATGAGGAATACGCCTACGGCTCGGACGGCAGGTTCCTGTCCGGCACCTTCGCCGACTATCTGGTCCCGACCGCTTGCGAAGTCCCGGTCCCCGTCATGCTCCACCGGGAATCGCCGTCACCCTTCACGCCCCTGGGCGCCAAAGGGGTCGGCGAGGGCAACTCCATGAGCACGCCGGTCTGCATCGCGAATGCGGTGGCCGATGCCCTGGGAATGGACATATCGACCCTGCCGCTGACCCCGGCGCGCATCGCGGCGCTGATCGAAAAGCCGGAGGTAGCAAGGCCCGCCAGCCTGGACGCGGCACCGCCGAAAGCGCCCGCGATCGCCGGCGGGCGCGGCCTCCAGGGAGAAGGCACCCGCACGGTTCCAGCCTCTCCCGAGCAGGTCTGGGCGATCCTGCTGGACCCGAAGGAGCTGGCGGCGCTGCTGCCCGGTTGCGACGCGCTCGACCTCGCCGGCCCCAACGCCTACCGGGCCGAGGTGGTGGTGGGTATCGGCCCGGTGCGGGCGCGTTACCTCGCGGAGGTCGAACTCACCGATCTCGACCCGCCCAGGGCGCTGACGCTGTCCGGCCGGGGATCGAGCGCGCTCGGTTTCGGCGAAGGCAGTGGGCACGTCACGCTGGAGGCCACCGCCGACGGCACGCGCGTCGTCTACCGCTACGACGCCGCCGTCGGCGGCAAGGTGGCCGCCGTCGGCGGGCGGATGCTGGACAGCGCCACCCGCATGCTGATCGGCCAGTTCTTCGACCGGCTGATCGCCCGGGCCGGCGGCCCGGCGGCGGTCGAGACCTCCCCTTCCCTTCTCACCCGTCTCCTGAGACTTCTGGGGCTCCGGCCATGAAACCCGCACCCTTCGACTACCTGCGCGCCGCCTCGGCGGAGGAGGCGCTGGCCGCCCTCGCCGAACATGGCGACGAGGCCCGCATCCTGGCTGGCGGACAATCGCTGATGCCGATGCTCAACATGCGCCTGCTTCAGCCACGGATCATCGTGGATGTCTCCGCCATCGCCGAGCTGGGGAAGATCGACGCGCGGGATGGTCATCTCGCCGTCGGCGCCTCGGTCACGCAGTCCGGCCTGATGGCGAGCTCCGACTTGGCGACCCGGTCCCCGCTGCTGGCCGGCGCCCTACCCTGGGTCGGACACTTCCAGACGCGCAACCGCGGCACCGTCTGCGGTTCCGTCGCCCATGCCGACCCCAGCGCCGAGATCCCGCTGTGCCTCGTGGCGCTGGAGGGCGAGGTCGTGCTGCGGTCCGCCCGCCGCCGGCGGACCGTGGTGGCCGAAACCTTCTTCATCGGTCCGCTCACCACGCTTCGAAAGCCCGACGAGATGATCGAGGCCGTCCGCTTTCGGTTGCCGAAACCCGGCGCCGGCCACGCGTTCCGCGAAGTCGCCATGCGTCACGGCGATTTCGCGATCACCGCCTGCGCCGCGGTGGTCGACGCCGACCGCATCCGTCTCGCCGTCGGCGGGGTCGGCGACCGGCCGGTCGCGAGGAACTGGCCGATCCTGAAAGGCGACGCGCTGGACGATGCGCTCAACGCCTTCGCCTGGGAACTTGGCGGCGACGACGACCAGCACGCCACCGCCCGTTACCGCCGCGATCTGGTCCGCCGTGTCGGACGCCTGGTCATAGAGGAAGCCCGGTCATGCCAAGCCTGAACGCGCAAACCAAACACCCTGTCACCATCACGCTGAACGACGGGACCCGGACGGGCCATGCCAGCCCCCGAATGCTCCTGAGCGACTTCCTGCGCCATGAACTCGGCGCCCACGGCACCAAGGTCGGCTGCGAGCACGGCGTCTGCGGCGCCTGCACGATCCGCCTGGACGGTGTCGCCGCCCGCGCCTGCCTGACGCTCGCCGTGCAGGCCGATGGACGGAGGGTCGATACCGTCGAGGGTCTTGCTCCCGACGGCAGGATGACGACGCTTCAGGACGCCTTCAACCGTCACCACGCGCTGCAATGCGGCTTCTGCACCGCTGGCATCCTGATGTCGCTTTCCGATTATCTGGAACGCGTGCCGAAACCGACCGAGACGGAACTCCGCGACATGCTCAGCGGCCATCTGTGCCGGTGCACCGGCTATGCCGGTATCGTCCGGGCGGTGATGGACGTGACCGGCCAAGCCTCCGGGAACGCCGACGCCAAAGACGCGTCCGGCCGAAAGGAGCCGGGCCATGTTTGACCTTGGCCGCAGCTTCCTCGCCAGCGCCGAACGCAGTCCCGACGCCGCCGCCCTCGTCGATGGCGATGTCCGCCTGACCTACGCCGGCTGGATGGACAAGGTTCTCCGGATCGTCGGCGCCTTCGACGATCTCGGCCTCAAGCGTGGCGACTGCGTCGCCACGGCGCTCCAGAACACCTGGGAAATGGCGACGATCCACTGGGCCTGCCAGATGGCCGGGATCATGGTGGCACCCTTGAACTGGCGCGTGAAGGCGGAGGAACTGGATTTCATCCTGCCCAACGCGTCCGCCCGCCTGATCGTCTTCCAGGATGTCTCGGCAGACGCGGTCGCCGGATCGGCCGCCGCCTCGGCACTGCCCCAGGTGACTGTCGGCGACGGACGTGCTGGATCCGCGACACATTTCTCCCGGCTGCTGGAGAACCGGCCGGCGGCGGCATCGCCGCGTGCCGGGGCGGACGACCTGTCGCTGCTGCTCTACACATCGGGCACCACGGGCAAGCCGAAGGGCGTGCCGCGCCGGCACCGGGCGGAACGCGCCGCGGCGGTCGCCCACGTCGCCCAGAACCGCTACGCCTTCGCCGAGCGCACGCTTGGGGTGATGCCGCTCTACCATACGATGGGCGTCCGCTCCCTGCTATCCATGGCGCTGATCGACGGCCGCTTCGCCTGCCTGCCCCGGTTCGACGCGGCGGAAGCCCTCCGCCTGATCGAGAGGGAAAAGCTCACCTGCCTCTATCTCGTGCCGACCCTGTATCACGACCTGCTTGCGCATCCCCGCTTCGCCGAGACCGACATCTCGTCGGTGCGGAAGCTGGGGTTCGCCGGCGCCCCGATGACCGACGGCTTGATCCGGCGTGTGGAGCGGGCGTTCCGTCCGGAGTTGTTCGTCAACCACTACGGCTCGTCGGAGGTCTACACCTTCACCATCAACCAGAAGGCCGCGTCGAAGCCCGGCGCCGCCGGCAAGGCGGCGCTCAACCAGCGCATCCGGGTGATCAAGCTCGGGTCCAGCGATCCGGAGGCCTTGGCCGCCCTCGGCGAGGAAGGTCAGATCGTCGCCGATCTGGCGGGCGACGAGGCGTTCGAGGGCTATCTCAACCGCCCGGACGCCGACGCCAAGTCGCTGCATGCCGGCTGGTATTTCACCGGCGACACCGGAAGCTTCGACGCGGACGGCGACCTGTTCGTCACCGGGCGGGTCGACGACATGATCATCACCGGCGGAGAGAACGTGTCGCCGGTCGAGGTCGAGAACGTGCTGTCCCTGTGCGACGGCGTGCTCGAAGTGGCCGTGGCCGGACTGCCGGACGAACGCTGGGGACAGAAGGTCGTGGCCTTCATCAGACGCGGTTCCGGCATTGACGCCGAGGCGCTGGATGCCCACTGCCGTACCTCCGGTCTCGCCAATTTCAAGCGTCCCCGGGAATACGTGTTCCTGGATGAGGTCCCGAAATCGCCGGTCGGCAAGATCCTCCGCCGGAAGCTCCAGGCCGGCGAATACCGGCTGGAGTCGGGATCCTCCTAAAATCCCCAAGACGCCACCCGAAGAAATCAATCCGTAAAGACAAGGGAAACGACAGATGTCCACCTATGCCTTCAAGAACCCGCGGCTCAACGAACTCGATGGTTTCCGCGTCGAGCTGAACGCCGACAAGGAACGCGCCGACATTATCTTCGACCGTCCGCCGATGAACATCGTCTCCATGCTTCAGCGCGACCAGCTCAACGCCGTCTTCGCGGCACTCGACGAGGATCCCCAGGTGCGGGTCATCGTGCTGCGAAGCGCCGGTGAAAACTTCTCCTCCGGCGGCAAGATCACCGGTTTCATGGAGGCGTCGCCGGAACACGTTTCCGAACTGGCGTGGAACATCGCGGCACCCGAGCGCTGCCACAAGCCGGTGATCGCACAGGTCCGGGGATACTGCTTCGGAGTCGGGTTCGAGCTGTCGCTGGCCTGTGACTTCCGCATCGCCTCCGAGACCGCGCAATTCGCCCTGCCGGAAATGCGGATCGGGATGATTCCGGGTTCCGGAGGTTCCGCCCGCCTGCTCCACATGATCGGCATCGCCCGCACCAAGGACATGGTGATGCGCGCCAAGCGGATCCCCGGACGTCAGGCTCTCGACTGGGGTTTCGTGACCGATTGCGTGGCCGATGCCGAACTGGAAGCGGCGGTCGCGGCGCTGGTGGATGAACTGCGCGGCTTCTCGCCGCTTGCCCAGCGCACGATCAAGACCGTCCTCAACAGGGGACAGCACACCTCCGTCCAGGGCGCCATCGAGATCGAAGGGCAGGCCTATGGCCGCCTGCGCGGGTCCGACGATTTCCGCGAGGGTGTCGCCTCCTTCACCGAAAAGCGGAAGCCCGTCTTCACCGGCACCTGACCGGCCGACGCGGGGAGGGAACAAGCAACCAAGAAACTGAAGCCGGACAAGCGGCTTCGGCGGAACCGGGCGGACCTTCGGTCCGCCCGCCCAAGGAGGTGCGACCATGACGACAAACGACGCCAACGCCACCACTCACGCCCGGGGAGGACGCTCCGCCATCATCGAACCCGGAGTTGGCTACCTGAAGGGTCTTCGCGAACTCCCCCGCCACCTAACGCTGAAATCGATCAGCGCCGGCACCGTGGCCGCCATCTTCGGCTGCTCCGGCCCCGCGCTGATCGTCATCGGCGCGGCGGAGGCGGGCGGGCTGACCGGCAGCCAGACCGTCTCCTGGCTGTTCGCCATCTACTTCCTCGGCGGTCTGATCAGTCTGGTCCTGGCCCCCTTCTACATGCAGCCGGTGGTCGGGGCCTACTCGATCCCCGGCGCCGCCATCCTGGTCGGGGCGCTGACGGCATTCGACTTCAACCAGGCGGTCGGAGCCTTCATCATGGCCGGCGTCCTGGTCCTGCTGCTGGGGCTCAGCGGCGTGATCGGCAGGGTCATGCGGTGGCTGCCGATGCCCATCGTCATGGCGATGATCGCGGGCGCCTTGATCCGGTTCGGCACCGGCGTGGTCACGGCGGTCGGCGCCGCTCCCCTGATCGTCGGGGCGGCCGTCATCGCCTTCTTCGTCGTGATGCGGTTCGTGAAGGCGTTCCCACCCGTGTTGGCCGCCCTGATCGTCGGCGTCGCGATGGCGGCCGTGACCGGGTCGATCGAGACGGCAAGCATCGACATCGCCTTCGCGGCACCCACCTTCACCGTTCCGACCTTCACGCTGGACGCTTTCCTCGCCATCAGCGTGCCGCTGGCGATCTTGGTGATCGGAGCGGAGAACGCCCAGGCGACCGGCGTCCTGATGGTCGAAGGCTACCGCCCACCGATCAACGCGATGACCGTCATCAGCGGCGTCGGCGGCATCCTGGCCGGTCTTCTGGGCGGGCACAACGCCAACATCGCCGGGCCGATGACCGCGATCTGCTCATCCGAACAGGCGGGCGAGGACAAGGGCGGACGCTACGCCGCTGCTGTCGTCAACGGCGTGCTGTTCGCCGCGTTCGGCATCGTCGCCGGCTACGCGGTTCCCATCATCCTGGCCTTGCCCCGGCCCCTGATCGGCGCCGTCGCCGGTCTCGCCATGATCGGCGTGCTGCTGACGGCGTTTCAGCAGGCGTTCTCGGCCGAACGCGGCCACCAGTTCGGCGCGTTCGTGGCCCTGATCGTGGCGATGTCGGACATGAAGCTGCTGAGCATCAGCGCACCGTTCTGGGCCCTGCTGCTGGGCGTCCTCGCCTCCTGGCTCGCCGACCGCGTGGAAATCCGCCGCGCGACGACGGTCGCCGGGACCTGACCCGTGACGGCGACCCGTCCTCAGAAGCGGGAGTTCAGCACAGTGTGTGGTTCGCGCGGCATGCCGTCGAGATAGCCGTCGTAGAAGCGCCTGACGAAGGGCATGACGTCGGTCGCCAACTGGCGGCGTGCCTGTTCGGCGGGCGTCAGCGGCTGGGCCATCCGGGCGTGGATCTCGGACAACACGGCGTCGCGGTCGATCCTGGTGAACCGGCCCTTCGCGTAGACGACCTCGCCGCCGATCATCACGGTATCGACCGCCTCTCGGCGGGCACGGCGGACCAGCACGTCGACCAGCGAGATGTCGGGATTCTGGTACGGCCAAGTCGTCTTCTTCCAGTCGATCAGGACGATATCGGCCGCCCGTCCCTCTTCGATCCGGCCGATCCGACCGGCGAAGGGCGTGGTCCCGGCGCCGTTCTCCGTCGCCATGCGCAGCACGCCGGCGGCCGTCGGGAACGGGCTGTCGATGCCGGGCTCGCGGTGGGCGTTCAGGACCAGCCGCATCTCCTGCAACATGTCGCGGTCGTCGTTGATGCCGGCCTCGTCGATCCCGATGGCGACCGAGATGCCCTTGGCCGTGAAACGGTTGACGGGAGCCAGGCCGCTCTTGAGCCGGAAGTTGGACGAGCAGTTATGGCAGATATGGGTGCCGGTCTGGGCGCACAGCTCGATATCCTCCTCGCTCATCCAGACACCGTGTCCGATGGTGAGGCTTGGGCCCGTCAGCCCGAACCGCTCCAGGCAGGCCATCGCGGAGCCGCCGGTGCGCTTCCGCGCGTAGGCCTTCTGGTACGGCGTTTCCAGCAGATGCATGTGGACCGGAGCACCCGTCTCGGCCGCCATCTCGGCGGCGCTGGCAAGGGCGGCGTCCGACAGCCAGTGCAGGTTCGACGGGGCGATCTGTACGGCGGTCGATGGGTCGTCGCGGTAGCGCCGGCGCAGCTCGTGGAAGACGCCGATCTGCTCGGCCAGCGGCATGGCGAAACGCTGGAAGTAGTCGGCCAGGGCCGGCCTGACCTCGGCTGGCACCCGTGCGAGGAACGCTTCGTCCGCCTCGTAGACCAGGCGGTTCTGGTCGCGCAGCGCGAAGGAATAGGATGCCCGCAGGCCGACCTCGCGGTAGGCGCCGATCACGCTTTCCGCCGTCGCCAGGACGGCCTCCGGTCCGCCGGGCGCCCGGCTGTGGAGGTGCTGGACGGTGGTGACGCCCGACGCGATCATCTCGAACGCCGAGTAGAGCGTGTCGAGGCGTGGATCGACGTCGCGCAGCGCCAGCCGGCTTGCGAACCACAGTTCGAGCGGATGGTCGGGCGAGCCGAGCTGGAGCGGTGTCAGGCCGACGTGATGATGGGCGTTGACCAAACCGGGGATTGCGACGAATCCGGCGCCACCAACGGTTTCGGCCTCGGGGTGGGCGGCGGCCAAGGTTTCCGCGTCGCCGATCTCCCGGATCGATCCGTCCTCGACGAGGATGGCGGCATCGTGGCGGAGGTCGGGCGAACCGTCGGGATGGAAGCCGCACAGGATGTTGTCGGCTCTGACGAGTTTCTGGCTCATGGGGACGTCTCCGGCAGATCGGTCGGTGGTTTCCGGTACCGCGCCGCGCGTTTCAGCGCGAGGCGCACCGCGCGGGGCACGGGTTCGATCAGCGGCACGCCGACCGCGTCTTTCAGGGTTCGCGCCGCGACGGCGAGGGGGCCGCCGCCGATGACGATCGCCGCCACATCGGCATCGCGGATGGCTTGCAGGCAGGCGTCGCGAAGTGCTTCGACCAGCCGTGCTGGATCCTTCATCAGGGCTGCGGGTTCGCCGGGGGTCAGCCAGACGCCGGCGAAGCTTTCGGCATGACCGTAGCGCCGCGCCGTGCGCTCGATGGCGTCCTTCAGGTCGGGCGTCGTCGTGACGACGCAGAAGCGCCGCCCGCCCTCCGCCGCTTCGGCCATTCCGGCTTCGGCGATGCCCGTCACGGGCATGGGCAGGACGGTGCGGAGCGCGTCCAGTCCGGGATCGCCGAAGGCGGCGACGATCACGCCATCGGGACCGTCGGCCAGGATCGCCGGACCGAGCGAGGCGACCACGCGGCCCGCCTCCTCCAGCGCCGCTTCGTCGGTGATCAGCGGAGCGCCGGACGGGGCGGTCAGGCCGTCGATGGTGGTGCCGCCCGCAGCCTCCCGCCGCGCGATTTCGACCATGGCCGCCGTCGTGGCAACGGATGTGTTCGGGTTGACCAGAAGGAGGCGCATCAGGGCGGCGCTACCCGCTCGCGGAACGCGCGGGCGATGTCGATACGGCGGGCGATCCACAGGCGGTCGCGGCGGCGCGCGAGTTCGGCGACGATCTCCCGGAACGCCTTGAAGCGGGCCGGGCGGCCGGCGATGCGCAGGTGGAAGCCGATGTTCAGCAGGCGCGCCCCGCCATCCGCCGCTTCGTCCTCCAGCACGTCGAGCGCGTCGGTGACGTAGTCCACCATCTCGCCGGCCCTGACGAAGCCGTTGGGATGGAAGAACTTCATGTCGTTGGTGTCGAGCGCGTAGGGCACGACCAGCAGCGGCGGCTGGCCTCCAGCCGCGTCCCAATACGGAAGATCGTCGTCGAAGCCGTTGGACGTGTAGAGATACCCGCGCTCCCGCAGCAGGTCTCGCGTCCAGGGGCTCTCGGCTCCACGGCAGAAGAAGCCCTGCGGGTGTTCTCCGGTCGCCGAGGCGATGGCGGCCGCCGCCCGGTCGAGGTCCCGCGCCTCCGCTTCGGCGCTTTCATAGTCGGCGTGCGGACGCCAGCGCCAGCCGTGGCAGGCCGCCTCATGGCCATCCTCCACCAGCATCCGCGCCAAGTCGGGCGCCCGTTCGACCGCGCGACCACAGAAGAAGATCGTCGCCGGAACCCGATGCTGCTTCAGGCATCCGGCCATGCGCCAGAGGCCGGCGCGGGTGCCGTAGGCGAAAATCTGCTCCTGTCCCGGATCGGGCCTGCCCGGCTCGACCACGCTGATCACCTCGCCCATCCGTTCCGAGCGGGGGTCGCCGTCGCCGACCTGCTCCTCGGCCCCTTCCTCGAAGTTGACGACCAGCGAGACGGCGAGGCGCTCGCCGTTGGGCCAGACGATGTCCGGCCACTGGCCGCCATAGCCGACGAGATCGCGGCTCATGACGGCGAGAACCCGGCCGGCGTGGGCCTCGGTTGCCATTCCGGCAGGCCGAGCCCGGCGCGCCAGCGATGGGCGATCTCGTCCCGCCGGGCGAACCAGACGCCGGGATGCTTCAGCGCGTGGTCCAGGAACCGCTCCAGCCCGCCGATCCGGGCCGGACGGCCGATGATGCGCAGGTGAAGGCCGACCGACATCATGCGCGGATGACCCCCACCCTCGGCGTAGAGCCGGTCGAAAGCGTCGATGCAGTAGCGCGCGAAGTCGTCGCCGAAGGTGAAGCCGCCCCGGTTGAAGAAGCGCATGTCGTTGGTGTCGAAGGCGTAAGGCAGGACGACATGTTCATGTCCCTCGACCGTTTCCAGGTAGGGCAGATCGTCGTTGTAGGCATTGGAATCGTACAGGAAACCGCCATGCTCGACCAGCAGCCCGCGCGTCCTGACCGAGGTGGCCGAGCGGGTGTGCCAGCCGACCGGAGCCACGCCAGCGGCGCGGGTGATCGCCTCGACCGAGCGCTGGATGGCGCGGCGTTCCGTCGGCTCGTCCATGTGGACGTGGCGTTCCCAGCGCCACCCGTGGGACGCCACCTCATGGCCGTCGGCGACGGCTTCCTCGGCGAGCCAGGGCGATTGCTCCAGCGCGCGGCCATTGGCGTTCAGCGTCGCGCGGACGCCGCGCTCCCGCAGCGACTGGCGGATGCGCGGCCAGCCGGCGCGGGTGCCGTACTCGAAATGGCTTTCCATGCACAGATCGCGCTCGCCCTCGACGGCTTCGACCGCCTCGTAGATCGCCTCGTTCCGCTCGTCGCCCATGCCGATCGAGAGTTCGGCCCCCTCCTCGACGTTGACGACCAGCGAGAGCGCCAGCCGGGCGTTGCCGGGCCAGCGGATGGCGGGCTCCCGGCCGCGATATCCCGCGAAATCGCGCGGCGCCGTCATGCGGCCATCACCCTGTCCATGAAGGCCCTCGACTTGTCGGCATCCCATAGCACGAGGTCGCCGGGAGCGGCATCCTTCCGCATCAGCGAGGTCGAGACGATCGCCCCGTCGCCCGCCGCCAGCGCCTCGGCCACGTTGTCGGCAGTGACGCCGCCGCCCAGGAGGATCGGCCGCTTGACGCCCGCGCGTTTCGCCTTGGCGATCCGGTCCAGGCTGTCGGCGAAGGAGGAGCCGGTCAGCACCAGCGCGTCGGCCCCCAGCTTGACGGCGGCGAGGGCGGCCTCCTCCGGCGGGACGTCGATCAGCGGGACGCTGGTCCGGTCGAACACGTCGGCCAGGATCGCGATGTCGTCGCGGCGGATCTGGTGGCGGTAGGTCCGCGCCTCGACGGCCAGGGCTTCGCGGCTGCCCTCCATCGTCATCGCGGCGCCGACGAACACCTTCAGCCGGACGAAGTCGGCACCCGAGGCGTGGGCGATGGCGATCGGCGCCACGGCGTCGTGCGCCTGCACGATGATGCCGAGCGTCAGATCGGGGAACTGGCGCTTCATGACCCGGCCGAGCGCGCTGGTGATGGCGATGGTCTGGGGCGTCGCGGGTCCCCGCTGGCGCGTCTGGTCCTGCAGCATGATCCTGCGGATGCCGGCCTTGACGAAGACCTCGGTATTGGCCAGCGCGTAGTCCTCAAGGAAGGCCATCGACGTGTCGGCTGCCGTCGAGAGATCGGGGAGATGCAGCGCCGCGATGATCATCGGGCCGCCTGCGTGGTCTGAGAACATCCTGTTCATTTTGGAAGTATCCGGTTCAGGATCGGGAGGAGATGGGAGCGGAGGTCGGGCTCGAGCGTCCCGAGCAACGACGAGAGGCGTTCGGCGGCGGCGTCACGGGTGACGCCGAGAAGATGGAAGGGGCCGAAATCCTCCACGGCGAAGGATGCCGACACCGTACCCAGGCAGACGGCGGCGCGGGGATCGCCGGTCAGCACCAGCCCGGCGAGGAAGCCGCCGCAGAAGGCGTCGCCGGCTCCGGTCGGATCGACGGCCGCCGTCCGGAAGGCGGGCAGCGCCAGGGCGTCGATATCCCGGGTGGAGAGCATCGCGCCGTCCGCCCCCAGTTTCACGACGACCGTCCCGGCGCCCTGCCGCCGCAGGAACGCCAGGCCCGCCGCCGGGTCGAGACCGGGCGCCAGCACCGCCAGCTCCTTCTCGCTCGGCAGGAAGGCGGTGACGGCGGCGAGGAACGACGCGAGACCGCCCTCGACGATCGCCTGGGCGTTCGGGCCGGGATCGGCGGTGACGAAGTACCCGCGCGAGAACAGCGTCTCGGCCATCGCGCGTTGGCTGGCCGGCCGGTTCGCCGCGAGATGGGCGCCCTTGGCGCTGGACCAGTGGCGCGGGATATCATCGATCCGCACGGGGTTGCGCCGCCGGAAGCTGGCGAAATCGGACCAGGTCACCGGCGCGGCCCGCAGGCGCGCCTCCAGGGCGCGGCATTCCTCCGGCGAAAGCCGGTCGCCCGCCGCCGGCAGCCCGGGAGCGTCGAAGGACGCGTGCAGATGGTCGGCTCGGCCACCATCGGCCCGGTAGAGGAACCACTCCGCCTCCCGGACCTCCTCGTCGACCGTGACGACGCCGGAGGTGTCGACGCCGTGGGACGCCAGCCGCCGCAGGAGTTCCGGCGGATATGTGGAGGGGATGCGCCCGACGACGCCGACCTCGTCCAGCCACAGCCGGGCTCCCGCCGCCGAATGGACGGCGTTGCCGCCCATGGCGTCGCGGCCGACGCGGCCATCCGCCGCGACGACGTTGTCGATGATGATCCCGCCCGCGGTGAAGACCTGGACCATGGCGGTCAGGCGCTGGGCGACGACTGGGGCGCGCCAAGCTGGAGCGCGGCACGCGCCTTGGCGAAATGATAGGCGAACAGGTGCAGCGGGACGACCGAGAGCAGCGCCGCCAGGGCCGGCGGCGTGGCGGGGACGCGGACGACCTCCTCGACCCGCGCCTCGATGTCGGGGGCGGCATGCGACAACACCGCGACGATCCGGCCGCCGACCGCCTCGCCGACCAGCGCCGTGTCCAGCGCGCGCTCGGCGCTGGCCGCGTCGGTGGCGATCAGGAACAGGGGATCGCCGGCCTTCTGGGAGCGGTAGTGATGATACTCCTCCAGCGGGATCGCGTAGGCGTGGATGGGGGAAAGCTCCCTCACCTTGGCGGCGCCGATCGCCGCCGCCGCGAGGTTCGGCCCCAGCCCGGCGAACAGCATCAGATTGGCCGCCGCGAACCGCTCCGCCACCGCCTTCATCTGGCCGTCCAGGTCGGCGCACAACTGGTCCATCATCCCGGGCAGGCGCGCCAGTTCGGACTTGATCGTGGCGCGCGCCGTCGCGTCGCCGGCGTCGGTGCGCAGCTCGGCGCCCAGCGCCACGAGCAGCGCCATCGTGGCGCTGGTGGACTGCGTCGGCCAGCCCTTGCGGGTCGCATGGACGATCAGCCCGCCATCGAACTGGTTCAGGATGGGGCTGTCCGGTGTGTTCGAGATTCCGACCGCGAAGGCGCCGCGTGCCGCGGCGGCCTGGAGCGCCCGCATCACGGCCGGCGTGTTGCCGCCCGAGCTGATGCCGATCGCCAGCGTCCGGGCGTTGGCGGCCGACGATCCATAGGCCGCGAAGTCGAGCGCCTGGGCCGCCTCGACCGGCAGCCCGGTCATCGTCTCCAGCGCGTGGCGGACGGCGGCTCCGGCGAACCAGCTATCGCCGCAGCCGGCGATGACGATGCGGTCGACGTGGCACCGGTTCGCCCGTTCGGCGATCTCCTGGATGGCGCCGGACGCCGCCGCCAGGGTGGCCCGGATGGCGGTCCCCTGCCCCGTCATCTCGGTCCCCGTCCGCTCGACGCGGGCGAGACGGTTCGGGTCGGTGGCGGTGTCCCGCGACGGCTCTGACGTGAGCGCCTTCAGGCGGCTCGCGAAGTCGGTCATTTCGGTTCCAATTCCAGAAATGTTGGCGGGGGGATCAGCGCCCGAGGCGCTCGAGCCCGACCGCCTTGGCGATGATCAGCATCACGACGAAGGACAGCCCGATCTCCAGCGACGAGATCGCGGCGATGATCGGCGAACTGTCGAATTGCACGAGGTAGTACAGCTCGACCGGCAGCGGCCTCGCCCGGACATCCGAGGTGAACAGCGATACCGTGACGTTGTCGAACGCCTCGATGAAGGTGAAGGCCGAGGCCGCGCAGAGGGCGGGCGCCAGCTGGGGCAGCGTCACCCGCGCGAAGGTCTCGAGCTTCCCGGCCCCCAGGTTGGCGCTGGCCTCGTCCAGCAGCGGGTCGAGATCGGCCAGCCGGGCCATGACGATCCGGACGACGAACGGCAGGCAGAACACCGACAGGCTGAGGATCAGCATCAGGTCCGAGGCGCGGAAAGCGATGTAGGCGCCGAAGAACAGCGAAGCGATGCCGATCACCATGCCCGGCATCATCTGCGGCGACAGCAGGAAGGCGTTCAGCGCCGCCCTGCCCCGGAATGTTCCCCGGATGCTGGCGAAGGCGGCGGGCACCCCGATCATCAGGCAGATCGCCATCACGGCCAGGGAGATCCGGACCGACACCAGGATGGAATCCAGGAGTTGCTGGTTCGCGAAGACCGCCTGGTACCAGCGGGTCGAGAAGCCCGACGGCGGGAACGCGATATAGGCGCGC
Organism: Skermanella stibiiresistens SB22; assembly: GCF_000576635.1. Classification (GTDB taxonomy): domain Bacteria; phylum Pseudomonadota; class Alphaproteobacteria; order Azospirillales; family Azospirillaceae; genus Skermanella; species Skermanella stibiiresistens. The sequence continues at coordinate 198,149 of NZ_AVFL01000006.1, forward strand.
GGCTCGAACGAGATCGCGATCACGATCAGGCTGGGACCGATCAGCAGCAGGATGGAGAACGCCGTCACGGCGATCAGCACCCAGCGCGCGATCCTGTCGATCGGCAGCATGACGTGCCCGGCGGACGCTTTGATTGGGCGTGTCATCGGCGCACCTCGCTCCAGCGTGTCAGCCTGCCGCCGACCGACACGATGGCCAGGACGAAGGCGAAGCAGGTGGTCAGCAGCAGGGTGGCCAGCGCCGCGCCGCGCGACCAGTCCAACACCACGATGGTCTGCTCGTAGACCTGCACCGCCAGGGTCGAATAATTGCCGCCGCCCAGCAGCTGGGGAATGATGAAGTTGGTGTAGGACACCGCGAACACCAGCGCGAAACCCGCGACGATGGCCGGCATGGTCATGGGGATCGTGACCCGGAAGAAGGTCTCGACCTGGCTGGCGCCCAGGTTCAGCGAGGCCTCCTCGAAGCGCCGGTCCCGTTCCGACAGCACCGCCAGCAGCGGCAGGATCATGAACGGCAGGTGGATCTGGGTCATGCCCATGACCACGGCGGTCGAGGTGTTGAGGATCTGGAGCGGCTGGTCGATCACGCCCAGCGACAGCAGCGTCTGGTTCAGCAAGCCGCGCCGCCCGCCCAGGATCACGATCCAGGCATATGTGCGGACCAGCGCGCTGGTCAGCAGCGGCGAGATGATCGCGACCAGCAGCAGGGTCCGCCAGACCCCCTTCAGGTGGCCATAGGCGTAGGCGATCGGATAGGCCAGGACCAGCGTCAGGCAGGTCGAGACGACCGCGATCCAGAAGCTCCGCCACATCAGGTTCCAGACCAGCGGATCGCCGAGCACGCCGGCGATATGCGTCAGGGTGAAACCGCCATCCGTGATGGCGCCCCGGTCGATCGTGACGAAGCCGAAGGTCAGCAGCGTGATGATCGGCAGGACCATGAACAGGACAAGGTAGACCAGCGCCGGGACGGCGGGCCACAGGCCGCCGCCGTCGATCACGCGCCGGGCGAATCCCAGCCGCCTTGGTTGGGTAAGCACCGCGTCGGTCATGGCCGGGGGCTCCCGGACAGCAGGATCGCGGCCGCTTCGTCCCGGATGCGGGCGGTGACGCGGGATCCGGGGGTGAGGGGGGCGACACCCGGCTGGCGCGGCAGGATGGCGCGCAGCGGCTCGCCGACGCCTCGGTCGATTTCGTATTCGATCGTGGCGCCAAGCGCGGTGGCGAAACCGACGCTGCCCTCCCACCCAGGCCCAGGACCTTCGGCGATGGTCAGGTTTTCCGGCCGCACGACCAGCGTCCCCGGCCCGTCGGGGACCGCCGCCGCGATCGGCTGGGGGCTGTCGGTCCGGCCGGAGCGGATCGCGACCGGGATCAGGTTCGCCCGGCCGATGAAATCGGCGACGAACGGCGTCTGGGGATGATCGTAGATTTCCAGCGGGGTGCCGAGTTGCTCGATCCGGCCGCCCCGCATGATCGCGATGCGGTCCGACAGCGTCATCGCCTCCTGCTGGTCGTGGGTGACGAAGATCGAGGTGATGCCGACGCGGTCGATCAGCTTCCGCAGCTCGATCTGCATCGACAGCCTGAGCTGGGCGTCGAGCGCGTTGAACGGCTCGTCCAGCAGCAGGACCTCGGGCTCCAGCACCAGCGACCGGGCGATGGCGACTCGCTGCTGCTGACCGCCCGACAGTTGCTTGGGATAGCGGTCGCCGAAATCGGTCAGCGCGATCAGGCCCAGGGCGTCCTCGACCTTCCCGCGGATCAGGGCCTTCGGCTTCCGCCTGATCTTGAGTCCATAGCCGATGTTCTCCCGGATCGTCAGATGCGGGAACAGCGCGTAGTTCTGGAAGACGTAGCCGACGTCGCGCCGGTTGGGCGGCAGGTGGGAGATGTCCTGGCCATTGACCAGGATGCGCCCGGCGTCGGGCACCAGGAAACCCGCGATCGACCGCAGCAACGTCGTCTTGCCGCAGCCGGACGGTCCCAGCAGGGTGACGACCGACCCCTTGTCAACGGCGAGGCCGCAGTCCCGCAGGACCTGCTGGGTGCCGAACGCCTTCGACACGTTTTCGATGACCAACTGGCTCATGGTCACTCCAATTCCAGTGCGGCACCCAGCGGTGCCGCGTTTGAGAACGTGATCCCGGGAAACCTGACCCCCAGCGCCGCCGGCCCCTCGCCGGACAGCGCCACCGCTCCGGTCGCCAGGGCGGCCCGCGCCGCGTCGGCGAGTTCCAGGCCCGCCAGCAAGCCGGATGCTAGCGCCCCCACGGTGGCGTCGCCGGCGCCGGTCGGGTCCACGACATCGGTGGCGACCGACGGCAGGTGGAGAACCCCGCGGCCACCAGGGCCGACGACGCGCAGCCCGTCGGCGCCCAGCTTCTGCACCACCGCCGGTCCCAGGCGGGCCAGGCGGCGGGCCGCCTCCCCATCCGCCAGGCCGGGGCATAGCAGGCGGGTCTCCTCCCGGCTGGGCGCGAAGACGCGCAGCGCCGGGACGAGTTGGAGGATGGCGCCGGGATCGGCGCCGGCGAAGGCCTCGCTGGTGTCGGCGACGACCGGAACCCCCCGCTCCCGCGCGTCCTCGACGAGACAGCCCAAGCTGCCGACCGGCATCGGGCAGGCGACGGCCATGCCGGCGCCAGCCAGGTCGGCGGGCCATTCCGGTGCCAGCTCGGCGCTCGACACCCACCAGTCCGGATCGTCGAAATGGGTCGAGACGCGGCGGCCATCGGCGAGATGCCGGATATCGGCCCGGCGCGACCGGACGCGCTTGCGGTCGAGATTGGACAGGTCCAGCCCGGCCAGCGCCATCGCCTCCAGCCAAGCCGCCGGGTAATCCTCCCCCACGGAGGCGGCGAGCGTCACCTCGGCCCCGGCGTGGCGCGCGCCAAGCCCGGTGTAGAGGCAAGCGCCTCCCGGCATGCGCCGGGATCGCCCGGCGGCATCCGTGATGGTGTCGATCGACAGGTAGCCGACGACCAGCAGTTTCCCCAGGCCCATCACCCTAGAGCCCCGTCCCCAGCAGCGAGCGCCGGGTCAGCAGGCGGCTGACGCGGAAGCGCGTCTCGTCGTCCTTGAGGTGCCGCCGCGTGTTCGGGTTCAGCCCCGAGGCCTCGGCGAGCCGATAGGCCAGCAGTTGCAGCGGCAGGGCCGTCACCAGCGGCGCCAGGGCCGGGTCGATCGGCGGCAGGGTGATCCTGTGGGTCGCGGTTTCCACCGGCGCCGCCGCCGTGTCGATGGCGAGCGTGGTGACGCCGAGGACCGACAGCGCCCGGCAGGATTCCACCGCGTAGCCCGCCAGGACCGGATGCGCCGAGATCACGACGACCAGATCGGTCGCCGGCATCGACCAGTACTGGCTGTGGGCGAACTCCTCCAGATCGGCCGACCAGGACGGCAGCCGCGTCAGCTCCACCAGCTTGGCGGCGCCATAGGCCGCCGTGCCGGCATCGGCACCGGCCGAGAGCAGCCGGACACCGGTGAACGGCGCGCCGGTCATGGCGGGCAGCACGGTGTCGGAAGCCGCCAGCGCCGCCCGCTGGGCCTCCGCCAGTTCGGCGGACACCGCCGGCGTTTCCGCATCGGCGATGCCGTCCACGACGTTCAGCAAAGCCGAAAGCGTGGCGGTGTAGCTGGCCGTTCCACACAGGAAGCCCGCGATGTCGGCGAGGTCGAGCGAGACCTTGGTTCCCGCCAGCTTGCCAAGCTTGCCGCCATCGCCGTTGACCAGCGCCAACAGCGGAATCCCCCTAGCCTGGACCAGGGTCGCCGCTTCCACCGTGCGGTCCACGTTGCCCGACATCGAGATCGCGATGACCCGGTCGGTCTCACGCAACGTGTCGGCGCCGACCAGAAGCTCCATCGGGCCGACGGCGCGCCAGTCCAGGCCGAGGCCGGCGGCGTGGGCCGAGGCCGCCTGGGCCGCGAACAGGCCGTCGCCGCACCCCGTCACCAGGACGCGCCGGAGGGGAAGCGCTCGTTCCGCCGCGAGGGCCCCGCCGGCCCGGCGGAACTCGCCGGAGCGTTCGATCATGCTGGCGAGCACTTCGGGCTGGCGGGCGACATCCTCCAGCATGGGAGCCGGATTCATGACCGAGCCGCCGGTCACGATGCGAACAAGCGGTCGAATTCCTCGACGATGGCGCCACGCTGCGGCGCGATCCTCGACCAGTCGACCGTTTGCAGTTTCGCCACTTCCCCGGCATCGGCCGGCGTGTAGTCCCGCGCCGCCTCGGGAACCTCGACGCCCGCGACGGTCGGGCCGAAGAAGTAGGGCGCGTTGGCCGCCATCGCCTGATACTCGGCGGACAGGATCTCGTTCATCCACTCGTCGACCAGATCGGGATGACGCGTCCCCTTGATCGCCGACATGAAGGATACGACGGCGATCGGACCCGGTTCCGGCTTGACGAAGCGGATCGGCAGGCCCTTGGCCGCGGCACCCGCCGCATCGTTGTTCCAGATCGGCGCCATCGCGATCTCCTCGCGTTCCAGCATCTGAAGCAGCTGCGTCGGGGAGCGCCCGACCCGCGGCTGAAGCTCCTTCAGCTTCGCCCAGCCGGGAGCGAGGTCGGTCTCCGATCCGCCGAAGGTCTTGGCCGCCGCCACCAGGAAGCCGAGGCCGAGGTTGGAGGATGCGCGCGGGATGCCGACCTGTCCCTTGTGCTCGCTGGCCCAGAGGTCCTTCCAGGATGTCGGCGGCGCCTTGACCAGATCCGTGTTGTAGGCGATCCCGATCAGCGAATAGCTGGCCGGCACGCCGTAGCCCTGGCTCTTCTCCATCAGGGAGGGGACGACGTTGGCCGCGTTGGGGACCTTGGCCGGGTCGAGACGCTCGATATACTTGTCGGCGATGGCGATCAGGTGCGGCGGCTCGCCGTTGGGCATCGCGTCGAACGGCGAATAGCCCTGCGCCGCCTTGATCTGCGCCACCACGTCCTGGCTCTCGCTGGGGACCAGCCGGATGGTCAGGCCCGGATGCTTCTGTTCCATCCGGCGGGCGAGCCATTGGTGAGGCTCCTGGAGGGAGCCGGCGAAGCTGACGATGACGAGTTCTCGGGCACCCTGCGCCCGGACGATGCCGGGCGCCGCGAGAAGGGCGCCCGCCGTCGCGGTGCCTTGCAGGAAACGGCGGCGATTGATGATCTGGGACATGGCGGAACTCCGGGAGGGGCTTGGGCTGGGCGCGGGAGCGGCTTGAAAGGCGCCGGTTCAGAAAGCGAAGGTACGGTCGAAGCGTTCGACGAGCTGGCCGCGCACGGGCACGATCCTCGACCAGTCCACGGTCTGGAGCGCCGTGACCTCTTCGGGTGTCGAGGGGGTATAGGCCGCGGCATCGGCCGGGATCGCGACGCCCCGCACCGTCGGCCCGAAGTAGAACGGTGCCGCGGCGGCCCGCGTCTGGTATTCGGGACTGAGGATGCCGTTCATCCACTCCGCGACGAGGTCCGGATGGCGGGATTTGGCGAAGCCCGAGAAGTACGAGATGATCGCCACCGGCCCCGGTGCTGGTTTGACGAAGGCGATCGGCAGGCCCTTCCCGGCGGCGGCCGCCGTGTTGTTGTTCCAAAGCGGCGCCATCGCGATCTCTTCCCGCTCCAGCATCTGGGTCAGTGCCGCTGGCGACCGGGCCGCCTTGGCCTCCAGTTCCTTGAGCTTGGTCCAACCCGGTTCCAGGTCACCCTCCGATCCGCCGAACGTCTTGGCCGCTATCGCCAGCGTCGCGAGGCCGAGATTGGAGGATGTCCGCGCGATCCCCACCTGCCCGCGATATTCGGGCTTCCACAGGTCAGCCCAACTGGCGGGCGGGGTCTTCACCAGATCGGTGTTGTAGGCGATGCCGACCAGGGAATACGTCGCCGGCACGCCGACGCCGCCGCTTTTCGCGACAAGCTCCGGATAGGCGTTGGCGAGGTTTGGGATCGCGGCGTCGTCGCGCTTGGACAGGTAGCCTTCCCCGATGCCGATCAGATGCGGCGGCTCGTCGTTCGGTCCGGCGTCGAAGGGCGAGTAGCCCTGCGCGGCCTTGATCTGCGCCACGATGTCCTGGCTGTCCGAGGGCACGAGCCGGATGGACAGCCCCGGATGCCGGGCTTCCATCTGGTCGGCGAGCCAGCGGTGCGGCGCCGACAGGGCACCAGGGTACGTCACGATAACCAATTCGCGCGCATCCTGTGCCGCCACCGGCCTCAGACCGCCGAAGGTGGCCGCGGCACCGGCACCGAGCAAGTAAAGAGCCTGCCTTCTACCAATATCCATGCGGGATTCTCCAAAAACGAAGTAAGCATGGGCCTTCACGCGCGGCGGCCGAGGCCGGGCGATGTGAGGCGGGGGCGAACCGGATCAACGGTCGGGAGATCGGTGCGCGGATGCCCGGATCGATGGGAAAAGTTGAGGTCCGGCCGGATCGGAAATCCGCCAAACCCTTGATATCAGGCTCTCGACGCCGCTATGGCGGAGAGCAGCACGACGAAAAGCCGGCTCGAACGTGACTGCCATCGGGCGCTGCGCCGCCGTTTGGACGAGCAGCCGGGAAGCCGCGCGGGGCGCGGCGGGCTGGTCATCTCAACAGGGGCGAGCGTCGGATTCATGGCAACGATGCTTGCATAGACTTGCAATCCATGCAAGAGAGTCTTGCGATTATTTTTGCCTGTTTAAGTGGCCTGTCCTGCCCGCGGATCGTGCAGGAATTCGCCGCCGTCGATGGCCGTTATGGACCTTTTGGGACGGGCGACGACCTGACGGTGATCGATCCGCGGGCGGGACATCCGCGAAATGATCTGGTCGGGCTTATCGGCCCGGTTCGTCATTGAATCCCGCGGCCTCCATGGCCGAAGGCGCGGTCGAACGGGCCGGATCTCGGCGTCCGCGTGGGGTCGAGATGGTCCGCCAGAATGGCCATGTTCTTCCGGTTGGCCTTCCAGAACACGTCGGCTAGGTTGCCGACGATGGGAATCGCGCTGATCAGGCTGTCCGCGGCCACATTGCCGATCATGCGGGCGATGGTCGCGCGCGGAACGCCCAGGCGCCAAGCTTCCCGGATCAGGTAACCGGAGATGGCGGTGGTCGCGAGATTGCCGATACCGGGCACGAGGCCGAGCATCGCGTCGGCGCCAATGGTGAAGTTGGTGCCCGGCACACGGATGGCCGAGTCCATGGCCCAGGCAAGCCGCTCCAGTCGTTCACGCGCTTCGCGCCTGTCCGATACGCTATTGAGGTCGTCCTGATCGGAAAATAAAAAGGTGGCGGTCATTTGAACCCTCCAGACGGGGATGGAGTAACCATCCGCTCAGGTGAAGGGCTCCGACATCGCGTTCAGCAAGAAAAGCCGATCGCCAGAGGGGCCCGGAGCCATTGACCGAGAGATGGCCATGGCCAATCTCTTGTACAAGGGTATGCACCGCGCTCACGTTGAAGATATTTACCTACCAAGGGGATTGAATGCTTTTCATCGTTCTCGATCTGTCGGCCATGGTCGCGGCACTTGCGGCATCATGGCTTTGGTTCATGTCCAGCCGGCAGCGGGTGCGCCGCATCAGCCGGGCCGAGACACTCGATGCCGCCGATCTGAACCGGATCATCGTGGCGATCAATCGGAGCCAGATCCTCAACAGCCAGGCGGCGATGGCGGCAACCCTGTCGGCTCTTTTCGCCGCCCTTCGTTTCGCTCTGGATGCACTTGTCCGCTGATCCGTTCGCGGACGTCGTTTACGGGATCCATCGGCGCTCCATGGCCGCTTACGACCGGCACACTCGACGAATCATCGTATTTTTGTTCTTTCTACTCACGTTTCGATGATGGACGGCCGGTTCGAAAAAAGGTCATTTTTCCGGCAATGCATCGATCCCGACCTATGTAGAGACCGAAACAGCCTCTTCCGAAGCTGTTAAGATCGGCGGTCGGCCAAGACCGCCGATGCCCCCATCACTGTGGGAGATAACCAATGACCACGAACTGGATCATCGATACGGTTCTCATCCTTGTGGCTCTCGGCTCGGTCTTCGTGCTGATGAAGGCTTCGCTTCAGAAGAACAACAAGATGGTCGGGGTTTGGGGGTCCGTGATGACGATGGCGGTCGCGGCGCTTCTCTGGCAGAGATTTGCCGAGTAGGAGAGGCTCGGCACGATCGGCGCTTGCGCGATCGCCCCGCATGGCTTTTGATTTCCCGAAGCCGGATTAATCAACGTCTCCAGGGAGCCAGCCATGACCACGCCGCCGACCATCAGATCGCTTCGCGCGCGGTCGGTGCTGGCCCCGATGCCGCGACCCTTGCGAACGGCCTCCGGTGCGATTCCGGCGGCGCCCCTGGTCCTGATCGACGTTCAAACCGATCAGGACGTTGTTGGACGCGCCTACGTCTTTTGCTACACCCCTCTGATGTTGAAGCCGGTTTCGGCGATCCTGAACGAGATCGAAGCCTTGATCGTCGGCAAACCGGTAGCGCCCGCCGACCGTTTCCACGATCTGTCCCGGACGTTCCGCCTGCTGGGACGGCAGGGCCTTGTCGGCATGGCGCTGTCTGGACTGGACATGGCATTGTGGGACGCGCTGGGCCGCGCCGCCGACCGGCCGGTTGTCGAGTTGCTGGGCGGAACCGCCACGCCCATACCGGCCTATGACAGCTTTGGCCTTGTCGATCCGGTCGCCGACCGCGCGATGCTGGAGCGGTCCATCGGTGCCGGCTTCATGGCCATCAAGATCAAGATCGGTGAACGCTGTGCCGCCGAGGACGCGGCCATGGTTCGCGCCGTCCGGGACATCATCGGGGCCGACATCCAACTCATGGTCGATCTCAACCAGTCGCAGAGCGCCACCGATGCGATCCGCCGCATCGACCGGCTGGCCGCCTGTGACCTGACCTGGGTGGAGGAACCGGTCGCCGCCGAGGACTTGGAAGGGCACGCGCGCGTCCGCGCCGCATCGCCGGTCCCCGTACAGACCGGCGAGAACTGGTGGTTCCCGGCGGACATGGCCCGCGCGATCGCGGCCGGTGCCTGCGACATGGCGATGCCCGATCTCATCAAGATCGGCGGCGTGACGGGATGGCTGCGCGCGATGGCCCTGGCCGAAGCGGCGAGCCTGCCGCTTTCCAGTCACCTGTTCGTGGAAGCGAGCGCCCACGTGCTGGCCGTCAGCCCCACCTGCCATTTCCTCGAACACCTCGATATGGCCGGAGCCGTCATGGCCGAACCGGTGCCTCTGGCCGGCGGCATGATCACGGCGCGCGGACCCGGACTGGGCATGGCATGGAACGAGGATGCCGTGGCACGCTTCCTGGTGGCTTGAAACCGTTCCCTCGGGCTCGTGAAGCCCTGGTTTCCCGCTATTTCCCAGGTAGAGTGATCTGACCATTCGCGAAACCAATATGGCTAAAAAAATGGGAGGAAACCGCCAAATGACCATGACCGTCCATCCAATCCAGCCGGTTCCGCTGGCGGAGGGCCTGCTTGCCCGTTGGCGGCGGATTCCCGTTTCCGTCATCGTCGACCTTGCCCCGGATCGCCAGATCGATCCGGGAGTGAGGCCGCTGCGTCCGGCGGATCTTCAGCCTGCCCTCTTCGGACGCGCCGTCACCGCCCTTTGCGATCCGCCGGACTTCGGCTCGGTGTTGCGGTCGTTGGAATTCGTCGAGCCGGGAAACGTCCTGATGATCGCGGCGGGAGGCCACGCGGGCCATGCGATGATCGGCGACGTGCTCGGAGGACATCTCCATCGCAAGGGTGCGGCGGGCGTTGTCTGCGACGGTGCCATCCGCGACACGGCGGGTCTGGCGGTCATGACCGGGCTTTCGGTCTACTCCCGCTCCGTGAATCCGCGCGGACCGACAGGTGCCGCCAAGGGTGAGGTCAACGTGGCCGTCGATATCGGCGGCTGCACCGTCAACCCCGGTGACCTGATCATCGGCGACGGCGACGGTCTGGCGGCGCTCACGCCGGCGAACTTGGAGAGCCTGATCGACAGGGCGGAAGCCAAGCTGACGCTCGAGGCCGAGTGGACGGCGCGCCTTGCGGCCGGCGACAAGGTCGGCGAGATATTCGGGCTGCCGTGATCGTTCCGCGGGTAACCTGCCCACTACCTCGCGGCGGAAGGCGTTTTTCCTGATCTCATCCATGATCATGGAGCCGCCGACGCCGGAAACGTGCTTCCGCTTGGACCGGCACCGATCCGACACCTCAGGACCAGTCGATCGAAAAACGGCAGGCATCGTCGCCGCGGGCCTCGCAGTCGATCTCATCGACCCGGACGTGACGCGTCACAAGCACCTCGAACAGCCTGCGGAACACCGCGGCGTGCCATGAGCAGACGGGCGCCGCGGCATGTTCGCTAGCGCAGAGCGGGTTGTTCGTTATCTGCAGGATCAGCGGCTTTCCGTCGCGTGCCGAAAAACGTCCCGAGCCGGCGAAGGTCCAGGCATGGGCCTTTATCGCACCGACCAGCAACGACGCGGAAAGGGATGCCGGCAGCCGCTTCATGATGGCTTGCGCCAAGCCAGGGATGCGGGCCGCCAGCAGATAGTCCGCCGTCAGGCGGCCGGCATCGGCCAGCACCAAGGATGCCTGTTCCGGCGGCAGCCAGGCGCGCAATGTCCGGTGCAGGGCTGCCACCTGCAGTTCGTCGACCATGACGGCGGGCGGGTCGGCGAGCCACCCGGCGACACCGGCCCCGGCGAAGACCCGCGGCACCATCCCATCGAACCCCTGCCGCGTCAGCGCCGGAACAAGCTGGGTGACCGCGTTAGGTCCGATAGCCGGCGCGGGTTTCATCCGCCTCCTCCATCTGTTCCACGCCGCCGCCGCAAGCCTTGGCGGCCGTCGTCATCGCGCCCTTCGCCGCCCTGGCCCTCTGGCTTCGCTCGGCGTTCGATTCCCAATCGGCCGCCTGGATCGGCGCGCCGGTGCGGGTCTTGTCGAAATGGAAGTCCACGCTCTTCTTCGACTGCGGTCCCCAATAGCCGACCTTGCCCAGATCGTAGAACTTGCGTTCGAAGCCGGATTTGAGGAATGCCTTGAGGCAGCCGAACAGGTACCGACGCCGCTGTCCGGTCCCCGACCAGGGGTACGAGAACAAAGCCTTCCGCATGTAGAAGCGCCGGTAATTGTTCATGACGCGGTCGAGAAGTTCCGTCCGGTCCATCGCCTCCGGCTTGATGATCGGCGTCACGAAATTGTACTTCTCGAAATCGAAGATCTCGACCTTGTCCCGCAGTTCCTGGAACAGCGACGTGAAGGGCCAGGGGGTGTACATCGCCCAGTTCGCCAGATCCGGCTTCCAGTCCAAGGCCATCCGGTAGGTTTCTTCGAGCGTTTCCGCCGTTTCGTTTTCAAGCCCGACGATGAACTGGGCTTCCACGACGATCCCGGCTTCCCGCAGAAGACGGATCGCCTTCTTGTTGTCGGCGACCTTGGTCTCCTTGTGGAACCGGTCGAGTTTCATCTGAGCCGCCGCTTCCGTGCCGAGCGACACGTGGATCAGGCCCGCCTCGCGATAGAGCGGCAGGAACTTCTCGTCGCGCAGGATGTCGGTGACGCGCGTGTTGATCCCCCACAGGACCTTGCTGGAGAGACCGCGCGCGATCAGTTCATGGCAGAACTCGACGAACTTCTTCCGGTTGATCGTCGGTTCCTCGTCGGCCAGGATGAAGAACCGGACATCGTGGCGCTGGTACAGCGTCTCGATCTCATCGACGACCTTCTTCGGATCGCGGACACGGTAGTCCCGCCAGAACTTCCACTGTGAACAGAAGGAACAGGTGAAGGGACAACCTCTCGCCATGTTGGGAATGGCGACACGGGCGTTGAGCGGGATGTATTTGTATTTCTCCCACTCCAGGATGCTCCAGTCGGGCGCGATGGCGTCGAGGTTCCTGATCGTGGGGGCCGCCGGGGTCGCGACGATCCGGGGCCCATCCGGACCCGCCTCCGTGAAGGCGACGCCCTTGATGGCTTGGCGATCCGCCGGCCACCGGCCCTCGTCGATCGTGCGGATGAGATCGATCAGGACCTCCTCGCCTTCGCCCCGGACGATCACGTCGATCCAGGGCGCTTCGCTCAGCACCTGCTGGTACATGAACGTGCCATGGATGCCGCCGAGGACGGTCACCGCGCCGGGATGCAGGTCTTTCACCAGCTTGAGCACGCTCTCCGCCTTGTAGATCGACGGGGTGATCGCGGTGACGCCGACCACGTCGGGCCGCTCGTCCGCCAGGATGGCGCGCAGATCCGCATCCGACAGATCGTTCGTCATGGTGTCGATGAAGCGGACATCGCGGAACCCGGCGGTCTTCAGCGCGCCGGTGAGGTAGGCCGCCCAGGCCGGCGGCCAGTTGCCGGCGATCTCGGCCCCGCCGGAATGGTAGTTCGGATGAATGAGAAGGATACGCAACGGTCATCTCCTCCATGTGTCATAAAAAAATGACATACACATGAGTAATTTGAAAATGACATGGATCAATCGCGGAGTGACGGGACGTTGATGCGGCGGTCGATGGCTCGACGACTTCGTTCTGGGCGGCCGGGTCATGGCGACGGGCTTCGCCATCCTGGCCGGTGCGGCCCGCGCCGGCTTATGCGGTAGACGGCCGCGGGCGGCAGATTGCTGACGGTGCCGCCGATTCGCCGCGCCTTCAATCCGAGCCGGTCGAGAATAGGCCGGGCGACCGGGCAGCGCGGACCATAGGTGAATTGGTAGAAGGCCCCGTGTGGCCGCAGGCAGGCGAAGGCGCTCGTGAGTATGGCGATGACTGTCCGTGGCGGCATCGAGAGGAGGCCGAGGCCGCTCACGACCGCTCCGGCCGCCGCTTCGGGAAACAGGTCGAGGGCCGAGAGCCGGGAGGCGTCCTGGTGCAGGATTCTGGCCCGAGGGAACCGCTCGCGCAGAACCGTCACGAACTCGACCCCAAACTCGACCAGCGTCAGGTCGGCCTGGTCGAGACCGCGGTCGAGCAGCGCCTTGGTGAAGACGCCGGTCCCGGGGCCGAGTTCCAGGACCGGCGACTGCGCGGCGCCGATTTCCGACGTGATGAGCCGGGCGAGCGATGCGCTGGAAGGCACCACGGCGGCGACGCGCGACGGCTCCGTGATCCATGATCGAATGAAGCGCGCGCGGTCCGACCATTGTTCTTGCCAAGGGGTCGCGTCGCCGCCACACCCACCGGCGACCGGCCTTGAAAGTTTCGGGAACGTCATGCCCGGCTCCCCGGCAGAACCGAGCGGGTACGCCCCTCATCGACGGTTTCGGTGACCGCGAGCGGCAGAGAGCGCGGACGCCGGCCGGTGGCGCTGAATATCGCGTTGGCGAGGGCGGGAGCGACCGGGACGACGCCCGGCTCTCCCGCACCGCCAGGGAGTTCGTCGCTGTCCATGATCTCGACGGTGACGTCTGGAGCGTCGTGCAGGCGGTGCATGGGAAAGTCGTGGAAATTCGACTCCACCACCGCGCCGTTCTCGATCGTGATCGCGCTCATCAAGGCGGTGGTGAGGCCGTAGGAGATGCTTCCCTCCATCTGCGCGATCACCGCGTCGGGATTCACCGCGATGCCGACGTCGATCACGCAGAAGACCCGTTCGACGGTGATCTCGCCATCCGCGCGCACGGTGACCTCGACGACCTGGGCCACGATGCTCATGAACGCTTCCTCGATGGCGATTCCGCGCCCGCCGCCCTGGGGCAGCGGTTCGCCCCAGCGGGCCAACGCGGCGACGCGCTCGAGCACGGCGAGATGGCGGGGGCTGTCACGAAGCAGGGCGCGGCGGTAATCCACGGGATCCGCCCCGGCCCTGTGCGCGCATTCGTCGATGAAGGACTCGGCGAAGAAGGTGTTGAACGAGTATCCGTTTGAACGCCAGTATCCGATCGGAACGTGGGAGGGGACGTGATGGGAAGCCACGCGCCGCCCCGCGATGCCGTAATAGGGCTTTGCCAGCCCTTCGACCGTGGTGAAATCGCCGTCAGGCGCGCCGCCGTCGCCGATTGGCATCAAGCGGCTCCGGAAGGATTGGATCAGGGACTGGGCCGCGACGACCGCCTCATAGGCGACGGGTAGGCCGTCCGATCCCAGGGCGGCGCGCAGGCGCCCGGCGGCATGGCTGCGGAAGACGCCGCGGCCGATATCCTCTTCGCGCGACCACATCAGTTTCACGGGCCGGTCCGGGAAGAGCGCCGCCAGATAGGCCACCTGCAGCGCGACGTCCAATTCGGTCCGGCGACCGAAGCCGCCCCCGTTCATCAGGATGTGGCAGGTGACGGACGACAGATCGACGCCGGCCCGGCCAGCACCCCTCGTCACACCCCAGCGCGGGACTATCGGTGATTGCGCCGGAATCCAGGCTTCGGCCGTTCCGTCGCTTCGGACGAGGACGGTCGCGTTCATCGGCTCCATGCAAGCGTGGGCGACGAACGGTGCCTCGTAGGCCGCTTCGAGGGTGACCGGCGAGCCGTCCGGAAAGCCAGAACCCTCCGCGAGGTTCTCATAGGCGTCGCCGCCGTCGAGCAGCGCCCGCATCCGTTCCGACAGAGTGGCGCTGGAGACGCCGACCGCGTCCGTCCCGCTCCATTCCACATCGAGCTGGCCGGCCGCCTGTTCGGCCAGCCACCAGGATCGGGCGACCACGGCCACGCTCCCGCCATCGATCACGACGACGTCGACAACACCCGGTCGCGTGCGAATCTCCGCCATGTTGGCCACCCGGACGACACCGCTTCCGAACACCGGCGCCTGGCGGATCGACGCGTGCAGCATGTCCGGCAGCACGACATCGGCACCGAAGAGCGGGGCTCCCCGGACTTTCGCCGGCAGGTCCAGCCGAGGCTGGGACGTGCCGATCAGCCGCCAGTCCGCTCGGGACTTGAGCGCCGGGTTCCGTGGTGGGGAGACGGCGGCCGCGTCGAGCGCGAGATCGGCATAGGGGATCGCCAGTCCCGAGCCCGCGTGCATGACGGCGCCATCCCGGGTCGCGAGTTCGGCCGCCGGCACGCCGAGCCGCGCGGCCGCCGCCGTGATCAGCATGTGCCTCGCCGCGGCGCCCGCGGAACGCATCGGCGTCCACAGACCGTACAACGAGGACGAACCGCCGGTCCCGGTCAAGCGCAGGGCGCCGAGGATCCGCCGGCCGATCCAGACGGCGGGCCCGCCCGCCTCCTCCGGACGGGTTCCGAGTGGCAGCGCCCAGTTGGCATACGCCGAGAGATCCTCCACTGGATGCTCGACGGTGACGCGCCCGTCGAACGGCAAGTCCAACTCCTCGGCGACGAGCATGGCGAGCCCGGTGTGGATGCCCTGTCCCATCTCGGCGCGCGGCACGTTGACAACCACCCGGCCATCCGGATGGATCACGACGAATGCGTTGAGGACGGCGCGGTCGCCGTCGATGTGGCCGGTGGATCCGTCCACGTCGATCGTGGACAGATAGCCGACGCTGGCGACGGCGGCGGTGGCGGCCGTGCCGACGATGACGGCGCCGGTGATGAGGAAGGCGCGTCGTGACGGAAGACTGGGCATGACTGTTTCCCTTATCCCTCGGCCAGCATGGCGGAGGCCCGGTGGATCGCGCGGCGGATGTCTCGCGAATCAGGGAGGATGTCCCAGTCCGTCGTCCCCGCCGCTTCGTGGATCAACCTAACCGCCGCCTGTCACGGCCCTGTGCCGGGATTGTAGGGCATTGTACCAGTTTGTATCCGAAACGCCGGTTGAAGCCCCGGCCGACGGGAACCTTGGCTTATTCTGATACAATTCCGCCCGGAAGGACGGGACGGGGGCGATCCGGCCGGAAGCGGATCGCGCATCCCGACGGGCGAGCCTGGACCGGTCACGGCGACTTCGGCCATGCGCGGAAGGCGCGCGTCATCGGCGAATGAACACGCCCACGCTCGTCACGGACACGGGGCGGCGCGGGACGCCGCCAGTCGGTTCAAGCGGGACCGGTGCCGTCGGGCGGATCGCGCGGCGGGGACGCGTCGCGGCCATACTGCCGGGGCGTGCAGCCCATGACCCTCTTGAAGGCTGTGCTGAAGGCGCTTTCTGACTCGTAGCCGAGCGACAGCGCGACGACGGACACCGGGTCGGCGGTGTTCTCGAACCTGTCACCGGCCAGCAGCATCCGCCAGCGCGCCAGATAGTCCATCGCGGTCTCCCCGACCGTTTCCTTGAACCTCAGGGCGAAGCTCGAGCGGGACATGCCGGCACGCTCGGCGAGTTCCCTCAGTGTCCAGCGGTACGCCGGGTCGGCGTGGATGGCGGAAATCGCCGCGCCGAGCCGCTTGTCCGCGAGGGCGGAGAACCATCCGACGACGCCGTCGGGCCCCTCGTCGAGATGCAGCCGCAGGGCCTGGACCAACATCATGTGCGCGAGGTGTTGCGCGATGAGCGAACTGCCTGGTCGCCGCTCGCGCAGCTCCTCCCGCATCCGCTCGACCGACCAGCGCAGCGCCGCCTGCTCCGACTCCCTGCGGATCCGCACGACGGGCGGCAACATCCCGAGGAGGCTGCCCGAGCTTCTGCCGCTGACGGCGAAGCGGCTGCCGACGAGATGGAAATCGCCACCGCCCTTGACCGTCACGACGCCCCCCGGCTGGGCTGGCGGAAAGAACTCGCCGGAGTCGACGGGCGTCAGGGCGGTATCGCTGGCGAGGCGGAAGTTCCGCCCGCTCGGCAGCACGAAACACTCCCCCGATCTCAGCCGCACCGGCTCGGCGACGTCATCGACGGACAACCAGCATTCGCCCGACACGACGGCGTAGCACTTCATGCGGTTCCGCTGGTCGGCGAACTGGATCGACCAGTCGCCACCCGCGTCGAACCCCGACGACACGTAGCTTCGCGGCTTCAGCAGCGACAACACATCCGACAGTGGGTCCATGAAATTCCTCCGGACGATCGCGAAGATATTTCGGACCCCTTAGCATAGACCGTATTTTCCCGGCTGCCTATCTTGGCGGCGTCCGGCAACGGTTTTCGATGGTCAGCAGCTCGCTCCGGGCTTCCCCGCACCGATGCCGCGGCCGCGCGGCGAGCCTCCATTCCGGCCGCGCCCGCGACATCGACCATCGCGCAAGCCACAGGCAGAGGAGAAGCGTTCATGACGGCGTTCAACATCAATGGGCGCGCGGTGGATATCGCCGCCGGCCCAGAAACCCCACTGCTTTGGGTCATCCGCGAACACCTCAAGCTCACCGGCACGAAGTACGGCTGCGGCATCGCGCGGTGCGGCGCCTGCACCGTCCATGTCGATGGAGAGCCCTTCCGCTCCTGCGTCACCTGGCTCGAGGATGTCGAGGGACGCGCGGTCACGACCATCGAAGGCCTTTCGCCCAATGCCGGCCATCCGCTGCAGAAGGCCTGGATCGCCGAGCAGGTGCCGCAGTGCGGCTATTGCCAGTCCGGTCAGATCATGCAGGCGGCGGCGCTCCTCGAACGCACTCCCGTCCCCACCCGCGAGCAGATCATCACCCATATGGACGGCAACATCTGCCGCTGTGGGACCTACGTCCGCATCATCGCCGCCATCGAGCGCGCGTCGCGGGAGGGATGAGCCATGGCCACGACTTTTCAACCTCGGATCCGCGCGCTGTCGCGGCGCGGCTTCCTCGTCACGGCCGGCGGCCTCGGGATCGCGGTCGCGTACGGAAGCCTGTCACAGCCCGCCGTCGGCGCTACGACCGTCCCCGGCGCCGAGGGCGGATTCCGTCCGAATGCGTGGGTCACGATCGCGGATGACGGAACGGTGACCATCATCTCGCCGGCGGTCGAGATGGGCCAGGGCATCATGACCACGCTGCCGCTGCTCGTCGCCGAGGAAATGGACGCCGATTGGGACCGGGTGCGCATCGTCCAGGCTCCCTCCGACGCAAAGACCTACGGCAATCCGGGCTTCTACGGGATTCAGCTGACCGGTGGCAGCGAGTCGACGCGCGGCTATCACGCGCTGCTTCGGCTGACCGGCGCCCAGACCCGCATGGTCCTGCTGGCGGCCGCGGCCGGCATGTTGCGCGTCCCGGTGAGCGAGCTCTCGACCGAGCCCGGCAGGGTCGTGCATCCCGCCTCGGGCCGCGCGCTCGATTACGGTGGGATCGCCGCGAACGGACCCTTGCCGGAACCGCTCCCCCAGGTGGGCGAGGCCGATCTGAAGCCGAGCGACAGGTGGCGTTATATTGGGAAACGGACGATCCGGCGTGTCGACGTGCCCTCGAAGGTCGATGGAACCGCGGTCTTCGGTATCGACGTCCAACTTCCGGGCATGCTCCACGGAGCGGTGCTGCGGGCGCCTGTCCAGGGCGAACGGCCCGACGCCATCGACGACACCAAAGCCAGGACGGTGCCGGGCGTGACCCATATCGTCCCGCTGTCCTATGGGGTCGGCATCATCGGCGAGACGGTCGAGGCGACCAAGCGGGCGAAGGAGCTGCTTGACGTCGAGTGGAGCACAGGTTCCCGGGTCCGCGACTACGACAGCCGGCACCTGCTCGAGGCGTATCGCGCCATCGGCCGCGATCCCGGGCGCCGGGGAGTTCCCGCGCATGTCACTGGCGACGCGCAGGCCGCCATCTTGGGGGCCGCGACCGTGATCGACGTGGACTATATGAGCGACCATGTCTCCCACGCGGCCATGGAACCGATGAACGCCACGGCGCTCGTCATCGGTGACCGGATCGAGATCTGGGCGCCGACCCAGGGACCGACGGGCACGCAGCGCTTCGCGGCCGAAGTGATCGGCACCACGCCCGACAAGGTCAAGGTGAACACGACCCTGCTCGGCGGCGGGTTCGGACGCAAGGCCGAAAAAGACTTCATCGTCGACGCGGTCTCCCTCGCCAAGGCGGCGGAGGGACGGCCGGTCAAGGTCGTCTGGAGCCGCGAGGACGACATCCGGCACGACAAGTTCCGGCCGCTGGAGGCCCAGCACATACAGGTCGGGCTCGATGCCGACGGGCGGATCCTCGGCTGGCGGCATCGCATCGTGGCGGATTCCGTGTTCGCCCGCACCATGCCGGAACTGTTCGATGGCAAGGGAGGTCACGACGACGTCGTGACCGAAGGCGCCCATTTCAACTACGCGGTGCCGGCTCATCACGTCGAGTATCTGCGTCAGGAAAGCGGACTGGACATCGGGTTCTGGTTCGCGGTCGGGGTCGGCTACACGAGGTTCGCGATCGAATGCGTCGTCGACGAGATCGCGGCCGCCAGGGGCGTCGATCCCATGGCGCTCAGGCTGGAGCTCCTGAGGGACCAGCCCCGCGCGCGCGCGGTGATCGAGACCGTCGCCCGGATGGCGGACTGGGATCGGGAGCGCGAGGACCGGGGATTGGGATTGGCCTACTCCGACGCCTTCGGCTCGCATTGCGCTCAGGTCGCCGAAGTGTCGCTCGACCGGGAAACCGGACGGATCCGGGTGCACAAGGTCTGGTGCGCCATCGATCCTGGCGTGGCTATACAGCCGCTCCATATCGAGGCCATGATGATCGTCGGCATAACGAACGGGACCGGCCACGCGCTGTTCGAGCGGATCAACGTCGTCGATGGCGAGGTGGAGGAGTCGAACTTCGACACCTACCGGGTGATCCGCATGTCCGAGGCGCCCGAGATCGAGGTTGCCGTGGTGCCGACGCCGGGGAGCCCGGTAGGCGGTATCGGCCAAGCCGGCCTCCCGCCCACTGGCCCGGCGATCGCCAACGCGATAGCCCGGCTGACCGGTGGCGTGAGGCTTCGGCACTTTCCGTTCCTGCCGGAACGCGTGTTGGCGGCGCTCGACGGCTGGACGGCACAGCCATGAACTCTGGCGCCGATCGATGGGAATCGAGATCCTCCAGGGACCACGGGGACATCGTCAAGGTGGCTCCCAGGCTCACCCACTCCCGGCTTCCGCCCAACAAGTTGACGATGCCGCCCCTGTTCGGCGCCGCGCTCAGGCCGGCAGGACGACGGCGGCCTTGAGACCGGGATGGCGCGGCGACAGGACCACGTCGCCGCCATGCTGGCGGGCTATGGCGCGGGCGATCGAAAGGCCGAGACCGATGCCGCCCGTCTCGCGCGAGCGCGAAGCTTCCAGACGGAAGAAGGGCGCGAAGACCTCCTCGATGCTGTCGAGCGGAATGCCCGGTCCCTCATCCTCGACCACGATCTCAACGGTCGAGCGCGTCGTGATCAGCCGCACCTCGGCTCGGCCGGCATAGCGCACGGCGTTCTCGATCAGGTTGCGGATAGTGCGCCGGAGCCCGTCCGGCCTGCAGCGGTAGTTCACCCGTTCGCCTCCGATGAAGACGACGGACTGGCCGATCTCGGCCAAGTCGTCGCAGACGCTCTCGACAAGGGCCGAGAGGTCTATCGTGCGGGTCGGCTCGGCATTGGTCTCCTGGCGAGCGAGCGACAGCGTCGCCTCGGTCATCGCCTGCATCTCGTCGATGGTGTCGAGCATCCGCTCCTGAAGGTCGGGATCCTCCACCAACTCGGCGCGCAGGCGCAGCGTGGTCAGAGGCGTCCTCAGGTCGTGGCCGATCGCCGCCAGCATGCGCGTCCGATCCTCCACGAACCGGTGCAGGCGCTCCTGCATGCGGTTGAATCCCTCGGCCGTGCGGCGGATGTCGTCGGGGCCGCATTCGCGCAGCGGCGTCACCGCCTCGCCACGCCCGAGCATCTCCGCGGCCCTGGTGAGCTGGCGCAGGGGCCGCACGATACGCCGCACGGTGAGGACGCCCACGAGGGAGACGAAGACCGCGGTCAGCGCGAGCGACAGCGGAAGGTGGGTGTCCCAGATGGACGGCATGAAATGCTTGTAGAAGGCGACGTTGAGCACCCGTCCGTCGTTGAGCGGGACGATCACCCCGGCGCCGTTGCGTTCGGCATAGTCGAGGTAGAGCGCCCGGGCCGGCAGGTCCGCGCGATCCGCGGGTGGCGCCGTCCAAGTCGCTCCCTTCAGCAGATGCGCGGTGGTTGCGTCCTCGGGCAGCGGCGTTCTCGTTGCCGGGCCGCCCAGGGTGTTGGTTTGGCTCGATCCGTTCAGAAGCGTCCGCAGGGGTACCTGGAAGCGCTCGAACGCCTCGCCGACCCACGGTCCGGGATGGGGCGCCGGGTCCTCGGAGATCCAGAAGCGGGTGTAGTCCGTGCTGTTGACGCGGGCGATATCGGACTGTAGCGCCGGCGGCAGGGTTTCGACCAGCCGAGCCACGGCCGCCGCGCGGCTGCTGAGCTCGGTGCGGGCGGCCGCGCGCAGGTCCGAGATGAACTGATCCCAGGAAATGCACATTCCGACCGTTTGGGAGGCGAAGAGGGCCACCAGCATGGAGGTGAGAAGTTGGACGGACAGGCGCTTGCGCCACCATGTGAGAAGACGCGTCACGAGGAGAAGACCTCCGGCATGAAGCTGTAGCCTCCGCCCCAATGGGTCTGGATGATGGTCGGGGACTTTGGGTCGGCCTCCACCTTGCGGCGCAGGCGGCTGACTTGGTTGTCGATGGAACGGTCGAAGGGATCGGCCTCGCGCCCCACGGTGAGGTCGAGGAGCTGGTCGCGGCTGAGGACCATTCCAGGATGCTCGACGAACACCTTGAGCAGCCGAAACTCCGCCGTGGAGAGCGGCACGCCCACCCCGTCCTCTCCCTGGAGTTCCCGGCGGCCGAGGTCGAGAACCCAGCGATCGAAGCGCATCATTCCGGCCCTGCGGGCGGTCCGCTGGTGCGGCAGGCTGTTGGCGCGGCGCAGCACCGCCTTGATGCGCGCCAGGAGTTCGCGCGAGGAGAACGGCTTGACGAGGTAGTCGTCCGCCCCGAGTTCCAGACCGATCACGCGATCGGTCTCGTCCGTCCGGGCGGTCAGGAAGATGATCGGCACCCCTCCGCCGGGGCCGGCCCGCAACTCGCGGCAAAGGGTGAGCCCGTCTTCACCCGGCATCATGATGTCGAGGACGATGAGGTCGGGTGCCTTTCGCTCCATGAGTCGGCGCAGCGCGGCGCCGTTCTCCACCGTGCTGACGCGGTAACCCTGCTGCTGAAGATATTTGCCAACAAGATCGCGGATGTCGCGATGGTCGTCGACGACGGCGATGTGGGGCACGGAGTCCATGATCGGTCCCGAACGCTGGAGCACAGTCGTCCTTATACCGCGTGCGCCGCGAGATGCCCGGACGGAATTGTATCAAGATGTTCCAGGAGCCTTGCCGGCCGGGGCTTTGGCCGCCGCGGCCGATACAATTCGGTACAAGGCCGGACGGTTCCGGCACAAGGGTGCGACAGGCGGCGGTTAGGATTGGTCCTGGACGCGGCGGAGGAGATGGCGCGAGACACCCTCCCGCTTTCGGATTCGGACCGTTCCAGGGGTTCGGGCCCTTCCGTTTCCCAGCACTCAACCGGAAACCAGCCACCATGACATGTCCCATGATAGTCTCCGCCGCTGCCGCCGAGGCCCTCCGTTCCGGCTCCAGCACGGTCCACGGGGTCCGCGGCCGGTGCCGCCCGGCCGTCCGCCGGCGGCGACCGATCGATGCGACCGTGTCGACCTTGTCCGGCTGCCTTGGGGAAGAATGGCCGGAGCTCCGAACATGAGGCGCAAGCTCGCGGCGATCATGGCGGGAGACGTCGTCGGTTTCAGTCGTATGATGGCAAGGGACGAGACCGCGACATATCGGGATCTCCGCTCGCTGTTCGACGATATCGTCGTCCCGGCGGTAGCGCGGAAGCGGGGCCGCATCTTCAAGCGGACCGGCGACGGGTTCCTCGCCTCCTTCGCCAGCGCCCACGAAGCCTTGGAGGCGGCCGAGGAAATCCAGCTCGCCTTGGCGTCCCGCCGTTTCGATCTGCGCATCGGCGTCAATGTCGGAGACGTCATCGAAGAGAATGACGACACCTATGGCAACAGCGTCAACGTCGCGGCGCGGCTGGAATCGATGGCCAAACCGGGATCGATCTTTGTCAGCGATGCCGTCCGCCGGAGCGCGGAGCCGTCGGCCAATTGGGCTTTTCGGTCCCTCGGACGCAAGGTGGCGAAGAACATCTCCGTGGGGATCGATGTCTACGAGGTCGTCGCGGCGGGCACGGCTGGTGACTGGACCCAATCACCATGGCAGCGCCCGCCGACCCATCGGTCCATCGGCATGACCGCGGCTGTGGCGGTCGTCCTTGCGGTTCTGTCCGCGGGCGCGATGGGAACCCTTGGTCGGGGGTCGCGCTGGATCGCCGATCCGCCCCTGCGAGGCGAGCGCACCGCGGACGGCATCCCTTCCGTCGCGGCGTCGCCCTTGGCGATGCTCGGCGGCCGGACTGGACAAGCCCATCTCGCGAAACGCCTGAGCGAAAACCTGATCACCGGACCGTAAAGGCGTTCCGTACCGGGTTCTGGCCGGAACAGATGCCGTGACAGCCCTCACACCGGGGGCCGACGCTCGGATAGTCGCTGGGTCCGAAGCTGGAGGCGCCATGTCGCCGTCGCTTCCCGATCCTCTCCTTCCCGAGCACCTGATCGACCGGCTGTCGGAGTTCTTCACCCGGGCCGAGCGGCACCTTGCTTGGCTACCGGCAGGGCCGGCCACCGTCGCCGCCTACATCGACGCGATGGGGCTATCCCGCAAGGCGGCCGCGATCCGGCGTTATCTCGCCAGTATCGCAGCTTGGCACGCAGCGGCCCGCATCCAGAAGAACACCGCCGGGCGAGCGGCCGACGACGTCGCAACCCGCCACACCCGCCTGCCCGCGGAATGGCGCGATCGCCGGGACGCCTGTGGCACCCTGGGCGACGCCATCGACCGCTTCCTCAAGATCACCGATAGCTACCGCCCCGGCTTGTTCCAGTATCCGCGGGGTCCCGGCCTGCCGGTTCGAGGATCCGTGCCACTGGCATGTCCACCTCGCGATCGAGCGTTCCGTCGGGAGCGAAACCCAGCGGTTTACCGCCTGCCTCACTGCGCCAACGTCGATTAACAGGATTGATCCTCCGATTTCGCCGTTATTTCTCGCCCAACCACACCTTCATTATGCGGTTGATCGTGCCGTCGGCGATCAGTTCCTCCAGCGCCTTCTCGAAACGCTCCGCCTTTTCGGTGCGCTGCTTCGGGAAGGCGATGTAGCGGGGGAAATCACCGACCTTCATGGTCAGCATCTGGACGCGGTCCAGCTTGCCATCCTCGTCGGCGGAATAGAGCAGGCTCTCGCGGTCGCCGATGATGATGTCGGTGCGCCCATAGAACAGGCGCCGGATGTTGGTCGTGGCGTTGGCGCCTTCCAGCTTCTGGATCTCGGCGTCGTTGTCGAACAGGGGAGTGTAGGTGAAGCCCCGGATGGTGCCGACGCGCAGCCCGCGCAGGTCGGCGATGTCCTTGACGTCGAAGCTCCGCCCCTTGCGTCCCAGCAGCACGGTCTGGCCGGTGCGGAACGGCCCGACCAGCCGGTATTTCTCGAACCTCTCCTTGGTGCCGAGGAATTGGAACGCGAGATCCACCTTATTGTCGTCGATCGCCTGGACCACCTCGACCCAGCTCATCGGACGATGGATCGCCGAGACGTTCAGCTTCCGTAGCACGGCTTCGACGATCTGGGTGTCGACGCCGGTGCGCTTGCCCTTCAGGGTGAAGTTGTAGGGCGGGAAGTTCTGGTCGGACGCGATCGTCCAGACCTCGCCCGCCCCAGCGGGACGGACGATGGCCATCAGTGCCACGGCGAGCACGGTGATCAGCGCGACGTGCCTCAGGAAGGGTAACAGCCGTCTCATGGTGGTCTTCTCTTGAATTTGGCGTGTGTTCAACATGCCGGACGGCCGTTCAGGGTCAGGCGGGTTTCGGCCAGTTGGGCCAGATCGGTGATCCTCGTCACCACGATCACCGTGCGGCCCTGGGCCTGGAGGGTGGGCACCGTCTCGGTCAGGAAACGCTGGCGCCACTCCTGGTCGGCGGCGTCCAACACGCCATCGAGCACGATGACCGGCCGCCCGGACTGGACGGCTCGGGCGACCGCCACATGGGCTACCTGACCGGAGGACAGGGCCGTCGGCTGGTGCAGGGCGGTTCTTTCCCGAGTGGACAGGGCCATTCCGGCGACGGTGGCGGTCACCGACGGGTCCTGGGAGACCACCCAATTGGCGGGATCGCGGTCGGCGCCGCCGTCGGCGAGGGTGAAGAGGTCGCGGAGAGCGCGGCGGTTCTCCGATGTCACGACGGTTCGGTCGATCCAGACCCTGCCCTCCGCCGGCTCGGCCAGTCCCATCAGGATGTCGGCCAGCATGGACTTGCCGGAACCGGCCGGTCCGCCGAT
This sequence comes from Skermanella stibiiresistens SB22, assembly GCF_000576635.1. Lineage (GTDB taxonomy): Bacteria > Pseudomonadota > Alphaproteobacteria > Azospirillales > Azospirillaceae > Skermanella > Skermanella stibiiresistens. The sequence continues at coordinate 223,383 of NZ_AVFL01000006.1, forward strand.
GGCGACGAGGGCGCCCCGCCCGATCACCAGATCGAACGGCCCGGCCGCCTCGTTGGAACCTTCGGGCAAGGTGATCCGGAGACTGTCCAGGGTGAGCGTCTGGAAGTCGGCGAACGACGTGGCGGAATGCGGGGTTTCGTCGACGGCGCCGTTACCCAGCCGGTTCAGGTATCCGGCCGCGACTTCGGCGGCGTCGAACAGGGGCAGGCTGTTGAGGGCCGAGGACAGTGGCGCGAACAGGAAGATGGTGACGGCCACGGCGCCCAGCATGTCGGAACGGAAGCTGGGCTCCACCAAGGGGACGCCGAAGACCATGACGCCGATCAGTAGGAAATAGACGACCTGCTGCATCGCGTTGTCCTGGGCGAAACCCGGATGGTGGGCGCGCTGAAGGGCCGCGATGGCGCCGAAGCCGTCCCTCATCCGGCCTTCGATCCGGACGCGTGACGGGGTGTCGACAGCGAGACGCCTGCCCGCTCCCGCGAGCGCCTGGAGGCTGTCATACGTCGCGCACTGATGGTCCCGGATGGATTCGAACGGCTTGTCCATCCCGAAATGGCTGAGCACTTGGAGGGCGACGATCAGGAGCAGCGCCACCGTCGCGACGCCGCAGGCTGCCGCCGAGACGGTCGAGAGATAGACCAGGCCGCAGACGACCACGAGCACCGACTGGACCGCCAGCACCAGCGAGGACGCGAGGGCGGCCGGCACGCCGGGATCGGCCAGCAGGCTGACGGCGGCGGCATCCGCGTCGTCGCGGAGATGGCCGACGACACCCTCGCTGGCCCGCCTCAACGCGTCGGCGACGTGGTCCATGGTTTGGCGGAGAAGGCGTGTCTGGGCGAGGTAGAACAGCAGGCAGCCGACAAGCAGAAGCCCGACATCACGGCCTCGTGGGCCATCGGCGCCGGGCGCGTCGGCGGCGAGCGTGACCATCACGCCCAGCCCCAGTTGCAAGCCCGCCGTGAGGAGGAAGCTAAGCCCGAGCCAGCGGAGGGAGGCCGAGCCATGACGTCCGAGCAGCGTCAGGAAATTCATCGCCGCTCCTCCCTAACGCACGCTGTCGAGAGCTGGCATTGGCATGGCGGCGTCGCGCACGATTTGGAGGCGACCATCCTCCATGTGCAGGTGGATGTCGGCGGTGTCGAAGTACTTGTCGTCATGGGTGATCGCGATGACCGTGACCCCTTCCGCCCGCAGCATCGGCAGGATGGTCCGGTAGAACTTCTCGCGGAAATAAGGGTCCTGATCGGCCGCCCATTCGTCGAAGACGTAGATCGGCTTCCGCTCCAGCAACGCGGCGATCAGGGCCAGCCGCTTGCGCTGGCCACCGGAAAGATTGACATTGGTGAAACGGCGGTCCTCGATCCGGGACTTGTGGCCCATCTCCAGGATGTCGAACAGGCGGTCGGCGTAATCCTGGTCGATCGGTCCCATCCCGTACAACTCCTTGAATAGGTGGTTGTCGGCGAAGACGGTCGCGAAGAGGTCGCGGTAGGCCAGCAGGTTGGAGGCGTCGATCACGCCGCCATCCAGCCGCACCGCCCCGCGGTCGGGCCGGTACAATCCCGTCAGGAGGCGGATCATCGTCGTCTTGCCCGAACCGTTGCCGCCCGTGAGGAAGACGACTTGGCCGCGTTGCACCGTCAGGTTGATGGGGCCGACGACGAAGCCACCTTCGCCGGAAGCGTGGCGATGCTGGTAGAAGAGATGGTCCAGCCGCAGGGTCTCGAACCCGCCAAACGGCGCCGACTGGGGGAAACGCTCGCTCTCCAAGGCCAGCAGCCGGGTCTTGAGCGACAGGATCGACTTGGCCGAGGCGTTGGCGTTGGCGAAGTTCGGCAGGGCCGAGATGATCGACGACACCGGACCGATCAGGAACAGGGACGACGTCGTCGTCATGACGACGACCTTGATGAAGGTCGGGCTGAGCACCGGGACGATGAACACCATCAGGCCGGTCAGCAGGAAGAACGTGACCTGCGACAGGACGAAGGCGCGGGAATAGAGCATCATGATCGTGACGCGGTGACCCGACAGGCCATGGGCCAGCGAGCCGAAGGCTTCCGCCAGCTCGGCGCCGCGCGCCTGGCTCATCTTCACTTCCTTGATCCCGTCGATCAGGTCGTTGACGTGGGTCACCAGCTCGTTTTCCTTGACGTAGGCCTCCGCCAGCTGGAGCTGGATCGTCTTGGCGCAGGCGAAGTGGATCATCATGCCCACGACGGTGCAGGAGACCCACAGCAGGAAGGCCGTCATGGACAGCCAGGCCATGTAGATCAGGCTGCAAAAGACCAGCACGACCGCCTGCATGGCGACCACCAGCGGTGGCACCGAGTTGCCGACGATCCTCAGCTCGCGGCTGATGCAGGCGAACAGCTCGGAGCGGCTGACGCTCTCCACCTGGGCCAGTCCGACACCGCGGATGGTCTCGAACAGGCCGGTCCGATACTCGCGGATCGTCCGCTCGACATTGCTGGAGACCAGATACATCAGACGGTGCTGCACGATCACGAAGACCAGGATGGCGATCCCGAACAGCACCGCGAAGCGCAGCAACTCCTCGCGGTCGCCGACCACCTCGGTCGCTGCGTTGATGGTCGCCAGCACCAGCGTGTTGGACAATCCGGCCAGCAGCGCCAGCAGGGCCAAGCCGCGCCGGTTCTCCATCATGTGATGGCGGAGAAGCTGGAACAGGGGCATGGGGAGATCCTGGACGTTCCTCACCGCGGGCGTCCTACTTCGCTTTCTCGGGCTTTTGGTCGGGGGGCTTGCGGTCGGAGCCCACCTGCTCGGGCTTGTTCAGGGCCTCGGCCTTGTTCGGGGTTTCGGCCTTGCCGGCCTTCTCGCCGGCGTCGCCGGTGGGCGCCGGCTTGGGGGTGGCCAGGGCCGCGACCTTGGCCTTGGAGGCGGTATCCTCGGCGTTATGGGAGGTCAGCGCCGGGTCGCCCTTGGTGTCGGGTGTCGCGCGGGGATCCGCCACAGGCTCCACCGCTTGGCCCGCCGTGGAGCCCACCGCCGGAGCGGCGGTGTCGGCGCCGGTGTTGAGGATCAGCGGCATGCCGTTCTGGCCGGAACCGATGACGACCACCTTGGCGTTGGACGAGCGGGCCAGCTCCAGGGTGGCCTCGATGCCGCGCCAGCGCAGGTAGTTCTCGGTGATGCCGTTGTTGATGGTGTCCTGGAAACTCTTGATGCCTTGAGCCTCGACCTGCTTCCGCTGGCTTTCGAAGATCTCGCGCTGCAGGCGGAATTCGTATTCCTGGGCGAACTGGTCCTGCTGCACCTTGCGCTCGATCGATTGGACCAGCGCCTCGGGAAGTTCGACGTTCCGGATCAGGACGTCCTGAACGTAGACATAGCCGCGCAACGTCTCGTCCGAGCCGCCGACGGTGGCGTTGGCGCTGGAATCCCGAGCACCTATAACGCCTCGGTACATCAGGCGGTCGACCAACTGGTCGTAGATCTCCTCCTGGATCTTCTGGCGGCGTTGGGCGTAAAGCTCGTCGGCCTTGTAGCGCGAGATGATCTCGCGCACGACCGAGCCCACCTCGGGCACGATCAGGCTGTTGAGATAGTCGGCCCCGATCGTCTGGTGCAGCACGCCCAGATAGGTGTTGATCAGGCGGTAGCGGATGGTGATGTCGGTGGTGACCAGCAGTCCGTCATTGGCGATCGAGCCATAGGACCGCGAGTCCTCCTTCAGCCGCATGTCGTAGACTTCGATCCTGTCCCACGGAAAGATCAGGTTGAAGCCTTCCGGCAAGGCCGGGAGCAACTGGGTGCCGCCGTCGAAGCGTTTCCACAGCACGCCACCATGACCGGCCGGGATGAAGTAGACGATCGCCGGCAGGAAATAGATGAGGGCGAACAGCATGACCAGGAAACCGATCATCATGTTGCGGCGCTCACGGGCGAGCCAGGCCTTGAAGCTGGAGCGTGGCCTGGTTTGGGCGTTGCCGCCGCCGATGTCGGTTTCGGTGATGACTGTCATGCGACTAAACCTCCCAAGCGGAACCGGCGCGTGACCGCGGTTCCAGCTCTGGACTCAAGTGACGATTGGCGATCCGCCCGGGGATGCCCGGTGCGGAATCCGTGAGGATTGGGAAATGGTCGCCGCCGAAGGCGCGTGGAAAGCCGGAGGATCAGGCTTCCACTGGTTGTGGTTTCGGCCGGCGCGACGTGACGATCAGGAAGACCAGGGCGATGATCGGCGTTACGAACAGGGCGACCGCGAAGTAGAGCAGGAACCCACCCCGGCGGCCGAGGGCGAAAAGCCCCGTCACGACGCAGATCAGGAAGTAGAGCACGGGAAAGGTGCTCATCATGTGCCACCTCTTGGCGGGAAGTCCCGGCGCGGATAGCGCCCGCGCCGGGGATGGTCCAATCCGCGTCAGGCGGAAACGGCGACCTTTTCCGAGTTGACGACATCCGCCTTGTAGGCCTTCGCCTCGGCCTCGACTTCCGAAGCCTCCGCCTTGGCCTGATCCACTTCCGTCCGGAACATGGCGCGCATCTTCTCGATGTTGATGTCGATCATCGTGCCGCCGGACTCGAAGTGCTTGGTGAACAGCCGGCCCAGCGCGATCGTGGTCGCGGTCGACAGACCCGGCATCACGACGCCGCCCAGGACGGAACCAACCACCGGAACCAGCTTCAGGATCGAGCCGACGATCGGCATGGCGCTGGCGGCGAACGGCAGACCACCGCCGATCAGGCTGGCGACGATCGACCGGCTGCGCTGCTGGGAAAACGGAACCTCGTAAAGTTTCGAGAGCTCCTGCAACATGTTGATCTGGACGCCAACGACGGCGGCGAGGTCAACGAAGGGGACGGGAACCAGTCCGAAGCCAGCGGCCATGATCGCGTGATGCTTTACGATCATCTTGGCACGGGAATTCAATTCTTCACGCTCAAGCATTCAAATCTCCGCCGTATTACAGTGTCGTGCATTCCAACCGAGAAATCGCCACCGGCAGGTGAACATCAGGAGTGCCATCACTCCAACGAATTTCAGCACCCTGCATCAGAAGCCACTAATCGATTTCGTCTACCCGAGCCACATGACGCGTCTATGATCGGCTTATCTTTAAGATCATAATACACGCGATATATAACTTCAGTAGCCAGCCATTTGCCGGTGGAGAATACTGGCGTACTTACTAATGAACGATTAACTGTTAACCAACCCCAGTTGGTGATCGGCGTCGCGCTTCGGCCTTTCCGATCCCGTTATTTGACCCGATCGCCCATCCATTAACGAGCCGTCAAGGTAAGAAACTTAGTTTCATAGCAATCTAATAGTTCGTCGCGTTGGCTTCGGGTCCGGCACGATGTTTCCTGCATTTCTGACGGCGAAAAGATGCAAAACGACTTGGATCGCGTGAACGATTCTCCTGAAGCCGGTTCGGAGGACGGGCTTCTCGCGTCCAGTCAGGAAAGCTTGATTCCGCCCGATATCGCCGATCAAGCCATGGCGGCCATCCTCGGCGGTCAGGGCGACATCGGCGCGGCGCAGCGGAAACTCGCCGACGCCTTGGCGAAGAACGGGCTGTCCGCCGACGACAGCGGGCGTTTCGCCGAGTTGTGGATGAAGACCTTCATCGCCGAGGTCGCCGGTGGCGGGGCGGCCGAGGGAGCGACGCTGGAAGCCGGACGCGTCCTCGAATCGTCGTTGGCGCAGCAGGCGCGAAGCCAACCCGCTCCAGGCATGGAGCTTGAACTGGCGCTGGCACAGGGCAAGGACATCCGGCATCTGATCTCCGATGGCGCGACGCCGTCGGAGTCGTTGGCCCACGCGCTGGGAGCGGCGGGAACCATCGGCGACGCGGCGCCGGGCGCGCCGGCCAGCGCCGTGACCGTTCCCTTGACGCCAGCCGACAAGCTGGCACAGGCACTGGCGTCCGGTGGCGGAGTCGGAACCGCCGTGGATGCCCTTGATGTTTCCGGCGATGGCTTCGCGGCTGCCCTCGAATCGTCGCTCTCCCGAGGCGCCGACATCGGCGGGGCCGTCGGCCAAGCGTCGGCGGAAGCCGCGAGCGTGGCGGCACGCGTGGAGCTGCTCGCGGTTCCCCAATCGACGGGCGACCGCCTGCTCACGGCGCTGTCCAATCAGGCCGGCCCGGAAGGTGCCGCGACGGCGTCGGACATGGGAGGCGCCGCGTTCGCCGCGACGCTGGGCGAAAGCTTGGCCCAGGGGTCGAATGCCCAGGCGGCCTTGGAAGCATCGCTCCAGACGGATAGGCTGGCGGCATCCGTCGAATCAGGCGCCAGCGTGCCCTTGAGTTCGACGGACAAGCTGATCGCCGCGTTGTCGTCTGGCGGCGCCGCCGCTGATCAGGCGGTGAGGAGTTTCGCGGACGCGTCCAGCGACGCCTTCGTGGCACAGCTTGGATCCGCCCTGGCCGGTGGAAGCGACGCCGCCAGCGCGCTCACCGGAGCGCGCCAGAGTGCGGCCACGGCCACCGACATCGCCACCGCGTCGGTTCAGGGGGTGCAGGCGAACCCGCTGATGGCCGCCTTGGCGAGTGGCCAGAACGCCGCTGAAGCCATCGGCGGCGCTGGCGGAGGGGGTGCCTTCGGAGCGGCCCTGGGAGAAGCCTTGGCACAGGGACAGCCGCTGACCCAGGCCCTGGCGGCGGCGAGCCAAGCGGACGCCGTTGCCCAGGGCAACGCCGATCAGGCGGTCGTGCCCGTTTCCGCCGAGGATCAGGCTTTGGCCGCCATGGCCGCTCCGGCGGCCGCCGAGGATCAGCAAGCCTCGCCGGCTGGCGAGGCGGCGGGTGGCGAGACGCAGGTCGCGGAAGCGTCGGCCGAAGGCGAACCCGGAGCCGACAAGGGCGGTGCCGACACCGAGGCCGCCGCCGATGACGCTGGCTCCGAAGGCGAAGGAAGCGCCGACGCGGAGCAGGTGGCCGACGCGGGGGATGGTGGCGGCGATGGTGAGGGTGCGGACGGGACGGGCGATGGCGATGCCCCGGCTGATGGCTCATCCGATGCGGCAGCGGATGCTGGAACCGGAAGCCAGGGTGAAGCCCCCCCTGCCCCGCCGAGTGCTGGCATGGCTTCCTTGCCGGGCTTGGCGGTTGGCGCCTCGCCCGCCTCGCGTCCCGCGGATGCGGTGGTGTCGTCGGCCAAAGCCGAGACGGCGCTGACGCTGGCGACGAAAGCCTCCTATTCGAACGACAGCCGGCCGGTCACGACGGTCGTGAATACCCAAAAGCCGGCGCCGGTCGATCCGGAGAACCCCGCGGGCCCAACCGATCCCGTCGCCCCCCTGGAACCGGCACCCCTGGAGCCGGGGACGCCGACGACCCCGATCGAACCGGTGACGCCCTCCAGACCGGTGGTGCCGGTGGTGCCCGCGCCTCCGACGGTGCCAGCCACACCCCTGGAACCGGGAATCCCAAGCGATCCGGTAAGCGAGCCGGAAGTGGCGCTTCATCCGCCGGTCCTTCGGCCCGATTTCGACGGATCGGCTTTGGCGAAGGCGCTGGCGGTCGCCGAGAACGCGGCGGCCCCGGCCGGTTTCACCGTCTTCCAGGCGGTTGAGCGGATCTTCGCTCCGGGTGCCCAGGATGGCCATCTGGCCGGAATGGCGATCGTGTCGAACGCCGGAACGACCGGGGGAGTCTGGCAATACAGCTTGGACGGCTCGACCTGGATCTCCATCGGCGCGGTGAGTTCGACGGACGCCTTGGTGCTGCCGGCGACGGCGCTGCTGCGGTTCGTCCCTGAAAAAGGTTTCAACGGCACGTCGGGCGGCCTTGGCGTGCGGGCGTTGGATGGTTCGTGGACCGGGGACCTCGCCGGGGCCGGCATCTCCAGCGAGACGGCGGCGCTCACGACCTGGATCACCCCGGTCAACGACGCACCCGTGGCGCTTGGCTGGTCGGCGAACCTGCCCGCCATCACCGAGGATGCCACGGCCGCCGCCGCTGGAACGACGGTATCGGCCCTGTTCCAGGATCTGTTCTCGGATGCCGCCGACGAGGTGCTGGGTGGTTCGTCGGCCAACGCGCTGGCGGGGATCGCGGTGGTGGCGAACGGCGCCACCAGCGAAGGGGCTTGGCAGTACTGGGATGGTGTCGCCTGGACGGATGTCGGCGACGTCTCGGCGGCATCCGCCCTGCTGATCAAGGCTGGCGACAGCCTTCGCTTCGTTCCGGCTGCGAATTGGAACGGCGCCGTGCCCGCCTTGAGCGTCCATCTGGTCGATGATTTCGCCGGGACCATACTCAGCGGCACTCGGATCGACCTGACCGCCGTTGGCACGGGTGGAGCGACACCCTATGGCCTCGACACCATCGCCTTGAGCGGCGCGGTCGCCGCGGTGAACGACGCGCCCGTCGCTCTCGGCTCCCTGGCCGCCCTGCCCGTCATCGGCGAAGACGATGGCGGTTCGGCGGGCGCCACCGTGTCGGCCTTGTTCGGTGCCCTGTTCTCGGACGCGGCGGACGCGGTGACGGGTGGTTCCGCCGCCCACATGATGGCGGGTATCGCCGTGGTCGCCAACGCCGCGACGTCCGAAGGTGTCTGGCAGTATTGGGACGGTGCGGCTTGGACGGATATCGGAGCGGTCTCGACCGCGTCCGCGCTGGTGATCAAGGCGGTGGACAGCCTGCGCTTCGTTTCGGCGGCCAATTGGAACGGCACGGCGCCCGCCCTGGCTGTCCACTTGATCGACGACTCTGCGGGCGATGTGGCGACGGGAACGCGCGTGGACCTCTCCCTGATGGGCACGGGCGGCGGGACGCGTTTCAGCGCCGAGACCATCGCGTTGAATGGCGTGGTCGCGGCGGTCAACGACGCTCCCATCGCTATTGGCACATCGGCCGTCTTGCCCGCCATCGCGGAAGACGATGCCGATCCGGCGGGCGCCACCGTGTCGGCCCTGTTCGCGGACCTGTTCTCGGACGCGGCGGATGCCGTGATCGGCGGTTCGGGCGCCAACGCCTTGGCGGGAGTGGCCGTGATCGCCAATCCCGCCACATCGGAAGGCGTCTGGCAGTATTGGAACGGCGCCGCCTGGGCTGATATCGGAACCGTGTCCTCCGCCTCGGCCTTGGTGATCAAGGCAAGCGACAGCCTGCGCTTCGTCCCGACGGCCAACTGGAACGGCGCGGCACCAGGCTTGACCGTTCATCTGATCGATGATTCGGCTGGACCAGCGATCACCGGAACGCGGGTCGATCTTTCACTTTCCGGAACTGGCGGAGCGACGCCGTACAGCGCGGGGACAATCAACCTGTATGACGCCGTCACCGCCAACAGCGACGCGCCCGTGGCCCTCGGTCCCTCCGCCGCCCTGCCCGGCATCGCCGAGGATGAAACCGATCCGGCGGGTGCGACCGTGTCGGCCTTGTTCTCGGACCTGTATTCCGACGACGGTGACGCGTTCGCCGGTGTGGCGGTGGTGTCCAACGCCGCGACGGCGGAAGGCACGTGGCAGTATTGGAACGGGGCCGCGTGGACGGATGTCGGCGTGGTGTCCTCCTCGTCCGCCTTGGTGATCGGGAGCGCCGATAGCCTGCGCTTCGTCCCGGCGGCGAATTGGAACGGCACCACGCCAACCCTGACCGTCCACCTGATCGACGGTTCCAAGGGCGCCGCCGCCAGTGGAACGAGGGTCGACCTGACGATCGGCGGCACGGGCGGCGCCACGCCGTATAGCCTCGATACCATCGCCTTGAGCGGGTCGATCTCTCCCATCAATGACGCGCCGGTGGCGGGTGGCGCGACGGTGACATTCCCCACCCTGGTCGAGGACGCCGCCGACCCCGCGGGTGCCACTGTGTCGTCCCTGTTCAGCGACCTGTTTTCCGACGAGGCCGACGCGGTGGCGGGAGGATCCTCCGCCGATCCGCTGGCTGGCGTCGCGGTGATCGGTAACGCCGCCGCGTCCGAAGGGGTTTGGCAATACTGGAATGGTTCGGCCTGGACAAACGTCGGAGCGGTATCGTCCACCTCCGCCCTGCTGATCGCCGCGGGAGACAGCCTGCGCTTCGTTCCGGCGGCCAACTGGAACGGCGTCACGCCAAGCCTGATCGTCCATCTGGTCGATGGTTCCGCCGGTGCCGTCACGACGGGTGCGCTGGTCGATCTCTCGCTGACCGGGACGGGCGGCAACACCGCCATCAGCGCCGATACGATCGCCTTGAACGGCTTGGTCACGCCGGTCAACGACGCGCCCGTCGCGGGTGGCGGGGCGATCGCGCTGCCCGGCATCGCCGAGGACGCCGCCGATCCCGCCGGGGCGACGGTGTCGTCGCTGTTCGGGGATCTGTTCTCCGATACCGCCGACATCGTGGTGGGAGGCTCCTCCTCCAACAGTCTCGCCGGTGTCGCCGTGGTCGCCAATGCCGCCACGGCCGAGGGCGCCTGGCAGTTTTGGAATGGGTCCGCCTGGCTGGATGTCGGGGCGGTTTCATCAGCGTCCGCGCTGGTGGTCAACTCGGCCGGCAGCCTGCGCTTTCTCCCCGCCGCCAACTGGAACGGCGCGCCTCCCGCCCTCGCCGTCCACCTGATCGATGACTCGGCGGGTGGCGTGATCAGCGGAGCGCGGATCGACCTTTCCGCCACCGGAACGGGCGGCGCCACGCCTTACAGCGTGGGCACGATCCAGGTGAACACCGCGGTCGCGGCGGTCAACGACGCGCCTGTCGCCCTTGGCGCCTCGGTCGAGCTGCCGACGGTGGCCGAAGACTCGGGCGATCCAGCGGGCGCCCTGGTGTCGGCCCTGCTCGCGGATCTGTTCTCCGATGCCGCCGACGGCGTGACGGGTGGCTCCTCCGCCGACGCGTTCGTCGGGGTCGCGGTGGTCGGCAACGCCGCGACCGACGAGGGTTCCTGGCAATACTGGAACGGAGCCGCCTGGATGGAGGTTGGGGCGGTTTCGGCCAGCTCGGCCCTTGTGATCTCGGCTGGCGACAGCCTGCGCTTCGTCCCGGCGGCCAATTGGAATGGCGCCGTGCCCGCCCTGAACGTTCATTTGATCGACGCTTCCGCCGGCGATGCGGCGACGGGAACGCGCGTCGATGTTGCTGTGTCGGGTACCGGGGGCGCCACGCCCTACAGTGCCACGGCCATCTCCTTGACTGGGACGGTAGCCTCCGTCAACGACGCTCCGGTGGCGCTGGGGGCGGTGGTGACCCTGCCCAGCGTGCCGGAAGACACGTCCGAGACCGCGGGATCGACGGTGGCCGCCCTCTTCGCCGAACTGTTCTCCGATGCCGCCGACGCGGTCGTGGGAGGATCATCGGCCAGCGCGCTTGCCGGTGTGGCGGTCATCGGCAACGCCGCGGCGGGTGAAGGCTCCTGGGAGTATTGGAACGGTTCGGTCTGGATCGCCGTCGGAGCGGTGTCCGCCACCTCAGCCTTGGTGATCAAGGGCTCGGACAGCCTGCGCTTCGTGCCGTCGACCAACTGGAACGGCGTCATGCCGGCGTTGGAGGTTCATCTTATCGATGAGTCCGCCGGATCGGTCGGCAGCGGGGCACGCGTCGACCTGACAGCGGTCGGCGTTGGCGGAACCACGCCCTACAGTGTTGGAACGATCGCGGTGAACGGCACGGTCACTCCGGTGAACGACGCGCCGGTGGCGGTGGGCGATGCGACCACGCTTCCCACCATCACCGAGGATGACGCCGATCCCGCAGGAGCGACGGTGTCGGCCCTGTTCGCAGCCCTCTTTTCCGATACCGCCGACACGGTGACGGGCGGCTCCTCCAGCCATGGTCTGGCCGGCATCGCCGTGACGGGCAACATGGCGACGGCGGAGGGGTCTTGGCAGTATTGGAACGGCGCGGCCTGGACCCCTATCGGCGCCGTCTCCCCCTCGTCGGCCTTGCTGATCACCGCTTCCGACAGCTTGCGCTTCGTCCCTTCCGCCAATTGGAACGGCACGGTTCCGGCCCTCACCGTCCATCTGATCGATGAGTCAGCCGGATCGGTGACCAGCGGAACGCTGGTCGATCTCGTGTCTTCCGGCACCGGTGGCGCCACGCCCTACAGCCTGGAAAGCGTCGCGCTGAACGGGTCGGTCGCGCCAGCCAACGACGCACCGGTCACCCTTGGCTCGTCGGTCGATTTGCCGGGCATCGCCGAGGACGACGGCGACCCCGTGGGAGCGACGGTGTCGGCCCTGTTCGCGGACCTGTTCTCCGACGCCGCCGACGGGGTCGCGGGAGGATCGTCCGCCAACGGGTTGGCGGGAGTGGCCGTGACCGCAAACGCGGCGGCCTCGGAGGGTGTTTGGCAATACTGGGACGGCTCCATCTGGATGGAGATCGGATCGGTGTCGTCGACATCTGCCTTGGTGGTCAAGGCCACCGACAGCCTGCGCTTCGTCCCGGCTGGAAACTGGAACGGCGCGGTCCCAGCCCTGGACGTCCACCTGATCGATGATTCGGCGGGTGACGTCGCGAGTGGAACACGGGTCGACCTGACTCTGACGGGAACGGGCGGTGCCACACCCTACAGCGCCGGGACGATCGCCGTCGGCGGGTCGGTCGCTCCGGTCAACGACGCGCCCGTCGCGGGTGGTCTGTCGGTCAGCCTACCCGCCATCATGGAGGATGCCATCGACACGGCGGGTGCCACGGTGTCCTCCTTGTTCGGCGGCCTGTTCTCGGACGCGGCGGACGATGTGGCGGGCGGCTCCACCGCCAACGCGCTGGCGGGGGTGGCGGTCACCGGCAACTCGGCGACGGCCGAGGGTTCCTGGCAGTACTGGAACGGCTCCAGCTGGTCGGATGTCGGAACGGTTTCGTCGGCGTCCGCCCTCGTGATCAAGTCGAGCGACAGCCTGCGCTTCGTCCCGGCGGCCAATTGGAATGGCACGGCACCGGCGCTGACCGTCCATCTGATCGATGACTCGGCGGGTGGAGTGGTCAGCGGCGGCCGGATCGACCTGACGGCGGTGGGCACGGGTGGCGCCACACCGTACAGCCTTGGCGCCATCGTCGTGAACGGCACCGTCACCGCCGTCAACGACGCGCCCGTGGCGCTGGGTGACGCGACCCTGTTGCCTACGGTGGCGGAAGATGACGCCGCCTCCGCAGGGGCGACGATCTCCTCCCTGTTCGAGGCCCTGTTCGCCGACACCGCCGACACGGTGGCGGGGGGTTCGTCCGCCAACGCGCTGGCCGGTGTCGTCGTGGTCGGCAATCCGGCGGCGGGTGAGGGTTCCTGGCAGTACTGGAATGGGGCGGCCTGGACCGATGTCGGAGCCGTGTCGTCGGCGTCGGCCCTAGTGATCAAAGGGTCCGACAGTCTCCGCTTCGTGCCAGCCGCCAATTGGAACGGCACAATTCCAGCGCTGGGTGTCCACCTGATCGACAACTCCGCGGGAGATGTCGCGACCGGCGCCCGTGTCGATCTCTCGGCGGTGGGAACGGGCGGCGCCACGCCCTACAGCCTCGGCACCATCGCCGTGAACGGCAGCGTCACTCCCGTCAACGACGCGCCCGTGGCGGGGGATGGGACGGCTCGGCTGCCCACCATCGGCGAGGATGCCACCGATCCTGCGGGAGCGACGGTTTCGACGCTGTTCAACGGACTGTTTTCGGACACCGCCGACGCCGTGACCGGCGGGTCCCCGGCCCACGCCTTGGCGGGCGTCGCGGTGGTCGCCAACGCCGCGGCGTCCGAGGGGTCTTGGCAGTATTGGAATGGGGCGGGTTGGACAGATGTTGGCGTGGTCTCGGCCATGTCGGCCCTCGTGATCGCGGCGGGAGACAGCCTGCGCTTCGTCCCGGCGGCCAACTGGAACGGCGCCATGCCGGCCTTGAGCGTCCATCTGATCGATGACTCGGCGGGCGGCGTGACCAGTGGCGCGCGAATCGATTTGACCGCCGTCGGATTTGGCGGGACTACGCCCCACAGCGGCGGAACCATCGACCTGGGCGGCGACGTCACCCCCGTCAACGACGCGCCGGTGGCGACCGGCGAGGCCACGGCCATGCCCACCATCACCGAGGATGACGCCGATCCGGCGGGCGCCACGGTGGCGGCCCTGTTCGCGGACTTGTTCTCCGACACCACGGACACGGTGAGCGGAGGGTCATCCGCCAACGCGCTGGCCGGCGTCGCGGTGATCGGCGACGCAGCGGAATCGGAGGGATCTTGGCAGTACTGGGATGGGGGCGTCTGGTCGGAGATCGGGGCGGCATCGTCCACATCGGCCCTAGTGGTCGCGTCTGGTCACAGCCTGCGGTTCGTGCCCTCGGCCAACTGGAACGGCGCCATGCCAGCCCTCAGCGTCCGTCTGATAGACGATTCGGCCGGTGGCGTGGTGAGTGGGGCTCGGATCGATCTGACGGCAACCGGCACGGGTGGTTTCACATCCTACGGCGCCGGAACCATCGCCCTGAACGGCGCGGTCACGGCGGTCAACGACGCGCCCGTGGCCTTGGGCGCCACGGTCGGGTTGCCCGCCATCGCCGAGGACGGCGCGAGCCCAGCGGGCAGTCTGGTGTCGGCGCTGTTCGCGGACCTGTTCTCCGATGCGGCGGATGGCGTGACAGGAGGTTCCTCGGCCAATGGATTGGCCGGCGTCGCCGTGGTCGCCAACGCGGCGGTGTCGGAAGGTGCCTGGCAGTATTGGAACGGGAGCGGTTGGACGGATGTCGGCGCTGTCTCCCAGGCTTCGGCCTTGGTCATCAAGAGCGCGGACAGCCTGCGCTTCGTGCCGGCCACCAATTGGAACGGCACCGTTCCCAGTTTGGCCGTCCACCTGATCGACGACTCGGCGGGCGCGGTACCCAGTGGGACGCGCGTCGATCTGACGGCGTCCGGCACGGGTGGCGCCACAGCCTACAGCGCCACGACCGTCGCCGTGAACGCCGCCGTCACCGCCGTGAATGACGCTCCCGTGGCGCTCGGCTCGTCGGTGAGTTCGCATGCGATCGTGGAGGACACCGCCGATCCAGTGGGAACGACGGTGTCGGCCCTGTTCGGGGGAATGTTCTCGGATGCCGTCGACGCGGTGACGGGCGGTTCGTCCGCCAACGGGATGGCCGGTGTCGCCGTGGTGGCCAATGCGTCGACCGCGGAGGGTTCCTGGCAGTATTGGAACGGGACCTCTTGGACGGCTATCGGCGCGGTCTCGTCCACGTCCGCGCTGGTGATCAAGGATACCGACAGTCTGCGCTTCGTGCCCACCGCCAATTGGAATGGCGCCGCACCCGTCCTGAGCGTCCACTTGATCGACGACTCCGCGGGGGGTGTCGTCAGTGGCGCGCGGGTCGATCTGACATCCCTGGGCACCGGGGGTGCCACGCCTTACAGCACCGGCGTCATCGCCTTGAACGCCACCGTCACCGCCGTCAACGACGCCCCCGTGGCGACGGGCGGGACGGCGCTGCTGCCAGCGATCATCGAGGACGCCATCGATCCCGCCGGATCGACGGTGACCGCCCTCTTCTCCCCCCTGTTCTCCGACGCCGCCGACGCGGTTGTGGGTGGTTCCGCCGCCAACGCGCTGGCCGGCGTGGCCGTGATCGGCGACGCCACGACGTCGGAAGGGTCGTGGCAATACTGGAATGGGTCCGTTTGGTCCAATATCGGCGCGGTGTCATCCACGTCGGCCTTGGTGGTGGCGGGTGCCAGCAGCCTCCGCTTCATGCCAAGCGCCAACTGGAACGGCACGGCGCCAGCACTCAGCGTCCACTTGATCGATGATTCGGCGGGCCCCCTTCTCAGCGGAACGCGTGTCGATCTGGTGGCTGCGGGGACAGGCGGCGCCACGCCCTACAGCATCGGGACCATCGCCCTGAACGGCACCGTCACGGCGGTCAACGACGCGCCGGTCGCCTTGGCATCGTCGGCCAGTCTGCCCACGATCGCCGAGGACACTGTCAACCCGGCCGGGGCTACCGTGACCGCCCTGTTCGCCGACCTGTTCTCCGACAGCGCCGACGGAGTTGCCGGCGGTTCATCGGCCAACGCCTTGGCGGGTGTCGCCGTGACCACCAACACCGCGTCGGCCGAAGGCGCGTGGCAATACTGGAACGGGGCAGGCTGGACCAGTGTCGGCGCGGTGTCGTCCACCTCGGCGCTGGTGGTCAAGGCGACCGACAGCTTGCGCTTCGTTCCGGCGGCCAACTGGAACGGGACCATACCCACGCTGGGTGTCCACCTGATCGATGATTCGGCGGGTGGCGTGCTCAGCGGAACCCATGTCAACCTGGCCCTCTCCGGAATGGGCGGCAACACGCCGTACAGCGCCGCCGCCGTCGCCCTGAACGGCATGGTCACCGCCGTCAACGACGCTCCCGTCCTGAGCGACCGGGACCTCTCGTTCACCGTGCCCGCGAATTCGACCGGAACGCCGGTCGGACTGGTCGGGTTCGCGGTCAGCACGCTGGTCGGCGGGCATGGGACCGTCCTGAACAATGTCAGCGATGTCGATGCCGATCCGAAGACCGGCCTCGCCTTGACCGGGATCGATCAGACCCACGGATCCTGGTGGTACTCCATCGACGACGGAGCGCATTGGGCGCGGGTCGATGCCGACGGCTCGTCGGCTGCCCTGCTTCTGAGGACGACGGACCGCCTGTTCTTCCAGCAATCCGGAAGTTCGATGCCGGAGACGATCTCCTCCGCGGTGACTTTCCGGGCCTGGGACCAGACCGTCGGGAGCGCCGGGGAAAAGGTCGCCATCACGGCCACGGGGGGCGACAGCGCGTTCTCCACCAACACCGACACGCTGACGCTGAAATACGACACGCTGCTGCCAAACGGATCATTCGACACTGGTTTGACGGGCTGGACGATCACCAACAACGTCACAGTCACGGGAACGGACAAGCAGGCGACGGTCCAGGCCGCCGGTGGCCTCGCCATCAGCGATCTCGACACCTTCCTGGGGCTGGCATCAGGGACCATCAAGGGACTGGCCGGGGCTGGCGCCACGACGGGTAACGCGATCAAACTGGCCACCGGCCACTATGTCGCCGAGGATTCCGTCCTGACCTTCGAGTGGAGCTTCCTTTCGCAGGATTTCGGCGGCTTTCCAGACTTCAGCTTCGTCGCGGTGAACGGGCATGCGGCGATCCTCCACCAAGCGACGACGCAGGGCGACGCCAGCGGGACCTATTCCGTGGCGGTGGCGGGTGGCACCTGGCTCTCGGTCGGTGCCGGCGCTTCCGACTATGGCGACAGCTCGGTCAGTCCGACTTTGAGCGTCGACAACTTCAAGCTGTCGGCGGCACCAGCGCAGCCAGCGGTGATGAGCCTCGCCAGGGTGGCCGAACCGGAACCCGCGTTCGACTTCACCGCCATGCTGGCGTCGGCCATCGCGGTGGAGCAGCCGTCCGACGCGATGACCTCGACCGAGCCGGCCACCGTGTCCGATGCCATTTGGTCCAGCCCGGATTTACTGGACCCAAGCCACGACGACTTGGTCTCGACCCAGTCGATCGATACTCAGTTACTCGCTACGCACCATTCGTGAACCGTAAATTAACCAAACCGCGCCACAACATCACGTTGTCGCGCCACCGCCTCGCGCGATCGAGATTTGATCGGAAGCCAAGCCGCCATCTCGGGCGGCCGGCCAATCGCGGGACCCCACTCGATGCGTTCACTGCTCCCTCTCCTCGCCGTCCTGAGCCTGCTGGCGCCCACTCCGCCGCGCGCCGCGACGCTCGACGGCGAAGGGGTCGTCGGCCTGATCGACAAGGCCACCGAGAGCCACGACCGGCTGCGGGCCGCCGCCGCGGCGGCCGACGGCGCCCGGAACGCGCTGCGGATCAGCCAGGGCGGCTGGTACCCGACCTTGTCGTTCTCGGTCAACGGCGGGCGCGAGATGACCAACAAGCCGCCGCCCCAGAGCGACACCGACATGGGCGCCAATCAGATCTCCGTCCGGGCCGGGCAGCTCCTCTATGATTTCGACGCCACCAACTCGGACATCAAGCGCGCCCGCCTGGGCGTCGTGCGATCGGAGGTGGCGGTGTCCCGGACACGCCAGGACCTGCTGGTGGAGGGGCTGACCGCCTACGCCAACCTCGCGCGCGCGCATCGGCTGCTGGTCTACGCCCGCCAGTCCGAGGACAACATCCGGCGCCAGACCGGTCTGGAGGAGGTGAGGCTGAACGAGGGTTTTGGCTTCACCACCGATGTGCTCCAGGCCAAGAGCCAGCTGGCGGGCGCGCAGGCCCGGCGGGTCGCGACGCAGGAGGCGATGCGGAACGCGCTCAACCGTTTTCAGGCGTTCTTCGGCCATGTCGCCTTCAAGCTCGACACGCTGCGGGTGCTGGCCCCGCCGAAGGTGCCGGTTCCGGCAACGCTCGACGAGGCGTTGAGTCTGGCGCGCCGCCATAACCCGCTGCTCCAGGAACTGGCGCTGGCGACCGCCGCGGCACAGCAGGGTGTGGCCTCGGTGCGGGGACGCACGCTGTATCCCCGGCTCGACGCTGTGCTGGAGCAGAACCTGAAGAACGACGTCGCCGGCCAGCCCGGGCGGCAGAACGAGACCCTGTTCAAGATCCAGCTGACCTTCTCGCTGAACTCCGGCCTGACCGCCGTCAACACCATCCGGCTGGCGGAGTCCGAGCTGCGCGTCGCCGACGCCAACTGGGCAGACCAGGAGCGCCAAGTGATGGAATCCGTGCGCAACAGCTGGGACCGGCTGGAAAGCGCCCGCATGCAGGCCGAACTGCTGCGCGACCAGGAGGGCCTGGCGGCTGGTTTCCTCGAGGTGGCCCGCTCGGAGCGCGAGCTTGGCACCCGCTCGCTGATCGACCTGCTGGCGGGCGAGACGACGCTGATCAACGCGCGGAGCGACGCCCTGGCGGCGGAGACCGAGCTGGTCCTGGCCTCCTACCGGCTGCTCGCCGTCACCGGCAGCCTGACCTCCGACATGATCCGGACCCGCCACACCGGCGACCCGGCGACACCGGGCCAACGGGGCTCCGGCGGTCCCGGCTTGGCACCGCCGCGCAAGCCCGAGGTGCCGTCACCGTGAGGAAGCCGGCGCCATGAACATCCTGCTCGGCCGCCTGCGCGGCAACCTTCCCCTGACCGCGCGGATGATCGCGGCGTCTTTGACCGCCAACGCTCTCGGCGTCGCCTCGTCGTTCTACGTCATGCTGGTGTTGAACCGCTACGTCTCGCACGGGGTGGATTCGACGCTGGTGGCGCTGACCACGGGCGTGGTCATCGCCATCGCCTTCGAGCACATCTTCCGGCATGTCCGCCTGCGGGTCGCGACCGGCTTCGGACGCGACGAGAACGAGCGGGCCGCCATGGGCGTCTACGGCATCCTGCTGACCGCCAAGCCCTCCAACGCCGAGATCCTGGGCGAGGCGTCGAAGCGCGAGGCGGTGCGGGCGGCGGACGTGATCGACGGCGCGTTCAGCCCGGCCAACCTGGCGGCCTTGTTCGACATCCCCTTCGCGCTGATCTTCATCCTGGTCATCCTGCTGGTGAGCTGGCCGCTGGCCCTGGTCTGCACCCTGTTCACGCTGCTCCTGATGCTGGCCGGACTGCACGCCCAGGCGGACGCCCGCGACGTGGGCCGCGACCTATCCAGGGCTTCGGCCGACAGCCACGCGCTGATCACGGCGGCGATCCAGAACCGGGAAACCACCGTGGCGTTCTCCGGCATCCGTCCGCTGATGGCGGAGTGGCGGCGGAGCACGCTGCTGCTGCGTGGACTGCGGGAGCGCATGTCGATGCGCCAGGGCTTCGCCCAGTCGCTGGCCCAGAGCCTGCAATCGCTGCAAGGCGTCTGCGTGATCGCGGTTGGCGCCATCCTGGTGGTGCGCGGACAGCTCGACGTCGGAACCCTGATCGGCGTCAACCTGCTGGCGTCCAAGG
The DNA here is from genome assembly GCF_000576635.1 of Skermanella stibiiresistens SB22. Classification (GTDB taxonomy): domain Bacteria; phylum Pseudomonadota; class Alphaproteobacteria; order Azospirillales; family Azospirillaceae; genus Skermanella; species Skermanella stibiiresistens. The sequence continues at coordinate 243,207 of NZ_AVFL01000006.1, forward strand.
CGCTGGCCCCCTTCACGCGGCTGGTCCAGGTCGGCGAGTCGCTGGTGATGGCCAAGCATGCCCGAGCCAAGCTCGAAAGCTTCGTCAAGGTGCCGGTCGAGCCCGCCGCGGGGATGACGCTGATGGACTGGTCGGGTTCGATCGAGTTCCGCGACGTCGCCTTCGCGCCGCCGGGCATGGCGACGCCGATCTTCCGGCATCTCGATTTCACCGTGCCCGCCGGTGGCATCCTCGCCGTCAAGGGGAGGAATGGTGCCGGCAAGACCACGCTGGCGCGCCTGATCATGGGCTTGGTGGAGCCCCAGGAGGGTGCCATCCTGGCCGATGGCACCGATATCCGAAAGCTGAACCCGGGGTGGTGGCGTCATCAGGTCTCGTACCTGCCGCAGGAGCCGACCTTCCTCAACATGACGATCCGGGAGAACCTGCTGACCGTCAACCCAGCCTTGTCGGAAGCCGACCTGCACGCGCTGCTGAGACGGTCTGGGGCGGAACGCGTGATGGCAAGTTGCGCCCAGGGGCTGGACACTCCCATCCGCGCCTTCGGCCACGAGCTGGCGGCCGGCCACAGACGGCGCCTGGCGCTGGCCCGCGCGCTGGCGGCGGGCGGCAAGCTGGTGGTGCTGGACGAACCGACCGACGGTCTCGACACGGAGGGCACCGCCGTCGTCTACCGAACGCTGATAGAGCTGGCGCGGTCCGGCCACACCGTCGTCATCGCCTCCCATGATCCGCGCATCCTGCAAGGCGCCTCGCTGATCCTGGATCTGGATCGGCCGACGCGGCAACTCTCGGCGGTCCAAGCGGAAGCGGGGTCCAGCGCGTCATGAAAGCCCTGAAATCCTGGCGCGGCAAATCCGAGACCCCCGCGCTGCCCGACTTTCCCGCCGTCGTCGGGGCGGCCGGTCAAAAGCCGAAGCCGCCGGAAGCCAAGGCGGCGGAGCCCAAACCGCCCGAGCCCACTCCGTCCAAGGCACCAGCCGATCCGTCCGCGACGCGCGGCGACGGGTTGTTCATCGCCTGCGTTGCGCTGGTGGCCGCCGCCTTCATCTGGGCTGGCGTGGCGGAGCTGAACATCACGAGCACGGCCACCGGCGACGTCGTCCCGCTGTCGTACAACCAGAGCGTCCAGCATTTCGAAGGCGGCATCGTCCGCGACATTCTGGTGGCCGAGGGGGAAAGTGTGCGCGCCGGCCAGCCCTTGGTCGAACTGGATGAGACCAGGACGCGCGCCGACCTGGAGGAGTTGAAGCTGCGCCTGGCCTCGCTGACCGCCGACATGGCGCGGCTGGACGCCGAGGCCTCGGGCCGCGCGGCGATCGACTTTCCCGATGGATTCGCGGGCGATCACGCCGATCTGGTGGCGCGGACGCGCGACCTGTTCCGCGCCCGGCGGGACAGGTTGGCGGCCGACATCGAGATCCAACGGCAGGAGGTCGCCCAGCGCGACCAGGAGGTGGCGCTGGTCAGGACCCGCATCGCCGGCGCCCAGACCTCGCTCAACCTGATCCGCGAACAGCTGGGCATCAGCGAGACCCTGCTGAAGCGCGAAATCACCAACCGGATGAAGCACATCGAGCTTCTGCGGGACGAGGCGACGGCGGCCAACTCGATCGCCGAGGATCGGGCGACCCTGCTGCGCGCCGGGGCGGCGCTGGCGGAATCGCGCGGCAAGCTGGCCTGGATCGACCGGAAATACGAGGAGGAGACGCGCAGCGCCCTGGACGAGGCGCGCCGGAACCACAGCGAACTGTCGCAACGCCTCAACCGGTTCCAGGATAGCCTGGAGCGCTCCACCCTGCGGGCGCCGATGGATGGCATCGTCAAGACGCTGGCGATCTCCACGCGGGGTGCCGTCGTCAAGCCGGGCGAGACGGTGATCGAACTGGTGCCGCGCGACGGGGATCTGGTGGTGGACGCGCACCTGCCGGTGCAGGACATCGGCTATGTCCGGCCGGACCAGGAAGTCGTCGTGACACTGGCGGGCGGCGACGCGTCGCGCTTCGGGCATATCAAGGGGCGGGTGCTGACCATCAGCCCCGACACCATGCTCGATACCAACAAGCAGCCCTACTACAAGGTCCGTGTCGAACTCTCGAGCCGGACATTCAAGTACGGCGACCGGGTTTACGAAGTATATCCTGGCGTCCATGTCATCTGTAGCATCCTCACCGGCACGAGGACGATCATCGACTATGTCTTTTCGCCTATCCTGAGCGGATTTCAGCACGCGATGCAGGAACGGTGAAAGGTTTAATTTACGAGTTAACCATAGTTTACCCGTGAGAGCTTATCTGTGAGCCATCCGGCTCGCCATTCCTTGACTCACGACCAGAAGGAGCACCAGCCTTGTTTGGTGTGGCCCCTCGGAACCGGATGCCGTTCCGCCTGTCCCGGTTGACCAAGAAAGCCCGGTTCGCGCTGATCCTCGTGGCGGCGGCGGCGATCGCCGGTATCGTCTCGCTGGCCGCGTGGGCCATCATGGACCACGACAACCGCGAACCGCTGGTGGTCGCCATGGTGGCGCCGCTGAGCGGCGCCGACGCCGGCATCGGTCAGGCCATGCGCAAGGGCGCCCTGATCAGGGTCGAGGCGGTCAACGCCGCCGGCGGCATCGGCAACCGGCCGGTGGCACTCAAGGTCTTCGATGACGAGGGCGACGCCACCAAGTCGCTGGACATCGCGCGCAGGCTCGCCCGCGATCCGACGGTGCGGGCGGTACTGGGACAGCACCCCGACACGATCGGCAGGGCGGCGGAGCTTTACGGCAACACGGGTGCTCCCTTGGTGGCCTTGCTGCCGGCCGCCCGCATGACCGAAGGCGCGGTCAATCCCTGGCTGTTCCACCTGGCCTTCGACCGGGTCTTCGAGGCGCGGTTCCTGGCCAACTACGTGCGGAACGTGGTCGGCGAGGCGACCGTGGCGATCGTCCGCGAGGATACCGAACAGGCGTCGGCGCTGGCCGATCAGGTCGACAAGATACTCCAGCGCTTCGGCACCCGGCTGGCGGGGCAATGGACCTTCCAGGCGGGGCGGACGTCCGGGGCGGACCTGGAGCCTCTGGCGCGTCAGGTCAAGGAGAGGATGCCGACCGGCGCCATCATCGTGCTGGCCGGCGCGGTCGATTCCGCCCGGGCGGTCGTGGCGCTCCGCGACGCCAGCGTGCGCAACCTGATCGCCGGCCCGTCGGAACTGGCGTCGGCCGCCTTTCGGACCGAGATCGTCGCATTGGCGCGCGGCAAAGCGCCCGAGGGCTATAGCCATGGCTTGCTGATGTCGTCCCCGATCCTGTTCGACACGGCGAACGAGCGCGCCCAGCGCTTCTACGGACAATACGCCGAACAGTTCAACGCCGTGCCGGATTGGGCGGCGGCGGTCGGCAGCGACGGCATGGAGTTGATCCTGTCGGGGCTGGTCGATCAGGTCGCGAGCGAGGGCGCCAACCAGCCCAATGGCGAGCCCCGCGACGGCGAGGCGCTGAGGCGCTCGATCGCCGGTCACAACCGCGCCGAGTCCGCCTTCGCCGGGACGCTCGGCAGCTGGAGCTTCGACGATCGCCAAGCGGCCGGCATCCCCGTCATGATGGCGACCTACAACGGCTTGAACCCGATCGCGGCGCTGACCCAGTTGCAGCCGATCCGCGAGGCCGGGGTCTCGAACTTCCTGGACGAGGTCTCGCGCGGGCGGGCGCTCTACGTCAACGACCGGTTCATGTACAAGACAGACGTCATCTACACCGGCGTCCAGATCAACGAGATCCGCGACCTCGATCCCGGCCGCAACGAGGCCACGCTGGACCTCACCGTCTGGTTCCGTTACCGGGGCGGCTTCGATCCAGGCTCCGTGCTCTTCATCAACGCGCAGAAGCCGATCGAGCTGGGCAAGCCCTACCGCGAGGAGCGCGGGGCGTCCGGCACCTACGTGGCCTATCGGGTGACCGAGCGGTTCTCGCTGAACTTCACCGATGTCCGCCACCCCTACGGCAGCGAGATCGCCGGCTTGAGCTTCCGCCACCGGACGCTCAACCGGAACAACATCATGTTCGTCACCGACGTGCTCGGCATGTCGCTGATCGACACCGACGACTTCGTGGAGAAACTGCGCGCCACCGACGCCGCCGAAGCCAGCGGCGGAGCCCCGGCCGCGAAGGCGTCCTGGCTCAGCCGCCTGACGGAGGGGAACACCGAGGGCTCCACCCTGCTCAGCCAGCTGCGGGCGCGCCGGGTGCTGGCGGCGTCGCCCGGCTGGCGGCTGTCCCGCGCCTGGATATCGCAGGACATCGCGTCGGTCAGCACGGAGGGCGATCCCAACTTCGTCGGCTTCGGCAGGCCCCAGCCGGACTTCTCGAGGGTCGATTTCGGAGTCGTCGTGGTTCCCGACGCCTTCGCCGCGCGCGACGTCATCCCGTACCAAGCCTTCGTCCACCTCGCGATCCTCGGCGCCGTCCTCGCCATATTCGCCGCCGTGATGGACCGGCGCGACCGCGGCCAGTTCTGGCGCATCCAGACCCTGTTCCTGCGCGTGCTGTCCTGGCCACTGCTGCTGACGGCGATCAGCAACATGGCGCTGGACAGCGCGGTCGCGGCGCTGCCCGGCAGCGGCGTCAGGATGGTCGTGGGATTCTTCGAGGTGCTGTGGTGGATCCTGCCAGCCATCCTGGTCAATAGGACGCTGGAGCGTTTCCTGTGGACACCGCTGGAGATCAAGAGCCGGCGCAAGGTGCCCGACATCGTCCGGCGGTTCGCGACGATCATCGTGTTCGGCTTCGCCATCTGCGGCATCATCGCCTTCGTCCTGAAGCAGCCGATCACCAGCGTGCTGGCGGCATCGGGCATCATGGGCATGGTGATCGGCCTGGCGATCCAGGCGAACATCGCCAACGTGTTCTCCGGCATCATCCTGAACATCGAACGCGCCTTCAAGATCGGTGACGCCGTCCAGATCACCGACACGGTGAAGGGCGTCGTGGTCGACATGACGTGGCGTACCATCCGCATCCGGAACGCGGCGGGCTTCATCGTCGCGATGCCCAACGGCAAGGTGTCGGAGGCGACGGTCGTCAATTTCAGCGCGGTCGACCGGGTCTGGGTGAAGCTGGAATACCACGCCGACTCCAAGCACGAGCCCGAGTTCATGGCGGCGCTGCTGCGCGACGCGCTGCGCGACGCCCCCGGCACCATGGCCAACGCGGCGGGAACGCAGCCCTTCGTCCGCTATGACGGCATGCGCAGCGTCGACGGACAGTGGCTGGGCAAATACAACCTGATCTTCTGGGTCAAGGATTACGACGCGACGTTCTCCGTTCCGGAGAAGGTGTGGCAGTCGGTCTACCGGACGCTGACGGCGAAGGGCATCAATCCCTCGCCGCCCGATCTCGTGCCGGATGGCGACACGTCGGCGGCGGCCAAGGCGCTGATCGCGGCCCGTCCCGGCAAAATGACAATTCCCGCGTGATTTGAGGCTTCGGTGATGAACGCGATATCAAGATCGGGCGTCGCGGCGCTCCTGCTGCTCGGCGGCTGCTCGCTGCCGGACCTGGGGCCGCAGACCGGCGGGATGGACATCAGCCTGCGCCATCTGGCCCCCCGGACCAGCTATGTCATGGATGTGGCGGAGGATGGCGACAGGCTGATCGTCAGCATGCGCCCCGCGGTCGTCGCCCCCGGGTTCCAGTCCGGGGAGGAGGGAGCCGCGATCGACGCGGCACCCGCCGACACCTCGGCGCCGGACGAGGATCGCGTGCTGGCGCCCTGCCGGAAGGGTGCCGGCGATTGGTACCGGCACACGCCCCTGGGCTATGTCTGCGTGGGTGAACCGGCTTCCAACCTGTCGGCGGCGCTGCCATGACGCTGGGCGGACACCGTGGGGTTTTGGCATCCCTGGGTCTGGCCATCGCCGTCTTCATGGTCCAGGGATGCTCCGCGCTGACGCCGGCGCCGGTGACACGGATCGATGCCGGGGATTTCCGCATCCAGTTGATCGCCGATGCCGACGCCAACGATTTCCGGCCGGTGGCCGTCGATCTGGTCCAGGTCTCCGACGCCGCGCTGCTCGCCCGGATCGAGACCCTGGACGCCGCCGACTGGTTCCGCGCGCGCGGTGACGTGATGGCGGAAAATCCGGGGAAGATGTCGATCACGTCGTGGGAGGTCGTGGCGGCCCAGCGCGTGGCCTTGGCGACGCTGCCGCCCGGGCCGGAGCGGCCCATGGCTTCCCTGGTCTACGCGCTCTACGGATCGCCGGGTACCCATCGGGTCCGGCTGCCGGCCGGGACGCCCGTGGTGGTCCATCTCGCCCGGACTTCCTTCACCGCCACGGCGCGTTGAAGGGAGCGCGAATGCAGATCGCTCCGGAAAAAATAGCCGCGTCGGTCCCTCGCCTCAAGGCGACGGCGTTTCACGCCCTGTTCCAGGACTTCCACGTCCAATTGATCGCCTGCGACGAGGAGGAGTGCCCACCGGACGCCGCTAGGGACCGGTTGACCGACTGGCTGGTGGTTCGGATCGAAGCCGCCGCCCGCGAGGGCAACACCGTCCACGCCATGGCCGCTAGAGCCGCCTTCGCCTTGGCGGCCCTGGCCGACAAGCACGTCCCCGATCGGCATTCGGGGGCGACCGAGGGACTGGAATCCCCGATCAAGGAACGGCTGTTCGGCGGACAAGCCACGATCCAACTGCTGTTCACCCATATCGACGAGTTGCTGCGTCAGGGGGAGTCGGCGGACCGTCAATTGGCGGCGCTCTATCTCGGTGTGCTCAACCTGGGCTTCGTCGGGCGGCGCGGCACGGATGCCGAACGGGCGGGAGCGGCGCCGCGCCAACGCCAGCTTCACGCGCTGGTCCACGATGGACGGCAGCCGGCGGAGCACGTCAGTCCCGCCGCCCTGGGGAAGCCCGCCGAGCCTCCGGCCCTGCCGCCGTCGGTGCGATTGTGGCACGGCCTGACCGTGGCTGGCGCCGTCGCTTTCCTGCTGGTGACGCACATCGTCTGGGTCACCGCCACCGGTGGCGTCAGCCAACAGGTCGACGCGGCCCGCGCCGCCCTTGAAGGTCGAGGGATACCATGGTCGGAATGATCCTGTCCGAGGCCGGCATGGCTTTGGTGCTGATCGGCCCCTACGCCCTGCCCTTCATCCTGCTCTATGCCATCTGGCGCGGCTTGAAGCGGCTGAAGGCGCGCGTCGCCAGGGCCCTGCCCGGCGGAAAGCGCCGCGCGATTCCAATCGTGAAGCCCCAGCCGACGCGGCCGTCACGGCGTCTGTTGCCGGCGTTCAAGTTCCGGATGCCCAGGCCGCGCCTGCCGCGGTGGCCGGTGAAAGCCGCTCCGGACACCACCGTGGCGGTGGCCGAAGCGGCACCGGAACCGGCGCCGCTTTCCCCTCCCGCTCCGGTGATCAAGGTCCCGCGCTATTCCCCCCCGCAGCCCTCGACGCCGGCGCCGGTGGAGGAAACCGGTTTCTCCATCGGGCACATCCATTCCGAGGGGCTGGGCATCCTGAAGCGGCAGGTTCCCCGTCAATACCGCCGGGCGGAGGTGCCTTGGTTCCTGGCGCTGGGGGAGGCGTCGTCGTGCGAGCCGCTGCTGTTCGCGCCCGGCTCCACCCATGCCAAGTGGCCCCAGGCCGGGAATTGCCCCTGCGCGTGGCTGTTCTGCGAGGGTGGCGTCATCCTGGATGTCGCGGGCCCGGCCGCCGCCATGGCGGATGGGGAGGACGGGGACTGGCAGGCCTTGATGGAGGCCTTTCGGAAACATCCGCAGCCGCGTCCGCTGGACGGCGTCATCCTGTTCGTGGATATCGATGACCTGACCGACACCGTCGCCACGGCCCTCAACAGGAGGCTGCATACACTTCAGGAGACGCTGGGAACGGTAAGCCCGGTCTTCATCGTCATGAAGGGCGGCGAGCGTCTGGATGGTTTCGCCGAATTCCGCGCGCTGCTGCCCGACGCCATGGTCGACGGTTTGTTCGGGTGGTCGGCGACCGATGACATGCTGGACTTCGATAGCGGCACGGCGGACCGCGTGGTCGACGCGCTGATCGCCGATGTCTCCAAGGTCGAAGCCGATCTGTTGATGATCGACAGGTTCGACAGGGGAAGGAAGCGTCTGACCAGACTGGTCTCCAGCCTGGAGCGGCTTCGCGAACCCTACGCCAATTTCCTGCAGAACCTGCTGGCGCCCCATCCGGGCGGCGAGGCGTTCCCACTCGCCCGCGTCCATGTCACCGGCCGTCTCGACGATGCGGGCGGGGTCGAGCCGGTGTTCTCGCGAGGGCTGACGCGTCACGCGTTCTTCGTGGAAACCGGCAGGGGGCGCCCGACGGCGAGGAGGATGGCGGCGACACGCCGCCGTGTCCACCGCGCCCAGGCGGCCTTGGCCGTGTCGGTGTCGGCTTTCGCGCTTGTCGCCTGGCAACAGGGAGCGTCGCTGTCCTGGCAGGCGTCGGTGGCCGAGGACTCCGTCAGGACGCTTCGGCGCGAATTGACGCCGTCGGGGCCGCTGGACGCCAGCGCGATCCTGCCGGCGGTGGCGGCGCTGGGGGACAATCGGCTCGCCACCCCGGCGATCCCCTTCTCGCTGGCCTCCTCGGTGGACCAAGACAACCGGCGGCTTGCGATCCTGGCGATCCGGCGCCTCATCGTCTCCCAGTTTCCGGACGCGCGCGCCGATACCGGCGCCGGGTTGGATGGCCAAGGGCAGCTCGCCGCCCAGCTTGGACATGTCCAGCGGTTACGGGACCAGATCGAGCGTTACGAACGCTTTCGTCTGTCGAGAAGCATGGCCGATCTCGCCGCCCTGGTGGGGGATGCCGTTCCCACCGTCGACGATGGGTTGATCAAGGAGGCGATCGCCGGCATGGATCTCCCCGCGGTCGATCCATTGCCGGTGACGGCGGAGGCGGAGCGGGAAACGCTTCGGCTCGCCGATGACATGGCTCGATCGATGTTCGGCTCCGCGCCGGTGCGCGCGCGGATCACGGCGCTGTCGAAGTCGCTTCAAGCCCTTGAGGCGGCCGTGAAGGACGGTGGAATGACCGGCGGGGCGATACGTCCCGTCATCCAGGATGCCGAGGCCCTCAAGGCCACCCTGGCGCATCCCAACGAGATTCTCCAGGCCGCCGCCGACCGGCGGTTACCCGGCGACATCAAGGACATGCTGGACAGGATGGGGCCAACCGCCAGCGCCGTCACGGCGATGTTCATCAAGGCCGCCGCCGACCTGGAGGCCGAGATGCTGGCCGCCGAAGCGCCTCTGGCCGGGCCGCTGGTCGTTCGGACCCAGGATGCCCCCGGCTACGCGCCTAGCCCGTCGCTGACCAGCCTCGCCTCCGCCGTCGACGCCTTGGCGGCGCAAGCTCATCTCGCGGAGGCGGAACCCACCGATCCTTCGACGGATCCCGTCGAAGCCCTCGGTGGCTTGAGGCAAGTCATCATCGCTCATCGGTCCATGAAAGCCGCTCAGCCCTTGCCGGAAGCGCTGGGACGGGCAGCGGATCTGAGTTTCGGGAGATACCTTCAGACGCGGCTACAGCGGTTCCTGAACGGCCCCATTTTCACCGTGGACGGCGCCGACTTTCTCAGGTCGGCCTCCTCCATCGTCAAGGAGGTGGCGGCTGGAGCCCGCCCGTACCTGGAACCAGCCGCGCGGGCCGAGTTGGATCGCGCTTTGGACTCCAGGGCCACCGCCCTGCTGGAACGCGCCGACGCGTTCCTGAAAACGCGCAAGCCTTTTGACATGGTGGCGGATGCCGCCGCCAACTGGACGGGTGAGACCGGTGCCATGCGGCGCGCCTTTGCTGTCGCCGACGGTGCGGCACTTTCCGCCAAGCTGTCCGAGACCCGCGGCCTCATCCTGGATGGCCCCGGCGCGGACGCGCGGGCCGCCGCCGATCTGATGGCGGCGAGTGCCGCGGCGGACGCCAAGCTCGCGGCGAGGTCGTTGCGGTGGCGGGAGATCATGGAGCCTTCAAGCGGTTCGATCGAGGCGATGGAACGCTTCGTCCTCCAGACCGACGCCATGGATGCGGCGACCTGCCAGAACACCCTCAAGATGTTCAAGGAAAGGGTTGGCGATGACACCGCCGGTGATCCGATCGCCGCGACCCTGTCGAAAGCGCGGGCCGGGTTCGCCAACCGCTGCTCGGATCTAGCCAAGGTCGCGCGGCGGGAAGAGCCGGCATCAACCCCGGCCCCATCCGCGTCCTCGGCCCTGGCGAGCCTCGGCGCCGCCTTCGCGCCGTTGGAAAACCGCTTTCCCTTCGTCGGTCCGCGCGGCGGGATCGACGCTCCCGACGTGGCGCCGAGGGATGTCCGGCGGTTTCTCCAGGTGTTCGACCAGCTGAGGACCCAAGCCCTGGAAGAGGCGGCGGGCGGCGGTCGGCGAAAATCCGTGGAGATCCGCCTGTTCGTGGACCAGATCGAAGCCGCCCGGCCGTTGCTGGAATCCTTGATGCCGATGGACCGGAACCCGGAACCGATCGCCGTCGAGTTCGACTATGGCATCAATCGCATGGCCGAGGTCGGCGGTGGCGAGATCATCGACTGGTCGATCCGATCGGGCGGCTCCGCCGTTGGGCCCGGCAGCGCGTCGCGGGTGATGCGCTGGTCGCCCGGCGAGCCCCTGCTGGTCTCCTTCCGCTGGGCTTCGGGATCGCGGTACCGGCCACGCCGCGATGAAGGCTATGGAACGGCATCGGTCAGGGACGACACCATCACCATCGTCGAGCGCGGCCCCTGGGCGTTGCTTCGGCTGATCAGATTGCGTGGCATGGAAACGGCGGGTTTGGCGGCGCCGTCGGCTGGCGGCGCCGTGATCCGCGTGGCGTTGCCCACAAGGACCGTCAGCGGCGCTCCGGCACCCGACACCGTTGTTTTCGTCGGGGCGCGGATCATGGCTGGCAACGGATCGAAATCCTTCGGCGTTTCCGCATTGCCCAGCCATTTTCCCGGATAGAAAAAAAATGGCCCCTCCGCCGGAGGGGCCCCTGATTTTGGTCAGGTTCAGAAGTCGTACTGGATCTTGCCCACGACGCGCTTGCCGCAGAGCTTGGCACAGGAATCCTCGTTCAGGTTGGTATCCGTGTAGGACACCGACAGCGAGAACCCCTCGACTTCGATCGATGCACCAACGGCATAGTCGGTGTAATCGACCGCGTAGTCGCTTGAGAAGACGCTACGGCCGACCGATCCGTGGAACGTCAAGCCGAGGGGAAGGTCCGGCGGCGCGACCGCGAAATCCAGGTTGACGTAGTGGCTGGCGTATCCCAGGCCGAAGTAGTTGGAGGAATAGCTATAGGACGGAGTCACCGCCAGCATTTCCAGGGCGGTGTAGGTCCCGGCAACCTTGTATTCCAGGTAATTGGGATTGAAGCCTTCCGCATTGGCACCCGGATACAGGTAGCCCAGCAATCCGACATCGAAATCGACGCCGAAGAGGGGGATTATCAGGCCGCCATAGATATCCAGCTCGGCATGCGCACCGGGAACTCCGAGAGCGCGCTTGCCATCCACCGAGGACGCCCATGTTCCCAGATAGGGAGTGATGGATCCCGCCTTCATGATCCAGTCCAATCCCCCTTGGATCGCCGGATCCCGGTCCGTCTGGGAGAAGCCTCGGGCGACATAGTCGGTGGTGATGGCCAGGTTGCCGGTGACCATGCCCTCGTCGGTATCGGTTTCCTGCGCCGTCACGGCGGTTGAAGTAAGAACACCCAACGCCAGAGTCGCGGTCAAAGTAATTTTACTCATAACTGTCACGGTGATCCTTGATTGCGCTGGATTGACAGCGTTCAGCCGGGAAAATCGGCAACGCGGGTTCCGCATCAGGCCTACCGCATTTCCGTAAACCATAACTTAACTGCGTAGACACTAGCCGAGTTAGTTTGAGTAATTTCACAGTACAGTCACTCAGAAATTGGCTAAATCACCTGCACCTTACCTCAACCTATGCCTTTCAGCTTAGGCAAAACAGCGATCACTTACTGGGATAGCTTCCTGTTAACTATGAATTAAAACTTCCCGTTCAACCTACACATCGAAGTGGGATGTAGGTTTTTACTGGCACGTTACTCCTTGTGGCCGGCAGCTTACCTGGAATTACTTGCCTGAAGTGAGCCTCTTCCCGCTTCACTGGCTTATTGGAGATCGCCCATCGTCTTGGCGCGACGTTTTCAGAACGAGAGTAAACCAACAATGATTCTGCTCACTGGCGGCACCGGATTTCTTGGCGGTTCCTTTTACATGGACGCGGTCCGCAATGGCACCGCGGAGGATTACCTGCTCCTCGTCCGGGGCCCCAACGAGGCGGCTTGCCGCGCCCGATTGGCAAGCAATCTGGCTCGCCATTCCGACCCGGAAACCGCCAAGGCGGCGGCCAGTTTGTGCGCGATCCTGCCCGGCGACCTGCAATCGCTGGCGACCAGTCCCGATCCGCGTCTCGACGCCGTCAGCCACATCGTCCACATCGCCGCCGACACGTCGTTCGACAGCCGTCATTCCGTCTGGCAGATCAATGTCGATGGCACCCTGGCTCTCGCGGCCCGCGCCCGCCGCATGAAGCACCTGAAGCGCTTCCTGCATATCGGCACCGCTTTCTGCTGCGGTGAGGCTCCCCACCTGGAGATGGTCCACGAAGCGCCGCCGCCGCCCACCGGAACGGCCCACATCGTCGAATACACCCGCAGCAAGGCGGCGGCCGAAATGGCGCTGGCCAGCGGCTTTCCGGAACTGCCGCTGGTGGTCGCCCGACCTTCGATCGTGGTTGGGCACTCGAAACTAGGCTGCCAGCCCAGTTCAAGCATCTTCTGGTTCTTCCGCCTGGTCGACCACACCGGCGTCCTGCCCTGCTCGCCCAACGGCTTCATCGACATCGTACCGGTCGATTGGACCTCGGCCCGCCTGCATGACCTGCTGCGGAAGCCCGACCTGAAACACAGCCTGTATCACGTCTCGGCCGGTTGGGGCAGCCGCACCACCTGGGCGGCTTTCGAGGCGGCCTTCGCCCAACAGGGCCATGACGGCGTGCGCCCGTACACCTTCTTCGATCGTGACGACCCGCAGGGTTGGCGCCTGTTCAGCGCGGCGTACCGGGACAGGTTCACCAAGCGTGACGCGTTGAACCGGACGATGTCGGTCGGCGCGCGCAAATATCATCGTTTCACGGCGCAGGATATCGCGTTCGACAACACGCGCCTGCTGGCGGAAGGCTTCGAGGCGCCGCCGTTGTTCGCCGATTTCCTGGGGCCATGCCTGGCCAATCCGGGAACATCGATCTCCGAGCAGTTCCTCGAGGATGCCGGCAGCTTCGAGTTCGACGAAAGCCTCGCCAAGGTCCCAGCCTGACTCGCATCCGCGCGGAGCCGTTCGCCCCATGCCTCTCCTGATAGACACTTGCCTTCTCCCCAGCCCGATCCACGGGCTGGGGTTGTTCGCCATGGAACCCATCCCCGCCGGCACGCCGATCTGGGCCTTCGACGATCGGATCGACCGCATCCTGGTTCCGGACGCCTCGATGCTTCGAACCTATCCGACATTCGCGCGCATGACCGAGTCCCATGGCTGCGTGATCGCGGGACTTGGGCTTTTGATGCTGGGCGATGACGCCCGCTTCATCAATCACTCGGACACTCCGAACGTCGATCTGATCGCGGAGGGTGACTGGCGGGCCTTCAAGGCGGCGCGCGACATCGCGGCCGGCGAGGAGATCACCTGCGACTATGAGGATATCTGCGACGACGTTCGGACGGCCGGGTCCGACCGTTATCTCGAAACGGCGTTCGCCTGAGATCGGGGACGCGCGCCATGACCCATCATCCCGTTGCCCAAGGTTCCGCCGCCCATCCTCCCGTGACCACGGCGATCGTTCCAGCCTCCAGCCTTGGAGCCGGGCAACGACGGACCATGTTCCGCCTGCTGTCGCTCTGGTTCGAAGGTTACGGCGAGGACTACTTCAAACAGGAACTGGACAAGCTGACCTCCTGCGTCCTGCTGAACGATGCCGAGACGGGGAAGCTGGTCGGTTTCGCCACCCTCGACCAGCTTGAAACCCTAGTCGGCGGCGTCGAGGTGGGCGTCTTCCAGACGGTCCATTGTGTTGTCGACCAGGCATACTGGGGCACGAACGAGATCATGATCGCGATGGTCGGGCACATGTTCGACCACGCGCTCTCGGTGCGAAACGACATTCCCTGGTACTGGCATTACAGCGCCGTCGGGTATCGCTCCTACCGTTACATGCCGATGCTGTTCCAGCGCCACGTCCCGCAGATCGACCGGCGGTCCGGACGTTTCGAGACGGAGCTTCGCGACTGGGTCGGCTTCCGGTATTTCGAAAAATACTACCAGCCGGAAACCGGCACGATCGACTGGAACTGGGAAGGCTATGGCCTCACTCCCCTGGCCGCCGCGATCGACGAGGCCAAGCTGAACAGTCCCGCCATAGCGACGTTCCGCGCCCTCAACCCGCGTTGGCGGGAAAGCGTGGAACTGCTCTGCCAGGCGGAACTCTCCCTGGACAACCTCACGCGAACCTCCAAGCGCTGGCTTGGCCGCGCCGGTGTCGTTCCGGTGGACGCCGCGGCCTGATGGCCCGGTGTGATCCCCTGCCCCATTCTTGACGACGCTGGAGACCCGCCTTGGAACTTCTGACGCTCCTGGCACGCCATGCCGGTGACAGGCTGAAGTGGCTGGTGGCACTGCTGCTCCTCTCGTCGCTGTGCGGGGTATCGATCCTCGCCATCGTCAACGAGGGCATCGACGAACGGCTGAAGGGCGAGGATCGCTACCACCTGCTCGTGCTGGGCGCTGGTGCCACCGTGGTCTACATGATGTCGCATCTCCACGTGATGCGAAGGATCGCCCGGTACTTCGAGGAGATCATCATCGACCTGCGGCGGCGGCTGCTGACCCGGCTGCGCCACGCCGAATACCTGCAGGTCCAGAACCTCGATCCGGCGGAATTCCAATCCGGCATCAGCGCCGAGATGCGGACGATCTCCTATGGGTCGGCGATCATACCGGAGATGCTGCACTCCATCTTCATGATCACGATCATCAACGCCTACCTGTTCCTGCACTCGCCGCTGGCGGCGCTGAGTTGCATGGCGTTCATCGCGGTCAGCGTCTTCATCGTGGCCTCGCGCCGGGTGGCGGCCGAGGACACCTTCGCGGAGGCCTGCGAGTTGGAGAACGAGCTTCTGGGCCATGTCGGCGACATGATCGACGGGTTCAAGGAAGTTCGGATGGAGCCCTCCCGCGCCGACCAGATCTCCGTCCGGGTGATGGAGGTCGCCGACCGCATCGCCGCCAAGAAGGAGGTGGCACTGGGTGTCTACGCCCGCTCCGTGGTGGAGACCCAGTGCTCGTTCAACACCCTCATCCTATTCGTCATCTTCGTGCTGCCGCAGATCACGGACATGTCGGTTGGGCTGTTCGTCGTGGCGTCGTCGCTGCTGTTCATCTCGGAACCGATGCTCAGCGTCGTCAGCTATCTGCCCAGCCTGATGGCGGCCAACACCGCCGCCCGCAACATCCTCGACCTGGAGCGACGGCTTCCCGAACCCAGGATAACGGCGATTTCGGCCAACCCGTCCTGCTTCGACAATTTCCAGGAGATCCATTTCAAGGACGTCATCTTCGGTCACCGGACGCATGACGGCGGCGAGTTCTGGATCGGTCCGGTCAATCTGTCGATCGACCGCGGCAAGATCATCCTGGTGACCGGCGGCAACGGATCCGGCAAGTCCACCCTGCTGCGCACGCTTATCGGTCTCTATCGCGTCTACAGCGGAACCATCACGGTCGACAGCATGGTGGTGGAGCCGGACAACCTGCCGCTCTACCGCCGCCTGTTCGCCGTCGTGTTCTCGGACGGTCACCTTTTCCAGGAACTGTACGGCATCCAGCACATCGACATGGAGCTTGCCCAAGCCATGTTCGAGTTCCTGGAGATCGGGCACAAGGCGAACATCACCGATCGCCGGTTCAGCACCGTCCGCCTGTCGGGTGGCCAACGCAAGCGCCTGAGCCTAATCGCGGCCATCCTGGAGAAGAAGCCGATCTGCGTGTTGGACGAATGGGCGGCGGATCAGGAGCCGTATTTCCGGGACAAGTTCTACCGGGAAGTACTGCCGCGCCTGCGCGACATGGGGATGACGGTCGTCGCCATCACCCACGACCGCGACTATCTGGAAGTCGGCGATGTCCATTGGCACGTCGAAGCGGGAATGATCGTCTCGGTCACGGGAGAAAACCGACAAGACCGGAAACAAGACATCGCTTTGATGAGTTGACGAGGTCATGGAGAAACTGACCAGCTATGAACTTCTCCGTGGCGGATCATTGTCCGGCCGCTGAGATGGCCCCCAGGCCTTCGCATAATTGCCATAGTTGAGGGCGCCAGCCCAAGGAGCCGGCACGGCACGTGGCTGGCCTCCCAGCAGCGGACCCCGACCGGCCCGCTGCCCAGCGCCGCCCCCGGCGCCGGAAGCCGTGTCACCACCGCCGCCCCTTGAGCATCCGATAAGAAGACCGTATCACTGGGTGATGGATCGCCGCCGTCTCCAATTTTTCGTGGCCCTGTGCGAGGAGCTTCATTTCCACCGCGCCGCCGCGCGGTGCCACATCACGCAGCCCGCCCTCAGCCAGCAGTTGCGGGCGCTGGAGGAGGAGCTTCAGGTCCAGCTGGTCCATCGCAACAAGCGGCGGGTCTCCCTCACCCGGGCGGGCGAGACGTTCCTCAGCGAGGCGCGGAAGATCCTGCGGCAGATGGAGCACGCGGCGCTGCTGGCGCGCCAAACCGACCGGGGGGAGATTGGGCAGTTGTCGGTCGGCGTCACGGCTCCGGCGCTGTACATCGTGTTCCCCGAGATCATGCACCGGTTCCGGATGGAGCTGCCCAATTTCGGCGTCAACGTCCACGTCATGACCACCTCGGAACAGGAGGAGGGGCTGCGGTCGGGCGCCATCGATGTCGGGATCTTCCACCCGCCGCTGGACGACCAGTCGCTGTCGTCGCGGCTGTTCGCGCGGATGCGGTTCAATGTCGTGCTGTCCGACCGCAACCCCCTGGCGGCGCGGACCAGCCTGCGGCTGGAGGATCTGTCGCGCGAGCGGTTCATCATCTTCCCGCGCGTGATCGGGCCGAAGCTCTACGACGAGATCCTGACGCTGTGCCAACAAGCCGGCTTCAGCCCCGAGCTGATCCTGGAGGCGTCGCCCGCCCAGTCGATCATCGCCTTGGCCGCCGCCGATTTCGGCATCGGGCTGATCGCGTCGAGCCTGCAGCAGTTCGACCGGCCCGGCGCCGTCTACCGTCCACTGGAAGGCCCCGGCCCCACCCTAACGCTGGGGGTGGCCTATCAGAGTGACGACACGTCGCCGGCGATCCGCACCTTCCTGGATGTCGCGGTCGCGATTGGAGAACAGGTCCAGTAATAAGCCCCGCTTATCGAGCGATCAAATTAAATAGTTGGACCTACTCACACAAGTGGCCCATCGTTCGCGGAACGGAGGACCAAGCCCATGAAAGTGTTCATGATCGGCGAGGCGGCCAATCACAAGAACAAGCTCGCCGCGTTACTGAAGACACCTTGCGATATCATAGCCTTGCCGCGCGAGGCCGCGTACGCGTCCGAATACGATCAGCGGATCGGCCGCGACGACGTGATCATATCGCTGCGCTTCTCCCGCAAGGATGAGGCGGCACCCGCTTTCCGCCTGCTGCATGTGCCGGGCGCCGGGCTGGACGGCATCGACATTCCCTCGCTGCCGGTGGAGTGCGAGGTCTGCAATGTCTTCGAACACGAGATCCCGATCGCCGAGTTCGTGATGGCGGCGATGCTCCAATGGGAGATCCGGCTGGACGCGCTGCGCCAGTCGTTCGGCAGCGACACCTGGTCCGACACCTACCGGGCGCGGGTGCCCCACGGTGAGATCCATGGCAAGACACTGGCGATCATCGGTTTCGGCCGCATCGGACGGACCATCGCCCAGCGCGCCCGAGCCTTCGGGGTGCGCGTCGTGGCGGTCGACCAATACGCCGCCAACACCGAAGGCTTGGCCGACGTGGTGCTGACGCCAGACCGGCTGCCGGAAGCCTTGGCGGCTGCCGATTTCCTGGTCATCTCCTGCCCGCTGACGGATCAGACGAGGGGCCTGATCGGGGACGCCGAACTCCAGGCCATGAAGCCGTCGAGCGTGCTGATCAACGTCTCCCGCGCGCCGATCGCGGACGAGGCGGCGCTGTTCGACGCGCTGTCGCGGCGAGTGATCTCCGGCGCGTTCCTCGACGTCTGGTACGGCTATCCGACCGGCGCCGACGATCGGGTGCTACCGTCCCGCTTCCGCTTCGACGATCTTCCCAACGCCTTCTGCACCCCCCATTCGTCGGCCTGGACCGACGCCCTGCCGGGGCGGCGCTACGCCTTCATCGCGGCGAACATCGACCGGCTGCGGTCCGGCGAGCCGCGGTTGAACGTGGTGCGGGCTGCCATGCCGAATAATCGGGAAAAGACCAGCATCCAAGGAGCGACTGTTCCATGAACAGCCATGAAACCATCCGGCCGGAAACCATCCGGGAAGGCGAGGACATCGCCCGGCGGACCGCCGGAACCCCGATCAGGATCACCGGCATCAAGACGGTGGTGGTCAACGCCGAGATGCGGAACTGGATCTTCGTCAAGGTCCTGACCGACCAGCCCGGCCTCTATGGCTGGGGCGAGGCCAGCCTCAATTGGAAGACGCGGGCTGTCACCTCGGCGGTGGAGGATCTGGAGCCCATGCTGCTGGGACGCGATCCGCGCGATATCGAGCAATGCGTCCGCGCGCTGAACAAGTTCAGCTATTACAAGCTCGGCATGGTCGGAGTGACCGCGATCAGCGGCATCGAGCACGCCTTGTGGGACATCTTCGGCAAGAGCGTCGGCCTGCCGGTCTGGCGCCTGCTGGGAGGCAAGGTCCGCGACCGCGTCCGCGTCTACACCCATCTCGGCCTGGGCGACATGAAGTCGGTCTACGAGACCTTCGACATCGGCTCGCTGAAGGAGCGAGCGGCGGCGGTGGTCGAGAAGGGCTACGACGCGCTGAAGGTGGTGTTCATCCCCTACGGCGCCTACACCGCGCCGATACCGGCCCAGCGCCATGTCGGCAAGATGATGGAGGCTCTGCGCTCCACGGTGGGCGACGGCGTCGACATCATGATCGACTTCCACGGCCGGCCGTCCTCGGTCGCCGCCGCGATGGGGTATATCCGCGAGCTGGAACCCTATCGGCCGATGTTCTGCGAGGAGCCGGTGCAGCCGGGCGACACCGAGGGTTTGCGCCAGATCTCGGAGCGGGCGGAATGCCCGATCGCGTCGGGCGAACGGCTGGTCGGCCTCAAGGAGTTCCTGCCGGTCTTCACCCAGAAGGCGCTGCACATAGCGCAGCCGGATCTCAACCACACCGGCGGCCTGCTGGAAGGCAAGCGGATCGCGGCGGTGGCGGAGGCCGAACTGATCGGCATCGCGCCGCACAACCCGAACGGCCCGCTGGCCGGCGTGGCGGCGCTGCACTTCGACATCGCCACCCCGAACTTCGTGATCCAGGAGGAGATGAGCGGCGCCGTGCCCTGGTACGACGACGTGGTGCGGACCCCCATCCACCGGGTCGGCAGCCACTGGGAGGTGCCGGACGTGGTCGGCTTCGGCGTCGAGGTCAACGAGACGGAGGCCGCCAAGCATCCCTTCAAGCCCGAGGTGATGCACGCGATGTCGGCGGTGCTGGAAGACGGCACGATCGTCGATTGGTGAGGCGGCGGCTCGGGTCGCCCGAAGATCACCGGATCGTCCAAAGAAACCTTGGGGAAGAATGATGCGTGAATTCAGCACTCCCGGCGACATCTACAACGCCTTGCCGCCCCGCGTGGTGTTCGGCGTCGGGGCGTCCGACCGGGTCGGCGAGGAGGTCGACCGGCTCGGCGCCAAACGCGCCCTGGTGCTCTCGACGCCGGGCCGGAGCGGCATGGCGGAACGGGTCGTCGAGCGTCTGGGCGGCCGGTGCGTCGGCCTGATGCCCGAGGCGATCTCCCAAGTGCCGATCGAACTGCTGCACCGGACCCGGGCGAAGGCGCGCGGGATGGACGTGGACTGCCTGGTCAGCGTCGGCGGCGGCGCTTCGATCGGGCTCGGCAAGGGCATCGCGCTCGACCTCGACGTTCCGGTCATCACGGTGCCGACGACGTATTCCGGGTCGGAGATGACCGGGTTCTGCGGCATCACCATCGAGGGCGTCAAGCGCATGCACCAGAGCCTGCGCATGCTCGCGAGCACCGTGATCTACGACCCGGCGCTATCGGTCTCGCTGCCCGTCGCCGTCAGCGCAGCCAGCGCGCTGAACGCGCTGGCCCACTGCGTCGACGTCATCTACGTGCCGACCGCCAGCCCGGTGATCATCCAAGCCGCCGGCGAGGGTGCCCGCGCGATCCTGGACGCCCTGCCCCGCGTGGCGCGCCAGCCGGACGACCTGGAGGCCCGCGCCGACCTGCTTTATGGAGCCTATCTGGCGGGTGCGGCCCTGACGGGGGGCTTCGCCCTCCAGCATGGCCTGGCCCACGTGCTCGGCGGCACCTATGGAGTCCCGCACGGCCTGTCGCATTCGTTGGTCCTTCCGCACGTCACGGCCTACAACGCCCGCTTCGCGCCGGCTGGGATGGCCAAGCTGGCGGCGTCCATGGGCGTGACGGATGTCGCGGGCGCGATCTTCGACATGACCAAGGCGGTCGGTCTGCCGATCCGCCTGACCGAGGTCGGGTTCGACGGCGGCGCCATCGACGAGGCGGCGCGGATCACGGTCGAGACCGACAACGGCCTCAATCCGGGTCCCGTCACCGTGGAGGCGGTGCGCGGCATCCTGGAGGCGGCGCTCGCCGGGCGGCGGCCGGAACCCGTCGCCTGAGCGTGAGATTCCGGGAACCAGCAAACCACCAACCAACAAAATACCTGAAGGGGAGCGAACGACCATGCTGATCAAGCGCAGGACTTTTCTGGCGGCGACCGGAGCCGTCGCGGCGGCCACGACCATGGGGCCCTTCGTCTCGAAGGCGAAGGCGGCGGACTTCAGCTGGAAGTTCGGCCACGGCTTTCCCGCGACCCACCCGCTCCACGTCAGGGCCCTGGAGGCGGCGGACCGGATCAAGCGGGAGACCAACGGGGCGATCGAGATCGACGTGCTGCCCAACAGCCAGCTTGGCGGCGACAGCGACCTGCTGGCCCAGGTGCGGTCGGGGGCGATCGACTTCTTCAGCACCGGCGGGCTGATCCTCTCGACGCTCGTGCCCGTCGCCTCGATCAATGGCATGGGCTTCGCCTTCAAGGATTACGACGCCGTCTGGCCGGCGATGGACGGCGATCTCGGCGGCTATATCCGCAGGGGCTTCGACAAGGCCGGACTGCACGCCTTCGAGAACATCTGGGACAACGGCTTCCGTCAGATCACGACCCGCAACAAGCCGATCACCGGCCCCGCCGACCTGGACAACTTCAAGATCCGGGTGCCGGTCAGCCCCGTCTACGTCTCCCTGTTCAAGGCGCTGGGCGCGGCGCCGACCAGCATCAACCTGGGCGAGGTCTACACCGCCTTGCAGACCGGCGTGGTCGACGGCCAGGAGAACCCGCTGGTGATCGCCGACACCGCCAAGTTCCACGAGGTGCAGAAATACTGCTCGCTGACCAACCACGTCTGGGACGGCTCCTGGATCATCACCAATGGCCGGACCTGGAAATCGGTGCCGGATGACCTCCGCCAGATCGTCAGCCGCGGCTTCAACGAGGCGGGGCTGTCGCAGCGGAAGGACATCGCCGGCCTGAACGCGGCGCTGCGCGCGTCGCTGACGGAAAAGGGCCTGACCTTCAACCAGACCGACCCGGAGCCTTTCCGCGCAGCACTCCGCAAGAGCGGCTTCTACGCCGAGTGGAAGGCCAAGTATGGCGATGAGGCCTGGGGCGTCTTCGAGAAGTCGGTGGGCTCCCTGACATGAGCATCGTCGCCGAGCACAAGACCACTGCCCCCACCGGCGCCGCCGTGGCCGTTCCGGGCCGCGGCGCCAAGGGTCTGGCTTTGGCGGACACCATCCTCGGGGCGATCGTCGAGTTTCCGGTGGCGATCCTCGTCGCCGCCGAGATCGCCCTGCTGTTCTCGGGCATCGTGGCGCGCTACGTGCTGCACACGCCGATCACGTGGTCCGACGAGCTGGCGTCGATCATGTTCCTCTGGCTCGCCATGTTGGGATCGGCGGTGGCCTTCCGGCGTGGCGAGCACATGCGGATGACCGCCTTGGTCAGCTGGGCCTCGCCTGGCACCAGGGCCTTCCTGGACGTGTTCGCCGTGGCGGCGGCGCTGGCGTTCCTGCTGCTGGTGATCGGGCCGGCCAGCGAGTTCGCTCACGAGGAGGACCAGATCGTCACGCCGGCGCTGGAGATCTCCAACATGTGGCGGGCGGCCGCGCTGCCCGTCGGTCTCGGCCTGATGATCGCCTCGGCGGTGCTCCGGCTGGCGCGGGTGGGGAGCTTCCGCCTCGTGCTCGGCGCGGTCGGGACCGTGGCGGCGCTGATCGCCGTGTTCGTCCTGCTGCAACCCGTCCTGGCGGGCTTGGGCAAGTTGAACCTGCTGATCTTCTTCGTCGGCATCGTCGCGGCGGGCGTCTTCGCCGGCGTGCCGATCGCCTTCTCGTTTGGGCTGGCGACCTTCGGCTATCTGGCCCTGACGACGCGCATTCCCCTGCTGGTCGTGATCGGCAGGATGGACGAGGGGATGTCGCACCTGATCCTGCTGTCGGTGCCGCTGTTCGTCTTCCTGGGCCTGCTGATCGAGATGACCGGCATGGCGCGCGCGATGGTGGCCGTGCTCGCCAACCTGCTTGGCCACGTGCGCGGTGGCCTGTCCTATGTGCTGATCGGCGCCATGTACCTGGTTTCCGGCATTTCCGGGGCCAAGGCCGCCGACATGGCGGCGGTGGCTCCCGTGCTGTTCCCCGAGATGCGGGCGCGCGGCGCCAAGCCCGGCGATCTCGTCGCGCTGCTGGCGGCGACCGGCGCCCAGACCGAGACGATCCCACCCAGCATCGTGCTGATCACGATCGGCTCCGTCACCGGCGTCTCGATCGCGGCGCTGTTCACCGGCGGGTTGCTGCCCGGCGTGGTCCTGGCGATCATGCTGTGTTTCGTCGTGCGGATGCGGTACCGCGACGAGGACCTGTCGCGGGTGCGCCGTCCCGACCGGCGCGAGATCGGCCGCAGCCTGTTCGTCGCCCTGCCCGCCCTGGCCCTGCCCTTCGTCATCCGCGCCGCGGTTGTCGAGGGCGTCGCCACCGCGACCGAGGTCTCGACCATCGGCATTGTCTATTCGGTGATCGTCGGCATCCTGATCTACCGCCGCTTCGACTGGCGGCGGATCATGCCGATGCTGGTCGAGACGGCGGCCCTGTCGGGCGCGATCCTGCTGATCATCGGCACGGCGACCGGCATGGCCTGGTGCCTGACGCGATCCGGCTTCTCGACAGATCTGGCGCAGCTGATGGCGAGCCTGCCCGGCGGCAGGTTCACCTTCATAGCCATGTCGATCGTCGCCTTCATCGTGCTGGGCAGCGTCCTGGAGGGCATCCCGGCGATCGTGCTGTTCGGTCCGCTGCTGTTCCCGATCGCGAAGCAGATGGGCGTCCACGAGGTGCAGTATGCCATGATCGTGATCCTGTCGATGGGCATGGGCCTGTTCGCCCCGCCGTTCGGCGTCGGCTATTACGTCGCCTCGGCGATCGGCCGCGTCAATCCCGACGAGGGCATGCGCCCGATCGTGGGTTACATGGTGGCGCTGCTGGTCGGACTGATCCTGGTCGCGGCCATTCCCTGGCTGTCGATCGGCTTTCTCTGAGCCTCCCGCAGGCATCCTGGCCGGCCTCACACTCTGGAGAGGCGACCCGCCCGACGAAACGCTGTATAAGCGCCCGTCATGGTAGGTATCCCGCAGGTTGGCATGGACGGACAAGGCAAGAGCGACAAGGTCAGGGGCAAGCATCCGGTCGAGGATGTCATCTATGATCGTCTGGTGGACGCGATCATCGACAAGCATCTTCGTCCGGGCCAGCACCTCAACGAGGTCAAGCTGGCCGACGCCTACGGCGTTCCACGCTCGCGGGTGCGCCGCGTGCTGGAGCGGCTGCGCGACGAGGATGTCGTCGTCTTCGAACTGAACAAGGGAGCCTTCATCTCCCGGCCGACGATCGAGGACGCCCACAACGTCTTCGAGGCCCGGCGTCATCTGGAATGCGTCGTCGTCCGGCTGGCCTGCGAGCGCGCCACCGCCGACGACATCGATAGCCTGCGCCGGCATCTGGCCGATGAGCGCGAGGCGTTCGAAGCGCTGCGTCCCAACGTCAACCGGACCGCCGCCGAGTTCCACGTCCTGATCGCCGAGATCGCCGGCAACCCGGTACTGGAGCGGATGCTGGGATTGCTGATCCGGCGCTGCGTGCTGGTGCAATCGGTCTATGAGAAGAAAAGTGGCATCCTCTGCCTGACCGATGAGCATTCGCACCTTGTCGAGTGCATCGCGGAGAACCATCCGGACGCCGCCGCCGCCCAGATGGCGCACCACTTCGACCACATAGTTTCCAGCCTCGATCTCACGGAAACCCGCAGGAACGAAGTCGATATCTACGAGTTCGCCCGATCGTGACCGTCCTCCGACAAAAAATCTTCCGGTAACGCCGGGTCTGGCATATCCTTTGCTGATTGTTGACAGGATTGCACGCAATCCTGCAGGCACTCACAGCGGAGGACCCGATGCCATCAGGTTCAGCTATCCACCCGCCCCGTGATCTGGTGGGTTACGGTCCGGATTTTCCGACGGGCCGGTGGTCGAACGGCGCGCGTCTGGCGATCAACGTGGTCGTCAACTACGAGGAAGGGTCCGAGCGGTCCTTCGCGATGGGAGACCCCGATCAGGAGCCGATGACCGAGTGGGGAAGCTACGCCTTCCCCAAGGACATCCGAAACCTGGCGATGGAGTCGATGTATGAGTACGGCTCCCGGGTCGGCGTCTGGCGCATCCTGGACGCCCTCGCCGCCGCCGGCATCCGATCGACCTTCTTCGCCTGCGCCGTGGCGTTCGAGCAGAACCCCGCCGTCGCCAAGGCGGTGGTCGAGGCTGGTCACGAAGTGTGCAGCCACGGCTATCGGTGGGAGGAGGTCTTCCGCCTGACCGAGGAGGAGGAGCGCGAGCATATCCAACTCGCCATCAAGTCCTTCGAGAAGACCTGCGGCAAGCGCCCGGTCGGCTGGTACTGCCGCTACGGCGCCAGCGTCCACACCCGGCGGCTGATCACCGAGGAAGGCGGCTTCCTCTATGACAGCGACGCCTACAACGACGACGTGCCCTACTTCGTCCAGGTCGGCGACACGCGGCGGCTGGTGGTTCCGTATACTTGCGACGTCAACGACATCCGGTTCTGGAGTTCGCCCGGCTTGGCGCAGGCCGACGACTTCTTCACCTACATGCGCGAGAGCTTCGACGTGCTCTACGCCGAGGCGGCGCGCGGCCCCCGCATGATGTCGATTGGCCTTCATCCCCGCATGATCGGCCGCGCTGGCCGCATCCGGTCCTTGAAGCGCTTCTTCGACTACGCCCAGCAATACGCAGACGTCTGGTTCACCACCCGCGAGGAGATCGCGCGCGACTGGCTGGCCCGGGATGCCGCGACCGATGGCGCTTGAGCTGACCGTCGAGCCGGTCGACCGCGCCGGCTTCGCGCCATTCGGCACGCTGGTCTTCGAACCGGGTGACGCCACGGCGCCTCGGAACGACCGTCACGCGGCCCTATCGGCGTTGGAGGTCCTGTCGGCGCCGCCGCCCTCTGGAACCTCGTCCCACCGGATCGATCTGATGGAGCGGCACGCGTTCTCATCGCAGACCTTCTTCCCGCTCGAGGTCGCCTCGTACCTGGTCGTCGTCTGCCCCGCCAAGCCGGAAGGCGGCCCTGATGTGGCGCGGTCCCGGGCCTTCGAGGTGCCGGGCGATGTCGTCATGCAATACCACCCCGACGTCTGGCACGCCGGCATCACGGCGCTGGGCGGCCAGCCCGGCCGGTTCGCCATGCTCATCCACCGCGACGGCACGGACGCCGACTGCGAGTTCGTCCCGGTGCCCCCGATCGAGATCAGCCTCGCCCCTTAGCCTTTACCCCGCAAACAGAAGGAGACATCGATGATCCGCATGAAGTCCTGGCCGGTCACGCTTTCCGCGATGGCCGTGGCCTTGATGGCGACGACGACGGTCGTGTCGGCCCAGAGCGCCAAGGAAACACTGCTGGTGGCCGGGCCGCGGACACCGGAATCGCTGGACCAGGAATACCCGCCGACCGAGGCCGGCCACGAGGCGCGCCGCAACATCTTCGAGCGCCTGCTGGTCTATGGCACCAAGACCGACGAGAACGGCGCCATGGTCGAGGACTTCTCCAAGATCGAGGGTGCTTTGGCCGAGAGCTACGAGCTCGGCCCGGACAACAAGTCGATCACCTTCCACCTGCGGAAGGGCGTCAAGAGCGCCGCCGGCAACGAGATGACCGCCGACGACGTGATGTGGACCTTCGAGCGCGGCTGGAACATGAAGGCCACGTTCCAGTGGTACATGACGCAGATCCTCAAGATCGACAGCTTCGACGCCTTCCAGAAGATCGACGCGCACACCGTCAAGATCACCATTCCCAATCCGTCGCTGCTGCTGGACCGGCTGTGGATCAACAACGATCTCGGCATCATCGATTCGGTCGAGGCGAAGAAGCACATCACGCCCGAGGACCCTTGGGCGGCCCGTTTCCTCGCGACCGACAGCGCGTCCTTCGCGCCCTATCACGTCGCGCGCTACGCGCCTGGCCAGGAAGTGGTCTACGAGGCCAACCCCTATTACTACCGCGGCGCCGCGGCCCTGAAGAAGGTGATCTTCAAGGAGATGCCGACCTCGGCCAACCGTCTGGCGGCCCTCCAGGGCGGCTCGATCGACGTGGCGGAATGGCTGACGCCGCGCGAGATCGCGTTGGCGGCCAACATCCCGACCGTCAAGGTCTGGAAGGTGTTCGGCAACTACACGCACCGGCTGGAGATGAACAACAACACGCCTCCCTTCGACAAGAAGGAGGTGCGCCAAGCGATGAACTATCTGGTGTCGCGTCCAGACATCGAAGGCAGCGTCTACATGGGGACGGCGCGTCCGACCAAAAGCCCGGTCTCCGAGATCTACCCGGCCTATACCGACGAGAAGTTCCCCTACACCGACAATGTCGCCCAGGCCAAGCAATTGCTGGCGAAGGCGGGTTATCCCGACGGCTTCAAGACGGAAATCGGCTATCGGACCGGCGAGCCGATCGAGGAGCAGATCGCGGTCATCCTGAAGACCTCGTTCGCCCGCGCCGGCATCAACGCCGAGCTGGTCAAGCTGCCGTCCTCCAGCCTAGTCGAGCGCTATTCCAAGGGCACGATCCCCATGTACTTCATCCGTGACATGGCGATCGTCCCGGATGCCGCCTACGTCTCGAACCTGTTCATCAACAGCAAGTCGATGGTCAACTACTCGCACTACAAGAACGAGGAGGTCGACCAGCTGATCAACAAGGCGCTGACCTCGACCGACGTCGCCGCGCGTGAGGCCGACATGAAGCGCGTCCAGGAACTGGTGATCGACGAGGCGCCCTGGGTTTTCCTGTTCAATCCCGGCTACCAGCTCGCCGTCCGCACCAATGTGGAAGGCTTCTCCTGGTACACGCCGAACAGCAACAGCTGGTACGATTTCAAGAAGAAGTGATCCATAGAAGCGATCAGGGAAAACACTCATGCTCGCAGCATTCCGAAGTCGGTGGGATAGCCTGCCGCGCGCCTTGCAGATCGTCCTGGGACGGCTGGCGCTTGTCATTCCACAGATGTTCGGCGTCCTGCTGGTGACGTTCTTCCTGATCCGCCTGCTGCCCGGCGATCCCGCCATCCTCCTCCTGGGGAACATGGCGACGCCGGACGCGGTGGCGCAGCTTCGCGACAGGCTGGGGTTGAACGACAGCGTCTGGACCCAGTTCGTCAGCTATGTCGGGAACGTCCTGCACGGCGATCTCGGCGTGTCGATCTTCACGTCGAACCCGGTGACGGTCGACCTGATGGAGCGGGCGCCGGCGACGTTGGAGCTGATCTTCTACGCCATGATCCTGACGGTGGTGATTGGCGTCGTGATCGCCGTGGTGTCGGTCGTTCGGGCGGGAGGGCCGGTCGATGTCGCGTCCAGGATCTATGGGCTGGCGGCGGGAGCCATCCCGGATTTCTGGATCGGCCTGCTGCTGATCTACTTCTTCTTCACGCTGCTTGGCTGGGCGGCGGCGCCGTTCGGGCGGATCGACGCCATGATGTCGCCGCCGCCCTACGTCACCGGCTTCCTGACCATCGACAGCTTGGTGGCGGGTGACCTGGAGACCTTTTGGTCGGCGGTCGGGCGGCTGCTGCTTCCCGTGCTGACCATCGCCATAGTCAACGCGGGCGCCCTGATGAAGATGACGCAGAGCATCTTCGCAGGCGTTTGGCGCAGCGACTTCGTGCGCCACGCCCGCGCCTGCGGCGTGCCGGAGCGCGTGATCATCCGGGCGGCGCTCCGCAACAGCCTGCCGCCGATCATCACCATGATCGGTTTCCTGGTCGGTTTCCTGCTGGGCGCCGCGGTGCTGGTCGAGACGATCTTCTCCTGGGGCGGCCTTGGCCAATACGCGGTGCAGGCGGTCATGAACAGCGACTACCCCGCGTTGCAGGGCTTCATCCTGGTGGCGTCCGCTTTCATCCTCGTCGTCTACCTGGTGGTGGACATCCTCTATGAACTCGTCGATCCGAGGATCAGGGTATGACGCGTGTTCCCCAAGCCTTGCGCCGTCCGGCGGCCGTGATCGGGCTGGCGCTGCTGCTCATGCAGATCGCCCTGATCGTGCTGGCCCCAATCATAAGCCCGTATTCACCGATGGAGGCCGATCCGGCGGCCTCGCTCCAGCCGCCATCGATGGCGCACTGGTTCGGCACCGACATCACCGGCATGGACGTGCTGTCGCGCGTCATCCACGCGACCCGGATCAACCTGCTGATCAGCGTGTCCTCGGTGGCCCTGGCCTTCGTCGTCGGCGTGCCGCTGGGGCTGGTGATCGGCTATTACCGGGGCTGGCTGTCGGGGCTCGCCATGCGGATCTTCGACTTCGTCCAAGCCTTCCCGATCTTCGTGCTAGGCATGGCGCTGGTCTCGGTGACGGGACAGGAGATCTGGAACGTCGCCATCGTGCTGGCGGTGCTGTTCATCCCAATCTTCGCCCGGCTGATCCGGGCGGAGGTGCTGTCGCTGCGCGAGCGGCCGTTCGTCGCGGCGGCACGGTGCAGCGGGGCCGGCGATCTCGACATCATGTTCCGCCACATCCTGCCCAACGCCCTGATGCCCGCCATGGTCCAGGTCTCCATCTCGATCGGCATGGCGATCCTGCTAACCGCCGGCCTGTCCTTCATCGGCGCCGGGGTCCGGATGCCGACGCCGGAATGGGGCCTGATGGTCTCGACCGGGGCGCAGCAGATGATCCTGGGCGTCTGGTGGGTCTCCCTGTTCCCGGGCCTCGCCATCGTCGTCGCCGTGCTGTGCTTCGCGCTGCTGGGCGACGTGGTCCGAGACCTGCTGGACCCCAGCAGAGCCCGCAAGACCAAGGCGCCAGCCGGCGTCGCCCTCCCCGTCCCCGGCCCCGTTCCTGGAACATTGGGAGAAAGCCGATGACGCGATCCGAACTTGATATGAAGCCCGTCCTGTCGGTCGAGGGGCTGCGGGTCGTGTTCGACACGCCGGACGGCGACCGGACCATCCTCCAGGATGTCGCGTTCGAGCTGCGGCCGAACGAGATCCTGGGGATCGTCGGCGAAACCGGGGCCGGCAAGTCGGTGCTCGCCCGCGCCATCATCGACCTGCTGCCCGAGGGCGGCCGGCGGGTCGGCGGAACGGTCGAGATCATGGGCCGCCAGCTCGAGCGGATGGATGAGGGCGAGCGCCGCCAGGTGCGCGGCGGCCAAGTGGCCCTGATCGGCACCAACGCCAAGGCCCTGCTCGATCCGGTCGAACGGGTCGGCAATCAGATCGTCCGCGTGCTGCGCAGCCATCGCAAACTGTCGCGGAAGGACGCCTGGGCCAAGGCGGTCAAGCTGTTGGGCGATGTCGGCATCGTCAATCCGGCCGAGCGGGCTCGCGCCTATCCGCACGAGCTGTCCGGCGGCATGGCACAGCGGGTCGTCATCGCCATGGCGCTGATCACCGAGCCGAAGGTGCTGCTGGCTGACGACGCGACGCTGGGCCTGGACGCGACGGTATCGGTCCAGGTGCTCGACATGCTGGTCGAGCGGTCGCGCGAGCTGGGGCTGTCGGTCGTCCTGATCACCCACGACCTCGGCATCATCGCCCATTATTGCAACCGGGTCGCCATCATGCGGCAGGGCCGGATCGTCGAGATGCGCGACGTCACCGGCTTCCTGGCGAAACCCGGAACCCCGTATAGCCAGGAACTGCTGGACGCCGCCAAGGCGCGGCCGGTGCCGTCGATCCGGGCTACAGCCAGCGAGGGCCAGCCGTTGCTGGAGGTTTCGAACCTGCTGAAGATCTTCGCCGGAAGCCGCCCCGGCGAGGAGGTCCGCGCGGTCGATGGCGTCTCCTTCTCGGTCCGGCGCGGCGAGACGCTGGCGCTGGTTGGCGAGAGCGGGTCCGGCAAGACGACGATCGGGCAGTGCTTGGTCCGCCTACTGGACGCCAGCGGCGGCGCCATCCGGTTCGACGGGCGCGATATCACCACGATGCCCGAGGCCGAGTTCAGGCCGCTGCGCCGCCGCATCCAGATGGTGTTCCAGGAACCCTATGTGGCGCTGAACCCGCGCTGGAAGGTGATGCGGCTGGTGGACGAACCGCTCCGCATGCTGGAGAAGGCGTCGGCTGCCGAACGGCTGAGGCGGGTCCACCGGGCGCTGGATCTGGTCAACCTGCCGACCAGCCACGCGGAGCTTTATCCCCATGAGCTGACCGCCGGCGAGCAGAAGCGCGTCGGCATCGCCCGCGCGCTGGTGACCGAACCCGACTTCATCGTGTTCGACGAGCCGACCACGGCGCTGGATATCCGGGTGCGCGCCCAGATCATCGATCTGGTGCGCGATCTCCAGTCCCGGATGCGGCTGTCGGCCCTGTTCATCACCCATGATTTGAACTCCGTGCGGTCGCTGGCCCACGACGTGGCGGTGATGAACCGGGGACGGATCGTCGAAGCGGGCCCCCTGGAGGATGTCTTCGCCTCGCCCAAGGACCCGTACACGGTCAAGCTGCTGTCGGCGGAACTGGCGGTCGAGCACGAGGCCGAGGCGCGGCATGTCCATATCCCCCAACCCAAGGAAGCGATGATATGAGCGAAGGCCGCATCCTCGTCACCGGCGCCTCCGGCCTGATCGGCCGGACGCTGCTCGCCCGCCTGCGCGCCAACGGTCGCCCGGCGATCGGCCTCGATATGGCGCCGAAGCCTGGTGATCCCGAGGTCGAGACGGCGGATCTGACCGACATCCACCGCCTGCACGCTCTGGCCGGCCGCTTCGAGGTCGAGGCGGTGGTCCATTGTGGTGCCGTGTCCGGTCCGATGGTGATGATCGACAACCCCTATGGCATCGTGCAGGCGAATGTCGTCGGAACAGCCAACATCCTGGAACTGGCCCGCGTCCGCCGGATGCGCCGGGTGGTCTTCTGCTCCTCGACCAGCGCCTATGGCCCGACCACCGAACCCGCCGATCCCGAGGGCGTGCCCGAGGACGTGCCGCTGCGGCCGACCAGCGTCTATGGCGCCACCAAGGTCGCCAGCGAGCAGCTTCTGTCGGCCTATCGCCAGCAGCACGGGTTGGACGCTCTGTCGGTCCGGCTGTCCTGGGTCTATGGTCCCGGCCGGACGACTGACTGCGTGATCCGGACGATGATCGAGGACGCGCGGGCCGGACGGCCGACGCGGATGGGCTGGGGTCGCGACTTCGCGCGCCAGTTCATCCATGTCGACGACGCGGTGGAGGCGTTGCTGGCGGCGCTCGACGCGCCGTCCGGCAAGGGTCCGGTCTACACTGCCACCGGTGGCACCTATCTGACCCTGGGCGAGATCGGCGCCGTGGTGGCCTCGGTCCTGCCCGGCGCCAGCATCGAGCTGGAGCCCGGTCCCGACCCGCTGGACGATCCGCAGCACCGCTTCGACATCCGGGCGATCGGGCGCGACCTTGGCTACGCGCCGCGCCGCTCGCTGGAGGATGGCATTCGGACCTATGCCGACTGGCTGTCGGCCCGCTGAACAACCCGTTATATTTCCACCGGAGTCCCGAAGATGAACCCATTCAGTCTGGAAGGCCGCACCGCCCTGGTGACCGGCGGCAGCCGCGGCATCGGCGGCGCCATCGTCGAGCTGTTCGCCGCCAGCGGCGCCAAGGTCGGCTATTGCCAATACGGCGACGACGCCAACGCGGCGGATCTCGCGGCGAAGCAGGATGCCGCCGGCCTGCCGGTCGTCCACACCGTCTGCGATGTGTCCAAGGAAGGCGATGTCGACCGCTTGGCACAGTGGGCGGGCGAGGCGCTGGGGCATGTCGATATCCTGGTCAACTGCGCCGGGATCGGCGGCGATTTGCTGTTCGAGGATGTTTCGGTCGAGGCGTTCGACCGGATGATCGGCGTCCACCTGCGCGGTACCTTCCTGGTGACCCGCAAGTTCTATCCCGCCATGGCGGACAAGGGCTGGGGCCGGGTGATCAACTTCTCATCGCAACTGGCCTACAAGGGCGCTCCCGGCCAATCGCACTACTGCGCCGCCAAGGCCGGCATCGTCGGCTTCACCCGCGCCCTGTCCTATGAGGCCGCCCCCAAGGGTGTCACCGTCAATTCGATCGCACCCGGCCCTGTCGAGACCGACATGCTGATGGGCCTGTCCGATGGCTGGCGCGCCATGAAGCAGGCGCAACTGCCGATCGGCCGGTTCGGCCGCGTCGATGAGATCGCGCCGACGGCGCTGCTGCTGGCGTCCGAGGCCGGGTCGTTCTTCGTCGGCCAGACCGTCTCGCCAAACGGCGGCGACGTGATGCTGTGACCGGTCCGACGGCCTCGCCAGTAATGGTTTGGCCACCCTTCCTCGATCTTGGAAGCCCACTCGATCTGTTGCTCCTCTCGATCCACTATGGGATCCGGACGGCCCCTCGTTGAGAGCTGGCTCGGCGATGGCGATGGAACGGGGCTTCACGGACGTGTCAGATATCGCGCTTCTCAAGCGGTTGAGGAAGGCCGGACCTTCGCTGGAGGCCTCGAGCGCGAAATCCCTCGAGCGGGTGCGCGCGCCGGAGGCGTTGCCACGCCTCTCCGGCATCCACGTCGTGGATGGCAGCCGTATCGCCCGCACCTAAGTTACGATCTGTTGCGCGGCCGCATGAGCGATGCCGCCGTGACCTAGCTCGGACGAGGCGAACGTCTCGACGCCGTGAAGGCCGGGCCGCGGGAGATCCTGTTGGCCGACCGCCGCTATCGCCAGCCCGACGCCATCAAGGTGAGGCTGGCCAGCGGCGCCGATGTCCTGATTCTGCCGACATGAAACAGCCTGAACTTGGTGGATGACGCGGGGAGGCTGCCCGACTTGCTCTGCCTGTCCGAGACGGCGAAGGTCCCGGGCAGCCATGACATGACCGTCCACCTGTGCAAGTCGCGGGGAAGCTTCGAACCCATCCGCCTGCGCTTGGTGATCCGGCCCAAGCCGCCCGAGGCGGTCGAAGGGGCGGTCAAGGTGACGCACCACGTCAGCGGCAAGGGCCAGCACCACGCCATCGGCCCACGCACCCTGGCCGCGGTCGAGCAACTTGTCGTGATCACTTTGTCGTGATCACCTCGCTGACGGATCCCGCGATCACCGGGATCAATTCGCCGCGCTCCACAGCGTGTGCTGGCAGGTCGAACGCGCCTTCAAGCGATCGAAGTCCCCGCTTGACCTTGACCGCCCCCAGGCCAAGCACGAAGGGCCGGTCAAGGCATGGACCCACGCCCACCTCCTTCTCGCGCTGATGATCGACGATCCCCAAGCGGGAATGGGGGCGTCCCCCCCTCCCCCCCTGACCGCGTGAGACGCGACAACCATCGGTCTGGCTGATTACAATCCTCCTGACCCAGGCCATCATGGCCGCCACCGTTCCGCCAATCTCCATTCATCAATCCACCAACATCACCGATGGGCGCCTCAGGCAACTGCGTGAATCGCCATGAAGACGATGGCTGCAATCAACGCCAACGGTATTCATACGTCAGTGCCCATGAGTATGGTCCGCGCCCCGCCCCGCCCCGCCCCGCCCCGCGCGGCTTGATGCCTGGGCTACGGCGGCGCTTGAGCACCGCCAGCATTTTGCCGACAATGGCGTCGAGATACCGCGAACCGGCGCACACCACACTCGGGAGAGTTCCGTCGGATTTGCGAATTAGCCTTCGCGCCAGCCATCGATAAAAATTTTAGATGCATAATTTGACGAAATTACAACTTTGGGTCGTGCCTCCACCAAGATTGTCTGAGGGGCAGATAAGCGTCAAAGGTGACGAAAATTGCAGCTATCGAGAAATCTTTTTACCGTGGTCTCTGCCACACCAGGAAAGCCCCCCGGCACTAGGATGTGGGCGCCTGTTTACATGTAAACACTAAGTCGATAGAGACGAGTGCCCTCGGGTATCAGAGAGACATCGGCAGAGCTCGACAACCGTCTTCGCGAGCTGTTTACGTGTAAACACCAATGATGACCGATGCGCTTCGAACACAGTTGATGTTTCACGCCTGTCGGTATGGGATATCGTTGACGAGCGCGCTTCCCACCAAGGCGCCAACCCGGTAGAACCAGGCCATACACCGATTGCCGGGAAGCACCACGACCATGGTAAGCAGAAACCGTACCGCAAAGATCCAAACGCTGCCCTCCAGTGAGCGGCATTACAAGATAGTTCTGATAACGTCGCCGAAGGGCGGTGTTTCGAAGACGTCCACCGCCCGGAACCTAGCTGTTGCCGCGGCGATGGATGGCGCCCGTGTCGCCACCATGGACCTGGATCCTCAGGCTACCCTCACCCGTTGGTGGGGAAAGCGTCCGGAAGAAGGCGTCATTCAGATCCAACATCATTCCGCATCGATAATTGACGCCATCAACGCCCTGAAGGAAGTCAAGGATGTCGATCTGCTGATCATCGATACCCCCACTTCGGTCGAGGAGTACATCGACGATATGAAGCGCCTGATCCTCGCGGCGGACTTCATCCTGGTACCAGTCGGGCATACAGGCGACGACTTGGAAAGCGTCCAACCATGGATGGGGCTGATCCGTCAATTGGGTAAGAGGGCCGCTTACCTACTCGCAAAGGTGAATCGGCGGACCTCATCATTCATTCAAGCCAAACATGAGTTGGTGGAGACGGGAGAACTCTGTCCGATAGAGATCCCCTCCTTCGAAGATGTCCATGTGCTTGGGCGGAAGGGCCTGGGAGTGGCCGAGGTATCATCCGCGAAGGGTGGGACAGAGTTCACCGGCGTATGGAAGTACGTCCGGCATCAGTTGGAGTCCTGATATGGCAATGATTTCCAAAGCGGCTGCGAAACGCCTTCCAGACAGCAGGGTAGAAAAAGCTCTGGACTCCCTCGCACCACTATCGACCCGCGAGGAGTTCATCTCGGACATCCGCGGTCAATGGGAGGAGGTCCGCAAACGCTTCCTGTATATCGGCCGTCGTTTGGCGGAAGCTCATGGCAAGCTTGGCCGTGCT
This sequence comes from Skermanella stibiiresistens SB22, assembly GCF_000576635.1. GTDB lineage: Bacteria > Pseudomonadota > Alphaproteobacteria > Azospirillales > Azospirillaceae > Skermanella > Skermanella stibiiresistens. The sequence continues at coordinate 279,059 of NZ_AVFL01000006.1, forward strand.
GAGTATGAGTCTCTCATATCTGGTTCCGATTTGCCGTTCGGGCGATCGGTGGCAATTCAACTCAGGTCCGTCTATGAGGCGGTCAGGGATGGCCGTCTTCAGCAGGATGAGCTTCCCGGTTCATACGCTACCGCTTACCAAGTGATTACGCTTACTGATCACGAGATTGACCGTGCGCGTCGCGAAGGGCTCGTTCGTCCGAATCTGCTAAGGCGCGAGATTGTTGAATTCAAACAGCGTCTTCGCCTGCCGGAGGAGTCATTGGGACGGCGAGAACAGCGTCTTCGGCGATTGAATTCTGAGAAAATGAGGCTAATCTCGCGGTTGGAAGCCATCGAAGCAGAAATCAACAAGCTCAATGAACATCCTTAGGCCATGTTTCGCATCCTAATGCACGGCAGGTTCCTGCGAATAGCAGCGAGGCCATCTGTTGAACTTTGATCTGGTGGGAGGACAAAGGCTTGGCAACGCGGCGGCTTCCTGATCGTGGGTTTCTCTCAGGCTGACATCGACTAGGTTGCCGTCGCGATCAAGTGGCCGGTACAGTTCCCGGTACAGATATCGCCACTGACCGGCGACTTTGATGTAGGTCTGATCGGCATACCAACTGCGGACAGCCTTGCGCTTGCGCTTGCGACGCTGGCGCAGAATATGGGTCAACAGCGGCGCCAGTTTGGCTCCCGGTCGCGGAGCGCTTCACGGCTGAACACTAGGCCGTGCGGTAGCAGGATTAGAAGAACCACGTCGGTTGGCGGTTGAAGCCGGTTCAGCACCGAGCCGGTCCGCTCATTGAAGCCCCGCCCGCAGCCCTGGCACAGGAAACGCCGATAGCCATGTGCCATCGGATCCTAGCGCTCCGTCGTCTTGGCCGAACAGCAACGCGGTCACAGCATTCTTCATCTCCCTTCATCAAAAGGGCTGCTCCACCTCGATCCCCCGTCCGCCAGCAAGCTGGCACGAAACCTGATGTAACCGCCTTCAGCTGTCACACCCCTCTATGTTCGCGGTGTGAAACGCTCGGTCAGTTTGTGCCGGGAGCCGGGATGGATCAGGCGGGCCAGGGTGACGACTTGGTCCTCCAGGAAGGTCCGGCGCTCCAGCAGCAGGCAGGCGGTTCCGACTGGGCAACGCAGCGCCGCCGCCAGATCCGAATCGGCGTTGATCGCGGAGATCGTGTGTTCGGCCTCGGTCCAGGGCACGTGGGCGACCAGCCAATGGTTGGGGCTGACGTCCTCGAAGGCGAGATCGGCGGCGGCCGGAACGGCGGTCAGGTTGATCCAGCGTTCTTCCAACTCGACGATCTCGCCATCGGCGAAATGGCGGCCGACGACGCGGCAGACCGCGTCCCCGAGCGCCACCCCCAGCTTGGCGGCCAGTTCCGGGTCTGCTTTGACGATCTCGCGCGCCATGCGATCGAAGCGGTAGTCCTGGCCGCGCTGAGGAATGACGGTCGCCATGTCCACGATGTCGAGGATCGCGGTGGGGGCGGGGGGCACCGCGACGAAGCTACCCATCCGGCGGTGGCGGGTGACGTAGCCCTCCTCGGCCAGTTCGCGGAGCGCCCGGTTGATCGTCATGCGCGAGGCGGCGAAGTGGCTCAGCAGATCGTGCTCGGGCGGGATCCTGTCACCGGGCTTCCAGACGGAATCACGGATCGGGCGCATGATCGCCCGCTTGACCTGCTCGTAGAGCGGGCCCATGCCGTCCAGCGTCAGAGCCGCCCGCCAGTCCATCTCCCGAGCCTACCCGTTGATCCTGGTCAGCACCTTGGCGTAGGCGGCGCGGATTGGGTCGCGTGACTTGTGGCGGCCCTCGGTCACCACCGGGTGGCCGGCGACGCGGACCTCGCGCACGCAGGATTTGTCGCCCGCGAAGATCCAGGCGTCGACCATCTGTTCCGGCGGGCGGCCGGCCAGCGAGGGATGGGTCTCGTCCAACGTGACGAAGTCCGCCCGCTGTCCGACGCGGAGGCTGTCGGTTGGCTGGCCCAGGGCTTGGGCTCCCCCCGCGACGGCGCGGCGGAACAGCACGTCGCCCGTCCAGCCACCGGGTTCGCACAGCACGTTGCGGCTCCGCAAGACCAGCCGCTGGCCGTATTCCAGCAGCCGCAACTCCTCGGCGAGACCGATGTGGATGTGGCTGTCGGAGCCGATGCCAAACCGCCCGCCGGCGGTCAGATAGCGCGGCGCGTCGAACAACCCATCGCCCAGATTGCCCTCGGTCTCGGGGCACAGCCCGGCGACGGCGCCGGACCGCGCCAGCGCCTCGGTTTCGGACGGGGTCATGTGCGTCGCGTGGATGGCGCACCAGCGGGTGTCGACCGGCAACGAGTCCAGCAGGTATTCGACCGGCCGCTTGCCGCACCATGCGACGCAGTCCTCGACCTCCTTGACCTGTTCCGCGACGTGGATGTGGATGGGACCTCCGTCGGCCAACGGCAGGATGTCGCCGATCTCCTGCACCGTGGCGGCGCGAAGCGAATGGGGCGCCACGCCAATTCTGCCGTTTGGAACCGCCTTGACGTGGCGACCAGCGCTTTCCATCAGGCGGGCGTAGCGGTCGGGATCATTAATGAAGCGCCGTTGTCCTGGCGTCGGTGCCATGCCGCCAAACCCGCCATGGGCGTAGAAGACCGGCAGCAGCGTCAGCGCGATCCCCGTGGACGAGGCCGCCGCCGCGACGCGCCCGGTCATCTCGCCGATATCGGCGTAGGCGGCGCCCGCCGGGTCATGATGCAGGTAGTGGAACTCGCCCAGCGTGGTGAAGCCGGCCTCCAGCATCTCGGCGCAGACCAGCGCCGCGATGGCCTGGACATCGTCGGGTGTCAACTTGTCGAGGAAGCCGTACATTGTCTGCCGCCATGTCCAGAAGCTGTCGGCGCTGTCGCCGCGCCGCTCCGCCAAGCCGGCCATGGCGCGCTGGAACGTGTGGCTGTGCAGGTTCGCCATGCCCGGCACCACCACGGCGCCCAATTTCATGGCATCGTCCGGCGTGCCGTCCACCTTCACCTTGGTGATCAGGCCGGCGTCATCGACGTCGAACACGACGTTCCGGCTCCAACCCTCGGCCAGCAAGGCGCTCTCGGCGAAAAATTTCATGACGGCTCCCACGAAGTCTGGACACGAAGCTTAATCCGGCGTTAATTGTATATACAATACAGGGCGGTTGAAAACCACTGGAACGATAGGGGGACGGGGCTTGAAGCTGGATCGACTTTGGATCAACGCGCGGCTCGCGACCATGGAAGTCACCGGGACGCCCTACGGCGCCCTGGGTTCCGGAAGCGCCATTGGCTGCCGTGACGGCAGGATCGCCTTCGTCGGCACCGGCGAACAGGCCCGGGGCCATGATGCCGCCGAGACCATCGACTGCGCTGGGCGCTGGATCACGCCGGGGCTGATCGACTGCCACACCCATCTGGTCTATGGCGGCGACCGCGCCGCCGAGTTCGAGATGCGGCTGGAGGGCGCCAGCTATGAGGAGATCGCGCGGGCCGGTGGCGGCATTCTGTCGACCGTCACCGCCACCCGCCACGCGGACGAGGACGCGCTGGTCAAGGCGGCGCTGCCCCGGCTGGACACGCTGCTGGCGGAGGGCGTCACCACCATCGAGATCAAATCGGGTTATGGGTTGGAGACCGCCGCCGAACTTCGCCAGCTCCGCGCCGCCCGCAGGCTGGGGCGCGAACGGCGTGTCGGTGTCGAGACGACATTCCTGGGCGCCCACGCCACCCCGCCGGAATTCACCGACAGTGGTGCCTATATCGATCACGTCATAGCTGAAATGCTGCCCGCCGTCAATGCCGAAGGACTGGCCGACGCGGTCGACGCCTTCTGCGAGGGCATCGCCTTCTCGCCAGCGGAGGTCGAGCGGCTGTTCCAGGCGGCGCGGGACCTGGGCCTGCCGGTCAAGATCCACGCCGAGCAGCTGTCGTCGCTCCACGGCGCAGCACTGGCGGCGCGGTTCGGCGCACTGTCCGCCGACCATGTCGAATACGCCGACGCGGCCGATGTCGCGGCCATGGCGGCGGCCGGCACGGTCGCGACCCTGCTGCCCGGCGCGTACTACACCCTGCGCGAGACCCAGGCGCCGCCGGTGGCGCTGTTCCGCGAGGCTGGCGTGCCGATCGCCATCGCGACCGACGCCAACCCCGGCACCTCGCCGCTGACCTCGCTGCTCCTGACCATCAACATGGCCTGCACGCTGTTCCGCCTGACGCCGGAGGAGGCGCTGGCCGGCGTCACCCGCAACGCCGCGCGGGCGCTGGGACGCGACGACGAGATCGGCACCCTGACGCCCGGCAAGTGGTGCGATCTGGCGATCTGGGATATCGAGCGCCCAGCGGAACTGGCCTACCGCATCGGCTACAATCCGCTTCATTCCCGTGTCTGGCGAGGTGAGTGATGGAGATGCCGATCGTCGAACGGCGCGACGCGCCGCTGATCCTGTCGATGCCCCATGTCGGGCTCGGCATCCCCGACGCCGTCAAGGCCCAGCTGACCGAGCGGGCCTTGGGGATCGAGGACACCGACTGGTGGATCGACCAGCTCTATGACTTCGGCGAGGAGCTGGGCGCCACCGTCGTGCGCGCCACCACCTCGCGCTATGTGATCGACGTCAACCGCGATCCGAGCGGGACCTCGCTCTACCCTGGGCAGGCGACCACCGACCTGTGTCCGACCACGACCTTCGACGGCGTGCCACTCTACCGCGACGCCGCCGGCCCTTCCGCCGAGGAGATCGAGCGGCGGCGGCTGCCCTATCACGCGGCCTATCACGACGCCCTGTCGGCCGAGGTCCGGCGCCTTCGCGCCAGGCATCCGCGCGTCGCGCTGTATGATTGCCATTCGATCCGCTCCCTGGTTCCCCGGCTGTTCGACGGCGAGTTGCCGGTCTTCAACATCGGCACCAATGGCGGAGCGTCCTGCGATCCGGAAGCCGAGGCGATCGTCGCCGAAGCCTGCGCTTCGGCCGACGGCTACAGCCATGTCGTCAATGGCCGGTTCCGCGGCGGCTGGATCACCCGCCATTACGGCGACCCCGCGGGCGGCGTCCACGCCATCCAGATGGAGCTGGCGCAGCGCGCCTACCTGACGGACGAGGCGCCGCCCTGGAGCTATGACGCCGCCAAGTCCGACCGTCTCCGCGCCGTGCTGAAGCCGATGCTCCACAGGCTGATCGATTGGGCCAATCGTGTCTGAGACCAGCCAACACCGAGGAACCACCGACATGACCACTCCCACCTCCTCCGGCACCCCTCGCGATAATGGGCGCCTCGACAACGCCCGCAAGATCCGCAGCCCGCGCGGCACCGAGCTGACGGCGCGCAGCTGGCTGACCGAGGCGCCGTTGCGGATGCTGATGAACAACCTCGATCCCGAGGTGGCGGAGAAGCCGGAGGCGCTGGTCGTCTATGGCGGCATCGGCCGCGCCGCCCGCGACTGGCAGTCGTTCGACCGCATCGTGGCGAGCCTGACGACGCTGGGCGACGACGAGACGCTGCTGGTCCAATCGGGCAAGCCGGTGGGTGTCTTCCGCACCCACAAGGACGCACCGCGCGTTCTGATCGCCAATTCCAACCTGGTGCCGCGCTGGGCCGACTGGGACCACTTCAACGCGCTCGATAAGGTCGGGCTGATGATGTACGGCCAGATGACGGCCGGGTCGTGGATCTATATCGGCAGCCAGGGCATCGTCCAGGGCACCTACGAGACCTTCGTGGAGGTCGGCCGCCGCCACTATGGCGGCGACCTCGCCGGACGCTGGATCCTGACCGGTGGGCTTGGCGGCATGGGTGGGGCGCAGCCGCTGGCCGCGACCATGGCCGGCGCCTCCATGCTGGCTGTCGAGTGCCAGCCGTCGCGGATCGACATGCGGCTCCAGACCGGCTACCTGGACCGCAAGGCCGACACCATCGAGGAGGCGCTGGCGATCCTCGAGCAAGCGAAGGCGGACGGCAAGCCGGTCTCGGTCGGCTTGCTCGGAAACGCCGCCGAGGTGTTCCCCGAGCTGGTCGAGCGCGGCATCCGACCCGACGCCGTGACCGACCAGACCTCCGCCCACGACCCGCTCAACGGCTACCTGCCGGCGGGCTGGAGCCTGGCGGAGTGGGAGGAAAAGCGAGAGCGGGACCCCAAGCTGGTCGAGACCGAGGCGAAGAAGTCGATGGCGGTCCAGGTCCAGGCGATGCTGGATTTCCACGCCCAGGGCATCCCCGTGCTCGACTATGGCAACAACATCCGCCAGATGGCGAAGGAGATGGGCGTCGCCAAGGCGTTCGACTTCCCCGGCTTTGTGCCGGCCTATATCCGGCCGCTGTTCTGCCGGGGCATCGGCCCGTTCCGCTGGGCCGCCTTGTCGGGTGATCCGGAGGACATCTACAAGACCGACGCCAAGGTCAAGGAGCTGATCCCCGACAACCCGCACCTGCACAACTGGCTCGACATGGCGCGGGAGCGGATCCGGTTCCAGGGCTTGCCGGCCCGCATCTGCTGGGTCGGGCTGGGTGACCGCCACCGGTTGGGCATGGCCTTCAACGAGATGGTCGCCAGCGGCGAGCTGAAGGCGCCGATCGTGATCGGGCGCGACCATCTGGACAGCGGCTCGGTGGCGTCGCCCAACCGCGAGACCGAGGCGATGCTGGACGGCTCCGACGCCGTGTCGGACTGGCCGCTGCTGAACGCCTTGCTGAACACCGCGTCTGGGGCGACCTGGGTGTCGCTGCATCACGGCGGCGGCGTCGGCATGGGCTTCTCGCAGCACGCTGGCATGGTGATCGTCGCCGACGGCACGCCCGAGGCGGCGGCCCGGCTGGAGCGGGTGCTGTGGAACGACCCGGCCACCGGCGTCATGCGCCACGCCGACGCTGGATACGAGGACGCCATCGAGGCGGCCCGCGAGCACAATCTCGTATTGCCGAGCCTATGAGCGCCGCGATGGCTTGGCGGGTGATCCCCTGGGCGTCATTGGTGGAAACCCCGTGGAAGAACGGCGGCGGGACGACGACGGAGATCGCCGTCGCTCCCGCCGGGGCGGGAATGGACGATTTCGACTGGCGCCTCAGCGCCGCCAAGGTCGGCGGCCCCGGCCCGTTCTCCAGCTTTCCCGGCGTCGACCGGACCTTGCTGGTGGTGGACGGCGCCGGGATCGAGCTGCGGCTGGCGGGGGAGGGGAGCGTGCTGGTCGAGCGGGGCGGCTCCGGTTTCACCTTCGCCGGCGACGCGGCGGTGACGTCCACCTTGCCGGGCGGTCCGATCCTCGACCTGAACATCATGACCCGGCGCGACCGCTTCCACCACGCCGTCTATCGGGCCCGCGACGTCGGACCGGTCGGTCTGCCGCTCGGCGCGGACCTCGTCCTCGTGGTGGCGCTCGCCGGCCGGGCGGAGTTGGCGGCCGGTGATCGGACGGTGCGCATCGATAAGCTCGACACGCTCGTGATCGACGGTGACGCCACCGGCTTGGAACTGGAGGGCGGCGGCGACATCGTCGTCATCACGCTGATCAGGCAGGGAGCCTGAGTTCGGCCAAGACCTCCTCGGTGTGCTCGCCCAGCAAGGGGGCGGGGCGGGCCTGGAGGGTGCCGGAACCGAGGAAGCGGACCGGCTGGGGCACCACCGGCACGGGACCGGCGGTCTTGTGGTCGACGGTGCGGACCAGTCCGCGCGCGGTGGCGTGGACGCCGGAGACCACTTGGTCGATCGACAGGATGGGCGAGGCCGGGATGCCCGCCGCCTCCAGCGTGGCGACCGCGGCCTCGACCGAGTGGCGCAGCGTCCAGCCCTCGATGATCGTCCGCAGGGCGGCCTCGTTGGCCTTGCGGGCGGGGTCGGTGGCGAAGCGGGGATCGGCCGCCACCTCGGCCATGCCCATGGCGGCGGTGAGCTTCGCGAACAGCCCGTCGTTGGCGACCGCGATGATCATGTGTCCGTCGGAGGCCGCGAAGCTGTCGAGCGGCGCGCTCATCGGATGGGCATTGCCGATCCGGCCCGGCACCGCGCCGGTGAACAGGTATTGCGACAGCGACGTGACCATCAGCGAGAAGACGCTGTCGACCATGGCGACGTCGAGGTGCTGGCCCCTGCCGTCACGCTCCCGGCCATGCAGAGCCGCCAGGATCGCCCAGGCGGCCTGGAGGCCGGCGGCGATGTCGCCGATCGATTCCCCGACGCGGTTGGGCGCCGATCCGGCGGGCCCGTTGACGCTCATGATCCCGCTCATCGCCTGGGCGATGATGTCGTAAGCGGGGCGGTGGGCCAGCGGCCCATCCTGGCCGAAGCCGGAGATGCTGGCGTAGACCAGCTTCGGGTTGATCGCCGACAGGGTGGCGAAGTCGATGCCGAGCCGGGCCGCGACGCCGGGGCGGAAGTTCTCCACCACGATGTCGGAGCGGGCGGCCAGCGCGTGGGCGGTGGCGCGCCCTTCGGCGCTCTTGAGGTCCAGGCTGATCGAGCGCTTGCCCCGGTTGATCATCATGAAGTAGCAGCTCTCGCCGCCAGCGCGGGGCGAGAAGTGGCGGGAGTCGTCGCCCTCCAGTCCCTCGACCTTGATCACGTCGGCGCCGGCGTCGGCCAGCAGCGCCGTGCAGAACGGTCCCGCCAGCATGCGGGAGAAGTCCAGGACGCGGACACCGTCAAGCGGTGGCGGAAGCGGTCGCATCAGGAGGACACCTTCGCGGCGGAGGGATGGGAATGGGAAAGGCCGGCCAGCAACGCGCGCGCCTTGGGCAGGCGATCGACGCCGCGCAGCCGGTCCAGCAGGCTTTCCGCCGCAGGCGCGCCGATCACCGGGACGGCGCAGGTGCGGAACTTGGTGTCGAGTTGATCCGAACCCAACGGCCGGGCGGCGGAGCCGCGCGCGAAGTCTCGGAAGGTCGAGACGATGCGGCCGTCCCGCGTTTCGATCGTCACTTCCGCCCCTTCAGGAGTGGCGGCCCGCGCCGCAGGATCGTCCCAGCGGGAGCCGGTGACCATCTCGACGGTCGCCATGACGACGCGGATCCGGGGATCGCGGATCACCGCCTCGTCCAGATGCTCCAGCCTCAGATCGCCCAGGACCAATTGGGCCGCCACCGCGAAGGGCATGCTGAACTGCGCCTCCTGCCGGCTGGCCGGGTCGCGGTGCGCCAGATTGGCGACCACGATCGGCGGCACGTCGGTGACGATGCGGCGGATGGCGTCGAGATGAAGCCCGTGTTCCGCGACCAGATCCGCCGCGGCGTCGACGGCGGCGTGGGACGACAGGCAGACCGGGATGCGCTTGACGTCGATGCCGGGGTCGAGCAGGAACCAGCGCCGGCCCAGCGCCTCGATCGGCTCCCGCTCCAGCACGCCGCCGTTCATCAGGGCGGCGAAGCCCCGGGCGTGTTCCAGCGCGTCGGCCGGGCCGCTGGCGCCACTGGAGGCCAGCAGGGCCGCCACCACGCCGGCTTCCGCCGTGCGGCCC
>NZ_AVFL01000007.1 GCF_000576635.1 Skermanella stibiiresistens SB22
GTGGAGGTCCGGCGGGTGCTCGCCGGAGCCGGCATGGCGCCCGGACCCGCCGGGGTCGAGGCGACGGCGGTGGGCCTGGGCGAGCACTCGGCGCTGATCGACCGTCTGGGCCGCGCCCTGGCGCCCGAGCTGCCCTTGCTGGCCCGTGACGGCGGCTTCATCGCCCCCGGTTTCGCGCTCCACCTGGACGACTTGCTGACGCTCCGCGACGAGAGCCGGCGGCTGATCGCGGCGATGCAGGCGCGCTACGCCGACCTATCCGGCGTCGGCGGGCTGAAGATCCGCCACAACAACGTGCTGGGCTATTACATCGAGGTGACGCCGACCCACGCCGACAAGCTGATGAGCGGCAAGGCGGCGGAGACCTTCATCCACCGCCAGACGTTGGCGAGCGCCGTCCGCTTCTCCACGGTCGAGCTTGGCGAGTTGGAGCGCAAGATCTCCGAGGCGGCCGACAAGGCGCTGGCGGTCGAGCTGACGCTGTTCGACGAGTTGGTCGGCGACGTCACCGCCCGGTCCGCCGGCATCGGCGAGGCGGCCCGGGCGCTGGCGCTGCTGGATGTGGCGACCTCCCTCGCCGAACTGGCGGAGGAGCGGCGCTATTGCAGGCCGGTGGTGGACGACAGCCTGGAGTTCGACATTCGGGGCGGCCGGCATCCGGTGGTGGAGGCGGCGCTGACGGCGTCGGACGGGTCGCGCTTCGTCGCCAACGACTGCGCGCTGCCGCCGGACGACCGGCTGTGGCTGCTGACCGGCCCCAACATGGCCGGCAAGTCGACCTTCCTGCGCCAGAACGCGCTGATCGCGGTGATGGCGCAGATCGGCAGCTACGTTCCGGCGAACCACTGCCGCATCGGCATGGTCGACCGGCTGTTCAGCCGGGTCGGCGCCGCCGACGATCTGGCGCGCGGCCGCTCCACCTTCATGGTCGAGATGGTCGAGACGGCGGCGATCCTCAACCAGGCGGGACCGCGCGCGCTGGTGATCCTGGACGAGATCGGCCGCGGCACCGCGACCTTCGACGGCTTATCGATCGCTTGGGCCTGCGTCGAGCACCTCCACGAGGCGACCCGCTGCCGGGCGCTGTTCGCGACCCATTACCACGAGTTGACGGCCTTGGCCGCCAAGCTCGCCCGGCTGTCCTGCCACACCATGCGGATCAAGGAATGGCAGGGCGAGGTCGTCTTCCTGCACGAGGTCGCGGCGGGCTCGGCCGACCGCAGCTATGGCATCCACGTCGCCAAGCTGGCCGGCCTGCCCGAAGCGGTCATCGCCCGCGCCGAACAGGTGCTGGAGATCCTGGAGAAGGGCGACCACGGCGTCAGCGTCTCGCGCTTGGCCGACGACCTGCCGCTGTTCAGCGTGGCGCTCCGCCGCAAGGAGCCCGAAGCGGCGGCCCCCACCGGCCCCTCGGCGGTCGAACTGGCGCTGCGGGAGATCAACCCCGACGACCTGACGCCAAAAGCGGCACTGGAGGAGCTTTACCGGCTGCGCGGGATGCTTGGGCCGGAACGGTGAGGTTACGGCCCGCTATGCTCCGTCACTGAAACCTACCACCTTTAGTCGTGCGTGAAGTGGCCGTAGGTTGACAGGGGATCGACTTGGAAAAGCGCGGTCGACGCTCAGCTTCCCAGCGTGTAGCCGCCCTCGGGCAGCCATTTGCCGGATTGGCGGCAGGCCTTGCCGACTTGCTGGGAACGGGAGACGCCCTTGGTGGCGACCAAGTGGAATTCCTGGCAGAGCTTGCCGTCGCGGGTATAGCCCTGGCGGATCACCGTGATGGCGCCGTTCTTGCCGGTCGCGGCGTTGGACCAGGGAACCGCCTTGCCGACCATGCCGCGCGACGCGGTCTGGAGGGTCTGGTCGATGATCTGGCGGTCGCTGTCGTCCAAGGTGACGAGGGGAGCGGCCTCCGGCGTCGCGGAGCTGGCCCCCGGACCGGAGGGTTGTTCGGTGGCGCATCCCGCCAGGGCGAGGAACGCGACTCCCAGGGTCGCTCCCAGGATGAACTTGCTCATTTCAATACCTTGCATATGCGCCTGATTCTTGGGGATGGACCGTGGGCCGTCCACCGGCGCGCGATCACGCCAACTCATACCGATCCGGATCGGTCTCGACAAGCGTCACGCTCGCCCCTCGCGATTCATCGGGACGCTCCAGGATGGCGCGGACGGCTGCCGCGTCCAGGGTTTCGTGGCACAGTAAGCCATCCGCCAACTCGTGCAGGCGATCCAGATCGGCGGTCAGCAGGTCCCGCGCGCGGCGGTATGCCGCGTCGATGATGCCGCGGACCTCCTCGGCCACTTGCGGCGACAGGGCTCCCGCCTCGCCATCGCCGGAACGGGCCGCGGTCGCGGCGGCCGGCGCCGCTCCCCGGCCATAGGCGACCATGCCGAACCGGTCGGACATGCCCCAGGTCGTGACCATCTTGGTCGCGATGTCGGTGGCCATCTGGATGTCGCCAGCCGCCCCCGTCGTCACGAAATCCCTGCCGAACACGATCTCCTCGGCGGCCCTGCCGCCCATGGAGACCGCCAGCTCCGCCTCCAGCCTAGCCTTGGACAGGCAGAAGCGGTCCTCCAGCGGCAGACGGACCATCATGCCGAGCGAGCGTCCACGCGGCACGATCGTGACCTTGTGGACCGGATCGGAGTGGACGGAACGCCACGCCACGATCGCGTGACCGGCCTCGTGGAAGGCGGTCAGCCGGCGTTCGTCCTCGGACATGACGGTGGCCTTCTCGCCGCCCATCACGATCTTGTCGCGCGCCTGCTCGAAATCGGCCATCGACACCCGGGCGCGGCGATCGCGCGCCGCCCTCAGCGCCGCCTCGTTGACGACGTTGGCGAGGTCGGCGCCCGACATGCCGGGAGTGCCGCGGGCGACCACCTTGAGGTCGACATCGGCGCCCAGCGCCACGTGGCCGGCGTGGACCGCCAGGATGGCGGCGCGACCCTTGATGTCGGGGTTGCCGACGAAGACATGACGGTCGAAGCGGCCGGGCCGCAGGATCGCGGGATCGAGCACGTCGACCCGGTTGGTCGCGGCGATCACGATCAGGCCGCTGGCCCGGGCGAAGCCGTCCATCTCGGCCAGCAGCTGGTTGAGGGTGTTCTCCGTCTCGATCTGGCCGCCGCTGGGCGACGTGGCGCCCCTGGCGCGGGCGAGCGCGTCGATCTCGTCGATGAACAGGATGCAGGGCGCCCGCTTGCGGGCGTCGCGGAACAGCCTGCGGATGCGGGCGGCGCCGACGCCGACATACATCTCCACGAAGTCGGAGCCGGTGACCGCGAAGAACGGCACTCCCGCCTCGCCCGCCACGGCGCGGGCCAGCAAGGTCTTGCCGGTGCCGGGTGGTCCCACAAGCAGGACGCCTTTGGGGATGCCGGCGCCGATGCCCGCGAACCGATCGGGGGATTTGAGGAAGTCGACCAGTTCGGTCAGTTCGGCCTTGGCCTCGTCGACGCCGGCGACGTCGGCGAACTTGACGTTGGAGACCGCCGTGCCCGCCTTCTTGACCGGCGAGCGCATCATGCTGACCATGAAGACAAGGGCGAAGCCCAGGAAGCCCACCATGTTGAGCTTGAGCAGAATGTCCAGCCACCGGTTGGTGGTGAGCAGCGCGCCACCGTCGGTCGGCTCGACCGTCATGTCGATGCCCTGGGCCGCGACCGCTTGCCGCAGGCTGTCGGTCCACAACACGGTCGTCACGCCACGATCGCCATCGGCTCCGGTGAACTCGATCCGGTTGCCGGAGACATGGAGTGCCGTGATCGTTCCCGAACCGAGACGATCCGTGAACTCGCTCTGCCCGACTTCCGTCCGGTCGAGCCGGTTCCACAGCCCGGCGACACCACCGGAGTTCGAGGCGAGGACATAGAGCACACCGGTGGCCGCGATCGTCACCAGGGTGGCGACGACCATGATCACCCGCGCATGCCGTTTGAGGAACATTTTCATCGGCGACCCGGACAGGATTGAGATAAAAGCCAAGCCCTTGAGTACAGAAACATAGTTAATAAGACGTATGCATGGCACTCTGGCCGACGCTCCGCGGCCGCTCGACATCCGCCTTGACGCCCCGTCCCGCGCGCGGCTACAACCGTCGCAACGTGGTGATTTGGCGACCGGCTTGCAGGCCACGTAAAATAAGCTGCTAAAGAGGTTTGGAGTCGCGCCCGCGTCTCGATCCTTTGTCGGTCGGGTTTTCTTATGCCCGCGTCGGCGGGCGGAGCTGCGACACCATGACCAAGAGCGACACCCCTCCCCGCGCCATCCCTCCCGCCAATCTGCGCCCCCGCACCCGCATGGTGCATGCCGGGACGCAACGGACCGGCTTCGACGAGACCTGCGAAGCGATCTTCATGACGTCCGGCTATGTCTATGGCACGGCGGAGGAGGCCGAGGCGGCCTTCGCGACCGATGGGCTGCGCTACGTCTATTCCCGTTTCCGCAATCCGACCGTCGCGATGTTCGAGGACCGGCTGGCCGCCTACGAGGGAGCCGAGCGCTGTTTCGCGACGGGCAGCGGGATGGCGGCGGTGTTCGCGGCGGTGATGTGCCAGCTGAAGGCCGGCGACCGGATCGTGGCACCCCACGCGCTGTTCGGCTCCTGCCTGCACATCGTCAAGAACCTGGCGCCGCAGTACGGCATCGAGACGACGCTGGTGAACGGGACCAGCGCCGAGGAGTGGCGGGAGGCTCTCAGCCGCCCGGCCAACCTCGTGTTCCTGGAGTCGCCATCCAATCCAATGCTGGAGATCGTCGACCTGAAGCTGGTCTGCGACCTGGCGCACGCGGCCGGCGCCCGCGTCGTGGTCGACAACGTCTTCGCCACACCGGTCTTCCAGCGCCCACTGGAGTTCGGCGCCGACATCGTCGTCTACTCCGCGACCAAGCACATCGACGGCCAGGGCCGCTGCCTGGGTGGCGCCATCCTGTGCGACAACAAGTTCGCCGAGACGCTGGCCCCCTTCCTGCGCCACACCGGCCCGGCGCTGAGCCCGTTCAACGCCTGGCTGCTGCTGAAGGGGCTGGAGACCATGGACCTGCGGGTCGCCGCTCAGACCGAAGCCGCCCAGAGGGTCGCGGAGTTCCTGGAAGGCCATGGCAAGATCGCCAAGGCGCTGTACCCCAATCTGGAGAGCCATCCGCAATACGACTTGGCGCGGCGCCAGATGAGCGGCGGCGGCACCCTGATCGCCTTCGACGTGGCCGATCAGGGGACCGGCGGCAAGGCCGCGGCGTTCAGGCTGATGAACGGATTGAGGATCATCAAGATCTCCAACAACCTGGGCGACAGCAAGAGCCTGATCACCCATCCCGCGACCAGCACGCATCAAAAGTTGAACGACGCCGAGAAGGCGGCGGTCGGCATCAGCCCCGGCAGCCTGCGGCTGTCAGTCGGGCTGGAGGACGCGGCCGACCTGATCGAGGATCTGGAACAGGCCCTCGCTGGCGCCTGAGTTTTCTCGCGGGCTGAAGTGTGGAATAATGGATTTCACACTTCAACTTGCGCGGACAACCCGATCCCTCTATATAGCGCGGCGTGTGGTTCCGGCTTTCGCCCAGGGGGTTTCCATCATGTCGAGCTTGTTGTTCAAGGCGCGCCGCCTCGCGGTCGCCGCCGCCACCGTCATGTCGTTCGCCCTAGGCGCCCAGACGGCCCAGGCCGCCACCGACGTGCGCGTCGGCTTCATCCCCGTCGTGGGCGCCGGGCAGTTGTTCGTGATCGACGGCGAGGGCTGGGCGACCGAGGCCGGCCTAAACCTCAAGCTGACCCAGTTCGAGTCCGGTCCGGCGATGATCAGCGCGCTCGCTTCGGGCACCCTGGACGCCTATTACGGCGGCATCGGCCCGATCATGGTGGCGAGTGCCCGGGGCATCGACGTCAAGGTCTACGCCGCCACCGCGATCGAGGAGATGACCGTGGTCGGCCGCGCCGCTTTCGGCGCGCAGGCGGACGCCGCCACGGCGGCCGGCTTCAAGGCCTTCGCCGACCGCGAGGGCCGTCCGGTCCGGATCGCGACCCAGCCGCCCGGCTCGGTTCCCGACACGGTGCTGCGCTATTGGCTGCAGAACGTCGTCAAGGCCGACCCCAAGACCTACCAGATCACCGCCATGGGGATCGAGGCGACGCAGCAGGCCCTGCTGGCTGGCGCCGTCGACGCCGCCACTGTCCGCGAGCCGACGCTGACCGTCATCCAGCAGCGCGACCCCAACACCAAGCTGCTGGCGCTGGGTGGCCAGATGCAGCCCAACCAGCCCGGTTCGGTGCTGGCGCTGACGGGCGCCTTCGTCAAGGCGCACCCCGAGCAGGCCAAGGCGCTGGTGGCCCTGCACAACCGCGCCACGACGCTGCTGAAGGACGAGCCGAACAAGGCCGCCGCCCATCTCCAGAAGGGCCTGGGCAAGGGCATCACCGATCTCGCCACCTTCGAGAAGGCCGTGGTCTCCCCCGCCAGCAAGTTCGTCGCCGATCCGATGGTGATCAAGGACGCCACCAAGGTGATGCAGGACTTCCAGCTTCAGCAAGGCACGCTGGAGAAGGCCGCCGACCTGAACCTGCTGTTCGACGACAGCTTCTACCGGGCCGCCGTGGCGCCCTGATCCAGTCGGGCTGAAACCTCGCCATGCAACGGTCCCTGCTCGCCTTCGCCGGTCTGGTCGCCTTCCTACTGATCTGGGAGGCGGCCCCGCGTCTGGGGCTCATCTCCCCCCTGTTCCTGCCGCCTCCGAGCACGCTGCCACAGGCCTTCACGCGGGAGATCACCGGCGGCTATTGGCTGGCGGCGGTTCTGGCGAGCTTGAGCCACTATCTGATCGGGCTTGCGCTGGGTACGGGCCTCGGCGTGGCGCTCGGCATCGCCACCGCCCTGTATGACAGGCTGGAAGCGGTGCTGTCCTGGGTGATCCGGCTGTTGCGGCCGGTTCCCGGCCTGGCCTGGGTCCCCTTCGCCATCGTCTGGTTCGGCATCGGCGAGGCGGCCGCGACCTTCATCATCGTGATCGGCGTCTTCTGGATCAACTATTACGCCGCCTATGGCGCCGCCAAGGCGATCGACAAGGACCTGCTGGAGGTGGCCGACGCCTTCGGGCATCGCGGCACCTGGGCCAAGCTGGTCAAGATCGTGCTGCCCGGCTCGACCGCCGGCATCCTGTCGGGTGTCCGCACCGGTTTGGGACAGGCATGGATGGCGGTGGTCGCCGCCGAGCTGTTCGGCGTGCCGGGCCTGGGCCAGCGCATGATCCAGGCGTCCAGCCTGCTGGCGACCGATGTCGTGGTCGTCTACATGATCACCATAGCGGCGTTGTACGGATTGACCGACACCGTGTTCGTCCTGATCCGGGATCGGCTGCTCCGGTGGCAGCGGTGATGGCGCGACCGATCAACAACCCGGTGAGCGACATGCTGGTTGATATCAAGAACCTCGCCATCGCCTATGGCGACGCGCCGCCGGTCCTGGCCGGCTTCACCACCGGGCTGGAGCGCGGCTCGTTCACCGCCGTGGTTGGACCGTCGGGTGTCGGCAAATCGACGCTGCTGCGGGTGCTGTCCGGGCTGACCGCCCCGGCGGCCGGCACGGTGGAGATGCCGGTCAAGGCCGAACGGGGACGCCGCCCGGTGGCGCTGGTATTCCAGGAGGCTCGGCTGCTGCCCTGGCGCCGGGTGCTGGAGAACGTCGCCTTCGGCCTGGAAGGAACGGGGCTGCCGAAGTCGGAGCGCCTGACGCGGGCGCGTGAGACGCTGGCGTTGGTCGGTTTGGCCGAGATGGCGGGGCGCTGGCCGCACCAGCTATCCGGCGGACAGCGGCAGCGGATCAACCTGGCGCGGGCACTGTCGGTGCGTCCCGACCTGCTGCTGCTGGACGAGCCGTTCTCCGCGCTGGACGCGATCACCCGGCAGACCCTGCAGGACGAGCTGCTGCGGTTGTGGCGGGAGACCCGCACGACGATGCTGTTCGTCACCCACGACTTGGACGAGGCGGTCTATCTGGCCGATCGCGTGATCCTGCTGGGCGGTAAGCCGGCCGGCATCGTCCGCGACTTCCCGGTCGACCTGCACCGCCCGCGCGATCGGGACACCCCGCATTTCACCGATACCGTCCGCGGCATCCGGGCGGCCCTGTCGGAATCGGTCAGCGACGGGGCGGGCATCTAGGATAGCGCATGGCTGTTCCGACACGCGGCACTTATTGCAGTGCAGCATTTTGGGTGCGGAACACCGTGAGTTGAGGTACGTTGCTGTCGGCATGGGGTGCCGCCTGCCATTTGGCCCAGGCGCCCGCCCGCAACAATGTGATGTTCATGATGATCGCTTCCCCACGCGCCGTCGCCGCCCACCGCCGCAACATCGACCTTCTGGTCAGCACGGGTCAGGATCTGGCCCGCACGGTCGAAAAGACACGGGAAATGACCATCGCGTCGTTGCAGACGATCGGTTACCGCACCGCGATGATGATGCGTGCGATGGGTGACCCCGCGGCGATGAGCAACCCGGAATTCACGCTGATGAGCCATGAGAAGGTCGAGGCGGCGGTGGAGTCCCAGCAGGCCATGCTGGAGAGCTGCCAAGCCCTGTTCGAGGGCTGGACCGCCTGGTTCGCGCATCAGGCCGGCACCACCACGAAGACCATGACGGAGTTGGCGGCCTGCCGCACGCCGGCGGACGCGCTCCAGGTCCAGCAGCATTTCATGCAATGCACCTGCGTCAACGCCGCCCATGCCATGACCAAGCTGACCCAGGCGACCGTCCGCATGACCAACGCCGGGCTCCTGCCGATCCACAAGGTCGCGGCCGCCAACGCCCAGCGGCTGGCGCGCGAACACGGCTGAGCCCCTATCGGCCGGGGTGCCGGCCCGACACCGCCTTGTCGACGCCGGCGGCGATCACCCGCCAGCAATGCTCGCCCAGCGCCTTGCGGCTGCCGAAGCGTTCGACATCGACCGGTTCGTGGAACTCGACCCGGACCGTTAGGCGCCCCAGCTTGACCATCTGCCAGACATGGCCGACCAGTTCCATGTCGCCATACCACGCGTAGAACGGCCGTAGCGCCCGGCCCAGCGGCATGCCGTCGAGGTCGACCGCCGTGATCGACACAGGTTGGACGGTGATCGGGCGGTCATCCACGCGAAGCGCCGCGACGCTGAACAAGGCCGTCTTGAACGGCAGGGTGCGGTTGCCGTCGGACGACGTGCCTTCCGGAAACAGGATCAGGATATCCCCGTCCTCCAGCCGTCCCCGCATGTCGTCCCGATGGGCGCCCGCGTTGCGCGCCTTGCGGTCGACGAACACGGTTTGCTGGAGCTTCGCCAGCAAGCCGAAGAAGGGCCAGGATCCGACCTCGGTCTTGGCGACGAAGGATCCGGGGATCAGCGACCCCAGGACGATGATGTCCAGGTACGATGAATGGTTGGAGACGACCAGCGTCGGGCGGCCGAGCCGCGGCTCGCCCACGACCTCCACCCCAAGCCCGAGGATGCGGGTGCAGGCGGCGTGGTAGACGCGCGGCAGATGGTGGCGCAAGGGCGACCGGAAGCTCACCAGGAGGGCCTGGACGGGCATCAGGACGAGGGTGAACAAGGCGTAGGCCAGCAGACGCGCGGCGCCCAGGAACGGCGACCCCATGCGATCGCTGGAACCGACCGCCGACAGGGCAGTCAAGAAACCAGCGCCTCCCGGCGGCGCTCGTAATGCTTGGAGTACTTGTCGGTGATGGTGTCCGTCTTGACCACGACGCAGACATCGGTGGTGTTGAACTGCTCGTCGATCACGGCACCGTCGCCGACATAGCCGCCCAGGCGCAGGTATCCCTTGATCAGCGGCGGCAGCAGGCCCAGCGCCGCGCGGCCATCGATCTCGCGCTCGTCCATCAGGTCCATCCTGACATGACGCTCCGGCAGCGCCACCGGCCGCAGGCCCGGCGGCGCCAGATGGTTGTGGTGCAGGTATGACAGCGGCAGGGCGAGCTTCACCGGATCGATGCCCGGCAGGCTGGCGCAACCGAACATCACGCCGATGTCGTATTGATGGACATAGGCCGCGATCCCACGCCACAGCAGCTGCATGGTCGACCGGCCGCGATACGCCGCGTCGACGCAGGAACGCCCCAGTTCGAGCACCTCTCCGGCGTACCCGGCCAGAAGCTCGATGTCATACTCGTCGCTGGAATAAAATCGGCCAACCGAACGGGCGGCGTGGCGGCGGATCAGGCGGTAGGTCCCGATCACTCCGGCGGCGCCGGCGCCACGGTCGTGGTCGATGACCAGGAGATGGTCGCAAACCCGGTCGAACGCGTCGAAGTCGCGGCGCCGGATCGCCATCTCCGGTGTCGGCTTGGCCGACATCTCGGTGTAGAACACGCGGTAACGCAGCGCCTGGGCGGCGTCGACCTCGGCCGAGGATTCCGCCAGTCGGACTTCAAGATTGCCGGAGCGCAGATCACTCTGGACAAGCTGATCGATCATGAGGTCGGCCATGCTCTCGCTTGCGGTTCTCGTGGTTGCACACGCGTGGCCATCCACCGCGGATCCGGCATGCCGCCACCCCTACGCGAGGGTGATCGGCCAAGGAGGCGGGGCGCCACGCCGATGGACGGGTGCCTCCGGGGGATCGGAACCGCGACCTCGTCATCGTCCAACACGCATACCACAAAGCGCAGGGCTCAGGTCAACCGAGTCATTTATTTGTAACTATTATGAGTGGTGAAAAGGTCACGGCATGATGCTTGCCACGTGCTTGGTGGTCCTTGCGCGGACCTTGTCCCAATCGGGCACGGAGACAATATCCCAGGTGCCGGAACTCGGGGGCCGATCCCCGGACCAAACCCAAGGACGCTCCGCCCGGGGTGGCCGCACCCCGGGATCCTGGAGCATCCGGTCAGGATTGGGCGTCAGGCGACGCCGCGCCGCGCGCGGGTGCCAAGCCCGATCTGCTTGGCGAGCCGGCTGCGCTGCTTGGCGTAGTTGGGCGCGACCATCGGATAGTCGGGCGGCAACTGCCAGCGGTCGCGGTATTCCTCCGGCGTCATGTCATAGGCGGTCTTCAGATGCCGCTTCAGCATCTTCAGCTTCTTGCCGTCTTCCAGGCAGATAATATATTCCGGGGTCACCGACTTCTTGATCGGCACCGCGGGTTGCGGCCGCTCGACCACCGGTACAGGTTCGACACCAACATTTGCAAGCGTCCTGTACACCTGCTCTATCAGTTGGGGCAGGTCAGAAACGACCACTGTATTGTTGGAAACATGCGCAGCCACGATCTCTGTCGTCAGAGACAACAGCTCGTTGGATGGGGATCCGGTGTTCATCTATCTTTGCTCCAGGGGACCGACAAAATGTGATATAAGTCTTCTCCGTCAGCAACGCAATAACGATCTACTGAGAGTGAAGAGCACATTTTGAGCGCAGCAATGTCAGCGGATTACTTCTTGGATATCACAGCGGACGTGTGCCCGTTAACCTTTGTGCGAACCAAGTTGCGGGTTGAGCGGATGGCACCGGGAGAAACCCTGGAAGTCCGCTTGAATGATGGGGAACCCTTGGAAAACGTCCCTAGGTCGTTGATCGAACTCGGCCATTCGATCGTCGGACCTGAACCTGAAAATCCCAGTGCTTCCGGGAAAACCTACCGCCTTTGGGTGACCAAGAGTTAACTTTGGTTCGTATTAACCTGGAATAATTCCAACTTCATCACCAATGCCGAAATGAAGCCATCTATTCGGCGATAATAGTTTGGTCTACGACCAATTTCGGCGAATTCATGGTGGCGATACAGGCGCTTGGCCGCCGCGTTATCTTCGGCGACTTCCAGGAACATCGCCTCCGCGCCCGCCGTCCGCGCCATTTCCAAGGCCGCGCGCAACAGCAGCGCGCCAGCGCCGCGACCACGCGTCGCGGGCTCGACGCCCAGCGTGATGATCTCGGCTTCCCCGGCGGCGACGCGGACCATCACGAAACCCACGGGAAGCGACGCCCCGTCCGCCTGGCTGTCTCCTGGGCGGTCCTTCGGATCCGTGGCGGCCAAAAAGACGAACACCCCCATGGTTTCCAGCAAGCGACCAAACGCCGCGGCGCTCCACGGCTCGTCCGGAAAGCAGCGGGAATGGAGGGTTTCGAGGATCTCGAGGTCGGGAAGCCCCGCTGGCCGGACCTTCATCGCGGCTTCGCCGCGGGCAGGGTGACGTCGGGCGGGCGCAGGTAGAACGGCCGCGGCGGGCCGTCGGCGGCGCTGGCGAAGCCGCGCTCCGCCACCAGGGCGGCGACATCGGCGGCGTCGGGCAAGCCGGGTCCGGCGGCGAAGCGGAGGCCGGCGGCGTCCTGGAGGCCCCGTGCCTCGAGAGCCATCCTCAACCTGACGGCGGCGTCCCCGGCGATCAGCGTCGGACAGTCCGGAACCGCGAAGGCGTCCGGCCTGATCGAGCGCGGCTGATCGGCTAGTTTCATGTCGTTATCGAATGATTGTATGAAAATATCCTCTCGCCGGGATTCGACCGCGACGACGACGGCGCGTCCCAGCCGCTCCTCCGGCGGGATGCCATGGCCCACCGCCTCGAAGGTGGTGACGCCGACCAGCGGCAGACCCGACGCCAGCGCCAGGCCGCGCGCGGCCGCCAGCCCGATCCGCAGGCCGGTGAACGCCCCAGGCCCGATCGTGACGCCAAGGCCGTCGAGATCCTGGAAACCGACGCCCGCCTCGGCCATGACCTCCTGGACCATGGGCACCATGATCTCGGACTGCCCCCTGTCCATCGCGGCGAAGCGCCGGGCGACGATCGCGCCATCGCGCCAGAGCGCCACCGAGCAGGCGCCCGTGGCGCTGTCCATGCCAAGGATCCTCATGACCACCAATTCCCATCCGACATGCTAAACAAGATCTTGGGCATCCTTCTTTGTTCGACCAGCCACCCGTCGCGGGGAACCTCATGACGTTGTTAGAGATCGCGCTACCCAATGTCGATATCGACCTCGCCTACGCCACCCCGGCCAATATCACCGGCCGGACGATCTACCGGCGGGCCATCTGCCTGCTGCATCCCGACGCCGCGACCGCCCTCGCCCGCGCCGCCGATCTCGCGGCGGGCCAGGGTTGCCGGCTCAGGGTCTACGATGCGTTCCGCCCGGTGGAGGCGCAGTGGCTGCTGTGGCGCGCCTTCCCGGATCCGGAGTTCATCGCCGACCCACGCCTGGGCTCGACCCACGCGCGCGGCGCCGCCGTCGACCTGACGCTGTGCGGCGGCGACGGCGTCCCGCTGGACATGGGCACCCCCTTCGACGACCTGACCGCGCTGTCGCACCATGGCTCGACGGCGGTATCCGCCGAGGCGCAGGCCAACCGCAGCCGGCTGCTCGGCATCATGGCGGCGGCCGGCTGGGAGCACTACGCGTCCGAATGGTGGCACTACCAGTTGCCGAGGGTCGAGCGCTATCCGCTGCTGTGGGACAGTGGCGCCGGTTCCCGCATGATGTGAGGTCCGCGAAGCCTTGGATTTGTGATACCGCCGGACCACACCCCCGGGCTCTCGGCGCCACCAGCCACCCCTTTCGGCGCTGCGAACTTGTTGGCGGACTCCATTTGTGTCACAGAAGAACGAGGCACGGCATCGGATCGCTTGCCGAAGTTCCGGGCCCAAGTTCCGGGAGGCCGCCCGCGGGAGACGCATGGTCTTGAAGCTGTTCCAATCGGCGATGACGGTCCGTCGGATCGCCTGGGGGCTCGCCGTCTTCCTGATCAGCGTCTTCCTGACCCCGCTGGCCGGCGCGGACGCCCGGGCCGATGTCCCCAACCAGGGCGAGGGCGCCGTCATCTTCGCCTATGGCCGGTTCGGCGAGGACCAGTACACGTCGACCAGCATCGGGCTCGACCAGTTCGAGCAGCATCTGGCGGAGCTGTCCGGTGGCGGCTACGCGGTGCTGCCCTTGACGGTGATCCTCGACGCGTTGCGCGGCGGCTCTCCCCTGCCTGACCGCGCCGTGGCGCTGACCATCGACGACGCCCACCGCTCCGCCTACCAGGAGGCTTTTCCCCGCCTGAGACAGGCGGGATTGCCGTTCACCCTGTTCGTGGCGTCCGATCCGATCGACGCCGGCGCCGAGAGCCACATGACCTGGACGCAGGTCCGCGAGATGGCGCGGGCGGGCGCCACCATCGGCGCGCTGCCCGCCGCCGGACTGTCCATGCCCCAACGCGCTCCGCGGGAGAACGCGGCGGACCTGACGCGGGGGGTGGAGCGGATCGAGGCGGAATTGGGTGTCAGGCCGACCTTGCTGGCCTATCCGTTCGGCAGCCACAGTCTGGCCGCGCGCGATTTGGCGCGGCGCCAAGGGTTCACGGCCGCTGTCACCCAATCGTCCGGAGTGGCGCACGCGCGGTCCGACATGCTGGCGCTACCGCGTTTCTTCATGAACGAGTCGTTCGGCGGCATCGACCGTTTCCGGCTGGCGGCCAGCGCGCTGCCGCTCCAAGTCGCCGACGTGACGCCGGCCGAACCGATGCTGGTCCAGAACCCGCCCAGTGTCGGCTTCACGGTGATGGGCGGGCTGAACGATTTGGACCGGCACGGCCTGGACCGGCTGGCCTGCTTCGTGTCGGGCCAGGGCCGGACCGGGCTGGAGCGGCTGGACGACAACCGCGTCGAACTGCGGATCGCCGAGGAGATGCCACCTGGGCGCACCCGGCTGAACTGCACGCTGCCGGCGGCCGACGGCCGCTGGCGCTGGTTCGGCATGCAGTTCCTGGTGCCGGAGCAGCCAGCCCAGTAAGCCTTGTCAGTAGGCCGCGTTCTGGCGAACCTCGACGACTTCCGGGATATAGTGCCGGAGCATGTTCTCGATGCCGGCCTTCAGGGTCGCGGTCGAACTGGGACAGCCGGCGCACGACCCCTTCATGTTGAGGTAGACGATGCCGTCCTCGAAGCCCTGGAAGGTGATGTCGCCCCCGTCCTGGGCCACCGCTGGCCGCACCCGGGTGTCGAGCAGCTCCTTGATCTGGGCGACGATCTCGTCGTCGTCCTCGTGCGCCGCATTGTCGTCGGCCGCGGCCTCGTTGATCACGGGACGCCCGGCCGTGAAATGCTCCATGATGACGCCCAGGATCGAGGGCTTCAGCAGGTACCAGTCGCGGTCGCCGCCCTTGGTGATCGTGACGAAGTCGGCGCCGAGGAAGACGCCGCTTACCCCGTCGATCTCGAAGAGCCGTTGCGCCAATGGCGAACGGACAGCATCCTCGGGTGTCGGAAAGTCGGCGGTGCCCCGCCCCAGGACATCGCGTCCCGGCAGGAATTTCAGGGTCGCCGGGTTCGGCGTCTGCTCTGTCTGAATGAACATGTATGTCTCCTTCCCACCAACATCACTGGCGAGCTCTTCCGAAAGTGGGCAGGATCATGCCCGAGATCAAGCGGATCACGCGCCGGCGAAAGGATGGCATCGCGTCGCCATGACCACAGAACCCTCTTGTGAGGCGACCCTGAGCCGGATCGAGCTGATCGATTGGCTGATGGAGGACGGCCGAAGCGCCGCCGGGATTTCGGCCCTGATGGATGCCTTCTGCGACAGGCTGATCCAGGGCGGGGTGCCGCTGTACCGCGCCGCGTGGCAGGTCCGCATGCTCCACCCGCAGATCCGCGGCATCTCGTTCAATTGGCGGCGGGGCCGCGATCAGGTCGAGGAAATCGAGCGCGAGCACGGCACGGAGCTTCGGCCGGAATACCTGAACAGCCCGATCGGCGCGATCATCGAGGGCGGCGCCGACGCCATGCGCTACCGGATCGAGCAGCTGGAGCCGCCCTATCCCTACGCCATCCTGGAGGACATCAAGGCGCAGGGCGGCACCGACTATGTCGCCATGCCGATGCGGTTCTCGACCGGCAGGCTGAACGTCGCGACCTGGGCGTCCAACAAGCCGGGCGGCTTCAGCGCCGACCAACTGACGCTGATCTACGACGTGATGCCGGCGCTGTCGACGGTGCTCGAGACCATGGCGCTGCGCCGGCTGGCGGTCAACGTGCTGGACACCTATGTCGGGCGCGAGGCGGGATCGCGCATCCTGTCCGGCGACATCCGGCGCGGCACCGGCGAGACCCTGCGCGCCGTGCTGTGGTACTGCGACCTGCGCGGCTTCACCAGCTTGGCCGACCGTTTGCCCCTGGCCGACCTGATCGGCTTGCTGAACGGCTATTTCGAGATCATGGCCGGCGTCGTCCAGGCGCGCGGCGGCGAGATCCTGAAATTCATCGGCGACGCCATGCTGGCGATCTTCCCGCTGCCCGACGGCGTCGAACCAGACGCCAAGGTCCATGACGCGCTGGACGCGGCGCTGGAGGCGGTCGGCCAGATGGAGACCCGCAACCGCGAACTCCAGGCCTGGGGCCTGCCAACCCTGAAGGCGGGCATCGCGATGCATGTCGGCGATGTCATGTACGGCAATATCGGGGCGCCCGACCGGCTGGACTTCACCGTCATCGGGCCGGCGGTCAATCTGGTCAGCCGGATCGAGGGCCTATGTGCCGAGCTGGGCCGCCCCATTCTGACGTCCGAGGCCTTCGCCGCCGTCTGCCCGCCCCGCCTGACCTCGCTGGGCCACCATCCGGTCAAGGGCCTGCGCGAACAGATCCAGGTGTTCGGGCCGACGGCCATGGCCCTGTCCGAGGCCGCCAACCTGGAGACCGCGGGTTCGGGGGCTCCCGGCTGACCCGAACCAAACGAACGACCGGGCTCAGGTGATCAGGTCGAGCTGTTCGCGCCTCAGGCTGCCGGGCACCAGGGTCAGGGGGATGCGCAGCTTGGCCACCCCCTTGCCGGCCAGATGGCTGACCAGCGGGCCGGGACCCTCGGGGCCGGTGCCGGCGGCGAGCACCAGGATGGAGATCGACGGCTCCTCGTTGATCAGGGCCAGCAGCTCGTCGCGGCGCTCGCCCTCGCGGACATAGAGGATCGGCAGGGTGCCGGTGATCTCGTTGACCTGCTTGGCGTGGCGCTGGAGCACCTGCTCGGCCTCGGTCCGGCGCTCCTCGCGCATGATGTCCTCGACCGCGATCCAGTGCTGGAAGTCGCTGGGCTCCATCACGTAGAGCAGCGCCACCCGGCCGCCGGTGTTGCGCGCCCGGAGACACGCGTAGGTCAGCGCGATGTTCAGCTCCTCGCTGTCGTCGACCACCACCAGGAAGATGCGCTGATAGGGTGCCGGAACCGCGGAATCGCTCATGTCACACCTTTCGGAAGATCGCGCCGGCCAGCCAGCCGGCCGCCACCGCGAAGATTATCGCCGAAATGCCGTAGAAAGTGGACTGTCTCACCGCGAACTCGAAGATCTCCGCGCTGAAACCGACCTTGCTGACCGCCAGCGGCGTCGTCTGCGCGCTGACCACGTCGCCGTCCCGGATCAGGTAGGCGGTGACGGTATAGGCTCCGGTCGGAACGTTGGCCGGAAAATAGACATTGGTGCGGAACAGCCGTTCGCCCAGGAACGCCACCTGCCCATGGGTCGTGTTGTAGAGGCCAAGCTCCTGCTTGTTGCGGATCAGGGCCTCGCGGAACTCGCGCACCGTGTCCGGCGCGGCGCGGCCCGGCGCCGCGGGCGGCAGGCGCAGGTGGGACAGGCCGATCTCGTGCCGCGCCAGAACGGCGTCGCCGACGATCTGGTCCAGCGGGCGGTTGGTCGCCACGCTGTAGAAGCTGGGCGCCTGCTGGAATTCCAGGCTGGCGGCGTTGATCCAAATGCCGGCGATCCGCGACTTGCGCCGGACCATGACCTCACTCGGAGGCCCCTGGACGACGACCGCCACATCACCCGGCCCATCGGTGGCGCCGAACAGCACGACTTCGGTCCCGACGAAGCCGGTGTTGATCGCGATCAGGTGGTTCGACAGGTCGGCGACCAGCGACTGCGCCCAGGCGCTCCGCGCGAAGGCCGTCCCGGCCAGGACGGCGATCAGCAGGCACCCCGCGGCGAGCAGGGCGGCGGCGCGACGCGGCGGTCTGCCCGCGAGACCCCTCACCGGTCCACCGGGACCGTGATGGAGTAGAGATTGACCGGCGGCATCACGAGATCGACGGCGAGCCGCAGCGCCACCCCGACCACCAGCAGCGCCAGCAGGGCCCGCGCCTGCTCACCCCGCAGATAGCCGCTGGCCTTGGTGCCGAACTGGGCGCCGATCACGCCGCCGACCAGCAGCAGCAGCGCCAGCATGACGTCGACCGTGTGGTTGGCCGCCGCCTGGAGGAAGGTGGCGATGGCTGTGGTGAAGATGATCTGGAACAGCGAGGTGCCGGCGACCAGCGCGGTCGGCATGCCGAGCAGGTAGATCATCGCCGGCACCAGCAGGAAGCCGCCGCCGATTCCCATGATCGCGACCATCAAGCCGCCGACGAAGCCGATGCCGCCTGGCAGCAGCGCGCTGATGTAAAGGCGCGAGCGATGGAACCGCATCTTGAACGGCAGCCCATGCAACCAGGTGTGCTTGTGCAGCTTGCGGCGGACGCCGGCCTTGCGGCCCCGGATCAGCGCGCCGACGCTCTCGATCAGCATCAACCCGCCGATGCCGCCCAGGAACAGCACATAGGAGAGGGCGATCACCAGATCGATTTGCCCCAGCCTTTGCAGGATGCCGAAGATGAAGACGCCCAGCGCGGTGCCGGCGGCGCCGCCCACCAGCATGACGAGGCCTAGCTTGACGTCCACGTTCTTCCGCCGCCAATGGGCGAGCACCCCGGAGACGCTGGCCGCGACCAGCTGGTTGGCCTGGGTTCCGACCGCGATGGCCGGGGGCACGCCGATGAAGATCAGCAGCGGTGTCATCAGGAAACCACCGCCGACACCGAACATGCCGGACAGGAATCCAACGACGCCGCCCATGATCAGGACGAGCAGCCCGTTGACTGACATTTCCGCGATGGGAAGGTAGACTTGCATGGTCTGCGCGGGCGGGGGGAGGAGCCGGGAGCGGGCGCGTACCTTAACCTTCCCCAACCAGCCATCAAAGAGGTTTCGGGCCGTGGGAGGCTTTCGGACATGCGGGATACAGTCTCGTGACGCGGTGGGCCGCGGCCGCCGCCTTGATGGCCGTCTTGGCGGCCGAGAGCCCGACCGCGCGGGCGGCGGACTGGCCGCCACCGGTCCCGATCGGGCTCGACGCCTACCGGCAATGGGAACGCTGGCCCCGGCAGCGGATCGGCGTCCGGGCTCACATGCGCTCGACCTATGACCGGGAGGGCGGCAACCGCACCGCCGACGCCTCGCATTTCCTCTACGGCGAGCGGCCGGACTTCAACGTGGCGCTTGATGTGCTGGGCCGGGGTGTCCTGTATTTCGTCCGCACCAACCATTGGCACGGCAGCCCGTGGCACTACGAGATCGACGGAGTGGATCACGTCGTCCGCGAGTCCAGCACCGCCGATCCGGAGCATCCCGTCGCCGGCTCCACCTTCGAACCGGCGGAGGTCTTTCCGCCGCCGCTGGCCTGGACCTGGTCGACCACCATGGGCGCCGACCTCAACTGGGTGCCGATGCCGTTCGAGCGCTCGCTGCGGCTGGCCTATGGGCGGACCCATTACGGCACCGGCTACTACATTTTCCACCAGTTCGCGGAAGACACACCCCTGACGTCGAAGCTCCGGTCCTTCGACTTCGGCGTGGCTCCCGACCCGGCGGTGCTGGACTTGATCGGGCGGTCGGGCACCGATATCGCGCCGGTCGGCATCGCGACCGCCGCCGCCAATCCAACGCTCGAGGCTGGAAAGCCGCTGACGCTGTTCCGGCTCGACGGGCCGGCGACCGTGCGGGCGCTCAAGCTGACGGTGCCGCGCGACCGCGCGAGGGAGCTTTCCGGCGCCCGGCTGAGGGTGACCTGGGACGGCAGGAGCGAGCCTTCGGTCGACGCGCCGCTGGCGCTGTTCTTCGGGGCGGGACTGCTCCATAACCGGACCGGTGCGGAGTATCTGGTCAAGGCGTTCCCGGTCGGCATCCGCTACGCGGGCGATCTGGTCCATCTTGACTGCTACTTCCCGATGCCGTTCTTCCGCGGCGCCACGGTCGAGCTGGTGCCCCCCGATGGCTTGGACAGTCCCGTGACGGTACGGGCGGAGATCCGGCACGAGCCGTTCCGGGACAAGCCATCGAGTGTCGGGTATTTCCACGCCACATACCGCGACCACGGCGGCGGCCAGCCGGGCAAGGACCACGTCCTGCTCGACACGCGCGGGATCGAGGGCTCGGCCGTTTGGTCCGGCTCCTTCGTCGGCACCTCGTTCACCTTCACCGACCGGGGCGAGTTGGGCACGCTGGAGGGCGACCCCAGGTTCTTCCTCGACGATGCCAAGTCGCCGCAAGCCCACGGGACGGGCACCGAGGAATGGGGCGGTGGGGGGGATTATTGGGGCGGGCGCACCATGACCCTGCCCTTCGCCGGCCATCCGATCGGCGCGCCAACCCCGGCGGAGGCGCGGGAGCCGGACGATCTGGTCCACTCCGCCTACCGGTTCCTGCTGGCCGACCTGTTCCCGTTCGGCCGCAACGCCCGCATCCAGCTCGAGCATGGCGGGACCAACGACTTGGCCGAGCGCTACCGCACGGTGACCTATTGGTACGGCCTACCGGCGGCGTCGCTGGTCAGGACCGACGTGCTGGAAATCGGCGACGAGCGGTCGGAGCGGGCGCATGGCTACGTCTCGCCCGACGCCACGGCGCCCCAAGCCGTGACCTCGCGCCGCGAGGGACTGACCGACGACGCGCCGGAGACGCGGATGGCCCGCCAAACGCGCGGGACCTCGGAGTTCACGCTGGAGGTCGATCCCAGAAACCATGGCGTGATGCTGCGCCGGACACTGGACCGCGCCCCGCCCAACCAGCGCGCCGCCGTCTCGGTCGCGGACGGCGACGCGGCGGAGCCGGTGTGGGAACCGGCCGGCACCTGGTACCTCGCGGGGTCCAACACGGCCTACCACAGCTTTCCACCGGGCGAGCTCGACCCGCCGGCGCCGGTCATCGTGACCGCCGACCGGCGTCTGGCCGAGGACGAGTTCATCCTGCCGTCCCGCCTGACCCGGGGACGCTCGAAGATCCGGGTCCGCGTCGCGTTCGAGCCGATCGACCGATCCCTGCTTCCGGGACTGGCCACGGCGCCATCGGCTTGGTCGGAGATCGCCTATGAGGCCCATGGCTGGGTCGAACCCGGTTTCGACGCGTCCCGCTGAAAGAGGCAAGGCGACGGCGCCTGGCCGGTCTCTTCGGCGCCCTTTCCCGGAGGCGTCAAAACGGCTAGACCCGCCCCGTCCCGAGTCCCGCGCACTGAATCCCAATCCGTGAGTTTTCCCCCGTGAGCTTCGCGAGAGCCATCGCCACCGTCGGCGGATTGACGATGCTCAGCCGGGTCGCGGGGTTCGCCCGCGATATCCTGACCGCCGCCATCCTGGGGGCGGGGCCGGTCGCCGACGCCTTCTTCGTGGCGCTGAAGCTGCCCAACTTCTTCCGCCGCCTATTCGCGGAGGGCGCCTTCTCCGTCTCGTTCGTGCCGATGTTCTCGGCTGAACTGGAGCGGAATGGCCGGGCCGCCGCCGTGGCTTTCGCGGAGGAGGCGCTGGCGATCATGCTGACGGTGCTGCTGCCCTTCGTGATCGTCATGGTCGCGGCGATGCCGTGGCTGATGCATGGGCTGGCGCCCGGCTTCGGCGACGATCCGGCCAAGTTCGCGCTGGCGGTCGATTACGCCCGCATGACCTTCCCCTATCTGCTCCTGGTCTCGCTGGTGGCCCTGTTGGGCGGGGTGCTGAACTCGCTGGAGCGCTTCGGGCCCTTCGCGGCGGCGCCGATCGCCTTCAACCTGACCCTGATAGCGGCGCTGTTGCTGTCGCGCGGATCGGGGCTGTCGGCCGGATACTCCATGTCGCAGGCGGTGACCCTCGCCGGCGTCGTCCAACTGCTGTGGCTGGCGGCGGCCTGCAAGGCGGCGGGAGTGACCCTGCGGCTGCCGAGGCCGCGCCTGACGCTCCGGGTCAAGCGGCTGTTCGTACTGATGACGCCGGGCGCCATCGGCACCGGCGTCATGCAGATTAACCTGTTCGTCGACATCGTGCTGGCGTCTCTGCTGCCGTCGGGCGCCGTGTCCTTCCTCTACTACGCCGACCGATTGAACCAGCTGCCGCTGGGCGTGATCGGGATCGCGATCGGGACCGCGCTGCTGCCGGTATTGTCGCGCCATGTCGCCGCCCGCGACGACGACGCCGTGCGGCATTTCATGAGCCGCGCGTTGGAGTTCTCGCTGGCGCTGGGCCTGCCGGCGGCCGTCGCCCTGGTGGTGGTGGCGCGGCCGATCATCCACGTGCTGTTCGAACGCGGCGCGTTCGGCCCGACCGAGACCACCGCCACCGCCTGGGCCTTGGCCGCCTACGCCATCGGCATCCCTGCCTATGTCATCGTCAAGGTGTTGAACGCCGCCTTCTTCGCCCGCCACGACACTTCGGCACCCGTCAGGGTCGCCATCGTGGTCGCCTTCGCCAACGCGGGCCTCGGGTTGGCGCTGATCGGACCGATGGGCCACATCGGCATCGCCCTTGCGACCGGCGTCACCGCTTGGCTGAACGCCGCGATGCTGGGCTGGAAACTGCACCGGCGCGGTCATTTCGATATCGACGAACGGTTGCGCAATCGGGCGCCGCGCCTCGTCGCCGCCGGGCTGATCATGGGCGCCGCCTTGGCCGCCGCCGCCTGGGCGCTGGAGCCGTGGCTGGCGGGAGGAGGCTCCGTCAGGGCCTTGGCGCTGGCGGCGCTGGTCGGCATCGGCTCCGTCGTGTACTTCGCCGCGGCGCAAGCGCTTGGCGGCATGCGGATCGAGGACATCGGCGGGCTGCTGAAGCGCGCTCCGGCGTAGACCGAAAGCCGCATTCACACCTGGCTCAGGCTTCGATCGGTCGCGTCACCCCTCCCTCGGATCCTGGGCTTTCGCGTACCGCGGGCCCTCCAATGTTCGAATCCAGACTGCCCGATCATGCCACCTCATATTTCAATCCAGAGCGCTTGACAGACCCGGTTCCGCCCACCATTATCCGGCCCACTCCACCGCCAACACGGGCGGCGCGGGGTTGAAGTGTGGGGCCGTAGCTCAGCTGGGAGAGCGACGCGTTCGCAATGCGTAGGTCGGGAGTTCGATCCTCCTCGGCTCCACCAACTTCCCCCAGACACAATCCCCAAACTATCTTCGAACGAACCGTCCATCACTCCTGGCCGCTATCGGCCACCTCGATCGATGGGTCCGACACGACGACGCGAAAGAGGTTTCCGTCATTGCTCTTGCTGTCGCCAGCGGAGCCGCGCGTCGCCTGAAACCGGATCAGGCGCTTGTGGACGGGCTGGCCCCGCCACTGGTCGTAGACCCATATCCCCTCGGCGGTCTGGGAAAGGTAAATCGCGGCGTGGTTACCGGGACGCGACGTGTAGGTGCCATCCGCCTCGAAGGTCGCGATCACGGTTCCGGGCGGGATCGAATGGTTGCCCCGGACCTGGGCGCCCGCCCGCCAGTCGGCCGTGAGGGGGGCCGAGGTCACGGTCTGGATGAACCTGACGCATTGGCCATTGGCGACCACCCGCCCCACCAGTTTCTCGGGGTACACGGCCCGGAAGGTCTGACTGGCCATGGCCTGCGTGGCGAGGCAACAGGACAAGGCGCAGACCATCAGGGCGGCGCGGGTGATGCTCGAAGCCGGCATGGGCGGTTCTCCGTTCCCGTGTCGGACCGCTTGACCAGAGGCATCGTGGATCAAGCGGCACCAAAACGACAATCAAGTTTGAATTTTTGAGAGCCAAGACTCTGTGTTCGGCTCAATCCTGACAGGCGAAAACGCGATCAGCCTGTATTAGTAATGAGACTTCCATATCCCTCCCATTTGGATTTCCCGATAAAGGGGTAATTTGACTGGCGGGTTTACCTTTTGATCGTCGTGGTACTTTCACGGCTTGAGACCAGCACTCAAACTTTGGGCAAACAAATCTGGCTCGATCCTGTTCCAGCGAAGCATCGCGCGACGGGAGATGCGGATTTCAGGATGGCGCCCCCATCTGATATCTCTTGGTCCAGCCAAGTGAGTCGGCGGGACCGAGAGTTCCCGCCCCAAGGGTCGAACCGAAAGTCACCGAGACCATGCCTTCCGATCAAGCCATCTCCATCATCGGCCTCGGCTATGTCGGCCTTCCCATCGCCGTGGCGTTCGGCCGGAGCGGCCGGCGGGTGATCGGCTTCGACATCGACGCCCGGCGGGTGGACGAGCTTCGGCGCGGCCACGACCGGACCGGCGAAGTCACGGCGGAGGCCCTGGCCGAGGCGGCGCTCGATCTGACCGACGATCCAGACGCCCTCTCCGCGGCGGCGATCCACATCGTCACCGTGCCGACTCCCATCTCCGACGCCAAGCGTCCCGACCTGGGACCGCTGCTGGCGGCGTCCCGCACGGTCGGGCGGCACCTGAAGCGCGGCGATCTCGTCGTCTTCGAGTCCACCGTCTTCCCCGGCGCCACCGAGGCGGAATGCGTGCCGATCCTGGAAATGGAGTCGGGGCTGGCGCTGGGACGGGACTTCGAGGTCGGCTATTCGCCGGAACGGATAAATCCGGGCGATCAAGAGCACCGGTTCGAGACCATCACCAAGGTGGTCTCGGCGTCCAGCCCGGCGGCGCTCGACGCCGTCGCCGGCCTCTATGGTGGCGTCGTCCGGGCGGGCATCCACCGGGCGCCCTCGATCGCGGTGGCGGAGGCGGCCAAGGTGATCGAGAACACCCAGCGCGACCTCAACATCGCGCTGATGAACGAGTTGGCCTGCATCTTCCAGCGCTTGGGCATCGACACCGGCGACGTGCTGGCGGCGGCCGGCACCAAGTGGAACTTCCTGAAGTTCACGCCGGGCTTGGTCGGCGGCCACTGCATCGGGGTCGATCCCTACTACCTGACCCATAGGGCCGAACAGGTCGGCTACCAGCCGGAGGTGATCCTGGCCGGCCGCAGGATCAACGACGCGATGGGAGCCGTGATCGCCGCCGAGACCGTCAAGCGGCTGCTGCGCGCGAAGGCCGGGGGAGGCACTGGCGGTGGACCGATGAGGATCACCATCCTGGGCCTGACCTTCAAGGAGAACGTCCCCGACATCCGCAACACCCGCGTCGTCGACATCGTCCGCGAGTTGGAGAGTTTCGGCGCCGCGGTGTCGGTCCACGATCCCCTGGCCGACCCGGCCGAGGCTTTGCTGGAATACGGCATCGCGCTGAAGCCTTGGGATGAACTGCCCGGCGCCGACGCGGTGATCCTTGCCGTTCCCCACGCCGATTATCTGGCGGCGGGCTGGCCCGGCGTCACCCGGCTGCTCGACGGAGGCGTGGGCTTGGTGGTGGATATCAAGTCGCGCCTGGACCGCGCGGTCACGCCGGACGGCGTCAGCCTGTGGCGGCTATGAGCGGCGGCGTCACGGCGGAACTGGTGCTGGTCGGCGGCGGGCACTCGCATGTCCAGGTGCTGAGGAGCTTCGGCATGCGGCCGATGCCGGGTGTGCGGGTCACGCTGGTGACCCGGGATGTGGAGACGCCCTATTCCGGCATGCTGCCGGGTTTCATCGCCGGCCATTACGACCATGACGCCTGCCATATCGACCTGATGAGGCTGGCGGGTTTCGCCGGCGCGCGGCTGATCCACACCGAGGCCAACGGCATCGACCGGACGAACCGCGGGGTCCTGCTCCGCGACCGGCCATCCCTGCGCTACGACGTGCTGTCGCTCGACATCGGATCGACGCCCAGGGCCCACGACGTTCCGGGCGCCGCCGAGCACGCCACGGCGGTCAAGCCGGTCGACAAGCTGGCCGGCCGCTGGGACGCGCTGGTCGGCCGGGTCCTGGCGTCGGAGCGGGCGCTCGACATCGTGGTGGTCGGCGGCGGCGCCGCAGGCGTCGAGTTGGCGCTCGGGATCGACCATCGGCTGAGGACGCTGATGGAGGCGGAGGGCAAACCCGGGCTTAGGCCGCGCGTGACCTTGGTGACCCGAGGCGAGTTGCTGGCCCATGACAGCGACCGCGTGCGCTCCCGCTTCGTCCGTGTCCTGGCGGAGCGGAACGTCGCCGTCCTGGACCACGCCGAGGTGGTCCGGATGGAGGCGGGCGCCGTGATCCTCGCCGACGGCCGCCGCGTCCCGTTCGACGAGGCGCTGTGGGCGGTCCAGGCCGGGGCGGCGCCCTGGCTGCGCGAAACCGGGCTGACGCTGGACGAGCGCGGCTTCGTCGCGGTCGAGCCGACCTTGCGCTCGGTCAATGACGAGCGTGTCTTCGCGGCGGGCGATGTCGCCGCCGTGCTGGCCCACCCGCGGGAGAAGGCGGGCGTCTTCGCGGTCCGCCAGGGGCCGCCCCTGACCGCCAACCTGCGCCGCGCGCTGGCGGGCCAGCCGCTGATCCCGTTCGAGCCGCAGCGCGACTACCTGAAGCTGATCACCACCGGCGACCGCTACGCCGTCGCGTCGCGTGGCGGTTGGTCGGCGGAGGGGCGCTGGGCCTGGACCCTGAAGGACTGGATCGACCGGCGCTTCATGGCGAGGTTCCAGGATGTCCCGGCGATGGCTCGCCGTCCTATGGCCCCGGAGACGACGGACCTGGAGCCGCGCTGCGCCGGATGTGGCGCCAAGGTCCCGTCCGATGTCCTGCGCCGCGCGCTCCGCCGACTGGATGCTGCGGAGGCCGACGGCACCGACGACGCGGCGGTGACCGAGCCGCCGCCGCAGGACCGGCTGATGGTCCAGACCGTCGATTTCTTCCGCGCCTTCACCAGCGACCCTTATCTGTTCGGCCGGATATCCGCCAACCACGCGCTGGGCGACATCCACGCCATGGGAGCGGAGCCGCTGACCGCCCTCGCCATCGCCTGCGTGCCGCCCGGCCGCTCCGACATCGTCGAGGACGACCTGTTCCAGATGCTCAAGGGCGGTCTGGACGTGCTGCGCGACGCGGGCGCCCAACTGGTCGGCGGCCACAGCGCCGAGGCCGGGGAACTCGCGTTGGGCTTCACGCTGACCGGATCGGTCGCGCGCGGCCACGTCTCGCGCAAGGGGGGATTGCGGACGGGTGACGCGCTGGTCCTGACCAAGCCACTCGGCACCGGCGTGCTGTTGGCCGCGGCGATGCGCGGCAAGGCGCGGGCGCGCTGGATCGCGGCGGCCTTGCGGGTGATGGACCAGCCGGCTGGTCCCGCCGCCCGCTGTTTGGCGGAGCATGGGGCGACCGGCGTCACCGACGTCACCGGTTTCGGTCTGTTCGGGCACCTCACCGAGATGATGGTGGCGTCCGGCGTCGGCGTCAGGCTCGACCCCGGTGCCGTTCCGGTCCTGGACGGCGCCGCCCGGATGCTGGATTCCGGCATCCGGAGCACCCTGCACACCGGTAACGCGGCGGCCGGCCGGTTCGCCGACGGACCCGTGCCGGACCTGCTGTTCGATCCACAGACGGCCGGCGGGCTGCTCGCGGGCGTGCCCGCGGACCGGGCGGCGGCTTGCGTGGCGGCGCTTCAGCGGCTTGGCTACGTCGATGCCGCCGTGATCGGCTTGGTGAAAAGGGCTTGGGATGGCGAACCTCGCGTCACGCTGGGGAACCTCCCGATGCTGGAGGGGGTTACCCAAGCGCCCGTCCCACGGGAGCCGGCACCCACAACCACGTGAACTGACGCCCAAACCCATGAAGCCCACGCTCAAGACCATGACCGGCGTCATCACGATCGTCCAGGAAGGGCGTTTTCGGATGGAACAGGAGGACGGACAGCCGATCCTTCTCGTGCTGGCTCCCTCCGCGCCGATCGAGCCGCAGGACCTGCCAGGGCTCAAACGCGCGCGAGCGCGGGTGACGGTCGCCTATGAGGACTCCGCGACCCTGGTCGCCGGCGTCGTTCACGATATATGGCTCGCTGAAGACAGTGAGTTATCAAAAGACCGTGAGTTGAGGGCATCTTGATGAGACGCAGCCGTCCCCCGATCATCCGCCGCACCCTCGCCGACCGTATCGGCGGTTTCGTGCGCGATTGGTCGGTGCCGCGCCAGATCGCCGGCCAGTCCTCCGCCACCAAAGCGGCGGAAAGTGCCCTATCGCGCGGCTTGCGGCCCCGGCTGGACGAGGCGGACACCGTCGGCACCAACATCTGCCCTTACTGCGCGGTCGGCTGCGCCCAGCTGATGTACGCCAAGGACGGCCGGGTCATCCATGTCGAGGGTGACCCCCGCAGCCCCATCAACCAGGGAACGCTCTGCCCCAAGGGGGCGGCGACGCTGGGGTTGATGACCATGCCGGAGCGGCTGGACAAGATCAAATACCGGGCCCCCCACTCCGACCGGTGGGAGGAGAGGTCGATGGATTGGGCGATGGACAGGATCGCCCATCTGACCAAGAAGACCCGCGACGAGGCGTTCGTCCAGGAACTCCCCGACGGCGGGACGGTCAACCACACGCAGGCGATCGGCTCGCTGGGCGGCGCCACCCTCGACAACGAGGAGAACTATCTGATCAAGAAGCTGTTCTCCGCCGGTCTCGGGATGGTCTGGATCGAGAATCAGGCACGCGTCTGACACAGTTCGTCGGTGCCCAGTCTGGGCACCACCTATGGCAGGGGAGCGGCGACGCTCGCCCAGTGGGATCTCGCCAATTCCGACTTCGTCCTGGTGATGGGGTCGAACATGGCCGAGAACCATCCGATCGCCTTCCGCTTCGTGATGCGGGCGAAGGAGAAGGGCGCCACCATCGTCCACGCCG
Source organism: Skermanella stibiiresistens SB22 (assembly GCF_000576635.1). Taxonomy (GTDB): domain Bacteria; phylum Pseudomonadota; class Alphaproteobacteria; order Azospirillales; family Azospirillaceae; genus Skermanella; species Skermanella stibiiresistens. The sequence goes on from NZ_AVFL01000007.1 coordinate 28,749, forward strand.
ATCCGCGCTTCACGCGGACCTCGGCGCTGGCCGACATCCACGCGCCGCTCCGCGCCGGCACCGACATCGCGTTCCTGGGCGGCATCATCCGCCACATCCTGGAGAACGACCTGTGGTTCAAGGACTATGTCCTGAACTACACCAACATCGCGACCATCATCTCCTCGGACTACCAGGATCCGGAACAGCTGGATGGCTTGTTCTCCGGCTGGGACGAGGAGAAGAAGAGCTACACCGTCGATAGCTGGCAATACAAGGACATGAAGGTGCCCTCGTCGCTGGCGGAACACGAACCGAGCACCAGTGATTCCTTCGACGAGGCCGCGAAGTCGACGAGCGACGGCCCGCCGCCCGAGGACCGCACGCTCCGGCACCCGAATTGCGTCTACCAGATCATGAGGCGGCACTACGCCCGCTACACGCCGGAGATGGTCGAGCGGGTGACCGGCTGCCCCGCCGGCACCTTCCTCAAGGTCTGCGAGGCGATCACCCGCAACTCCGGCCGGGAGCGGACCGGGGCGATCTGCTACGCCGTCGGCTGGACCCATCACAGCACCGGCGTGCAGATGATCCGGGGCGCCGGCATCATCCAGGCGCTGCTGGGCAATGTCGGGCGGCCGGGCGGCGGCGTGCTGGCGCTGCGCGGCCACACCAGCATCCAGGGCAGCACCGACATCCCGACGCTGTACGACATGCTGCCGGGCTATCTCCAGCAGCCGAACGCCAACCAGAAGCACGCCGACCTCCAGGAGTTCCTGGAGACCGAACAGACCCCGACCGGCTGGTGGCACAACCTGCCCAAATACATGGTCAGCCTGCTCCGTGCCTGGTACGGCGACAACGCGACGGCGGAGAATGGCTGGGGCTATCGATGGCTGCCCAAGATCGTCGGCGACCATAGCCAGTTGCCGATGACGCTGGCGATGCGCGATGGCGTGATCAAGGGCATGTTCTTCCTAGGCCAGAACCCCGTGATCGGCGGCAGCAATTCCAAGCAGGTGCAGGCCGGGCTGGCCAAGCTCGACTGGATGGTGGTCCGCGATTGCGCCGAGACGGAGACCGCGTCCTTCTGGAAGGAGGGGCATCTGGTCCGCGACGGCGACATGCGTCCTGAGGATATCGGGACCGAGGTGTTCCTGATGCCTGCCTCGCTGGCGGGCGAGAAGGACGGCACCTTCACCAACACACACCGCCTGCTGCAATGGCACGACAAGGTGGTCGACGGGCCGGGCGACAGCCAGTCGGAGCTGTGGTTCATCTATCATCTGGGCCGCCGGCTGAAGGCGCTCTACGCCGACAGCGACCTGGAACGGGACCAGCCGATCCAGAACCTGACCTGGGACTATCCCGAACGGGGACCCGACCGCGATCCCTCGGCCGAGGCGGTGCTGAAGGAGATCAACGGCTACACCTGGCTCGACCGCCGGCAACTCTCCGGCATTCCCGATATCAAGGACGACGGCTCGACCGCGTGCGGCTGCTGGATCTATTGCGGCGTCTTTCCCACCCACAACGACAACAAGTCGCGCTCGCGCCGGGCGGACGGACCCGACGGGCCGGGCACCCATCTCGGCTGGGGCTTCGCGTGGCCCGACAACAGGCGGACGCTCGCCAACCGCGCCTCCGCCGACCCCGAGGGCAAGCCTTGGTCGGAGCGGAAGCGCCTGATCTGGTGGGACGCGGAGAAGGAGACCTGGACCGGCGACGATCAAGTCGATTTCGTCAAGGACAAGCCGCCCGGCTTCAAACCGGACTGGAGCAAGCACCCGACCGGAATGGACGCGCTGGGCGGCGACGCTCCCTTCATCTTGATCGCGGACGGCAAGGCGGCGCTGTTCTCGTCGTCGGGTCTGAAGGACGGCCCCCTGCCGACCCATTACGAACCGCTGGAGAGCCCGGTCCATAACCAGCTCTACAAACAAGAGGCCAACCCCGTCGCCAAGCATTGGGAGAAGCGGGACAACGAGTTGGCGGAACCGGGCGATCCGCGTTTCCCCCATTCCTTCACCACGTACCGTCTCACCGAGCATCATTCCGGCGGCACCCCGACCCGCTCGGTGCCGGTCACGGCGGAGTTGCAGCCGGAGGGCTTCGCCGAGATCCCGACCGAACTGGCGCGGGAGCTGGGCATCGGGAACACCGACTGGGTGGTGATCTCCACGCTCCGGGGCGAGATCGAGACCAGGGCCTTGGTGACCGACCGGCTCCAGCCCTTCCACCTCGGCGGCGGCAAGACCGTCCACCAGGTCGGCATGCCCTGGCATTTTGGCTGGAAAGGCTATGCGACCGGAGATATCGCCAATGTGTTGACCGCCGTGGTGGGTGATCCCAACACCAGCATGCACGAGAACAAGGCGCTGGTCTGCGGCCTGCGTCGCGGACGCTTGGCGCGGGATGGCGGCCGCCACGGAGAGAGTTGATGGGAGAGAGTTGATGGGCGTCCATCCCAGGGCACTCGATTACGCCGAGTCGTTCCCGAACCGAGTCATCCCCGACGAGGCGGAACTGACCTGCGGCACCAGGATCGAGCCGGGCAAGAGCTATGGCTTCTTCACGGACACGACGCTGTGCATCGGCTGCAAGGCCTGCGAGGTCGCCTGCAAGGAGTGGAACAGCCTGCCAGCCGACAATCTCGGCCTGACGGGGCACAGCTACGACAACACCGGCGATCTCGGCGCCAACACGTGGCGCCATGTGGCGTTCATCGAGAAGATCGGCGCTGGCGACGACCGGGTCCAGGAGATGGCGCCGTTCCAGAGCAACTGGCTCATGATGAGCGACGTGTGCAAGCACTGCGCGAACGCGCCCTGCCTGGAGGCCTGCCCGACCGGCTCGATCTTCCGAACCGAGTTCGACACCGTCGTGGTCCAGCAGGATATCTGCAACGGCTGCGGCTATTGCGTGCCGGCCTGCCCGTTCGGCGTGGTCGAGCTGAGCCCCGCAGACGGCAAGGCCCACAAATGCACGCTGTGCTACGACCGGCTCAAAGGCGGGCTGGAGCCGGCCTGCTCCAAGTCGTGCCCAACCGACAGTATCCAGTTCGGCGAGGTGAACGAGTTGTTCGACCGCGCCCGCGGCCGGGTCGAGAGCCTGCACGGGAAGGGCGCCACCGACGCCTATCTCTACGGCGCACCCGACACGCCCGGCGCCACCGGCGGTCTGAAACACCTCAACGCCTTCTTCCTGCTGACCGACAGGCCGGAGGTCTACAACCTGCCACCGGAACCGACCCGGGCCAGCGCCAGGGTCCGGCCCAGCCTGCTGACCGGCCTCGCCACCATGGCGGGCCTCACCCTCGCCGCGGCGGCGCTGATGTCGGCGGGGCGGGACCGGCGATGAGGGGCTTCCGCGAACCCGCCACTCGTGACTGGAACGGCGAGACCTATTACGATCTGGCCTCGGTCAAGCCGAGCCCGTTCGACTGGAAGATCGCCGCCTACGTCTACATCGCGGGACTATCCGGCTCGGCGCAGATCATCTCGACCCTGGCCAACACGCTGGGCGACGGGCGCGACGAGACGATCGTGCGGAATGGCCGCTATCTGGCGCTGGCGGGCGCCTTGCTCGGACCGCCCTTGCTGATCGCGGATCTCAAGACGCACAAGCGCTTCTACAACATGCTGCGGATCTACCGGACCAGTTCGCCGATGTCGTTCGGGTCCTACATCCTGATGGGATTTGGCGCCACCAGCGGCCTGACGGCTTTGGGTCACCTGCTGGGCGGGTCCGGGCGGGAAGGGGACGGCTCCCGTCCCCGCGCGCGCCGGGTGGCCGACATGGTCCAGGTGCCGGCCGCCTTCCTGGGCGCTGGCATGAGCACCTACACCGCGGCGTTGCTCAGCGCCACCAGCACGCCGCTGTGGGCTTCGGCGCCCCGCGCGATGGCGGCCCAGTTCGGCACCTCGGCGATGGCGACCGCCGCCGCGGCGCTGTCGCTCGGCGAACAGATCTCCGGCGATCCGGAGAACTGCCGCCGGCTGGACGGGCTGGCCGCCGTCGCCGCCGCTGGGGAACTGGTGGCGAGCGCCATCGCGGAGCGTGGCCGCCGTCAGGTTGGCACTGCGGACACCTTGCGCGAGGGCGCCACCGGGAGCAGCTACAAGGTGGGAGCCTTGGCATTGGGCCTGGGTGTGCCGCTGGCCTGCCACGCGATCAACGCGCTCTCGAAAAAGCCGAGCCGGACGTTGTCGGTGGTGGGTTCGCTGGCGCTGCTGGCGGGCGGCATGGCGATGCGGCAGGCGGTGTTCCAGGCCGGCAACAAATCGGCGGAACGTTCCGCGGATTATTTCCGCATGACACAACGTTCACTGGAGGGACCGGAACCGCGCCGCCGGGTCGACCGGATGGTCGAGGACACCTCCCGGCGAGGCTGAGCCTCGCGGGGGTGCCGAAACGAATAGTCCAAACTTGACGGGTGATTAATCGGAAGCGGCGGGAGCCTCGGCTTCCGGAGCGGCGGCGACAGGGGTGGGTGCCGGGGTGTCGGTCTTCTTGGGACGCTTGCGGTACTGGTTCTTGTAAACGACTTCCTCGGAAGGACCCGGCGGACACTGGGTGATCTTGTTGCCCTTGGCGAGGTACTCGTCGACCAGAGCGTTGAGATTGTTGATCGATCCAGTCTGACTTTTCTGCGACTTCATTACGGTTCCTTGCATCGACGAGGACGGTGGCGGATGCGGCGTAACGGGCCGGTTCCGCGCCTGCATAGTCACATATCTTAACAGATGGGCATTCGATGGGTTGCCGTACAGGCGGTATGACCAGATTACGCCGAGTCACCCGATAGATTGGTCTGATGAACGATTGGGTAGACCTTGAATCCGCCTCGTCCGCACCGCACCATGGGCCACCGCTTCCAGGACATCCCCATGCCCGATTCCTCCCGGCGGCGCCTGATCGCGCTCTACGCCGAACTGGCCGCCCACACCGAACCCGAATGCGCCAGCAGCCGCTGCGTCAAGCCGCTGTCGTGCTGCGCGCCGATGTATTGCGACCTCGCCCGCGATTTCGCCCTGGAGAGTTGGGGCGTCAGGCTCGAGCCGACATGGCACCCGGCCCTACCCTTCATGGGTCCCCAAGGCTGCACCGTCGCCCCCCATCTCCGTCCGATCTGCACCGCCCACACCTGCGAGGTCAACGAGCACGGCTGCAAACGCGGCGACGAGGCCTGGACCGACCGCTACTTCGACCTGACGGAGGAGATCGGCGCGATCGAGGAGACCCTGTTCGGCCAGCGCTCGATCTGAGCGATACGAATCCCCATTATAGTTTTCCGCTGAAAACTATAATAGAAGCTGGGTACATGAAAGCTTTCAGCGTCTACGAACCGGATGAGGGCGGCGGGGGCCGGCTGATGTCCTGCTACCGTCCTCCCGTTCCGCCTCCACCGGCGCTGGACGATGTCTGGACCGCGGTCGAGCACGCGACGGAGGCGGTGGGAGCCTTCGATCGCGCCCTGTCGGCATTCCCACTGCCCGGAACGGTCGGCCGGCTGTTCGCCCGACTCGACGCCGTCCACTCCTCCGGCGCCGAGGGAGCGACTACCACCTTCACCGACCTGATGGAATTCCAATCGTCCCTGCGCCGCGCGCCCGACCTGTGGGACGCCACGCAGGTCGCCGCCTGCGCCGACGCCTACGAAACCTTGCTGGACTCATCTTCCGACTTGAAGGGATACATCCTCCACATCCACCGGCGCCTGTTCGAGCGCGCATCCGATCCACATGCCGCCGCTACGGCGGGACAGTGGAAGCGCCACGCCAACCGCACCACCGATCCCGACGCGCCGAACGGCATGTTCTTCTACACGCGGCCGGCGTCGGTGGCGGCGGCGCTGGACGAGTGGGAGCGGTTCACCCTGGACACCGGAGGACCGGAACTCGTCAGACAGGCGCTGTCGCACTGGATGTTCGAGCATATCCACCCCGTTGGCGACGGCAACGGCAGGGTCGGTCGGCTTTTGCTTCCCCTGATCCTGAGACGGAAATCGGCCACCGCCAACGCCTGCTGCTTCATCGGGGAAGCGGTCCACGGCAACAAGGACCTCTACGTCGAAGCCCTCAAGCGGGGGCGGATCACCGGCGACCTGACGCATTGGACGAGGCTGCTGCTCTCCTTCGCCGCCTGGAACGCCGAACGGAACCTCTCGCGATTGGACCGTATGGCGGAGATCTCGGAACGGTGGCGCGACGCCACCTCGCGCTTCCGGTCCCACAGTCTGGTCCACCGGCTGGTCCCCTGGGCGTTGACGAAGCCCATGTTCACCGTTCGGGACGCCCTGGCGGGGATCGGCGCCGGCACCTTCGCGAGCATGAACACCGCCGTTGGCCGCCTGGAACATCTCGGCCTGATCGAACCGGTCGAACACCCCGGACGGGAACGGTTGTTCATGGCGCCCGAGGTCATCGATCTTTTCGACACGGCCCGAAACACGATAAGGTCGCCCTGAGACGAGGAGCATGACGGCGGCATGGCCAAGCAATTCCCCCACATCACGGACGCGCACCGCGAGTTCATCGCGCGGCAGCACATATTCTTCACCGCGTCGGCGGCGGAGGGAACGCGGGTCAACTTGTCGCCCAAGCCGACCAACGCGTTCCGGGTGATCGGCGACAACGCCGTCGCCTACCTGGACCAGACCGGCAGCGGCAACGAGACGGCGGCGCATCTGCTGGCCGATGGGCGGCTGACGATCATGTTCTGCGCCTTCGACGGAGCGCCGCTGATCCTCCGCCTCTATGGCCGGGGAAAGGTCCTGCTCCGGGGAAGCGATGGCTACGCGCGGCTGCTGGGCGACGCGTTCGAGAACCAAGAGCTTCCGGGTGCCCGCCAGATCGTGACGCTCGACGTAGATCTGGTCCAGACCTCCTGTGGCTTCGGCGTTCCCCTGTTCGATCACCGCGCGGACCGGCCCACCCTGGACCGCTGGGCGGAGGCCAAGGGCGAGGAAGGCTTGCGGGAATACCACCGCGAGAAGAACGCCCACAGCATGGACGGTCTGCCGACCGGCATCCTCAGCGGGGAGAAGACGCCGGCTTGAAGCCCCGCGCCTCCAGCCAGCGGGCGGTCTCCGGCTCCGCCAGCAGGTCGATGAAGGCGCGTACCGCCAGGCGGTCCAGGCGGCTGGCCGGCACCACGAAATCGTAATGCTCCGGCTGGAGCGGCAGGAAGCCCAGCTGGTAGTCGGCGGCCACGGTCGAGATCGCGACACCCCAATCGGCGCGGCCCTGCGCGACCGCGACGGCGATCGCGTTGTGCGACTTCGCCTGCGCTTGGTAACCGGTCGGTCTGGCGCCGGTCAGCACGCGGTCGGTCAGGATGCGGGTGCCGCTGCCGGGATTGCGGTTGATCATCAGGCAGTCCCGGTCCAAAGCCGCCGCCGTCATCGCCTCGGCGGCGTCGCGGCCCTCGAATCGGGTGTCGCCGGGGCGGAACAGCACGCCTTGGAGCCTGCCGTAGCCTGGCACCAGGGTCATCCCCTCGGTCAGGAACGGTTCGTTGTAATGCCCGGTCGCAGGGTCCATCAGGTGGACGGCGGCCAAATCGCACTCGCCCCGCCGGGCCGCCGTCAATCCGCCCATGCTGCCGACATTCAGCACCTTGACCGTGACGCCGCGCCGTTGGAGCCGGCCCAGCAGATGGTCGAGACCGACGCAGTGGCTGCCGATCACCACGAGGTCGGCGGGCTCGACATTCCGCCCGATCAGCTGGACCGACACCGGCGTCCCGGCCTCGACCGCCTCCTCGTGCTGGGGGATCGCGACGAAGCCGTCGGCGTGGCTGAACGCCGTGACGGCGCCGGAGCCCTTGGCGAGCGGATAGGCCGCCAAGCCGTCGTCGGTCCGAACCAGCGACACCATGGAATACTCGGTCCGCCCCCGTTCCGATGTCAGCCGGATCGGCAGCACCGCCGGAATGGTCTCCTTCCGCTCCGGCGGCAGCCCGGCCAGCGCCCGGATCACCGGCGCCACGAATTCGTGGAAGGTGAAGATCGCCGAGGTCGGGAACCCCGGCAGCACCACCAGCGGCTTGCCCCCCGTCACCGCGAGGCACAGCGGCTTGCCCGGCTTCAGCGCGACGCCATGGACGACGATGCCCGGATCGTCGAACCGGCTGATCACCCGGTAACAGAGATCGCCCGCCCCCTTCGAGGTGCCGCCCGACAGGATCATCATGTCGCAGGCGGCCATCCCCTGGTCCACCGCGTCGCGCAAGGCCGCCTCGTCATCGGGACGGATGCCGAGCGGGACCGGCTCGCCGCCCAGTTCCGCGACGGCTGCGGCGACGATGGCGCCGTTGGAATCATAGACCTTGCCGGCCGGCAATGCCTCGCCCGGCGCCACGATCTCGTCGCCGGTCGACAGGATGGCGACACGTGGACGGCGGCGGACCTCGACCTCCGCGATGCCGACGGCGGCCAGCACGCCGATCTCGCGCGAGGTCAGCACCTGCCCCGCCCGCAACACCGTCTCGCCCCGTGCGATGTCGCTGGCGGCATAGGCGATGAACTGCCCCGCCGAGGCGGCGCGGTGGAACTCGACCCGTACGGCGCCCTCGGGCTCGTCGATCACGTCGGTGTGCTCGACCATCACCACCGCGTCGGCGCCGCGCGGCACCATGCCGCCAGTCGCGATCAAGGTGGCGGTGCCCGGCTCGACCGTCATGACCGGAGCCCGGCCCGGCGTCAGCGTCTCGTCGTTCAAGGTGAGGACGCGGGGCCGCTCCTCCGAGGCGCCCACGGTGTCGGCGGCGCGCACCGCGAAGCCATCGACGCCCGAGCGGTCGAAGCCCGGCACGTCCACCCCGGCCATGACGTCATGGGCCAGCACCCGGTTGAGCGCCGCCGCCAAACCGACCGTCTCCGACCCGACCGACGCGAGGGTCAGATGCCGATGGAACCGCGCCGCGGCCTCGTCACGCCCAACCACCTCCAGGAACTGCTCCTGGCGGGCCGCCGCGCGCAGCTTCCCGCGCAGGTCGTTTTCAGACATCCATCACCTCGATGACAAGAATCCCAGGCATTGATCTCAAGCATTCCGGGGCCCGAACAGGATGATCGCGGTGCCGACCAGACACAGCCCGGTCCCCGCCAGATCCCAGCGGTCCGGCCGCGCGCCCTCGACCACCCACAGCCAGCCCAGCGACGCCGCGATGTAGACGCCGCCATAGGCCGCATAGGCCCGCCCGGCGAAATCGGCGTCGATCCGGGTCAGGATCCAGGCGAAGGCCGCGAGGCTGAACAGGCCCGGCGCCAGCCAGAACGCCGGTTTGCCGAGCCGCGCCCAGGCCCAGAACGAGAAGCAGCCCGCGATCTCGGCCAGCGCCGCACCGGCGTACAACAGGAAGGTGGCGGCCATCGTCCCGCTCAACCCGCGGCGAGGTCGAAAAGATGGACCGTCACCGGGACGCCGGCCGGATAGCCCTCGCTGTCCGCCGGCACCAGCACGAAACCGTCGGCGCGGGTCAGCGACGACAGGCTGGCGAGACCACCGGAGCCGATCGGCTCGACCCGGCCATCCTCCCTCAGCCGTACCCGGCAAAAATCGCTCCAGCCGCCGGGCGAGACGATCTTCCGCGCCGTGACCGCCTCCCGGCGGGGGAACGGCAAGCCGGCGCTTCCCCCGGCCAGACGCCGGACCGCGCGCCCCGCCACCATCTCATAGGCGGCCAGCGCGCGGGCGGGAGCGCCGGGCAGGATCATGACGGGCGTGCCGCCGACTTGGCCCAGCGCCACGCTGTCCGCCGGCCGCATCGCGACGCCATGGATCTCCAGCGCGCCAGCCAGCGCCAGGGCCTCCGCCGAGTGGTCGGTCGCGCCCAACCCGCTGCCGCCCGTCACCAGGATCAGATCGGCACCACCCTCCCCCAGGGTCTCGGCGAGGGCGGCCACGTCGTCGGCCAGCGCCGGACGTGGATCGGCGATCCCGCCGTCGCGCGTGATCAAACCCGCCAGCGCCGGCCCATCCACATCGCCGCCCGCGGCCACCTCATCTCGCACCGGCAAGACCCGGACAACTGGCCGGCGGGTCACCGACACCGAGCCTACACACAGGACCGCCAACAAGGCGGCATCGGCCACGCGCACCCCGCGGCCCTTCGCCACCACGATCGTTCCGGCTTCGATATCATCGCCCCGCCGCTCGACCCCCTCCCCCTCGGCCACGGCGGCGACCAGTTCCATCATTCCGCCAACGGAACGGGTTTGATCCACCGCGACCACCGCGTCGGTTCCGGGCGGCGGCGCGTCTCCCACCGACACTGCGAGCGGCGCCCCGGACAGTCCAAGCGGCAGCGGATTGTAATCGGACGCTCCCACGGTATCGGCGGCGCGCACCGCGAAGCCGTCCAAGGCGATCCTGTCGGCGGGCGGCAGATCGCGCTCCGCGACCACATCTCCGGCGGCGAAGCGGCCCACCGCCTCGAACACCCCGACGCTCTCGTCCCCCAGCGCCGATACCCGAGCGTCGATCCAGGCCCATACCTGTTCGAGACTGGCACGCGCGGCGAATCCCCGCATGCGTGGGTGGGAGGATGGTTGAGGCATGGTCCGTGGCGACGTCATGGCCTTATCGTATAGCGGCATCGCACGGCGGCGGCACGGGAAAGGGGTTTGCCAATCCCGATTTTTTCGTTGTATATGGCAAGATACAACTTACGTGAAAGGGCATTGGACATGAATTTCTTGGCGGCCTTTCCCACCCGGCGGAACCTCATCGCGGCCACGCTGGCCGGCGCCGTCCTCGCGTTCGGCGCGATCATGGCCCCTGCCCTGGCCCCCGCCGCGGCCAATGCCCAGCCCCCCCTCGTGATGGCCGCCGCCAGCATGAAGGACAGCCTGGAGGAAGTGGCCAAACTCTACGAGCGGAAGACCGGCAACAAGGTCGGCCTGTCGTTCGCCGCCAGTTCCGCCCTCGCCAAGCAGATCGAGCAGCAGGCCCCCGCCGACATCTTCATCTCCGCCGACCTGGACTGGATGGACTATCTGGCCAAGCGCGACCTGATCAAGCCGGCGACCCGCGCCAACCTGCTGGGCAACCGGCTGGTCCTGATTGCCCCCAAGCCAGTCGCCAGCCCGATCACGATCGAGAAGGGTAATTTCCCGGTGCTCCAGCGTTTGGGTGACAGCCGGCTGGCGACGGGCGAGCCCAACAGCGTGCCGGTCGGCAAATACGCCAAGGCGGCGCTGACCAATCTCGGCGTCTGGGACCAGGTCGAGCCGAAGCTGGTCCGGGCGGAGAGCGTCCGCTCGGCCCTGGCCTTCGTGTCACGCGGCGAGGCGCTGCTCGGCATCGTCTACGAGACCGACGCCAAGGTGGACAAGGGCGTCGAGGTCATCAGCGCCTTCCCGGCCGACAGCTATCCCGCGATCATCTACCCCGTCGCCCAGACCGCCATCGGCAAGGCGCCGGACGCCGAGGCCTTCCTGGCCTTCCTGAAATCGCCGGAAGCCTTCGAGGTGTTCAAGAAGTACGGCTTCACGCCGGCGCCCGCCACGCAGGGCTGATCGGGCCAGCGCTGACCAGGAACCGCGCATGCTGACTCCCCTGGAGATCGAGGCGCTCAGCCTGAGCCTGTGGGTCGCCACCTGGAGCACGCTGGCCGTGCTGCCGTTCGCGATCCTGGTGGCCCTGGTGCTGGCGCGCGCCGATTTCTGGGGGAAGTCGCTGTTCGACGGCATCATCCACATGCCGCTGGTGCTGCCGCCGGTCGTGATCGGCTATCTGCTGCTGGTGACGCTGGGAACGCGCGGCCCCATCGGGTCGTGGCTGCTGGAGACCTTCGGCATCCGGCTGATCTTCACCTCGACCGGCGCCTCGGTCGCCGCCGGCGTCATGGCGTTCCCGCTGATGGTGCGAGCCATCCGCCTGTCGGTCGAGGCGATCGACGGCGGGCTGGAGGCGGCGGCCCGCACGCTGGGCGCCGGCCCGATCGACCGCTTCCTGACCATCACCCTGCCCTTGATGCTGCCGGGCATCCTGTCCGGCGCCGTGCTGGCCTTCGCCGCCAGCCTGGGCGAGTTCGGCGCCACGATCACCTTCGTGTCGAACATCCCGGGCGAGACGCGGACCCTGCCGCTGGCGATCTATACCGCGACCCAGACGCCCGACGGCGATCTCGAGGCGGCGCGGCTGGTCGCATTGTCCTTCACGCTATCGCTGGGCGCCCTGATCTTGTCGGAATATCTCGGGCGCCGCGTGCGCCGGATGATGGGCCGGCCATGAGGAACCCCCCTCTGCTCGATGTGGCGATCCGCCGGCGCCAGGGGTCGTTCGACCTCGACATCCGGTTCCAGGCGCCGATCCAGGGGATCACCGCGCTGTTCGGGCGCAGCGGTTCGGGCAAAAGCTCCGTCATCAACGCCATCGCCGGTCTCGCCAAGCCCGACGCCGGGCATATCAGGCTCGACGGCACGGTGCTGTTCGACAGCGCCCAGGGCATCGACGTGCCTGCGGAGCGGCGGCGGACCGGCTATGTCTTCCAGGACTCGCGCCTGTTCCCGCACATGACCGTCGTCAACAACCTGCTCTACGGCATGCGCCGGGTGCCGGAGCGCGAGCGGCGGATCTCGCTGGACCCCGTCGTCGAGCTGCTCGGCATCGGCGCCTTGCTCACCCGCAAACCCCATACCCTGTCGGGCGGCGAGCGCCAGCGCGTCGCGGTTGGGCGCGCGCTGCTGGCCCAGCCGCGCATCCTGCTGATGGACGAACCGCTGGCCTCGCTCGACGCGGAGCGGAAGGCCGAGATCCTGCCCTATATCGAACGACTGCGCGACGAGCTGAACATCCCGATCGTGTTCGTCAGCCATTCGGTGGACGAGGTGGTCAGGCTCGCCACCACCCTGGTCCTGATGGCTGACGGCCGGGTGACGGCCACCGGCACGGTCGCCGACCTGTCGGTCCGGCTGGATGTCGGCGCCATCCTGGGCGGCCAGGAGGTCGGGGCCGTGCTGGACACCGTGGTCGCCAGCCATGACGCCGCCACCGGCTTGACCGCGCTGACCTTTCCCGGCGGAACGCTGACCGTGCCGCAACTGGATCTTGGCATCGGCCAGCACCTCCGTGTCCGCATCCAGGCGCGCGACGTGATCCTGGCGCTGGAACCGCCATCGCGGATCAGCGTGCACAACATGCTGGCCGGGCGTATCGTCGAGCTGGGCGCGGAATCCGGACCGTCGCGCGACGTCAAGATCGACCTGGGCGGTTCGTTCCTGCTGGCGCGGGTCACCCGTCATTCGGTCGAGCGCCTGGAGCTTGGCGTGGGCACGCCGGTCTTCGCGCTGGTCAAGAGCGTCGCCTTCGACCGGGTGTTCCCCGGCCCCTCTGGGTCTGGATCCGGATCCGGCCCCGGACCGGGGGGAAGGAACATCGCGCTCTAGGCGACCGTTTCGCCTATGGTGGTTATCATCAAGTTCAAGAACAGAGTTGAGGAATCAACCGCCATGGCGAAGCTCAGACTGCGCATCGATTTCGAACCCGCCGGATCGCTCGGACCCGGCAAGGTCGCCCTGCTGGAGGCGATACGGCGCTGCGGCTCGATCTCCAGCGCCGCGCGCGAGCTGGACATGTCCTATCGCCGCGCCTGGCTGCTGGTCGACGACCTCAACCAGACCTTCCGCCAGCCCGTCGTCAACGCCATGGTCGGTGGCCGCAAGGGCGGCGGCACCGGCTTGACCCCGTTCGGCGACAGCGTCATCCGCCATTACCGCGAGATGGAGACGGAGGCCGCCGAGGCGCTGGCGCGGCACATGACCGCCCTTCAGGAGGAGGTCGTGGCGGGAGGCGACGCCGGGGCTCCGCCGCGCGAGTGCCCCGTGCCGGAGGACGGGTCCGAGAGGGGCGAACAGGACCGGGACTGCGATGGCCGCAAGGCGATGCAGCGCAGCCTGACCAAGCAGCCGGCCAGCCGAGCGAACTGACGCGGACCAGTCGAGACAACTTCCCGGCGTTTCAAGCGTTCATGAAAGGACGGCCGACGCGACAGCGGGGGCCGCGCCTCTTCGCCGCGATAGGACGCCTCATGACCGGCGTCTCAAACCGGGGCTTAAACCGGGAAGGAACAAGAAACATGGATGCATCGCTCTCACGTCGCCGTTTCATGGCCCTGGGTGCCCAGGGAGCCGCCGCCTCGCTGATCCTGGCCGGCTGCTCCACCGTGGCGCCCCGGTCGCCCGACGACCCGTCCAAGCTCGTCGACGACGCGACCGCCACGCTGTCGAACTTCACGCGGGATCCGGACCTTGGCTGGTTCCGCGACAACCTGCCGTCCGCCCAGGGCTTGCTGATCGTCCCCAGCTTCGTCCGCGCCGGCTTCATCTTCGGCGGCTCCGGCGGCAACGCCGTCCTGCTGGTGCGCGATAGCGCGGCGGGAAGCTGGAGCTATCCGGCCTTCTACACGGTCGCCGGCGGCAGCGTCGGATTGCAGGCCGGGGCCGAACTCGCCGAGGTCATCCTGATGATCCGCAGCGAGAAGGGCCGCGACGCGCTGCTCAGCAACAGCCTGAAGCTGGGCGCCGACGCCAGCGTGTCCGCCGGTCCGGTCGGCGCGGGAGCGCAGGTCGCGACCACGGACATCCTGGCGTTCTCCCGGTCCAAGGGGCTCTACGGCGGCGTCAGCCTGGACGGCTCGGTGGTCGCCACGCGCGACGCCTGGAACTCCGCCTATTACGGACGGGAGGTACGGCCGGTCGATATCATCGTCAGCCGCAACGTCTCCAACCCCCAGGCGAACGAGTTGCGCAACCTGGCCGCCCGCCGCACCTGAGCGGCGGATGATCCCAGGCCGGGACACGCCGCTCAGCTCTTGGTCAGCAGCAGCGTTCCCTGCTTGGCGATCCGCCCAGTGATCTTCTCCGCGATCATGGCGAGCACCCAGGGGAGATCGACCTCCAGCCTGACCATGTCGTCCATCACGTCGACCCGGCCGCTGATGGTCTGGGCGAGGACGGCGACATCGAAGGCCATCTGGTTGTCCGACCAATGGTCCTCCACCGTGGCGCCGACGCCGGAGAGCTGGGAGCGCACCTGTCCCATGCCGTCCTGGAGGCGCCGCCTGGCCTCCTCGCGTCCGAGCTGGTGGGGAATGGTCACGACCACGGGCTTGGGCATCTCTTCTTCCTCTAAGGTTTCCCATTAGGTATGCGACGCGTACCGCGATTCATAGGGGAGCCGGAATGATCCGGATCCCCAACCATTGAACAGTTATCGGACGGAAACGACCTTTGAAAAGGCGGACGGCATAATGGGCAAATGGAAACGAGCGGCGTCACGGATCCTGAATCTCGTGGCCCGTCCGGTGCGAACCGCCCATGGCAAACGTGGCGTGGTCCTCCAACCGTACCGAGGCTATGGCTCCCGGGACGAGGTCTTCCTGATCGGCAGGGTGTTCCGCCAATCGCACATGCCCAGCGACGATCAGGCCAGCGATCAGAACGGCGACGAGGACATCGTCACCCACCTGCGCGACATCGGCCGGCGGATCGCGCGCCGGTCGGTCGCCGGAGCGACGGTCACCGCCCGGTTCGCCGGCGTGGAGCAACGGGTCACGACCGACAAGGACGGTTATTTCCGGGTGCATCTGCGGCACGATCCGATGCCGCCCTGCCGCGAGGCCTGGCAGACGATGGATTTGTCGCTCGACCACCCGGAACAGGCGCGCGCCCAGGCCGACATCTTCGTTCCGCCCGAGCGCTGCCGCTACGTCGTGATCAGCGACATCGACGACACGGTGATGTTCACCGGCGTCGCCAGCAAGTTCAAGATGCTGTGGCGGCTGTTCGTCCAGGACGCCGAGAGCAGGGTCGCCTTTCCGGGGGCGGGCGCCCTCTACCGGGCGCTCCACGACGGCCACGGCGGCGATGAGCGCAACCCGATGCTCTACGTGTCGCGGGCTCCCTGGGGCATCTACGACGTGCTGGACGAGTTCTTCCGGATGCACGGGATTCCAGTCGGCCCGGTGCTGTTCCTGCGGGAATGGGGCATCTCGTGGAAAAGCCCGCTGCCGCGCAAGGCCGAAGACCACAAGCGCGAGCTGATCGGCAACATGCTGCGGCTCTACCAGGACCTGCCCTTCGTTCTGGTCGGCGACAGCGGCCAGCACGACCCCGAGGTCTACCGCCAGATCGTCGACGAGCACCCTGGCCGCGTGCTCGCCGTCTATATCCGCAATGTTTCGCGCGACGCCGGCAGGGTGGCCGAGATCGAGGAGCTGGCCAAGGTGGTCTGCGCCGCGGGCAGCGGCATGGTCCTGGCCGCCGACAGCCTCGCCATGGCCGAGCACGCCGCCGGCCTGGGCCTGATCAAGCCCGAGGGCGTCGCCGCCGTCAGGGCCGAGATCTCCACCCCCCTCCACCAAACGGTCACGCGACGTTCGGCGGGAGTTCGCGACGCCATCATGAAGGACGCGAACGGTCCGACCACCGCTCCACCAAATATCATCGTGGAGCCAAATCAGAAAAAGCGGCGGCACGTGGAATAAATGTCAGTCCGATCTGTGTCCATCCTGTAAATCCTCTTTATCTGTGTTGAAAGAAACATTTCCAGACGCGAAGTTTGGCATGGGAAAAGCGCTATCTAACACAGATAAAGAGGATTTATAGGATGGGCACGGATATGGCCGCATCGCCCGCTTCGAGCCGAGCCTGACCCAGGGCGAAAGATCATACTCCCGTAATCCCCTGAATCGGAAATGGAATTTCCGCATGGCTGAAACCCCGGAGCGGCGATGCCCGACGCCCCGTGATTGAGGAACTTCGCTCGTTAACCATCCGTTCCCTTCTCCCAGCGCCACAGGCCTGGAAGAACACCAAGGACCGCCATTGGGGGCGACTTGGAGGGAGAGGGAATCATGAAAAAGACAGCGTTGGCGGCCATTGGCGCCGCCGTCCTCGCGACCTTCACCGTGGGCGCCGCCCGCGCGCAGGACGTCAAGGAGACGGTCTGTGCCCAAGGGACATATTCGGAGCCGTGCCCCCAGGTGATCTGGTGCCCGGCGACCAATTGCGGGATCGGCATCCCGCAGCCCGATGGCAAGATCGAGATCATCTCCTCCACGGAGAAGAAGATGGACGGCACGTCGCGCCGCCCGGTCCAGTCGGGCAAGCCCATGACGCTGGATAGCATCACCGGCCGGGTGATCATCTTCGAGTGGGAGGACCCCGGCAAGGTCGAGGCGGCCGAGTCCGACATCACCATCAAGGACATCCTGTACGTCGTCATGCCGCCCGCCGGCGCCGGTTGAGTCCACGGCCAACCAGGCTTTTCCAGCGGCGGCATTTCCACAGGGAGACGATTAGATGATCAAATTAAGCATCAATGGGCAGGAGAAGCAGTTCGACGGCGACGGCGAGATGCCGCTGCTCTGGTACCTGCGCGACCAGCTCGGACTGACGGGCACCAAGTTCGGCTGCGGCATCGCGGCCTGCGGCGCCTGCACCGTCCATCTCGACGGCGAGGCCGTACGGTCCTGCCAGACACCGATCAGCGCCGCCGAGGGCTCGGCGGTGACGACGATCGAAGGGCTCGACCCCGAGGGCAACCATCCCCTGCAAAAGGCTTGGCGCGCCAACAACGTGCCGCAGTGCGGCTACTGCCAAGCCGGGCAGATCATGCAGGCGGCGGCGCTCCTGAAGCAGACGCCGAACCCGTCGGACGAGGATATCGACAGCGCGATGTGGGGCAACATCTGCCGATGCGGCACCTATGTCCGAATCCGCGCCGCGATCCGCGACGCCGCGAATGGAGTTTGACATGCCGCTGGACCAGAACTCCCCCCATGATGAGTCGCTTGGTGCCTCCCCAGGAGTCTCCAATGTCAGCCGGCGTGGCCTGCTGAAGGGCATCGTCGCCGTTGGCGGCCTCGTGTTGGCCGCCCGCATCCTGCCGCCGGGACCGTCGGTCGCCCAGACGGCGGCCTATGGCGCCGCCGCCATGCCGCACGGCACCGTCAACGCGCCCAGCGCCTTCATCTCGATCGGCAAGGACGGCATCGTCACGATCGTCTGCCACCGCTCCGAGATGGGCCAGGGTGTCCGCACCGGCATGCCCCAGATCGTCGCCGACGAGTTGGAGGCGGACTGGAACAAGGTGCGCGTCGTCAACGCCACCGGCGACGAGGAGAAGTACGGCAACCAGGACACCGACGGGTCGCGCAGCACCCGGCACTTCATGAAGCCGATGCGCGAGGCCGGCGCCGCCGCCCGGTCGATGCTCGAGATGACCGCGGCCAAGCGCTGGGGCGTCGAGCCCGGCGAGGTCGAAGCCCGCAACCACGAGATCGTCCACAAGGCGTCCGGCCGCAAGTTCGGCTATGGCGAACTGGCCGAGGAGGCCGCGTCGCTCGAGGTGCCGGCCAATGACGAGCTTCGTCTGAAGACCCCGGACCAGTTCCGCTATATCGGCAAGGGACTGCCGCTGGCCGACGGTTTCGACATCTCGGTGGGCAAGGCCAAATATGGCTTCGACACCTGGATGGAGGGCATGAAATACGCCGTGGTCGCGCGGCCTCCGGTGTTCGGCGGCAAGGTCGTCTCGGTCGACGACAGCGAGGCCCTTAAGATCCCCGGCGTCGAGAAGATCGTCAGGATCGAAGGCACGCCGGCCCCCGCCAAGTTCCAGCCTTTGGGCGGTGTCGCGGTGATCGCCAGCAACACGTGGGCCGCGATGAAGGGCCGCGACGCGCTGAAGATCACGTGGGACGACGGACCGCACAAGTCCTACGACAGCGAAGCCTTCCGCCAGCAAATGCTGGAGACGGCGCGGAAACCGGCCAAGGTGGTCCGCGACGACGGCGACGCCGAGACCGAGTTGGGCAAGGCCGCCAAGAAGATCGAGGCGGAATACTACCTGCCGCATCTGGCCCAAGCCCCGATGGAGCCGCCGGCCGCGACCACCCGCATCGTCGACGGCAAGTGCGAGGTCTGGTCCTGCGTCCAGGCGCCCCAGGTCACCCGCACCGACATCGCCGAGAAGCTGGGCATGAAGCTGGAGGACGTGACGGTCCATGTCACGCTGCTCGGCGGCGGCTTCGGCCGCAAGTCCAAGCCCGATTTCGCGATCGAATCGGCGATCCTGTCCAAGGAGATGGGCGGAGCGCCGGTGAAGCTGCTGTGGACGCGCGAGGACGACATCCGCCACGGCTATTACCACACCGTCTCGGCGGAGCGGATCGACGCCGGCCTGGACGCCAACGGCAAGGTGACGGCGTGGCGGCACCGCAGCGTGGCGCCGACCATCACGTCGATCTTCATGCCCGACACCAAGCACCAGGGCGCCTTCGAGCTGGGCATGGGTCTGGTCGACGTGCCGTTCGACATCCCCAACCTGCGCTGCGAGAACGGCGAGGCCGAGGCCCACGCCCGGATCGGCTGGTTCCGGTCGGTCTCGAACATCCCGCACGCCTTCGCGATCCAGTCCTTCGTGGCGGAATTGGCCGCGGCCGCCGGCAAGGACCAGAAGGACTTCCTGCTGGAACTGCTGGGACCGCCGCGGGTCGCCGAGTTGAAGTCGCTCGACACGCTGTGGAACTATGGCGAGTCGACCAAGGTCTATCCGGTCGATGTCGGCCGGCTGCGCCACGTGGTCGAACTGGTGGCTGACAAGGCTGGCTGGGGCCGTCAGGTTCCCAAGGGCCACGGCCTTGGCATCGCGGCGCATCGCAGCTTCGTGACCTATGTCGCGACGGTGGTCGAGACGGCGGTCGCGGAGGACGGGACCCTGACCATCCCCCGCGTCGACGTGGCGATCGACTGCGGCAACGTGGTCAATCCAGAGCGCATCCGCGCCCAAGTCGAAGGCGCTTGCATCATGGGGCTGAGCTTGGCCCTATCGAGCGAGATCAGCTTCAAGGACGGCCGTGTCGTCCAGGGCAACTACGACGATTACCTCGTCGCCCGGATCGATCAGGCGCCGCGCGAGATCAACGTCCACATCGTGCCGTCGAACTGGGATCTGGCGCCGGGCGGCGTCGGCGAGCCGGGGGTTCCCCCCTTCGCGCCGGCCCTGACCAACGCCATCTTCGCCGCCACCGGCAAGCGCATCCGCACGCTTCCGATCGGCGACCAGCTGAAGGCGTGAGATATCGCACCGGGGGAGCGGGCGGACGTCCGCTCCCCCGGTGCTTATCGCTCGTCGCTCAATGCCTGGGTCAGCAGCCGGGGATCACCTTGAACTCGACCCGGCGGTCCAGCGCGTCGGTCACGTCGTCGCGCCCCGTTCCAATCAGGTTGTCGCGTGATCCGGCACCCGTGGCGATCGTGCGCGCGCCGAGGACGGGTTCCTCCCGGTCCAGCCTGGACTTGACAAATTCGGCCCGCAGCAGCGACAGCCGGTCGTTGAGCGCCGCCGGTCCGGTCGGGCTGGTGTGTCCCGCCACCTCCAGGCAGGCGCTGTCGCGGGCGGCACTCTCGGCGATCTGGCGCAGCCACTCGTCATAGCTTCCGCTGACCAGTTGATCCGGCACGAAGGCGGTGGAGCCGGGCTTGAACAGCAGCTTGACCGCCAGCCTGTTGTTGCGCAGGCCGTAATTGACGATGTCGCCGAACGCCGCCGCCGCCTCGTCGCGCCGGCCTAGCTTGAGGTTGGTCAGGTAGATCCCGTTATAGGCGCGGAGCTGGTCCCCCGCCGGCGACAGCGCCGCCGCCCGGTAGAGATCCAGCGCCTCGCGGTAGTCGCTCCTGTCATAGGCGTCGATCGCGTCGGCGATCAGCGCCGCCGTCAGGATGCCGTCGACATAGGCCGGGCTGATCGGGTCGCCGACCTTGGTTCCCTGGCATGTCGTGATGTAACCCTCGGTCGCCTTGTCGCCGGTCCAGGCGGGACTGTCCTGGAAGAACGGCGTCGGCGTGGTGTCGACACCGTCCAGCTTTGAGCGCGCCACCGCCTTGGCGACCGTCTTGCCCGATTTGAGATCGGCCAGCACCAGACAGAACCGGTAGGCCTCGCGGGTCCCCGCCGTCTTGCCTTCCGCGTTGACGGGAGTGAAGGTGCCGACCAGCACCAGCGGGGCCGCCGCCACCGCGGCAGTGGAGAACGGCACGATTTCGAACTGGGGATATTGGGTTTTGACCAGATCGACGATCCTGGACTGGATCCGGCGCGTCGCCGTCGACTGCGACCCCGTCATACCGTCAACCAGCGGATCGATCACCACCTGATGCCGCCCCGACGCCGCCGTCGGCGCCGGCACCGTCTTGGAGGAGAAGACCGAGTTCGCCGCTTTCAGCACCGCCTCGTCGAACGGCACGGGAATGACCGGCGCCGGGGCGGCGGGGGCCGCGGCGGGAGTTGGGGAGGGAGCGGCCGCCGCCGGTGGGGCCGCCGTGGCGGTCTGGGCCGGGGGTCCGCCGTCGAACGGCGCGCAGCCTCCCGACAGCAGGCCGAGCATCGATAACCCCGCCAGCGATGACACTGAAAATCGCCTGAAGGCTCCAGGACCGAAGACGCCGGGATAACCCTCAACAGTTCCCGCGAAGGAAAGCTTTGGTCGCATCCGAAATCGCCTCTCCGAGTTGAGCCCTTTCCAGAATATTGGCACAGCGCGGATCTTTGCCGCTAGCCTCTCGGGCGCGTATCGGGGACTGCTTTTGGAGTATGGAGCCTTTCGCCAAAGGGACTTTTGTTTCAGTTGACACCGCTGGTTGGATGGAGACTTCGGGTGTTTGCTCCGGCATTGGTTTCCGCAGCGGCAAGGGCAGCTCGGCCACCGCTTCGGACGGGCTTTCGATGACGGGAGCGGCCACGGGAGGTGGGTCGGGAACCTTCAGGGGCGGCGGGAGCGCCACCGTCAAGGTCGCCGCTGGGGTCGCGGCGGGCGCCTGGACTGGCGCCTGGACCAAGGGGGGCGGGATCAGATAGAATGGCTCGCCGCCGAGCGAGCCATAGGTGAAGGGCGTCTGCCTGCCGCCGGTCGCGTCGAACACGCTGTCGCGGATGCGGCCGAACAGCAGGTTGATCTCCAGCCCCGGCGTCTCGATGTGCTTCAGCAGCGCCGTGGTGTAGGGGCTGTGGCCGCCCGCCCCGTCCTCCGCCAGCGCGTTCGCCGCCGTGGCGTAGGCGACCAGGGTGTTGCGTCCGATATCGCCGACCTGGGCCAGCCCCTCCGTCACCTTGATGGCGCGCGTGGCGCCCGGCGCCCGGGCGATGCGGGCCGCGAACGGGTTGTCGCGGCAGGCGTCGAGGATGATGATCCGCAGCTGCTTGGCGCCCTCCGCCTCTTCCAGGATGACGTCCAGCGACAGGGCGTCGTATGACAGGTCCTGCTCGCGCTGGACCCGGGCGTCGACTGGCAGGAAATAGTTGTGGCCGTTCACCTGCAATCCGTGCCCGGCATAGAAGACCAGCGCCACCGACGCGGTTTCCGTCGCGCGTCCGAACGCCCGCAGCCGTTCCGCCATCTGGGTGAAGGTCAGATCGTAGCCGTCCACCACCGAGAATCCGATGCGTCTCAGCGCCTGGGCGACCGCCTTGGCGTCGTTCGGTGGATTGGGCAACGGCGCCACGTCGCGGTAGGCGCCATTGCCGATCACGAGGGCCACGCGGTCGTTGGCGTTGGCCGGACCGGCCAACAGGATCGGACCAGCCAATAGGAGCGGTCCGGTCAGCAGAAGCAGGACGGCGACGGCCACGCCGGTAAGCCTGGACACCCTGGTCCCCCTGATGGTTAAGGAACTCACCTCATATCATACCACCGAGGGCATCCTGGAAGAACCAATCCAAAGGCTCATCCAGCGATGCTCCGCCTTGGTGACGATTGAACACCTGTTCAGATTGACAGGTGCCAATCCCGACCCTAAGGTGCCCGCACCATTGGGGAGTAGCCACCCTCTCGCGGGAGGGGTTCGCGCCAACAGACTCGGGGAGTTCCCGTGGCGCGCGCGGCGATCGGACGACAGGTCCGGAAGCTCGGCGAGACTGATGGCACGACCACCGCCCGACGGCCAACCGGGTGTGGGCGTGCTATCCTGTTTCGTCTGGCCGGAGAAACCCGGATGTTCGGCGCCACCTCCTTCGCGCTAGCCTTCAGCCTATCCATGGACAGCTTCGCGGCCGCGCTGGGCCGCGGCGCCGCCCGCAAGCGCCCCGGCTTCAACGAGGCGTTCCGCGTCGGCGTCATCTTCGGCGGCTGCCAGCTGCTGATGTCCGTGATCGGCTGGGCGGTCGGCGTGTCCTTCGCTGGACTGGTCCAGCATTTCGACCACTGGATCGCCTTCACGCTGCTGGCGATCATCGGCGGCAGCATGATCCGCAACGCCATCGCCGGCGAGGCCGATGACGACGCCGCCGCCAAGCGGTCGGGCTGGCTGTCGCTGCTGACCACCGGCGTCGCCACCAGCATCGACGCCAGCGCCGTGGGCGTCGGCTTGGCGATGGCGGATGTCAACATCGCCGCGACCGCGACCTTGGTCGGCTTCGTGACTTTCCTGATGGGGTTTGGCGGCGTCATGCTGGGTCACGCGGCGGGCCCACTGCTGGGCCGGAAGGCGGAATTGATCGGGGGGCTTGGCTTGATCGGCATCGGCACCAAGATCCTGGTCGAGCACACGCTGTTCTGATGACTTATAGTGACCATACACGTCGATTCGCGAGAGCCTGGAGACCCCTGTCATGTGCTGCCGCCCTGCCGTCGAACGAGCCTTCGCCGAAATGAAGGCATCCGGAGCCCCAGACCGGCACGCCTTGGAAGCCGCGCTGATCATTCACCGCTTCCATCATCCCGAGGTCCCGTTCCAGGACGCCCTGACCGAGGTGTCGCGCTGGACCGTCGGGCGTCTGGTCCACTAGACGCCCGACGAATTCCGAAGGGGGCTTAGGAGAGGGCGTCCAACTCGCGGCGGCGCGCGTCCGGAATGTTCAGCCGGCTCGCCAGGAAGTCCAGGTAACGGCGCTCGGTCTCGGACCCGCCGCGGATGGCGATCTCCGACGCCAGATAGATCTGCTCCGCCGTGTCCTGGTCGCGCGACTGCCGGATGATGTCATCCAGCGGCTTCGGCGACGCGATCTCCTGCTCGACGATCCGGCGCTCCTCGGCGCCGGCGCCCGCCTTGTCCAGGTGCTGGATGATGCGCTGGCGCTCCTCGGCGGTGATCTGGCCGTCCGCGTTGGCCGCCGCGATCATGGCGCGGATCAGCAGCAGCGCCTGCCCCTCGTCCATCTGCAGCGACGCTTCCGTCGGGCCGGCGGTCGCCGTCCCGTCCTGGGGCTGGAAAACGCCCAGCGCGTCGAACAGCGCTCCGAACGGGCCGCTGGCGCCCTTCTTCTCCGGCACCGCCGGTGTGGCGGCCGGCTGGGTCGAACCACTGTCCCGATACGCCTTGTAGGCGAGGTAGGCCAGCGCCGCCATGCCGGCCTTGCCACCCAGGCTCATGCCGCCCTTGGTCTTGCCGCCGCCGAGCAGCATCGGTGCCGCGGTCGCCAGCGCCGCGCCACGCCCGCCGGCGCGTCCGGCCAGCCCCGACACCAGCATGGTCCCGAGCACCTTGGTCAAATTGGCCATGTCGGCCTCCCAATTCATGTTTCGCTGGGAGGTTAACGATTGGCCGGCGTCCTAGGTTCAGACCGGGTATGGCATCAGGAGGGCGCGTCCGGCTTCTTGGCGGCGCGCTTCGGTTTCGACAAGGACTTGAACCGCTCCTCGGTGTCCGGCTCGGAATAGACACCTAGGAACAGGTCGCCAAGCGCCCGCCGGCTCAGGGCCCGGATGCGGTTGCGGATGGCGTTGCGCATCGATTCCTGGCTCATCTGGCAGCGGCGGCACAGCTTGCGGAGCTTGCCGCCGTTGTCGCCCGACAGCCGGACCAGACGCACCGTCACAGGCAGGTCGCGGACCTCGGCGTATTCCACCACGTTCGGCCAAGCCGAGCGGCGGCCCCGCCGGTCGCGCCAAGTCTGGTCATCGGCGTCGAACCAGCGGCCATCGGCCAGGCAGCGCACCACCGTGCCATGCTTGCGGCCACAGTCGCGGCAGCGCTCGTTCAAGCTGACCGGCGCTATGTCCGTGTAGCGCACCCTCTCGCCCGACGGGTCGAGTTGCGGCCGGTAAGTGGCCTTTCGCCGTCCCGTGTCGCTCATGATGTCCTCTTGGCCACGGGGCCACCATGCCACACCGGCGACCCGGCCGCCACGACCGATACCATGGCGTCCAGCCGTCACGCCGAACGCCGATCTATGATGAATGGAATATGACTTATGGTCCGATTCAAAGCGTCCGGACCATCCTTGCGTACAGGTTCGGCGAATTTCCGGGCGAATACCTCGTGGTCACGCACGATTCTACTTGAACCCGGACGCGATCATCCGCATGTTGCAGTGCAGCAAACAGCCGGCGCCGGACGTGCCCAAGAGCGCGACGGCGCAAGTGCCAAGTGACCACCACATCGCCACCAGCAAATCAGGAAACGCTATCATGAATGCATTCCCCCAGTTCAAGGTTCCCAGCTTCGACCAGTTCAAGGTTCCGGGCTTCGATTTCAGCGCCGTGTTCGACATCCAGCGCCGCAACGTGGAGGCGTTCACCGCCGCCAGCCAGACCTTCGCGCAGGGCATGCAGACGGTCGTCCAGCGCCAGGGCGAGATCGCCCGCCAGTCGATCGAGCAGTTCCAGGGCCTGATGACGAACGCCAAGCCGACCACCGCGGTCGAGGAGACCCTCGTCAAGCAGACCGATCTGGTCAAGGCCGCCTACGAGAAGAACATCGCCAACGCCCGCGAGCTGCAGGACATCGTCTCCAAGGTCACGACCGAGGCGTCCGACATCCTGAGCCGCCGCGTCGTCGCCAGCCTGGACGAGATCAAGGCCGTCGCTCAGCCGAAGAAGGTCGCCGAGCGGACCGTCAAGGCCGCCTGAGCAGCCACTCTCGGGTCCGATCAGATCTGAACGGCGTCACGTCCCGGAGAACCCGTTCTCCGGGACGTGACAATGTAAAGTTCCAGGTCCACTCCGATGGAATACAGATTCGGTTGTGGTACCGTCCATTGACCGAATGGATACCGCGGGGTCGGATCCGGCCCCGCTTTCAACCGTGACGCGGCGCCCATGCCGGTGCCGGAAATCGATAGGGAGACAGTTGGATGCGCGACATCGCCATTACCCTCGAGCAGGCCGCCCATTGGCTGAATTGCGGGATCGCCCAGGTCAAGGAATACCTGACGGCCGGTCGCCTGCGCGCGTTCGAAGGCAAGTCGGGCGATGCCGCCAAAGTCATCTCGCTGAATTCCACCGTCATCCTGGCCGAGAGCCTGCCTCCCGAGGCCGGCATCTTCCAGATCGCCGAGAAGCGCGACTACGACTCCGCTCCCCGGCCGCGCCAGACCAGCTCCATGGGCCGCGAGCGGGCGCCGCTCGAAGTCGTTCGGAGTTCCGGTCCGATCGTCGAGCGCCGCCCCCTCCGTCCCTTCGTCGCCCGTTAAGCTTCCTGTTCAGTCGTCAGCCTCCGGCACCAGCGAGGTGCCGGCGAGGTTGGCGGTGATGTCGGACAGCATCGGCACGTAATCGTCGCCATGTCCCGTGGTGACGGCGACCGCGAACGAGTTCCGCACGGCCGCTCCCATCGGATTGGCGACGCCGGCGGCGTTGGCGAAGGCCGACAGATAGCTCATGTCCTTGAAACCGTTGCGAATCGCGAAGCGGTGGGCGTTGGGATCGCGCTCCAAGACCCATTTGAAGAACGTCTGGTAGAAGCCGCAGTCCATCCTGCCGCCCCGGACGACGCTGTCGAACACCGTCGGCGTCAGCCCGGCCTTGGCTCCCAGCGTCAAAGCCTCCGCGTAGAGTGCCGCGTAGCCCATCGACAGGAAGTTGTTGAGCAGCTTCATCGTGTGGCCGGTGCCAACCGGCCCGGTCTCGATGACGCGCCCCGCGAAGGTCTCCAGCACTGGCCGCGCCCGCTCGATCTGATCGGATGTGCCGCCGACCATCACGTCCAGCGTTCCCTCCCACGCGTCCTTGGGTGTCCGGCCCAGCGGCGCGTCGATCAGCGTGATGCCCTTGCCCTCCAGCTCGGTGGCGAGGCGGGTCGTCGCCGACGGCTCGGAGGTCGAGCAATCGATGATCATCAGCGGCTTGCCCGCCGCCGCCAGACCGTCCGGCCCGTTGACGACCGCCTCGACCTGCGGGCTGCCGGTGACGCACAGCACCACGATGTCGCACGCCTCGGCCAGTTCGCGGGGAGTCGCCGCCTCCGACGCGCCGCGCCGCTTCAGGTCCTCCACCGGTTCCCGGTTGCGGTGTCCCATCACCGTCAGGGGAAAGCCCTTGCCGACGATGTTGGCGGCCATGCCGTGGCCCATCAGCCCGACGCCGATGAACCCAACGCGTTCCTTGCCCATGGCTGTCTCTTCCCTCTTCTTGTTTCCAGGCTTCCTGTTTCCAGGATCGGTGTTCGCGGTCAGAGCCAACCGCTCCGCTTGAAGCGCATGTAGAGCCACGCGCAGACGACCAGGATCGTGGCGATCACCGCCGGATATCCATAGGTCCAGCGCAACTCGGGCATGTGCTCGAAGTTCATGCCATAGATGCCGGCGATGGCGGTCGGGACGGCCAGGATGGCGGCCCAGCCGGCCAGCTTCTTCATCACCTCGTTCTGCCGGATCGAGACGATCAGCAGATTGGCCTCCAGCGCGGAGGCCAGCAACTCGCGCAGGTTCTCGATCCGCTCCGACAATCGGGTGGTGTGATCCTGCACGTCGCGAAAGTAAGGCTTCAGGTCCTCGTCGATCAGCGGCACCTCGACCCGGGCCAGCCGCCCGGTCATGTCGATCAGGGGCTGGACCGAGCGGCGCAGCACCTGCAATTCGCGGCGGATCTCGTAGATCCGCGCGATCTTCTCCGGCGAGAAGGCCGCGGTCATGACGTCGGCGGCTGTCTCCTCGACCTCCTGTTCCAGCGTCTCGACGATCGGAAAATAGTTGTCCACGACGAAATCGATGATGGAGTAGAGGACGAAGTCGATTCCCTTGCCCAGCATCCTCGGGATCGTCTCGCAGCGCTTGCGGACCTCCGCGTAGGAAGACGACGCGCCGTGGCGCACGGTGATGACGTAGCCATGCCCGATGAAGACATGGGTCTCGCCGCATTCCACCTTGCCGGCCTTCAGTTCGGCGGTGCGCAGCACGACGAACAGCGATTGTCCGTAGACTTCCAGCTTGGGCCGCTGATGGGCACGGTGGGCGTCCTCGACCGCCAGGTCATGCAGGCCGAACCGGGCCTGGACCTGACGCAGCAACTCCTCGCTCGGCTCGAGCAACCCGATCCAGACGAAGTGGTCCCTCTGATCGGGAGGGGTCGCCGTGTCGATGCTCACCGATCGATCGCGATGCCCTCCGACATACAGGGCGCTGTCGACCACCATTCCCATGCCGCTGACCCACCAACCACACCGCGCGTCCTCGGTGGATCGCGCAAAGGGTGATCATAAGCGCGTATGGGATCGGCTGTCGAGCGGGCGTGAGCGGCTACTTGCGGCCGGATTACTTAACACCCAATCACTTGCGACCGGATAGCGCCACTTCGAAGGCCCCCAGCAGCTCGATCATGTCCTGGTGCCGCTCGGCGCCGCGCAACGAAAGGCCTTTCAGCAGCGCCTGCTCGACGGCGGGCGGGATCGCTACACCCAGCCGCGACGGCGGGATCAGGTCGTCCTGCTCGATCCGGGCCAGCGCGTCGGCCGGCATCTGGCCGCTCAGCGTCCGGTAGAGGGTGGCGCACAGGGCGTAGACATCCGTCCAGGGGCCTTGCCGGCCGCCGGCGTTGTACTGCTCCAGCGGGGCGTAGCCGCGCTTCAGGATCACGGTCAGGTTCTGCTCGCCCTGGGACAGCGCCATGCGGGCGGCGCCGAAGTCCAGCAGTTTGGAGCGCTTGTCGTTGGTGATGTAGATGTTGTCCGGGCTGATGTCCCGATGCAGCACGTTCTTCTCGTGGACCCGCGCCAAGCCGCGCATCACCGGCAGGATCACCCCCAGCGCCTCGGCGAACGGCAGGCGGCCGCCGCGCTCGTTGAGCACCTCCTGGAGCGACCGGCCCTCCAGGTACTCCATCACCATGTAGGCGGTGCCATTCTCGGTGAAGAAGTCGAGCACGTCGACGATCTCGGGCGTGGTGCGGAACTGGGCCAGCAGCCGCGCCTCGTCCAGGAACTTCTCCATGCCGGAGCGGTAGGGCGCCGCCTGCTCGGCGCCGCTGGGAGCCACCAGCGAACTGCCCGGCATCCGCACCGAATACATCGACGGGTAGTATTCCTTGACCGCGACCAGGGCGTGCAGCCGCTCGTCCCGGCCGACATAGGTGATGCCGAAACCGCCCAGGCCGAGCACCCGGCCGATCCGGTAGCGTCCCGTCAGCATCACGTTGGAGGCGAGCACGAAACCATCGCGCTGGCTGGCGACGTGACGATAGCCGCAGGCCGCGCAGGCGGCGCTGGCACCGGCGGCGAAACCGGGCGCGAAGCAGCTGGGGCAGAAGCGCTCCTCCACGGCGGCGGCTCCCCCCATCCTGGTGGCTCCGGAACCGGCCATGGCGCCATGGTCGAGCAACCGCGTCGCGGCGGCCTCCCCCGCCTTGCCGTCCCCGCCCCTGCCATCGCGCCCCTCGCTCGTCCGCGGTTCCGGCTGGGGCACGGCGGCCAGCAGCTCCTGCAAGGCGGTGAGCTCGCGTTTCCGCTCGGCGGGATCGCCGATATCCGAGACGACCTGCGCCTCGAAGCCGCCGCGCGCCACCAAGCCGAACAGGCGGGTGCGGGCCATGTCGAGCGGCCGGCCCGGGATCAGCAGGCCCTGGGTGCAAAGCTGGGCCAGCTTGATCACCCGCTGGCGCAGGTTCAGGTCCGGGTTGTCCAGCTTGTCCAGGATGCGGTTCTCGATCAGGAAGTCGGTGAAGACCGTCTCGACCATGTGGATCAGCTTGGACCGGATATCCCCCGGAAGCTGCGCCGCGCAGAGCAGGGCGTGCGTGTTGCTCAGCACCTTCATCTTTTGGACGGGATGCGATCCGCTGTCCACGAAACTGCCGATCAGGCGGGGCCGCGCCGCCATGTCCTCCAGCGCTTCCAGCATCAGGCGCGGTTGGCGCTGGGCCAGCGGGGACGACGCCAGGGCCTGGATGTAGTTGATCTTGCGACCGGGCTCGCCCATCAGCGCCAGCAGGCGGGCCATCGCCTCCTTCAAGCCCGCCAAACCGCCCTGCTCCTGGCTCCGCGAATGACGCAGCGTCAGCGCCTCCGCCATGTCCGGTCCACCCTCGACCCCGGTCTCGGTGATCAGCCGGTCGAGCAGGGCCATGAAGGAGGCCGCCTTGACGTCCCGCGCGGCTGGGCGGCTGTCGCAAAGCTGGATCTGGATATGGGCCAGCGCCGCGCGGCGCGCCTGGGGCAGCCGTCCCGCGTCGAATTGGTGGGCCAAGGCCCGCAGGTTGTCGGCCATCGATGTCAGCAGCGCCGAGGTTTCGGCGCCCTGGATCACGTCGTACAAGCGGGACAGGCGCAGGCTGGGGTCGGCGTCGGGTCCGAACAACTCGCGGACGGCGCCGGCCGACGCGAACAGATCGGCGACCAGACCGTCCAGCACCGCAAGGGCCTTGTCGTCCAGCGGCTCGTACAACCAGTCGGTCAAGCGCGACAGCTTGCCGGCCCAATCGCGCGAGCCCAGCAACTCGGCGCAAGCCGCGTGGGTAAGGGCGAATCGGGCATCGCCCGGCCGCGTCACCTTGGCGCCCTTGGAGTTCCTGACCGTGCCCGCCGAGGAGCCAGCCGCCGTGCGTCCTGGGGCGCCCGCCGCGATGAATCGCTCGGCCAGCGGCGCGAAGGCCTGCCGGGTCCGGTAGTTGCGCTGATAGGTGCCTCGGGCCGCGTGCGCGCGGGCGACCAGATCGTCAACCCGCTTGTTGAGCTTGTTGCGCGCGGTCGCGGCATCGGTGCCGAGCAGCCGGGCTTGGCTGGCGGCCGCGGTGGTGACGGCGCTCTTCATCAGCGGAGTCACGGCGACGAGCTTGTCGGCCTCGTCCGCGGAATGAAGCACCTCGCTGACCAGCAGCACCTTCTGGTCCAGGTAGTCCGCCAGCAGGCGGCGAATCGTCAGCCGACTCGCCAACTCGTAGAAATCGTCGAGCGACTCGCAGAACGGCGCCTCGATGCCCTCGACGACGCGGATCTGGGTCAGCGGCATCGTGGTCTTCATGACCTCCGACACCACGACTCCGACGCTGCCACCATCCTGCCGCAGGATCTTCTTGGTGATGCGCACGCCGGCCGTCGTCGGCTGAAGCATCAGCCTGTCCGCGGCGCTCTTAGCCTGATCCTCGTCATCCAGCAGGTGCTCAAGCATCCACTGGTCGTCGCGGAAGATCAGAACCTCGTAGGCGGACTTCTTTTTGCGCAGCATGACCGGATGACAGGAACTGAAAAGCCGACAGGGCGCTGGCTTGCCTGGAGCCTCGGGACAATCCCCCCTCCAGACCATCGCGTCGCGACAAGTCGAATCAATTCCAATCTATTGTTCCGGCATTCGACAGTAAAGCGTCGCGTGCCGTCATCCGCCTTTTCTCGCCGATTAGCCGCAGCCAGGGGCGCCAATTCGCCGCCGGCGACCATTTCCACTCATAGGCGAATAATAAAAAGCCCTCGCGGCGGGCCGGATCGAACCTTGGATCCCCTCAGTGCCCGTGGCTGGTCTTGGCGCCTTCCTTCAGGACGAAATGACGTCCACAATAGGGGCAGTCGACATGGCCACCGGCGGTCAGCGTCAGATAGACCATGGGATGGCCCAAAGCGCCGCCGCCACCGTCGCAGCCCACGGTTTCCGTCTCCACTTGAATTGTCTCGGTCGGCTGCATCACCTATGTCCCTGTCTTGAAGTTCCGGCGCGCCGCCGGAACGGCGCCCCGGCATGTCCTGTCGGCCGCCGGGATGATACAAGACGGCACGGCCCGATCAACGCGATTGTTGGTGTCGACGGGACGAGCCGCGGCCTCTCGCGACCCCGTGTGGAACCCACAGTCACCAAACCACCGCGCCCCTTTTGGTGTTTTCGAAAAGAACCGGTTCGATCATGACAACAACGCCCACCCCCTCACCCGCCAGCCCGCCCGCCGCCTCCCTCCATGCCGACGCCCTGCGGTCCGCCGAGCCGACGCCGGCGACCACGCCGCTGCCGGCCAACGCGGTCGAGGTGCGTGGCCTGACAAAGACGTACAAGGCGGCGGGACGGGCGCCCGCCAAGGAGGCGCTGAAGGGCATCGACCTCGCGATCCCGCGCGGCTCGCTGTTCGGCCTGCTCGGCCCCAACGGCGCCGGCAAGTCGACGCTGATCAACATCCTGGCCGGACTGGTCAACAAGACCGCCGGCGAGGCCCGCATCTGGGGCCGCGACGTCGACCGGGAGGCCCGCCAGTCCCGTGCCGCGATCGGCGTGGTGCCGCAGGAACTCAACATCGACCCCTTCTTCACCCCGCGCGAGTTGCTGAACCTGCAGGCCGGCCTGTACGGCGTGCCCAAGTCGGAGCGGATCACCGAGGACCTCCTGAAGGCGGTCGGACTGGAGGACAAGGCGGACGCCTATGCCCGGACATTGTCGGGCGGCATGCGGCGGCGGCTGATGGTCGCCAAGGCGATGGTCCACTCGCCGCCGGTGCTGGTGCTGGACGAGCCGACCGCCGGCGTCGACATCGAGCTGCGCCAGATGCTGTGGGAGCAGGTCCGGGCGCTCAACCGGGCCGGCACCACCGTGTTGCTGACCACGCACTACCTGCAAGAGGCCGAGGAACTGTGCGACACCATCGCGATCATCAACCACGGTCAGGTGGTGGCGATGGACAGCACGCGCGCGCTGTTGCGCCGGCTGGACAGCAAGGCGCTGGTGCTGCAATTGGACCGCGACCTGACGGCGGTTCCCGCCGGGCTGGAGGCGTGGCAGGCCGAGTTGACCGACCCGCGCCGGCTGGTGGTCCGCTACAAGCCGAGCCGCACCCGGGTCGGCGACGTGCTGGGCGCCATCCAGGCGGCCGGGCTGACGATCCAGGACCTCAGCACGGTGGAGACCGACCTGGAGGACATCTTCCTCCAGCTGACGCGCGGCTCCCACGCCGAGGAGGCCGGCGACCCATCGCTTATGACGGGAGCCGGGCGCTGACCGGGGCTGGCACGCGATGGGCCGTCTATCGCGCCTGTTCGCCGGCTTCGCGCTGCTGGTGGCGCTGGCGCTGTGCTCGGGCTGCGCCGCGACCTACCAGCCGATGGGATCGATGACCCAGGCTCCGGCCATGACGACGGACGGGATCGCGACGCCCGACGGCGTGACGCTGCCGCTCCGCGTCTGGCCCCCCGACTCCGGTGCCGCGCCGAAGGCCGTCGTCCTGGCGCTCCACGGATTCAACGATTATTCCAACGCGTTCGAGGGACCGGGCCGCTTCCTGGCGGCGCACGGGATCGCGACATACGCCTATGACCAGCGCGGTTTCGGCGCCAGCGAGCGGCCCGGCATCTGGCCGACGGCGGACACCCTGATCGCCGACCTGCGCACGGCGGCGGCCCTGGTGCGCCAGCGCCATCCGGGAATTCCGCTTTACCTGCTGGGCGAGAGCATGGGCGGGGCGGTCGTCCTGAGCGCGCTGGCGGAACCGCCGCCGGGCTTCGAACCGCTCGATCCCGCCGGCACGATCCTGTCCGCCCCGGCGGTCTGGGACCGCGATTCACTGACCACGCTCCAGCGCGCCGCGCTGTGGATCAGCTACCGCACGGTTCCCTGGTTGCGGCTGACGGCACCGCGCGAGTTGCGGATCCAGCCTTCCGACAACATCGAGATGTTGCGGGCGCTCAGCCGCGATCCGCTGGTGATCAAGGGGACCCGGGTCGACGCGGTCGAGGGCCTCGTGCGGCTGATGAGCCGGGGCGCCGCCGCCGTGCCGAGCCTGCCGTCGCCGGCGCTCGTGCTCTATGGCCGCAACGAACAGGTGCTGCCGCGTCCGCCGATCGTGAAGACGCTGGCGGCATTGCCCCGCCAAACCAAAGTCGCGATCTACGAGAACGGCTATCACATGCTGATGCGCGACCTGGAAGCGGCGACGGTCCTGGACGACATCGCCCACTGGATCGCAGATCCGGCGGCGCCGCTCCCCAGTGGCGCCGACAGGCTTCCCTTCACCGAAGCGAAGGAACTCGTGGCGAGCGACCGGGTCGATGAACATCCGGCGTCTTTTTGACATACCCACGTATTCAAGTCTTCATCACCGCCCCTGTTGGCGAAGGGAGAAATCGGCATGGCCGATACGGCGAAACGCGCGAGCGGCACGATGACGGGGGAAACCACGTCGCATTCCGACATGGCGACGGCGAAGTATCATCCGGACCGGCGATGGCGGCCGGTGGCCGGTTTCATCGCGGGGTTCATCGGCGTCCTGGTTTTCCATCAGGCGATGCTGGGCGTGCTGCATCTGGTTGGGTTGACTGCGGGACAACCCTGGTCGTTCCGCCTGATCCCGCCGCTGGGGATCCCCGCCGTGCTATCGGCGGCTTTCTGGGGAGGTGTCTGGGGCATCGTCTTCTCGGCCGTCCACCGCCATTTTCCGCGCGGAACCGGCTATTGGGTGGTGGCGTTCCTGTTCGGCGCGATCTTCCCGACACTGGTCGCCTGGTTCATCGTCCAGCCGGTCAAGGGCATGCCGGTGGCGGGCGGCTGGCAAGCCGCCGGCATGCTGACCGGCATCCTGGTCAACGGCGCGTGGGGATTGGGAACGGCGCTCATCCTGTCGCGGCTCCCCGGTAGGATCCGGAGCCCCTCCTAAGGCGTCCCCTCCTAATGAATCAGGGTGGCATCCGATGTTCCGGCATCGGATCGCCTGGGCGGTTGCGCGTTCAACCGCATTCGCGCAAAATCGGACGGACCCAGTAACGGCGGCCGTCCCCTACACCCCAAATGATGCATTCCATTACCAGCTTGGGCGACTCCGGACTTCTGTTGCCGGCGTCCGCCTGCGTCTTCGTCTATCTGATGTTGCGGGGCGCTCCGACCGTGGCGCTGCTGTGGGTGGCCACGCTCCTGACCGGGCTGAGCCTGACGCTGGTCGCCAAGCTGGGTTTCCTCGCCTGCGGGGTGGACGGTGGATTGCTGGATATCGAGAGCCCCAGCGGCCACGCCAGCTTCGCCGCGATCTTCTTCGGCTGCTGCGCGCTGATAGCGGGGTCTGGCAGGCCGCGCTGGCAGCGGATCGGCATCCTTGGCGCCAGCACCGCGATCATCCTGCTGGTCGCCGTCAGCCGGGTGAGACTACGAGCCCATACCTGGGAGGAGGTCGTCTGCGGCTTGGCGATCGGTTTCGCCTCGGTGGCGGCGTTCGCCTGGATACACGCCCGGATGAAACCTCCCGTCGTGCGGCTCCGGCCGGTCGTCGTGGTGGTGGCGGTCCTGGCCGTCCTGCTGAACGGCCATGGCTTGCAGGCCGAGCCGGTGATCCGCGACATCGCGCGGACGCTGCGCATCTCCATGAACGTCTGCGGCTGAGATCCCTCAGCCAGCACCATCCACGTCTGGGCCGCCCGCTTCCGGGTAGCCGATCGCGATCACCTCGATCTGTTCCGGGCCGGCCGGCGTGCGCAATTCCACCACATCGCCGACCTGGGCCTTGAGCAGGGCACGGGCGACAGGCGAGATCCAGCTGATGCGCCCGTTGTCCAGATCCGTCTCGTCGATCCCGACGATGGTGACGGTGCGTTCCTCGTCCCGTTCGTTGGCATAGGTGACCGTGGCGCCGAAGAAGACCCGGTCGCGGTTCTTCTGCGCGCGCGGATCGACGATGTTGGCCGCCTCCATGCGCTTGGTCAGGAACCGGATGCGGCGGTCGATCTCACGCAGCCGCTTCTTGCCATAGATGTAATCGCCGTTCTCCGATCGGTCGCCGTTGCCAGCGGCCCAGGACACGACCTCGACCGTCTTTGGTCGCTCCACCCGCATCAGGTTCCTGAACTCGTCCTGGAGCCGCTTGAAGCCTTCCGGCGTGATGTGGTTGGTGACGCCCGCCGGACGGATTTCCTTCTCCTCGGGCGGGTCCTCCTCGATATCGCTTTCGCGGACGAAGGCCTTGCTCATGGCGTGCGGCTTTTTCCAACTGGTTGAGGCGATGTCGAACAGGCAGGGTGGTACCCGACACCCTGGGAACGCAAGGGACAATGATGTCGGAAATCCAACCATGCCCAACATCCTGACCCGGATCCTGATCGGCCGCGGCATGCGGTCCTTCGCCGACGGGTTCGTGGCGCTCCTGCTGCCGATCCACCTGAGCCGGCTCGGTTATGGCGCGGCGGAGGTCGGGCTGCTGGCGACCGCCACACTGCTGGGATCGGCGGCCTTGACCTTGGGGCTGGGCTTCTTCGGCGGTCATGTCCGGCTCGGGCGCGGGCTCGCGGGCGCGGCGATGCTGATGGCCGCGACCGGGCTGGGGTTCGCCGGCATCGACGCGTTCTGGCCCCTGTTGCTGGTCGCCTTCATCGGGACCATCAACCCGTCGAGCGGCGATGTCAGTGTCTTCCTGCCGCTGGAGCAATCCCTGATCGCCCACCTGGTTACCGACTCGGAACGGACAGCCGTCTTCGCCCGCTACAGCTTGGTGGGCTCGCTAGGCGCGGCACTTGGCGCGTTGTCGATTGGGACGCTGCCGTGGCTCGACCGCCTGACGTCGGCAGGGTCGGCGACTCCGATGCTGTTCGTCGTCTACGGCGCGATTGGACTGGCGACATTGTCGCTCTACGCCGGGTTGCCAGACACGCGCTCTGGCGACCACACGAAACGGGCCAGCAGGCTGGGGCCGTCACGCCGCCGGGTGTGGGGCTTGGCCGCCCTGTTCTCGGTCGATTCGTTCGGGGGCGGCTTCGTCGTCAACTCGCTGTTGGCGCTGTGGCTGTTCGAGCGGTTCGGGCTGTCGGTGAGCACGACCGGCACGATCTTCTTCGTGACCGGGCTGTGTTCCGCCGTCTCCTTCCTGGTGGCCGTGAGGCTCGCCCGGCGGATCGGCTTGGTCAACACGATGGTGTTCACACATCTGCCGGCCAACATACTGATGATCATGGCCGCCTTCGCGACCAGCCCGGAGGTCGCGGTGATCTTCCTGGTGCTGCGCAGCCTGCTGTCACAGATGGATGTTCCGGCGCGAACGTCCTACGTGATGGCGATCGTCGAGCCGGCCGAGCGGCCGGCGGCGGCCAGCCTGACGGCCGTGCCGCGCAGCCTCGCCTCCGCCTTGTCGCCGGCCTTGGCGGGCCTGATGCTGGGCGTCAGCACATTCGGCTGGCCGCTGGTCTGCGCCGGCGCCCTCAAGATCACCTATGACCTGACATTGCTGGCCTGCTTCCGCGCCATCCGCCCGCCCGAGGAGACGGCCCGCCCAAAGGAGGCGGACTGATCCCCGGGATGGCGGCGCGGAAGCGCCCGACGCCGGATCAGATCTTGGCCGATTCGCCGCGCGCGCCGATTTCGATGAACTTGCGCGTGATCGGCTCGACCAGATCGCCGACCTGGCGCGCCATCGCGACCTCCTCGTCCAACGACTGCTTGAAGCCGGTGAGGTTGCTGAAGCCCGCCATCTCGCCCATCACCATCAGCGATTTGTACGCGGCGATCTCGTAATTCTCGAACGCGTGGTTCGCCAGCATGTTCTTGATGATCTCGTCGGACGCGACCGAATGCGCGATGGCGGCCACGTTGCCCACGAAGCCCTGGACGGCCTCCTTGACGGCGGACGGGCTTTCCGAGAGCCGTCCCATGACCTCCTCGAGGCGCTGGCGCTGCCCCTCGGTCTCCTGGATGTGGCGGCGGAGGATCTGCTCCAGTTCCGGGTAGTTCTCCAGCCGCTCGACCTGCCGGCCCATGATCTGCAGCGCCTGCAGTTCCAGCGCGTGGGTGTTGTGCAGGCCGGTGATGAAGATGTCGCGGGCGGCGTCGGTGATCGAAGCCATGATGGTGGACCTCCTCGAGGGTGTCTGAATGGATATGTTCAGCGCCCTCAACTGGACATCGCCCGAGTGGTTCCCGCCTTTCGACTGGAATCTTCGTGGCCGACGCGTCAGAGCGCGTAGATCATGCCGTTGCCGATCCGGCGCGCCATGGCGATGCCCGCGGCGGCCGCCGTGCCGGCGATCACATAGGTCGCGATCAACAGGTCGGTGGTTGGCGCGGCGCCACCGTGCAGCAGCACCTGTACCGACCCGACCAGCATCGCCAGCGGGTTGTATTTGACGAAGACCTCGATTGTCTTGGGCACCATGGTCCAGTGATAGATGATCGGGGTCAGCCAGAACATGACGGAGAAGAACAGGTTCAGCAGATGGGGCAGATCGCGGTAGAGGACGCCCAGATAGGCCACGACGAGCCCGGCGCCATAGGTGAAGATCACGATCGGCAGCAGCACCGGCACGATCAGCGTCACGATCAGAAACGCGTGGTCCGACGTGACGATGGCGACGGCCAGCAGCAGCGACATCGCGATCAGCGTGGCGAACAGCTCGCACGAGATGTCCGACAGCACGAAGATCCAGTGCGGCATCGCCGTGTTCTGGCAGGTGGCCTTGCGCGATGTGATAGACGTGGCGCTTGTGATCAGGCTCTGCGACAGAAATGTCCAAGGCAGCAGGCCGGCGGCGAGGTAAACGAAATAATTGTCGATTGGAACTTTGATGATAAGCCCAAACGCGAAGAAGTATACCATTAATTGTATCAGAGGATTGAGTAAGGACCACCCCATCCCAATCAATGATCCACAATATTTCTTATAAAGTGATACGCCAGAAATGAAGTGGACAGTTCGAAGTTCCGCTATCAGGGTCTCGCTCAATAGCATGATGTCACCCGTATCGCTTGGCGTAGATGTCGAGTATTTTGCCGGTAGGCCCGTCCTCGACCATTCGGCCATGATCGAGCAGAACACATCTGTCGCAAACCTCGGAGATCAGGCTGGCGGAGTGGCTGACCAGGATCACGATCGGCGTGCGCTCGATATGTTCCATCATGGCGGCCTGCGACTTCCGGACGAAATGGGCGTCGCCGGTGGCGAAGACCTCGTCCAGGATCAGGATGTCGGGCGTCTGGAACAGCGATGTGGCGAAGGTCAGCCGGGCCTGCATGCCGCTGCTGAGCGTCTGGAACGGGGCGTCGGCGAACTCCGTCAGTTCGGCGAAATCCAGGATGGCCTCCTCCAAGTCCGGGCTGTGTTGGTTCAGCCGGTTGGAATAGGCCAAGCCGAGCTTGATGTTGAGCCGAAGCGGCAGGTCCGGTTCGAACCCCAGGCCCTGCGCTATGACCGGGGCGATGCTGCCGGCGACGGTCCGGGTGCCGTGGACCGGCGGAAGGATACCCGCGATCACCTTGAGCAGCGTCGTCTTGCCCGATCCGTTGTGGCCGACGATGCCGAGCCGGTCGCCAGGCGAAACCTTGAGGTCGATGCCATCCAGCACCTTGCGGCCGGTGACGATCTCCTTCGGCGTGCCGCGCAGCATGCCGACCAGCACGCCCTTGACCGTGCGGTAGACATGCTGGCCGAAAATGACATCGACCTTGTCGAGACTGACCGACGCGGTCGAGGTGTGGACCTCTGTGTCCCGCCGTTCCATCAACCGCTCGAAGGCGGTGGGAGCCATGTCGTTCACGGTATCGTCCCCGTTGTGGTTGAGCGTAGCACCGCCAAACATCATCACCGCACTCACTTGACGGTCGGGCGGAGGATCACGCCCTCCGCCTGCCCCGGCCGTTCCGTTCCGGGCACTCTCATGTCGAAGCGCAGGTCGATACGGCGATGCCGCGCCCGGATGGCGATGCGCTGGGCTTCGCCCTGTTCTTGACCGGTTTTCGCGGTTTCGCCCTTCACCGCCTTGGCCGGACCGGCCGCGGACGGCTGGACCCCGGCGATCACCAAGGGCCAAGCGGCGCCCATGCCGCGAACATCGAGCAGGCGCTCCGCCAAATCGTTGCGCATACTCATCAGGCCCGGTTTGGCGGTGAGAAGGCCGCTGAGAAGATGGACGGCGCGGGCGCCGGTCAGGCTGTCCGCGTCGGCGGCCGATAGTGCCCCCGTGTCGATGTGCGTTTCGATGCGGAGCGAGCGCAGGCGGGCTCGCGCGAACGGGCCGCAGAGGTTCGAATCGGGCGGAGGCGCTCCGCCCGCGACGCAGGGAAGCCAGATGTCGAGCGCTTCCGCCAGCCGCGCGATGGCACCCTGACCGGTTGGCGACGGCGTGACCTCGTCAGGACCGAACAAGGGATCGGCTGGGATGCGGAGCAAGCCTTCGCGGGGCGCGCTCTCCACCGCCACGCCGTGGGCGAGGAGATGGTCGCGAATGTTCTCGACCAGTTTCGCCCGGGCTTCGATGTCCATGTCCACCGGAACCGGCCGTTCAACGGGAACCAAACTGTCGGCGGCCAGTATCGCGGCATCAACCCTAGCCTTGACCCTGGCCTCGACGGTGGCCTCGATTTCAGCCTCCACCTTGGCTTTGGCCTCGGTCACGGCGTCGACCCTATCCTTCCGGACGTCCAGGGCGAAAACCATCGCGACGATGATGAAGATGAACAGCATCCCGGCCATGAGATCGGCCATGGAGGCGTAATAGCCTTCATCCTTCGAGAAACTGTCGACCGGGTTCAGCACTCCGACACCGCCCTCAGCCGATTCGCGCCGATTGCCGGACGATCGCCTGCTCGAGCCGGTCGATCGACGAGATCAGCCGCGGAATCTGTTCGGCCAGTGCCGCCGAGCCATCGGAGACGTTGGGAAGCGCCGGTGCCACCAAGGAAAAGGACGCGCGCGCGACCGCGTCCTCGACCCGGTCGCACAGCAGGTCGAGCCGATCGCGCAACGATTGGACGGAGATCCTGAACGCCAGCGAGATCACCAGCGACATGCCGATCCCCGCGACCGAGGTCAGGAACTTGAAGGTGGCGCTGTTGAGCAGATGGACCAAGGCCGTCCGCGCCTCGACCATGTCGGCGGTCCGCATTCCCTGGCTGGCGAACCACAACCCGGCGATCAGTCCCAGGAAGGTCATCACCAATCCCAGTCCGACGAAGTAGTTCGGCATGGACTGGACCAGCCCCAGGCGCAGTCCCGACCGGTCCAGCGATGCCAGTGTCAGGTAGGCCGAGGGCCGGCCGGCACCGGGCCCCGCCGCCCGCCACGCCCGCCAATCCGTACCGAGCAAACTGGAATCCAAAACCCGGTCGAGGCCATCGAGACGGCCGGTCTGAACCGGCGCGCGGGCGCAGTCCTGGATCAACCGATCCAGTTCCCGCGATACCGGCCGCACCTTTAGGTAAACGAACCACACGACCAGCAGGATCCCGGCCATCACCAATCCGCCCGACAGCAGGATGGCGGTGGCCGGACTGTTGAACATGGCTAGGTAAACACGCGCCAGCGGAGCTATCAGCGCGTGCAGGGTGTCCCACAACACCGTATCGCTGGAGGATTGAGTCTCGAGGCCGCCGTTGCCCGCCCGGTAGATCGTGGCGACGACGATGAACGCCGCGCAAAGCTGAAAAATCCGCTTGATCGAGATATCCATTTTGCTCGGTCAACTCACCAAGGGCATGGCTCCGGAAGCCCGCGAAGTCGGCGGCTCCGGGCACGCTGGTTCAGTATAGGATCGAAAGGGTTAGATCAAGCGTGATACCCTCACGAAAGACCATAACCCACGTCGATCATCTTATGTCTTTGGACATGAGTGATACGTCAAATTGGTTAATGAGTAATGACCCGCCATTGGCTCCGTACCTGCTGGCGTGGGCGGATTTCAGGGTGCGAGCCATGGTTTCCTCGCGCGGTTCGGCGCGCTGAAAGCGAAATCCTCGGACGAGAGGGTCAGGTTCGGGTTGTAGCAGGGATCGTCATCCAGGACGTTCCCCCAGCGTGACCGCATGTGCGCGACCTCGCGGGCGAACCGTTCCGCCTTTTCCGGGGCCATGTCACTCCCGCGCGAAGCCGATTCCAGGTGGAACAGCTCGGCATACGGAGTCCAGACGATGTCAAGGCCGGCTTCCCGCAGTTTCAGACACAGGTCGACGTCATTGAAGGCCACCGCTAGATTTTCGGCGTCGAAACCGCCGATCCGATCGAAACAGCTGCGCCGCGTCAGCAGACAGGCGGCGGTGACCGCCGACAGGTACTGCGGCACTTGGAGGCGGCAGCAATATCCGGCTTCCTTGCCCCGAGAACGCTTGTGCGAATGTCCGGCGACACCGCCGATGCCCAATATGATGCCGCCATGCTGCACCGTTCCATCGGCGTAGAGCAGCTTGGCCCCCACGGCCCCGACATTCGGCCTGACGGCGTGCGACACCATCTCACGCAGCCAACCCCGCTCGATCACCTCGATGTCGTTGTTGACGAAGCCCAGGATGTCGCCGCGCGAGTGTCCCGCTCCAAAATTGTTGATCGCTGAGAAATTGAAGGGACCGGCGTAGCGGATGATCCTGACGCGCTTGTCCGGCGCCAGGGATTTGAAATAATCGTGCGCCTCCGGTTCGGCGCTTTCGTTGTCGAGGATCAGGATCTCCAGGTTGGCGTAGTCGGTCCGGTGGAGCAATCCATCGACGCAGCCCCGCAGCAGATCGACCCGGTCCCGTGTCGGGATCAGCAGGGAAACCAAAGGTTCCGGATCGGGCACCGGCCGGACGACCCGGTTGTAATGCCTGTAACCCGTCGTGATCTCGACCGTCTCCCCGATGCCTCGGAAATGATCGGCCAGCGCGCGGCGGCTCGACTCCACCGCCCCTGTCAGGAAGTCGGTGGAATAGGACCCGGAGGTGTGAAAGACGCGCCAATGATAAAGGATGAAGGGGATGTGCCGGATACGCTCGGGTGTCGTCCTGGCGACGACCCGCAAGGCGAGGTCGAAATCCTGGCTGCCCTCATAGCCCTCGCGGAACCCGCCGATCTCCTTCAGGAGGGCGGTGCGGTAGACGCCCAGATGGTTGATCGTGTTCATGGCGCAGAACAGCTCGAAGTTCCAGTCGGGCTTGAAGTGCGGCTCATGTCTTCGGCCAGCCTTGTCGATCTTGTCCTCGTCCGAATAAACGATATCGGCGTTGGGATGGGCGTTCAACTCGGCGGCGACCATGTACATCGCATGGACCGGTATGACATCGTCATGGTCCATCAGGGCCGTGAACTCCCCGGTGGCGAGGTCGAGCGCGGAGTTGCTCGCGGCGGAGATATGGCCGTTGGTGGGACGGAAGACGATCCTGACGCGATCGTCCCGTCGCCCATATTCCTCCAGTATCGCCCGGATTTCGGGATCGTCCGACGCATCATCCGCGATGCACAGTTCCCAGTGCGGATAGATCTGGGCGAACACCGAGTCGATGGCATTCCTCAGGAACTCCGGCCGGCTTCGATAGGTCGGCATGACGATCGAAATCAG
Source organism: Skermanella stibiiresistens SB22 (assembly GCF_000576635.1). Lineage (GTDB taxonomy): Bacteria > Pseudomonadota > Alphaproteobacteria > Azospirillales > Azospirillaceae > Skermanella > Skermanella stibiiresistens. The sequence continues at coordinate 72,124 of NZ_AVFL01000007.1, forward strand.
CGGCTGGTATTCCAGCCTTGCGGCATGTTCCGTGATCCGCCGAAGGTCGGCCTCCCCCAGTTCGCCGTATTTGGCGAGCCAAACTTGATAGTCACGGTGCCGCCGCGTTCCCTCATCGTCGAACACCGCCTCCCAGGCGACTTCGAAGGATCGCGCCGGACCGCCGCCATTGATGACCGTCGGCCCTTCGGGAGTGGCCGCGTCGCCTGTCAGGCCCGTGGTTTGACCCGTGGTTTGGCCATTGTGCGGAAGCGGGAGGCCTACGTCATTCGACTCGGGGCGCCCCATGGGGACGAAGCCGGAAACACGTCTCCACCAGCCCGATCCGATCGATCCGACCGCCCGAAGCGGACGCGTCAGTCTCCAGGATCTGGCGCTCGTGAATTCCCGCAGCATTACATCATGGACGCGACTCTCTTCGGCGACGCCCCGCTCCAAGGCGGAAATCTCAAAACGCTGCCGTGACACCTGTGCCTTGAGAATCGTCAAGAGGCGCTCCCTCCCCGCGACGGAGTCGGTCAGGGCCGAGATATGCGCGTCGAGCGACTCGATCCGCTCATCACGCGACCTTATCAGCGCTTCCAGGGAGGCGATGCGATCCCGCATCCGGTTTTTCCTGAAGCTGGCCGCGAGCAGGCCAGGGATACGGAGGGGGAGCGTCAGCCGCCATGCCAGCGATGTGGTGAAGGCCGCCCGGTCGACCTGCCGCTGACGCATCCTCCGCGTCAGCTGGCGGCGGAGACCGGCTAGTTCCTCATCCCCTCGCGCGATCTCCGCTTGAACGGCGGCGAGCGATTGGTTCAGGGGTGGCAGAAGCGACTGCAGCTCGCACAGTCCGGCGGTCGCCTCCGCGATTCGCGTTTCGCGGTCCGTCGCGGTCTTTTCCAAGGATTTGACCATGGTCGCGAGTTTGATGGCGTTCATCGTCGGCTGGAATCCTGAAAACCCGGAGGCGTGGGGGCCGATGTGATTACATGAAAAGGAAAAATTGCATTAACCGGCCCTGGCCTGAAGCCAAGGCGGCGCCTGGGGAACCAAGTCTCCGCGGCGATGCCGATGCCGCCGTGGATCGGTCATCTTTGATGAAGAATCTTCAAAATCGCCGCGGTGACAGGCTAGTGGTGATTTGATCCGCCCGCCGTAAGTTCGTTAATGGGTTGTTAGCAATCATTTTGCTAGTTCTTAGGGCATATACCATATCGGAGAGCTTTAATCATGCACCTAAAGTAGATTCCATGTATACCATGATATGACTTGAATGCCAGCCTGAATTTTTCAGGATTTTGAGTATACTCAGGCCGCTACATTTTCAAACTAAGGGCTATATATCCAAGATATTCCACGTTTATTTGCCTGATACTTGGATAGACATCTCAATAGACCTCTCATCGGCACATCTCTTTGGATAAAATTTTATGGGCCCTGAAGCCGATCTTGAAATTCCTGCTAATTTGCATTATCGCGATAATGCCTCGATACTGACGATCGACAGTATTCGTAAAACAATTTGGCTTACCAGGCCAGATGTCCGCGAGGCATGTCATTGGGACGCTTCACGATATGAGTGGTGGCTGATCCTATCCGGGCCGCGCGAGTATGGCGCCTTGGCCGAATTCGATTGGATGATTCCCAATGACGTCCTCGTGGAGCGGTCAACGGACGCGATCGAGGGTGTGCGGCCACCACTGACCCGATTCATGCGATTGCTCTGGGCCGCGCGGCCGGATGTCCGGCGAACCTATGATCTCTCGACGCCCGAAGGGCAGCGGAGTTTCGTCTGGTGGTACTTTTTCCAAGGCGTCGGGGAGCACGGCTTCTCCCGCTTCGTGACCGACGAGCAGAAGCGGCTCCTGAACGAGCCCCATCCCGAGGTGCCGAATGACACCGTGATGCCGATCACCCGGCTCATGGTGGAAACCTGGACGCGCCGACCGGACATCCAAGGCGTTTTTCCGATCGGCACGCCGGCCGGGCGGGCCTCGTTCCTGGCTTGGTTCTTCACCAACGGCGTCGCGGAGATGAAACTCCTCGGCTTCATCGACGCCGCCGTGGCGCGTGCCTTGATGCTCCCAGCCGAGTCGCCGCCGATCCTGGAGTTGGTTCGGGCAGCCCGCTCCCTGGGGGGCGGGCGGTCCTCGCGGCGCATGGGCGCTCCCTTGCGCGGATGGGTCAAGGCCGTGCTTGGAGAACTGGGCGTCGCTCGCGCCCATGATCGGGAAGCGGCGGCCTTGGCGACTCCGTTGGATGAGGGGATTCATCCGGGTATAGGGCCGCTCCGACTGCTGGCCGGCACTTCCCCGACGGAGACGCCCATGCCCGCGCCTAAGATTCGCCGAAACCTCGAATTCGGCGTCAACCTGATAGGCTACGCGCGTGGCCAGTTCGGTATCGGCGAGGATGTCCGCATGGCGGCGCGGGCGATGCGGGCGGCGGGCGTGCCGTGCGCCATCCACAACATCGATCCGGGACCCGAGGTTTGCCAAGGTGACCGAAGCGCCGACGCTCTGATCACCGCCGATCTGCCATACGCGACCAACCTGTTCTGCTCGACCGGCATGGAGATGGCCCAACAGGCGGCGCGGCGGGGATCGGCTTTGTTCGACGGGCGGCGAACCATCGGATACTGGCCATGGGAACTGCCGGAATGGCCGGACGACTGGCGTCACGCCTACGATCTGATCGATGAGGTCTGGGCATCGAGCCGCTACACCTACGACGCCTTCGTCAAGAGCTGCCCGAAGCCCGTCCGCCACATGCCGATGGCCGTCTCGGTCGATGAGACCGCCGGGTTGGGCCGGCGCGACTTCGGGCTGGGCGAGGACCGCTTCCTCTTCGTGTTCTCCTTCGACGCGCTGTCCCACCACACGCGCAAGAACCCCCTCGCGTGCGTACGCGCCTTCAAGCAAGCGTTTCCAAGGGGGGACGAACCGGTCGGCCTGATCGTCAAGGCCATGCGGGCGAGCCACGCGCCCGCGCGCTGGAGCGCGCTGGAGGAGGAAATCCGGTCGGACGCCCGCGTCACCATCATTTCCCGGACCTTGGACCGGGGCGAACTGCTCGACCTGTACCGGTCGTGCGACTGCCTCATGTCGCTGCACCGCTCGGAGGGGTTCGGACGGAACATCGCCGAGGCGATGATGCTGGGCAAACCTGTCATCGTGACGGGACACTCCGGGAACATGGACTTCACGACGCCGGGAACGGCGGCTCTCGTCGATCACCACCCCTGCCGGGTCGGCAAGGATGAGTATCCCTTCGGGGAAGGCATGTCCTGGGCGGAGCCGGATGCCGGGCACGCCGCCTGGTGGATGCGGCGCCTGATCTCGGACCAGCGATTGAGCGGGCGCCTCGCGGAGCAAGGCCGGGCGCTGGTCCTGGCGACATACTCACCGGAGATCGTCGGCGCCGCGTACGCCGCGGCGCTCAAGGAGCGGGTGACATGAGGGGCAATCGAATGGGCAGAGGGATAAAGGAAAGGATGTTACATGTCGCGCGCTGACGCCGTGGACCCAATCACCCCGGTCATCCTGTCGGGAGGCTCGGGAAGCCGGCTATGGCCTATGTCCAGGGCGCTTTACCCGAAACAGTTCCTGCCCTTGGCCGGCGAACTGACGATGATCCAGGAGACGGTATCGCGGGTCGCGGGACAGCGCTTCGCGCCGCCCCTGGTCATCTGCAACGAGGAGCATCGCTTCATCGTGGCCGAACAACTCCGCGCCAAGGCATGCTCCCCGTCCGAAATCATCCTCGAACCGGTTGGTCGCAACACCGCGCCGGCCGCCTGCGTCGCGGCGCTCAAGCTGGTGGACGCGGGCGGCGACGGGCTGATGCTGATCATGCCGTCCGATCATGTCATCGCCCGGCCGGACAGTTTCCTGACGGCGGTCGCCAAGGCGGCCAGCGCCGCGGCGGCGGGAGCGCTGGTGACCTTCGGCGTCGCTCCGGCCCAAGCGGAAACCGGTTTCGGATATATCAAGATGTCGGCCGGAGATCCCCTCTCCGCTGGCGTCCACCGTGTCGAACGGTTCGTCGAGAAACCCGATCAGGCGACCGCCGACGCCTACGTCGCGGACGGTTCCTACTTTTGGAACAGCGGTATCTTCCTGTTCAGGGCCTCGGCCTACCTGGATGAGCTGGAACGGTCGCGGCCCGCCATTGTCTCGGCATGCCGCAAGGCGCTGGCCGGTGCCGAGAGGGACCTGACCTTCTGCCGCCTGCCGACCGCCGCGTTCTCCGCTTCGCCTTCCGACTCGATCGATTACGCGGTGATGGAAACAACCGCGCACGCGGTGATCGTGCCGGTCGACATGGGCTGGAACGACGTCGGCGCCTGGTCTGCCCTGTGGGACATCGGCGAGAAGGACGCCGATGGCAATGTGGCGCAGGGCGATGTCGTCCTGCAGGACGCGCATAATGTCTACGTCCGGTCCGATGACCGTCTGGTCGCCGTCGCGGGTGTGGACGACATCGTGGTGATCGCGACCGACGACGCGGTCCTGGTGGTCGACCGCCATCGGACGCAGGACGTGAAACTGGTGGTGGAACGGCTCAAGGCGGAAAGCCGCGACATCCACGCTCTGCACACGACCGTCCATCGGCCTTGGGGATCCTATCGCGGCGTCGACCGCGGTGACCGGTTCCAAGTCAAACGGATCGTCGTCAAGCCGGGCGAACGCCTCTCCCTTCAGATGCATCATCATCGAGCCGAGCACTGGATCGTCGTCGAAGGCACGGCGCTCGTGACCTGCGGCGAGCGGAAGTTCCTGCTGCACGAGAACCAGTCGACCTTCATTCCGGTCGGCGAGATCCATCGCCTGGAGAATCCGGGGAAAGTGCCGGTGCATCTGATCGAGGTGCAATCGGGCGGCTATCTGGGCGAGGACGACATCGTCCGGCTGGAGGATGGATACGGCCGGATCATGAATTTTCAACAACAAGCATAGTTCGGAATCATCATGACCAAAACAGCGCTCATCACTGGAATCACCGGTCAGGACGGAGCTTATCTCGCCCAGTTCCTGCTATCGAAGGATTACAAGGTTTACGGCGCTGTGCGCCGGACATCGACCATCAATCTAGGCCGGCTGGAGGAGTTGGGCATCGCGCGGGATGTCCAGCTGGTTCCCTTCGATCTGTTCGAACTGACCAACATCATGCGGGTGCTGGAGAAGGTCCGGCCCGACGAGATCTACAATCTGGCCGCCCAAAGCTTTGTCGCGACATCCTTCGACCAGCCGATCTATACCGCCGAAGTCGACGGGATCGCCGTGACCCGCATCCTGGAAAGCGTGCGGGCTCTTGGCATGGAGAAGGCGACACGCTTCTACCAAGCGTCGACATCAGAGATGTTCGGCAAGGTCAGGGCCGTGCCACAGGACGAGACCACTCCTTTCCACCCGCGCAGCCCCTATGGCGTGGCCAAGCTCTATGGTCACTGGATCACGGCGAACTACCGCGAATCCTATGATATGAAAGCCTGTTCGGGCATCCTTTTCAATCATGAGAGCCCGTTGCGCGGCACGGAATTCGTCACGCGCAAGATCACCCTGGCTTTCGCCCGCATCGCACATGGCGAGCAGGAGCTGGTCGAACTCGGCAATCTCGAGGCCAAGCGCGACTGGGGTTTCGCCGGGGATTACGTCCAGGGCATGTGGCTGATGCTGCAGCGGGACATGGTCGACGACTACGTTCTGGCGACTGGGGAGACCTACACCATCCGCGACTTCGCCACCCGCGCCGGCGCCGCCCTGGGCATGGATCTGGTCTGGGAAGGCGAAGCCGAGAGAACCCTGGGCATCGACCGCAAGACCGGCGAGGTGCGCGTGCGGGTCAATCCGGATTTCTACCGTCCGGCCGAGGTCGACCTGCTGATCGGCAGCCCGGCCAAGGCGGAACGCGAGTTGGGCTGGCGTCGCCGCGTCAACCTGGATGGCTTGGTCGACATGATGGCCAAGGCCGACCATGACCGGGTCTCCCGCGGCAGGGTGCTCGTCTGAGGGCCATTCCACACCGATCCCTGTCGGATTGGAAGTCCGGCGGGGATCCGGGATCGCGGCCGGCTCCACCTTTGAATTCCACGCGCCTGAGCGTGTCGGAGGATGGTTTGGATCGTCGGACCGGCATTGCCTGACCTATCCAAATGTAGTAGTACCAATAGTTATTTTCGACCATGGAGCGGGTGCTCCGCCGGTAGTGGATAGCCGCAAAGAAATACATGATGAGTCGAGCTCACATCACCATCCCCAGGGCGCTTCGGGATCTCGAGATCCTATCCGCCCGGATTGGCCGCGATCCCGAGTTGGTCCAGGGAGCCGGTGGCAACACGTCGATCAAGGATGACGGGGTTCTGTGGGTCAAGGCGTCCGGCTTCTGGCTGGCTCAAGCTGGGGACGCGGATATCTTCATTCCAACCGATCTGCGCGGCATCCGGCGCCGCATCGCGGCCGGAGACGACGACCCGGTCGGCCCCGAACGCCTCGCCCCGACGGATGCTCGCCGCCCCTCCATCGAAACATCGCTGCATGCCCTTTTGCCGCACCGCGTGGTTCTGCATGTCCATTCCGTCAACGCCGTCGCGTGGGCTGTCCGAACCGACGCGCCGGATCGGCTGGCTGAGCGGTTGGAAGGGTTGCGCTGGGCGTTCGCCCCCTATGCCCGCCCCGGCCTGCCCCTGACCCGCGCGGTCGACCGCGCCGTTCACGAAAAGCCGGGCGCCGAGCCCGACGTCATCGTGCTGGGAAACCACGGCATGGTGATCGGCGGTGACGACACGGATCAGGCTGAGAACCTGCTGGCTGAAGTCGAGCGCCGCCTCGCGGTGATCCCACGCCGGATGGCGCCGGTGCCTTGGGCGGCGCTGGAGGCCATCGCGGCCGGCACACCCTGGAGACCGGCCGCGGACGAGGTTGCCCACGCCGTCGGACTGGATCCGGAAGCGCTGGAGATCGCCAGGGGAGGCGTGCTCTATCCGGACCATGTCGTCTTCCTGGGTTCCGGCGTGCCTTCGGCGCCCGCCGACGCCGACCCCGTCGCGTGGCTCGCCGACCGTGCCGCGGCGGCACCCCCGATCGTGGCCCTGCCCGCACTTGGGATCCTCCTGCGGTCGGACCTGCCGCCCTCGGGCCAAGCCATGGCGGTCTGCCTTGGCCTGGTGGCTTCACGCATGGCTTCAAGCGCGCCGATCCGATACCTGCGGCGGGAGGATGAGCATGAACTGCTGGGCTGGGACGCGGAGAAGTTCAGACAACTGATCAATCGATAATCGCGCTCAACTGGGAATAAGATATGCAGATCGTGATTGCGATGTCCGGCTTTGGCGAACGGTTCCGGCGAGCCGGCTATGACGTACCGAAGCCGTTGATCGAGGTCGAGGGCAAACCGATCATCGCCCATGTCGTCGATCTTTTCCCCGGCGACAACGACTTCATCTTCATCTGCAACAATGATCATCTCGCCGAACCAGCCTTCAGGATGCGTGAGATCCTGGAAGGGCTGACCTCCCGCGGGCGCATCGTCGGCATCGCCTCGCACAAGCTCGGTCCGGTCAACGCCGTGCTCCAGGCCGCGGACGCGATCGATCCCGCCGCGCCGACCGTCATCAATTACTGCGACTTCACCTGCTACTGGGACTTCGAGGACTTCACCCGCTTCGTCGATGAGACGGAATGCGACGGTGCGATCCCGGCGTATACCGGTTTTCACCCGCATATGCTGGGATCGACCAATTACGCCTATGTCCGCGAAGACGGAGGGTGGGTGTTCGATATCCAGGAGAAGAAACCCTATACGGACGATCCAGGGTCTGAGTACGCGTCCAGCGGGACCTATTACTTCAAGACCGGCGGAATGGCGTTGCATTACTGTCGGGAGACGGTGAACCAGGGCATCGATCTGGGGGGCGAATACTATGTCAGTCTGGTCTATAAACCCATGCTTGCCGATCGGCGCCGTATCGCCGTGTATCCGCTCCAGCATTTCATGCAGTGGGGCACGCCTCACGACTTGGCGGATTACAATGCCTGGTCACGGCTGTTCCGCCGGTTGAACGGTCCGCGACCCACGGCCCGCCAAACCGGCGCAATCCTGGTTCCAATGGCTGGACTGGGCTCGCGCTTCGCCCGGAAAGGCTATGCCGAACCCAAGCCGCTGATCCCGGTGTCCGGAGTGCCGATGGCGGTGCAGGCGACGCGCGATCTGCCGTCGGCCGACCAGACCGTGTTCGTGCTGCGGCGAACCCTGCCCAGCCTGGACCGCATCACGGCGGCGCTGGACCGGGCCATTCCCGGCAGCCGGATGATCGAACTGGAAGGCGAGACGGACGGACAGGCCCGCACCTGTTTGCTGGGTCTGGACGGGGTCGATCCCGACGCTCCCCTGACGATCGGGGCCTGCGACAATGGGGTGGTGTTCGACGCCGAGGAGTTCGAGCGCCAGATGGCCGACCCCGCCGTCGACTTGATCGTGTGGGGTTACCGGGGACATGCCAACGCCGCGCGCAATCCGGCCATGTATGGCTGGATCGACGTGCGGGACGGCGGAATAAGCGGTGTTTCGGTCAAGCGGCCCCTGGCCGACACCGCGCGCGACCCGGTCATCATCGGCACCTTCACCTTCAAGCGCGCGCGGGACTTCACCGCCGCAGCGGAACGCATGATCGCGCGTGACGGGCGGGTCAACGGCGAATTCTACGTCGACGCCTGTGTCAACGACGCCATCGCCCTGGGGCTGCGCTGCGTCCTGTTCGAAGTCGACGCCTATCTGTGCTGGGGCACACCCGACGAACTGCGCAGCTTCGAATACTGGCAATCCTGCTTCCATAAATGGCCGTCCCACCCTTACCGGCTGGAGCATGACGGGCGGGTGCCCGCATCGGCCGTCGATGCCCTGGATCGGCGGTTCGCCGCCCAGGCGCCAGTGCGTCCCGGAGTGGTTCCATGCGTAAGCTGAACGGCGAGTTGGGCCGCTTCCTGGTGGTCGGCCTGACCACCGTGGGCATCGACTTCATCATCTACTCGCTCCTGTCGCGGTTCGATGCGCCAACCGCGCATGCCAAGGCGCTGGGCTTCCTGGGCGGTTCGGTATTCGCCTACATCGCCAACCGCATTTGGACATTCGGCGCGGGCGCGGGCAAGGCGGCGCGGATACCCCTGTTCCTCGCCCTCTATGGCGGGACGCTCGGTATCAACGTGGCGGCCAACGAAGCGATCCTGACGATCGCCGGCGTCGGCCGACCGCCGACAATCGCCGTTGCTATCGCGTTCGTGATCGCGACGGGCCTATCGGCCGCCCTCAACTTCGTAGGGATGAAATTCGTCGTTTTCCATCCCAATTTCTCGCGCGGCTAGGGTTCAGCCATGAAGTTGTCGCTCATCATCCCCTGCTACAATGAAGCACGCAACCTGCCGCTGCTACTGCCGCGGTGCGCCACGGTGACCGCTGGCGGCGACGCCGAGGTCGTGCTGGTCGACAACGGATCATCCGACGACACCCCGGCGCTGCTCGCGGATTCGTCGGCGCGGTTCCCCGGAGTCCGCTCGGTCCGGGTTCCCGTCAACCAGGGCTACGGTTTCGGCATACTGGCTGGTCTGCGCGCGGCGGAGGGACGGATACTGGGCTGGACCCACGCGGACATGCAGACCGACCCCATGGATGCGTTGACCGGGCTGGCGCTCTTCGACCGGGCCGCGAATCCCGGCCGGTTGTTCGTCAAGGGCCGGAGGCACGGCCGCCCCCTGGCGGATGTCGCGTTCACCGTGGGTATGTCGGTGTTCGAGACGGCGCTTCTGGGAACGAGGCTCTGGGACATCAACGCGCAGCCCACCTTGTTCCCGCGAGAATTCTTCGAGCGATGGCGCGATCCGCCGTCTGATTTTTCGCTCGACCTCTATGCCTACCATCAGGCGCGGCACGCGGGTCTCGCCGTCGAGCGATTTCCGGTGCGGTTCGGCGAGCGCGCCAACGGCGTCTCCCACTGGAACGTCAGTTGGAAAGCCAAGGCGAAGTTCATCCGGCGAACCGTCACGTTCAGCCTCGAGCTTCGCCAGCGACTTGCCGCGCGATAGCGATCATTCATTACTACAAAGAAATGACTATGAAAATTATTATGCATCGTCGCAATACGTTGGAACAACTTCTGAAAACTCCAACCACCATGGGTATCGAAGTGGATATCCGCAGTCATGGCGACCGTCTTGTCATCCATCACGACCCCTACACCGATGGTGAGAATTTCGAAGATTGGATATCTTCTTATTCGCATGGGACACTCATCCTCAACGTCAAGGAAGAAGGTCTGGAGGAACGCCTGATCACCTTGATGGCCTATCACGGCATCGAAGACTATTTTTTCCTGGACCAGTCGTTTCCATTCCTGGTGCGTACCGCGCGACGGGGCGAGAGCCGATGCGCCGTCAGGGTCTCCGAATTCGAGTCGATCGAGACGGCGCTCAGTCTGGCCGGAAAGATCGGCTGGGTGTGGGTTGACTGCTTCACCCGTTTTCCTCTCGATCAACAAGACGCCAGGCGCCTCAAGGCGGCCGGCTTCAAGCTGTGCCTCGTGTCCCCGGAATTACAGGGGCGCGATGGCGCCGTCGAAATCCCGGAGATGCGCGCGCTCTTGGCCGCCCGGGGTATCGTCGCGGATGCGGTCTGCACCAAACTTCCGGAGCTGTGGTCGTGATCCAACGAGCGGTTCTTCGCGATCCGCTGTTCCTGACCGGGCTAAGCCTGAGGGTCGCGTTGATCCTGGTCGCCACCCCGTTGTCCCATGAGGTCTGGTTCATACCGTTCCTGCAAAATCTGGGAGCGGGCGGTTTCATCGACCCCTGGGCCGCCCATCTCGCCGTGGGCGGCACCCCGATGGCCTTTCCCTATGGCCCGGTCATGCTGGCCATCCTGGCGCCGGGCGTGCTGCTCGGAACCGCTATCGACCACCTCGCACCGGGACTGGGAGCCGCGCGCCTCGGTCTCGCGCTGACGGTCCTGGCGCTCGACTTGGCGATGCTGCGGACGATCCTGCGTCTGGCGCCGGGCCGCCGCCGCGCTTGCGTCGGGCTTTACTGGCTATCACCGCTTGTCCCGTACATCTGCTATTGGCACGGGCAGCTCGACGTGGTGCCGGTGCTACTGCTGCTCAACGGGCTGATCATACTCGCCGCCCGCCGCATGGTGCTGGCCGGCGCCCTGCTCGCCCTCGCGGTGTCCGCCAAGCTCAGCATGGCCATCGGGGTGCCTTTTTTCGCGATCTACCTGATTTCGGACAAGCGCCTGCGGCCATTGGCTCCGCGTTACTGGGCCGCCTTCCTGGTCATCATCACCCTGCTCCAGGCACCGCAGCTGCTGTCGCCGGCGGCCGTCGAGATGGTCTTCGGGACGCCGGAGGCCGCCAAGCTTTACAGTCTCGCGGTCAGCTTCGGCCAGGGATTGGAGGTCTATGTCGTCCCGGTCGCGTACCTGCTCATCCTGTACGCGACGTGGCGGGTGAAGCGCATCAGCTTCGAACTGCTGACCGCGCTGCTCGGCATCGGCTTCGTGCTGATCCTGGTGCTGACACCCGCCTCACCAGGATGGTTCATGTGGGCCCTGCCCTTCCTGGTCCTGTACCAATTGCGCTCCGGCCCAAGCGGAATCGCCCTGGTCGCCGCCTTCAGCGCCATGTTCGTCGGTTTCCATCTGATGACATCGACGGGCGCGCGTTTGATCCTGACGGATTTCGATCTTGGACAGCCGTTGGCGAGTCTGGTTGTCCTGCCGCAACGCGCCATCCCCCTGGTCTTGAGCCTGTTGGTGGCGACCGGTTTGATCCTGAGCATCCAGCTCGTGCGCGAAGGGGTGCTACGCAATGATTACTTCCGGTTGAGCCGCAGACCACTGCTGATCGGCATCGCTGGCGACAGCGGTTCGGGAAAGGACACTCTGGCCGAGGTCATGATCGGGCTGTTCGGCCAGCGCTCCGTCGCCCACGTCTCGGGTGACGACTATCATCTTTGGGACCGCCATAAGCCGCTGTGGCAGGTCATGACCCACCTGAACCCGCGAGCGAACAACCTCTCCCAGTTCAATCGCGACGTTCGCGATCTCGCCAATGGCCGCGCGATCCGCAGCCGGCACTATGATCACGCGACTGGCCGGATGACCAAGCCGCGACTCGTGCCGGGCAGCGATGTCGTGATCGCGAGCGGGCTTCACGCGCTGTATTCACCGGAGATCTGCGAGTGTTACAACCTGAAGATCTTCCTCGACATGGACGAGATGCTGCGCCGCCATCTGAAGATCCAGCGGGACACGACGAGACGTGGCCAGCCGGTCGAGAAGGTCGTGCGGTCGATAGAATCGCGGTATCCCGACTGTCGGCGTTACATCCACCCCCAGGCGGAACGGGCGGACATCGTCTTCAGTCTGCAACCGCTCCATCCCATCACGGATGATGGGTTCGTTCCATTCAACGAAAAACTGCCGCTCAAGCTGAAGGTCGCGCTACGGCCAGGCATGCATTACGAAAACGTGGTCCGAATCCTGATCGCGCTATGCGGCATGCATGTCGATGTGCTCGTCAATGAGGCGACCAACGCGACCGAGGTCACGGTCGAAGGCGAAGTGGACGCCGAGGATATCGCCATGGCGGTGCGCGAACTGGTGCCTCAGATGGATGAGCTCCTCGACTTCGCCCCCCGGTGGCAGGGAGGCAATCTCGGCATCATGCAGCTTTTCGTCATTACAGGGGCTGTCGACGCCCTCAGGAGAAGATAGAAATGGCGATCCAGATCCGTCGTCCGCGGCCCCTGACGGACTTGCCGTCCGCGGTCCTGTTCGACACCGACAACACACTGTATCCCTATGAACCGGCACATGTCGCGGCGATGGACGCGACCCGTTCGAAGGCGGCGCGGGTTCTGGGGATCTCCGCCCAGCAGTTCGACGATACGTTTCGGGAAGCTCGCCACCAAGTCAAGACACGGCTTGGCAAAACGGCCAGTTCGCACAGCCGGTTGCTGTACTTTCAGCGCATGCTGGAATTGATTGGACTGCGCACGCAGGTTTTGATGGCCCTTGACCTGGAGCAGACGTATTGGAGGGTGTTCCTGAGCCACGCCACCCTGTTCGACAATGTGAAGGATTTTCTGGACGATCTGCGGATCGCCGGCACCTCGACGGCTATCATCACCGATCTCACCGTGCAGATCCAGTTCCGCAAGATCGTCTATTTTGGCCTGGACCAATATTTCGATCATGTCGTCACCTCCGAGGAGGCGGGCGTCGACAAGCCGAAGGAAGAACCGTTCAAGCTAGCTTTGGAGAAACTCGGTCCGATCACTGGATCGATCTGGATGATCGGCGACGATCCGGTCTGCGACATCCAGGGCGCGCGCGATGTGGTTGGCGCGATCACCTTTCAGAAAAAGCACGAAGGCGTGAGGATCCTCGACGGCGACCTGGGACCGGATATCGTGTTCGAAGACTACAAGGAACTTCAGGTTTTGCTCAAGGGGCTGTCGGACTTGAACGGCACCCCGTCGGCAAGGGTCGAAAAGAGCTGGCCGCTCGGTCTGCCGGCCTTGCGGGCCGCCGTCGAATCGGTACCGGCCAGCTTGGAAAAGCTCCTCCGCTGACCGCATGTCCGAAACCGCGGCCGAGCCATCCCAATGCCGTTCGCACCGGGATGGCCGATCGGGTCAGGCCGGGAGCCGGGCCGCCTCCAGCGCTTCGACCCGGTCGAGCAGATCGCGCATGGATGCCCAGAGAATTGAAATGAACTGTCCCTCCCGCAGTCCGAAGCGATCACTGTCCTGATCGTAGACCAACCCGGCGAAGCGAAGGCGCGCCTGATCACGCTGCGCCGGATCATCAGGATCCAAGCCAAGCGCGCCGCACAAGCCCCGTTCGACCTGCTGGGCGACAAAGCCCCAATGCGTGCGCACGTTCGCTTTGTGGTAGGCGGGCCGCGCGACGATTTGCTCCTCGACCTCCTCCATGACGGGCTCGAAGTGGAGGACTGGTTCACCATCATCCCCAAGCAGCGCGGCGCCATCCTCGCCATGGACGGGGTGAGCCTCGAACGCCGGACACCGCTCGACGACGGTGCGGCGGACGCGGATGAAACGACCGTCCTCCGCCCGGACCGTTTCGGCGATCTCGACCTCCCGGGGCGTCGTCTTCTGGCGTTTGGCGCGCCGGGTCTCGACGACCGCCGCGTGGTCGACATCGCGCCACTGGAACGTCACGGGATCGAACGCCCGCAGCAGAGCCTCCGCGAGAGGGGCGTCAATCAGCCTTATGTCTTCCTTCTCGCGCTCGTCGGAGGTGTTGATCGTCCCCGTGCCCGCGAAAACCTGTGAGACACGGCGCAGGGAAGTACCGATGGAATGCTGATTATCGGCTGCCGGGGCCAGTGCGCCGGAAGCCATCACGTCGAAGGCTCCGCCGGATGACTGAAGGCGCGCGGCGCCGGAGGCCGTGGCGATACTCAGCAGCAGCAGGTCGCCAGCTTCATAATATGCCATCCCGCCGGCCACGCCACCGGCGGCGTTCCTCATGCCGAATCCGGATATACCCAAGGCGGAGGTATTCTGAAGGTATCCGGCGTAATCGTACGGCGCGTTCGCCGCGACGGTCAGTTGCCCCCCCGTCGTCATCGTTCCGGTGGTCGTCAGCGTCGAGAATGTCGCCGTGCCACCCGAAATGGCGACGGATGACGCCATCTGCGTCGCCATGGTGCCCAGCCCGCTGACACTGGTGTGCGGCTGGGTCCCGGTATGGGTGGCGCGGTCGCGGAGTTGCGTGTCGGAGCTGTTCGCCGTGGCCGACACCTGAACGCCGTCGAGTTTCGCCTTGTCGGAACCGGACATGAATCCGGCCGCTCCGTCGGCCAACGCCATGGCATGGACGGTACCGCCGCCGCCGTCATGGCTGGAACTCAGCAGGCCCGTCCTGATCTGCGCGACGCTGGCTCCGACGGTCTGACCGGCCTGGACGACCGGCAGGAGCTCGTCGCCGGCGAGCGCGGCGGCGGCGGGCAATTGGGATATCCTCACGGTGCTCATGGTACCCACTCCAGGCTCAGCGGACGCCCATCCTGGGCGGCCAGCAAGTATTCTCCCCGTTCATCGATCAGCGCCGCCGGCAAGGTGGACAGCCTCGCACGGCGCAGGGCCGCGAGGCCTTGGCCAAGACGGACCAGCATCATTCCTTCTCCGAGATATGGACGGTGCAAGACCCGGTGGCCGCCAAGACGGCCAGATGGGAGTGGCAGGGCCGGAGACCGTCACCCAGCGCGATATCGTAATAGGTGTTTTCGGGGAAGTAGTGATCAGCCGTGCTCGCGGTCACTTCCGCATCGCCGCTGGCGATGAAAAGCGGTCCAGTCGCGAAGATCCCGATGACCCGTGTTTGTGGGGCGAACGGGATCGCGTTGCGCGTGCTGGTCGATCCGGCGAGGATCTGGTGGGCTCCGCCCGGTTTCAACCGGAGCACCGGGATGGGGTTGAGGTTGTCATCATAGGGCATCAAGGTGGACATGCTCTGGCTCCGCGTCTGCTGGCGAACTACAACGAACGGCTCATCGGGGCTCATAGGAATTATGACTATGAACCTATGAACGGCCATAGAAGGCCTGAAAAATTGCATATGTCAAGGAATAAATACCAAGGCCGACAGCCGGTTAAGATTTCCCAGCACGTTTGGTTCGATGAGTGCCTTCACGCTTCCCCCGATCAGGGACGATCGGAAGAACCCCAGGCAGCGCGGGACGCGACCCTGGCGGGCCTGATAACGTCACGCCGATCGCTTGCCCCGGCGGATTGCGAGGACCGCTCGAGCGGGCCGCTTGACCAGCAAGGGCCCAGGGGAGATAACAGCCGGCGCCCCGCTTGGGGCCGGGCACTTCAGGGCAGTGGAGACGACCAGTGAACCGCATCTTCTCGGGCATGCAGCCGACCCGCCAATTGCACTTGGGCAATTACCTGGGCGCGCTGCGCAACTGGGTCTCCCTGCAGGACCAGTTCGAGAGCATCTTCTGCATCGTCGACCTGCACGCCCTGACCCTGCCGCAGGACCCCGCCGTGCTGCTGGGCAACACCCGCGAGGTCACGGCCGCCTATATCGCCGCCGGCATCGATCCGGAACGCTGCGTCATCTTCAACCAGGCGGCGGTCGCGGCCCATTCCGAGCTGGCCTGGATCCTGTCCTGCCACACCCCGATGGGCTGGCTGAACCGGATGACCCAGTTCAAGGAGAAGGCGGGCAAGCACCGGGAGAACGCGGCGCTGGGGCTCTACGCCTATCCAGTCCTGATGGCGGCCGACATCCTCGTCTACAAGGCGACCCACGTGCCGGTCGGCGAGGACCAGAAGCAGCACCTGGAACTGGCGCGCGACATCGCCGGCGCCTTCAACCGAAATTACAACCAAGAATTCTTCCCGCTGCCCGAGCCGCAGATCCTGGGCGAGGCGACCCGCGTCATGTCGCTGCGTGACGGCACCAAGAAGATGAGCAAGTCGGACGAGTCCGACTACTCGCGCATCAACCTGACCGACGACGCCGACACGATCGCGCTGAAGGTCCGGAAGGCCAAGACCGACCCGGAGCCCTTGCCGGAAAAGGCCGAGGACCTGGAGAAGCGGCCCGAGGCCGACAACCTGGTGACGATCTATTCGGCGCTGGCTGATATCTCGAAGCAGGACGCCCTGGACCAATTCGCCGGACAGCAGTTCAGCGGCTTCAAGGGCGCCCTGGTCGATCTGGCGGTCGCCAAGCTGGCGCCGATCAGCACGGAGATGAACCGCCTGATGTCCGATGTCGGCGAGATCGACCGCATCCTACGCATCGGCGCCGACAAGGCGAACGCCATCGCCGCCGCCAATCTCGCGGACATCAAGGACATCATCGGCCTGCTGCGGCCCTGACGCCATGGGGCGCGTCCTGGTCACCGGCTTCGAGCGGTTCGGCCCCAACGACCTGAACCCCTCCGCCTTGCTGATGGACAGGCTGGCCGGGCGGGAGGGCGTCGTGACCGCCGTCCTGCCAGTCGAATATCACGCCTGCGTCACGCGGTTCGAGTCCCTGTTGGACCTGCATAAACCGGACGCCGCCATCGCCTTCGGCCTCGCCCGGTCGAGCGACCACATCAGGCCGGAGCGGGTCGCCCTCAACCTGGACGAGGCCGCCGCGCCGGACAACGCCGGGATCACCCGGCATGGCCTCCGCATCGTTCCCGATGGCCCGGTGGGATACTGGTCGACGCTGCCGGTGGATCGGATCGTGACGGCCCTTCGGGCGGCCGGACTGCCCGCCGCGGCCAGCGGCCACGCCGGCGGCTATGTCTGCAACCATCTTTTCTATGGCGTCCGCCACGGTCTGGACCTGCGCGGATCGGCGATGCCGATGGGCTTCATCCACGTGCCACCCCTGCCGGAGCAGGTCGCGGGCGAGACGGGGCGCATGGGGCTGAACCTGGACACGCTGCAGCGGGGGGCGCTCATCGTGCTGGACGAGGTGCGTCGGATCTGCGGATAAAGATGAGGATGAAGCGATTGAGTCGTTAATCCACTGTGACCCTGCGGGCGCCAACCAATCTCTCGTAATGCACGGTCAACTGTTCGATCCTGCCGAGTAGCTGGTTGTTTGTAGTTTCCAAGGCTTCCTTGATCACCTTCTGGTCACGATCGATGCGGCTGAGGTCAGCTTTCATGTTGGAGACATCGTCGCGTGTTGCATCTGCCACGACTTTGAGTGATCCAACCAGGGCCTCCAGAGTCGTCATCTTATCGATCAGTATCGCCAACATGTTCTTCGCTTCTTGATCCAAAGCCTTCCTCCCATCGTATGTACCGCGAAAGGATAAGTGGCGTTCCAGTAACAGTCGAGAGATTTCCACGAACGCTCTTTATTTAATAGATAGTCCCTGTCGCAAATATTTTTAATTGCACGATTTTATTTTTATCTCTTACTACGTGTGTCGCGGCAGGCATTCGGTCGATTGGCCGAGCTTGCAATCTCACTGGATGAAGTTACGTTTTGCCCCGCTTGCATCAAAGCGCGGATACCCCCGCCTTCAGCTGGAACGTGATCGAGTGGAGCTTTGAGAGTGCCGAGCCTGGACCTGTCCGACGTGGCCGTTTACGGGTCGCTCTTCGAGGCTTCGCCCAATCCCTATGTCCTGGTGAGTCCCAGCCTGACCATCGTCGGCTGCAACGACGCGTATCTGCGGGTGACCGCGCGGACCCGCGCCGACATCGTCGGCCGCGGCATCTTCGACGCCTTTCCCGGCGGCCCGAACGAAGCGCAGCTCCGCTCCTCCTTCGACCGTGTGCTTCGCACGAAGGAGCGGGACTCCATCGCCGTCATCCCCTACGCCATCGCCAAGACCACGCCCGAGGGGACATTGCTGGAGGAGCGCTTCTGGAGCGCCACCCACACGCCGGTGCTCGACGCCCGAGGCGATGTACGGCTGATCCTCCAGCATACGGTCGACGTCACCGAACTGCACCGGTTGAAACAAGCCGTCGCCTCCGGTGAGGGAACGGCGGAAGCGCTGGACGCCGCGCCGGGACCGATCGAGCAGATCGAGAGCGATCTGATGCGCCGAGCGCAGGCGGTCCAGCGGACCAACCTATCGCTCGACGCGGAATTGGAACGGCTGCACAGCTTGTTCACGCAAGCGCCCGGCTTCATCGCCGTGCTCAGCGGCCCCGACCACGTGTTCGACCTCGCCAACGACGCCTATTACGATCTGATCGGCCGCCGTGACATCCTCGGCAAGCCGATCCACGAAGCCTTGCCTGAGATCGAAGGCCAAGGCTTCCACGAGCTGCTGGACCGGGTGTTCGAGAGCCGGCAAGCCTTCGTCGGCCGCGACATGCGCCTGCTGCTGCGGCCCGACCCCGATTCCCCGCCAGCGGAGTTCTTCCTGGACTTCGTCTACCAGCCGGTGCTGAGGGCGGATGGCGGTGTTCTGGGAATCTTCGTCCAGGGCCATGACGTGACCAACCGCAAGCGCGCCCAGGACGAGCTGCTGCGGTACCAGACCGACCTGGAGGCTTTGGTCCGGGAACGGACGCTGGCGCTGGAGAAGAGCGAGGCCGAGCGTGCCCAGGCGGAGGCCGCCCTGCGGCAGGCGCAACGGCTGGAGGCGATCGGCAAGCTGACCGGCGGCGTCGCCCACGACTTCAACAACCTGCTCCAGGTGATCGGCAGCAACCTGGACCTGCTCCACCACGACTTGCCCGCCGACCCAGCCACGACGACCCGCCGGCTGGACTCGGCGATGGGGGCCGTCCAGCGCGGTGCGCGGCTGGCCTCGCAGCTTCTGGCCTTCGCCCGGAAGCAACCCTTGGAACCGCGTCCGGTCAGCCTGGGACGCCTGCTGCGCGGGATGGATGACCTGCTGCGCCGGGCGCTGGGTGACGAGGTCGAGGTCGAGACGGTGATCGCCGGCGGGCTGTGGAGCATGCTGGCCGACCCCAGCCAAGTCGAGAACGTCATCCTGAATCTCGCGATCAACGCGCGGGACGCGATGGACGGCTCCGGACGTCTGACCCTGGAAGCCGGCAACGCCATGCTGGACGATTTTTACGCCTTGCGCCACCCGGAGGTCACCGCCGGCCAATACGTGATGCTGGGCGTGTCGGACACCGGCTGCGGCATGTCGGCCGAGGTGATGGAACGCGCTTTCGAGCCCTTCTTCACGACCAAGCCGGAAGGCAAGGGAACCGGCATGGGGCTCGCCATGGTCCACGGCTTCGTCAAGCAATCGGGCGGGCACGTCAAGATCTACAGCGAGGTCGGCCACGGCACGACGGTCAAGATCTACCTGCCCCGCTCGCATCAGGTCGCCGAGGAGCCGGTGACCGACCCGCGGACGGGTCCGGTGGCCGGAGGCACCGAGACGATCCTGGTGGTCGAGGACGATCCCCAGGTGCGCGCCGCCACGGTCGAGATCCTGACCGGACTGGGCTATCGCGTGCTGCAAGCCGGCGACGCCCAGAGTGCCCTGGCGGTGATCCGGAGCGGCGTGCTGGTCGACCTGCTGTTCACCGACGTGGTGATGCCCGGCACCCTGCGCAGCCCGGAACTGGCGCGGCGCGCGCGCGAGACGTTGCCCGATTTGGCCGTGCTGTTCACCTCGGGCTACACCGAGAACGCCATCGTCCATGGCGGCCGGCTCGATCCGGGCGTCCACCTGCTCAGCAAGCCCTATCGGCGGGAGGATCTGGCCCGCAAGATCCGCCACCTGCTGGGCAACCAGCGCCAGCGCCGGATCGCCCGGCCCGGCCCGTCCGCGGCGACGCCCATGCCACCCCCGATCCCACCATTCCTCGCCTCGGCCGTTCAACCCCTGGGGGCACCCACGATGACGAAGACCCTGGCCCAGCAGCCGATGGCGCCGCGCGTGCTGGCCGAAGAAGCGGGCACAGGTTGCCATGTCCTGCTGGTGGAGGACGACGGAATCATCCAGGCGTCCACGATGGACATGCTGGAATCGCTCGGCCATACCGTCACCGCCGCGGCCGACGCCGACGAGGCCATGGTCGAGCTGGGGCGCGGCGGGATCGACGTGCTGTTCACCGATATCGGCTTGCCGGGACGATCCGGCATCGAACTCGCCCACGAGGCGCTGGCCCACGACCCCACCTTGCGGGTGATCGTCGCTTCGGGCTATGGCGGCGACATCCGCGACGGGGGGAGCGAAGCGGGGCTGGACGCCGTCTTCCTGCCCAAGCCCTACAACCGCAACGGTATCCGAAAGGCGTTCCAATCGCTGCCCCAGCCTCCATCCGGGAAAAATCGGCCATGAGCGCGTGACCGGCCCGGCATTGCCATCACCGCGGGGCCGCACCAGCTTGGGCTCATGCCGCGCATCCTGAACGAACGCCCGTCGGACGCTTCGGCGGCACCTTCCCTGGACATCCGCGTCTTCCGGCTGATGCGTCCCTTCCTGTGGCCGCGCGACGATCGCGGGTTGCGGGTGAGGCTGGTGGTGTCGATGACGCTGCTGTGCCTGACCGCGCTGCTGAACGCCACCGTGCCGATCCTGTTCGCCCACGCGGTCGACACGCTGTCCAAGCCCGGTCAGGCGGCCATCGCCGTTCCCGTGGCGCTGCTGCTGACCTATGGCGCCTTGCAATGGCTGGCCAAGGTGTTCAACGAGCTGCGCTGGGCGATGTATGGCCCGATCGAGCAGCGGACCCAGCGCCACATGGGCATGGCCGTGTTCCGCCACGTCCACGAGCTGAGCCTGCGCTTCCATCTGGGCCGCAGGACCGGCCAGATCAGCCGCGTGCTGGACAACGGCATGCGCGGCATCCGCGAGCTGCTGTTCGACGTCGTCTTCCTGATCCTGCCGCTGGCGGCCGAGATCGCGATCATCTGCGCCGTGCTGCTAGGCTCGTTCAGCCCGGTCTTCACCGGCATCACGGTGGTGACGCTGGTCCTCTATTGCTTCTGTTTGGTGATTGGCTCCGAACGGCTGCGCCGGCGCCAGCGCCGCGCCGTGGCCGAGGGGGCGGAGGCCCATGGCAAGGCGGTCGACAGCCTGCTGAATTACGAGACCGTCAAGTATTTCGGCAACGAGGAGCACATCGCCAGCCGGTACGACACGGCTCTGCGCGAGGTCGAGCGGCTGACCGTCAACGCCATGCTGTGGCGCAGCCTGACCGGCATCCTCCAGGTCTCCATCCTGGGCTGCGGGCTGACCGCGATGATCCTGCTGGCCGCCTCCAACGTGGCGCGCGGCACCATGACCGTCGGCGACTTCGTGCTGGTCAACACCTACCTGCTGCAGCTGATCCGGCCGCTCGACCGTCTGGGCCAGCTCTACCGCTCGATCAAGCAGTCGCTGACCGATGTGGAGCAGATGCTGGACCTGCTGGGCCAGCCGGCGGACGTGGCCGACGCGGCGGACGCCCTCCCGCTGCCCGCCGGGGCGGGGGAGCTGCGCTTCGACCATGTCGGCTTCGCCTACGATCCGCGCCGACCCGTGCTGCGCGACGTGTCGTTCACCGTGCCGCCCGGCGCCACCCTGGCGATCGTCGGTCCCAGCGGGGCCGGCAAGTCGACCATCGGGCGCCTGCTGTTCCGCTTCTACGATCCGACGGCGGGCCGCGTGCTGTTCGACGGCGCCGACATCGCCGGGGTGACCCAGGCGAGCCTGCGCGCCACCATCGCGGTGGTGCCGCAGGACGCTGTCCTGTTCAACGACACGATCCTCTACAACATCGCCTTCGGGCGGCCCGACGCGTCGCCCGCCGAGATCGAGGACGCCGCCCGGATGGCCCGCATCCACGACTTCATCGCCAGCCTGCCCGACGGCTACGAAACCATGGTCGGCGAGCGCGGCCTGAAGCTGTCGGGCGGCGAGAAGCAGCGCGTCGCCATCGCCCGCGCCATCCTGAAGCGTCCGCGCCTGTTCCTGTTCGACGAGGCGACCTCCGCCCTGGACAGCCACACCGAGATGGCGATCCAGCAGAGCCTCCGCGAGGTCAGCCAGGGCACCACCACGGTCGTGATCGCCCACCGCCTGTCCACGGTGGTCCACGCCGACGAGATCCTGGTGCTGGACGGTGGCCGAGTGGTGGAGCGCGGCACCCACGCCGCCCTGCTGGCGCGCGGCGGAGCCTACGCCGCCCTCTGGGCGCGCCAGCGGGCCAACCGCGAGGCGGCGGATTAGGCGGGCAGCCCTCAAAGGGGACCCAGCGATGGCCAATGGATCGGGCGGATCCATCCCTACTCTTTCAGAACCTTGCGCGGGCGGCTGGATTGGTTCTAAATCCAACTGCCGTATTTCAGGGCATCTTTTAACGGCGCCCGCCCGCCACCATATGCGCATCATGACTGGAACACGTCCCTTCAAGCACGCTCTGGACCGGCTACAGCAGGCCGGCCTGCGCCCGACGCGGCAACGGCTGGCGCTCGCCCGCCTGCTGTTCGACAAGGACGACCGGCACGTCACGGCGGAGCAGTTGCACGGCGAGGCGACCGGGGCCGAGGTCCGGGTCTCGCTGGCGACCGTCTATAACACGCTGCACCAGTTCACCGACGCCGGCTTGCTGCGCGAGGTCGTGGTCGAGGCCGGACGGTCCTATTTCGACACCAACACCGCCGACCATCATCACTTCTTCTTCGAGGGGTCCGGCAATCTCCAGGACATACCGAGCGAGAGCGTGACGGTCACCCACCTGCCGATGGCTCCGGCGGGGACAAAGGTGGCCCGGGTCGACGTGATCATCCGCCTTGCCCCCGAGGAAACCTCCACGGGTTGAGCGAACGCCGACCGCGCGAAATGGTGCTTCCGCCAGATGGTTGGAATATTCCCAGTTGATTGACTCCCGCCACCCACGGGATGCATAAGGTCCCGGGATGGCCTTGTCCGCCGGTCGAGGCGCGACCCCCAAGGGTGACTCCGCAACTGGAGGAAGACGATATGCCACTCTCGGGATCGAGGACCGAGAAGAACCTGAAAGAGGCGTTCGCCAGCGAAAGCCAAGCCAATCGGCGCTATCTGTACTTCGCCCAGCAAGCGGACGTGGAGGGTTTCAACGATGTCGCCGCGGTGTTCCGGGCCACGGCGGAGGGCGAGACCGGCCACGCCCACGGCCATTTGGAATTCCTGCAGGAGGTCGGCGACCCGGCGACCGGCATGCCGATCGGCACCACCCGTCAGAACCTGATCGCCGCCATAGCCGGCGAGACCCGCGAATTCACCGAGATGTACGCGCGTATGGCGGCGACCGCGCGTGACGAGGGTTTCGACGAGATCGCCGATTGGTTCGAGACCCTGGCGAAGGCCGAGCAGGCCCACGCCGGCCGTTTCCGGAAGGCCTTGGAACTGCTGGGCTGAAGCGCGGGCCGCTCCTGGCCCCGGCCCCGCCGTCAGTCCAGCGTCTCGGCCTGATAGACGCCCCAGAACTCGGTTCGCTGAAGCCAGCCGCGATAGCCATCGACGGTGACCTCGCACCAGCTCGCCTGACAGCGCAGCAGCTTGCCGGCGACACCCGGCTCCACCTTGGCGAGCCCCGCGGCGCTGTCAGCCGCCGTCCGGCGCAGGACGCGGACGGTGCCCGTGACGACCATGGCGCGCTTGCCCGACAGCATGCTCTGGTGGACCCAGCCCTCGGTCCCCTCCCAATCGCGGATGCGGCGCCACGTGTCGAATTCCGCCGTGATCTCGACCGGGATGTCCCGTTTGACGAAGACCCATTCGACCGGATAGCGGGTGCCCGGGCCCGTTCGCACGTTGACCTCGGCGGAGCGCAGCGAGACGAAGCGCGGTACCGGCAGCCCGGTCGGCGGAGCCATGCCGGGAACCGACTCGGTTTCCTGGGCGCGTACGGGTGTGACGAAAAGCGCCAAGGCCAGCGCCAGGGCGCCGAAGATGAATGCTGGGATGCCGGGACGGGCGGCGGAAATCATGGACGCGAACTCAAGGTCTGGGATGCCGATGGACGGGCTATTGCCTCAATGTGGCGGTGATATGACCGCCGTGAGACCGCGGAGGATAGGGCAACTCCGTTAAGAGGAGGTCACCGGCTCACCGCGTCGCTGGACAAGACGGCATGGCGCTTGGTATGGCAAGGGGAAGCCGCCAGGGAGATCCGGTCCGATGCCCGAGAAGAAGAAGCCCGTCGTCGTCGTCACCCGCAAGCTGCCGGACGTGATCGAGACGCGGATGATGGAGCTGTTCGATACCCGTCTCAACCATGACGACACGCCGCCGGGCGTCCCGGAACTGATCGAGGCGGTCAGGACCGCCGATGTCCTGGTTCCGACGGTGACCGACCGGATCGACGCCCGCGTCCTCGCGCAGGCCGGGCCGAACCTGCGGCTGATCGCGTCGTTCGGCACCGGCGTCGACCACATCGACCTGAAGACCGCCCGCCAGCGCGGGATCACCGTCACCAACACGCCGGGCGTCCTGACGGAGGACACCGCCGACATGACCATGGCGCTGCTGCTGGCGGTGTCGCGCCGCCTGTCCGAAGGCGAGCGGCTGGTCCGATCGGGCGAGTGGAAGGGCTGGGGTCCAACCACCATGCTCGGCCACCGGATCTGGGGCAAGCGGCTCGGCATCATCGGCCTGGGCCGGATCGGTCAGGCGCTCGCCAAGCGCGCCAAGGGCTTCGGCCTGTCGATCCACTACCACAACCGCCGCCGCGTCCATCCGGAGATCGAGGGCGAGCTGGAGGCGACCTATTGGGAGAGCCTGGACCAGATGCTGGCGCGGATGGACATCGTGTCGATCAACTGCCCGCACACCCCGGCCACCTACCACCTGCTGTCGGCGCGCCGGCTCCAGCTGCTGCGCCCGCACTGCTACATCGTCAACACGTCGCGCGGCGAGGTTGTCGACGAGAACGCCCTGACGCGGATGCTCCAGAAGGGCGAGCTGGCTGGCGCCGGACTCGACGTGTTCGAGCACGAGCCCGCCATCAACCCCAAGCTGCTGACGCTCGACAATGTCGTGCTGCTGCCCCACATGGGCTCGGCGACGATCGAGGGCCGCATCGACATGGGCGAGAAGGTGATCATCAACATCAAGACCTTCGCCGATGGCCACGCGCCGCCGGACCGTGTCCTCGAAGCGATGTTCTGATCGGGCGGGCCGCCTATATCACGGTTACTGGCGTCCTGGCGCCGGTAACCGGCGGCATGATGGGGGCAGCGGATGGTGGATCGGTGGGATGGACGCGACCGGCGGCACGGCAAGACGCTGCGTGTCGTCCTGCTGAAGGTGCTGCTGCCGCTGGCGATCATCGGCGCTGCCGTGGCCGTCCTGATCATCCTGCACCTGGACGGCACGCTGAGGGTCTTCCTGGACCGCCAGTCGATGTTCGGCATGATCGCCGTGGTGCTGGTGCTCAACTTGGTCGGCTTCGCCTTCATCTACATGCTCTCGATGGTCTGGAAGTCGGTCAAGCACGACCTGCTGAACTTCCGCGATCCCTGAGGACCGTCACGTGAACCGCCCGACGATTCGGGCGACCTGGGATCGGTAGCCGCCACCGAACAGGCGGACATGGACCAGCAGCGGATAGAGATTGTAGAGGTCGCGGCGGACCTCGAAGAAGCCGGGACGGATCGGCCTGATCTCGCCGTAGCGGTGGAAGAACGGTTGGCCGAAGGTGCCGAACAGGGTCGAAAAGGCCAGTTCGATCTCCGGGTCGGCGTGGTGGATCGCCGGATCGATGAAGGCGGCGACGCGGCCGTCGCGGACCAGGATGTTGCCGCCCCACAGGTCGCCATGGATCAGGCTGGGCAGGGCCGGCTCGCCGATCAGGTCGGGCAGCAGACCAGCCAGCCGCTCGATCGCCGCCATCAGGGTGTTGTCGATTCGCTTCTCGTCCAGCGCGCGGCGCGCCATTCCCAACAGGCGGTGGTCGCGGAAGAAGGCGATCCAGTTGTCGGATTCAGGGTTCGGCTGGGGCAGCGGGCCGATCACGGTGTCATAGGGAAAGCCGTACCGTTCCGCGCCGATGCCGTGGAGCGCCGCGACCAGTTCGGCCGCGTGCTCCTGGGCCGCGGTGGTCAGGCCGCCACCGTCAGCCGCGACATGGGACATCACCAGCAGCCGGTCGTCGGCATGGAACAGTTCCGGCACCGGCAGGCTGGAGTGATCGGCCAGATGGCGCAGCATCCGCCCTTCCACCGCCAAGCCCGCGCCGCGCTTCGCCACCACGCGGCGGCCGTCGACCAGATCGAGCAGCCAGAGTTCGGCGGCGTTGCCGTCGGCCAGCCGCCGCGCCGAGGCAACCCGGCCGACGCCGTCAGGTAACTGAGGAGCGGGCATGGACGGCTCCGGGGCGGGAATGACGCAGCTTGTCGAGCAGGCCGGATGAGGCCACCTCGACCAGATCGAGCACCTCGGTGAAATGGGTGCCCTGGCCGTAATAGGGGTCGGGCACCTCGCGGCGGGGGGCTTCGGGCGCGTAGTCCATGAACAGCTGGACGCGGTCGCGGGCCTCGGGCGGCGCCATGGCGGCGAGCTGGTCGTAATGGCCCTGGTCCATCGCCAGGATCAGGTCGAACTCCTCGAAGTCGCTTTGCCGGACCCGGCGGGCGCGCAGGTCGCCTATCTCGAAGCCACGCGATTGGGCGGCGGCGACGGAACGTTCGTCGGGCGGCTCGCCGACATGGTAGCCGTGGGTGCCAGCGCTGTCGGTGACGATGGTGTCGGCCAATCCCGCGTCGGCGACCAGATGGCGGAACACCCCCTCGGCGGTCGGCGAGCGGCATATGTTGCCGGTGCAGACGAACAGCACCTTCACCTGTTTCATTTGGAACATCCTTCCGTCGGCGGAACGAGGCGGCTGTGCCGCGTGATCATGTGATAATTCTTGCGCGGGCCGCCGACCAGCCACTCGGTCACCCAAGTGTCCCACCCCTCGACCCGGAACCGTCCGCGATAGGTGTCGGCGCCGCAGTGATGGACCGCCTCCGCGGTGCCGGTGGACAGATCCAAGTCGTGGAAGGGCGCGCCATCGTGGCGGAACACCAGCGCCCGCCTCGGTCCGTCCGGGAAGGCGTAGCGGTAGGTCTGTTCCGCCGGGCCGGCGTGGCCGCCGAACCGCATCACGCCGGTCTCCCTCAGCAGCAGGTCCCCGCCGTTGGCGGACTCCAACGTCGCGGTGCCGTCGAAGGTGCCGTCCAATCCCAGTCTGACGTCGCGCACGGTGCGGGAGATGCGCCACGCCCCTATCAGGAACGCGCGCAGATCCGCGACGCGGAAAACTACGTGGTTGGACTCGATCACCGCCGCCCCTAAACTCACGCGGAACGCCCCCGCTTCGGAAAACAGATCATGATGGTAAAGCCTTCCGACCGGATCGTCATCCTGACAGGCGCTGGCATCTCCAAGGAATCGGGCCTGGACACCTTCCGCTGCGCCGGCGGCGTGTGGGAGCGCGTGCGGCTGGAGGATGTCGCGACACCCGAGGGATTCGCCCGCGACCCAGACCTCGTCCACCAGTTCTACAACGACCGCCGGACTGGGCTGCTCCACGCGAATGTCCAGCCGAACGCCGCCCATGAGGCCCTGGCGACGCTGGAACGTGAATGGCCGGGGGAGGTGCTGCTGGTCACCCAGAACATCGACGACCTGCACGAGCGCGCGGGTTCGCGCAACCTGATCCACATGCATGGCGAGCTGCTGAAGGCGCGCTGCGGCGCTTGCTACGCGGTGTCGGAGATCCGGAGGGACCTGTCCGTCGAGGACGATTGCGCCGGTTGCGGCGCCATCGCCGAGATGCGGCCCCACGTGGTCTGGTTCGGCGAGATGCCGCTGGAGATGGACCGGATCTACCGCGAGCTGGCCGGCTGCGCCCTGTTCCTGTCGATCGGCACGTCGGGCAACGTCTATCCGGCGGCCGGCTTCGTCCAGGAGGCCCGCGTCAATGGGGCGCACACGGTCGAGCTGAACCTGGACCCGTCGGAGGGCGCCACCCTGTTCGACGAGAAGATCTATGGCCCGGCGACCAGGGAGGTCCCCGCCTTCGTGGAGCGCTTGCTGGCGCTGAGGTAGGCAGGCCCCCACCCCTCCCTTGGCTGGAATGCGCTTGGCAGCGGTGACAGCGTGCTGTAACCACACGGCAAGCCCTTCAACGACAACGCCGATCCCCTCACGACCATGCCCCTGTTCGCCGGTACCGACCTGACCTGCCTGCGCGGCGAGCGGCTGGTGTTCCAAGATCTCTCCTTTTCGGTGGAGGCCGGTGGGGCGCTGGTGCTGCTGGGGCCAAATGGCAGCGGCAAGTCCAGCCTGCTGCGGCTGATGGCGGGATTGCTGCGGCCCTTCGCCGGTGGCTTGAGCTGGGACGGCGCCGCCGTCGCCGACGATCCCGACCTGCATCGCGGACGCGTCCATTACGTCGGCCATCTCGACGCCGTCAAACCCGTGCTGTCGGCGCGCGAGAACCTGGCGTTCTGGGCCGAGATGGGCGGCGCCGCCGATCCCATGGCCGCGGCCCTGGCGGCGCTGGAGCGGCTGGGCGTGCCGCATATCGCCGACATCCCCGGCCGGTATCTCTCCGCCGGACAGAAGCGCCGGCTCAACCTCGCCCGCGTGTTGGCCGCCCCGGCGCCGCTGTGGCTGCTGGACGAACCGTCGGTGGCATTGGACCGCGCCGGCATCGGCCAGCTGGAGGCGGCCATCGCGGAGCACAGGGCCGGCGGCGGCATCGTGGTCGTCTCGACCCACGCCGAGATCGAGGTGCCGGAAGCGGACACGCTCCACATGGACGATTTCGCGGTCGGAATGGACGGGAGCCCCCTGGAATGAACCGCTTCCTCCGCCTCGTCTCGCGCGACCTCCGTCTGGCGTTCAGGCAGGGATCGGACGCCACCGTGGCGGTCATGTTCTTCGTGCTGTGCGTCGTGCTGTTCCCGTTCGGCGTCGGGCCGGAGATGAACATCCTGGCGCGGATCGCCGCGGGGGTGATCTGGGTCGCGGCGCTGCTGGCCTCGCTGCTGTCGCTGGAGCGGCTGTTCCAGAACGACTACGAGGATGGCAGCCTGGAGTTGCTGACACTGACCAGCCTGCCGCTGGAGGCGGTCGTCTTCGCCAAGGTGCTGGCGCATTGGCTGGTCACCGGCCTGCCGCTGATCGTCGCCGCCCCGCTGCTGGCGCTGCTGCTGAACATGGACCCGGCGGGTTTCCCGGTGCTGATCCTGACATTGCTGATCGGCACGCCGACCCTGAGCCTGATCGGGGCGATCGGCGCCGCGCTGACGCTGGGCGCCCGGCGCGGCGGTGTGCTGCTGTCGCTGCTGATCCTGCCGCTCTACATCCCCGTGCTGATCTTCGGCGCCGGCGCCATCGACGCGTCGCTGTCGGGGTTCACGGCGCGGCCCCACCTGCTGCTGCTGGGCGGCCTGCTGGTGGCGGCCCTGCCCCTGGCGCCCTGGGCGGGAGCCGCGGCGCTGCGGCAGGCGCTGGAGTAGCCGCGCGCGGGCGGCGGCCGAATCGGCTAGATGGCCGGCTGAAGTCACGGGTCCGTCACGCAACCTTCCCCCACGACCCCATGTTCCCCTGCTACACTTGGACCCGACAGAAGCGGCGGAAGCCGCCGAAACGGATCGATAGACGGGGAGGCAGGCATGGCCCTCAAGGCCGAACAACTCAAGGGCGAGCTGACCGAACAGATCGTCAGCCGCGTTCGCGACAGGCTGAACCGGGACCGCGCCGATCTGGCCGAGCGGTTCATCCGGCAGTTCTACGCCAACGTGCCGCCCGACGACCTGCTGGAGTCCAGCCCCGACCAGCTGTACTGCGCCGCCCTGTCGATCTGGCAATTCGCCGCCCAGCGCCCGGAGCGATCGGCCAGGGTCCGGGCCTATCATCCGCAACTGGACGAGCATGGCTGGCAATCCGGCCATACCGTGGTCGAGATCGTCAACGACGACATGCCGTTCCTGGTCGATTCGGTGACGGCGGAGCTGAACCGCCAGGGCCTGACCGTCCATCTCGTGATCCATCCCGTGGTGCGGGTCCGGCGCGACTCCACCGGCCGTCTGGTCGAGTTGTACGAGCCGCAGGCCGCCCCGGCGGACGCCACCGCCGAATCCTTCATGCATATCGAGGTCGACGAGCAGACCGATCCGCTGGCGCTGGAGCGGATCGCCGAGGGCGTCGACAAGGTGCTGTCCGATGTCCGCGCCGCCGTCGAGGACTGGCAGGCGATGCGAGCCCCCATGCTGCGCATCATGGACGGCGTCGACAGCATGCCGCACGCGCTGCCCGAGACGGAGATGAACGAGGCGCGCGACTTCCTGCTGTGGCTGAACGACGACAACTTCACCTTCCTCGGCTACCGCCGCTACCGCTTCGAGGGCGAGGGCGACGAGGCGCGGCTGTCTCCCATCCCCGGCGAGGGGTTGGGCGTGCTGCGCGACGACGATGTCCGCGTGTTCGATGGCCTCCGCAACTTCGCCGCCCTGCCACCCGACGCGCAGCAGTTCCTGCGCCAGCCACGCCTGCTGCTGGTGACCAAGTCTAACCGCCGCTCGACCGTGCATCGCCCGACCCTGATGGACAGCGTCTTCATCAAGGCCTACGACGAGGCCGGCCAGGTCGTCGGCGAGCACCTGTTCGTGGGGTTGTTCACCTCGGTCGCCTACAGCACCAGCGTCCGCGAGATCCCGTACTTGCGCAACAAGGCCGCCCGCGTGCTGGAGCGCGCCAGGTTCGAGCCGCGCAGCCATGACGGCAAGGCGCTGACCCACATCCTGGAGAATTTCCCGCGCGACGAACTGTTCCAGATCACCGACGACGAGCTGTTCGAGATCGCGATCGGCGTGCTGCACCTGCAGGAGCGCCAGCGCACCGCGCTGTTCGTCCGGCGCGACCCGTTCGAGCGGTTCATCACCTGTCTGGTCTATGTCCCGCGCGATCGTTACGACACCGATCTGCGCCGCCGCATCCAGGCGATCCTGGAGCGCACCTTCAACGGCACCTGCTCCGCCTTCTTCACGCAGCTGGCGGAAAGCGTGCTGGCACGCGTCCAGTTCGTCATCGAAACGAAGCCCGGCACCATCCCCGATTACGACGTGGGCGAGGTCGAGGAGCGGCTGATCGAGGCCAGCCGCGCCTGGCCGGACCGGCTGCAGGACGCCTTGGTCGATGCCAAGGGCGAGGAGGACGGGTTGCGCCTGCACCGGCGCTACGCCAACGCCTTCGATGTCGGCTACCGCGATCGTTCCGGCGCCGAACTGGCCGTTTACGACATCGAGCGGATCGAGGAGGTGATCCACACCGGCCGGCTTGGGCTCAACCTGTACCGGCCGATCGAGGCCGCCGAGTCGGAACTGAACCTCAAGCTCTACCACGACGGCAAGCAGGTGCCGCTGTCCGACATCCTGCCCATGCTGGAGCACATGGGGGTCAAGGTGATCTCGGAGGGCGGTCCGTTCGAGGTCAGGCTGCCGGGACGGATCGAGCCGGTCTGGATCCACGACTTCGCCATGACGACGAGGGCCGGCGTGGCGGTCGACCTGGGCCGCGTCCGGCAGGCTTTCCAGGACACCTTCCTGCGGGTCTGGGAAGGCGGCATGGAGGATGACGGCTTCAACCGGCTGGTGATCCGAGCGGGCCTGGGCTGGCGCGAGATCACCGTGCTGCGGGCCTACGCCAAGTACCTGCGCCAGATCCGCTTCCAGTTCAGCCAGGACTACATGGAGGACACGCTGGCCGACCACGCCGCGATCACGCGGCTGATCGTCAAGCTGTTCCAAACCCTGCACGACCCGGACAAGCGGCGGGACCCGGGACAGGAGCAAACCTCCGCGTCCATCGATGACATCCCGGTCGCGGTCAACGGCCTGCTGGTGGAAATCGACCACGCCCTGGACGGCGTCGCCAACCTGGACGAGGACCGCATCCTGCGCCGGTTCCTCAACCTCGTGCGCTCGACCCTGCGCACCAACTACTACCAGAAGGCGGCGGACGGTGGGGTCAAGCCCTATGTCTCGATGAAGCTGGACAGCAGGGGCGTGGACGAGTTGCCCCTGCCCCGCCCGATGGTCGAGGTCTGGGTCTACAGCCCTCGGGTAGAGGCGATCCACCTGCGCGGCGGCAAGGTCGCGCGCGGTGGCATCCGCTGGTCCGACCGGCGCGAGGATTTCCGGACCGAGATCCTGGGTCTGATGAAGGCCCAGATGGTCAAGAACGCGGTGATCGTGCCGGTGGGGTCGAAGGGTGGCTTCGTCGTCAAGCGGCCGCCGCCGGCCGATGCCGGGCGCGATGTCCTGATGGCCGAGGTGATCGAGTGCTACAAGACGCTGATGCGCGGCCTGCTCGACATCACCGACAACTTCGCCGCCGACGGCTCGGTCGTGCCGCCGCCCCGCGTGGTGCGCCTGGACTCCGACGATCCCTATTTGGTGGTGGCGGCGGACAAGGGTACCGCGACCTTCTCGGACATCGCCAACGGAGTCTCCCAAGAATACGGCTTCTGGCTGGACGACGCCTTCGCGTCGGGCGGCTCGCGCGGCTATGACCACAAGAAGATGGGCATCACGGCGCGTGGCGCCTGGGAATCGGTCAAGCGCCACTTCCGCGAGATCGGGGTCGATTGCCAGACCCAGGACTTCACCTGCGTCGGCGTCGGCGACATGGCGGGCGACGTGTTCGGCAACGGCATGCTGCTGTCGCGCCACACCTGTCTGGTGGGGGCCTTCAACCACCTGCACATCTTCTGCGATCCCAATCCCGATCCGGCGGCCAGCTTCGAGGAACGGCGGCGGTTGTTCGACCTGCCGCGCTCGACCTGGGCCGACTACGACGCCGGATTGCTGTCGCGGGGTGGGGCCATCTTCGACCGCAAGGCCAAGTCGCTGAAGCTCTCGCCGGAGATCCAGGCCCGCTTCGGCCTGACCCGCGACAAGGTGACCCCGGCCGAACTGATCCAGGCGATGCTGCGGTCGGAGACCGACCTGCTGTGGTTCGGCGGCATCGGCACCTTCATCAAGGCGACCGAGGAGACCCATGCCGAGGTCGGCGACAAGGCCAACGACGCGACCCGGATCGACGGGCGCGAGATCCGCGCCAAGATCGTCGGCGAGGGCGCCAACCTGGGTGTCACCCAGCGTGGCCGGATCGAGTACGCCCAGGCGGGGGGCCGGATCAACACCGACGCGATCGACAACTCGGCCGGCGTCGACACCTCCGACCACGAAGTCAACATCAAGGTGCTGACCGGCGACGTCATCGCGCGCGGCGACATGACCATGAAGCAGCGCGATCAGGTGCTGGCTTCCATGACCGACGAGGTGGCGGACCTGGTGCTGTCCGACAACTACCTCCAGACGCAGGCGATCAGCGTCGCCGGCATGGGCGGGGCCGACCTGCTGGAGGGTCAGGTCCGCTTCATGCGGCAGTTGGAGAAGAGCGGCCACCTGAACCGGCCGATCGAGTTCCTGCCCGACGACGAGGAGATCTCTTCGCGGACGGCGCGCGGCCAGGCGCTGACCCGGCCGGAACTGGCCGTGCTGCTGGCCTATTCCAAGATCACGCTGTACGACGAGTTGCTGGCGTCCAACCTGCCGGACGACCCGCGCATGGCGGAGGACTTGGCCAAGTACTTCCCCAAGGCGCTGCGCCGCGACTATCGCGACGCGATCGAGCGGCACCGGCTGCGCCGCGAGATCATCGCCACATACACCACCAACAGCATGGTCAACCGCGTCGGCCCGACCTTCGTGTCGGAGATGATGGAGAAGACCGGCATGGGACCGGGCGACATCGCGCGGGCCTATACCGTCAGCCGCGACGCCTTCGCGCTGCGGGGGATCTGGACCTCGATCGAGGCCCTGGACAACGCGGTGCCGGCCGCCTGCCAGTACGAGATGATCATCGCGACCCAGGCGCTGCTCCAGCGGACGATTCCC
Organism: Skermanella stibiiresistens SB22; assembly: GCF_000576635.1. Lineage (GTDB taxonomy): Bacteria > Pseudomonadota > Alphaproteobacteria > Azospirillales > Azospirillaceae > Skermanella > Skermanella stibiiresistens. Next base: position 106,492 of record NZ_AVFL01000007.1, read on the forward strand.
TGGTTCCTGATCAACGCGCCCCAGCCGCTCGACATCGGGGTCGAGGCGGCCGGCCACACGCCCGGCGTGGAGGAGCTGGCGGCCGATCTCGACACCGTGCTGAGCGAGGAGGACAGGGTTCTGCTGGCCGGCCGGACGGAGCGCTGGGTCAACCAGGGCGTGCCCGAAGATTTGGCCAGAAAGGTGGCGAGCCTGGGCACCCTGGCCTCCGCCCTGGACGTCAACCGCATCGCCCGGCTGTGCCGGCGCGGCGTGCCGGTGGTGGCCCGGATCTATTTCGACCTGGGGCATCGGTTCGGCATGGAATGGCTGCGCTCGCAGGCGGTCGGAATCAAGACCGAGAACCACTGGCAGAAGCAGGCGGTCAACGCGATCATCGACGACCTCTATGGCCTGCAAAGCGACCTGACCGCCCGCATCCTAAACGACGCCGAGGACGCGGAGACCGCGATCGACACCTGGGTGGCGGGCCGCCAGGGTCCGGTCGATCGGATCCGGCAACTGCTGACGGAACTGCGCGGCGTCACGCGGGTGGACTTGGCGATGCTGGCGGTGGCGAACCGTCAGCTGCGGGGGCTGATCGCGAGCTGACCGGGAGTGGGCGGGCCGCCCTGGGGGGGTCCCCTCCCCCCGGGGTGATGGCCGGAAATGTCATCATTCGTGATCATGGGCGCGTCGGCGAAGCGGTGCGGTGCCGGTGCGAGCGGCCGGCGGCGCGGGAGAAAATATAGGCGGTGCCTGTTGGCATGGCGGTGCCTTCGCAACACTGGAAAGGAATATGATCCTTACCATCGAAGAGGCTTGGCATCAAGTTCGATGGGACCGCCGTCCCATCGAATGACGATGTCGTGGGTTGCGCATCGATCGCGAAAATCGCGTTACGGTTCCTCCGGGATGGGCTAACGCGGCTCCTGCCGGGCCAAGGTGGCGACGGACAGGCCGATGCCGACCAGCAGAAGCCCGGCACAGAGGATCGCGTCGAACCGGATCGGATAGCCGAAGATCCAGGCTCGCTGCTTCAGCCCGATCCCAAGGATCACGACGGTGCCCGGCCCCCATTCGCCGGTGGTGGGCAGGGCCAGCAACGGCAGGAGGACGCCCCAGATCACCAGCAGGCGGCCGAGCCTGCTCACGGTGCCGCCTGCGCCGGGCGCTTGCGTTCGATCCAAAAGACACAGGATTCCCACTCCATCCCGCGCCGTTCCATCTCGTCCAGCAGGTCGTCGAGGGCATCGCCGATGATGGTCGCGACAGCGTCCTCCACCGGGTCGCCCCTGGCGTCGGACACACGAACCCCGTTCAGCCCGGCATGGTACCGGGCCGTGTAGCTCTCCGATGTCGGCATGGGTCAGCCTCGCGGAGACGCGCTGAGCAACGCCTTTCCCGAGGGCTCCCCCCGCCGCGGCGAACGTGATCGCTGCGGCGGGGGTAACAATGACCGGAGCGCGAGCACTCCGTTTGTGGTAGTGAGTTGGTTAGCCATGGATGTTTAGCCTTTACAGAGGGCATCTATGGTGAGGCCGGATCGGGGTGTTTCCAGCACCTCGGTTCGGCCGCCACGGGACACGTGTGGCGCGCGGAGTGTCAGGTGAATTCCCGCGTGTGTCAATGCCGATGCGGGTTTTTCAGAACATTTAGGGGACATTTTCTCTCGCGCGCGAACGAGGGAGCCGCTATCGTGCGCGTTTCAGTTGATGATCCTCGTTGAAAACGGAAGACCACGATGGGCGAGAGCTACGATATCTTCTTCAGCCTCGCCCACGCCGATCGGGAAGCGGCGGCGCCGGTCGTCAAAGCCCTGAGGGATAGGGGCCTAAAGGTCTTCCACCATGAGACCGAGATCGCCGGCGCGCGGTCGATCACGGAGCGGATCGTGAACGGGCTCGGCCACTCGCGCATGCTGGTGGCGTGGTATTCGAAAACCTACCCGACGCAACGCGCCTGTCAATGGGAGCTGACGAGGGCCATCATTGCGGCCCAGCGCGAAGTACCCGATGGGGGGGCGGTGGAGCGTCGCGTCGTGGTGCTGAATCCGGAGACGGGCGTTGGGCATCTCCAGCCGGCGGACGTCCTCGCCAGCAAGTTCATCGACGTGAGCGCCGGCAGGGCGGATGATTTGGCTCGCCGGATCGCGGCGGGATTGGATGAGCTGACGGGAGAGTTTGGGGAAATCCAGGATCTCCGCGGCCCGTCCTGGCACGGCGGCAACCCGCGCGCGGGCTCCAACCACTTCGTTGGGCGTTTCGGCGACATGTGGAGGATCCATACCGGCCTGTCCCGAAGCAAGATCCCCATGATCAGCGGCGGCGGCCTTGGGCTGGTGCTGCTCCAGGGCATGGGCGGCATCGGCAAGACCCTGCTGGCGGAGGAATACGCCCGCCGCTTTGGCGCCGCCTATCCGGGTGGCGTCTTCTGGCTGAGCGCCGTCCAGGGGCAGGACCTTGGAAGCCAGATCGGGCGTATCGCTGGGGGTCTGGGGCTTGGCACGGCTGGTTTGGCGCCGGATGAAGTCGCGGGAATGCTGAAGGGCGCGCTGGCGGCGCGGCCCGCCTTTTTGTGGATCGTGGACGACCTGCCGCCGGACGCCACCGCCGCTGAACTAAACGCTTGGAGCGCCCCGACGGCCAATGGCGCCACGCTGGTAACGACCCGCAATACCCAGCTGGACGGCTCGGGCACGCCTTATCGGCTGGGCGTGCTGTCGGATGATGAGGCGCTGGAACTTCTGACCAGCCGCCTCGCTCCGCGTCCCGGCGCGGAGGCGCAAGCGGCGGGTGAGATCCTGACGCTGTTGGGCAACCATGCGCTGGCGGTTGACGTGGCGCGTGCCGCCGTGAGGAAGCTGAGCTATGAGGGCTTTCTGGCACGCCTGCGCGACCCAGACCACGACGCCACCGAGCTAGCCGCTAAGCTGGCGGGCGAATCGCCGACCGGCCACACTCCCTCTATCGTCACGACCCTGCTGGACAGCATCAAACGCGTGGATGTCGATAGTGGCATGCGCCTGCTACATTTGGCAGCCCTGCTGGCACCTGCACCGATACCCATTTCGCTAGTGACAAGTATCTTCGCCCTTCTCTCCGGCGATGCCAACGTCGCCGCTGTCGAATCTAAAATCGCTCTTGAGGCCGTGACCCGCGAAGCCTTGGCCGAGCACATCACCGGTGACGACCACGATAAAACCGGCGCCGTGTCGGTTCACTTGCTGGTGAGCCGCACCCTGCGTTTTCATGGCTACAAACCACCTTTCGACCTACGCGAAGCCGCCGTGGCGGTACTGGTCAAGCGGATGTCGCTGGCCAGAGATATCCGCAAACACGATCAACTTTTACCTGAAATTCCTCATGTTCTTAAACTGACAGAAGTTGTATCAGATGCTTCGACTTGCACGCTGCTACTGGGGCTTGGACGCTTCAACTATGTACGGGGTGCTTATGCGGATGCTGAGGCGGATTTTCGCCGAAGCCTCGACGTGGCGAAACACCTGCTTGGCCCCGAGCATCCCCATACCCTGAATAGCATGAACAATCTGGCTGTGACGCTGCAAGCGCGGGGTAACCACGCTGGCGCCGAGGAACTACAGATGCAGGAACTGGCGCTCAGTCGACAGCTGCTGGGGGCCGAGCATCCCACTACCCTTCAAAGCTTGAACAATCTGGCCGAAGCGCTCCAAGCGCGGGGTGACTACCGTGGCGCCGAGGAACTCCAGAATCGAGTGCTGGCGCTCAACCAGAAACTGCTGGGAACTGAGCATCCAGATACCTTAAGTACCATGAGTAATCTGGCCGAGACGCTCCAAGCGCGGGGCGATCACGATGGCGCTGAAGCGCTCCATAAGCGGGTGCTGGCGCTGGGGCGGAGAACAATGGGCCACGAGCACCCAGAAATTCTTCTTTATATGAACCGAGTAGCTTTGTCCCTGATGGCGCAGGGTGAATTGATAGCGGCACAGAGGTTGGAGGAAAGTGTCCTGGACTGCCGGCGCAAACTTCTAGGTCCTGAGCATCCTGAGACACTGGTTTCACAATACGACCTCGCCCGCATAATGCTTGAAAGGGGTGAGCGTGATGTCGCGTTTAAGCTGGCGAAAACGGCTTCGGAGGGACTTCGTGAACGGCTAGGAATTGATCATTGGCAATCTTGGGCTGCGAAAGGTCTCGTCGCCGCCTGTCGAGCCGGCATTGGAAACATCAAGGCATTGTCGGAACTCCACGAAGCTGTGGAAAGGCTCAAGGAGCTGCGTTTTCCCGATGCTCCTGAAGTGCGTTGGCTGACTAAGTGGTTGATCAAGAATAGAGAACCAGTGGATGAGAGCAGACCCCTCGCCATAGACCCGCTGCGGTTGGTGTTCCTGCTTGCGTTGAATGGTCGACTGCCACTGGCAGAGCTAGCGTCTCTGACTAAACCAAGGAACGTGACAGCCGCTTTGGATACTCTGAAGCCACCCACCCGACGCCGTGACATCTGGTTGGCCGAGATCTTGAAAGAACTTGCCGCCAAGTATTCACAGGTGGAACCCGACCCGTTATGGCGTGGATGGATGGAAAAGGTGAATGGAGAGGCTTTGGACCGGCTGACCCAGGCACTCGAAGACTATCTTGCACCGGGAGTGCCTGTCCATCGCGGCAAACCGCGTGTGGGGCGGAGTGAGCGGGCATGAGAGAAAACCTGCTCGACCGGATTGACGATCTGGCCGATCGCGTCCTGGCGGGAGAGGTCGTGTTCTTCGTCGGTGCTGGTTTTTCATACGACACGGAGAAGAACAGCGCCGAAAGATTGGTGGGGCGGCTGCTGGCGCGCTTCTACGCGCTGCATCAGGTGCTGACAGACAAAGTCCGATGGCTCGTGGATGATGACAAGGTCCGCGACAACGCGGAAGCCCTGCGTAAGGGTCTGATAGCGACCTTCAACCTGGATAGGCACATGAAGGAATGCGGGCTAGCCCCAGAGCGGTCCGAACCTAAAGACTGGGTCAAGAACGAAGGCCTTGCCCGAGAAAAGATCATTTCAGGCTTGGCCCGCGAATATTATGTCCTTAATGACTGGATGTGCAACGCCTACGGCGAAATGTTGGACCACATGCTGGGTCAAGCCATGACCGGGCAGGCGAAGCGGACGATCCAGACCGAACTCGCCGCCGCGGATCGACATTTTCTCGATCTCCTGAAAAGCAAGGACGAGACGTCGGACCTGGAGCCGGTTGATCTGAACCGTCTCCGCTTATTGACCTCGCCATCGCGCGGCAAGGCGCTGTTCCTCGACACCATGGGCTTCAGGCAACCCGAGGTGATGGGCGGTGACCCGGACAACCGGGATTTCGTCCGCGTTATCGAAAGCTATTCCGAACGGTTGCTGCCCCGTCACCATCTGCTGGCCCGGCTGGCGCGCGAAGGACTGTGCCCGACGCTGATCACCACGAATTTCGACCTGTTATTGGAGGGCGCCTACCGGCTAGCCGGGTTCCAGCCGCGCCGCGGCCCCGCCGGGGAAGAGGCGATCGTCCGGGAAGCGGCGGCCAGCAGGCACGCCGATTTGGACGCGAAGCCGGGAGCGGATCGGCCTTGCTTTCCGCCCACCCGCTGGCCGAGCTATGAGCGCATCACACGGGCACACCAATATTATTACCGCCCCTCCCGGGGCCGATTCTCCGGCGGTCCACCGACGGAGGAAAAGACAGCCGACACACCCCCGACACTCAAGGGCGGCCAACAGGCAGCCTCGATCGTCAAGATCCACGGCTGTGCCGAAACCTACCGCCACGCCTGCGATGGACCTTCGGAGGAAAGCGGAACCCTGGCGGAGGTGCTGTCATCCCTGGTGTTCACTTTTCGCGAGATTCAGAACTGGCGGCAGGATTCCTGGTCGCGCGACCTTCTCCTGACGCTCCTGCGTACCCGCACGATGGTTTTCTGCGGCTACAGTACCGCCGACCCGGTTCTGCACGACACGTTCCGCACCGTCTACGAGGAAATGGCGAGCCGCTTCAAGCACCACGCCTTCGCGGAAACGAGCAAGCGCCGGCAGGAGGATGCCCCCGCCTTCTTTCTAGCCAGCGCGCGGAGCCGTGAATTCCACGCGCTGGAAGTGCTGCGATCGGCCAGCCAAGCGATCGGCGTGAACCGCGTGTCGCTAACGGAGCATCCGAACTATCTCGAGTTCTTTTATAGGGATGACGACCACCGCCGTTTTCCGAATTTGGATGAAGTGCTGTCGTGGCTGGTCCACCGGGTCTACCGGCTTCGCCAGCGGCAGGCTCTGGAAAGCGAGTTGCGCGGCATCGCCACCCTGCTGATGAAGGAAGGCGGTGTGGAAAGCGGGGCGGTACGGCGGATAATCGAGTCCTTCGACAAACTGTGCGAGGCGGAGCGCAAGTCCGTGAAGGAGACCACGCTCGCACGCGTAGAGGACGGCGACGCGATCAGGTCCGCCGCCGAGCGGGCCCGTATCGCCCTGGAACGGGTGACCGGCTGGACCGTGCATTTCCATCCTCGGCTGCTGCGTGAATTCGCGCTGGCTGAGCTTCGGTTGCGCAAGGGATATGTGGGCACCCAAGAAATCAAACCCCTGCGCGGAACTCCCTGGTACTTCGCCGCCGGGGAGAATTTCGGCTGGACCGCTTGGGGCGTCGTGGTCGAACTGGCTCTGCGCCGTATCGCCACCCATCTGATTTCCAATAACGCTGGTGACTGGCGCGACCCGCGGCACTGGCATCCTCCCGGTCCCTGGATCGAAACCTGTCCGGGCAACTTTCCGGTCGTGGACCTGTCGCTCGACGAGGACTGCGTCTCCCCGGTGCGCATTGTGATACGCCACCGGGAACTGGACGAGCCGGTTTCCGCCACGGTGGAGAACGATGGGCTGCCCCGGCGCCGCATCACCTGGAACCTGACCCTTGACCGCCTGCCGTGGAGCAGGGTGGAGGGAGACGACTTGACGCCGGATGCCGAATCACTCTGGGCTTGGGCAAGCGGCGCGGACAGCGATGGTAAAGATGTGCCAGCCGCCGGCAAGGATTGGTACGAGAAGTTATCCGAAGCGGTGAAGCCCGAGTACCTGTTCAAGGCGGAAGGTGGCCGGTCATGAGCGATACCGGGACGACGAACACCATCAAGCGTCTCGCGGAGGTCCTGAAAACCACCCATTCGGTGGGATCGGTAGGGACCCTGGAGGAACTTCGCAAAGCGGACGGTCCGGTTTCGCTGGTAGGCGCCAAGGTGGTCATCGGCGGGCATTTCGACCATCAGGCCGACCTGCTGGTCTTGGACCCTTGTCTGGGGACATTGGGGCTGGTCCACCAGATTACCCCGACGATGACCAGAAACCAGATTCGCCGGTTGATCGAGCACGCCGCCTTCACCCGCCATCTGGTACTGGGCCGGCAGCATGGAAGAACGGCAAGGAAAAGACCGCTGCCGCTGACCGTGGAACTCGTGCTTGTTCTTCCGCCCGCGGAACCAGCCCTGCGAGAGCATGTCGGCGAGACACTGGTGAGGATCCGCCAAAACGCATCGCACATGCACGGTTTCGGGGTCAGCCTTCTACGGTTCGGCGAGTGGGAGCGACCAGGACATGACGAAGAGGCGGAGGTGAGGCGCGCCTTCTGCTGGCTGCTGACGAATACGCGAAAATGGTTCGCGGAGCCGGCATCGCGCGAAACCACGGACCTGTCGCCGCGGAAGAATATCTTGTCGCTGAAACTGACGGATTGGCGGCTTCCCGGAGAACGCACGTTGACTTTCCACCATCCGGTGGACTCGGCGGGCCGGATCGAAACCTGTATCCATCTTGTGCATGGTGGCAATGGTGCGGGCAAATCGTCCCTTGTCGAGGCTCTGGAATTCGCTCTGGTGGGTAACGAAAAAGGGCTCGAGCAAGGAACATACGCCGACGCCGTCGATCACCGGCCGCCAGCGTCCAACCAGACGAACAAGGCTGGGGAAGGTGTTGAAAAATGCGGGGACCGGCGGGCGGCAACCCTTGAGATCAAGATGAATGTGGAGGGAAATCGCGACCCAGACATCCGTACTTTCAGCAGCCGCGATAGTGAAGACCCACTGTTGGCGGGGACCAAGGCCGGCGCCTTCCGCCTTGATCAAGAAGCCATGAACAAGCTGGCCATCCGCGATGACAAGGAAAGGGCGACCTATTTCCTTTCCTGTTTCTTCCCAGGCGATAATAAGGCGATCACGACCTTGGAGGAAGCGCGGATGAAAGCGGAGGTTGCTTGGCAGGAGCTTCCCGCCATTTCAACCATGCGGCTTCTGGATTTGATGGAAAAGCCCGCCGAATTGCCCGCGGCCAGCGACCTTTCGAAGTCCTTGGCCTGGATGGCGGGCTCCTTGTTCGATTGCCGGGATGTCGCAGGGGCGGGGCTTTGCCTGCCTGTCCCGCTCGACGACCTGATGATCCTGACCCGGATCGAACCGGCCTTCGCCGATCCCGTCAAGCGGCTGGCCATCGGCGGCTTGTCCGAAGAGGCGTTCGCGGAAGCGCTGCGGGAGCTTGAGGGTCCCTTGCGCACCTTCATGCCGACCGCCAGTGAAATCCTCAGGGATCTGAATACCGCCCGAAACGCTCTTGAAAGAAAAGCGTTCGACGATTGGACGCCAGTTCCCCGTCAGGCGACCGCCGATCCGGCATCGTCGCTGAACCACTGGCTCAATGCCCTCGCCTTCAAGGATCTTGCCCGGCGCCAGCGCGAGGTGCTGGAGGCGTTGGAGCATGCCCGGCGAAACGGATGGCGCTTTCCCGCACCCGGCATCGGCCTCGCCGTTATCGCCGGTGAGAGGGGTGGATCGGCCCTCATCGGCGAGTTGCATGACCAGGAGGAGCAATGGTCGCGGCGGATCGATGAGTATGAGCAGCTGTTGCCGACCGCCGCCCCGATGGCGGCCCTTACCGCTGACATCCTGCCGCCCCCAACTTTGACGGATGCCGAGTGCGAAGCGCTGGACAAGGTCGGCGACTGGCTGTCGCACGGCGAGACGGAGATGATCGGCATCGACGGGATGGCGAAGCCGGAAGTGCCGCTGGGGCAAACCATCGCACAGGCTTTGCGGATGGGCGAGAGGCGGCGGTGCGGCACCTTCGCGATCGGCGAACCGGGATGGGCCGACGTGATCCGGCGGGAACTGGACGCTCTGAAAGCGCCCCTGTCCAGCCTGTCGCGGTACCCCGATCCAGGGCGGTCCGGCCGCGGGCTTCCGGCCGACGTGCTAACGAGGTTCGGCAACCTGCGGCGAACCATCGAGGACCTGTCCCATGCCCAGGAGAACGTGGAAAGGAGTTTTCTGAACAAGGTGTTGCCGGAGGTGGACTCGGCGGATGGGCAAACGCCGCTGCTGAGCCACGCCTTGGACGAGTTGCTGACGCTGTTCACGCCGGCCCGCTGGGGATATTCGGCGCTTGGGCTCAAGCGCCGGTCGGGGCAGAAGGGTACGCAGAGCCTGAGTCTCAGCCAAGCGGGCGAGGATGACGCGCACCTGCGGCTGAACACGGCGGAATTGAACCTGTTCACCGTCGCCCTCTTCCTGCTGTGCGCTCCCGGCGCCAATAATCCATACCGCCTGCTGGTCCTCGACGACCCCTTGCAGAACATGGACGAGCAGACCGTGACGGTTCTCGCCCGCGGGATCGGAAAGCTGGTACGCCTGCTGCCGCAAGGATGGCAGCTCCTGTTCCTCTTCCATGGCGAGGACGACCTCGCCCGGTTCCAGAACGAGCTTCCGGCGCGGATCTATCATTTGCCCTGGCTGATGCCGCTTGGAGCGAAGCCCTCCGACAATCGCGACATCGAAAGCGAAGATCCTCCGGCGCCCTGCGCCACGACGCATGAACGGCAGAAGGCCGAGGACGTGCTGCGAAGTCCGCGATAGTGACGACGTGCTTTGGCGGGAGAAGCTTCGGCAGATCGCGGGGAGGGAAACCGGGGTCTGTCCCCGATTAGCGCTCTTTCGACGGGGATTTCACCAAGACCGATGGAATGGCCTAGGCCATAAGGTGTATAACCAACCCGCCGCTCCCCGTTAGCCCGGACGGCGCGAATTCCGCCCTGCCGCCAACCCTCAGGTCCGTCATAGCCATGTATCACCCAGAGTGCCTGCCGCTGATCCTGGACTTCCTCGACCGCATCGGAATGCCGTTCAAGGCTGGCCCGTTCGGACAGGATGGGTTCCTGCCCGGCATCCAGATCGTGGACGGTGCGATGCTGATCGATCCGGACCGGCTGGCGGGCTCGGGCGATGTCCTGCACGAGGCTGGACACATCGTCACCGTGCCGTCCCGCTGGCGCGCGATGCTGGGCAACGACGTCATCGATTCGCTTGACGCGGTGACCGCCAGCGATCCGGGCGCGGCGGAGGATTTCAAGCTGCAGACGTCGATCAAGATGAGCGAGTTCATGGCCCAGGCCTGGTCCTACGCCGCCTTGAGGGAACTGGGTCTTCCGCCGGAATGCGTCTTCTTTCCCGGCAGTTACAAATTCCACTCCGACATCAGACCACACCCCATGGCGGCCTGGGTGGAAAGCGGCACGCATTTCGGCATCATGGCGCTTGCACAGGTTGGCATGACCGGCGGCACTGGGATCTTCGAACCGCTCGGCGCCGACGGTCTCCCACAATTCCCCAAGATGGCGAAGTGGTTGCAGGACTGAGCGAGCGGCGGAGGCTGATTCACGGCTTTCGCCACGCGATTGGGCAAGGCCAAACAGCTTTGGGCGGAGATACCGGGGATTTTTGGTCTTTTTATGCTCATTTTGAGAAATTTTATTACAAGTTCATAATCTCGCCAGGCCTTGTGCCTGAATCATGGACACGCTGTTCAGGCATCATTGGCCGTCGCGATGCCAGTTGCTTGTTGTTTCGGCATTGCAACGACGATGAAACCGTGGCCTCGATCGGCAATCCATCGGAGCGATCATCCGCCGCGCGGAAAATGGCCGGATTCGATGGTGTGTGGCGGAGCCGTAACACTTGGCATGGTTCTTGATGGTTGGTTTGCAACCGATACCATCATGAACAGGGACGACGCCATGACCATCGAGGGCACAAACCTATTCGAACTGTCGCGTGGCGTGCTGGATGTGGCGTCGAAGAAGGTGTCCCTGATCGAGGACATCACGCGGCGCACCAAGATGCTGGCGATGAACGCGCGGATCGAGGCGGCTCGCGCGGGGGATGCCGGGCGGGGCTTCGCCATCGTGGCGAACGAGGTGTCGGAGATTTCGATCCAGGTCAACAGCATCACCCGGGAACTGCGGTCGGAAATCGTCGCCCGCGTCGATCACCTGACCACCACCGGCAGCACGATGGTGCGGGAGATGCATGGCAAGCGGCTGGCCGACCTGTCGCTCAACATGATCGAGATCATCGACCGGAACCTGTACGAGCGGTCCTGCGATGTCCGCTGGTGGGCGACCGACAGCGCCGTCGTGGATTGCGCCGCGGCGCCGAGCGAGGCGTCCATCGCCCACGCCTCCCAAAGGCTGGGCGTGATCCTGGAGTCCTATACGGTGTATCTCGACCTGTGGATCGCCGACCGCGATGGCAAGGTCCTCGCCAACGGCCGCCCCGACCGTTATCGCGGCGCCCTTGGCGCCGACGTGTCGGGCGAGCCGTGGTTCCAGCAGGCGATGTCCACCCGCGACGGCGGTGAGTTCACGGTGGGCGATGTCGCCCCGAATGGAAAACTCGACAACCGGGTGGTCGCCACCTACGCCACGGCGATCCGCCGGGGCGGAGACGCCAAGGGTGAGCCGATCGGCGCGCTCGGCATCTTCTTCGATTGGGAACCGCAGGCGGCGGCGGTGGTCCAGGGCGTCCGGCTGGAGGAGAACGAGCGGGAGCGTTCGCGCTGCATGCTGCTCGACGCCCGGCACCGGATCATCGCCTCGTCGGACGGACGCGGCATCCTGTCGGAAAGCGTGCCGCTGCGGCGCGGCGGCGACGCCATGGGATATTACTCCGACCCGCGGGGAAAACTGATCGGCTACGCCCTGACGCCGGGTTACGAGACCTACAAGGGGCTGGGATGGTACGGGGTGATCGTCCAGGACCGCTGACCCGCGCGAGGACGAAACCGATCGGAGCGGGCGGCTGGGCGGCGGGAGCCTTCTGCGCTCCAGGGAGGGTAGGATGAAAGTAATCGGGGTCCGACCCCAATTCGGCGACTCGCCTCGATCTCAAAGTCGTTCCTGCTTGAAGCTGACTTCGACCGGCTCGAATTGCGCCAATTGCTTGTCCGTTAGTCTAGGCGCGAGCGGGTCATATTCGATCTCTTGCTCCGGCATACCGCGCGCGACCCATGCCAACGCCTTCGACCGAGCCTCGGCGAGGAGTTCGGCGGGATCAGGGGTTGGAACGGAGGAACGGTTGTCCCGGACGTCTCCCGCCAGACTCGCCGGCGAAACCCGCTCGACCATGAAATGCGTCGCGTTCTTCTTCATTCGCTTACCTGATGCCGATGTTCAGTCACCCACCCGTTTTCGAGTATGCCACCAAATAGATGACGGATGGATCACCGATTGGCCCGAACCTCCCCGGCGCCCCTCGGCTCGGGGCGGTGTCGCCGGCCGTGCGGTATCAAAATCTTTTCGCTATCATCCATATTAAGGGTGAACCCATATGCTGGGTGAATAGGGTGTGGTCCCGCCGGAGCGAGCCGGTCGGACGGTGCCGTCCAGACCGCGAGCGCGTTGAACGAAGATGCTGACCTTAGCCGAAACCATTCCCGATCGCCGGGCCATCGTGTCCAAACGCCGCCTGGGCGCCGAACTGGCCTCGCTGGTCGAAAAGCACGGAACCGGGCCCGCCCTGCGGCCGCACGTGCTGGCGGCGCTGCGCCAAGCGCTGGAGGAGGGCCGCGCCGAGGTCAGGCGCCGGCTGGAGGCGGGCGGGGGCGGCACCGACTGCGTCCGCCAGAACGCCTATCTGATGGACCAGGTCATCCGGTCGCTGGCCGAGCACGCGGCCGGCAGCATCTTTCCCGTCGCCAACCCGACGTCGGGCGAGCATTTCGCGATCGTCGCGATCGGCGGCTATGGCCGGGGCGAAATGGCGCCGTTCTCGGATGTCGACCTGCTGTTCATGCTGCCCTACAAGAAGACGCCGCGGGTCGAGCAGGTGTTCGAATACATGCTCTATATCCTGTGGGATCTGGGGCTGAAGGTCGGGCACGCCGTCCGGTCGGTGGACGAGTGCATCCGGCAAGCCAAGGCCGACGTGACGATCCGCACCAGCCTGCTCGAGTCGCGGTTCCTGCACGGCGAGGAGAAGCTGTACAACGAGCTGCGCCGCCGTTTCACCAAGGATATCGTGACCGGCACCGGCACCGCCTTCATTGAGGCCAAGCTGGACGAGCGCGACACCCGCCACACCCGCCTGGGCGACAGCCGCTATGTGCTGGAGCCCAACATCAAGGAGGGCAAGGGGGGCCTCCGCGATCTCCAGACGCTGTTCTGGATCGCCAAATATTATTACCAGGTGGACCGGGTCTCCGAGCTGCTGGAGAAGGGCGTCCTGCTGGAGGAGGAGGTCGCGAAGTTCGCCAAGGCGCAGGACTTCCTGCTGACGGTGCGCTGCCACCTGCACTATCTGGCCGGCCGGGGCGAGGACCGCCTGACCTTCGACGTGCAGGCCGACATCAGCCGTCGGCTGGGCTATGTCGACCACGCCGGGCTGATCGGGGTCGAGCGCTTCATGAAGCACTACTTCCTGATCGCCAAGGATGTCGGCGACCTGACCCGGATCTTCTGCGCCAACCTGGAGGCGGAGGCCAAGCGCCAGCCGCGCTTCAGCCTGCGGCGGCTGGCGCTGACCCGGAAGGACGTCGAAGGGTTCCTGCTGGACGGCGAGCGGCTGAACGTCCGCTATGACAGGCAGTTCAAGGACAACCCGGTCGACACGATCCGGCTGTTCCACGTGGCGCAGGTCAACGGACTGGACATCCACCCCAACGCGCTGCGGGCGCTGACCCGCGCGCTGGGCGTGGTCGGCCCCAAGCTGCGGGCCGACCCGGAGGCGAACCGCCTGTTCCTGGAGATGCTGACCTCGCGGAAGGATCCCGAGGTGCCGTTGCGCCGGATGAACGAGGCCGGCGTGCTGGGCCGCTTCGTGCCGGATTTCGGGCGGATCGTCGCCCAGATGCAGTACGACATGTACCATGTGTTCACCGTGGACGAGCACACGCTGTTCGCGCTCGGCATCCTCAACGACATCGAGAGCGGCGCGCTGAAGGGCGAGCTGCCGCTGGCCAGCGAGGTGATCCACAAGCTGGTGTCGCGCCGGGCGCTCTACGTCGCGATGCTGCTGCACGACATCGCCAAGGGGCGCGGCGGCGACCATAGCGTGCTGGGCGCCAAGGTGGCGGAGAAGCTGTGCCCGCGGCTGGGCCTGACCGCCGAGGAGACCGAGACGGTCGTCTGGCTGGTCCGCTGGCACCTCAACATGTCCGACGCCGCCTTCAAGCGCGATCTGGAGGACGATAAGACCATCCGCGACTTCGTCGAGCTGGTCCAGTCACCGGAACGCCTGCGCCTGCTGCTGGTGCTGACCACCGCCGACATCCGCGCCGTCGGACCCGGCCGCTGGAACGCCTGGAAGTCGACGCTGCTGGCGGAACTCTATCACCGCGCCGAGGACCAGATGTCCGGCGTGGTCAGCGCGCTGCGGCGCGAGCGCCGGGTCAGCGCCGCCCAGACCGCGCTGCGGGGGCTGCTGACCGACTGGGCCGAGCCGGAGATCGAGAACCACCTGTCCCATGGCTATCCGGCGTATTGGCTGAGCTTCGACCCGGAGACCCACGCCCACCACGCCCGCCTGATGCGCAACGCCGAGCGGCAAGGGGCGCCGCTGACGGTGGACACCCGGATCGACCGGGCGCGCGCGGTGACGGAGGTGACGATCCACACCCACGACCATCCCGGCCTGTTCTCGCGGCTGGCCGGAGCCTTCGCGCTGGCTGGGGCGACCATCGTGGACGCCAAGATCTTCACCATGACCAACGGCATGGCGGTGGACGTGTTCTCGGTGCAGGACGCCGCCGGCGGGCCGTTCGACAGCGGCGACAAGCTCGCCAAGATGGCGGTCATGATCGAGCGCACGCTGTCGGGCCAGCTCCGCCCGCTCCAGGAACTGGCGAAGCGCAAGCCGACGCTGACCAACCGGACGCGGGTGTTCAAGGTGCCGCCGCGGGTGTTGATCGACAACAAGGCCAGTACAACCCATACGGTGATCGAGCTGAACGGCCGTGATCGGCCGGGCCTGCTGTACGACGTGACGCGGGCGCTGACCAATCTCAGCCTGCAGATCTCGTCGGCCAAGGTCTCGACCTATGGCGAGAAGGCGATCGACGTGTTCTATGTCAAGGACGTGTTTGGCCTGAAGATCACGCACGAGAGCAAGCTTGCGCAGATCCGCGAGAAGGTCCTGACGGCGCTGAGCGACCCCATCGCCGAGGCCCAGGCCGACAGCGGCAACTTCTCCGCCGCCGAGCGCAGCCGGGCGCTGTCCAAACGCAGGAAGACGACGGCGCCCCGCCGCAAGACCCCGAGCGAGTCGGCGGCGGAGTGAGGGTGCGGCGGGCGATTCTGGCCGCTGTCGCCGCCGTGTTCTTGGCGGCCTGCGCCACGCCCATCGACGTCGGCGTCAAGGGCGGCAGCGCCAGCCAGACCCGCTGGAAGGTGGGCATCCCGTTCTGAGGGTGGGAGTTTCCCAAGGCAAGCGAGCATGCTGGAGGTCGCCCCGGCTTCGGAATAGGTATAATTTAATTATATTTATCAATTCGTTGGCCGGAAATTGTCCGGACACTGGTATGCATGCCCATATTGGCGCCGATGTGTTGTCAGGCGCGGAGGCTTAGCCATCGGAAATTCACTGTGACTGAAAACCGAGATAAGTTATCATCAGATGATAACCATGGGACGAGCATGATGCGGGCCTGGAAGGCTTGTTGGATCTCCACGGGTAGATATTCGAAATGGGCGGAGGATACTGGGTGAAAATCATCGCCCAGGCAGTTCCAGCCGACCAACGCCGACCACATGGGGTCAACTATAGTCTGACTTTGCATCGACCGACTGGTGACCGCGTCATGGGCTATGACAATGCTCATTCCATATGGACAGGGAATTCATCCAGGAAGATTTTGACAATGAAAGCGGATCATCAACATCATGGAGAAAGAGTAACTTCATATGATTACGTAGATGCTCAGTCTTTACTGAAAAATTTCTGGGACGATGTGAATAAGATTCTCAAGGCGGAGGGTATACCATGAATATGGGAAGCAAGGTTTTGAATATTGGCATTGCCTCGCGCGAGGAGATACAGGCTCGGACACTCGCGATAGTGCGTGGCGAATTGAAGGTGAAGCCAGATGACCCAAAGATATGGTTCAATTCCATCGAATCCCTGGCTCAAGTCTTATCAAGTAAGAACAAGCTGCTGCTCGAGTTGATCTCACAGGCGAAACCGGAGTCAATGACCCATCTCGCCACCTTATCAGGGCGCAAGATGGGCAATTTATCCAGAACGCTTCATACCATGGAACGGTATGGCTTGGTGGAATTGAGGAAAGAGGCGAGCGGGGTGATCCGGCCTCTCGTTCCCTACTCACACGTCAAGCTCGACCTGACGCTGACCCTGTCCCAAGCCGCGTGAAGGCGCGCGCTCCGGCGCGGCACCCAGCCGGATTGCTCTTTGCCGCCGCCGCGGTTATAAGTCGGCGCGCTTCGGCGCTCCGCTCCCCCTCCTCCGACGCGGCGCGTGTGCCATGACAGATACCCTCGCCAGTGGACTGATCTGCGCCTATCGCTTCGGCAAGGATGGCGCGGCCAGGGAACTGACGCTGCCGGTGCTGGCGGATCTGCTGCGGCAGCCGGACGGCTTCATCTGGGCCCATGTCAACATCGCGGTCTGGCCGATGCGGACCTGGATCACGGAGCGTTCCCACCTGCCGGAGATCGCGCGCGAGGTGCTGGTCTCGATCGACGACGTCCGCCCCCGGTTCGAGCGGTGCGAGGATGGGCTGATCGGGACGCTGAGCGACGTCCAGCATGATTTCTCCGGCCAGTCCGGCGACATCGGAACGCTGCATGTCTGGTTCACCCGCAACATGCTGATCACGTCGCGCAACCACGCGCTTCGGGCGGTGGACCGGCTGCGGCTGGACATCCGCGACGGCTTCCAGCCGGTCAGCACCGGCGAGCTGATCGGGGCGCTGATCGATCATCTGGCGGAGAGCTTCCAAAAGGTGATCGAGGGCATGGCCGACGATCTGGACAAGATCGAGGACGCGCTGCTGGCCGGAACCTCCGCCGACCTGCGCAGCCAGCTTGGCGCCTTGCGCCGGCAGGCGGTCAGCTTGCGCCGCCAGCTGCTGCCCCAGCGCCAGGCGCTGGCGCGGCTGCTCAGCCTGCCGCCGACCTGGTGGTCGTCGGACGACGCCTATGACCTGCGCGAGGCTGTCGATCGCTTCTCCTCCGTCGCGGAGGACCTGGGCGCCGCCGAGGACCGCGCCAAGGTGCTGCAGGACGAGCTGACGGCCAAACTGGCGGAGGAAGGCAACCGGAACCTGTTCCGCCTGTCGATCGTGACGCTGATCTTCCTGCCCATGACGCTGGTGACCGGCATCTTCGGCATGAACGTCGCGGGGCTGCCCGGCACCCATGACATCCATGCGTTCTTCTGGGTGATCGTGCTGATGATCGTCTCGGCGGTCGCGACGCTGCTGCTGCTCAAGGTCAAGCATCTCTTCTGAAGAGGCGGCGTTCGTCAGGCGAATGTCGGGCCAAGGTCTTTTGCGTCCATATGAAATTAATTCCTGTTGGGCTATCACGGATCAGGTCCGAGAAAGCCCATCCCGATGCATATCGACGTCTTCACCCTGGTGCTCGTCCACTGCCTGGTTTCGGTGGCCCTGGGCGGTTTGATGCTGGTGTTCTGGTTGTCGCACCGCAACCTGCCGGGGCTGCGCTGCTGGACCATCGCGACGATCCTGCTGGGCGTCAGCACGCTGATCTCGACGGCGCGGGTGGTGCTTCCGGAGGTTCCGGCGATCCTGCTCTCCAATGGTCTGATGGTCCTGTGCTTCGGCTTCTTCCATAATGGCGTCCGGGAGTTCGGCGGAATGCCGACCCGATGGCCCGCCGTCCTTGGGGCCGTGGCGGCGATGGTGCTGTTCCAGGGCTGGTTCACCATCGTGACCAACGATGTCCCCGTCAGGATCGTGGCGCTGGCCGTGGTACTGTCCGCCGCCTGCTTCCTGACCGCGCGCGAGCTGCTGCGGGTGGCCGGACCGAACATGCGGACGACGGCGCTCAGCGCCGCCTGCCTGTTCGCGATCGTGG
Organism: Skermanella stibiiresistens SB22; assembly: GCF_000576635.1. Classification (GTDB taxonomy): domain Bacteria; phylum Pseudomonadota; class Alphaproteobacteria; order Azospirillales; family Azospirillaceae; genus Skermanella; species Skermanella stibiiresistens. The sequence goes on from NZ_AVFL01000007.1 coordinate 124,838, forward strand.
GCGTGACGCTGGCCGCCCGGGCGGTCTCGACCCTGATCGAGCCGCCGGTGGCCGATCACATGGGACGCTATCCCACCCACGCCATCCATTTCCTGGTATCGATCCTGAGCAGCATCCTGCTGGTGTTCTGCCTGCTGATGATGGCGATGCAACGCTTGAATCGGGACCTCGTCCGCCGCGGCATCCAGCTGGAGGAGGCGCTCAACCGGTCGGAGGACGCCAGCAGCGCGAAGGAGCAGTTCCTCGCCATGATGAGCCATGAGCTGCGCACGCCGCTGAACGCGATCCTGGGGTTCAGCGACATGCAGCGCAGCCAGATCCTCGGCCCGCTCGGCCATCCGCGCTATCTGGAATACGCGGGCGACATCCACGCGTCCGGCAGCCACCTGCTCGGCCTGATCAACTCGATCCTGGACATCTCCAAGGCGACCGCCGGCAAGCTGGAGGTCGCCGTGACGCCGGTCGACCCGATGCCGATCGCGGAGGAGATGCTGAGGATCATCGGGCACGCCGCCCACGCCAAGCGCATCACGCTGACCCAGGACCCCACCCCAAAGCCGCCGCTCTGCATGGCCGACCCACAGGCGCTGCGGCAGATCCTGCTGAACCTGCTGTCCAACGCCGTCAAGTTCACCCGCCCCGGCGGCGTGGTCAGCCTGCGGATCGCCGAAGTCGGCCGCGACCGCGTCGGCTTCATCGTGCGCGACGACGGGATTGGCATGGATCCGGTGGAGATCCCGCGCCTTTTGCGGCCGTTCGAGCAATCGTTCAACATCTACTCCAGTTCCGCCCAGGGGACGGGATTGGGACTGCCGATCGTCGACGCCCTGGTCACCCTGCAAGGTGGCAAGTTGCGGATCGAGAGCGGGTTGGGAAAAGGCACCACCGTGCTGGTCGAACTGCCCATCGCCGCATGAGGTCGCGGCAAGAGGACGCGGTATTCGCCGCCGTTCCGGAACTGTTCCGTTTTCCCTTGTTGAATAGAGCCGGAGACACCTAATATTCGACCGGGAGAGCGGCTGTCACGCGCGGCCGTCACCAGTGAATTCGATTGCGAATTCAAGGTCGATGACTCGGGAGTGTGCCTGGCATGACGACACTCAAGGAATTCGAGGACGCATTGCGGGAGCAGGGCATGGAACCGGCCCTCGCCATCCTGGAGAAACTGAAGGAACGCGACCGGGCGAAGCGGACGGTCGCCCCAGCCCGCAGGATCACCGGCAAGAAGATGACGCCGGAACTCGCGCGCGAGATCGTCGACCTGCACGAGCGCACCAAGATGACGCAGCAGGAGATCGCCTTCAAGGTCGGGGTCAACCAGGGCCGCGTCAACGAGGTGATCAAGCGCGGCAAGTGGCTGAGCGGCGATCCGCAATCCCCCGAGGCGCGGGCGCGCGACGAGGCCCTGGACCGGGCGGCGCGCGGCGTCGGCAAAGCGGCCCGGCCGGAGAAGGCGGCGAAGGCCGAAAAACGGACGACGGTGAAGGCGGCGGCGAGGAAAAGGCCGGCAGACGCCGATACCAAGCTGACGGAGGCGTCCCGGGCGGTTCGGCGCGTCGCCGCCAAGCAGCCGGAGAAGCCGCCGGTCGAGAAAAAAGGGGCCGAGAAATCGGGGGCCGAGAAGTTCAAGCGTGATCAGAAGCAGCTGGTGCTGGGCGATCTTTGAGCGCGCTATTCCGGGTGTTTCCGGCAATAGGAGTTAACGGCTTTTGGCGAGGGAACCGGCGGGTCCGGCTGGCGTTGTGATGCCGTTCCAACTGGTGCGCGTCGCGCGGAGGTCGCCATGAAGTATTCGGTAAGCTGCAAACTCGGTTATGACATCGAAGAGGAGACCGTCTGCTTCTTCAACTTGCAGCCTTCGCAGTTCGACCGGCAAGTGCTGCTCGACGAGCATCTGGAGCTGGAGGGCGGGCGCGAGATCGACCGCTACACCATGGGCGAGTCCGGCAACCGCTTCTTCAAGGTCGTGGCGCCCCCCGGCAAGCTGCTGGTCCAGTACCGGGCCGAGGTGGACCTGGATCCGCTGATCGGCGATCCCGCCGGCATCGGCCAAGTGGCGCCGCTGGATCTGCCGCTCGACGTGCTGCCGCACCTCAACCCATCACGGTTCTGCCAGTCCGACCGGCTGCGCGCCTTCGCCTTCCGCCAGTTCGGCGAGTTCCCGCCCGGCCACCAGCGGGTGACCGCCGTGTGCAACTGGATCCACGACAACACCGACTACATCCCGGGCAGTTCCCACGGCACGACCTCGGCGATGGACACCATCATCGACCATGCCGGAGTCTGCCGCGACTTCGCCCATCTCGGCATCACCCTGTGCCGGGCGATGGACATCCCGGCGCGCTATGTCAGCGCCTACGCCTACCGGCTGGACCCGCCCGATTTCCACGCCGTCTTCGAGGCGTTCCTCGGCGGGCGCTGGTACCTGTTCGACGCGACCCGCAAGGCGGCGCTGGACGGGCTGGTCCGGATCGGCATGGGCCGCGACGCGGCGGAGGTGTCGTTCTCGTCCTTCTTCGGCAAGGCCACGGCCGGCGAGATGGAGGTTTCGATCACGTCGCCGGGCGGCGGCGCCCTGGGCGACCTGACGACGCAGGCGGTCTCGCTGTCGGAGCGCTGAACCGGCGGACGACCCGATCCGCCGGCCAGATCCGCCAGTCAGTCCGGCACGCTCGCCTCGATCGCGTCCATGTCGTCGTCCGACAGGCCGAAATGGTGGCCGATCTCGTGGATCAGGACATGGCGGACCAGATGGGCCAGGTCCTCGCCGGTCTCGCACCAGTAGTCCAGCATCGGGCGGCGGTAGAGATAGATCATGTCCAGGTCGCTGGGCGTGGCCGTGACGCTCTTGCGCGCCAGATCGACGCCCCGGTAGAGGCCGAGCAGGTCGAAGGGGCTCTCCAGCCCCATCTCCCGCTCGGTCTCCTCGTCGGGGAAATCCTCGACATGGATCACCACGCCACCGACGAATTTCAGCAGTTCCGGCGGGATCGTCTGGAGCGCCTCGTCGGCCAGTGCCTCGATGTCGGCGATCGTGGGGGCATTGATTTGCTTGCTCATTCGGGCGCACTCTCAGGATGAGCTGATTCGATGGAAAGGGGAGGCTTGCCATGGTCGAGAAACTGGTCGGCGCCAGACGCCACGCGGCCCTCGCGGAACTTCACGGCTGGTCCGAGGTGGAGGATCGCGACGCGATCCGCAAGGTCTATCATTTTCCCGATTTCGCCGCCGCCTGGGGTTTCATGAGCCGGGTGGCGCTGAAAGCCGAGAGGATGGATCATCATCCGGAATGGTTCAACGTCTACAACCGCGTCGAGGTGATCCTGTCGACCCACGACGTGGAGGGCCTGTCCGAGCGCGACATCGAACTGGCCCACCACATGGATGGCATCGCGCCCGAACACGACAGGTGACCCGGAGGTGATCGGGCGCGCGACCCGATCGGGGCCCGAGCTTACTTGGGAGCCAGCCGCAGCGCGCCGTCGAGCCGGATGACATCGCCATTCAGCATGACGTTGCCGATGATGTGCAGCGCCAGATCGGCGTATTCGCCGGCGTCGCCGAACCGGTTGGGGAACGGGACGGAGGCGGCCAGGCTGTCCTGGACCTCCTGGGGCATGTTCAGGAGCATCGGCGTGGCGATCAGGCCCGGCGCCACGGTCATCACCCGGATGCCGAAGCGGGCCAGTTCGCGGGCCGCCGGCAGGCCCAGCGCGATCACGCCGCCCTTGGACGACCCATAGGCCGCCTGGCCGATCTGACCCTCGAAGCCGGCGACCGAGGCGGTGTTGATGATGACGCCGCGCTCCGACGTCTCCAGCGGGTCGAGCTTGCTCATGTCGTAGGCCGCCAGCCGCATCACGTTGAAGGTGCCGACCAGGTTGATGTCGACCACCCGCTTGAACGCGGCGAGGTCGAGCGGGCCCTCGCGGCCGACGATGCGGCCGGGTGTGGCGACGCCGGCGCAGTTGATGGCGATGCGGGCCGGGCCATGGGCGTCCCGCGCCTTGGCGAAGGCGGCCTCGGTGCTGGCGGCGTCCGACACGTCGCACTGGGCGGCGATGCCGCCGATCTCGTCGGCAATGGCCTGGACGGCGTCGATGTTCTGGTCGAACAGGGCCACCTTGGCGCCTTCCGCCGCCAGCCGCCGGGCGGTCTCGGCACCCATGCCCGAACCGCCGCCGGTGATGATCGCGGCATGATTTCTGACCTTCATCGGTCGTCCTCCCTTATTGAAAACACTCGGGCTTCGCGCCACGACGGGGTCTTTAGCAGAAGGCGGCCGGCGTGGACAGGTCGCCTGTCCAGTATGGACGGGCCGCCTGTCCAGGATGGACAGGCGGCCCGTCCGTTCTATCTTCAGAACCGACATGCTGACCAACACACCCCGCCCCGCCCTGGTGCTCGGCCTCGCCGGGCTGATCCCGTTCTATCTCGGCGCCGCCGGAGTCTGGCTGCTGCCGCTGCCGGCCAATGTCTACGCCTTGCAGGTCCAGGTGCTCTACGCGGCGACCATCCTGTCGTTCCTGGGCGCCGTACACTGGGGCTTGGCGCTCGCCAATCACGGCGGAGCCACCTCGACGCCGGACAACCCCGCTCCCGCGATGACGTGGAAGCGGCTGGGCTGGAGCGTCGTGCCGCCGCTGGTCGCCTGGGTCGCCCTGGCACTGACGGCGGTGCCGGGGCTGATCACCTTCATCATCGCCTTCGCCGGAATGTGGCTGGGCGACCGCGCCGCCATCCGCGAGGGACACGCGCCGGGCTGGTACCTGGGCATGCGGAGCCTGCTGACCGTGCTGGTGATCGCGGCCCTGGCGCTGTCGCTGATCCGGGTGCTGCTGGGCTTCGGCGACCCGCATCCCCTTCCCGCCTCACCGGGCTGAGTCCCGCACGCTGGCGGAGACCGCCGCGCGCCGGGATAGCTCCATCCCGACCCTGTTCGCTCCCCCGTTTCAATGCCCGGCTTCTTCAATGCCCGGCTTCGCCAGTGATCCACCAGCAGCTTTAGCGATATTCTCGCTCTGGTGATTGGTATCGGAGGCACAGGTCCTTTCAATCGAATCAATTTTTCGATCATCGTGACGAATTGAGAAGGATCATGGATATCAACCCGCGCTACGGTGCTTCCATACGGTGACGCTTGAGTCCATGGAGCCCAAGGCCCGGTGGGCGGCAATCACAGTCATGGATACAAACGAATGTCGATACCGACCCAGTCCCTCTCGCATGAAGATATCGTGGCGGTCTACGAGGTGCTGCTTGGCCGCCGGCCCGAGAGCGACAGCGTCATCGAATATTATCGGCACGCGGGCTCCGCGGCCGCGGTCGTTCGAAGCATAGGGCAGTCCGCCGAGTTCGCTGAAAGACGGATATCGAGCCCGTTCCATCATTATCACTCCAGTTTCGACCCCCTGGCGATCATGCGCCGGCATGCGGTGTCGGGGCTCCCGCCGCGCGACGGCCACTTGACCAACTTCCTCGGAGTCGTCATCCACGGCAAATTCCTACCTGGAATCCTGGGGGACCGGACCGGACAGGTCGAGGACATCCCGATCCCGGCCAATTGGCACGCCGACATCGCCGAATGGGGCGCCGCCCTCCGCGCGGTCGAGCTGGCCCGGGAAAGCTTCACCATGGCCGAACTGGGCTGCGGCTGGGGCTGCTGGATGAACAACACCGGGGTGGCATCCCGGCGCCTCGGCCTCAAGCCGCACCTGATCGGCGTCGAAGGCGACGAGGGGCACATCGCCTTCGCGCGGGAGGCCTGCGCCTCCAACGGTTTCGCCGAGGACGAGGTCACCCTGTTCCGCGGGATCGCCGCCGCCTCGGCGGGGACAGCCCTGTTTCCGCGCCAAAGCGCGTCGGGCATCGATTGGGGGCTGGAGCCCATCTTCAACGCGACCGAGGAGGAGCGCGACCGGGCGCTCCGTGTGGGGAGTCATGACGAATTGCCGATGATCCCGCTCGACGAGGTCATCGGCGACCGGGACCGGCTCGACCTGCTCCACGTGGATATTCAGGGCGGCGAGGCCGATCTGGAGGATTCTTGCATCGACATTCTGTCGCGCCGGGTGTCCTACATGGTGATCGGTACCCACTCGCGCCAGATCGAGGGGCGCCTGATCGACAGCTTGCTCAACGCCGGTTGGATCCTCGAGATGGAGCGGCCGGCCATCATCCGGCTTACCGAGGGCACCTTGTTGACCTTGGTCGACGGGGTCCAGGGCTGGCGAAACACCGCGCTCTAACGCCCCCTTGAAGGGCTATTCCGCGGCGTGGACCACGGGCCGCCACCTCACCGGGCCGAGTCCCGCACGCTGGCGGAGGCCGCCGCCGCGGACCTCGCGCGGCGGGCCAGCGAGGCCTCGCGCTGGGCGATGTAGATCGTCGAAGCGGCGATGATCCCGGCGCCCACCCAGGTCCACAGGTCCATCGTCTCGCCGAACACCAGATATCCCAGCAGCGCCGAGAATGGCAGCTTGGTGTAGTCGAACGGCATCATGGCCGACGCGTCGGCCATGTGGAAGGCGCGGGTCAGCGCCAGATGGCCCAGCGTCGCGATGCCGCCCATCAGCACCAGCCAGCCCAGCATGTCCCAGCTTGGCCAAGTCCAGACGAACAGCGCCGGGATCAGCGACATCGGCGTCAGGAACAGCACCATGTAGGTCACCATGGCCGTGGTCGTCTCGGTCCGCGCCAGCGCCTTGACCTGGAGGGCCGACGCCGCGCTGAAGCAGGCCGACACCAGCACCAGCACCGCCGTCAGCTTGATCGCCTCGGCGTCCGGCCTGACGATCACCAACACGCCGACGAATCCCACCACGGTGGCGCTCCACCGCCGCAGCCGGACCACCTCGCCCAGGAACAGGGCGGCGCCGATCGTGGCGAACAGGGGGGTCGTGAAACTGAGCGAGACCGCCTCCGCCAGCGGCATCACGCTGAGCGCGTAGAACCAGGTCAGCATGGCCGCCAGACCCGTCAGGGCCCGCGTCGCGTAGAGCCAGGACTTCCGCGTCCGGAGCCCGCCGACCCCGGCCTTGAACAGCCAGGGCAGCATGAACATCAGGCTGAAGAAGTTGCGGAAGAACGCGACCTGGAAGGGGTGCAACTCGCTCGACGCATGGCGGATCAGGAGGTTGAGCAGCGAGAACATCGCGGCTCCCGCCACCATCCACAGGGCGCCCTCCACCATGACCGGGAGCTTGGACGGGAACAGGCGGGTGCTGAGGAAGGCCACGGGAGGAACTGCCAGGATTGCGGCGGGAGGAGGTCGACCAGCGACACTATGCCCGCGATTAGGTTGGGGACCAAACTACTGACGCCTCTAAGGATTGCGCCGGGCGCAAGCCAGCCATGCGGCGGCCCGGAAGGTGCCCGCAGGCTGGGAGGGCCGTCTATGCTGGCGAAAAATGGAAAACTTCAACCGAGGGGGAAACAGCCGATGCAGTTCCTGATCATCGCCCATGATGGCACCGACGAGGGCGCGCTGGAGCGGCGCATGGCCGTGCGCGAACCGCACATCATCGGCGCCCGCGCCATGAAGGCCGCCGGCACCATGATCGTCGGCGGCGCCATCCTGGACGACGACGGCCGCATGATCGGCTCGTCCTGCATCGTCGAGATGCCGGACCGGGCGGCGGTGGACGCGTGGCTCGCCAGCGATCCCTATGTCACCGCCGGCGTGTGGCGGGAGATCGAGGTCAGGCCCTTCCGCTGCGCCCAGCTGGATTAGTAGCGTCGCAATATACGGTCATTCGACAATCGGATGGATTATACGCTGGGACGCGTGGGTCCATGATCGTGGCCGGATGATCGTCACCCCTGTTGGAGCCCCACTATGACCCGCTTTCCCAGCTTGTTCGTCTCCCATGGCGCACCGACGCTGGCGCTGGAGCGGGGTGGGGCCGCCGACTTCCTGCGGGGCTACGGCGAAACGCTGGGCAGGCCGGAGGCGATCCTGGTGATCAGCGCCCATTGGGAGACCGACACGCCCGCCGTCGGCGTCTCCCCGGCGCCCGGGACGATCCACGACTTCCGGGGCTTTCCCCCCGCGCTGTACCAGATCCGCTATCCGGCCCCCGGCGCCCCCCTCGTCGCCGAGGAGGCGGCGCGCCTGATCGAGGCGGCGTCCGGCCAGGGCCAAGCCGTGGGTCAGAGGGTGCGGCGAGATCCGGAGCGGGGGCTCGACCACGGCGCCTGGGTACCGCTGTCGCTGATGTACCCCGCCGCCGATATCCCCGTCGCGCAGCTGTCGATCCTGAGGCGGGGCGGCCCGGCGGCGCATCTGGCGCTCGGCGAGGCCATCAGGCCGCTCCGCGACGCCGGCGTGCTGGTGCTGGCGTCGGGCAGCGCCACCCATAACCTGTACGAGTTCCGGGGCCAAGACCACGACGCTCCCGCCCCGGACTGGGTGTCCGGGTTCGCCGACTGGCTGGCCCAAGCGATCCACGAGGGCCGCGCGGCCGATTTGGTGAACTACCGGAAGCTGGCGCCCCACGCCGAGCGCAACCACCCGACCGAGGAGCATCTGTTGCCGCTGCACGTGGCGCTGGGCGCCGCTTCCCCTAGTGCCATTGGCCGGCGCGTCCATTCGAGCCACGCCCATGGCGTGTTGGCGATGGACGTCCACGCCTTCGACTGATCCATTTCCACTTTCGTCCGGTGGAACGGATTTGGCTGGAATGTGTTCGAAATCGGCCCTGTACGCCGCCGATCGGATACCTGCCTTGCCAATACTGGCCTTGCGAATACCGGACGCACCCCGTGACCGCCTGTTGAACCTGTGGACACGGTTGAGGACCAGCCTGTGGTTCATCCCGGTGCTGATGAGCCTCGCGGCCGTCCTGATCGCGATGGCCGCCTTGCGGATCGACGCCAACCTGCTGGACGACGGGGAGCGCGTCTGGTGGCTCCACAGCGGCAAGCCGGAGAACGCCAGCGACCTGCTGTCGACGCTGCTGTCCTCAATCATCACGATGGCGACGCTGGCGATCTCCATCACCATGGTGGTGCTGACGCTAGCCGCCAGCCAGTTGGGACCGCGCCTGATCCGGAGTTTCATCGGCGACCGCCGCACCCAGGTGGCGTTGGGCTTCTTCGTCATGACGATCGTCTATCTGCTGCTGGTCTACCGTCGGGTGGACAGCGGGCTGTCGGCCGACAACGTGCCCCATGTGGCGATCACCGCCGGATCGGCGCTGTCGCTCGGCTGCATCTTCCTGCTGCTGTTCTATGTCCACCACCTCGCCAGTTCGATCGTCGCCGACACTGTGGTCGACCGGGTCGGCGACGATCTGGACGAGGTGCTGTGCCGTCTGCTGCGGGAACCCGGTTCGGTCGACGAGCGCGACCGCCAATCCGGTGACACCGCCCACGCCGAAGGACCGCCGCGGCCGGTCGATATCGCCCTCAGCCTGCCCCGGGGCGGCTATGTCCAGACCGTGGACCATGAGGCGCTGGTGGCGCTGGCCCACGGGCGTGACCTGGTGCTGACGCTCCGGTTCCGCGCCGGCTGGCACGTGCTGGCGGGTGGTTCGCATGTCTGGTTCGGGCCGCGCGATCCGGATGCTGGAAAGGCCACCGAGGGTGGGGAGATCGCGGCACAGGTCGCCGACGCCATCGTGGTGGGATCGGACCGCACCCCGACCCAGGATATCGAGTTCTCGGTCCGCCAGTTGGTCGAGGTGGCGTTGCGGGCCTTGTCGCCGGGGATCAACGATCCCTACACCGCCATCGCCGTGATCGACCGGATGGCGACCTCGCTGGCGCTGGCCATGGCGCGCGACATGGAGCCGGTGCGCCACAGGGACGGGGATGGCGTGATCAGACTGGTGACCCACCCGACCACCATGACCGGGATGATCGACCTCTGCTTCAACGAGATCCGGCAGGCCGCCTCCGCCAAGCCCGCCATCCTGATCCACCTGCTCGACACCATCGGCCAGCTGGCCTGCCATGTCAGGACGCCGGAACAGCGGAACGCCCTCGCTAGGCAAGCGGTGATGATCGCGTCGTCCGGCAACCGCGAGGTGGCGGAGGAGCGGGATCAGGCGGAGATCGCCGACCGGCACGAAGCGGCGCTCGCCAACCTGATCGCCCGCGACCTCTGAAGGCCTGCCGCCGCCGAGGCTGGGTCAGGCCTCCGTGAAGAAATCGACGGAGCCATCCTCCAGGTCGTAGCGGGCGCCGACGATCTTGAGTTTACCCTGGCGCAGCGGATCGATCAGCATCGGCTCGGACTCCGACAGGCGGCGCACGATCCGCCGGACATTGGCGCGCACGGCGTTGTCGAGCAAGTCGCCCGGCTGGTCGCGGGCGTCGAGCACCGCGGGAATGATCGGCTCGATCATCCGTCCGATGCTGCCGGGATAGCGGGTATTGTCTCGAACCACCGACACGGCGGCGTCCACCGCACCGCACCGCTCGTGGCCCATCACGACGATCAGCGGAACACCCAATTGGGCCACCGCGTATTCGATGCTGCCCAGCGCCGAGGTATCCACCGTGTTGCCGGCGTTCCGCACGATGAACAACTCGCCGAGACCGCGGCCGAATAGCAATTCCGGCGGCACGCGCGAGTCGGAGCAACTGACCAGCACCGCGAACGGCGTCTGGCTCAAGGCGATCTCGATGCGGCGCTCGCGGTTCTCGCCCCGCCGATAGGGGCCGTCGGTGATGAAATTGGCGTTGCCGTCCTTCAGCAACCGAAGGGCTTGGTCGGGTGACAAGTCGGTCTTGGCGTGGGGCACCGCCGCCAGCGCCGAAGCCGCGATGGGCATCAGCCCGCCGGCCAGCGCTCCCGCCACCCCTCCCACCGCCCCGCCGCACGCGTATCTGAACAAAGCCCGCTTGGATTGGTCAACATGGGTCATCGACGTGTCCCCTTCCCCGTTTCCCCTGCGGCAAAATGTCCGCCGCTTGGACAACAGGGTCCGGCGGCGATGATCCCGGTCCGCCGCGCCACGCCGAGGCGGTATGCGGCGAAAATCCACAAGACGGAAAAGGCGCCGTGATGCGGCAAAGCCACTTTACCGGCGATGGCGATCAAGCCGGCGAAAGTCCCATGAGCAATTGTTTCAATAGGCGGCAATCGGAATTCACGGTAGACTGCGACCGCTGGGTGGCCAAGCGACCATCGCTTGGCCCGTCAACGGATCCACGGCAGGTTCTTTCCCGGCCCATGTATTTAAGCCCTCAAGCACCAAGGGAAAAGCTTCGTTCCCTTTTCGCCCTTTGGTCATCGCGGTTGAACGGCAATGGCTTGGCTTTGCGGTCGAGTTTCAATCCTGAGGAATTCAAGCCTTGGATGGGCAACTTGGCCATCGTGGGTGTGGAGGGTGACCCCCGGCGCTTCCGCCTTCGGCTGATCGGGACCGAGGTCGTCTATTATGACGGCGCGGATTTCACCGGCCGTTTCCTCGACGAGGTGCTCAATCCGCCGATCGACCGGATCGTCCTGGCCCAGTACGAGGACTGCGCCGCGACGGCCAAGCCGATGGCGTTCAAGTACCGTTCCAACGCCTTCAGGCGGATCGAGGCCGGCATAGACAAGCTCTTCCTGCCATTCTCACGGGATGGATCGACGGTTTCCCATATCTTCGTATGCCTTTACGCCACCTTCGCCGATCCTCACGCGGCGGATCGGCCGACCATCCAGCGTTACGAGGCGGATGGCGGCACGCTGGCCTTCGATCCCGGCGAACTCTGAGGGACCGCCAGAGGGACCACCCGATCCCATCCCATTGGCGCCAACTCAAGGCTTGGCCTCGTCAGAAGCTCCGCCAGCCTCATCGAATTCCGTCATGCGCGGGCTGGGTCGCAGGGTGCATGACAGCAACACTTAAGTTTGCGCTCATGGGATCCCATCCCGTCAGCAATGCCCGGCCTGCCCCGACATCAGGGCCTTGAGCAGGTTGGCGTGGGGATCGGCGGCCTGGGCGGCTTCCTCGGCGGCCAAGGCCGCGAGGCTGACGAATTGGGCGACTTCGGCCAAGTCGTTGTTCGCCGCGTCCCGGGCCAAGCTGTCGAGGCAGGATTTGATCGCGAGCGCCAAGTCGCGACGGCTGTCACTCATGATGAACTCACCCTTGAAAAATGCTCAATCAACCCGGGGCCGACCCATGGCCACGCTCCGGTGCCGACCCCACACCCGACGTTAACCTGAACCGCCAAACGTATAACATAATCTTTTGGGATGGCGGGATGGATATTTCAATGACACACAAAAACAACGGCAACTATCAATTGAGCCCCATGGTAAAGGTACACGGAAATACTTTAACGATTCGTTAACTTCAAGGAAAAACTCGGACGTATATGTTCTTGTTACTCTTCAATCACATGGCTGGTCTTGGGCGGTAGTGACACCATGGGTAGCGAACGACACCGGAGATTCAGATAAGGCGTTGTGGTGGCGCCCCGATGGAACCGTCACGGCCATATCCCCATGTTCTCCCAGGGAGCCCCGGAGGATGTGAGGTGAGCGGGCAGCATACCCCTCGGCCACCCGCCGGCCGCCTTCCGGCCATCCCCCAGCCGACCCGCGGCGGGCCGTCGCGCCCTGGCGCAAGTGCTTCGAACACATGATCACGTCGCCTCAGGGCGGTTGCAGCCTTCGAGGCACCTGCCTATATCTCCGACAGACCAAGTGATCTTCTGAACAGAAACACCGTTCCATACCCTTGACCGCTAGAACCCAAGGGGGCCGTGGCGGTGCCGAAGCATCGGGCCGCCCCTGGTCTGCCGTAACAAAGAGGCTGAATGATGAGCAAAGTGATTGGTATCGACCTGGGCACCACCAACTCGTGCGTGGCCGTCATGGAAGGCGGCACCGCCAAGGTCATCGAGAATACCGAAGGTGCCCGCACGACACCGTCGATGGTCGCCTTCACGCAGGGCGGCGAGCGTCTGGTCGGGCAGCCGGCCAAGCGTCAGGCCGTCACCAATCCCGAGAACACGTTCTTCGCGATCAAGCGTCTGATCGGCCGCCGCTATGACGATCCGCTGACCCAGAAGGACAAGGACCTCGTTTCCTACAAGATCGTCGGTGGCGACAACGGCGACGCCTGGGTAGAGAGCCACGGCAAGAAGTACAGCCCCAGCCAGATCAGCGCCTTCATCCTCCAGAAGATGAAGGAAACCGCCGAGAACTATCTGGGCGAGAAGGTGACGCAGGCCGTCATCACCGTCCCGGCGTACTTCAACGACAGCCAGCGTCAGGCGACCAAGGACGCCGGCAAGATCGCGGGCCTCGAGGTGCTGCGCATCATCAACGAGCCGACCGCCGCGGCGCTGGCCTATGGCATGGAGAAGAAGGGCACCGGCACCGTCGCGGTCTACGACCTCGGCGGCGGCACCTTCGACGTGTCCGTGCTGGAGATCGGCGACGGCGTGTTCGAGGTGAAGTCGACCAACGGCGACACCTTCCTCGGTGGCGAGGACTTCGACGCGCGGATCATCGATTACCTCGCCGACGAGTTCAAGAAGGAGCAGGGCATCGACCTGCGCAGCGACCGCCTGGCGCTGCAGCGCCTGAAGGAAGCCGCCGAGAAGGCCAAGATCGAGCTGTCGTCCGGCATGCAGACGGAAGTGAACCTGCCGTTCATCACCGCCGACCAGTCCGGCCCGAAGCACCTGAACATCAAGCTGACCCGCGCCAAGCTGGAAGCCCTGGTGGACGAGCTGGTGCAGCGCACGATCGGCCCCTGCAAGGCGGCCCTGAAGGACGCCGGCCTGAAGGCGAGCGAGATCGACGAGGTGATCCTGGTCGGCGGCATGACCCGCATGCCGAAGATCATGGAAGTCGTTAAGCAGTTCTTCGGCCGTGAGCCCCACCGCGGCGTCAACCCGGACGAGGTCGTCGCGATCGGCGCCGCGATCCAGGGCGGCGTGCTGAAGGGCGACGTCAAGGACGTGCTGCTGCTCGACGTGACCCCGCTGTCGCTGGGCATCGAGACGCTGGGCGGCGTGTTCACCCGCCTGATCGACCGCAACACGACGATCCCGACCAAGAAGAGCCAGACCTTCTCGACCGCCGAGGACAACCAGAGCGCCGTGACGATCCGGGTCTTCCAGGGCGAGCGCGAGATGGCGGCCGACAACAAGATGCTGGGTCAGTTCGATCTGGTCGGCATTCCGTCGGCCCCGCGCGGCGTGCCGCAGATCGAGGTGACCTTCGACATCGACGCCAACGGCATCGTCAGCGTCGGCGCCAAGGACAAGGCCACCGGCAAGGAGCAGTCGGTCCGCATCCAGGCCTCCGGCGGCTTGAGCGACAGCGATGTCGACAAGATGGTCAAGGACGCCGAGGCGCACGCCGCCGAGGACAAGAAGCGGCGCGAGCTGGTCGAGCTGCGGAACCAGGCCGACAGCCTGATCCACACCACCGAGCGCACCCTGAAGGAAGCCGGGGAGAAGATCCCGGCTGCCGACAAGGCCGCGGCCGAGAAGGGCATCACCGAGCTGCGTGAGACGATCACCGGCGAGGATGGCGCCGCCATCAAGGCCAAGACCGACGCTCTGGCCCAGCTGTCCATGAAGCTTGGCGAGGCCATGTACAAGGCCGGCCAGGAAGAGGGTGCGGCTGGTCCGGGTGCGGCCGGCGCCGGTGCCGGCGCGAAGCCGGACGGCGACCCGACCGTGGTCGACGCCGACTTCGAGGAGGTCGACGACGACAAGAAGAGCAAGTCGGCCTAAGCGGGTCCGAGGCGTGAGCCTCCGGGGGATGGTGGTCTGAAAATCCACCCTCCCCCGGAAGCGTGATTGTATGGCATTGTGTGTTCCGCTCCGGTTGCCCGGCCCCGATCTTGTCCTGATTGGACCTTGATCCCTGGGGGTCCCGTGGCCGGGGCGGTTTTATGGTTATTGGTTCAGAGGCAGGGGCTGGCGGCCTGATGGCGAAGCAGGACTATTACGAACTTCTCGGCCTCACCAAGGGTGCCTCGGCGGAGGAGATCAAGAAGGCCTATCGCAAGATGGCCATGCAGTATCACCCCGACCGGAACCCCGGTGACACCGAGGCCGAGGCGAAATTCAAGGATTGCAGCGAGGCCTACGAGGTCCTGAAGGACGAGCAGAAGCGCTCGGCCTATGACCGGTTCGGCCATGCCGCCTTCGAGGGCGGCGCCGGCGGTGGCGGACGTCCCGGTGGCTTCGACTTCAACTTCGGCGGCGGTGGTTTCGCCGACATCTTCGACGAGATGTTCGGTGACTTCATGGGCGGCCGGCGCGCCGGCGGCCAGACCGGACGCGGCGCCGACCTGCGCTACAACCTGGAAATCTCCCTGGAGGAGGCGTTCAGCGGCAGCCAGGCGACGGTGCGGGTGCCGACCTCGGTCGTCTGCGAAGGCTGTTCCGGCACCGGCGCCGAATCCGGCACCCAGCCGATCTCCTGCCCGACCTGCGGCGGCATGGGCAAGGTCAGGGCCCAGCAGGGCTTCTTCACGATCGAGCGGACCTGCCCGTCCTGCCATGGCGCCGGCCGGGTCATCAAGGATCCGTGCAAGATCTGCGGCGGCGCCGGCAGAACCCGGAAGGAGAAGAACCTCCAGGTCAACATCCCGGCGGGCGTCGAGGACGGCACCCGCATCCGGCTGGCCGGCGAGGGCGAGGCGGGCTTGCGCGGAGCGCCACCCGGCGACCTCTACATCTTCCTGGCGATAGCGCCGCACCGGTTCTTCCAGCGCGACGGCGCCAACATCCATTGCCGCGTGCCGATCCCGATGACCACGGCGACGCTGGGCGGTCAGGTCGAGGTGCCGAGCATCGACGGCAGCCGCGCCAAGATCACGGTCCCGGCCGGTACCCAGTCGGGCCACCAGTTCCGGATGAAGGGCAAGGGCATGTCGGTCCTGCGCACGACCCAGCGCGGCGACATGTATATCCAAGCCGTGGTCGAGACGCCGGTCAACCTCAACAAGAAGCAGCAGGAGCTGCTGCGCGAGTTCGAGAAGGCCGGCAAGGAAGGCACCAGCCCCGAAAGCGAAGGCTTCTTCGCCAAAGTCAAGGAACTGTGGGAAGACCTGAAGGACTGAGGGTCCCGAAGGTCTTGAGCCGGAAGCCCCGCGTCACCGCGCGCGGGGCCGGGGCGCCCGGGACAGGGGGAATACCGGCACCATCAGGCTCAGCGCGAACATCAGCGCCGCCGAGGTGACGATGCTGGGGCCGCTCGGCAGGTCCCAGAACAGCGAGCCGAACAATCCCGCGACCACGGCGGTCACGCCGATCACCGAGGCCATGACCGCCATCAGCTCGGGCGAGCTGGAAAAGCGCCGGGCGGTGGCGGCCGGCACGATCAGCAGCGACGTGATCAGCAGGATTCCGACGATCTTCATGGCGATGGCGATCACCGCCGCGATCAGCAGCATGAAGGTCAGCCTGATGGCGATGACCGGCATTCCCTCGACCCGCGCCAGATCCTCGTCCACCGTGATGGCGAGCAGGCGGCGCCAGATGAAGGCCAGGACGCCGAGCGCCACGGCGCCACCGCCATAGATCCAGCCGATGTCGGTTGTGGTGACCGATAGGATGTCGCCGAACAGGTAGGCCAGCAGGTCGATCCGCATCGTCTCCATGAAGGCGATGGCGACCAGTCCCAGCGACAGCGTCGAATGCGAGACGATGCCCAGCAGCGTGTCGCTGGCGAGCTGGCGCTGCTCCTGAAGCACCACCAGCAGGACCGCGATGGCGACACAGACCGCGATCACGCCCACCGTCATGCCGATCCCCAGCAGATAGCCCAGCGCGATGCCGAGCAGGGCGGAATGGGACAGGGTGTCGCCGAAATACGCCATGCGGCGCCAGACGACGAACGAGCCCAGGGGTCCCGCCACCAACGCGATGCCGCATCCGCCCAACAGGGCGCGGATCATGAAATCATCCATGATGATGGTGTCTCGCGGGGTGTTCGCGCGCCTGGGCATCGGGCAGCGGTTGTGGAGCCGACGGCAGCGTGACCACGGCGCCGCCGCAGTCGTGGTGATGGTCGTGGCTGTGCTGGTAGACCGCCAGCGCCTCGGCGTGACGGCCGAACATCGCCAGGTATTCGGGATGCCGGCTGACATCCTCCGGGTGACCGGAGCAGCAGATATGGCGGTTGACGCAGACGACGGTGTCGGTCCGTGCCATCACCAGATGCAGGTCGTGGGAGACCAGCAGCACGCCGCAGCCGCGCGTCCGCCGGATTTCGGCGATCAGGTTGAACAGCTCGATCTGGCCATGGACGTCGACCGCCTGCACCGGCTCGTCCAGCACCAGGATGTCGGGCCGCCGCAGCAGCGCCCGCGCCAGCAGGACACGCTGAAGCTCGCCGCCGGACAGGGTCTGGACCGCGTCGTCGATCACGTGGGCGGCCCCGACCTCGTCCAGCACTTGCGACAGTTCCGCGCGGCCGACCTTCCGCCACAGGGTCAGGAACCGGCGCACGGTCAACGGCAAGGTGCGTTCGACCTGGAGACGTTGGGGCATGTAGCCGACCGTCAGGCCGGGGCGCAGCCGGATGGAACCGGCGGACGGCTTGACCAGTCCCAGCACCGATTTGACCAGCGTGGTCTTGCCGGCACCGTTGGGGCCGATCAGCGTCACGATCTCGCCCGCGCCCACCGTGAGGTCGATGTCCTCCAGCACGGTGCGGCCGCCGAAGCTGACGCTCAGCCCGCGCACGGTGACCAGGGGAGGCTGGGCCGGATGCTCTTGGATGGATGACATTAAGGCGACGCCTCGGATTCCAAGCCGGTGAAGCCGGCTCTTGACAATGTAATGTTATAACAGAACAGTTAGGGCTTCGTGAACATCCGATTATGCATCGCTGCTCCCACCCGTCCCGACCCATAGGTGCCAGTCCATGAACGCCCCACGCGCGACAACATCACTCCTGGCCGTGCTCGGCATGGCATTTTTTTCCGGTGCCGCATTCTCCGCCGAGCCGCCGAAGGTCCTGACGTCGATCAAGCCGATCCATTCGCTGGTCGCCGGCGTCATGCGGGGTGTGGCCGAGCCGGGCCTTCTGGTCAAGGGCGCCGCGTCACCCCACGCGTTCAGCCTGCGCCCCAGCGACGCCCGCGCGCTCGATCAGGCCGACTTGGTGTTCTGGGTGGGGGAGGATCTGGAGACCTTCCTGGAGAAGCCGATCGAGTCGCTGGGCAAGAAGGCGCATGTGGTCCCGCTGATGGAGGCCCCGCGCGTCAAGCTGCTGCCCACCCGGGAGGGCGGCGCCTGGGAACCCCACGTCCACGAGGAGGGCGAGGAAAACGAGGAGCATGGGGAACACGCGGAGCACGCTGGGGCCGGGCATGACCACGATCACGACCACGGACACGGGCATGACCACCACGAGCATGGCGGCAAGGACGCCCATGTCTGGCTCGATGTCGCCAATGCCCGCGCGATGGTCGCGGCGATCTCCGCGGAACTGGTCGAGCATGACGCCGCCAACGCCGAACGCTACAAGGCCAACGCCAAGGATCTGAGCGAGCGCCTGACCGCCCTGGACGCCGAACTCAAGACGACGCTCGAGCCGGTCAAGGATCGGCCCTATGTCGTCTTCCACGACGCCTACCACTATGTCGAGGCCCGCTACGGGCTCAACGCCGTCGGCGCCATCACGGTCAGTCCGGACCAGCGCCCCAGCGCCCAGCGCCTGAGCCAGCTTCGCGCCAAGATCTCCAGCCTGGACGCCACTTGCGTCTTCGCCGAGCCCCAGTTCGAACCGACCCTGGTCGGGACGGTGGTGGAGGGCACCAAGGCGCGGAAAGGCGTCCTCGACCCGCTCGGCGCCGACCTGCCCGACGGCCCGGATCTCTACTTCCAGCTCATGCGCGGCCTCGCCGGCTCGCTGGTCTCCTGCCTGAAGGCCGGTTGAGTCAGGGAGCGGCACCCGCCGCCTCGAAGGCGAGCAGGGCTTTCTTGAGGGGAACGCCCCAGCGGTAGTTGTGAGGGACGCCCGACTTCAGGACCACCCGGTGGCACGGGATGACCAGGCTGATCGGGTTGCGCCCGACGGCGGCCCCGACGGCGCGTGGGGCTTCCGGCCGGCCGATCGAGCGCGCCAGTTCCTGATAGCTGGTGACGTGGCCGAATGGGATGCGCAGCAGCGCTCGCCAGACCGTCATCTGGAACGCGGTGCCGCGCGCCACCAGCGGGATCGGATCGCCGGGGGTGCCGCCGAAATCGAACGCGCGGGCGGCCATTCCGGCGGTCGCGGTGGGGTCCTCGGCGAGTTGGAAGCCCCGCCACTCCGCCTTGAGGATGTCGGCCGACGCCTGCTCGTCGCCGTCGACCACGAAGCTCAGCCAGCACAACCCGCGCGGCGTGGCCGCCAGCAGCGCCCGGCCGAACGGGCTGTCGTGCAGTCCCCAGCGGATGACCGGCCGGTCGGCCTCGCCGCCGTCGGCCATCGGTTCGATTTCCGGAAGCGGCGCGGCTTGGTGACGGCCGCCGTCCGTTCTGGCGTCGGGCATGGCATCCTCCCCAGGGGTTTGGGTGGATGGTATGCCTCCGGACCAGCCGGCGGGCAAAGCCGAATCGCGCCGGACCTCACTCAGTACCGGGGATCGGCTTTCCGGCAGCGGCCCAGCGCCTCGTTGAGCGCCTTGGCGAAGTCCAGGCGCTCCTCCGGCGACAGGAAGGCGCCGATGGTCAGGGTCTCGCCGTGGCTGGTCAGAGTCACCTGGCTCTCGTGCTCGGGCGGATCGTCCATTGAGACGCGCAGCCAATAGGGCTGGAAGGTCCAGCTGCGGTCGTCGCCCTTCAAGCCGACGCGGTGGACCACCAACTCGCGGTCGGTCAGGCGGACGGTCTCGTACATCTTGGCGCTGCCGTAGTTCCGGCGGAAGGCCCAGTAGACCAGCAGGATATCCAGCCCGAAGAAGCCGAAGATCGGCCAGGCGCCCTGCAACCAGAAGAAGCCACCCACCGTCAGGCTGATCGCCGAGAACACCGCCATGAAGATCACGAAACCGCGCCGCGATAGGCTCCTGTGCGGATGCAGGACGGCGTCGAAGAAGATCTTCGGCTTTGCGGCGTCGTCTTGGATGATGGCGGTCATGGGACTAGGATATGATGCGTCCGGCGCGATGGTAAAGACCGATCGGTATGGATTGGCCGAGCCCGCGCGCGTGCCTTAACCAAGGGATCATCAGCGGACATGAAGCCCGCCGACATCGAGGAATTCTTCACCCGTCTCGCCGCCGACAACCCGGCGCCCAAGACCGAGCTGGAATACGCCAATCCCTATACGTTGCTGGTCGCCGTGGTGCTGTCGGCCCAGGCGACCGACGTCGGGGTCAACAAGGCGACCGGCCCGCTGTTCAAGATCGTCCAGACGCCCCAGCAGATGATCGAGTTGGGCGAGGAGGAGCTTCGGCGCCACATCAAGACGATCGGCCTGTTCAACACCAAGGCCAAGAACGTCATGAGGCTGTCCGAGATCCTGGTCGCCGAGCACGGTGGCGAGGTGCCGCGTAAGCGGAAGGAACTGGAGGCGCTGCCGGGCGTCGGCCGCAAGACCGCCAACGTCGTGATGAACGTGGCGTTCGGCCAAGTCACCATCGCGGTCGACACCCACATCTTCCGCGTCTCCAACCGCACCGGACTGGCGCGCGGCAAGACGCCGGAGGAGGTCGAGCGCAAGCTGCTGCGCTATGTCCATGCCCGCTGGAAGCCGCACGCCCACCATTGGCTGATCCTACACGGCCGCTACATCTGCAAGGCCCGCAAGCCCGACTGCCCCGCCTGCCCGGTCCGCGACCTCTGCGCCTTTCCGGACAAGACGACAGAACGGGAGATGCTGGAGGACCCGCCGGTCCCCGTCAGCGCCGGCTGACCGGCAGAATCGTTCCGGTGCCGCGAGGCTACTGGGTAGGTTTTGCCGAGCGGCGAGAGCCGAATGCCGGTGGATGGCGGGTCATCGGGTTTGGCACGATGCTTGCTAAAGGGATGGGCAGGAGGCCATGACATGTCCATCGATACCCTGACCGTCCCATCGACCCCGTATCCGCCCAGCGACGCCGCCACGCGCCGGACCGCCGCGCAGGCTGCTCCCAAGAATTGGGAGACCCCGATACAGAGTGGGAACGCCGAGAACGAGGTGCCGGACACGGGTACGGTCGACATGTCCTTCTGGGATTTCGTCGATATCGTCAATCCGCTCCAGCATATTCCAGTGGTGAGCACGATCTATCGCGAGATGACGGGAGACAGCATCAAAGGGGTATCCCGGATCATCGGCGATGGGCTCTATGGCGGCGTCATCGGGCTGGTGGCGGGCATCGGCAGCGCCATCATCGCGGAAACCACCGGCAAGGACCCCGGCGAGCATATGATGGCGATGCTCAACGGGACGGATGACGGGAAGCCGTCCGATGGCACCACCATGCTCGCCGAGGCGGAGAAGCCCCCGGCGGCGACTACTGGGACGGAGGCGGCGAAAATCCCGGCTCCGGCCCCCACCTCTTCCCCCGCCGTTCCCCAGGTCATGGCCGAGGCGGCGCCAGCGGGAGAGGTGCTGATGCCGATGGCGGCGGCCCCGGCGGCCACCGGAGCCCGGCGCCTGGGAGAGGCGGAAACCAAGTTCTTCGCCGTACCCAAGCGCACTCCTGGCTTGGTGCCCAAGGCGCTGCCGCCGGTCGCTCCGGGTCCGGGCGCCAATCTCGAGAAGGCTCCGGTCCAGCGCGCCGCGGCCCATCTGGCATCGACCCAGGCGGCCGAGAAGCCGACCGTCGTACCCGTGGCGGCTCCGGTCGGAACCCCGGCGACGGCCCAGATGGCCGAAGCCGCCGGTCAGGCGCGGAATGGCGCCTGGCCGCCCGGAGGATCGGCGCAGATCCCGCCGGAACTCGTCGCCGACATGATGATGAGCGCGCTGGACAAGTACCGTCAGGGAGCCAAGACGGGCACCTCGTCGATGCCGCCGTCGGGTACTGGTATGGGCATTGGAATGGGCAGGAGCGCCCCGGCCACGGCCGGCGCCGCCCGCGCGGCCTATTGACCAGGACCCCGAAGCGGCATAGGAAAAGTCGATGGATATTCAGGTCTCGAGGGATGGCACGCTGAGCTGGCCCGGCGGCGCCTTCCGCTGCGCGCTGGGCCGCGGCGGCATCCGCGCCGACAAGCGGGAGGGTGATGGCGCCTCCCCGGTCGGCCGGTTTCCCCTGCGGCGCGTGCTCTATCGCGCCGACCGGATGGCGGCGCCGGTCACCAGATTGCCGGTGGCGCCGATCGCGGCGGACGATGGCTGGTGCGACGCTCCCGCCGATCCCGCCTACAACCAGCCGGTCAAGCTGCCCTTCGCCGCCAGCCACGAGGAGATGTGGCGCGGCGACGGTCTCTATGACGTGGTCGTGGTGATCGGCCACAACGACGATCCGATCGTCCCGGGCGAGGGCAGCGCCGTCTTCATGCATGTCGCGAAGCCGGACTACGAGCCGACCGCCGGCTGCGTGGCGCTGGCCCTGTCCGACCTGCTGACCCTGCTCAGGGACTGCCGGCCCGGCGACGCGCTGTCGATCTCCGGCTAGTGTCGGAGGCTCATTCTTTCGGCTGGCGGACGCCGAAGATGGCGGTGCCGACCCGGACATGGGTGGCGCCGAAGCGGACCGCCGTCTCGTAATCGCCGCTCATGCCCATGCTGATCACGGGCAGGCCGTGCCGCTTGGCGAGATCGGCCAGCAGCGCGAAATGGAGCGCCGGCTCCTCGTCCGCCGGCGGGATGCACATCAGGCCGGCGATGGGCAAGCCGTACTCGGTCCGGCAGGTCTCCAGGAAGGCCTCGACCTCCTCGGGCGGGATGCCAGCCTTCTGCGGCTCGGCACCGGTGTTGACCTCGACATAGCAGCTGATCCGGCGGCCCTGCTTGGTCATCTCCTCGGCCAGGGCCTTGGCGAGCTTCGGCCGGTCGACCGTCTCGATCACGTCGAACAGGGCGACCGCCTCCTTGACCTTGTTGGTCTGGAGCGGGCCGATCAGGTGAAGCTCGATATCTGGATAACGCTCACGCTGGGCCGGGAACTTGGCCTTGGCCTCCTGAACCCTGTTCTCGCCGAACACCCTTTGGCCGGCGGCCAGCGCCGCCTCCAGCTTCTCGATCGGCTGGACCTTGCCGACGGCGACCAGCGTGACCTCCGCCGGATCGCGTCCCGCCTTGCCGGCGGCCTCGGCGATAGCGTGACGGACGGCGGCCAGGTTGGCGGCGATGTCGGTGGGAGCGTCCGGCGGTGTGGCGTCGGGCGTCGCTGTGTCGGTGGTCATCATGACGGCAGTTTTCGCCCATGCGGCGGGAAACGGCAAGGCTGAACCGGCGCGGAGATTCTCCAATCCAGGCGAGCCGGTCCCACGTCCCGGGATGGATCGAGGCGCATCGGTGTGATATCGGATCCATCCGTGTTCCGAACACCGACGCCCGCGTCAGACTGGAGCGGGCGGCAACCAAGCCCCGAGCGCGAGGAAACAGACCATGCCAGAGACGATATCAAGCTTGGCCGATATCCTGTATCCGCTGACGCCGGAGGAATTCTTCCGCGACTATCATGGCCGGAAGCCGGTGCATATTCCCGGCGACGGCGCCAAGCTCGCCTCGGTGATGGATTGGAAGACGCTGTCGGGACTGCTCGGCCAGTCCGGCCTATGGTCGTCGAAGTCGCTGCAACTGGTGCTCGACACCCGCATCCTGGACGCTGGCGACTATTGCCGGCCCGGACTGGACCGGGAGGGGCGCGAGGCGATGATGGCCGACCTGCAAAAGGTCGGCGTCTGGCTGAGGCGCGGCGCCTCGCTGGTCTGCAACGACATCGACAGCCTGACCCCCGGCCTGAAGGCGACGGCCAACGCGCTGGAGCAGGGCGTCGGCGGCAAGGCCCAGGGCAATCTCTATTGCTCGTGGCAAGCCCATCAGGCGTTCGGCAGCCATTTCGACACCCACGATGTCTACGCCCTGCATGTCGAGGGCGAGAAGACATGGCGGATCTACCAGCGCCATTTCGAGGACCCGATCGCCCATCCCTACTTCAAGAGCCTGGGCCAGGACTTCCACGACAAGCACAAGGGTCCGATCAGCCTGGAAGTCACGCTGAAGCCGGGCGACGTGCTGTACCTGCCGCGCGGCTGGTACCACGACGCGCTGGCGTCCGGCCAGACCAGCGTCCACATCGCCTTCGGCCTGACATCGGTGATCGGGCTGGACCTGATCTCGATGCTGTTCGAGCGGGCGGTCCAGGACCCGCTGTTCCGCAAGACCGTGCCCTCACCCGATCAGGGGCCCGATCAAGCCATGGCCGACCATCTGGCGGCCTTAGGTGCCCGAGTCGCCGAGTTCGTGCGCGAGCCAGCCGTGGTGCGGCAGTTCGCCGCCTTCATGCGCGGATACCATTATGACCGCGGCACGCTGAACCTGCCGGACGACGCGCTGGCCAAGCGCTGGCGCCGCCGCAACGCGAACCTCAAGGTGACGCGCGGGGCCAATGGCTGGCAGTTGGGCGACGACCGCCGCGCCGTGCCGATCCCGCCCGGAGTCGAGGGCCCGGTGTCGTGGGTCATCTCCCGCGAGAGCTTTAGCGAATCGGAGTTCGCCGCGGCGCACCCGAGCCTGAACGAGACCGCGCGGCGTCAGTTGCTGACGGAGTTGGGCAACATGAAGGTGGTCGAGGTGGCGTGATCAGGAAACGTCGTCGATCGCGTAAGAGTGGTCCGCCACCCAATCCCGGAACTCCTGTTCCGGCAAGGAGCCGCTGGCCAAATTCAACACGCGGTCGGCGGCTTCCCGTTCGGTGGTGTCAAGTTCGAACCCGTTGAGGCCGAGTGCCAGCCCCAGCGCCAGGAACGCGGCACGCTTATTTCCGTCGATGAAAGGACGGCTCCGGCAAATGCTGGCGCAAAGCGCCGCCGCCAGATCGAAGATCGTCAGCCTTTCGTCGGCATAGGCGATGAGTTGATAAGGCCGCGCCATCGATGCCTCCAGCGCTCCGAGGTCACGGATACCCGGTGTGCCACCATGCTCGGCCAGCAATTCATCATGAAATTCCAGGATAACTTGCAAAGGCGGATTGACGTATTTCCGGCCTTGTATCGTGGCTTCTTGGACAGCGTCGATCATTTTGAGAGAATCGCCATCGTACGACGATATCGAGCGGCGAATCGTCGGCCAATATCCAGGGCCGCATTATAGCTGTCATCGACTCTGGTGATCTCGAGCCGCCCATCACGAACCTCGATCCCGACCTCGTCACCACGTTGGAGATCAGCCGCAGAGAGGACATCGCGCGGAATCGTCAATCCGGTCGAATTGCCGATCTTGGTCAGTTTGGTCGTGTGCATGGTCGCCTCGCGGGTTGCTTGCCCCATTTCGTAATAACATACGTAATAACGTCAAGGGGAATTGTATCTGGGAGGATGCTCGAAGGCGTTCCACCAGACGGAAAAGGGGCGGTGGTTTTCACCACCGCCCCAAGTCCGAAGGCTTCTGGGAAATCGCGGCCGCGAGGCCGAGGGATCCTAGAAGTTCAGGCGGGTGCTGATGACCCACACGTAGCCGTCGGTGCTGACCTTGTTGGCGGCCGCGGTCGACGCCGCGTTCGTCTTCAGGTCCTCTTCGAGGTACAGCAGGTCCGACATGATCAGCAAGCCGGGAGCCAGCGTGTAGGAACCGCTCAGGCCGTACAGCTCGTACTTGTCGGCATAGGTGCTGGTAGGAGTGCTGCCCATGGCCCGCTTGTAGCCTTCCGACTCCGAATAGATCACGCCGACGGTGGCGGGACCGGCGGTGTAGGAGGCGCCGACGTTCCAAGCATGCTGGTCGCCACTGTCGGTCTTGGTCTGGACGTAGTAGTTGTCGGCGTCGATGTAGCTGCCGCCGAACTTGAAGCCTGCGTAACCGACCTGACCGCCAAGCTGGTAGGCGGTGAAGTCCTTGAGAGCCACGCTGGTGGTCGTGCCCTTGCCGTTGGCGCTGGTGCCGGTGGCGCCGAGGGCAACGGAGACGCCGCTGAATTCGCCGGTGTAGTTGATGCCAAATTCCAGGAAGTCGGTGTAATCACGGGTGTTCTTGTTGGCGATGACGTTCTGGGCCTCGTCACCATTCTCCGGCGTGTAGCTGAAGCCACCCTGGAAGCCGGCGACCCGCGGTGTCAGGTACATGATCTTGGTCGCGTCGCTGCTGTCCGGGGCCTTGATGGCGGCACCCCAGGGCGTGCGGCCCACTTCGAAGGTACCCGTCTTGCCGGCGAACGAGACGCCGTTGACCGCGAGGAAGTCGATGCCGTCGCCGTCGATGCTCTCGATGCCAACCAGCGGGGCGTAGATCGACAGAGTGTCGGCGGCGCCGTCGAAGTCGCCCAGTTCCAGACGGCCCCAGGAACCGCCAATGTAGACCGAGGCCTCGTCGGTGCCGATGCCGGTGGTGCCGGCGGTCGGGATGCCGTTCTGCAGTTCGACCTTGGCGCCGTACAGCAGGCCGTTGTCAGCCTTGCCGTCGGCCTTAATCAGGATCTCGGTTTCGAGCTGGAACTCACGCTCGGTGCCGCTCTGCTGGGTGCCAACGGCGGAGACATTGTTGTCATAGATCGCGGCGAAAAATTCGGTGTAACCGCCCAAGGTGACTTTCATCTGGGCGTTGGCGGCGGAGGTGAAACCGACGACGGCGGCGAGCGCGGTGGTGGCGAGGAGGATGTTCCTCATTGCTTTGACTCCCTGGTAAGACCTTTGGACTACCCAAACCTTCGGGTTGGATGTTGGGATAATCCCTTATGGGTAATCCAGGCAATCACCTAATACCAAAGAGAGTGGATAAGAGCCCACACTGTTGCGCGATCGACACAACATCCCGGCACGCCTAGCTCGAACGAGAAGCGGCGGCACCCGCCAAGGATGCCGCCGCCGCTCGAACTCACATTGAATGGGAGTGGATGTCAGAAGTCCAGACGGGTGCCGAGGACGAAGACATAGCCGTCGTTGCTGCCCTTGGTCGTGGCGCCGCGTGTGCCGGTCAGGAAATCGTCCTCGAAGAAGGTGATCTCCGTCTCGACGACCATGCCGGGCGCCAGGGCGTAGGTGGCTCCCAAGCTGTAGGCTTGGTAATCGGTGCTGTAGCCGCCATTGGCGCCGGAATAACCCTCGGCGGCGAGGTATGTCGCGGCGATGGCGATCGGGCCGGTCGTGAAGCTGCCGCCGACATGCCAAGCGGTCTGGTCGTCGTCGATGGCGCCGGTGGTCGGCAGCAGGAAGTCGTTGGCGTCGACATAGCCGCCGCCGAGGGCGAAATCGCCAAAGGTGATCTGGGCGCCCAGGTTCCAGGCGGTGAAGTCCTCGACGCCGGAGCTGGCGTTGCTCTCGGCCGTCGTCAGGGTGGCGCCGAGCGACACGCCGACTCCGGAGAACTCGCCGGTGTAGTTGACGCCGAACTCGCCGACGTCCTTGTAGGTGCTGGCGGTCTTCAGGGTGACGACACGCTGCGCCTCGTCGCCCGCTTCCGGCGTGTAGCTGGCGCCGCCTTGGAAGCCCGCGATGCGCGGGGTCAGGTACATGATCTTGGTCGAGTCGCCGGTGTTCGGAATGTGCATGCCGAAGTTCGGCTGGCCGCCAGCGAAGTCCGGATAGTCGCCGTCGATCTGCTCGACGCCAACAACCGGCGCGTAGATCTTGAGCGTGTCGGCGGCGCCGTCGAAATCACCCAGTTCGAGACGGCCCCAGCCGCCGCCGAGATAAACCGACGCCTCGTCGGTGCCGACGCCGGTGCCGGCGTTCGGCGTGCTGTTCTGCAACTCGACCTTGGCGCCGTAGAGCAGGCCATTGTTGGCCTTGCCATCGGCCTTGACGACGATCTCGGCCTCCAGTTGGAACTCGCGGGACGTCCGGTTGGAGCCCAGGTCGTCATCATAGGTCGCCGCGAAGAATTCCGTGTAGCCACCGAGCGTGACGGTCATCTGAGCCTGGACCTGCGCGGTCAGCGCGCAAAGGGCGGCGGCCGACGTCGTCGTGAGAAGGAGTTTGCGCATCTTTGTTCCCCATAATGACTTTCGGCCTACCGACCGTTCTCCCTATTCTTGTGATTCTCCGGATATGCTCCGCAAATGGATTTTTATCGAAATAGGTATACAACTGATAAGAGTAACATAAATGCAACTAATGTGTTAAGCTGGTTGGGTGATCCTGACAACCGGATACGCTTGGTCTCCGCCGCATCATCGGGATTAGCACGTGGATACGCGGGTCAAGCCCGCGCATGACGTGTTGGGGGCATCGGTTCATCAAGCGGTCGATCGGCGATGGTGCCAAGCGATCGACCGGCCAAGAACCGCCCGCTCCCCTTATCGTCATGCGCGGGCTTGACCCGCGTATCCACGTGCGAATCCCGTCCCCCCGTGGCTCCCCGAACGACCGATCGCTTGCGCTCGCACCGGCCTTTGGTCTAATTTCCGGCGCCCGAACCGCAGAGATGTCAGACAAAATGGCTCGATTTCCGCATATCACCGCCCGGACGATCCCCGCCCCGGAGGCATCATCCCGACGCAAGTCGGCCGCCGTCCTGCTGGGCGTGCTCGGCGCAACGCTGTTGCTGAGCGGTTGCGGCAATATCAAGCCGGAAGCGACGTTCCCCGATCCGGACGAGGACAAGCGGTACCGCAATGGCAGCCTGCTTGGCGGCGAGGGCGGATTCACCCTGCTGGGGCCGCGCCGCGCCGATCAGGACGCGCAGAACGCCCAGGGTATCGGCGTCAACAGCTTCCTGTGGCGCGCCTCGCTCGACACGCTGGCGTTCATGCCGATCGTGTCGGCCGATCCGTTCGGCGGCGTCATCCTGACCGACTGGTACTCCCCGCCGGAGACGCCGAACGAGCGCTTCAAGGTCAACCTCTACATCCTGGACCGCCAGCTTCGCGCCGACGGGGTGCGGGTCAGCGTCTTCCGCCAGCAGCGGACGGGCACGGGACCGAACGGCGGCGACTGGCGCGACTCGGGCGTGAGCACCGAGACCGCGAGCAAGCTGGAGGATACCGTGCTGACCCGCGCGCGCCAGATGCGGATCGCGCAGACCGCCGACAGCCGCTAGGTTTTTCGGCGGAAGACGGGTTTCGGGTGGGGCTCCGGAGGGAACGTTCGGCCGGAGCCGACGATAATGATTTGGTGATGTGCGTCGTCCACCCCGCTGGGGATGTCTGGGCGCGGTGAGGGATGTTGGATGTCGCGGTATAATTCCAAGGAAACCGAGGCCAAGTGGCAGGCGATCTGGGACGAACGGGGCAGCTTCGTCGCCCACGAGGATCCCAGCCGGCCGAAATACTACGTGCTGGAGATGTTCCCGTACCCGTCGGGACGGCTCCATGTCGGCCACGCCCGCAACTACGCGATCGGCGACATGGTGGCGCGCTACAAACGGGCGCGCGGCTTCAACGTGCTGCATCCCATGGGCTGGGACGCCTTCGGCCTGCCGGCGGAGAACGCCGCCATCGCCAACAAGGTGCATCCCGCGACCTGGACCTACCAGAACATCGCCACGATGCGCGACCAGCTGAAGACGCTGGGGCTGGCCTATGACTGGACGCGCGAGATCGCGACCTGCGCGCCGGAATACTACCGCCACGAACAGAAGATCTTCCTGGATTTCCTGAACGCCGGATTGGCGTACCGCAAGGAGAGCTGGGTCAATTGGGACCCGGTCGAGAACACCGTGCTGGCCAACGAACAGGTGATCGACGGGCGCGGCTGGCGCTCCGGCGCCCCGGTCGAGAAGCGCAAGCTGAGCCAGTGGTTCCTGAAGATCACCCAGTACGCCGACGAGTTGCTGGACGCCATCGGCAAGCTGGAGCGTTGGCCGGACAAGGTCCGGACCATGCAGGAGAAATGGATCGGCAAGTCGTCCGGCCTGCGCTTCGCCTTCGACTTGGTGAATGAGCAGGAGAAGATCGAGGTCTTCACGACGCGGCCCGACACCCTGTTCGGCGCCAGCTTCGTGGCGGTTTCGCCCAACCATCCGCTGGCGGCGCGCCTGGCGGCCGACAACCCGGCCCTGGCCGACTTCATCGCGGAGTGCAACCGGATCGGCACCAGCGAGGCGGCGATCGAGACGGCGGAGAAGCTCGGCTTCGACACCGGGCTGAAGGCGATCCATCCCTTCGTCGAGGGGCGGACGGTCCCGGTCCACGTCGCCAACTTCGTCCTGATGGAATACGGCACCGGCGCCATCTTCGGCTGCCCGGCGCATGACCAGCGCGACCTGGACTTCGCCCGCAAATACGGCCTGCCGGTGCTGCCGGTGGTGGTGCCCGACGACAGCGACCCGGCCAGCTTCCAGGTCGGCGCGGAGGCCTACACGGGTCCCGGCCACCTGCGGAACTCCGACTTCCTGGACGGCCTGGAGGTCGAGGCCGCCAAGCGCGCCGTGATCGAGCGCATGGAGGCCGCCGGCAAGGGCGAGGGCACCACGATCTACCGCCTTCGCGACTGGGGCGTCAGCCGCCAGCGCTATTGGGGCTGCCCGATCCCGGTGATCCATTGCGCCACCTGCGGCATCGTTCCGGTTCCGGAACAGGATCTGCCGGTCGAGCTGCCGACCGATGTCAGCTTCGACCAGCCGGGCAACCCGCTGGACCATCACCCGACCTGGAAGCATACGACCTGCCCGACCTGCGGGGGCGAGGCCCGACGCGAGACCGACACCTTCGACACCTTCTTCGAAAGCTCGTGGTATTTCGCGCGCTTCTGTTCGCCGCACGACACGACGACCGCGTTCGACCGCGCCGCCGCGGATTACTGGCTGCCGGTCGACCAGTATATCGGCGGTGTCGAGCACGCCGTGCTCCACCTGCTCTACTCCCGCTTCTTCACCCGCGCCTTGAAGGATTGCGGCTACCTGAGCGTCGCCGAGCCGTTCGAGGGCCTGATGACCCAGGGGATGGTGACGCACGCCACGTACCGGGACCAAGCCGGCAAGTGGCTCTACCCGGAGGAGGTCGAGCAGCGCGACGGCCAGACGGTGAGCCGCGAGACCGGCGAGTCCGTCGAGGCGGGCCGCCTGGAGAAGATGAGCAAGTCGAAGAAGAACGTCGTCGGCTTGGAGCACATCATCGACACCTACGGCGCCGACACCATGCGGCTGCTGCTGCTGTCCGACAGCCCGCCGGAGCGCGACCTGGAATGGACCGAGTCGGGCATCGACGGCGCTTGGCGCTACGCCGCGCGCGTCTGGCGCCTGATCACCGAGCCGGTGGTGCCGCTGGCGGCGGCCGGGACTCCCGTGCCCGCCACGATCTCGGACAAGGGTCAGGCGGTACGCCGGATCGTCCACAAGACGATCGACGGACTGGGTGATGACGTCGAGAAGTTCCGCTTCAACAAGGCGGTGGCGCGGGTCCGCGAGCTGACCAACGCGCTCTCCGATCTCGACGGCAAGGGCGCCGGCGAGGACTGGGTGCTGCGCGAGGGTTTCGAGACGCTGGTCAAGCTGATCGGCCCGATGATGCCGCATCTGGGCGAGGAGCTGTGGCAGGGCTTGGGCCATGCCACCCTTCTGACCGAGTCGCCGTGGCCGGAGGCCGATCCGGCGCTGGTGGTGGACGAGAGCGTCGTGGTGGCGATCCAGGTCAATGGCAAGCTGCGCGCCTCGATTCCGCTGCCACGCGACGCCAGCGAGGAGGTCGCGCGCGCGGCGGCGCTGGCCGACGCCAACGTCCAGCGGGCGATCGACGGCAAGACGATCCGCAAGCTGATCCACGTGCCCAACCGCATCGTCAATGTGGTGGTGTGAGCCTGATCGCGTGACCGCCCGTCCGCGCGCCGGGGGTCGGGCGTGAAGGTCCCGGCCGGCAGGATCGAGGGATTTGTCCGCCGCCCCGACCCCCAGGTCAGGGCGGTGCTGTTCTACGGTCCCGACAGCGGTCTGGTGCGGGAACGCGCCGATACCGTGGCCCGCGGCGTCTGCCCGGACCAGCACGACCCGTTCCGGGTGGTCGACCTGCTCGGCTCGGCGATCGCCAAGGACCCGGCGCGGCTGGCCGACGAGGTGGCGTCGATGGCGCTGACCGGCGGCAGGCGCTTGATCCGGATCCGCGACGCCGACGATGGCGTCACCGGCGCCTTCGCCTCGCTGTTCGGATCGATGCCCAGTGGCGACAGCATGGTCGTGGTCGAGGCCGGCGACCTGTCCAAGGGGTCGAAGCTGCGGGCGCTGTTCGAGAACGCCGATACCGGCGCTCCGATCCCCTGCTATGTCGAGGACGAGGCGGCGCTGGGCGAGACCATCGGAAACATGCTGGCCGCCCACAAGCTGACCGTCAGCACCGACGCCCGCGACTTCCTCGCCAGCAGCCTGGTGGGCGACCGGATGGTCGCGCGCGGCGAGATCGAGAAGCTGGTGACCTATATGGGCGAGGGAGGCAGGCGGGTCGAGCTGGAGGACGCCCAGGCCTGCATCGGTGACAGCGGCGCCCTGGAGATGGACGCGCCGTCATGGGCGGCGGGCGACGGCGATTTCGCCGGTGTCGACCGGGCGTTGCGCCGGCTGTTCGCGGAAGGCATGAGCCCGGTGCCGATCCTGCGCTCCGCCCAGCGCCACTTCCAGCGCCTGCAACTGGTCGTGGCCCAGGTCGAGCGCGGCGAGTCGGTCGAACGCGCGGTGGCGAGCCTGCGCCCACCCCTGTTCTTCAAGGTCAAGAACCAGTTCACCGCCCAAGTGAGGCGCTGGACACCCGCCGGGTTGCGCCAGGGCCTGGACCGCCTAACCGACGCCGAAGCCGACTGCAAACGCACCAACATGCCCGATGAAACCATCTGCGCCCGCGCCTTCTTCCAACTGGCGGTGCTGGCGCGGAGTCGGCGCTGAGACGGCGAAGGCGGACGCATTCGACCGGCCAATTTTTCATCGATTGACGACGGTGGCCGTAGGTCGGGTGGATCGACGAACCAACCGGATTAGTTGTTTCATCAGCGGTGGATTAGCATTCCGTACCGGTGGCGCGAGCCGTGATCGGTATGGCCTCCAAGCGGTCCGGCAACGAAAAGGGGGGCCGGAGCCCCCCTTCCCCTCCCCGCGTTCGACGGCGGATGTCAGCCGCGGTTCATGCGGCTGTCGACCAGATCGTGGACGACGCCGGGGTCGGCCAGCGTGGAGGTGTCGCCCAGGGCCTCGTGCTCGTTCGCGGCGATCTTGCGCAGGATGCGGCGCATGATCTTACCGGAACGGGTCTTCGGCAGGCCGGGAGCCCACTGGATCAGGTCCGGCGTCGCGATCGGACCGATCTCCTTGCGGACCCAGGTCACCAACTCCTTGCGCAGCTCGTCGCTCGGGTGTTCGCCGGCGTTGAGCGTGACATAGGCGTAGATGCCCTGTCCCTTGAGGTCGTGCGGGTAACCGACGACCGCGGCCTCGGCGACCTTGGGATGGGCGACCAGCGCGCTCTCGATCTCGGCGGTGCCCATGCGGTGGCCGGACACGTTGATCACGTCGTCGACGCGGCCGGTGATCCAGTAGTACCCATCGGCGTCGCGGCGGCAGCCGTCCCCGGTGAAATACTTGCCCTCGAAGGTCGAGAAGTAGGTCTGGACGAACCGGACATGGTCGCCGAACACCGTCCGCATCTGGCCGGGCCAGCTGTCGGCGATGCACAGGTTGCCCTCCGTCTCGCCTTCCAGCAGCTTGCCGTCGTTGTCCACGACAACCGGCTGAACACCGAAGAACGGCAGGGTGGCGGAACCGGGCTTGGCCGTCGTGGCGCCGGGCAGCGGCGAGATCAGGATACCGCCAGTCTCGGTCTGCCAGAACGTGTCGACGATCGGGCAGCGCTCGTCGCCGACCACGCGATTGTACCAGAGCCAAGCCTCGGGATTGATCGGCTCGCCGACCGAACCCAGGATGCGCAGCGACTTGCGGCTGGTCTTCTTGACCGGCGCCTCACCCTCGCGCATCAGCGCGCGGATGGCGGTCGGCGCGGTGTAGAAGATCGCGACGTTGTGCTTGTCGACCACTTCCCAGAAGCGCGAGACGGAGGGATAGTTCGGGATGCCCTCGAACATCAGGGTCGTGGCGCCGTTGGCGAGTGGGCCATAGACGATGTAGGAGTGGCCGGTGACCCAACCCACATCGGCCGTGCACCAATAGACCTCGCCCGGCTTGTAGTCGAAGACGTACTGGTGCGTCATCGAGGCGTAGACGAGATAGCCGCCGGTGGTGTGCAGCACGCCCTTGGGCTTGCCTGTCGAGCCGGAGGTGTAGAGGATGAACAGCGGGTCCTCGGCGCTCATCTCCTCCGGCGGGCAATCGGCCGAAACCTTGGCGATCTCCTCGTCGTACCAGAAATCGCGGCCCTCGGTCCAATCGACCGCGCCGCCGGTGCGGCGAACCACCAGCTGGGTCCGGACGTTCGGCGACGCGGCCAGGGCGACATCGGCGTTCTTCTTCAGCGGAACCTTGCGGCCGCCGCGCAGGCCTTCGTCGGCCGTGATCAGCAGATGGCTGTCGCAGTCGACCAGACGGTCGCGCAGGCTGTCCGGCGAGAAGCCGCCGAACACGATCGAATGCATGGCGCCGATCCGGGCGCAGGCCAGCATGGCGTAGGCGGCCTCGGGGATCATCGGCAGGTAGATGGTGACCCGGTCACCCTTCTTGACGCCCTTGGCCTTGAGCACGTTGGCCAGCCGGCAGACCTGCTCGTGCAGTTCGCGGTAGGTGATGTGCTTGCTTTCGGCCGGGTTGTCGCCTTCCCAGATGATGGCGGTCTGATCGGCCTTGTCGGCCAGATGGCGGTCGATGCAATTGGCGCTGACGTTGAGCGTGCCGTCGTAGAACCATCGGATGTGGACGTCGCCGGTGAAGCTGACATCCTTGACCTTGGTGTACGGACGGATCCAGTCCAGGCGTTTGCCTTGCTCACCCCAGAAAGCCTCCGGATCCTTGACCGACTGCTCGTACATCCGGGTGTAGCCTTCGGCATCGACCCAGGCCGACTTCGCAACAGCTTCGGGAGGCGGGAAGGTGCTGGGAGTCGTGTTCGGCGTTGTGTTCATGGGCTCGCGGTTCCCCCGGTTCATTCTGGTTACTGTTGACGGCCGATTTTGCAACAATCGATCCGGTAACCTCACGGTTAGCAAGTGATTATCCACAGCCGCCCAGCTTTAACAAGCCACTCGGGCGAAGCGCGCGGTGCCCCGCGCGAGGCTCTCGGGCCGTGAAAACTCGCTTGACGATTTATATGCGCCACGCCTTTTTCAGTCATTGATCTACCTCAAGCCAGTGGCGGTGGGTCGGTCGCGATTCCGCAGATCCGAATTCACGCGTTGAATCGCGCAAATGATCGGAGTGGCGGCAGAACCCGAAGGGGCTGGCGAATGCCCCATGTCCAAGGATCCACCCCAAGAAGGCGTGGAAGACAGCCATCACCTTCGCATGATGGTATTTGCCCGCCCCCATGAACCCTGCCTAATCATACCCTTGGTATTACCATGATTATTGTATGGATCATGTCGCTCCGCCACGTGCTTCCATATGCCCGAAACGCGGATCTTTTCCTTGCGGAGCGGCCGGTTACGGGAGTGGTCTTTCCACTTGCGAAGCGGTCTACTCGCCAACGACGCGCGATCACGCGGTTCGTGGGTTTGGCTATGGACAATAAGTCGCAAGGTGCCGCTTCCCCTGTCCTGACGGGATAGGCGTGCGGGACGTTCCGCTTTGGCAACATTTACCCAGCGTTAACGGCTCTTCATCTAACGTTGAGCGGCGGTGGCTGGTGTCGTGCAACGGGACGATGAGAACGGGGCGGTGGGATGGCGATGGACATTGGCGCTGACGGCGGAGTGGACAACCGGGCGGATGGCGTCGGCCGCTTGAGCCAGATCAGCAATCGGACGAGCATGATGACGATCGACGCCGTCCTGGGAGCCCTGCCCCACGACGGCAAGGGCTACGCGGCGGCGGCCGAGGAATTGCGCGGCATCGCGCGGCGCGTGCTCCACTCCACCAAGGATTTCGCGGCCAGCCTGCCGGATGCGCGCTGAGACGGATCGTCACGGAAGCAGGTCATCGACGGGGGCGGTTCGGGACGACGATGACCCGGCCGCCCTCGACCCTTGTCGGAATGGGCGTCAGCGACCGGCCGACACAGGGGCCTTGGACGCAAAGCCCGTCCTCCACCTGGAACAGCGCGCCATGGGTGGCGCATTGGATATGCTGGCCATCCAGGCTCATGAAGCGATCCGGCGTCCAGTCCAGCGGCGACCGCGCGTGCGGGCATGAATTGACATAGCCGAACGCGCGATCCCCTTGGCGGACCACGACCACGTCGAGCGGCGCCTCGGTCCCGCCCGACTGGCGCAGCGTGAAACCCCGACCGGTGCCGTCGGGGATCTCCGTCAGATCGCAGAGCGGCTCCGGCTCCCCGTGTTCAGGCATCGATGCCGGCCAATCGGGTGATATGACTCCACTGCGCCTCGGTGACCGGACAGACCGACAGGCGTGACTGGCGGATCAGCGCCATGTCGGCCAGTTCCGGATCCGCCTTCATTTGTTTCAGTGTCACGGGCGTCTCGACGGCGATGACCGGCTTGACGTCGACCATGCCGAACCTGCCGGCGGCGTCGCTGGGATCGGGATAATACTCCCGGGCGATCTCGACCACGCCGACGATCTCCAGCCCATCGTTGGAATGGTAGAAGAAGGCGCGATCGCCCAGGCGCATGGCCTTCAGGTTGTTGGATGCCTGGTGGTTGCGGACCCCGTCCCAATGGGTGACGCCATCCGCGACCATCCGGTCCCAGGAATATTTGAAGGGCTCGGATTTAACCAGCCAGTAGGCCATCGCCGCCTCGGGTCTTCAGTCTTGGTTTCGCGTCGGGTTCGGGTGTGTGTCCTGTCGTGGCGTCAAGCCGGCGACTTGGGCAGGACCTTGCGCCAGGGGCGGATCGTCACGGACTCGAAAAGACCCGCCTTGGCATAGGGATCGTCGGCGCAGAAGCGCTCGGCGGCGGCGCGGTCGTCGAACTCGACGATCAGGACGCTGCCGGTCATGGCGCTGCCGTCGTCGGTCAACGTCGGTCCCGCCGCGAAGACCTTGTCGCCGAAGCTCTCCAGATAGGCCAGATGGGCGGTGCGGTTGGATGCCCGGATGTCGCCACTGCCGGCCTTGTCGGCGCAATCGATGATGTACAGCATGTTCGATTCCTCCCCTGTGGTTGGCCGTCCGTGTTTGACCGCCGGCCGTTCGACCGACGGTCCGTAGTCTTACCCTACCGGCCCTCGATTCGAAACGGCCGAGCCATCAGGGCGGCGATGGTCGCGTCGATATCGGCGCCCTGGTTCAGGATCGAGTCGACCGCTTGGCAGATCGGCATGTCCACCCCATGGCGGGCGGCCAGCGCTCCAACGGCGGCGGCGGTGTGGACCCCCTCGGCGACGGAATGGCGCTCGCCCAGGATATCGGCCAGGGGCCGTCCCTCGCCCAGCGCCACGCCCAGCGACATGTTGCGCGACTGCAGGCTGGTGCAGGTCAAGGTCAGGTCGCCAAGCCCGGACAGCCCCATCAGGGTTTCCGGCCGGGCGCCCAGCGCCAGTCCCAATCGGCTGATCTCGGCCAGCCCGCGGGTGATCAGGGCCGCCCGGGCGTTGTCGCCCAGCCGGCGGCCCGCGATGATGCCGCACGCGATGGCGAGCACGTTCTTGACGGCGCCGCCGATCTGGGCGCCGGTCACGTCATCCGACAGGTAGGGGCGGAAGGACCGGCTGCCCAAGGTCTCGACCAGACGGGCGCCCAGCTCCTGGTCCGCGATCGCCAGCGTGACCGCCGTCGGCAGGCCGCGCGCGACCTCGGCGGCGAAGGTCGGACCGGACAGCACGGCGATGGGCCGGCCGGGCAAAGCGGCCGAGGCGGCCTCGCTCATCAGGTCGCCGGTCGCCAGCTCGATGCCCTTGGCGCACAGCACCACCGGCGTGCCCGGCCTTGTCAGCGGCTCCAGCCTTTGGCAGGCCGCCCGAAGGTGCTGGGCCGGCGTCACCAGCATCAGCGCGTCGGCCGCCGCGGCTTCCGCCAGATCGGCGGTCAATTGGAGGTCGGGGTCGAGCGGGATGCCGGGAAGATAGCGCGTGTTCTCCCGGTCCCGGCGCATCGCGTCGATCACATCCGGCTCGCGCGCCCACAGCGTGGCCCGGCGCCCCGCCCGCCGTGCCGCCAGGGCGATCGCGGTGCCCCACGCGCCTGCGCCGATCACGCCAACGCTGGCGAAAGGCTGAACGGCGGCGACGGTCATGACGGTTTCCCTTGGGTGACGGATGCCGCTGTCATTACGGGAGCGGCGACGCCATGGCAACCGGGTTGCGGTTCCCCAAGCGCGCGACGCCGACATCGTCATGCGATGGTAGAGCCGTGGCGCGGGCTCACGATTTCGGATAGAGTTTTGGATCGGTACGCGGGAGAGCGCTCTTCATGGCGACGGTCCAAGGGACTCGGGAGAATTCAGGCGAAGGTCGGCGAGTCTTCCCGCGCGCTGCTGGGCCATCAGAGCTGGGTTCATCCACCGAGGGATGCTTGGGGCCCGCCTCATCGGATTTGGACAAGCTCGCCCCCTACGAAGTGACGCAGCCTGAGTTCCACCCTGTCGAGCCGGATGACCCAGAACTCCGCCGCTTCGCGAAGGAGGCCGTCGACGCGTTCTTCGCCACTGGGAACGATGGGCGTTTGGATTTGGCGAACGCGAGGGAGTCCACCGACACATACGCTTCGCTCGGCTATCCGAGTTGGGAAGAGCTCGATTCCTGGGAGAAGCGTGATCCCGAAGTTCATCCAGCCGGCATGGACGATCCCGAACTGCGCGCTTCGCTGACGCGGCTTTGGCGGAATTGCTCAGGCAAGAACTTGGACGACGCTCGACATGATTCCAACACTCGTCGGGATGCCGCCACTACAGCCCATGAGTCACGGTCAGCTGAACATGATGTTCTCGGCGATCTCACATGCGATACAATCGCCCGACCGGCCGGGTCGGGTTCATCTGATCGATGATGAGCCTTGCTACTCCATCACGCGGCGTGGTCGATCGGCCAACCAGTTGATCGCGGTGCTCTACCGGTACAAATTGGCCCTGCCCAAGAACCCGGTCCGGCTCGCCGATGGCAGCGACCATGAGGGTTCAATCCACATGGTCGACATCATCTCCGTCAAGATAAATCGCCCGAATACCTGATCCAGGCTTTTGATCACCGGTTCAAGCCTTGGCTCCCTTGCCGTCCGGTTTCCGGGCGGTCGGGTCAAGGGGCCAGCGGGGGCGGGGGGCGAAGTCGAGGCCGTCGGTGTCGCCCAGTCTAAGCCGCTCCAGACCGGCCCAGGCGATCATCACGGCGTTATCGGTGCACAAGCGCAGGGGAGGAGCCTGGAAGCGGAAGCCCTGCTTGTCCGCCAGCGCCGTCAGGCGCGCCCGCAGGTATTTGTTGGCCGCGACACCACCCGCCACCACCAGGGTATCGCCTGTCGGGTGCTCGGCGCGGAATTGGGCCATGGCGCGGGAGCAGCGGTCGACCATCACGTCGCCGACCGCGGCTTGGAAGCTGGCGGCGAGATCGCGGATGTCGATCGGGTCGAACGGCCCCGGCGGCAACTCGCTCAGGCGGTTGCGCACCGCCGTCTTGAGGCCGGAGAACGAGAAGTCGCAGCCGGGACGGCCCTTCATCGGGCGTGGCAGGTCGAACCGGCTGGCGTCGCCGCCCTCGGCCGCGCGCTCCAGCAAGGGTCCCCCCGGATAGCCCAGGCCCATCAGCTTGGCCGCCTTGTCGAACGCCTCGCCCACCGCGTCGTCGATCGTGGTGCCGAGCCGGCGATACCGCCCCACGCCCTCCACCGCCAGGATCTGGCAATGTCCACCCGAGACCAGCAGCAGCAGGTAGGGGAAAGACAGCCCCTCCGGAGCCGGGTCGGTCAACCGGGCGGTCAGCGCGTGGCCTTCCAGGTGATTGACCGCGATGAACGGCAATCCTCGCACGGCGGCGATCGCCTTGGCCGTCATCACGCCGACGATCACCCCGCCGATCAGGCCCGGCCCACCGGTCGCGGCGACACCGTCGAGTTGGTCGAAACCCAAACCGGCCTCGTCCATCGCGCGGCGGATCAGGCCGTCCAAGTGGTCCAGATGGGCGCGCGCCGCGATCTCCGGCACGACGCCGCCATAGGGGCGATGGTCGGTGAGTTGGGACAGCACGACATCGCCCAGGATCTCGCGCCGGTCGGTGACCACGGCGGCGGCGGTCTCGTCGCAACTGGTCTCGATACCCAGGACTATCATTGAGATACCATCATCTTTACGAACGGCGGATCATGACACCGGCACCGGATGCTCAAGGACGCGCCGGTGTCAGCGCCATGATGCGCTTGGTGATCACCAGCGAAAGGCAGCCGTTCTCGATCTCCAGGAACTTCTCGGCCGATCGGGGCAGCGGGATCTTGTTCTTGCGGCAGAACAGGATCAGGAAGGCCGCTATCTTGTCCTGGCCAAACCTTATTTCATGAAGGTCGCGGCCGCCGATCTTTTCAATCTGGACATGAAGGCACAGATCGGGATCGGGCGACGTCCAGACCCGGCGGACTTGGCCGTGCGGCATCTTGTCCGGATGCGCCGTCGCGAACAACTGGACCGCCTCGCGGACCGCCTCGTTCGAGAAGATCACCTGCCTCCGTTCCGTTATCATCCCCCGCCCTCAATCATCGCGTCCCACCGCACCGCGGCAACCGGATCGCGAGACATATAGCCTAAAAGCCCCTATACCAACGGACTTTCCACTTGCGCCATCCAAGCTCATGTGGGGACTTCCGCGGAACTTCATAACGTCCTAAAGAAAACCAATGAACAACCTGGCTGCTAACCAAGGGCGATCTCCTGTGCGAATCCCAGTGCGAATCGGCACGCGCGGCAGTCCGCTGGCGCTGGCCCAGGCCCATCAGACCCGAGCGCGCTTGGCGGCGGCCCACGCCGCGCTGGCGGCTCCCGACGCGATCGAGATCGTGGTCATCAAGACCACCGGCGACCGAATCCAGGACCGCACCCTGATGGAGGCCGGCGGCAAGGGCTTGTTCACCAAGGAGATCGAGGAGGCCCTGGCGGCGGGCACCATCGACTTGGCGGTCCACTCCATGAAGGACGTGCCGACCTGGCTGCCCGACGGCATGGAGATCCGCTGCCTGTTGCCACGCGAGGACCCGCGCGACGCCTTCTTCTCCAACGTCGCCAAGCATCTCGACGACTTGCCGGAAGGCGCCGTGGTCGGCACCGCCAGCCTGCGGCGGCAGGCCCAGGTCCTGTCGCGCCGTCCCGACCTGAAGGTGGTGCCGATCCGCGGCAATGTGGAGACGCGGCTGCGCAAGCTGGCGGACGGCGATGTCGACGCCACCCTGCTGGCGCTGGCCGGCCTGAAGCGGCTCGACATGACCGACAGGATCACGTCGGTATTGGAGCCGGACGTCATGCTGCCGGCGGTGGCCCAGGGCGCCATCGGGATCGAGACCCGATCGGACGACGAGGTGACCAACGCCCTGCTGGAACCGCTCAACTGCGCGACGACCATGGTCAGGGTCTCGGCGGAACGCGCCCTGCTGGCGGCGCTGGACGGTTCATGCCGCACGCCGATCGCGGGGCTGGCGGTGCTGGACGCGGCCGGCGCGCTGAGCTTGGAGGCGATGGTCGCCGATCCGGCGGGCTCGCGCGTGCTGACGACGAAGCGGTCCGGTTCGGCGGCCGACGCGGTGGCGATGGGGCGCGACGCCGGCGAGGAGTTGAAGAGCCTGATGCCGCCCGACTTCTTCGTGGCATGAGCGGATCGTGACGGGGAAGCTCCAACGCATCCTGATCACCCGCCCGCGCGACGACGCCGAGGCCTTGGCCGCCGAACTGACCCGGCGCGGCTTCGAGGCGATGGTGCAGCCATTGCTGGAAATACGGAACCTGCCGGGGCCGCCGCTGGACCTGTCCGGCGTACAAGCCTTGTTATGCACGAGCGCCAATGGCGTACGAGCAACCGCCGCGCGTACGACGAGGCGCGACCTCCCGGTGCTTGCGGTCGGCGACGCGACCGCCCGAGCTGCGCTGGACGACGGCTTCATCCGGGTGGAGAGCGCCAAAGGCGACGTCCAGAGCTTGGCCAAGCTGGCGATCGACCGGCTGGACCCGGGAGCTGGACGTCTGCTCCACGCGGCCGGCAGCGCCGTCGCCGGCGATCTGGCGGGAGAACTGGGCGCCGCCGGCTTCACGGTCGAGCGTCACGTGCTGTACGCGGCGGAACCGGCCTCGGGACTCTTGCCCGAGACGGTTCAAGCCCTGTACGCCGGTACAATCGACGCAGCCCTGTTTTTCTCTCCCCGGACGGCGCAAAGCTTTGTTAAGGTTGTTGGCAAAGCGGGACTGACCGATCGGCTCGGCGGGATCCTGGCTGTGTGCCTCAGCGAAGCGGTTGGTGACGCCGTACGTACGGTGTGTTGGCGCGATGTCGTCACCGCGCGGCGGCCGGATCAGGCGGCTCTGCTCGATCTTCTCGCGGCACCCGCCCGGAGTCCCCCGGTGTGACGTTGGCATCCCACCAAAGTCGACCGTCAAGAACCGTTCAAAAAATCTCAGCTCAACGATAAACGCCCCCAGGGAATACGAGAAGGCCGCTCATGAGTCCCCGTCCCCCCGATCATTCGGATAACGACCCGACCGTGCCGGACCCGTCCGACGGCACCAACCCGACCGGCTCCGCGGCCGAGAGGATCATCGAGAAGTTCGGCGGCATCCGCCCCATGGCCCACAAGCTCGGGATGCCGGTCACCACGGTTCAGGGATGGAAGAAGCGCGGGGCGATCCCGAGTGCCCGCCACCCGGACCTGCTGACCGCCGCCGGCCGCCACAAGATAACGCTGGACCAGTCGGAACTCGACGCCGCCGCGCCGGTCGACGAGCGCACCGCCGACGACTCCTCGCCGATCGGCATCGTGACGCCGGAACGGGTCTCGCCGGACCTGCCGCCCGCCGATGCCCCGGCGCTGGACACCCCCGCGTCCGACACGGCGCCAAGCGACACTCCCTCCACGAGAAGCACCGCCGCCGCGATGCCGTGGAGCGGCGCCCGCAGCTATG
Organism: Skermanella stibiiresistens SB22; assembly: GCF_000576635.1. Lineage (GTDB taxonomy): Bacteria > Pseudomonadota > Alphaproteobacteria > Azospirillales > Azospirillaceae > Skermanella > Skermanella stibiiresistens. The sequence goes on from NZ_AVFL01000007.1 coordinate 167,897, forward strand.
AGCGGCCCTCCGCCACCTCGACCGGATCTGAAACCACGGGGTCAGAAACAATGACTGGGAAGACCAGCGAGACCACGGCTAGCGAGCCCACGACCGGCGAGCCCTCCGCCGGCTTGGCGACGGGAGAGCCGATCCACCGCGACCCCGACCCGATCAGGACGCCGGAACCGGCGCATTCCTCGGGCGGCGGCAAGGGTCTGGCGACCTTCGCGATCCTGCTCGCCCTGGCCGGAACCGGCGCCGCCGTGACCGCGCCGATGTGGGGACCCAAGGTCATCCCGCAGGTTTGGCCGCCGAGCACTGGCGGCGCCCTGTCCCAGCAGGTCACGTCGCTGGAACAGCGGGTCCAGCAGCTCTCCTCGCGCGGCGGCGACACGGCTCCCCTGGCGGACCGCCTCGCCCAGCTGGAGCAACGCCTGTCCGAGACGACCCAGGCCCAAACCAGCGCCCAGGCTCCCGCCCAAACCGGCGGCGAACCGAGCGGTCAGGCGGCGCCGGCCGGCGTCGATCAGGCCCAGGTCGAATCGATCGTCCAGGAGCGTGTCCAGCAGCTCGCCGGCCGGATCGGCGCGCTGGAACAGCGGCCGCAGAACCCGGCCGGTGTCGACCGCCAGGCGCTCGACGCCCGAGTCGCTCCGATCGAGCAGCAGCTTCAGGCGCTGGCGCAGGTCCGTGACCGTGTCCAGGGCATCGAGGACAAGGTCGGCACGCTCGACCAGCAGCAGGGTCAGGCGATCGCCCGACTGCGCGACAGCGTCGCCGGCCTGGAGCAGGAGGCCAACCGCCTCGCCCAGGAGATCAACAACACGGCGAACCGCGCCACCCAGGTGGCGGAGGCCGTCAACCTGCGGCAAGCGCAGGAGAGCAAGGCGCAGGCCCTGGTGCTGGCCGCCGGCCAGCTTCGCGCCACGCTGCAAAGCTCGCGTCCGTTCACCGGGGAACTGGCGGCGGTCCGCGCCGTCGATCTGCGGGATCCGAAGGTGGTCGAGGCGCTCGGCGCGATCGAGCCGTTCGCCGCCGACGGCATCCCGACCGAGGCGCAGCTGAACCAGGAATTCTCCACGGTCGCCGGCGACATCGTGCGCGCCGGGGTGATCGCCACGGGTAACGCCGGGCAATGGTGGGACAAGGCGCTGTCGACCGCATCGTCGCTGGTCAGCGTCCGGCGCACCGCCGGCGATGTCCAGGGCAGCACCGCCGAGGCGGTGACCGCGCGGGCCGAACAGCACCTCAAGGATGGCCGGCTCGACCGGACCATCGCCGAGCTCGAGACCTTGACCGGTGAGCCGGCCAGCGCCGCCAAGCCCTGGATCGACGCCGCCAAGGCGCGGCTCGCCGCCAACAACGCCGGCGCGCTGCTGACCGGTCAGGCCATCGCCCGCCTGTCGGGTTCAGCCGGAGGCAACCAGTGATGAGCCGCGCGATCTGGTTCCTGATCAAGCTGGCGATCGTCGTCGCGATCGCCATCTACTTCGTCGAGCATCCCGGGTCGGTCACGATCGACTGGATGGGCTATGCCATCAACACCTCCTTTGCCATCCTGCTGGTGGTGATCGTGGCGCTTGTCGGCGTCGCGGCGCTGGGCTACCGCCTGTGGCGCGGCCTGCGTGGCGCTCCCGGCATGATGGGTCGCCGCAGCAGGGCGCGGAAGCGCGAGCGCGGCTATCGCGCCCTGACGCGCGGCATGGTCGCGGTGGCGGCCGGTGACGCCGCCGGCGCCCGGCGCTATGCCCGCGAGGCCGACACCATGCTGCGCGACCCGCCGCTGACCATGCTGCTGTCGGCCCAAGCCGCCCAGCTGAACGGCGACGAGAAGGCGGCGGAGCATTATTTCCAGACCATGCTGGAGCGGCCCGAGACCGCCTTCCTCGGCGTGCGGGGATTGCTGACCCAGGCGATCCGCGATGGCAACCAGACCGAGGCGCTGCAACTGGCCCGCCGCGCCAAGTCGCTGCAGCCGCAGACGCCCTGGGTGCTGACCACGCTGTTCGACCTGGAGACCCGGGCCGCCCAGTGGGGCCGGGCCGAGCAGACCTTGCTGGACGGCATCAAGTCGGGAGCCTTCCCGGCCGAGGCCGGCCGCCACCACCGAGCGGCCCTGCTGCTGGAGCGCAGCTACGAGTCCGAGTTGGAGGGGCATCACGACGACGCGCTCCGCTATGCCCAGTCGGCGGCCAAGCTGGAACCCTCGTTCCCGCCGGCGGCCTCGCGGCTGGCGCGTCTGCTGGCGCGCACCGGCAAGCACCGCAAGGGCGCCAAGGTCATCGAGAAGGCCTGGACCGCGCGGCCCCATCCGGAACTAGCCGACGCCTATCGGGACATCAGCCAGGACAGCGACCCGCTGGCCCAGGTCAAGCGGTTCGAGCGGCTCCAGTCGCTGGCTCCCAACAACCTGGACGGCCATGTGGCGCTGGCCCGCGCCGCCATGTCCGCCAAGCTGTGGGGCGAGGCCCGCAACCACCTGAGCAAGGCGCTGGCCGAGCGTCCCAGCGACAAGATCTATCGGATGCTGGCGGAACTGGCCGAGGCCGAGCACGGCGACATCGCCGCCGCGCGTGACTGGCTGGCCAAGGCCGCCAACGCCGAGCCCGACCCGATCTGGGTCTGCAAGGAGTGCGGCACGCTGTCCAAGTCGTGGCGCAGCCTATGCGGCCAGTGCGGCGCGTTCGACAGCATGGACTGGAAGCAGCCCAGCGTCGCCGTCCAGATCGCCGAGCCCAACCGCCTGCCCCCGGCCGCCACCCCGCAACCCCCGGCGCCACCACCCCCGACCACGACCGTGGTCTCGGACGTGACGCCACCCGGCCAGGGTTCCCCGGCCCAAGGCTCCACCACCTCGCAGCCGCAGCCAGCGACGAGCTGAGACGACCGGCCAGACGACGATTTCCGCGAGCGCCGATCCCTCGGCGCTCGCTGTGATCCGGTTGACCGTTTTCCCCGCGCTTTGGCCCCCGCGCATCGGCCAAGCGCCTTTTCCGAATCGACAAGCACCGTGCCGCGCGCTAAACCGCGCGCCATGACCGACACCTCGCTCGCCGCGCGTGGGGCCGCCCTCGATCTGCTCGAGGCGGTGCTGCGCAAGAAGATTCCGCTCGACGACGCGTTCGACGCGCACGACGGCTTGCACGCGCTGGAGCCGCGCGACCGGGGTTTCGTCCGGTTGCTGGTGGCGACCGTGTTGCGCCGCCTGGGTCAGGTCGACGCCGTGATCGCGGCCTCCCTGACGCGGGTCGATCCGATCCGCGGCGATGTCCACGACATCCTCAGGCTGGGCGCCGCCCAGCTCGTCTTTCTCGACACACCGCCCCACGCCGCCGTCGACACCTCGGTCGCGACCGCCGAATGGCGCGGGCTCCACCACTACAAGGGCTTGATCAACGCCGTGCTGCGCCGGATGGCGCGCGAGGGCGCCGATCTGGTCCGGAAGCAGGACGCCGGCCGGCTGAACACGCCGGACTGGCTGTGGCTGGCATGGCGGACCGCCTATGGCACGCCCCGCACCCGCGCCATCGTCGAGGCCAACCTGATCGAGGCGCCGCTCGACCTGACGCCCAAGACCGAGCCCGGGGACTGGGCCGCGCGGCTGGAGGGCACCCTGCTGCCGACCGGCACGATCCGCCGGGCGTCGGGCGGCATGGTGACGGAGCTGCCGGGATACGACGAGGGCGCCTGGTGGGTGCAGGACGCCGCCGCCGCCCTGCCCGCCAAGCTGTTCGGCGACATCAAGGGCAAGACGGTCTACGACCTGTGCGCGGCGCCGGGCGGCAAGACCGCCCAGTTGGCGGCCGCCGGGGCGGAGGTGACGGCGCTTGACCGCTCGGAGCGGCGGCTTCGCCGGCTCTCGGCCAATCTGGAACGTGTCAACCTGTGGGCCGAGACGCTGACCGCCGACGCCGCCACGTGGAAGCCCGACCGGCTGGCCGACGCCGTGCTGCTCGACGCGCCCTGCAGCGCCACCGGCGCCATCCGCCGCCACCCGGACATCACGCGGCTGAAGACGCCGGAGGATGTCGTCAAGCTGGCCAGCGCCCAGCGCAGGCTGCTCGCCCACGCGGTCGATCTGGTCAAGCCCGGAGGCACCCTGATCTACTGCACCTGCTCGCTCCAGCCCGAGGAGGGCGAACAGCGGATCGACCACCTGCTGGCCTCCGGAGCGCCGGTCGAGCGCTCGCCGGTCGATCCCGCCGAATTGGGCGGCTTGGCCGAACTGATCAACGACCGGGGCGAGGTCCGCACGCTGCCCGGCCAGCTGGCCGAGCTGGGCGGCATCGACGGCTTCTTCATCGCGCGGCTGAAGCGCACGACCTAACCGTTACCAACCCACCCCGCCGGCACGGGAGCCATGTGTGATCTTGCGCACACCCCGCTTGACTTGGTAGGACAGCTTCGGCTCCTTAGGACAATTTCGCCATGCGACACTCGACCCTGATCGCCCCAAGCATCCTGTCGGCCGACTTCGCCCGGCTGGGCGAGGAGGTGCGCGCGATCGACGCCGCTGGCGCCGACTATGTCCATATCGATGTGATGGACGGGCATTTCGTGCCGAACATCACCATCGGTCCGGCCGTCGTGGCAGCGTTGCGGCCCCACAGCGCCAAGGTGTTCGACGTCCACCTGATGATCTCGCCGGTCGATCCGTTCATCGCCGACTTCGCCAAGGCCGGCGCCGATATCATCACGGTCCATCCCGAGGCCGGCGCCCATACCCACCGCACCATCCAGCTGATCAAGTCGCTGGGCAAGAAGGCCGGAGTGTCGCTCAATCCGGCGACCCCGGTCTCGGCGGTGGATTACCTGCTGAACGACCTGGACCTGATCCTGGTGATGAGCGTCAATCCCGGCTTCGGCGGGCAAAGCTTCATCCGGTCGCAATTGGACAAGATCCGCCACCTGCGCCGGCTGATCGACGCCAGCGGCCGGAACATCGACCTGCAGGTTGATGGCGGCATCAATTTCGAGACGGCTCCGCTGGCGATCGAGGCCGGCGCCGATGTGCTGGTCGCCGGCACCGCGACCTTCACCGGCGGGCCTGACGCCTATGCCGGCAATATCCAGCGGCTACGGGGTGCCTGAGGCGGGATGACTGGCCAGCGCGACACTTTCAGCTGGCTGAAGCAGGGCGCGCGGGCGTTCGCCTTCGGCAATCCACTGTACGGGCTCACGCTGGGCGGCCGCCCCGTCTCCGGGCTGGCGACCGTTCCCAACGACCCCTGGCCTGGCGACGCCGACCTGGGCGCCGCCGTGATGGACGGCGTCTTCCCCTTCGCCGGCGAGGTCATGCACGCGGAGGACCCGGTCTGGGTCCCGCCCGCGGGGTTCGGGCCAACCTGGATCGCGCGGATGAACGCCTTCGATTGGCTGCGCGACCTGCGCGCCATCGGCGGCGACGCGCCGCGCCGGCAGGCGCGCCTGCTGATCGCCGGCTGGCTCGACCAGAACCATGGCTGGAACCACGCCTCGTGGGCTCCCGACGTGCTGGGCTCCCGCATCGCCAACTGGATCGGCCAGCACGACTTCTATTGCCAGAGCGCCGACGACGCCTTCCGCGGCAGGGTGTTCGAGAGCCTGGCGCGCCAGACCCGCCATCTGGCGCGGGTGACGCCCGGCCCGCTCCAGGGTGCCGCGTTGCTGACCGCGATCAAGGGCCTGATCTATGGCGGGCTGTGCCTGCCCGGCTGCGAGAAGCACGTGCCCACCGCCATCCGGCTGCTGGAGCGTGAATTGCCGCTCCAGGTGCTGCCCGACGGCGGCCATGTCGAGCGCAATCCCGAGCGGCACATGCAGGTGCTGCGTCACCTGATCGACCTGCGCGCGGTGCTGCGCGCGGCCCGCTACGAGGTGCCGGAGGCGCTTCAGCACGCGATCGACCGGATGACCCCGGCGCTGCGCTTCTTCCGCCATGGCGACGGCGGACTGGCGCTGTTCAACGGCGGACGCGAAGGCGATCCGGCCATGACCGACACGGTGCTGGCCCAATCCGACGCGCGCGGCCGCCCGTTGAAGAGCGCTCCCCATTGCGGGTTCGAGCGGATGCTGGCCGGCCGCACCACGGTGGTGATGGACACCGGCAAGGCGCCGCCTCCGGGATTGGACCAGGACGCCCACGCCGGCACGCTCAGCTTCGAGATGACGATCGGGCGCGAGCGGCTGATCGTCAACTGCGGCGCCCATCCCAGCCGGTTCGGCCCGTGGCGCGGCGCCTTGGCCGCGACGGCGGCCCATTCGACCCTGGCGGTGGCCGAGACCAATTCGGCGGAGGTGTTCGAGGACGGTGGCCTGGGCCGCCGGCCCAACCGGATCACCTGCGAGCGGATCGAGGAGGATGGCTCGACCCTGGTCGAGGCGACCCACGACGGCTATGTCCGCGCCTTCGGCCTGCTGCACCGGCGCCGGCTGTATCTCGCCAACAACGGCGACGACCTGCGCGGCGAGGACAAGCTGGAAGGTCCCGCCGGACATGGCTACGCGCTCCGCTTCCATCTCCACCCCGGTGTCACCGCCACCGTCTCGCCCAACGGGAACTCCGCCCTGCTCCGGCTGCCGAGCGGATCGCTGTGGCGCCTGCGGGCGACCGGCGGCACCTTCGCGGTTTCCGAGAGCATCTATCTCGGCGGCGGGTTCGGCGACGGCGATGAGCCGCGCCGGACCAGCCAGATCGTCGTCACCGGCGACACCATGTCCGATGTCACGGTGATCAAATGGGCGCTACGCCGCGAGAAGAAGCAGCAGCCCTAGAGCAGACCCAACTTGGCCATGCCCCCGGATAGCAAGCCGGGGGCCTTGTATTTCGCAGGATACCGCCCGTCATGACCGCCGATCTCGTCCGCGTCACCCGCGCCCTCATTTCCGTTTCCGACAAGACCGGTCTGGTACCGTTCGGCCAAGCCCTCGCGGCGCGCGGTGTCGAGATCCTGTCGACCGGCGGTTCCGCCCAGCAGCTGCGCGACGCCGGCGTGCCGGTGACCGAGGTCGGCGACCACACCGGCTTCCCCGAGATGATGGACGGCCGGGTCAAGACGCTGCACCCGCGGGTCCATGGCGGCATCCTGGCGCGCCGCGACCTGGAAAGCCACCAGGAGGCCATGACGACCCACGGCATCACGCCGATCGATCTGGTGGTGGTCAACCTCTACCCGTTCGAGGCGACCGTCGCGCGCGGCGCCGCCTTCGAGGATTGCGTCGAGAACATCGACATCGGTGGCCCGGCGATGATCCGCAGCGCCGCCAAGAACCACGGCTTCGTCGCGGTCCTGACCGATCCCGCCGAATACGAGGCGGTGCTGACCGAGCTGGAGTCGAACGACGGCGCAACCACGCTGGCGCTGCGCCGCCGGCTGGCGGCCTCCGCCTATGCCCGCACGGCGGCTTACGACTCGGCGATCAGCCAGTGGTTCGCCGGCCAGAACGACGAGACCTTCCCGGCCCGCGTGACGGTCGCCGGCAGCCTGCGCCAGACGCTGCGCTATGGCGAGAACCCGCATCAGGCGGCGGCATTCTATGTCAGCGGCATCGACGGCCGGCCCGGCATCGCGACCGCGACCCAGCTCCAGGGCAAGGAGCTGAGCTACAACAACCTGAACGACACGGACGCCGCCTTCGAGCTGGTCGCCGAGTTCGAGCGGCCCGCCGTCGCCATCATCAAGCACGCCAACCCGTGCGGCGTCGCCGAGGGTGAAAGCCTGTCCGAGGCCTATGCCCGTGCCCTGGAATGCGACCCGGTCAGCGCGTTCGGCGGCATCATCGCGGTCAACCGCGTGCTGGACGCGGCGACCGCCGAGCAGGTCGCCAAGCTGTTCGCCGAGGTGGTCATCGCCCCCGACGCCGATGACGAGGCCAAGGCCTTCCTGGCCGCCAAGAAGAACCTGCGCGTGCTGCTGACCGGCGCCATGCCCGATCCGGCGGCTCCCGGCATGACGGTGCGGACGGTGGCGGGCGGCTTCCTGTTCCAGACCCGCGACAGCGGGCGGATCAGCCTGCCCGACCTGAAGGTGGTGACCAAGCGGGCGCCAACGGCCGAGGAGCTGAACGACCTGCTGTTCGCCTTCCGCGTCGCCAAGCATGTCAAGTCGAACGCCATCGTCTACGCCAAGAACGGCGCCACCGTCGGCGTCGGGGCCGGCCAGATGAGCCGGGTCGACAGCTCGCGCATCGCGGCTTGGAAATCGGCCGACGCCGCCAAGGCGGCTGGCCGGGCGGAGGCCGGGACGATCGGGTCCGTCGTGGCGTCGGACGCGTTCTTCCCCTTCGCCGATGGTCTGCTGGCCGCCGCCGACGCCGGGGCGACCGCGATCATCCAGCCGGGCGGCTCGATGCGCGACGCCGAGGTGATTGCCGCCGCCGACGAGCGCGGCCTGGCGATGGTCATGACCGGCATGCGCCACTTCCGCCACTAAATCCGTCTCGGCGGTGGGTCACGGCCATGCGGAGCGTCGAACTGTTCAGCGGATGCGGTGGACTGGCGCTGGGCATGGCGCGGGCGGGTTTCCACCACGTCCGGATGGTCGAGTGGAACCGCGACGCCTGCGCCACCCTGGCGCTGAACAAGGCGGAGCAGGTCGAGCACGCCGGCGATTGGACCGTCCTGCAGGGGGATGTCCGGACGGTCGACTGGTCCGATATGGGCGGCGACGGGGGCGGTGCGGTCGATCTGGTCGCCGGCGGCCCGCCCTGCCAGCCCTTCTCGATCGGCGGCAAGCATGGCGGCGACGCCGACGCCCGCGACATGTGGCCGGAGGCGATCCGCGCCGTCCGCGACCTGAAACCGGCAGGCTTCCTGTTCGAGAACGTGCGCGGGCTGGTCCGCCCGGCCTTTGCCGGCTATCTGTCCCTGATCACCGCGCGACTGGGGCATCCGGCCATCGGCCCCCTGGAAGGCGAATCCCCGGCCGACCACTTGGCTCGGCTGCTGGCCCTGGATGATTTGGCCGAGTACCGCGTGCTGGTGACGAAGGTCAACGCCGCCGACCATGGCGTGGCGCAGAAGCGCCACCGGGTCGTCGTGTCGGGTCTCCACCGCGATCTGGACGCCTCGGTGACACCCCTGGCGCCAACCCACTCGCGCCTCCGATTGCTGTGGGACCAATGGGTGACGGGCGACTACTGGGAGCGCCATGGCATGGCGAGGCCGGCCGGCGGCCCCATCTCCACCACCGATCGTGTCACGGTCCAGCGTCTGCTGGCCTTGGGAGAGGTTCCGAGGGAAGCGCCGTGGCGCACGGTGCGCGACGCGCTGGCCGGGCTCGGCGAACCGGACGGGCGGAACGGCCATCTGTTCCAGCCGGGGGCCCGCGCCTATCCCGGCCATACCGGCAGCCCGTTGGACGAACCCGCAAAGGCCCTGAAGGCCGGCGATCATGGGGTGCCGGGCGGCGAGAACATGATGGTCCGCGACGACGGGTCCGTCCGCTACTTCACCGTCCGCGAGGCGGCGCGCCTGCAAGGCTTTCCGGATACCTGGCGCTTCGCCACATCGTGGTCCGAGACCATGCGCCAGCTCGGCAACGCGGTTCCGGTGGAGCTTGGGGAGGCGGTCGGCCATTGGATGGCGGGGATGCTGAGGGCGCCGACGGTTCTACAGGCGGCTTGAAGCGACGTTTCCCGCCCTCACTTGTTCAGGGATGATGTCTGAAATTCCCGTCGATCCCGCGCGCAGCGCCTTGATGGCCAAGATCGGGCCGCGCGACACGCGGCCCGAGATGCGAGTCCGCAAGCTGGCCCACGCGATGGGGCTGCGGTACCGGCTGCATCGCCGCGATCTGCCGGGCAAACCAGACATGGTCTTTCCCAGCCGGCGCGTGGCCTTGTTCGTCCATGGCTGCTTCTGGCATCGCCACCCCGGCTGCAAGGCCAACAGGCTGCCGAAGACGCGGGTGGACTTCTGGGAAGCCAAGTTCCAGGGCAATGTCGAACGCGACGCCCGCGTCACCGCCGAGCTGGAGCGCCGGGGCTGGACGGTGCTGGTGATCTGGGAATGCGAGACCCGGGACGAGGACCACCTGCGGGCGGTCCTGTCGGCGATCCGGTCGAGACCGCCAGCGTCCAGTCAGGATCCAGGGTTCGGTCAAGAACGGGCTGAGGCGTTCACCTCAGCGCCTTGAGGAAGTCGATCAGATCGTCCTGTTGCTTCTTGTCGGTGACGGCGACGTGGCGCATGCGCGTTCCGGGAATGAAGGTGTCGTTGCCCGAGATCCACTTTCGCAGGTTGTCCTCGTCCCAGACGATGCCGGACTTCTGCACGGCTTCGGAATAGGCGAAGCGCGGCACGGTCCCGGCCTTGCGGCCATAGACGCCGATCAGGGACGGGCCGAAGGCGTTGGCCGAGGTGTCCATCGAATGGCAGCTCGAGCATTGGTGGAACGGATGGGTCTCCGCCGTGGGCTTCGTTTCCGCCGACGCTTGGGTCCCGACAAGCGCGCCCGCGAGGGCCAGCATCAGTACCGGCAGTTTGTGGGCCAGCAGTTTCATGGTTTTCGCCTCTGTTCAACAGAGCCGCCGCGGCCGGCCTCAATCCGGCACCCCACCGCGACCCTGGCGCCATCACTATAGATGGCACCATCGAACCGGCTAATAGTACCAAGGAACCAAGGGTTATTATGCCGCGCCTTCGAGCGCCGCGGCCTCACCCCTCGCCCCTAGCCCTCGCCCAGCGTCAGCAGCGACGCGTTGCCACCCGAGGCCGTCGTGTCGATGCTGACGACCCGCTCGGTGGCGAAGCACTCCACCCCGTCGGCCAGCGAGGCGAGCCTGACCCGGCGGCCATCCCGGCTGGCGAGCGCTTGGCGAGGGGCGGCGGCTTTCGAGTCGGGTCCATCGAAGGCGACGACGCCGAGATCGGGGAAGATCCGGAGCGCCGCCGTGACGTCCGCGACCGGCACCACCGCCGCCACCCCCTCGGGAACCCCGGCCCGACGCAAGGCCGCGACGATCGAACCCGCGACCGCGCCGTCATCGCCCAAGGCAACCGCGTTACCCGCCGCCAAGGCCAGGAAGGTTTGGGCCGCCAGCGCGGCGGAATGCCGCTCGCCGCCTCCCAGGCACAGCGCCACGCCCCTGCCGTGCAGCGTCAGGTGGTTGCTCTCCCCCGTGGGACCGGGCAGCGCCTCCGCCGCCGCGAAGACGGGAGCGGCCACCGCTAGCGCCGCCCGCGCCGTCACCCGCAGCGGTTCGGCCAAGTTGGCCACGGCGCTATCCAGAACGGCGGCGCGGTCGATCCTCGCGTCCCAAGCCGGCCCCGCCAGACGGGCGGCGGTGGCGAAAGCCACGGGATCGACGGCGACGCTGGGTGTCCGCTCCAGCATCGGTGACGGAACCGATGGCAGCGGGATGGCCGATGGACCGGGCTGGGTGAATCTGGCGAGATAGTGCGGACCTCCCGCCTTCGGACCCGTACCCGACAAGCCCTCGCCACCGAACGGCTGCACGCCGACCACTGCCCCGATCTGGTTGCGGTTGACATAGATGTTGCCGACACGGGCGCGCCTGCAGATCGCCTCGACCCTGTCGTCCAGCCGGGAATGGATGCCCAGCGTCAGGCCATAGCCACGCTGGTTGATGGCGTCGACCACTTGGTCGATCCCATCGGCCTCGAAGGGGATGACATGCAGGACGGGGCCGAAGATCTCGCGCTCCAGCGCGTCGAATCCGTCGAGCGCTAGCGCCGCGGGGGCGACGAACAGGCCGGTGGTGGCCGCGTCGCCGAGCGGATGGCGGAACAGCAGCCGCCCCGCTCCCTCGAACCGGCGGCAATGGTCCTCGATGACACCCCGAGCCTCCTCGTCGATCACCGGACCGACATCGGTCGCGGCATCCCAGGGATCGCCCACCCGCAGTTCCATCGCCGCCCCTTCCAGCATGGCGAGCAGGTGATCCTTGATGTCGGACTGGACGAAGACCGCGCGGAGCGCCGAGCAGCGCTGGCCGGCGCTTTGGAACGACGAGGCGATGATGTCGCGCACCGCGTGCTCGACCAGGGCGGTGCTGTCCACGATCATGGCGTTCAAGCCACCCGTCTCCGCGATCAGGGGAGCGCGGACCGAGCCGGTCGCGGCCATGGCGCGGTCGATCAGGATGGCGGTATCGGTCGAACCGGTGAAGCAGACGCCGGCCGCGCGGGGATCGCCGGTCAGGGCGGCCCCGACCACGGCGCCATCGCCGGGCAGCAGCGCCAGGACGTCCGGCGGCACCCCCGCCTCCAGCATCAAGGCCACGGCTTTGGCCGCCACCAGCGGCGTCTGCTCGGCCGGCTTGGCGACGACGGTATTGCCGGCGACCAGCGCCGCCACGATCTGGCCGGTGAGGATCGCCAGCGGGAAGTTCCACGGCGAGATGCAGACGAACGGCCCCAGTCCCTTCGATGCCGGGGGCAGGCGACGCGCCTCCGCCGCGTAGAACCGGCAGAAATCGACCGCCTCGCGGATTTCCAGCACGCCATCCATCCGCGTCTTGCCCGCCTCGCGGCACAGGATCGCCATCAGTTCGAAGGTGTTCGCCTCATACAGGTCGGCGATGCGGTCGAGAATGGCGGCCCGCTCGGCGGCGGGCCGGTCCCTCCAGGCCGGAAACGCCGCCATGGCGACGTCGAGCGCCCGGCTGGCGGCGGCCTTGTCGGCGGACACGACGGTGCCGACGGCTTGCGTGCGGTCGGCGGGATTCGCCAAGAGGGTTTCGCCGCCACCCAGGGTTTCGCCGGCGATCACGGGCGCCGCGGTCCAGCGGGCGTCGCGGAATGGCGCCATTCCATCCTCGATCCGGGCCGCCATGACCGGATTGTTGAGGTTCCAGCCGATCGAGTTGCGGCGGTCGGTGCCGAACAGATCGGGCGGCAAGGGGATCCTGGCGTTGGGAACGCTGGCCGCCGCCTCCGTCGCCGCGATCGGATCGCGTACCAGCGTGGCGGGCGGCACGTCCTCGTCCAGCAATTGGTGGACGAAGGACGAGTTGGCGCCATTCTCCAGCAGGCGCCGGACCAGATAGGCCAGCAGGTCCTTGTGGACGCCGACCGGCGCGTAGATCCGGCACGGCCGTCCGGCTTCGGACATCAGCTGGTCGTGCAGCGCCTGTCCCATGCCATGCAGCCGCTGGAACTCGAAGCCTTCCGTCCGGTTGCCGGCGATCTCCAGCACGGCGGCGGCGGTCTGCGCGTTGTGGGTGGCGAATTGGGGATACAGGCGGTCGCGGTTGTCCAGCAGGAACCGGGCGCCGGCCAAGTAGGAGACATCGGTCGAGGACTTGCGGGTGAAGACCGGGTACGAGGGCAGTCCCAGCACCTGCGAGTTCTTGATCTCCGAGTCCCAATAGGCGCCCTTGACCAGCCGGACCGCCAGCTTGCGGTCGAGCTTTTCCGCCAGATCCCGGACCCAGCGCAGCACCGGCAGGCATTGCTTGGAATAGGCTTGGACCACCACGCCGAAGCCGTCCCAGCCAGCCAGATCCGACGTGGCCAGCACCCGCTCGATCACATCCAGCGACAGGTCCAGCCGGTCGGCCTCCTCCGCGTCGATGTTGAGGCCGATGTTGGCCGCCTTCGCCTTCAGCGCCAGACCGAGCAAGTCGGGCACCAGTTCGGCCAGCACGCGGTCGCGCTGGGTCGTCTCGTAGCGCGGGTGGAGCGCCGAGAGCTTGACGGAAATGCCGGGATTGTCGTGGACGAAGGCTTTCGGATCGGCGTGGCGGCCGATCGCGTCGATCGCGACGGCATAGCTGTCCCAGTACCGCTTGGCGTCCGGCCCGGTCCTGGCCGCCTCGCCCAGCATGTCATAGGAGTAGCGATAGCCCTTGGCGCGCCGGGGCTCGCCGCGCCGGATCGCCTCCTCGATGGTCCGGCCCAGCACGAATTGCTGGCCCATCACCTTCATCGCCTGGGCGACCGCCGTCCGCACCACCGGCTCGCCGACCCGCCTGACCAGACGGCGCAGCGTGCCCGCCAGCTGGACCCCGGCCGGCTCGTCGCGGAAGATGCGGCCGGTCAGCATCAGCGCCCAGGTCGAGGCGCTGACCAGCAGGCTGTCGGTCTCGCCGGCGTGCTTCGACCAGTCGGCGCCGCCGATCTTGTCGCGGATCAGGGCATCCAAGGTCGGCGCGTCGGGAACCCGCAGATAGGCTTCCGCCAGGCACATCAGCGCGATGCCCTCGTCGGTCGACAACCCGTACTCGGCGAGGAAGGTCTCCATCAGGTTCAGGGTGGGATCGGCGCGCAGGCGGCGGACCATCGCCTCGGCCCGGTCGGAAATCCTGCGGCGGGCCGCCGGGTCCAGTCCGATCGCCGCCATCCGCTGGCTGACGATGGTGGCCTCGTCGGCGAAATAAGCCTGATTGATGTCGTCGCGCCGCTGGGCCAGATCCATCGTTGCCGCACTCCCCCTGGGACGAAGTCGATGGTCTGGAGTATTCCAGCATGGCAGCAGGCATTGGCTCCATTTTCACCGCGTTTTCAGCCATTATGCCTGCCGTGGGCCATTTTAAGGGCGAAAGGACTTCGTAGACGTGATGGACCGGATCGACCGCGCGATCCTGCGCGAGCTTCAGCGGAATGGCCGGATCTCGGTGGTGGAATTGGCCGCCAAGGTCAACCTGACCAAGACGCCATGCTCGGACCGGATGCGCCGGCTGGAGGCGGCGGGCGTCATCAAGCGCTATGGCGCCGAACTGGACCCGGTGGCATTGGAGGCGAACCATGTGGTGCTGGTCCAGGTGGTCCTGCGCGGCACGACGGCGGACGAGTTGGAGCGGTTCAACGAGGCGGTCCGGCGGGTGCCCGAGATCCAGTCCTGCCACATGATCGCCGGCGATTTCGATTACCTGCTCAAGGTGCGGACCCGCGACATCCAGCATTACCGCCGCCTGCTGGGCGACACGATCTCGCGCCTGCCCCACGTCCAGCAGACCCACACCTATGTGGTGATGGAGACGGTCAAGGACGACATGACGCTGCCGGTGCCGCCCGGACCGATGCCGGTGGGCTGAGCGGCGCGCCGGACGGCCGTGTCCGGATCAGCCCTGGGCCATCGTCAGCCGCAGCATCTGGACCTTGCGGGCGGCGATTTCGGCGCGCAGGCGGACCAGGACGACCGTGATGAAATAGCAGGTGAAGGCCAAGCCCATGATCAGCAGCGGCCACAGCATGCTGGGGTCGATGCTCGGCCCGCCCATCTTGACGACGCTGGCGGGCTGGTGAAGCGTGTTCCACCAGTCCACCGAGAACTTGATGATCGGCACGTTGACGACGCCGACCAGCACCAGGATGGCGCCGGCTTTCGACCCCCGCGTCGGATCGTCGAAGGCGTTGACCAGCGCCATGTAGCCAAGATAGAGGAAGAACAGGATCAGCACGCTGGTGAGGCGCGCGTCCCAGACCCACCACGTCCCCCACATCGGCTCGCCCCAAAGGCTGCCCGTGATCAGGCAGACCGCCGTGAAGCCGGCTCCGATCGGGGCGGCCGCCTTGGTGAACAGATCCGCCAGCGGGTGCTTCCAAACCAGTCCGACCGCCGCCGCCAGCGCCATGTTGGTGTAGACGAACAGCGCCATCCAGGCGGCGGGCACATGGATGTACATGATGCGCACCGTCTCGCCCTGCTGGTAGTCGGCGGGAGAGGCGAACAGCGCCAGATAAAGCCCGACGATCGTCAGGATCACGGTGGCGCCAGCCGCCCAAGGCAGCAGCACGGCGGAAAATCGCAGGAAACGCGCGGGGTTGGCGAAGCGATGCATGGCTGTGATCGATCCAAGGTTTTCCGGACTATGGGGCCGCGGTGGTGCCGCTGTCAAACCCACCATCCAAACGGCCTATGTCCATGATCGATTTGTGGATATGAACAAGCGCAAACTAGTCAATTAACACCTTCGGCTAAATCCAAAGTTTTTCATCTAAAAATCTATACTTATTTTGGTTGATGTTACCGAATAATCACGAATATCCGCATTTTATGAAGTCACAAAGAAACCGTCTTTCGAATCCGATTGGATTGCGTGTCAATAAGGCGACCGGGGCTCGATCAATGAACTCAATAGCCGAACCGGGATAACAAATTTAGAACGGGGCAGACACATGAAGCGTATTCTTCTCACTGGTACCGCGTTGGCGAGCGGCATGCTGTTCGCTTCGGTTGCACAAGCTCAGATCACGGTCAGCCTTGGTGGTTACACGGAGTTCTTCGCGGGCTTCTATGACGATGACGGTGTCAACCGCACAACCCGTGAGTTCGAGCTCGAGACCGAGATCGTCGTTCGCGCCGACGGCAAGGCGAACAACGGCCTGCTCTATGGCGCCAAGGTCGAGCTTCAGAACAGCACCGGCGGCTCCAGCGCATCGAGCGTGGGTACCGACGAGGCCTCGCTCTATCTCGGTGGAACCTGGGGCCGTATCGAACTCGGCGACTTCGATGGCGCCGCCGATACCCTGAAGATCTACGCTCCCCTGGTCGGCATCGAGCAGATCGACGGCGACTATGGCGACTTCGCCGGCTCGCAACCCGCTTTCGGCATCCACATCCCGAATTCGGGTGACGCGACCAAGGTCATGTACCTGACCCCCCGTTTCGCGGGCTTCCAGGCCGGTGTCAGCTACACGCCCGAGAGCGAAAGCCAAGCGCAGAACGTCGTGGCGATCAAGAACAGCAACAACTACAAGGACTGGATCGACGGCGGCATCAACTACACCGGCGAATTCTCCGGCTTCTCGGTCGCCTTGGGCGCAACCGTCTCGTCGGCCTCGGGCCAGAACGGCGCCGTTCCGCTTGAGGACTTCACCGCTTGGAACGTCGGCGCCCAGGTCGGCTTCGGTGGCTTCCTGGTCGGCGGCGGCTATGTCGACGCCGATGACTTCAACACGCCGACGACCGGCTCGATCGGCGGTGACCAGTCTGTCTGGCACGCCGGCATCAGCTATACCGCCGGCCCCTTCGCGGTCGGCGCCAGCTACATGGACGCCGAAGGCTACAAGGGTGCGGCCGGCGATTACAACAGCGACTACAAGGCCTATGGCGTCGGCGCCGCCTACACCTTGGCCCCCGGCCTTGTCGTGCAGACCGAAGTGATGTTCTTCGACGAGGACGTTGTTTCCGGCACCCCCGGTGCCACGACCACGACCAACAACGACGGCTACGTCTTCATCATCGGCACCCGCCTGGACTTCTGATCGGGCGTCCAGCCGACGTCGAAATAGACTAAATTGAGGGGAGTGGGGAGGGATGTTGACGCATCCCTCCCCTGGCTCCGCTAGAAGGCCACGCCCAACTCGATTTCGATCGAGAACGTCGCGGATTTCCAGCCGGGTCGGATGGTCCATCTAAGCATGGACTGTCTCCTTCCTCAGTGTGCCTCGGTGGAGCGGCCGATCCGCTCCACCGGACACCGCGGGACAGTAGGGGTTCCCGCGAGAAAACGGAGCCTTGCGATGCACGCGGGGGTATGGCGTATCGTCCAAGACACGCCTTTGCCCACATCGCCTCAGGCTTGGTCCTTCAACTCCGGAAAATCCTCCTCCCAGAATTCGTCGGTGCCGCGAGTGGTGCTGACAGCGCGGTTTTCCTCCGCCCGGCGCAGTTCGACGCGGCGGATCTTGCCCGAGATCGTCTTCGGCAATTCCGCGAACTCGATCCGGCGGATCCGCTTGTAGGGTGCCAGATGCCGGCGGATATGGCGGAAGATCGAGAGCGCCGTCGCGCGATCGGGTAACCAGCCCCCGGCCAGCACCAGATAGGCTTTGGGAACCGCGAGCCGCAAGGCGTCCGGGCTGGGCACCACGGCGGCCTCCGCCACGGCCTCGTGCTCGATCAGCGCACTCTCCAGCTCGAACGGGCTGATCCGGTAATCCGACGCTTTGAACACGTCGTCGGCGCGCCCGACATAGGTCAGGTAGCCGTCCCCGTCGCGCATCGCCACGTCGCCGGTCCTGTAATAGCCGCCCTCCATGATATCGGCCGTCTTGGAGGCGTCGTCGCGGTAGCCGGTCATCAGGCCCATCGGCCGCTGGTCCAGCATCAGGCAGATCTGCCCCTCGGGACGCTCGGTGCCGTCGCCGTCCAGCAGCTTGACGACATAGCCCGGCAAGGGCCTTCCCATCGAGCCTGACTTGACCGGCTGTCCCGGTGAGTTGGCGATCTGCGCCGTCGTCTCGGTTTGGCCATAGCCGTCGCGGATCGTGATGCCCCAGGCCGCCCGCACGGTGTCGATCACCTCGGGATTGAGCGGTTCCCCCGCCCCGATCAGGTCGCGCAGCTTGACCGGATAGCGCTTGAGGTCCTCCTGGATGAACAGACGCCACACGGTCGGCGGCGCGCACAGCGTGGTGACGCCGCAACGGGCGATCACCGACAACATGTCGGGCGCCGAGAACCGCTTGTAGATGTGGATGAAGACGGTGGCCCCGGCGTTCCACGGCGCGAAGAAATTGCTCCACGCGTGCTTGGCCCAGCCGGGCGAACTGATGTTCAGGTGGATGTCACCGGGTTTCAGGCCAAGCCAATAGAGCGTCGACAGGTGGCCGACCGGATAGCTGCGGTGGCTGTGCTCGACCAGCTTCGCCTTGGCCGTGGTGCCCGAGGTGAAGTAGAGCAGCAGCGGGTCGTCGGCGCGGGTGATGCCATCGGGCTCGAAATTGGCGGGAGCGTCATAGGCGTCCTCGAACCGCGACCAGCCCTCCGGTGCCGCGCCACCACCCACCACCGCGATCTTGGTATAGTCGCCGGGCAGATCGGCGAACTTGCCGGCATCCTCGGCGCCCGCGATGACATGGGCGACCCGGCCGCGCTCGATCCGGTCGGCCAGATCCTCCGTGTTGAGCAGTGTCGTGCTCGGAATCAGCACGGCGCCCAGCTTGATCGCCGCCAGCATGGTCTCCCACAGCGGCGCCACGTTGCCCAGCATCAGCAGGATCGAATCGCCGCGCCGGACACCTTGAACCCGCAAGTGGTTGGCGACGCGGTTGGAGCGTTCCGCCATCTGGGCGAAGCTCAGCTTGGTCTCGGCGCCACCCTCCTCCACGATCCACAGGGCGGTCGCGTCGTTGCCACGCGCCATTGGGTCGAAATAGTCCAGCGCCCAGTTGAAGGTCTCGAACTCCGGCCAGCGGAAATCGCGGTAGGCGGTGTCGTAATCCTCGCGATGTTCGATCAGGAAATCGCGCGCTTTCAGGAATTCCGCTCCGGGCGTCGTCATCTCTTTGGTGTCCTCCGTCCCCTTGGGGTCCAATGCCGGTTGCCGGCTCCCTTATTCGGGCCCCCTTATTCGAAACGGGAGTGTAGGGGCTTGGGGTCGGGTCTGTCCATCGACGCCAAGCTGGGATATTGATGGTTGGTGGACACCACAAGTTGGTGTCCAAACCAATAAACGGCGAACCAATTCCAAGACGGGGGAAACACGCCCAGATGCAAGACGCATCTCCTTTCGACATTTCCGGACGCCACGCGCTGGTCACCGGCGGCACCAGCGGAATCGGCGCCGCCATCGCGGCGGGACTGGCCGAGGCGGGCTGCCATGTCACGGCGGCCGGCCTGATCGGTGATGGCGTGCCAGCCGATCCGACCGGGCCGGTCCAGACCGTCGCGCTTGACGTCACGGACGCGGCGGCGGTCGAGCGACTGGTCGGGGGCCTGGACCGGCTGGACATCGTGGTCAACGCCGCCGGTGTCATCAAGCGCGCCGCCGAGTTCGACCTGGAGACCTTCGAGCGGGTGCTCGATGTCAACCTGACCGGCGCGATGCGGGTCTGCACCGCCTGCCGCCCGCTGCTGGCCCGGCGAGGCGGCGCCATCGTCAACCTCGCCTCGATGCTGAGCTTCTTCGGCGGCGGTCTGGTGCCGGCCTACAGCGCCAGCAAGGGCGGCATCGCGCAACTGACCAAGAGCCTCGCCATCGCCTGGGCGACCGACGGCATCCGGGTCAACGCGGTGGCGCCGGGCTGGATCGCCACGCCGCTGACCCAAGGGCTCCAAGACGATCCCGAACGTTCGCGGGCCATCCTGGCGCGCACCCCGATGAACCGGTGGGGCACGCCCCAGGATCTTACCGGCGCCGTGATCTTCCTGTGCTCCCCCGCGGCCGCCTTCGTCACCGGCACCGTGCTGCCAGTCGACGGCGGCTACCTGATTTCCTGAAGGAAAAGGAATCTCCGATGCTCGACCAAAGCAAGATGCCCTACCAGCTGCCGTTCCCGACCGAGGCCGCGACCGAGATCGTCGTTCCGTCGGTGGTGCCGGAGGACGAGCGCGTCTGGGTGCCGCAGATGGAGAACGTATGGTTCCGCCCGCTCTGCCTGCACACCGGCCAGGGATACTGGATCAACCTGCTGCGGGTGCGCAAATCGGGCGTGCTGAGTCGCCACCGCCACCCCGCCCCCGTGCACGGCTTCGTGCTGCGCGGCAGGTGGCATTACCTGGAGCACGACTGGGTGGCGAACGAGGGCGGCTATGTCTTCGAGCCGCCGGGCGAGACCCACACGCTGGTGGTACCCGACGACGTGCCGGAGATGATCACGCTGTTCCACATCACCGGCTGCATGATCTACGTCGATCCCTGGGGCAAGCAGACCGGCTACGAGGATGTCTTCACCAAGATCGACATGTGCCGCCGGCACTATGTCGAAACCGGCCTTGGCGCCGATTTCGTCGATCAGTTCATCCGCTGAACGATGGGAGGGAGAGCGGCGCGTTCCCTCCCGCCCATATCCAACGGATCAAGCCGAAGTGTCGACCCGGCTGACCGGCTCGTCGGCGCCCCGCTTGGCAGCGCCGACCATCGCCTCGCGCAGCAGGCGACCATGGATGGTGTAGCCTTCCTGGAGCACCTGGACGATGGTGCCGCCCGGCTTGCCGGTGTTCTCGACCTCGAACACGACCTGATGGAAGTTCGGGTCGAACTGCTCGCCCAACGCCTCCATCCGCTTGATGCCGGCGCGGTCGAACGCGGCCTGGAGCTGGCGCTCGGTCGCCTCGACGCCGGTCAGCAGGTTCTTCAGGGCCTCGTCCTGCTCGCGCTGTTCCGGGGTGACCGCCTCGACCGCGCGGCGCAGGTTGTCGGCGACGGCGACCAGCTCCTTGGCGAAGCTGCTGACCGCGTATTTGGCGGTGTCCTCGCGCTCGCGCTGGGCGCGGCGGCGCATGTTCTCGGTCTCGGCGAGGTTCCGCAGAAGCTGATCCTTCAGGCTCGCGACCTCGGCTTCCAGCGCCGCTGCGCGGTCATCCTTCCGGGAGCCGTCCTGGCCCTCCGAACCATTGGATGCCGGCTCGCCGGACGCCTGGGCGGCGTCGTGTTCGTGGCCCTTCGCGTCTGGCCCGGCGTCCGCCTGGGTGGCCTCGGGTTCGGCTTCGGTGGGCTTCTTCTGGGGATCGTTCATGGCAAGTACTCGGTCCGTGACTCTATGGGTGTCTGAATAGCGGGTTATCGATCAAATCTCACGCCCGGGCTGGTCACCCGAGCAGGCGGCCGATCACCTTGGCGGTATAATCGACCATGGGAATGATGCGGGCGTAATTGATCCGGGTCGGACCGATCACGCCGATGGCGCCGACGATCTGCTCCCGGCTGTCCTGGTAGGGCGCTATGATCATCGAACATCCGGCATGGCTGAACAACGTGTTCTCCGCCCCGATGAAGATCTGCACGCCCTCCGCCTTGTTGGCGGCGTCGAGCAGGCGCAGCATCGCCTCCTTGGTCTCCAGCGCCTCGAACAAGGCGCGGATGCGTTCCAGATCGGAAAGGGCGGTCACGTCGTCAAGCAGTTTCGCCTGCCCGCGCACGATCAGATGCCCGGTCGAGCCGGAACCGGCCCAGGTCGCCAGCCCCGCCTCCACCACCCGGGACGACAGCTCGTCCAGCTGGGTGCGCTGGTCATCGATCTCCCGGACCACGGCGGTCTTGGCCTCGTCAAGGGTGCGGCCGATCAGCTTGGCGTTCAGGTAGTTGGACGCGGTCTGGAGGGTCGAGCCGGGCATGCCCAGGGGCACCTCGACCACCCGGTTCTCGACCAGCCCGTCCTCCGTCACCAGCACGACAAGCGCCCGGCCTGGCGCCAGATTGACGAACTCGATGTGCTTCAAGGCGCGGTCGGTCTTGGGTGCCAGCACCAGCCCGGCGCAGCTCGACAGGCCGGACAGCATCGACGACGCCTCGGCCAGCACGTCGGGCAGGCTGCGGCCGGACGTGGCGCATTTGGCGTCGATGCTTTCCCGCTCCTGCTCCGACAAAGCGCCGATCTCGAGCAGGCCGTGGACGAAGAGCCGCAGGCCGGCCTCGGTCGGCAATCGCCCAGCGGAGGTGTGGGGGGCGTAGAGCAGCCCCAGATCCTCCAGGTCGGCCATGACGTTGCGAATCGTCGCGGGCGACAGGGGAATGCCGAGCCGTCGTGAAATCGTGCGTGAACCGATCGGTTCGCCCGTTTCCACATAGGCATCGACGATGGTGCGGAAGATATCTCGTGAGCGCTGGTTCAGTTCGCTGATCATCTGTGCTTGGACAACGCTGACGGCACGATGTTCGGCCTCCAAGCCGGTTACCGCCGATCGTGATGACCGGACCCCGCAATGTAGTCGTGCCCCTGTCCCGAATCAACGGTGGCGCCTTGAATGCCAACCGGACCGGACTGGACTGTGACCGGCCGAGCGGCTAGCTTGACCTCGCATTCTCCCTTACTCGCACTCTTTTCGACGGAACACAGCACATGCGCCCCTCCGGCCGCCTTCCCGACGCCCTGCGTCAGATCAGCCTGGAACCGGGCTTCTCGAAATACGCCGAGGGCTCCTGCCTCGCCAAGTTCGGCGACACCCATGTGCTGTGCACCGCCAGCGTCGACGAGCGGGTGCCGCCCTTCCTGCGCAACACCGGCCTTGGCTGGGTCACGGCGGAATACGGCATGCTGCCGCGCTCGACCGGCAGCCGCACCGACCGCGAGGCCGCCAAGGGCCGCCAGTCCGGCCGCACCCAGGAGATCCAGCGCCTGATCGGCCGCTCGCTCCGCGCGGTGACCAACCGGTCCGGCATGGGCGAGACCCAGATCAAGGTCGACTGCGACGTGATCCAGGCCGATGGCGGAACCCGCACGGCGGCGATCACCGGCAGCTACGTCGCCCTCTACCTCGCGTTCAAGCATTTGGTGGAGATCGGCAAGCTCAAGTCGATTCCGATGACCGACTCGGTGGCCGGCATCTCGGCCGGGCTCTACAAGGGCGTGGCCGTGCTCGACCTGGATTATGACGAGGACTCGACGGCGCAGGCCGACACCAATTTCGTGCTGACCGGCACCGGCGGCATCGTCGAGGTCCAGGGCACCGCCGAGGACAAGCCGTTCAGCCAGGACCAGTTCATGGAACTGCTGCAACTGGCCCAGAAGGGCGTCGCGGAGCTGACCCAGATCCAGAAGGCGGCGCTGGGTCTCTAAGAGAGCCATCACGTTATCGATCACCACAACCGGGAACCGGGAGTTCCGATGATCAGGAAGTTCGATGGCGACACGCTGGTGGTCGCCAGCCACAACAAGGGGAAGGTCCGCGAGATCGCGGCGCTGCTCGGCCCCTATGTGGCGACGTTCCGCTCGGCGGCGGAACTCGACCTGCCCGAGCCGGAGGAGACCGGCGACACCTTCATCGCCAACGCGGAGTTGAAGGCCAGGGCCGCCGCCACCGCCTGCGGCCTGATCGCCCTGTCGGACGACAGCGGTCTGGTGGTGCCGGCGATCGGCGGCCAGCCCGGCATCTATTCGGCGCGCTGGGCCGGGCCGGACAAGGACTTCGCCTTCGCGATGGAGCGCGTCCATACCGAACTGGGCGATGCCGACCGCTCGGCCTATTTCGTCAGCGCCCTGACCCTGGCGTGGCCGGATGGCCATTGTGAATCGGTCGAGGGCCGGGTCTATGGCACGCTGGTCTGGCCGCCGCGCGGGGCCAACGGCTTCGGCTATGACCCGATGTTCATGCCGGACGGCCACGCCGTCACCTTCGGCGAGATGGACCCGGACGAGAAGCACCGGATGAGCCATCGCGCCGACGCCTTCCGCCAGCTGGTGGAGCGGTGTTTCGGTTGACCCCACTTGACCCTGGCCTCGACCCTGGTTTCGGCATCTACGTCCACTGGCCATTCTGTCTGGCCAAATGCCCTTACTGCGACTTCAACAGCCATGTCAGGGACTCGGTCGACCATGACCGCTGGCGGGAAGCGCTGCTGCGGGAGCTGGACCATTACGCCGATGTGACGGCGGACCGCACCGTCACCTCGATCTTCTTCGGCGGCGGCACGCCCTCGCTGATGAACCCCGCAACCGTCGCCGCCGTGATCGAGCGGGTGGCCCAGCGCTGGAAGACCGCTCCCGGGCTGGAGATCACGCTGGAAGCCAACCCGACCTCGGTCGAGGCGACCCGTTTCCAGGGCTTCCGCGCCGCCGGGGTCAACCGTGTCTCGCTGGGCATCCAGGCGCTGGACGACCAGTCCCTGAAGTTCCTCGGCCGCGCCCACAGCGCGTCGGAGGCGCTTGGCGCGATTGGGTTGGCCGCCCGGCAGTTCGACCGCTTCTCGTTCGACCTGATCTACGCCCGCCCCAACCAGTCGGTCGCGGCGTGGGAAGCGGAGTTGAAGCGGGCGCTGGACCACGCGGTCGGGCATCTGTCGGTCTATCAGCTGACCATCGAGGAAGGCACCCGCTTCCACACGCTCCACAATCGCGGCGACTTCGTCCTGCCGGACGACGAGTTGGCGGGCGATCTGTTCGAGGCGACCCAGGCGCTGCTGACCGGGGCCGGGTTGCCGGCCTACGAGATCAGCAACCACGCCCGTCCCGGCGAGGAGTCGCGCCACAACCTGACCTATTGGCGCTATGGCGACTATGTCGGGATCGGTCCCGGCGCCCACGGCCGGCTGACGCTGGACGGCGCCAAGCACGCGACGAGGGCGCATCGCGCGCCGGAGATCTGGCTCGACCGGGTCGACCGCCACGGCCATGGCGGTCACGCCGCCGAGCCAGTGGCGCCCGCCGAGCGCGCCGTAGAGCTGCTGATGATGGGGTTGCGCTTGGCCGAAGGTGTCCCGCTCGCCAGGCTGGAGGCGGAATCGGGACAACCCTTCGCCCAATCGCTCGACGCCGCCGGGTTGGATCGCATGATCGCCGGCGGTTTCGTCGAACTGGCCGATGACCGGCTCCGCGCCACGGCGGCGGGCCGGCAGCGGCTCAACGCGCTGCTGGCCCAACTCCTCCACGCCTGACCCCTGACCCGCGAGCCTCAGTAACCGAGCGTCTGGAAGCTGGTCGGGGCGGGATCGATGACGCGGTTGCCGCTGGGAGTCACCTCCATCACCGCCAAGCCGCGGTCGACCAGACCGTCGGGACGGAGGCGGAAGATGCCGTCGACGCCGGCGAACCCGTTGGGATTGGTCAGGTTCAGAGTGTCGAACGGCGCTGGGCCGCCATTGCGGGCCAGCACGGCCGCCAGCGCCGCCGCATCGTAGGCGAGTGTGGCCAGTCGGGGCGGCTTCCGGCCATAGGTCGCCTCGAAGCGCTGCTCGAACTCGCGCCGCGCCGCCGGATCGGGTGCCGCGTACCAGCCGCCGACCAAGGCTGGCTCGGTGCCCAATGTCGGGTCGTCCCATAGGCCGGTGCCCAGCAGCTTGACCTGCGCCGGATCGACCTGGAAAGCCGGCAGCAGCGATGCGACGGACCGCAGCTTCGGTCCGCCATCGGCCAGCATGATCGCGTCGGTGCTTCCCGGACCGCCGGACGCCAGCGATTGAACCGTCGGGGACAGGTCGGTCGACGCCGGATCGTAGCGCTCCGTCCGGACGATGCGGGCGCCCGCGTCCGATGCCGCCGTGGTCAAGGCCGAGGTGACCGCCTCGCCATAGCCGTCGCGCGGCGCCATCACCGAGATCCGGTTGATGCCCTGTGACTTGGCGTAGGAGACGACGCGGCGCACCTGATTGTCGGGCGCGAAGCCGATCGTCCAGGCGCCGTTGGCGGCCTGCGTCGGGTTGTTGGAGAACGAGATCATGCTGACGCCCGCTCCCTGCACGGCGGGCCGCGCGGCACCGACCGAGGACGAGAACAGCGGGCCCAGGATGAGCTTGGCGCCATCGGCGAGGGCGGCGCGGGCCGCCTCGCTGGCGCCGCCCGGCGTGCCTTTGGTATCACGGGGCACCAACTGGAAATCGTCATCGCCAAGGTCGAACAGCGCCATCTGCGCCGCGTCCAGCATGCCCTGGCCGATCTCGGCGGCATTGCCGGTCAGCGGCACCAGCAGCGCCACCTTGACCGTCCTGTCCACCGGCGAGACCGGCTGGAGCTGTTCGGAGGTGATGGGAGCGGGCACCGCTTGCGCCTGCGGTGGTTCCGGTCTTACGGTGGGCGCACAGGCGGCCAAGCCCAGCAGGCCGGCCGCCAGCCATACCGGCTTCAAGATATCTGGAAAAGTCGCCAAACGTGTCACCGACGGACTCCACTTCGATAGGGGCGGGCGAGAACGAGGAAGGTAGCGGGGCCGACGGGTCAAGTAAACCGGACCCGCTCTCCGCCCCCGGACCGAATTCCAGACCGATGGCCAAGCCGACCCCCGGCCTCTATCTGGTCGCCACTCCCATTGGCAATGCCGCTGACATAACGTTGCGCGCCTTGGCGGTGTTGCGAGCGGCCGACGCCATCGCCTGCGAGGACACCCGCGTCACCCGCAAGCTCTTGACGGCGCACGGCATCGGCACGCCGATGATCTCCTACCACGAACACAACGCGGCGCGGATGCGGCCGGTGCTGCTCGACCGCCTGGGAGCCGGCGAGACCATAGCGCTGGTCTCCGACGCCGGGACGCCGCTGATCTCCGATCCGGGGTACAAGCTGGTGCGCGACTGCGTCGAGGCGGGCTTGCCGGTGACCACCCTGCCGGGAGCCTGCGCGCCGGTGACGGCGCTGGTGCTGTCCGGTCTGCCGTCGGACCGCTTCCTGTTCGCGGGTTTCCTGCCGCCCAAATCGGCGGCGAGGCGCGCCGCCGCGCATGAGCTGGCGACCGTCCGCGCGACCCTGGTGTTCTTCGAGTCGAAGGAGCGGCTGGCGGCGGCCCTGGCCGATTTCCACGCCGTCCTCGGCGACCGCGAGGCCGCCGTGGCGCGCGAGCTGACCAAGATGTTCGAGGAGGTTCGGCGCGGCCGGCTGTCCGAGCTGGCGGCCCATTACGAGGAGCATGGCCCGCCCAAGGGCGAGATCGTCATCGTGGTCGGCCCTCCGGCCGAGGGCGACGGCGCCGCCGACGAGGCCGCCGTGGACAAGGCGCTGGCCGAGGCGATGGAGCGCATGAGCGTCCGCGACGCGGCGTCGGAGGTCGCGGCCCAGACCGGCTGGCAACGCCGTCAGGTCTACGCCCGGGCGCTGGAGCTTTCCCGCGGCGAGGCCGCCAAGAAGCCACGCGCCAAGCCCCGCCGAGAAGCCGCCGAGCCGCCTCCGGATGGTGAGGACGACGGTGGCTGAGCGCGCCGCGCGGACGCCCAGCCCCGCCCGGCTGGCGGCGTGGCGCCGGGGCCGCTGGTCCGAGGCGCTATGCCGATGGACGCTCCGCCTGAAGGGCTATCGCATCCTGGCGCGCGGCTGGCGCTGCGGCCAAGGCGAGATCGACATCGTGGCGCGGCGCGGCGACACCATCGCGATCGTCGAGGTCAAGGCGCGGAATACCCTGTACGCGGCCAACACCGCCGTGACGCCACGCCAGCGCCGCCGGCTGGAGCGGGCCGCCATGACCTTCGTCTCGCGCAATCCCACCCTGAATGGCCTGACCATCCGCTTCGACGTGATGCTGGTGATTCCCATGCGCTGGCCCCGGCATCTGCCTGACGCCTGGCGCGAAGGGGAGTGACGGCCAGCGTCAAGCCATGCCTGCCCCGTCCCACTGGCCCGTCTCAACGGGTTGTCGCGTCGGATGGTTTGTGCTCTATGTCCGCTCAGGCCCTTTAGGATGGCCTTTACCATGAGCATCACCCGCCGACCCCGGACGCAGTGAGAATTAGACCCGTGATCAGCCGACTGGAAGCCAAGGACGTTCTGCGGAACGTCGGGACCCTACCGGACGAGGAGATCGACCTGGCGGAGGCGGCGCTCGCGCTGGCCGCGCTGGAACGGCCGGAGGTGGCGCTGGAGCGTTATCGCGACCATCTGTCGCTGCTGGCCCGGGAGGTCGCCGAGCTGAACCCGCCCGAGGAGGACAGCCTGGAGGCGCGGGTGGCCGCCCTGCAGGACGTGCTGGTCGCCCGCCATGGCTACGAGGGCGACGCCCTCACCTATGACGACATCCAGAACGCCAACATGCTCCACGTGATCGACCGCAAGAAGGGTCTGCCCGTGGCGCTCGGCATCCTGTTCATCCAGTCGGCCCGCGCCCAGGGATGGAGCATCAACGGGTTGAACTTCCCCGGCCACTTCCTGGTCCGGCTGGAATACGCGGGCGAGCGGATCATCATCGATCCATTCAACCAAGGCCAGACCCGCAGCGTGATGGAACTGCGCGACCTGCTGAAGGTCGCCGCCGGTGCCGACGCCGAGCTGACACCGGAATACTACGCCACCGTCGGCAACCGCGACATCCTGCTGCGCCTCCAGAACAACCTGAAACTCCGGTTCCTGAAGGCCGACCGGGTCGACAAGGCGGTCGAGGTGCTGGAAGGCATGCTGCTGTTCGCGCCGGGCGAGGCGACGCTGTGGCGTGAATCGGGTCTGCTGAACGCGCATATCGGCAATCTGGGCGCGGCGGTGACCGCCCTGGAGACGTTCATGACGCTGGGCGTCAACGACCTGCTGCGCCATCAGACCGCCTTGCTGATCCAGCAGCTCAAGACCCGCCTCAACTGATCAACCGTTTGATCAGCCATCCCTCGAACACCCTCAACGACCCGCCGCGGAGCCCCCGATGAGTCTCGCCGTCGCCATCCAGATGGATCCGATCGAAAGCATCAACATCGATGCCGACAGCACCTTCATGATGGCCCTGGAGGCGCAGCGCCGCGGCCACGCGCTGTTCCACTATCTGCCCCAGCACCTCAGCTTCCGCCAAGGCCGGCTGTACGCGCGCGTACGTCCGCTGGAGGTCCGGCGCGAGTACGGCAACCACTTCAGCTTCGGAGCGCCGGAGAGCGTCGATCTGGCGACGATGGACGTGGTGCTGATGCGCCAGGATCCGCCATTCGACATGGCCTACATCACCGCGACGCATCTGCTGGAGCACATCCAGAACGACACGCTGATCATCAACGATCCGATCCATGTCCGGAACGCGCCGGAGAAGCTGTTCGTCACCCACTTTCCCGACCTGATGCCGCCGACGGTGATCACCAGCGACAAGGCCGAGATCCTGGCCTTCCGGGACGAGTTCAAGGACATCATCGTCAAGCCGCTGTTCGGCAATGGCGGGGCCGGCGTCTTCCACCTGAAGCCGGATGACGAGAACCTGGGATCGCTGCTGGAGATGTTCACCCAGCTCTACCGGGAGCCGGTGATTGTGCAGAAGTACTTGCCGGAGATCCGCCAGGGCGACAAGCGCATCATCCTGATCGATGGTGAGCCAGGCGGGGCGGTCAGCCGCATTCCCGTGACCGGCGAGGCGCGCGCCAACTTCCACGCCGGAGGCGGCGCCCAGAAGACGACGCTGACCACCCGCGAGCGCGACATCTGCCTGGCGATTGGCGAGACGCTGCGGGAGAAGGGGCTGGTCTTCGTCGGCATCGACGTGATCGGCGACTACCTGACGGAGATCAACGTCACCTCTCCGACCGGCATCCAGGAGATCAACAAACTGGACGGCGTCCAGCTCGAAGTGACCCTGTGGGACGCGATCGAGACCCGCCACCACGCGCGCCATGGCGGCAAGCCGGTCTGAGACCGGCCACGCATCCACGGCAAGGCGGCCGCGTCATTCCTCGTGGACGAACTTCTGGTACTTCTCGGCCAGCGACGCGACCGCCGCGTCATATAGCCGCTTGCCATGCTCCGGCCGCGCCAGGCCGGGGTTGGAACCGATCCGGCCATCGGGAAAGCGCCGGCGATAGTCGCGGGCGTCGTAGAACGGTCCGCTGGGCGCTATCGGCGGGTCGAGCGGCGCTTCCTTGATGTGGTTCGGATGGGTGTACTGGACGACCGAGACCTCGCTGGGAGTCGCGTGGCTGCCCTCGGCGACGCCGAACAGCTCCCGGCTCAGCGCGTGGACGCTCTCGCTCTCCCACCAGCTGATCACCCGGCAGCGCAGGTTGGGCGCCTCGGCTCCCCGTTCCGCCCGCAACTCGGCGTAGATCTCGTTGAAGGCGGCGCGGACGGTCGCGATGTTGCCGCCATGGCCGTTGACGAACAGGAACCGCTCGAACCCATGGTCCGCCAGCGCCGTAACGTAGTCGCGGATCACCAGCACCAAGGTCGAGGGCCGCAGCGTGACCGTGCCGGGGAACTCCATGTGGTGGACGGCCATGCCCACCCCGATCGTCGGCCCGACCAGGGCGCCGGTGGCGGCGCCGACACCCCAGGCGATCTCCTCGGCGCAGAGCGCGTCGGTGCCGATCAGGCCGTTCGGTCCGTGCTGCTCGGTCGAACCGATCGGCATGATGATGCCGCGCGATGTCTTCAGGTAGTTCTCGACCTCGGGCCAGGTGCTCAGTTGCAAACGCATGGTGTATCCAGGTTGTTGTCGGATCAGGTTTGCCGGAGCGTCAAGGCCGCTCCCGGATCGCTCAGGGGGGATCCCGTCAGCGACCAGCGCCCGGCTCGGAACTGGAACGTGTCGAAGCGGGCGGTCGGGCGTCCACTGCCGTGCAGCAGCACGATGCTGTCGCCATCGACCCGCCAGCGCGTCTCGGTCGGCCTGCCACCGGAGATCGAGCCGTCGGCTGACAGGCGGAGCGTCGCCAGCGTCTGGCCGTTCCCGGCGTCGAGCGCCCACTCCCCGACGGTGGGATCGACCGGGATCGGCAAGGCGCCGGGCGGGGTCGCGGCGGGGGCCGTCTCCCCGCTTCGGACGGCGGGGTCCCGCAGCACATGGCCAGCGTTGGGATTGGCCGCGTCGGCTCCGGTGATCACGGCGCCGTCGCCGCCGTTCTCGATGGAGGAGAAGCGGAACGAGGTCCGGCCCTCGGCGTCGTAGAAGCTGAGGGTGCCGTTCTCGACCGACCAGAACCGCGCCCTTGCGACCGTGTCGCCGGCGATGCCGCCATCCGGCGCCAGCGTGATGGTGCCGAGAGGAGCGGCATTGGCCGGGCCGAAGACGAGGGTGCGGCCAGCCAGGAAAACCTGGTCGAGCGACGCCGCGCCTCCGCTCGTCCGCCGGGGCGGTTCCGGCATCGGATCGGGAGCGGCCTGGAAGCTTGGGGCGTCAGCAGCCATCCCGCCATCACCGCTGACGACGCGAAGGTTGCCGACCGGTACCGTGCCGTACTGGCTGGAGAATGTCAGGGTCCAGCCGTCGCCCTGCTGCTGCGACACGCCGGAGATCCTGTGGTCGCCGGTGTCGTACACGGTGACGATGCCGCCGACATCGACCGCGAGCCGGTTGGCGTGACCGAAATAGGCGTAGCGGATGTTGTTCTGGCCCCCGCTTGAGTTGGGCTGGCCCAGGTCCGACGGCCACCATGAGCCGCTGTTCCAACCGCCGAAAGATCCGGACACGCTGGAGGAGGCTTGATTGAAGGTTTGGCCGGGAGACTGAATCGGCATCGGCTCCCACAGCCAGCCCTGGTCGTTGGACAGCAGGGTGGACAGTTCGAAGCAGATGTTATCCACCCGCGCCTTCAGCGCGTTGTTGAACAGGTCGCTGACCATGGTCATGCCGCCCATCATCCACTGGCCCGATCCGCCGAAGTCGGGATGGCTGAACTGGGCCATGGTGCCGCCGCCGCGCACCAGCGCGTCCAACATGGTCAGCACTCCGTCCGTGCCGACGCCATGGCGCTGGGCAATCTCGGCGACCTTCGCCTGCCCTTCAGAAGTCAAATTCCGCATCGCCAGTCCGCCCCATCCCACGATTTAACCAATCCCGCCGCTCCGCCGCCCCTCGGGGACGCCCGGTCCAGCCGTGCCGCGTCTTACCATGCCGGCCCTTGGCTGGGAAATCCGACAAATTCGATTTACGACCTTCCCCAGGGAGAGCGGAAGCCACCGTCCGTTATGTTGCCCTTGGTTGCTTCCGCGACAATCCGACTTGATCAATGGCGATCAAAGAGTCTTCGATGCGCTGGCGGTTCCATGCCTTTGCCCATACAATCGCGTGTATCGGCAGGCGAGGAGCGTCACATTGGTTGCGCGGGTGAATACGGTGGCGTTCCAGGGCATCGACGTCCTGGACATCGATGTGCAGGTCCAGGTGTCCGGTGGGGTCGTCGCCTTCACCGTGGTCGGCCTGCCCGACAAGGCGGTCGGAGAGAGCCGGGAGCGGGTCCGGGGCGCTTTCCAGGCTCTCGGATTGTCGCTGCCGCCCAAGCGCATCACCGTCAACATGGCGCCGGCCGACGTCCAGAAGGAGGGCAGCCACTATGACCTGCCGATCGCGCTGGGCCTGCTGGTCGCGATGGGCATCCTGCCAGCCGAGGAGATCGCCGGCTACACCGCGCTGGGTGAACTGGCGCTGGACGGCAGCCTGACCGCCGTCGCCGGCGTGCTGCCCGCCGCGATCGGCGCCGCCGCCCACGAGCGCGGCCTGATCTGTCCCGCCGCTTGCGGCAGCGAGGCGGCCTGGGCCAGCGGGATCGAGGTGCTGGCTCCCCCCACCCTGCTGGCGCTGATCAACCACTTCAAAGGGACCCAGATCCTGGTGCCGCCCAAGCCGCACATGGAGGAGATATCCACCAGCATGCGCGACCTGCGCGACGTCAAGGGCCAGGAGACCGCCAAGCGGGCGCTTGAGGTGGCGGCCTGCGGTGGGCACAATCTCCTGATGGTTGGGCCGCCCGGCTCGGGCAAGTCGATGCTGGCGTCCTGCCTGCCGGGCATCCTGCCGCCGCTCGACGCGGAGGAGACGCTGGAGGTCTCGATGATCCACAGCGTCGCGGGCTATCTCCAGGGCGGCAGGCTCCTGCGCAACCGCCAGTTTAGGGAGCCCCATCAGGGAACCAGCCTTCCGGCGTTGGTTGGCGGCGGCTCCCGCGCCAAACCGGGTGAGATCAGTCTGGCGCACAATGGCGTGCTGTTCCTCGACGAGTTGCCGGAGTTCCCCCGCCAAGTGCTGGAGGCGCTGCGCCAGCCGCTCGAAGGGGGCAAGGTCACGATCGCCCGGGCCAACCACCACATCACCTATCCGGCTCGGTTCCAGCTGATCGCGGCGATGAACCCGTGCCGCTGCGGCTACCTGGGCGACGCGTCGCGCGCCTGCTCGCAAGCGCCCAAATGCGCGACGCAGTATCAGAGCAAGATCAGCGGCCCCCTGTTCGACCGCATCGACCTCCACGTCGACGTGCCGCCCGTGAGCGCCGCCGACCTCAGCCTGCCGCCCCCCGCCGAGGGCAGCGCCGAGGTGGCGGTCCGGGTCGCGGCGGCGCGCGAGGTCCAGTCCGACCGCCTGCGGGTTCCCGGCTCCAGGACCAAGGGTCCCCGTACCAACGCCGAGGTCGATGGCGAACTGCTGGAGCGGATCGCCGCCCCCGACCAGTCCGGCCGCGCCCTGCTGACCGAGGCCGCCGAGCGCATGCGCCTGTCCGCGCGGGGCTATCACCGCGTCCTCCGCGTCGCCCGCACGCTGGCCGACATGGCGCACAGCACCGGCGTTCGCCGCCAGCACATCGCCGAGGCGCTGAGTTACCGGCGCGTGGTTCCGGGAAAGTGACGCGGGAGTGCCCGGGACGACGGCGCCCCGGGCCTCATCCAGTTAGGCGCCGAAGGCGCCGTCGATCGTGTGCATCGCTCCGGTCACGAAGCCCGCTTCGGGCCCCGCCAGCCATGCCACCATCCCCGCGACCTCCTCGGGCCGGCCATGGCGCTTGATCGCCATGAAGCTGTGCATCAGGTCCCGCATCGGCCCGTCCTCCGGATTGGCGTCGGTATCGATCGGTCCCGGCTGCACGATGTTGATCGTGATGCCCCGTGGCCCGAAATCCCGCGCCAGCCCCCGCGCCAGTCCCTGCAAGGCGGATTTGCTCAACGCGTAGGATGCCATGCCCGGAACGGGCATCCGATCGCCGTTGACCGATCCGATCACGATGATCCTGCCGCCTTCCGGCATCCGCCGGGCCGCCTCGACCGATGCGTGATAGGGAGCGTGGATGTTGACACGGAACAGCCGGTCGATCTCGTCCGGGTCCTGCTCCAGCGCGTCGCCGAACACGGCGAATCCGGAATTCACCACCAGCACGTCCAAGGGTCCGCTGTCACGCACCCGCGCGATCACCGCATCCCGGTCGGCGCTGTCGGTCTGGACCGCGGTGGAGCCGGTCTCGGACGCCAGCCGCGCCGCCGCGTCACGCGACCCGGCATAGGTGAAGGTGACCGCCGCGCCCTCCGCCGCGAAGCGCCGCACGATCGCGGCCCCGATCCCCCGGCTGCCGCCGAGCACCAGAACGGACTTCCCTTGAAACGCGGCCATCGGGCCCTCCTTGAGAATTAACGTAGGAGTTGCTACATAAACCTCGCGATTCCGCCCGTCAAGGTATTTTGTAATGAACCCTACAGAACGACCCCGCCCCCGCGGACGGCCCCGCCGCTTCGATCCCGACGAGGCGGTCGCCATCGCCCAGCGCCTCTTCCATGCCCGCGGCTACGATGCGGTCAGCGTCGCGGACCTGACCGAGGCGTTCGGCATCAACCCGCCCAGCTTCTATGCCGCGTTCGGCAGCAAGGCCGGCCTCTATGCCCGCGTTCTCGACCGCTACACCGGCACCAGCGCCATTCCGCTCGACGACCTCTTGCGGCCCGACCGCCCCGTGGCGGAGTGCCTCGCGGCGGTATTGACCGACGCCGCCCGCCGCTACGCCGCCGAACACGCCGCCGGCTGCCTCGTGGTGGAAGGATGCCGCAGCGACGACCGGGAGGCGCGCGAGGCGTCACGCGCCTTGAACGTCGCCGCCGAAGGCGTCATCCGCCACTACATCGCGGCCCGCCATCCGGAGGACGCCGAGCGTGTAACCGACTTCGTCAGCACCACCTTGTCCGGGCTCTCCGCCAAGGCCCGCGACGGATACCGCGTGGACCAATTGCTCGCCACCGCGCGCCTCGCCGGGCTGGCCCTCGCGCGGGCCCTCCCCGACTGACGGCGCGCGATCCGGCCCGCCGTCATTTCACCAGCCCGGGAATGGAACCGCTCCGGTCGGTGAGGAAATCGATCAGCAACCGAACCCGGGCGACGCTCGCCCGCTCCGGAACGATCAGCATGCTCAGCGGCACGGAAGGCAGCGCATAGTCCGTCAGGATCGGCGCGAGCTTGCCGGACTCCAGGAGATCGTCGACCAGCCATCGATGAGCGGGCGCGATCCCCCGCCCGGCCACGAGGGCTTCGCGCGCGGCGAGGCCATGGTCGAGCCGGAGGCGGCCGCCAAAAGGCGCCATGTGGCTTTGGCCATCGGGTCCCCGCAGGGTGAGGATGTCGCTTCCCGCCACGTTCGACATCCGGATCCCCTCGTGCGGGGACAGGTCCCCCGGTGACAGGGGTGTTCCACGCTCCGCCAGATAGCCAGGCGCCGCCACGAGAATTCGCTGGCTTTGCCCCAAAACCCGAAGCTTGAGGGAGCTATCCGCGAGCGGTCCCAGGCGGAGGGCCAGATCGACACCCTCCCGCACGAGATCGACGCGCTCGTCGGTCAAGTTGAGGTCGACGCCGATCTCGGGATAAAGGTCCTGGAACGCGAAGATCAGCCGGCTGACATGCAAGACCCCGATGGCGGCCGAGCAGGATACCCGGATCGAGCCGGCGGACGCCCCCCGCTCGCCCCGCGCCTCGTCGGCGGCCCGCTCGACGAGGCGCAGGATCTGGATGCTGTTCTCGTAATAGCGGCTGCCCTCCTCGGTCATCGCGAGGCGGCGGGTCGTCCTGCTGAGCAGCGGAACGCCGACCGCCTCCTCGAGTTCGCGCAGATGCCGCGTGACCGTCGCCTGCCCGATCCGAAGCTCCCGCGCGACCGCCGACAGGCTGCCACGTTCCGCCACGCGCACGAAGGTCCGCATCCGGTCGAGCGTGATATTCGATCTATCCATTTTTCGGCATGATCTTATCCATTGTCCCCATATGGCGCGCGGTACCGGTCTCGTGTAGCTGATGGTTGGTCCACACCATCAGGAAACGGCCCGTGAAAATCCTGCTTGTCTTCGCCCATCCCGAACCGGGTTCCCTCAATGGCGCGCTCCGTCGCGTGGCCGTCGGGGAGTTGGAGGCCCAAGGCCATGAGGTGCGCGTCTCGGACCTCCACGCCGATGGCTGGAAATCGGCGATCGACCGCGCCGACTTTCCCGCGCTGGCACCCGACGCGCGGTTGAGACCGGCGGCCGCCTCGGGCGAGGCGTTCGCCACCGGCGCGCTGACCGCGGACGTCCTGGCGGAGCAGGAGAAGTTGATGTGGGCGGATACCCTGATCCTTCAGTTTCCGCTGTGGTGGTTCACCATGCCGGCGATCCTCAAGGGATGGGTCGACCGGGTATATTCCCATGGCTTCGCCTATGGCGTGGGCGAGCACAGCGCCACCCGGTGGGGCGACCGGTACGGCGAGGGCAGCCTGGCGGGCAAGCGGGCGATGCTGATCGTGACGACGGGCGGCTGGGAGGAGCATTATTCCCCCCGGGGGATCAATGGACCGATCGACGATCTCCTTTTCCCGATCAACCACGGCATCCTGTTCTATCCCGGCTACGACATGCTTCCACCCTTCGTCGCCCACAAGGTCGACCGGCTCGACGAGGCTGGCTTCGACCTCGTCGCGGAACGCCTCCGGGAGAGGATGCGGACGCTGGCCACGACCGCTCCCATTCCCTATCGACGGCAGAACGGGGGCGATTACCTGATCCCGAGCATGCGGCTGCGGCCTGGGCTTGGCCATCCAGGCGAAACCGGCTTCGCGCTCCACGTCGACGGAGGCGACGGCGGCGGGCCCGACCGTCCGGATTGACCCACCACCCGACTTGCGCCCACACCGCCGCTGTTGCACAGTCCGCCTCGCCTCATCATGCCCGATGACCGAATCGCTACGGACGTTCCCGATGGCCGCGACCTTCCAGCACAAGCAATACGAACCCGGTGACCTGATCTTCCAGAAGGGGGATTCCGGCGAGTTCCTGTACCTGGTCGAGCGGGGCTCGGTGATCATCTGGACCGGGACCGAGGATGACAAGCGGGTGCTGGGCGAGGTCGGGACCGGCGGGTTGTTCGGCGAGATGGCGATCCTCAACCGGCAGCCGCGCATGGCCAACGCCAGCGCGTCGGCGGAGACGCGGTTGCTGGAGATGCCGGCCAGCGTGCTGCGCCAGACCATCAACCGGGCCGATCCGCTGCTGGTGCAACTGATCAACGTGCTGATCGAGAACCTGCGCCGCTCGGCCAAGGATACCGACCCGCAGGTTTGACGGCTTTCCCCTCGTCCGGAGTAACGTTCCATGCTCGCCGCTTCCCTGCTCACCGCGTTCTGGGCCGCCTTCGTCCTGGCCCTGGTCAGTCCCGGGCCGAACTTCGCCGTGCTGCTGGGAACCGCGATCCAGCGGGGACGCGCCGCCGCCGTCAGGGTCGCGTTCGGGATGGCGATCGGCGAGGCTGTCTGGGGTTTCGGCGCCGTGTTCGGCGTGGCGATGCTGGCGACGCGGTATCCGTGGATCGGCGTGGCGCTCCGCATGGGCGGCGGGCTGTTCCTGATCTACCTGGCGTTCCTGTCGATCCGCGCCGCGGTCCGGCGGAATGGGAACGGCGACGAAGCCCTCCCGGAACCGTCCTCGGAACCGGGGCCGTTCTCGACTGGCGGCGGCATCCTGCGGGGCTTTGGGCTGATGCTGCTGAACCCGAAGGCGGGCGTCTTCTGGGTGTCGCTGACCAGCGTGTTCATGACGCCGGAGACGCCGGCCGTGATCGGCGTGATCGCGGTGGCCGGCGCCGTCCTGCTGTCGCTGGGCTGGCACACGATGCTGGCGGTGGCCCTGTCCGCCGACGCGGTGGCGGTGGTGTACCGCCGCCTGCGCCGAGGCCTGGAGGCGACGCTGGGCGTCGTCCTCGCGGGCCTCGGGCTGCGTCTGCTGGTCTCGAACTGACCAGCGTCCCCTATTCGGCGGCCGTTATTCCGCCGGAGCGGGGGCCGCCGATGGCGGTGGCGTCGCCTCCCGGCGCTTCTTGGCGAACTTCCGCATGACCGTGTAGAACACCGGCGTGAAGATCAGGCCGAAGAACGTGACCCCCAGCATGCCGGAGAACACCGCCGTGCCGAGCGAGCGCCGCATCTCGGCGCCGGCGCCCTCGGCGATCATCAGCGGCACGACGCCCAGGATGAACGCCAGGGAGGTCATCAGGATCGGCCGCAGGCGGGTGCGCGCCGCCTCGACCGCCGCGTCGAACCGGTTCATCCCCTCGTCCTCCGCCTGCTTGGCGAACTCGACGATCAGGATCGCGTTCTTGGCCGCCAGACCGACCAGGACGACGAAGCCGACCTGGGCCAGGACGTCGACCGCCAAGCCGCCGATCAGCAGGCCGGTGACGGCGGCCAGCAGGCACATCGGCACGATCAGGATGACCGAGAACGGCAGCGTCCAGCTCTCGTACTGGGCCGCGAGCAGCAGGAAGACGAACACGACCGACATGCCGAAGATCAGCAACCCGCTGTCGCCGGCGCCCCGCTCCTGGAACGCCAGTTCGGTCCAGGCGTAGCCGAAGCCGTCGGGCAGCTTCTCCGCCGCGATCCGCTCCATCGCGTCCAGGCCGAAACCGGTGGAGAAGCCCGGCATCGTGTTCCCCTGGATCTCGGTGGACTGGTAGAGGTTGTATCGGGTGACGCGGTAGGGGCCGGTCGTGTCCTTCAGTTCCGCGACCGAGCCGATCGGCACCATCTCGCCCCGGTCGTTGCGGGTCTTGAGGTTGGCGATGTCGCGTGGTTCGTCGCGATAGCCGCCGTCGGCCTGAGCCGTGACCCTGTAGGTCCGGCCGAGGAAGTTGAACTCGTTGACGAAGGTGGAGCCGAGATAGACCTCCAGGGTCTCGAACACGCGATCGGCGGAGACGCCCAGCATCTGGGCGCGCAGCCGGTCGATGTCGGCGAAGATCCGGGGCGTCGAGGTGTTGAACAGGGAGAAGACCCCAACCAGGCCAGGCGTCGTGTTGGCGGCGCCGACGATCTCCTGGGTCGCCTCCTCCAGCGACTTCAGACCCCTGCCCCGCATGTCCTGGACCATCATCTTGAAGCCGCCGGAATTGCCGATGCCACGGACGGGCGGCGGCGGGACGGTGATGATGAAGGCGTCCTGGATGCCGCTGAGCCGGCCCATCAGCTCCTGCTGGATATGATCGGCGGTCAGGCCCTTGGGCAGGCGCTCCGCGAAGGGAGCCATCGCGGCGAAGATGGCGCCGGCGTTGGACGCGTTGGTGAAGGTGGCGCCGTCGAACCCGGCGAACGGCACGGCGTGGTCGACGCCCTCGGTCCCCAGGATGATCTTGGTCGCCTCGCGCACCACCGCGTCGGTCCGGTCCAGGGAGGCCCCGGGCGGCAACTGGATGACGGTGATCAGGTAGCCCTGGTCCTGGGTCGGGATGAAGCCGGTCGGCGCCCGGTTGAACTGCCACCCCGTGACGCCGATCAGCACGCCGTAGACCGCCAGCACCAGCAGCGGCAGCCGGACCAGCTTCCGCGTCATGCCGCCGTAGCCTCCGGATAGCCGGTCGAACAGCCGGTTGAAGCCCCTGAAGAAGGCGTTGATCGGCCGCATCAGCGGCGAGGCCTTCCCGTGCTCCTCGTGGTCATGAGGTTTGAACAGGATGGCGCAGAGCGCCGGGCTGAGCGTCAGCGACACGAAGCAGGAGATCACCGTCGCCGCCGCGATCGTGACGGCGAACTGGCGGAAGAACTGGCCGGAGATGCCGGCGACGAAGGCGGCCGGGATGAACACCGCCGTCAGCACCAGCGCGATGGCGATCAAGGCGCCGCCGACCTCGTCCATGGTGCGGTGGGCGGCCTCGCGAGGATTCATGCCCTGCCGTAGGTTCCGCTCGACGTTCTCGACCACCACGATGGCGTCGTCGACCACGATGCCGATCGCCAGCACCAGACCGAACAGCGACAGGGTGTTGAGCGAATAGCCCAGCGCCGCCAGCACGGTGAAGGTGCCGATCAGCGATACCGGGATCGCGAGGATCGGGATGATCGAGGCCCGCCAGGTCTGGAGGAACAGGATCACGACGACGATGACCAGGACGACCGCCTCGAAGATCGTCTTGATCACCTCGTTGACCGATTCGGCGATGAACTCGGTCGGATTGTAGACGATGTCGTAGCGTAGCCCGACGGGGAACGACTTCGCCAGCTCCACCATGTTCGCCTGGATCAGCTCGGCGGTCGCCAGCGCGTTGGAGCCGGGCCGCTGGAAGATCAGCAGGGGAACGGCGGGCCGCTCGTCCAGATAGCCGTTGGTGCCATAGTCCTGCGCCGCCAGCTCGACACGTCCGATATCGCGGATGCGGGTGACCCGTCCGTCGGGGTCGTTGCGCACGACGATATCGGAGAACTGCCGGGGATCGATCAGCCGGCCCAGCGTCTCGACGTTGAGCTGGAACGCGCCCGGATTGGGGACGGGAGGCTGGTTGAGCACGCCGGACGCCACCTGGACGTTCTGCGAGCGCAGGGCCGCGACCACCTCGCCGGCCGTCATGTTCCGGCTGGCGATCCGGTCCGGATCGAGCCAGATCCGCATGGCGTAGTCGCGGGCGCCGAACACCTGGACGTCGCCGACGCCATCCAGCCGGGCCAGCACGTCCCTCACCTGGAGCGTCGCGTAGTTGGAGATGTAGAGCTGGTCGCGCGACTCGTCCGGCGAGCTGAGATGGATCACCATCAGCATGTCGGGCGAGTTCTTCCTGACCGTGACGCCCAGACGCCGGACCTCCTCCGGCAGGCGCGGTTCGGCCACCGCGACGCGGTTCTGGACCAGCACCTGGGCGGTGTCCAGGTTGGTGCCCAGCGCGAAGCTGATGGTCAGGGCCAGCCTACCGTCGCCGGTCGACTGCGAGGACATGTACAGCATGTTCTCGACGCCGTTGATCTCCTGCTCCAGCGGGGCGGCCAGCGTGTTGGCGACGACCTCGGCGGAGGCTCCGGGATAGTTGGCGTTGACCACGATGGTCGGCGGCGCGATCTCGGGATACTGCGCCACCGGCAGGGTGAAATAGGCGAAGCCGCCGATCAGGGTGATCAGGATCGAGAGGACCGTCGCGAAGATCGGCCGCTCGATGAAGAGATGCGACAGCTTCACGGCCGAGCCTCCGCCGCCTGGATCTCACCGGGCTGGGGGGTGACCTTGGTGCCTGGCCGGGCGCGGACGATGCCGCTGATGATGACGCGGTCGTCGGGATCGAGACCCGAGCGGATGATCCGCAGCCCGTTCTCCATCGGGCCGGGCCGGACCAGCTTGGGCACCACGGTGCCGTCCTCCGCCACGGTCAGGACGATCTTGTTGGACTGGTCGCTGACGATGGCGCTGTCGGGCAGCAGGGTGGCGGTGTACAGCTCGGAACCGGGCAGCCGCAGCCGGCCGAACTGGCCCGGCGTCAGCATCAGATTGGGGTTGGGGAACACGGCGCGCGCCCGGATGGTGCCAGCGCCGCGGTCGACCCGGTTGTCGATGAAGTCGATGTGGCCTTCCAGCGGCCAGTCGCGCTCGTCGAACAGCCGCGCCTGGACCTTGACGCCGCCGTCGCGCTGCTGGAGCAGCAGGCCCTTGGCGGTGGCGCGCTGGTAGGCCAGGAAATCGCCCTCGCTCATGTCGAAATCGAAGCGGATGGGATCGAGCGAGACGATGGTGGTCAACAGGGTCGGCGTGCCGCCGGCGCCGCCGGCGATCAGATTGCCGACGCTGACCTCGCGCCGGCTGATCCGGCCGCTGACCGGCGCCATCACGCGGGTGAACTCCAGGTCCAGTTCGGCGGTTCGAACGGCCGATTTGGCGACCTCGATGCCCGCCGTGGCGACCCGCGCCTCCTGGATGCGCTCGTCATAGACGCTGCCGGACAGCACGTCGCGCTGGCGGAGCGACGCGGCGCGGGCGAGCTGCTGGTTGGCGAGGTCGAGCCGGGCGGTCGCCTGGGCCAGCTGCGCCCGGGCGGACGCCGCCGCGGCCTCGAACGGCCGGGGATCGATCACGAACAGAAGTTGGCCCTTCTGGACCAACTGGCCGTCCTGGAAATGGACCGACTCGAGATATCCACTGACGCGGGCGCGGATCTCGACCGAGTCGACGGCCGAGAATTGCCCGGTGAATTCGTCCCACTCGATCAGTTCGCGGCGCAGCGGTTTGGAAACCGTGACCGGCGGTGGGGGTGGCGCCGCGGTCTGGGCCGCCGCCGGATGTGTGGTGTTGAAATAGCCGTAGGCGCCGATGCCGGCTGCCAAGGCGACAACCGCGCCGGCCAGCCAGACGGCACGGGATCGGGCTCGGTGGGTTGAATTACCAGTCATTATCAGCTCCCTCCTCGGAAGACCGCCGTCATGGTTTCAAAAGAAACGGAATACGGCGGCACAACCCGTAGCGCATTGCCGTGCTAGTCACTGTCTGGAATCAGAGAACCCAGGCTTTCCGCCGCTTTTTTGGGCAGGTGAAACCAGGTTGAGGCGATAAAACTCGACCGTCCATTTGTCCGCTGTGCGCCGCATCACACTTGGAATTGCTAAACGGTTTCAGTAATTCCACAATTATACAAGGGTATTGGCGTCAACTTGTCCGCGCGCCTTGTAATCTAGCCCTTCCACGGGACTCGATCGCGACAAAATTTTCCCGCTACCCGTCAGATTTTTGGGCATCCGGAAGAGCGGCGCGGCCTATCACTTTGGACGGCCATGTTTCCGACACGGTATTTCCGCGTTCGAGTCTGCTAGTATTTCCCCATCAGGCACTCGCGCGCGACCGCGGGCAAGCCCCGGAAACGGACATAAGTGGGAGGAGACAAGCGTGTCACATCATCAATCCAAGCGGCTCGGGACCATCCTGGCCGGCATCGGCCTGGGCGTCCTGCTGGCGGCGGCGCCGGCCCTGGCGGAGGTCAAGAGCCTCGAGATCATCGCGCCGGCCGCACCCGGCGGCGGCTGGGACCAGCACGCCCGGTCCGTCCAGCAGGTGCTGCAGAGCCAGAAGCTGGTGCCGAACGTCCAGGTGGTGAACATCCCCGGCGCCGGCGGCACCATCGGCCTCGCCCAGTTCGTCACCGCCAAGAAGCGCACCCCGACCCTGCTGGTCGGCGGCCAGATCATGGTCGGCGCCATCATCACCAACAAATCGGCGGTGACGCTCGATCAGGTGACGCCGCTGGCCCGCCTGACCGGCGAGTATTCGGCCCTGGTCGTTCCGGCGAACAGTCCGATCCAGTCGCTGAAGGACCTGCTCGACAAGCTGAAGGCCGAGCCGGGCTCGGTCTCGTGGGGTGGTGGTTCGGCCGGCGGCAGCGACCAGATCCTGGCTGGCCTGATCGCCAAGGAGGCCGGCCTCGAGCCGTCGAAAGTCAACTACGTCGCCACCGCCGGCGGCGGCGAGGTGCTGGCCGCCGTTCTGGGCGGGCACATCACCACGGCGGTCAGCGGCTATAACGAGTTCGCTCCCCAGATCCAGGCCGGCAAGCTGCGGGCGCTGGCGGTCTCGTCGGCCGAACGCCTGCCGGGTGTCGACACGCCGACCCTCAAGGAGCAGGGCATCAACCTGGAATTCGTCAACTGGCGCGGCATCTTCGCCCCCGCCGGCCTGAAGCCGGCCGAGGTCAAGGAGTACGACGCCCTGATGACCAAGGTGACGTCCAGCGCCGAGTGGAAGGAACTGGCCAAGCAGCGCGGCTGGATCGACCTGTACCTGCCCTCGACCGAGTTCGCCGCCTTCCTCAAGACGGAGCGCTCGCAGATCGAGACCACGCTGACCGAATTGGGCCTGGTCAAGTAAGGCGGGACGGGATCCGATGAGGGTGGGCCGGGAGGCAATGGACAGCCTCCCGGCTCCCTGCTTTTCCGATCGATCCGTACAAGAACCTTGGACGGCGTATGCCAACCCTCGGCATTGATGGCGGCCACCGCCACCGCCCCCGATCCGAGGACCCGTCATGAGCCTGATCGACAGCCGCCTCCACCAGATGTTTCCCGTGC
Source organism: Skermanella stibiiresistens SB22 (assembly GCF_000576635.1). Classification (GTDB taxonomy): domain Bacteria; phylum Pseudomonadota; class Alphaproteobacteria; order Azospirillales; family Azospirillaceae; genus Skermanella; species Skermanella stibiiresistens. The sequence goes on from NZ_AVFL01000007.1 coordinate 212,102, forward strand.
TCGACGCCGCCCAGATCCTGACGGCTCAGCGCTTCGCCAGCGGTCCGGAGCGGGATTTCGCCCCAGGCGATCTGGTCTTCGATGTCGGCGAGGTTGCGTGCCCGGCGTGGCTCGTGCTGCGCGGGACGATGGAGGTGGCGCGGCGCGACGGTCTCGGTCACGAGAAGGCGATCACGGTGGAGGGGCCGGGCCAGTTCAGCGGCGAGGTCGGCCAGCTGGCGGGCCGGCCCTCGCTGGCCGCCGGACGGGCCGGGCCGGAAGGCTGCACCGCCATCCCGCTGGACGCCGCGCACCTCAGGGCGCTGGTCATCGGATCCGCCGATGTCGGCGAGGTGGTGATGCGCGCCTTGATCCTGCGCCGGGTCGGGCTGATCGAGGGCGGGGCCTCCGGATCGGTGCTGGTGGGACGGCCGGGCCAACCCGACCTCGTCCGCCTGCAAGGGTTCCTGTCGCGCAACGGTTATCCGCACACCACCCTGGACGCCACGAACGACGAGGAGGGCCGCGCGCTGGTCGAGCGGCTCGGCATCCTGGCGGAGGAGTTGCCCCTGCTGGTCTGCCCGACCGGTGCCGTGCTGAGGCGCCCGACGACCGCCGAAGCCGGCATCTGCCTCGGGCTGACGCCCAAGCTCGATCCCGGCAAGACCTATGACGTGGCGGTGGTCGGCGCCGGTCCCGCCGGGCTGGCGACCGCCGTCTACGCCGCGTCGGAGGGGTTGAGCGTGCTGGTGCTCGACCAGCGGGCGATCGGCGGCCAAGCGGGCGCCTCGGCCCGGATCGAGAACTACCTGGGGTTCCCCACCGGCATCTCGGGTCAGGCGCTGGCCGGCCGCGCCTATAACCAAGCCCAGAAGTTCGGCGCGGAGGTGGCGATACCGCTGGAGGTGACGCGGCTGGATCACGGCGGCGCCATTCCGGCGGATGGGCGGACCCATCGTTTGGCACTCTCCAATGGCGACACCATCGGCGCCCGGACCGTCGTGGTCGCCTCGGGTGCCCGCTACCGGCGGCCCGATATCCCTAACCTGGCGGTCTTCGAGGGTGCCGGCGTGTCCTATTGGGCCTCTCCGGTGGAGGCCAAACTGTGCGAGGGCGACGAGGTGGCGCTGGTTGGTGGGGGAAACTCCGCCGGGCAGGCGGTGGTTTTCCTGGCGCCCAAGGTCAAGCGCCTGCATCTCGTCATTCGCGGCGCCGGTTTGGAAGCCTCGATGTCGCGCTACCTGATCGACCGGATCGCGGCGCTGCCCAATGTCGAGATCCACACGGGGACGGAGGTCGGCTCGCTGGAGGAGGATGGGACGCTGGGGCTGGCTGGCATCGGCCTGCGGAACCGCGCCACCGGTGCTGTCAAGACCTGTCCGATCCGGCACCTGTTCCTGTTCATCGGCGCCGATCCCAACGCGGAGTGGCTGGCCGGTCTGGTCGAGGTCGACAGACACGGCTTCATCGTCACCGGACCGGCTGTCTCGGGAGCGGGTGGGAGCGGCGAGGGCGGAGCGCCAGGCCGCCTGCCGCTGGAAACCACCCTGCCCGGCGTCTTCGCGATCGGCGACGTGCGGGCGGGATCGACCAAGCGTGTCGCCGCGGCTGTGGGCGAAGGCGCCGCCGTGGTGGCCCAGATCCACGGATACCTCGCGAAACAAGCCGCGGAACCCGGGCGGCCTTGAAAATCCGGCGATCCAAATCGACGATGGCGATTGACAAATAACATCCGATATCGGATGTATTGCAATGTCGAATTTGTTGATTGGAGGATACCGCCATGTTGCGCATCTGGCGCGCGATCGTGACCCTGTGGCGCGAGGCCGGGACGGCCGCGACGCTGCACAACCTGCCCGACCACGTTAAGAAGGACATCGGCTACATGGCCGACGACGCCATTTTGACGCTCGAACGCATCCGAGATCGGAAGATTTAAGATGTTGCATCTATCCCGAAGTTCGGGATAGATGCCAGCGTCGAACCGACAGACGAAAGCCATTCCAGGCACGCCATCCCAGGCAGCCCACCCAAGGAGACGATCCATGCTCGCCATTCACCGAAGCACCAACCAAGGCGGGATTTACCGCCCGGCCACCGCCTCGATGTTCAAGCCGGCGGGTGTGGTCACCGCGACGAACGCGTTCCTGATAGGATCTCCTGGGTGTTGTGATGCCGATTTACCTGACGTTGAAACGCGGTCCTAAGCTCTATGTGGAGTATGCGCGGTGGGCGTGTCGCGACACCCCGTTCCAGCGGAGCTGGTTCGAGGTCCGGCGTGACCGCGGCGAGTTGCTGTTGTGGGTCGGCCGTTGGCACGCCATCTACACGCCGGCCCGTTGGACCCATCGAACAAACCAGTCGCGAGGAGCCCTGAATGGCGGGAGGCATCCGACATGACGAAATCACCTCGCTGACGCGGGTGCTGGAGGAGTTCCGCAAGCTCGACCCCGATCTGCCAATCCAATACGCCCTGTCGTTCCTGACGCTGGCGGAAAACGAGGGCATTTCGATGCGGGAGCTGGCGGAACGCCTCGGCATCGCGCAATCCTCGGCGTCGCGCAACGTCGCGGCGCTGAGCAAGTGGCACAGCTTCGGCAAGCCGGGGCTTGATCTCGTCCAGGCGGAGGAGGATCCCCGCGAGCGGCGGCGCAAGATCATCTCCCTGACCCCCAAGGGACACGCGCTGATCGCCACGCTGCGCGACCTGATGACGCCCAGCACGCCGCGCGCCAAATCGGCCTGAACTAAAATGGCCTGAACCGAATTGGCTTGAAATCGTCTCTTCACGGGAAAATCGGCGGCCGCCGCGGTATCATGGGTTTCCATGAGCGCACCATCCCCGACCATCTTGTGCCTGACCGCGATCCTGGCGGTGATCCTGGCATCCCCCGCCGCGGCTGCCGCCAAGCCGGAACCGCGCAGCTTCGTCGCCCCGCCGGGCCGCGACGACGACCGGCCCCGCCCAGAGCGCGCGCCGAGGATCGGCGTCGAGCAGCGCCTGCTGCCACCCCCCGGAGCCCCCGACACCTCCCTCCTTCCCGCCGACTCGGTGTTCGGCATGGCTTGCTCCGCCGGCGAGGCGGCGGCGATCCTGCCGTCCGCGAAGTCGCGGTCGGTGGTGCGCTGTCCCGACCCCTTCATCGTCATCGCCGAGCAACCGTGACATCCACAAGCCGAAAGTGCCTGACATGCTCGACCTGGACCGCGTCAGCGGCCTGATCCGCCGGACGGCGGAAGAGAAGATCCTGCCCCGTTTCCGCAACCTTGGCGCTGGCGACGTCACCGAGAAGGCGCCGGGTGACCCCGTCACCATCGCCGACACCGAGGCGGAGATCATGCTGGGCGAGTTGCTCGGCGCCGCCTATCCGAACACCCTGGTGATCGGCGAGGAACTGGTCTCCAAGGACCCGTCGGCCCTGGACGCGCTGCTGGGCGACAAGCCGGTCTGGATCATCGACCCGGTCGACGGCACGTTGAACTTTTCGGAAGGCGTTCCGGTGTTCGGGACGATCCTGGCCTATGTCGTCGGCGGCGAGATCCGGGCCGGCTGGCTGCACGACCCGATCAACGACGTGACGGTGGCGGCGACCTTGGGCGGCGGAGCGTGGTCGGAGGGACGGCGGCTGGAGGGAGACCGCACCACTCCGCTCTCCCAGTCCATCGGATCGGCCTATTGGACGGCGGCGGACTGGCTGGAGCCCGATCCGACGCTGCTGAAATCCGGCATCATCGGTGAGATCCGCAACCATCGCTGCTCGGCGCTGGATTATATCGACCTAGCGCTGGGCAAGCGGCAGTTCGTGCTGTCGACCGGTTCCAAGCCGTGGGACCACGCCGCCGGCATCCTGGTCACCCGCGAGATCGGCGGCGCCGCGTCGTTCCTGGACGGCATGGAGTACAACCTGACCCGGCTGGACGGCCGCGTGCTGGCCGCCAGCTCCCGCCAGTCGCTCGACGCGATCCGCGCGGTCTTCTAAGCTGGGTCTTCTAGACCGTCCCGGTAAAATCCACCTTCACTCCTTCGGCAGCATGCGGCCGAGCCGTTTGCCGCCGAAGATGTGGACGTGCAGGTGGGGAACCTCCTGATGGGCGTTCTCGCCGATATTGGCGAGGATGCGGTAGCCGTCGCCCGCCAAGCCATGGTCTCGGGCGACCTTGCCGATCGCGCGCGTGAAGGCGGCGATCTCGGCGTCGCTGGCCTTTTCCGAGAAGTCGTCGAACGAGACATACGGCCCTTTGGGGATGACCAGGATGTGACTCGGGGTCAACGGGTTGATGTCGTGGAAGGCGAGGGTGTGCTCGTCCTCGTGGACCTTCTTCGACGGGACCTCGCCGCGCAGGATCTTGGCGAAGATGTTGTTGGGATCGTAGGCCATCATTTGCTCCCGCTGCCTTGCTTGCGTGACTTCTTCTCGGCGATGCCGCTGATGCCTTCCCGCTCCGCCAGGATGCCGTAGACGGTCTCCGGCTTGACCCCCATGTCGGCCCACAGCACCATCAGGTGATAGAGCAGGTCGGCGGATTCCTCGGCCAGCTTCTGCTTGTCGCCGCGCATCGCCTCGATCACCGCCTCGACCGCCTCCTCGCCCAGCTTCTGGGCGATCTTGGGCGTGCCGCGCGAATAGAGCTTGGCGGTGTAGGAGGTCGACGGATCCTGGCCCTTGCGGGACATGACGGTCTCGAACAGCCGGTCGAGGATCAGCGCCGTGTTGCCGCCCTGCCCGCTCATGCCGCGGCGCTCCCGGACGCGGCCGCGTCGCGCACCTGGATGCCGGCCTCCGCCATGTGGGCCTTGGCCTCCGAGATCGAGAAGATGCCGAAGTGGAAGATCGAGGCGGCCAGCACCGCCGTCGCGTGACCGTCGCGGATGCCGGCGACCAGATGGTCCAGAGTGCCGACCCCGCCCGAGGCGATGACGGGCACGCGCACCGCGTCGGCGACGGCGCGGGTCAGGTCGATGTCGAAGCCGGACTTGGTGCCGTCGCGGTCCATCGAGGTCAGCAGGATCTCGCCGGCGCCGTATTCCGCCATGCGCCGCGCCCAATCGACCACGTCGAGGCCAGTCCGGTTGCGCCCGCCATGGGTGAAGACCTCCCACTTGCCGGGACCGACCGACTTGGCGTCGACCGCGACGACGACGCATTGCGAGCCGAACTTCTCGGCCGCCTCGCGCACGAAATCGGGTCTGGCCACGGCTGCCGTGTTGATCGACACCTTGTCGGCGCCAGCCAGCAGCAGCTTGCGGATGTCCTCGACCACGCGGACGCCACCGCCGACGGTCAAGGGCATGAAGACCTGTTCCGCCGTCCGGCGGACCACGTCGTACAAGGTGTCGCGGGCCTCGACGCTGGCCGTGATGTCGAGGAAGGTCAGTTCGTCGGCGCCCTCGCGGTCATAGAGCCGGGCTTGTTCGACCGGGTCTCCGGCGTCGATCAGGTCGACGAAGTTCACCCCTTTGACCACCCGGCCGTCCTTGACGTCCAGGCAGGGGATCAGGCGCATCTTGAGCATTCAGATCCCTTCCCCGGTCTTGCCAGCCGAGCCGCCGCCGGCGGGGGCCGACAGCAGCGCCAGCGCCTCGGCCGGGTCGATCCGGCCGTCGTAGAGGGCGCGGCCGCAGATGACTCCGTCGATGCCGGTATGCTCGACTTCCTTCAAGACTTCCAGGTCGGCCATGCTGGAGACGCCGCCCGACGCGATCACCGGGGTCGTCAGGGCGAAGGCCAGATCGGCGGTCGCCTCGACGTTGACGCCGCCCATGGCACCGTCACGGTTGATGTCGGTGTAGATGATGGCCGAGACGCCGGCGTCCTCGAACCGCAGCGCCAGGTCGAGCGCCTTGACGGTCGAGGTCTTGGCCCAGCCCTCCACCGCGACGAAGCCGTCGCGGGCGTCGATGCCGACCGCGACCCGGCCGGGAAAGCGCCGGCAGGCCTCGCGCACCAGTTCCGGATCGCGCACCGCGATGGTGCCCAGGATGACGCGGCGGACACCCCGGTTCAGCCAGTCCTCGATCGTCTTGAGGTCGCGGATGCCGCCGCCCAGCTGGACCGGCATGGCGACCGCGCCCAGCACGCCCTCGACCGCGGCGGCGTTGACCGGCCGTCCCTCGAAGGCGCCATTGAGATCGACCAGATGCAGCCACTCGAAACCCTGGCTGGCGAAGGACTTGGCCTGCGCCGCCGGGTCGGTGTTGAACACGGTGGCCTGTTCCATCTCACCCCTGACGAGGCGGACGCAGGCACCATCCTTAAGGTCGATCGCGGGATACAAAATCATGGCGGCGCTTCGGTAAGGGGCTGGACGGACGGCAGATCGGTGGTGGTCAGATCCTTGGTGAAGAAATGACCGGCCAGGTTCTGGCCGCGCACATTGGCATAGAGAGGATGGGTGCCCCAACGCTGGAATCCCAGCGTCTCATAGAGCGCTATCGCCGCTCTCTGGGTTTCGCGGACATCCAGGTTGAGCACCCGGTAACCCGCCTCACGCGCCGCCGCCTCGACCGCGCGGATCAGCATGCGGGCGAGGCCATGGCCGCGCGCCCAGGGCGCCACGAAGGAGGTGGTCAGCTGGGCGGAATGGGCCTGCGCCTCGTTGTTGCGCGGCGGGGCGACCAACTGGGCCGAACCCGCCACCACGCCATCCAGGCGGGCGATGAACAGGTGCCGCTCGGGGACGATCAGCACACCCTTCCAGTACCGCTCCATCACGTCGCGGGTGGGGGGATCGACCCAGCCGAAGCCACCGCCGTCACGGATCGCGAGATCGGCGGCCTCGCACAGGTCGTTGAGGTCGGCGGAGCGGAACTTGGTGACCCGCTCCACCGTCGCGGCTGTCGTCATCTCAGCCATGCGAATGGTCACCCATGGTTCGGTCCTCCCATCGCTTGGTCCTCCAAATTCCTCAGGGCCGCCAGCGCAGGAAGTTGGCGATCAGCCGGAGGCCGGCCGCTTGGCTCTTTTCCGGGTGGAACTGGGTGCCGACCAGATTGTCGCGCCCGATCACGGCGGCGACCGGGCCGCCATAGTCGACGCTCGCCAGTTCGGTCGCCGGGTCGGCGCAGGCGAAGCGGTAGGAGTGGACGAAATAGGCGTGGTCGCCGTCGTGGAGCCCGGCCAGCGCCGGGTGGTCGGGCCGTTCGATCCGCAAATCGTTCCAGCCCATGTGCGGTATCTTGAGCGCCGTGTCCGCCGGTTCCAGCGGAACCACCTCGCCCTTGATCCAGCCCAAACCCTCCTGGACACCGTATTCGAGACCACGTTCGGCCATCAGCTGCATGCCGACGCAGATCCCGATGAAGGGAATACCGCGCCGGAGCACCGCCTCCTCCATCGCCTCGACCAGCCCGGGCACCGCCCGGATGCCGGCCATGCAGTCCGCGAAGGCGCCGACGCCCGGAAGCACGATGCGGTCGGCCGCGCGCACCGCCTCGGCGTCGTCGGTCACGGTGATGGCGGCGCTGACGCCCGCCTCGACGGCGGCGCGCTCGAACGCCTTGGCGGCGGAGCGGAGGTTGCCTGAACCGTAGTCGACGATCGCGACGCTCATTTGGTCAAGTTTCCAGCGGTTGCCTGGAGCGTCACAGCGTGCCGCCCAGGGTGCCCTTGGTGGAGGGGACGGCGTCGGCCTTGCGTGGGTCGATCTCGACCGCGGCGCGGAGCGCCCGGGCCAGCGCCTTGTAACAGCTCTCCACGATGTGGTGGTTGTTCTCGCCGTACAGGTTCTCGACGTGCAGCGTCACGCCGGCGGCCTGGGCGAAGGCCTGGAACCACTCCTTGAACAGCTCGGTGTCCATCTCCCCCAGCTTGTCGCGGGTGAAAGCCACCTTCCAGATCAGGTAGGGCCGGTTCGACAGGTCGAGCGCCACGCGGGTCAGCGTCTCGTCCATCGGGATCGTCGCCTCGCCGTAACGGCTGATGCCCTTTCGATCGCCCAGCGCCTGCGCGAAGGCGGTGCCGATCGCGATGCCGCTGTCCTCGGTCGTGTGGTGGAAGTCGATATGGAGGTCGCCTTCCACCGTGACCTGGAGGTCGATCAGGCTGTGCCGGGACAGCTGCTCGAGCATGTGGTCCAGGAAACCGACGCCTGTGGAAATCTGGTACAGGCCGGTACCATCAAGGTTCAACGAAACCTCGATCCGAGTCTCGTTGGTGGCGCGTCGCAGGCTGGCCTGGCGCGCGGATCTGTTGGGCTGTGCGTCCATCGCGAGGTTTTAGCAGGAAGGAACCGGGGATGCCAGCGGGCTATGACGCCGCGGTTCGCACGGGTTGTCGCGGGCGGAGGGCGGATCACCCGACCGCTCCGGAGCGGGTTCGAGTGGGACGCGGCGCTTTATCCGGTTCTCACCGCATACGGGAGTGCGGTATGGGTTTGTCCCTTCATGGTCGTGGCGGACATCAGGCATGGCTCCGAGTCGCTTGTGGATAACTCTGGGGATTGGATTCTGGGCGGCCGCCCTCTCCGGCTGCGGCGTCAATGTCCGGAAAACCGAGATCGCCGAGCCGCCAACCCCTCCCGCGCAAAGCCGCAAGGTGCCGATCCGGTTCGGCGAGCTGCAGGCTCGCCTGCGGCGCGGCGACGTCATTGGAGGCTATGTCATTGGGTTCACGTGCATGGGTCCCTACGACCCGGTCACCTGGACCAGCGGCAGGACGATGATGGACCGTGAGGATGTCGCCGACCTGTTCCACGAGGAGATGAGCGCCGCCGGCTATGACGTGGCGGGCAATCCGAACCGTCTGTTCGAGGCCGGTGAGGACGAGCAAAGGGCCGAGTTGGTGGTCTCCGCGCAGGTCGTCGATGTCAAGATGAATATCTGCCGCAAGATGGGGATATGGCTGATCCAGTCCGCCATCATCGGCGAGGACGTCGAGGCCTCCGTCAAGGTGGACTGGACCGTCTATTCCAGGCTCGAACGCCGGATGGTGCTGCGCGCGACGACCTGGGGATATCATGGCGGCGGTGATGCCACGGAGGACGGAAGAATACTGGCGCTCGAGCAGGCCTTCGCCAGCGCCATCGCCAACCTGGCGGCCGACCGCCGGTTCGCCGCCGTGGGGTTCACCTCCGATGACGGACCCTCGACCCTGCCGGCGTTGGAGACGGGCGGCGGCATCGCGATGCCGCCGCCCGTCCCAGCGGCTTCCATCCCGGCAGTTCCCGCCGCTTCGCCGGCTCACGCCGGTTTGGCTCGTGGCGGTCTGGATGACACGGCGAGGCTCCAGACCGTGCGGCTGGCGACGCGGTCCCCGTTCACCACGCCGATCCAGGACCATGTCGAGGCGGTGACCGGCGCCACCGTGCTGGTCGCGACCGGCACCGGTCACGGCTCCGGCGTGCTGGTCAGCCGCGATGGCCTGCTGCTGACCAATCACCATGTCGTCGGCGAGTCCGACCGGGTCCGCGTCACGCTGGCCGACGGCACAGCACTCACGGGGAAGGTCGAGCGCCGCCACAAGCCGCGCGACGTGGCCCTGGTTCGGATCGAGGGCCGCGGGTTGCCGGCCCTGCCGGTGCGGACCCAGCCGCTGTCCGTCAGCGAGGATGTCTATGTCGTCGGGGCGCCGCTGGAGGAACGGCTGCGCGGCACGGTGACGCGCGGGATCGTCAGCGCGATGCGGCGCGACCGGCTGACCGGGCTGGAGCTGATCCAGGCGGACGCCAGCATCCAGGGCGGCAACAGCGGCGGTCCGCTGGTCGACGCGCGGGGCAACCTCGCGGGATTGACCGTGTCGGCCCGCGTGATGCCCGGCGGCGACGCGTCGACCGGCCTCAACTTCTTCATCCCGATCGCCGACGCGCTCGACCGGCTGCGGCTGGATACTGGAAACCTCGACTCCGCGGCGGCATCTCCCCAACCTTGAAGCCTTCGGCATATCCCCCCACATGGCGCTATGACATTTGACGGTATTTTTCTGCGATAGGCCCCGACCCCAATGAGTTCAAACGATCCGATCCAGTGGCACGGCACCACGATCCTGTGCGTCCGCAAAGGAAGCGAAGTGGTGATCGCGGGCGATGGCCAAGTGTCCATGGGACAGACCGTGATGAAATCCAACGCGCGCAAGGTGCGGCGTCTGGCCGGCGGCGACGTGATGGCCGGCTTCGCCGGCGCCACGGCCGACGCCTTCACCCTGTTCGAGCGGCTGGAATCGAAGCTGGAGCAGCATCCCGGCCAGTTGACCCGCGCCTGCGTCGAGATGGCCAAGGACTGGCGGACCGACCGCTACCTGCGCCGGCTGGAAGCGATGATGGCGGTGGCCGACCGCAACGTCAGCTTGGTGCTGACCGGCAATGGCGACGTGCTGGAGCCCGAGGACGGCCTGATCGGCATTGGCTCGGGCGGCACCTACGCGCTGGCCGCCGCCCGCGCCCTGGCCGATATCGAGGGCATGGACGCCGAGACGATCGCCCGCAAGGCGATGAGGATCGCCGCCGACATCTGCGTCTACACCAATCATAACGTCACCGTGGAGAAGATGTGATGTCGGAGGAATCCGGTTCGCCCCCCGACCTTGGAACCCCTCCCCGCTCCGACAAATGGCAACCCGGCGCCGAAGGCGTCAAAGCCGAAGAAAAGCAGATGACAACCTCCTTCAGCCCCCGCGAGATCGTCTCGGAACTGGACCGCTACATCGTCGGTCAGCATGACGCCAAGCGCGCCGTCGCGATCGCGTTGCGCAACCGCTGGCGCCGGCTGCAGCTGCCCGAGGGCCTGCGCGAGGAGGTGCTGCCCAAGAACATCCTGATGATCGGCCCGACCGGCGTCGGCAAGACCGAGATCGCGCGCCGGCTGGCGAAGCTGGCCCAAGCGCCGTTCCTGAAGGTCGAGGCGACCAAGTTCACCGAGGTCGGCTATGTCGGCCGCGACGTCGAGCAGATCATCCGCGATCTGGTCGAGATCGCCATCACCATGACCAAGGACCGGCTGAGGAAGGAAGTGGCCTCCAAGGCCGAGCTGCGCGCCGAGGATCGCGTGCTCGACGCCCTGGTCGGCACCAACGCCGCCCCCGAGACGCGCCAGAAGTTCCGCAAGATGCTGCGCGAGGGCACGCTCAACGAGCGCGAGATCGAGATCCAGGTGGCCGAGTCCGGCGTGCCGGGCATGCCGACCTTCGACGTGCCGGGCATGCCGGGCACCCAGATGGGCATGCTCAACCTGAACGACATTTTCGGCAAGGCGTTCGGTGGCCGGACCAAGACCCGCCGCCTGTCGGTCGCCGAGAGCTATGAAGTGCTGATGGCCGAGGAGTCGGACAAGCTGCTGGACCAGGAGACGGTCGTCGGCGAGGCGATCCAGTCGGTCGAGCAGAACGGCATCGTCTTCCTGGACGAGATCGACAAGATCTCCGCCCGCAGCGAGGGCCGCGGCGGTGCCGATGTCAGCCGCGAGGGTGTCCAGCGCGACCTGCTGCCGCTGATCGAGGGCACCTCGGTCGCCACCAAGCACGGCACGGTCAAGACCGACCACATCCTGTTCATCGCGTCCGGCGCCTTCCACATCGCCAAGCCGTCGGACCTGCTGCCAGAGCTTCAGGGCCGGTTGCCGATCCGGGTCGAGCTGAAGGCCCTGACGCGCGACGACTTCCGCCGCATCCTGACCGAGCCGGAAGCCAGTCTGATCAAGCAGTACAAGGCGCTGCTGAAGACCGAGGAGGTCGATCTGGACTTCTCGGACGACGCGATCGATGAGTTGGCCAGCCTCGCCGCCGAGATCAACGCGTCCGTCGAGAACATCGGCGCCCGCCGGCTGCACACCGTGATGGAGCGCCTGCTGGAGGAGATCAGCTTCAACGCCAGCGACCGGAGCGGCACCAGCGTCACGATCGACGCCGACTATGTCCGCACCCAGGTCTCCAACTTGGCGAAGAACGCCGACTTGTCGAAGTTCATCCTGTAGGGCGGAAACGTCATTCCGGTGGGGGAGAAGGGCGCCGTGTGGCGTCCTTTTTCGTGGGCTTGCCAACCGATGGCCGGCGGGTAGGGCGGCTGGCGAGGATTTGCGGCAGGGTCACCGGGGTCAGGTTCCAGACATCGGCGCCGACATCGAACTGCCGGAGCATCGGCGCCAGCTTGCCGTGGCTGTGTCCGTGCAGGTTGACCGCCTTGCGGTGCATGCCGTTCCAGGTGCGGAAGGCGTAGTGGCACATGACCAGCCGGGTTCCCTCGACCTCGATCTCGGCATAGGCCGAGACGTCCTCCCAGCCGGCCGACCGCAGGACGGCCGGGGCGTCGTTGTTGCCGGCGATCAGGTGCTTGCGGCCGTTCAGGCGCGTCAGCAGGTCGTCGACCCGGCGCTCCGGCAGCCCGACCGCGAAATCGCCCAGATGCCAGACCGTGTCGGTGGGACCGACCACCTCGTTCCAGCGCGCGATCATCGCCTCGTCCATCGGACCGGTCGAGGCGAAGGGCCTGCCATACATGAAGATGACGCGGTGGTCGTTAAAATGGCTGTCGCTGGTGAAGAAGACGGTCATCGGGAGCGGGTTGGGGCGGGGTTCAGGACGCCCCCGCCAGCCACATCGGGTTCTTCAGCTGCGCCAGCATCGCGGCGTGGGCCTCGGCCTCCTCGGCGGTCGGCGCGTGGACGCGGGCTTGGCGGCGGACGCGCTCGACCTTGGCCGGACCCTCCTCCTCGCCATCGGCGTTCCGCCGGTTGCCGGCCAGCACCAGGTCCGGCTGGCGGCCGCCCTGAAGTTCCAGATAGACCTCGCCCAACAGTTGGGCGTCAAGCAAGGCGCCGTGCAGCGTGCGGTTGGAGTTGTCGATGTTGAAACGGCGGCACAGGGCGTCGAGGCTGGCGGGCGCGCCGGGAAACTTGCGCCGGGCCATGGCGACGGTGTCGAGCGCGCGGGTCATCGGCAGCGTCGGCATGCCGAGCCGCTTCAGCTCGGCGTTGATGAACCGCATGTCGAATTCGGCGTTGTGGATGATCAGCCGCGAATCGCCGATGAAATCGAGGAACTCGCCGCAGACCTCGGCGAACACCGGCTTGTCCCGCAGGAACTCCTCCGACAGCCCATGGACCGCCTGCGCCTCCGCCGGCATGTCGCGCTCCGGATTGATGTAGAGGTGGAGCTGCTTGTCGGTCGGGATGTAATTGATCGCCTCGACGCAGCCGATCTCCACGATGCGGTGGCCCGTCAGGGGATCGAAGCCGGTCGTCTCGGTGTCGAGGATGATTTCACGCATGGGGCTGCTTCACGGCTGGGGAAAATGGGGAGCGGGGCGGCCAGACACGGGAGGCGTGACCTTTGGCCAACCGGCCCCGCGTCAATCTGACGACGCGGGCCAGCGCGCGCAAGGTGCGCGCGCGGCCCAGGCCGGTTTCCACCACGAAATCGGCGCGGCGGCGCTTCTCGCGGTCGGGCGTCTGGCGCTTCAAGATGCCGGCGAGCTTGTCCGATGTCATGCCGGGCCGGGCCAGGACGCGGGCGCGCTGGATCGCGGCCGGCGCCGAGACCACGATGACGGCGTCGACCCGCCGCTCGCCGCCGGTCTCGAACAGCAGCGGGATGTCCAGCACGGCGACGGGATCACGGCGGGCGGCGCATCGGCCCAGGAACCGGCGTTGCGAGCGCTTGACCAGCGGGTGCAGGATCGCCTCCAGCCGGCGGAGCGCCGGCGTGTCCCGGAACACCACGGCTCCCAACGCCTGACGGTCGACGGCGCCGTCGCGGACCACGCCGGGAAACTCCCGGTCGATCCGTGGCACGGCGGCCCCGCCGCGCGCCAGCAGGCGGTGGACCGTCGCGTCGGAGTCGTGGACCGGCACGCCCAGACGCCTCAGCATCCGCGCCGCCGTGGACTTGCCCATGCCGATCGAGCCGGTCAGGCCGAGCACCAGCATGGAGGCTAGAGGCTTTCCAGGACGAAGCGGCGCAGCTCCGGCGTCACCTCCGGCATCCGGCCGAACCACGCCTCGAATCCGGGGCGCGCCTGGTGCAGCAGCATGCCGAGCCCATCGACCACCGGGTTGCCGCGCTCGGCCGCCGCCGTCAGCAGGGGCGTGTGGAGCGGCGTGTAGACGATGTCGGTGACGAGGGCCGAGGGCGGCAGGCGGTCCAGCGCCAGGTCCAGCGCCGGCTGGCCCCCCATCCCCTGGGTGGTGGTGTTGACGACCAGCGCCGCCTCGGCCAGCGCCGCCGCGCGGTCCTCCCAGGGTATAACCTTGATCGGGCCGCCCAACTCGGCCGCCAGTCCTTCGGCGCGGCTGGCGGTTCGGTTCAGCAGGCGGATCTCCGGGGCTCCGGCGTCGGCCAGAGCCACCAGGATGGCTCGGGCGGCTCCGCCAGCGCCCAGCACCACGGCCGGGCCGCTGGCGGCGCGCCAGTCCGGCCGGTCCGCCGTCAGGTTCGCCATGAAGCCGAAACCGTCGGTGTTGCGGCCCTCGATCGAACCGTCAGCACCAACCACCAGCGTATTGACGGCACCGACGCGGCGCGCCACGGGATCGACGTGGTCGCAGGCCCGCAGCGCCGCCTCCTTGTGGGGGACGGTGACGTTGGCGCCGCGCAGGCCAAGGGCCGGCAAGGCGCGGATCGCCTCGGTGATCCGGTCGGGCGGCACCGCGAGGGGGATGTAGGCGCCGTCGATGCCGTGGTGGTCGAGCCACCAGCCGTGCAGCCGGGGCGAGCGGGAATGGCCGACCGGCCATCCCATGACACCGGCCACCGCCGCCTTCGCCGTCAGGATCATGATACCAGGATCCGCCTCTGTCGCAGATAGTCGAGCACCGGCAGCAGGGGCATGCCGAGGATGGTGAAGTAATCGCCCTCGATTCGGTTGAACAGCTGGCTGCCCAACCCTTCGAGCTGATAGGCGCCGACCGAGGTCAGCACGGCGTCGCCCATCTCGTCAAGGTAGCGGTCGATGAAGTCGTCGCTGAACTGGCGCATGGTCAGGGTGGCGCTGTCGGTGTGGTGCCACTGGCGCTGGCCGTTCATGACGGCCACCACCGACGAGACCAGCCTGTGCTTCCCGCCACGCAGCGCCTGGAGGTGGCGCTTCGCCTCCGCGCGATCGGCCGGCTTGTCGAACCAGGAGCCGTCGTGGTCGAGCATCTGGTCGGCGCCCAGCACCAGCACGCCCGGCAGCCGGCTGGCGACCCTGGTCGCCTTCAGCTCGGCCAGCGCCTCCGCCGCCTCCTCGGCCTTGAAGCCGGCGGCGGCGAAGCTGTGCTTGATCTCCTCCTCGTCCACCGCGGCGGGTTGCGCGATGACGGCGACGCCGGCGTTTTCCAGCATGGCGCGCCTGGCTTGGGAGGCCGAGGCCAGCACGACCGGGATTTCGGACTTCATGAGAGCGGAGGGAACGGGAGGCGTCGGCTCCGTCATGGATTTTCCTTTTCCCTCTCCAGAACGGCGCGGGCGGCCGGCGATCCGGTCTGGCGGCGGGCCAGCAGCATCATGATCTCGGCGGCGGTCTCCTCGATCGAGCGGCGGCTGACGTCGATCACCGCCCAGCCGTGCTTGCTGTAGAGCCGCCTCGCCTCGGTCACCTCCTGGCGGACGATCTCCGGGTCGACATAGCTGGTGTCGTCGGTCTGGTTGAGCAGTTTCAACCGGTTGCGGCGGATCTGGATCAGGCGGTCGGGGTCCTTGGTCAATCCTACGATCAGCGGCCGGGTGACCTGCGACAGCTCGGGCGGCAGCGGGCAGCCCGGCACGAACGGCACGTTGGCCGCCTTGATGCCGCGGTTGGCCAGATAGATGCACGTGGGCGTCTTCGAGGTGCGCGAGACGCCCATCAGGATCACGTCGGCCTCGTGAAGGTCCCAGGTGCTCTGGCCATCGTCATGGGCCAGCGCGAAATCCATCGCGTCCATCCGGCCGAAATACTCGGCGTCCAGCATGTGCTGGCGGCCCGGCTGGCTCTGGCTCTCCAACCCGAGATAGGCCGCCAGCGCGTTGATCAGCGGGTCGAGCACGGGGATGCACGGCACCTGGAGCTCGCGGCAGGTCTCCTGCAGGCGGCGGCGCAGCTTCTCGTCCACCAGGGTGAACATCACGAGGCCGGGATTATCCTTGATCCCCTCGATCACCATTTCGAGCTGCCGCGTCGTGCGGACCAAATTCCAGAAATGCTCGATCGGCTGGACTTGGTCGAACTGGGCCACGCAGGCGCGCGCGACGCTGTTGATCGTCTCGCCCGTCGCGTCGGACACCAGATGCAGGTGGAACTGCTTCAGACTTGAGTTCATGCGAAGGATCAGCCTGTGTATATCTCGATGATTACCGGGGATAACCCAAGGTGGTGGCGGGAAAGCTCCGAATCGCGACTCTTATGCCTCGGCGTCCCGCGATTCAGCTCCCGTTCCGGATAAAACCACGGATCGCCGTGAGAGTCGCGCATAGACCCCGTCGGACCCTTGTTATCCCCATGACTCCCAACCTTTTCGAGTCTATAGCATCGACGCCTGAATCGCTCAAACGCTCCGAGGGTGACCCACAGATTCGGAACAACTACCCACAGCCTGTGGACTAATGTGGGGATTAAATGTAATCACCGGTTTCCACAGGTATCCTCCACAGCCACCCTTCTTCTATAAAAAGAATCAGGATAGAAGAGGGTCTTGGACCTAAATGGGGATAAAGCCGACGAAACGCCCCCCGAGGCGCCTCCAAGCCCTCCCCTTCGAGATGGAATTTCAAACCTTGGAAACTTCGCGGAAGCTGTTCATACGCGCCCTCAAGGGGGAGACCCTGACCAGGCCGCCTTTCTGGCTGATGCGCCAGGCTGGCCGGTATCTGCCGGAGTACCGGGAGACCCGGGCGCACGCCGGCAGCTTCCTGGATCTGTGCTTCGCGCCCGAGCTGGCGGTCGAGGTGACGCTCCAGCCGCTCCGCCGCTATGGCATGGACGCCGCGATTCTGTTTTCCGATATCCTGGTGGTGCCCTACGCGCTCGGCCAGAAGCTGGACTATGTCGAGGGCGAGGGACCCAAGCTCGATCCGATCCGGACCGCCGCCGGGTTGGGCCGGCTCTCGACCGCCGCCTTCCACGAGCGGCTGGCTCCGGTGTACGAGACCGTGAGGCGGCTCTCGACCGCGATTCCGGAGACGACCGCGCTGATCGGATTCGCGGGTTCGCCCTGGACCGTCGCCTGCTACATGGTCGAGGGTGGGGGCTCCAAGGAATACGCCCATGTCAAGAGCTTCGCCTATGGCGATCCCCAGGGATTCTCGGCGCTGATCGATCAGCTGGTGCGGGTCACCGCCGACTACCTGTCGGCCCAGATCGAGGCCGGGGCCGAGGCGGTCCAGGTCTTCGACAGCTGGGCCGGGGTGCTGCCGGCGCCCGAGTTCCGCAAATGGGTGATCGAGCCGACCAAGCGGCTGGTCGAGCTGCTGGCCGCGCGCCATCCCGGTGTCCCGGTGATCGGCTTTCCGCGTGGCGCCGGGCCGATGTACCGCGAATACGCGGTCGAGACCGGCGTCACGGCGCTGGGCCTCGACACCACGGTGCCACCGGAATGGGCGGCGGCCGAGCTTCAGTCGGTGTTGCCGGTCCAGGGCAATCTGGACCCGATCATGGTGGTGGCCGGCGGCGACGCGATGCGGGAAGCCGCGATTCGCATCCTGAAGGGCTTCTCCGGCGGGCCGTTCGTCTTCAATCTCGGCCATGGCGTGGTCCAGACGACACCGCCCGAGCATGTCGGACAGCTTGCCGCACTGGTCAAATCCTGGCCCGATCTAAGTGATGCCTGATCCTTTGGGGCTTCCGCCGCGTTAAGGACTGGACAAAACAACGGATCGCAACCAGCTTCACCGCCATGTCGAACGAAACACCCGCCGCCCAGAAGATCACCGGCCAGAAAATAGCCGCTGAAAAGATCGCAGTCGTCCTGTTCAATCTTGGAGGCCCTGATAGCCGCGAGGCCGTCCGGCCTTTCCTGTTCAATCTGTTCAACGACCCGGCGATTCTCCGCATTCCCGGGTTGTTCCGGACGCCGCTCGCCCACTTCCTGGCGAAGCGCCGGGCCAAGCCGGCGGGTGAGATCTACGAGATCCTGGGCGGCAAGTCGCCGTTGCTGGAGAACACCGAGGCGCAGGCACAGGCGCTGCAAGCGGCGCTCGGCGACCTTGGGCAGGTCAGGACCTTCATCGCGATGCGCTATTGGCATCCGATGAGCGACGAGACGGCCCAGCGGGTGCGCGAGTTCGATCCCGACCGGATCGTGCTGCTGCCGCTTTATCCCCAGTTTTCGACCACCACCACCGCGTCGTCGGAGAAGGTCTGGTTCCAGTCGGCCAAGGCCGCCGGGATCGACAAGCCGACGGTGACGGTCTGCTGCTATCCGACCGAGCCGGGCTTCATCAAATCGGCCGCCAAGCTGATCCGGGCGGGGATCGAGGACGCGGGCGCCGCCGGCCATGGCAAGCCGCGCGTTCTGTTCTCGTCCCACGGCTTGCCGAAGAAGGTGGTCAAGGGCGGCGATCCGTATCAGTGGCAGTGCGAACGCACCGCCGAGGCGATCGTCCGCGAGTTGGACATCCCCGGTCTCGACTGGGTCAGCTGCTATCAGAGCCGGGTCGGACCGCTGGAGTGGATCGGGCCCTCGACCGACGCGGAGATCGAGCGGGCCGGGACCGACGGCGTGCCCCTGGTCGTGGTGCCGATCGCCTTCGTCTCGGAACATTCGGAAACCCTGGTCGAGATCGAGGTCGAGTACCGCGAGTTGGCCCACGAGAAGGGGGTTCCCCATTTCGTCCGGGTGCCGACCGTGGGTGTCGAGGACGCCTTCATCCAGGGTCTCGCCGGCCTTGTGCGCCAAGCCGTTGGGGGCGAGGTCGCGATGTGCTCCCAGGCGGGTGGTAGGATCTGTCCCGATGGCTTCCAGGGTTGCCCGCTGAGGGCCGGTCAGGCGAACAACCGGCAGGCGCCGACCACGGCGTCCACCCAGCCCAAGCGGCCGATGGCCGCCGAGTAGGCCATGGGAAACCTGTACGATTGGGTCAAGGCGCTCCACGTCATCAGCATCATCGCCTGGATGGCGGGGCTGCTGTACCTGCCGCGCCTGTTCGTCTACCACTGCGAGGCGGCCGCCGGGTCGGCCACGTCCGAGACGCTGAAGGTGATGGAGCGCAGGTTGCTGCGCGCCATCATGAACCCGGCGATGATCGCGTCCTACGTGTTCGGCATCTGGATGCTGGCGTTGAACCCCGGCTGGTTTCAGTCGGGCTGGATCCACGCCAAGCTGGCCCTGGTCATCGGCCTGACCGGCGTCCACATGATGATGGCGGGATGGCGCCGGAAGTTCGCCGAGGACCGCAACCAGCGGCCCCAGCGCTTCTTCCGCGTCATGAACGAGGTGCCGACCCTGCTGATGATCGGCATCGTCATCCTGGTGATCGTCAAGCCTTTCTAAGCCGCCGTTCGATCCCCCGCCGCCTGATCCGCGACGCCACCGCCTTCTCGGCCTCGACCACCAGGAACGTCGCGAGCCCGAAACCGGCCAGGATCGCCCAGTCGTCCGCGTCGATGGCGGCGGTGCCGAACAGGCGCTGCATCGGTGGCAGGTAGGTGAAGGCCAGCTGGAGAACCAGGCATAGGGCGATCGAGATCAGGACCGGGCGGCTGCCCAGGATGCCGTCGGCGCTGATCACCGGGTTCATGATCGCCCGCGCGTTCCACAGGTAGAAGATCTCGCCGACCACGAGCGAGTTGACCGCGACGGTGCGGGCCTGCTCCAGCGGGGCGCCGCTGGCCTCCAGCCACAGGAACAGCCCGAAGGCGGGCACCATCAGCAGCACCATGACGAACAGGATGCGCCAGACCATGTAGCCGGTCAGGATGCCCTCGCGGGGTGGCCGCGGTGGCCGGCGCATGATGTCCCGCTCGCCCGGTTCGAAGGCCAGCGCCAGACCCAGCGTCACGGCGCTGATCATGTTGACCCACAGGATCTGCACGGGGGTGATCGGCAACGCCGTGCCGGCGACGATCGCCACCAGGATTATCAGCGCCTGCGCCGCGTTGGTCGGCAGCAGGAACAGCACCGTCTTCCGCAGGTTGTCGTAGACCGTCCGGCCCTCCGCCACGGCGCGGGCGATCGAGGCGAAGTTGTCGTCGGCCAACACCATGGCGGCGGCCTCCTTGGCGGCCTCGGTCCCCTTGTTGCCCATGGCGATTCCGACATCGGCGCGTTTGAGGGCCGGCGCGTCGTTGACGCCGTCGCCCGTCATGGCGATGGTGGCGCCTGTCGACTGGAGGGCCTCGACCAGCCGCAGCTTATGCTCGGGCGTGGTGCGGGCGAAGATGTCGGTGGCCAAGGCCGCTTCCCGGAACTCCCCGTCGTCGAGCCGGTCGAGGTCGCGCCCGGTCAGCACCGGACCGCCGCCCAGGCCGAAGGCGGAGCCTATGGCGCCCGCCGTCAGCGCGTGGTCTCCGGTGATCATCTTGACCTGGATGCCGGCGGCGGCGCAGTCCCTGACCGCCTCGATCGCCTCCTGGCGTGGCGGGTCGATCAGCCCGACCAGTCCCAGCAGGATCAGGCCGCTGGTGACATCCTCGAAGCCCAGCGTCGATTGGTCCGGGGTCGCGGCCCGCTCGGCGATGGCGAGCACGCGCTGGCCGCGCGTCGCCATGGTCTCGATCCTCCGATGCCACTCGGCGGCGTCGATCGGGGCGTCGCCGTTCCCGCGCCGTTCCAGCGCCGACATCTCGATCACCCGCTCCGGGGCGCCCTTGACCAGGAAGCGCCGGGCTCCGTCGGCGCCGCCATGCAGCGTCGCCATGAACTTGTGGTCCGATTCGAAGGGGATCACGTCGAGCCGGGGTGCCGCGTGGTTCTCCGTCCCGCGATCCAGACCGGCCTTCAGCGCCAGCGTCACGAGGGCGCCGTCGGTCGGATCGCCCTCCAGCCGCCACCCGCCGTCCTGGTTAAGGCCGTCCTGTTTCAAGATGGCGGCGTCGTTGCAAAGCAGCGCGGCGCGGGCCAAATCCATCAGCACCGGGTCGTCGGTGGGATTAGTGACGGCGCCGCTCACCTTGAAGGAACCAACCGGCTCGTAGCCGGTGCCGTCGACCTCGTAGGCGCCGTCGGCGGTCATGACGTCGCGCACGGTCAGCTCGTTGCGCGTCAGGGTGCCGGTCTTGTCGGAGCAGATCACGCTGACGGCCCCCAGCGTCTCCACGGCGGGCAGGCGGCGTATGATCGCGTTGCGCCGCGCCATGCGGGTGACGCCGATCGCCATCGTGATCGTCATGACGGCGGGCAAACCCTCCGGTATGGCCGCCACCGCGATGCCGACCGCCGCCATGAACATCTCGGTGACCGCGAAACTCCGGAGCCAGACGCCGACGGCGAAGGCCAACGCCGCCAGCGCCAGGATGCCGAAGGTCAGCCAACGGCCGAACGTGGCCATCTGGGCCAGCAGCGGCGTGGTCAGCGTCTCGACGCCGGCGATCAGGGTGCTGATCCGGCCGATCTCCGTCCCGTCACCCGTGCCGATCACAAGCCCCGTGCCCTGCCCCACCGTGACCAGCGTGCCGGAGAACGCCGACGGCGTCCTGTCCCCCAAGCTAGAATCGGCCGCCACCGGTTCGATCGACTTGACCACCGGCACCGATTCGCCGGTCAGCGCCGACTCCTGGATCTGGAGGTTGCGGACGGCGATCAGGCGCAGGTCGGCCGGCACCTTGTCGCCCGAGCAGAGCAGGACCAGGTCGCCGGGGACGAGATCCTCGGCCGGGATGGTCGCGCGTTCGCCGTCGCGGATCACCGTGGCGTTGAGCGACAGCATGTCGCGGATGGCGTTCAGCGCCTGTTCCGCCTTGCCCTCCTGGATGAAGCCGATCAGGGCGTTGATCACCACCACACCCACGATGACGGCGGCGTCGACCACCTCGCCCAGGGCGGCACTGACGATGGCCGCCGCGACGAGGACCAGGATCAGGATGTTGTTGAACTGCGCCAGGAACCGCGCCAGGGGGCCGCGACGGGCCGGCGGCGTCAGCCGATTGGGACCATGCCTCGCCAGCCTGACGGCGGCTTCCCGTCCACCGAGGCCGCCTTCGCCGGTGCCCAATCGGACCAGGGCCTCGCTGGCATCGACGGCGTGCCAGGACACATCCACGTCGGTGTCGGCGCCCTCGCGATCATCGCCGATGCCGGCCGTCGCCGGTCTTCCCATGACGGTCATGATGTCCCCACCCCCTGTTGACCCTGATCCCGAGTTGTGTTCCGACCAGGGGATTCGCGAGGATCATTGTGGGGAGTGGAGCCCGCAGCGACAACTGGCCGCAGCGACAGCCAGACGTATGGGCGCGCATACAGGTGGCCTATCCTCGGATATAGCGCTTCGGTACAGTTCCGGTTTCGTTTGACTTGTCAATCCGGCTCGTATAACTATCTTCTCATCAGACGGCCCAATCCCGAGAATTCCATCATATTCTCGAGCGCCCCTCCCGGGGATGCTCCGACGGCCGATAGCCTCTCTCAGCCGCGCCGCCTATTTCCCTCCGCGCCCGGCATGCAAATGCCGCTTCCGTCCCCCACAGGCTCCCGATGAACCTCCAAGAGTTGAAATGTAAGACGCCTGCCGAGCTATTGGCGTTCGCTGAAGAATTGCAGATCGAGAACGCCAGTACCTTGCGCAAGCAGGACATGATGTTCGCCATCCTGAAGCAGCTCGCCGAGAACGAGGTGCCGATCTTCGGTGATGGTGTGCTGGAGATCCTCCAGGACGGCTTCGGCTTCCTCCGCTCGCCGGAATCCAATTACCTTCCCGGTCCGGACGACATCTATGTCAGTCCAAGCCAGGTGCGGCGCTTCGGCCTGCGCACCGGCGACACGGTCGAGGGCCAGATCCGGGCACCCAAGGATGGCGAGCGCTATTTCGCGCTGCTCAAGGTCAACACGATCAATTTCGACAGCCCGGACAAGGTCCGGCATCGGATCAACTTCGACAACCTGACCCCGCTCTATCCGGAGGAGCGGCTGAATATGGAAATCGAGGATCCGACCAAGAAGAACTTCACCGGCCGGATCATCGATCTGGTGGTTCCCCTGGGCAAGGGGCAGCGCGCTCTGGTCGTGGCGCCGCCGCGCACCGGCAAGACGGTGATGCTCCAGAACATCGCCCACTCGATCGCGCAGAATCACCCCGAGGTGTATCTGATTGTCCTGCTGATCGACGAGCGGCCCGAGGAAGTGACCGACATGGCCCGCAGCGTGCGCGGCGAGGTCGTCAGCTCCACCTTCGACGAGCCGGCTGCCCGTCACGTCCAGGTCGCCGAGATGGTGATCGAGAAGGCCAAGCGGCTGGTCGAGCACAAGCGCGACGTCGTCATCCTGCTGGACAGCATCACCCGCTTGGCGCGCGCCTACAACACGGTCGTCCCCAGCTCCGGCAAGGTGCTGACCGGCGGTGTCGACGCCAACGCGCTGCAGCGTCCCAAGCGCTTCTTCGGCGCCGCCCGCAACATCGAGGAAGGCGGCTCGCTGACCATCATCGCCACCGCGCTGATCGACACCGGATCGCGCATGGACGAGGTGATCTTCGAGGAGTTCAAGGGTACCGGCAACTCCGAGATCATCCTGGACCGCAAGATCAGCGACAAGCGGACCTTCCCGGCGATCGACATCACCAAGTCGGGCACCCGCAAGGAGGAGCTGCTGGTCGACAAGGGCACCATCTCCAAGATGTGGGTCCTGCGCCGCATCCTGATGCCGATGGGTGTGACCGACTCGGTCGATTTCCTGTTGGACAAGCTGAAGCACACCAAGAGCAATTCCGAGTTCTTCGACTCGATGAACCAGTAGACGGTTCGCAGTCAAACTAAAAAAGCCTTCGCCTCTCTCCGTCAGGAGGAGGCGAAGGCTTTTTTATTTTCGGATGTTCGCCGGTGGATACTTGATCCAGACCGGCGATCCCTTGGTGATCAGGCGGTGGTCGAGGTCGGGGCGGTCTGGCGGCGGTACAGGTCGCTGAAGTCGATCGGGTTGATCATCAGCGGCGGATAGCCACCATCGCGGGTGGCGTCGGCGATGATCGCGCGGGCGAACGGGAACAGCAGGCGGGGACCCTCGATCAGCAGCACCGGGCGGATATGCTCGTCCGCGAGTCCCTGCAGCGTCATCAGGCCGGCATAGGACAGCTCGACCAGGAAGGCGGTGTTCTCGCCGACCTTGGCCTCGCAGCGCATCTCGAGGACGACCTCGTAAAGCGTGTCGCCGACTTGCTGGCTGCGGACATCGACGCCGACCGAAACCTGCGGGGCCGGCTGGCCGGGCAGCAGGGTCTGCGGCGCGTTCGGGTTCTCGAACGAGAAATCCTTGACGTATTGGGCGTTGATGACGATCGGCAGGGCGGTCGGGGTCGGGCGGGTCTGGTCGGCGCCGTTCTGGTCGGACATGGTGGGCTCCTGTGTTTGGGCGCGTTTTGTTGCCGCTGTGGCTAGCACGGAAACCCGGCTGTCCACAACGGCGCGTCACACTGGATTCGCCGACCGGCCGCCGGGAACCCGTCTCGTCAAGGCTTGATTTTGGCGAAGTCCGGCGCCGGGTCCGATTTGGGGTTGAACTCGACCAGGGCGCAGTTGGTGACTTCCTGCCCGGTCATGGCGCGGATGAAGCCCCAATGGCTGACCACGCCGACATGGGCGGCGTCATCCATCCCGGCCGCGATGGCGCGGAACTCGGCGGCGCGCATCGTGACGCCATCCTCGCTGTCCTCCCGCTCCGGCCACCAGATCTCCGGCACATGGTCGAACTCCAGATGGGGCCAGCGCTTCTCCAACTCCGATCGGGGCGACCCGATGTCGCACATGAAGAACGCGTGCTCGCCCAGGATTGGCTGGACCTCGATCGGCAGTTCCAGGATCTCCGCGATGATCGACGCGGTCTGGAGGGCGCGCGTGTAGGGGCTGGCGATCAGGCGTCTCAGCCCGCGCTCCGACAGCTCCGTCGCGGCGGCGAGCGCCTGGGTGCGGCCAAGGTCGGTCAGGCCGGGATCGACCAAGCCGGGGTCGACCCGTTCGATCGCGAAGGCGGCGTTGAATTCGGACTGGCCGTGGCGGATCAGGATCATCGTTCTGCTTATCGGCTGCGGGATTTGACGTGTGGGACTTAGCGATTGTGGGGAGGACGCCAGCGGCTGTCGGGCGGCGGCAGGTCCGTGGTGGGTCCAGCGCCAGGGTTGGAAGCGCCAGGGCCGGACTCATCGGGCGTCACGTCCCGGAATTCCGCGTCGATCACGCCGGGGGGCGGCCTGGAGCCCCGGCTGAACGGGCCGCCGGGGCCGACCTCCGCGCCATCCACGAAGACCCGCATCTCGCCCCGCTTCCGCAGGACTCCGACCATTCGCCCGCGGAGGAAACGGCGGAAGGCCGGGATGAACAGCAGCGCTCCGAAGACGTCGGTGACGAAACCCGGGGTCAGCAGCAGGACGCCGGCGGCGACCAGGCAGAAGCCGTCGAACACCTCGGCCACCGGCGGTTCGTTGCGGGCCAGGCTCTCGCGGGCCCGCTGGGCCACCGCGAATCCCTGATGGCGGAGCAAGGCGATACCTCCGAAGGCGGTCAGGAGGATCAACGCAAGGGTCTGCCACAATCCGATCAGGCCACCAACCTTGATGAACACGGCAATTTCGATGATCGGAAGCAGGATGATTGCGAGTAGGATGTACATGCGTGTCCTTGCTCTTTCCAGGGTAACGGCCTATCTACGAAAAGAGGCGTTTGTCGAAACCGGTACAGGATACCCGTACAGGCGTTCGGCTGACACCGTACACATACGCTCTTCACGCGGTACAGTTAATACACGCCCGGCTGACGGTCTAGGGCGAACCGACCAGGACATGTTCAATGGGCGAGGGGTTTTATTTCATCGATATCCTGATTTTCGCCATGATCGCGGCCTTTCTGGTGTATCGGCTGCGCGGCGTTTTGGGCCGGCGCAACG
Source organism: Skermanella stibiiresistens SB22 (assembly GCF_000576635.1). Classification (GTDB taxonomy): domain Bacteria; phylum Pseudomonadota; class Alphaproteobacteria; order Azospirillales; family Azospirillaceae; genus Skermanella; species Skermanella stibiiresistens. The sequence goes on from NZ_AVFL01000007.1 coordinate 237,987, forward strand.
GTGAGGAGCGTCAGCGTCCCAATCCGTACTCTCCCAGGACAGGCCAGGAGGGTGGAGACAACGTGGTGACCCTGCCGGATCGCGGGGTGGACCGGGGTGCCGACCGGGGGCGCGCTCCCGTCGATGTCGTTCCGCCGGCGCCGGACGAGCCCTATTCGCTCGCGGCCGGGGTCGCCCACATCCAGACCGCCGATCCGACCTTCGAGGAGAAATCCTTCGTCCAGGGTGGCCGCGCCGCGTTCGAGATGATCGTGACGGCCTTCGCCCATGGCGATACGCCGACCCTGCGTCCGCTGCTGAGCGACGATGTCTATGACAACTTCGCCGCCGCCATCCGGTCCCGGCAGGCCGCCGGCGAGTCGCTGGAGACCCAGGTGGTCGCCATCCGCGACGCCGACGTGATCGAGGCCCGGATGGAGGGCAGGACCGCTTTCGTGACGATCAAGTTCGTCAGCGAGCAGATCAACGTGACGCGGGACAAGACCGGCGCCGTGATCGAAGGCGATCCCGAACAGCCGCTGGAGGTGGTCGATATCTGGACCTTCGCGCGCAACACCCGCTCCCGCAATCCCAACTGGACCCTGATCGAGACCCGCGTCCCGAACTGATCGCGTGTCGATCGACCGTCCCTCCGTGACATGAGGGACGCCGGGTCCGAGCTTGGCCGGATGTTTCGCTTTTCCATGACTGGCCCATGACTGGTTCCATACGATGGATCGGCACCGCCCTCGCGGCGGTGCTGGCCGTTTTCCTGGCATCCTGCGCCCCGAAGGCGCCGAAGGAGCCGGAGGCTGTGCCGCCCAAGCTGACGCTCACCCCCGCCAGCTTCCCGGACCTGCCCGGCTGGCGGGACGATACCCAAGCCGACACGCTGGACGCCTTCGCCAAGTCCTGCGCCAGGCTGGTGGTCCAGCCGGCGGATCGGGCGGTCGGGGCCGCCGGCAAGGTCGCGGATTGGCAAGCTCCCTGCCGAGCGCTGGCCGCGGTGCCAAGGGGCGACCAAGCCGCCGCGAGGGCCTATTTCGAGACGTGGTTCCTGCCCTACGCCGCCGCCGACAACGACAAGCCCGAGGGGCTGTTCACCGGCTATTACGAGGCGGAACTGCGTGGTTCGGCGCTGGTTGGCGGGCGCTATACGGTGCCGCTCTACCGCAAGCCCGATGATCTTGTGATGGTCGACCTTGGCGAGTTCCGCGATGCGCTGAAGGGCGAGCGGATCGCCGGTCGCGTCGTCGATGGCCGCCTGCGTCCCTACGAGGACCGCGCCAGGATCGAGAAGGGCGCGCTCAAGGGCCGTGACCTGGAACTGGTTTGGGTCGACGATCCGGTGGATGCCTTCTTCCTGCAGATCCAAGGATCGGGCCGGGTCGTGATGGAGGATGGCAGCGTCGTCCGCGTCGGCTACGCCGGCCAGAACGGCCATCCCTATGTGGCGATCGGACGCGAGTTGATCGCCCGGGGCGCGCTGACCCGCGAGACGGTCTCGATGCAGTCGATCCGCGACTGGCTGCGCGCCAATCCGGGCGAGGCCACGGCACTGATGGACAAGAACCCCTCCTTCGTCTTCTTCCAGACGCTGACCGGCGAGGGACCGCTGGGCGCCCAGGGTGTCGCCTTGACGCCGGGCCGCAGCTTGGCGGTGGACCGCTCCTTCGTGCCCTATGGCGTGCCGGTCTGGCTGGACGCCCAGGACCCCCTGGACGCCGAGGCTCGCCTGCGGCGGCTGATGGTGGCCCAGGATACCGGTGGCGCCATCCGCGGCGTCGTGCGGGGCGACGTGTTCTGGGGCCATGGGCATGAGGCCGAGCTTCGCGCCGGCAAGATGAAGAGTCCCGGCCGGTATTATTTGTTGATCCCGAAGGGCGTGACTCCGGTGGGGTGAAGCCGGTTGCCTACTGGTATGCTACAAACCAATTACACGGCACATGAAACAGATCGGCACGGAGTCGAACTCGGGCTCGAAGTGTCGGCGGGGAAGTAAATAATGAACAACGCTACCAAGGCGCCCCGCGTGGGGCTGTTCGTGACTTGTCTGGTCGACCTGTTCCGGCCGACGGTGGGGTTCGCGGCGGTCAAGCTGCTGGAGGATGCGGGCTGCTCGGTCGAGGTTCCGGCCAGCCAGACCTGCTGTGGTCAGCCCGCCTACAATTCGGGCGACCGGGCCGACACCAAGGAGATCGCCCGGAGCGTCATCGAGGCCTTCGAGGGCTTCGACTACGTGGTGGCGCCGAGCGGGTCGTGCGCCGGCATGATCAAGGAGCACTATGGCGAGCTGTTCGCCGACGAGCCGGAATGGGCCCAGCGCGCCGCCCATCTGAAGCACCGCACCTACGAACTGGTCTCGTTCCTGGTCGATGTCCTCGGCATGGACGGCGTCGCCGCCCGCTACGACGGCACGGTGACCTATCACGACAGCTGCTCCGGCCTGCGCGAACTTGGCGTCAAGGAACAGCCGCGGACGCTGCTGCGCTCGGTCGAGGGCCTGACGGTGACGGAACTGCCGGGTGCGGAAGTGTGTTGCGGCTTCGGTGGGACGTTCTGCATCAAGTACCCGGATATCTCCAACAAGATGGTCGGCGACAAGACCGTCGACATCGGCCGGACCGGGGCGGACACCCTGCTGGCCGGCGACATGGGATGCCTGCTGAACATGGCCGGCAAGCTCAAGCGCGAGGGTTCGCCGGTCAAGGTGCGCCATGTCGCCGAGGTGCTGGCCGGCATGACCGGCGAGGCCGCGCCAATCGGCGACACCCGAACCCGCTGATCCGCGCTATATACTGATCACGACACTGATCCAGCCGCTTGAAAAGCTCCGGTAAGGACCTAGGAACCTCTCAGATGCAGAGCACCAGTCACGCGTTCAAGGACAATGCCCACGGCGCCCTGGCGGACGACCGCCTTCAGAAGGCGCTGGGCAAGATGAAGGTCGGCTTCCAGGACAAGCGGACGCGGGCCGTCGCCCGCCTGCCCGAATTCGACCAGTTGCGTGATCAGTCCCGCGACATCAAGAACCATGTCCTGGAGCACCTGGACCTCTATCTGGAGCGGTTCGAGGACAAGGTCATCGAGCGGGGTGGCAAGGTCCACTGGTGCCGGACCCCAGGCGAGGCGCGCGACGCGATCCTGGGGATCTGCCGCTCGGTCGACGCCAAGATCGTCACCAAGGGCAAGTCGATGATCGCGGAGGAGATCGAGATCAACGATCACCTCGAGAAGAACGGACTGGAGCCGGTCGAGACCGACCTTGGCGAGTACATCATCCAGCTTCGGAAGGAAGCGCCCAGCCACATCATCGCGCCGGCCGTCCACCTCAACAAGGAGGATGTCGCCGAGACCTTCATGAAGATCCACACGACGCTGGACCCCAAGCGGTCGCTGGAGGAGCCCAGGGCGCTGGTCAACGAGGCGCGCGAGATGCTGCGCCAGAAGTTCCTGGCCGCCGATGTCGGGATCACCGGGGCCAACTTCCTGATCGCCGAGACTGGTTCGACCGTGATCGTCACCAACGAGGGCAACGGCGACCTGACGCAGACGCTGCCCAAGGTCCACATCGTCCTGGCCAGCCTGGAGAAGATCGTCCCAACGCTGGAGGACGCCTCGACCATCCTCCGCGTCCTGGCGCGCTCCGCCACCGGCCAGGAGTTCTCGTCCTACACCACCTTCTCGACCGGCCCGCGCCGGCCGGAGGACCTGGACGGGCCGGAACAGTTCCATGTCGTGCTGCTCGACAACGGTCGCACCGGCATGTTGGGCACCGAGTTCCAGGAAATGCTGCGCTGCATCCGCTGCGGCGCCTGCATGAACCACTGCCCCGTCTATGGCGCCGTGGGCGGCCACGCCTATGGCTGGGTCTATCCGGGACCGATGGGCTCCGTCCTGACGCCGAGCCTGATCGGCGTCCAGGAGGCGGGACACCTGCCCAACGCCTCGACCTTCTGCGGCAAATGCGAGAGCGTCTGCCCGATGCGGATTCCCCTGCCCAAGATGATGCGGCACTGGCGCGAGCGCGAGTACCAGAACAAGATGTCGCCGCAGGCCTTCCGCAACGGCTTGAGCGTCTGGGCTTGGTTCGCCAAGCGGCCCAAGCTCTACCGTCTGGCGTCGAAGCTGGCGATGGGCGTGCTCGGCGGCTTGGGCCGCCGCAAGGGCCGCTTCCGGTCGCTGCCGCTGGCGGGTGGCTGGACCGGAGGGCGCGACATGCCGGCGCCCGAGGGCAAGACTTTCCACCAACTCTGGGCCGAACGCCAGGCCAATTCATCCTCCCCCGGGAAGAAGGCGGCCTGAACCATGTCGGAAGCCCGTACACAGATCCTCAGCGGAATCCGGCGTTCGTTGAAGCGCGATGGCGCCAGCCCCGAGATGACCGCCGTCGTGGACGACCGCCTGCGGGGTCACCAGCGCAATCTGGTGCCCCAGCGCTCTGCCCTGTCCGCCTCGGACAAGGTGGACCTGTTCGTCTCCATGGTGACCGAGGTCGCCGGCACGGTGGACCGGCTGCCGAACCTGTCACGGGTGCCGCACGCCGTCGCCGACTATCTGGCCAGCCAGAACCTGCCGGCGGAGGTCAAGGTGGCGCCCGATCCCCGGCTGGAAGCCGTACCGTGGGATAAGCGCCCAACCCTGACCGTCACGCGCGGCCGCGCCGAGGACCGCGACCTGACCAGCGTGACGGCCGCCTTCGCCGGCATCGCCGAGACCGGCACCCTGATGATGCTGTCGGGTCCCGAGCATCCAACCACGCTCAACATGATGCCCGACACCCATATCGTCGTGCTGCGCGCCGACCAGATCGTCGGGAGCTATGAGGATGGCTGGGACGCGGTGCGTGGCCGGAACAAGGACATGCCGCGCACGGTCAACTTCATCACGGGGCCGTCCCGCACGGGCGATATCGAGCAGACGCTCCAGCTCGGCGCCCACGGTCCCCGCCGTCTCCACATCCTGCTGATCGACGGCGCCGGCGTCTGAGGACGCTGGCGGCGGGTGACCCGGAGTTTCCATGACCAGGATAGCACCCCGTCGCCGCCGGCCGGTCACATCCGACGAACATACCCTGTGGCGTCTCGCGATGCGCCAGACCGACCCTCTGCCCGGCCGCGAGATCGCGGAACCGGCTTTGCCGCCAATGACAATGGCCGACGCGCTGCCGCTGGACAGCCAAGGCATCATGCCGCTGGATGGTGACCGGCTCGACTTCAAGCCCCAAGCGGTCACCGGCCACCGATCCCGCCTGCCCTCCCTCGATCCCACGGCGTCACCGGGATTGGACCGCAGGACGGACGACCGCCTGCGCCGTGGCCGGCTTGGCATCCAGGGCCGGATCGACCTGCACGGCATGACCCAGTCGCAGGCCCACGCGGCGCTCAACTCCTTCATCCTGCGTGGTTGGCACGAGCAGCGCCGGATGGTGCTGGTGATCACCGGCAAGGGTTCGGGCGGCCAGGGTGCGGGCATCCTGCGCCAAGTGGTGCCGCGCTGGCTCAACGAGTCGCCGCTCCGTCCCCTCGTGCTCGCCATCCAGCGCGCCCAGCCCAAGGACGGCGGCGATGGCGCGCTCTATGTCCTGTTGAAAAAACGGCGTTGATCCTTGACTCCCTTTGGTGCCCATATCCGTGAGCTGCGGGCGAAGCGCGGCGTCACCCTGAAGCAGATGGCCGACGAACTCGAGGTGTCCTCGGCCTACCTATCGGCGCTGGAACACGGCAAGCGGGGCCAGCCCTCGATCATGCTGGTCCGGCAGATCTGCGCCTATTTCCAGATCTTCTGGGACGAGGCGGAAGCCCTGGAGCGCTTGGCCGAGATGAGCCATCCGCGCATCGTGGTCGACACCTCCGGCCTCACGCCCAAGGCGACGCTGGTGGCGAACCTGCTGGCCGACCGCATCCGGTCGCTCGACGAGCCGACCATCGATCGGTTGCTCGATGTCCTCAACCGGTGAGTTTTTCGTCCGGCTCCGGAAGCGTCATACCGGGGTGTTTGGCACCCATGGCATCATCGCCGTGTTTCAGGATCTTGGAATGAGGGAGGCGACGATGGTCCGTTCGGTGGTGCTGTTGGCGCTGGGATCCGCCGTTTTGGCGGGATGCGCGAACCCACGCAGCGAGGCGGCGGCCCAGGCGAACACCGCGCTGGTCGGGATGCCGAAGGAGCTGCTGTATTCCTGTGCCGGGGTTCCCGACAACAGCCAGCAAGTCGGCGACGTCGAGCGCCTGACCTATGTCCGGGGTATGACGGTCACCCATGTCGAGAACGACGATGATGACTTCGTCATCGGTGGCCGGCGGTTCTTCCGCCCGCGGACAACCGTTCACCGCCAGGACTTTCAGTGCGAGGCGACCTTCACCGTCCGGGATGGTGTGGTCGAAAGCCTGGACTACAACCAGGGTCGCGATTTGGAGTCCTGCGGCACCATCGTGCAGACCTGCATGGCCGTGATCCCCGCACCGCGCTGAGGGACACGAACAACAAAAAAGGGCGCCGCTCCCGAGGGAGTGCGGCGCCCTTCCTTGTTTCACGTGAAACGTCAGGGAAGCAGGACGGTCGATCCCGTGGTGGCTCGGGCATGCAGAGCCCGATGGGCATCGGCGGCGTCCTTCAACGCGAAGATCTGCCGCACATCGATCTTGACGTCGCCGCTGTGGACGACATCGAACAGATCGGCGGCGCTTGTCATCAGGTCATCACGCTTCGCCGTATAGACGAACAGTGTCGGACGGGTGACGTAGATCGAACCCTTTGCGGCCAGGATGCCAAGATCGACCGGCGGGACCGATCCGGATGACTGCCCGAACAATACCATCAGCCCACGTGGCCTCAGGCAATCCAGGCTGTTCATGAAGGTGTCTTTCCCAACCGAATCATAGACGACGGGAACGCCGGCGCCGTCGGTGATCTCCTTGACCCGCTCGACGAAGTTCTCGCGGGTATAGACGATGGGATGGGTGCAGCCGTGCTCCCGCGCCAGCTCAGCCTTCTCATCCGATCCGACGGTGCCGATCACGGTGGCGCCGAGCTTCCGCGCCCATTGGCACAGGATCAGGCCGACACCGCCGGCGGCGGCGTGGATCAGGATCGTCTCGCCCGGCTGGACGGGATGGCACGACCGCAGCAGGAACTGGGCGGTCATGCCCTGCAGCATCATGGCGGCGGCCTGCTTGTCGTCGATCCAACTTGGCAGCGGAACCAAGCGGTCGGCCGGCATCAGCCGGACCTCGGCATAGGCGCCGACCGGACCACCGGCATAAGCGACCCGGTCACCGATCTGCAGGCTGACACCCGGTCCGACGGCTTCGACCACGCCCGCCCCTTCCAGACCCGGAATGGCCGGCATGCTGGGAAGCGGATACAGGCCGGTGCGGTGATAGGTGTCGATGAAGTTGAGACCGATCGCCGTCTGCCGGAGCCTGACCTGACCCGGTCCCGGATCACCGACCTCGATCTCCTCCCAGGTCAGGACCTCCGGTCCGCCGGGCTGATGAAAGCGAATGGCGTGAACCATGGATTCCCGTCTCCTCGAATTTCGGTTTTTATCGTTGTCGCTTAACTCTTGGGCCCGTAGGGCGGTCCCGTCAGGCGGTGAGGTGTTCCTTCAGGAAGTCCGCCGTCCGCTGATTCGCCAGATCGGCCGACGCCTTGTCGAAGTGGGCGCCGCCGACGCGGGCGAAAGCGTGGTCGCAACCAGGATAGGTATGGGCCGTAACCCGCGTCACCTTGGAGAAGGCTTCCAGGATCTGCTGCTGGGCCAGCGGCGGGACAAACTGGTCCTTCTCGGCGATGTGCGCCAGATAAGGCCGCGTGATGGCGCTCGCCTCGTCCAGGTTCTTCTCGATACCGACGCCGTAATAGGACACCGAGCAATCGGCGTTGGAGCGGGTCGCCATCAGGTAGGCGAGCTTGCCGCCCAGGCAGAATCCCATCGTTCCGACCATGCCGGTGCAGCCCTCGGTGTCGCGCAGCACACCCAACCCCGCGATCAGGTCGTCGACGCCCTTGACCTCGCTGAAGCCCTTGTACAGCTCGAACGCCTTGGCCCATTCGGCATCGGTCTTGTCGGTGATCTGTATGCCGGGCTCTTGGCGCCAGAACAAGTCGGGGCATAGGGCGAAGTAGCCCTGCGCGGCCAAGTCGTCGCAGATCTCGCGCATGACTTGATTGACGCCGAAGATCTCCTGGATCACGACGACGCCCGGGCCCGTCCCCGAGGCGGGTTTCGCCAGATATCCGGTGAAGGTCCCGCCGTCGGCCGCGTTGATGGTAACGTCGGTCATTTCGCCCCTCTCATATTTGATTAGATGTCTCTCGGCTCGGCGCCGATGTTCGGACCGTCCAGGCGGAGAACGATATAGACGCGATGGCGCCTTGTCACGGGGCCGAATCGGGACGTGGTTTCAGGGGGTTGGAACCAGGACCAGCCGCCGTTCCAGATCGAGCAGCCAGTCCTTGGTGGTTAGGCCACCAAACCCTGAATAGCCCCCCTTCCCCGTTCCCGCGACCACCCGATGGCACGGGATGACGATCGGAAGGGGATTTCGACCACAGGCCCCGCCCACCGCGCGCGGTGCCGAATCAACCTGACGGGCGAGGTCGCCATAGGTGGCGGTCCGACCGCAAGGGATCTCCAGCATAGCCGCCCAAACCCGTTTCTGGAACGGCGTGCCTGCCGGCGACATCGGCAGGTCGAAGGTGGCGCGTTGACCGTCGAAATACTGCCGAAGCTGGCGCGCCGCCTCGTCCAGCACCGCGTCATTGTCCGACGCCGCCCCGGCGGTTCGCCAATCCAGCGCGGTCAGGACACCCGCCGTGCTGGTCAATGTCAGGGGGCCAAGCGGACTCTCCACAGTCAATCGTGCCATGGCATCATTTCCTCGTCAGGTTGACCTTGAGGTCGGCGGCATCGGTGATCGGGGCCGAGCAGGTCATGTTGGCGCAAACATAGGCCGTCGCCTTGCCGGCCACCATCCCCTTGCCGAAAGCCGGATGGCCTTCGGGTAGCTCCGCGTCCGGTGTCAGCAGGGTCATCACCAAGCTGGGCGATGAAGTCGCGCGGACGGTGTCGAGCATCGCTTCCGTGTCGGCTGCACCCTTCCCGCCGACCACCACCAGCTGTATCGCGGTGTGCAGCAGTTCGGTGTTGTTCAGCAGGGTCGACAGCGGAAAGAAGTTGCGCGTCAGCTCGCCCGAGAATGCGTGGATCAGCGCCTCTGCCTTCTGGTGGAAACGCTCCTCTCGCGTCACGTGAAACAGCCGGCCGAGCACGCCGACCATGGTGCCGTTGCCAGCGGGCACCGCGTTGTCATGGGCGGTCTTGGTCCGGACGATCAACCGCTCGGCGTCGTCGGCGGTGAAGAAATAGCCGCCCTTGTCGGCGTCCCAATAATGCCGGTCCAGCGTCTCGACCCACCGCTTGGCCTGATCGAGATAACGGAGTTCGCCCGTCACCTCGTAGAGCGCGATGGCGCCCTTGGCCATGTTGGCGTGGTCGTCGAGCGATGCCGGATTCTTCAACTGACCGCGCCGCCAAGTGTGGAACAGCCTGCCGTCACGGATCATGGTCCCGGTGACGAAGTCGAACGCCGCCGAGGCCGCCGTGATCCAATCGGGCTTGCGGAAGACCAAGCCGGACCGCGCCAGCGCCGCGATCATCAGCCCGTTCCAGTCGGCCAACACCTTGTCGTCCCAGCCGGGATGGACGCGCCGCTCGCGTGTCTGCCACAGGATCGCGCGCATCCGGGCGAGGCTCGCCTCGTGGTCCTCGTCACCCAGGTCCGGCTTGTCGGTCCGGTTCAGGATGTTCGATCCTTCCCAGTTGCCGGGACCGGTGACGTCGTAGGCGTCCTTGAAGGTGGCGGCGTCGGGGCCGAGGATGGCGTCGATCTCCTCCTCCGACCAGACGTAGAAGCGTCCCTCCTCGCCCTCGCTGTCGGCGTCCAGCGTGCTGGCGAAGCCCGCCACCTTGCCGCCCTGGCCGTCATCGGCCAGCATCTCGCGCCGCACCCAGTCGACGGTTTCCTGGACGCGGATCTTGAACAGCGGCTCGCCCGTCTCCTGCCAGACCAGCGTCAGCAGGTCGATCAGCTGGGCATTGTCGTAGAGCATCTTCTCGAAGTGGGGCGCCAGCCATTTGTCATCGGTGGAATAGCGGGCGAAGCCGCCGCCCAGGTGATCATAGATGCCGCCCTGCGACATGCGGGCGAGCGTGTTTGTCACGGCGATCTTGAAGGGCTCCCTGCTGGTCCGCTTCCAAGCGTGCCAGAGCAGCGTGAACAGCGACGTCTGCGGGAACTTGGGCGCCGAGCCGATGCCGCCGTGGAACGGATCGACCTCGCGGACCAGCCGCTCGGCCACCTGGTCGAACACGCCGGGCAGGATGGCACCACCGCCGTGGTTCTCCGCCAGCTTGTCCAGCGACTCACCCAAGGCGGTGACGTTGCGGGTCACCTTCTCCGGCTCTTCCCGGAACGTCGCGGAGACGCCCCGCAGCACATCGGGAAAGCCTGGCCTGCCATAACGCGTGGCGGGAGGGAAATAGGTCCCGCCCCAGAACGGTTGGCCATCGGGCGTCAGGAACATGGTCAATGGCCAGCCGCCGGATTGGCCAAGCAGCGAGAGCGCCGACTGGTAGATGGTGTCCAGGTCGGGCCGCTCCTCCCGATCGACCTTGATGTTGACGAACAACTCGTTCATCAGCCCGGCGATCTCGGGGTTCTCGAAGCTCTCATGGGCCATCACATGGCACCAGTGGCAAGCGGCGTAACCGACCGACAGCAGGATCGGCTTGCCCTCGCTTCGCGCGCGCTCGAAGGCCTCGTCGCCCCAGGGCATCCAGTGGACGGGGTTGTCCTTGTGCTGAAGCAGGTAGGGGCTGGTCTCGTGCCCAAGCATGTTTGAGGACATTGTGCTCGCCTTTATCCAAGAGGGTCGCCGCAGCCGCTTTCGCGGTGCGGCGGATAACGGGTGCTGTCGTTGCGCTCGCACATCCTATCTGTATAGTGAAGCGCGCTGGCGAGTGCGCTCAACCCCAATCTGCGTGGGGCCAACCCCAAAGCGGCCGCTCCGCCGGGGGCCACACTCCCCACCGGGACCAACCTCAGAGGCCCTGAGCATGAAGATCACCGTCAACATCGATTGCACCCCGGAAGAAGCCAGGCATTTCTTTGGATTGCCTGACGTCAAGCCGATGCAGGACGCCTTGATGCAACAGATCCAGGACCGCATGAGTGCCAATCTCCAGGCCATGGATCCGGAATCCATGGTGAAGACCTGGCTGCCGGCCGGACTGCAGGGATTCGAGCAGATGCAGAAGATTTTCTGGACCCAGATGAATAACGCCATGGGCAAGGATGGAAAGAAGTGAGTGATCCGAAACTCGTCTACAGCAGTCATGTCTTCTGCTGCACGAACCTACGTCCCGAAGGCCATCGGCGGGGCTCCTGTGCCGCCCGGGGATCGGAGAAGCTGCGGAACTACATGAAGGCCCGCGCCAAGGAACTTGGTCTCGAACCCAATGTGCGGATCAATTCGGCCGGCTGCCTGGAACGCTGCGAATTGGGTCCGGCGCTGGTGATATATCCCGAGGGCGTTTGGTACACCTATCAGACCCAGGAGGACATCGACGAGATCCTCCAGACCCACGTGGTCGAGGGTGACCGGGTCGAGCGGCTGATGCTGGCTCCCGACCAGACGGAACCCCGTCCCACCACCACCGCCTCCTCCCCAGCCTGATCCCATGATCCCGACCATCTTCGCCCCGGCCACGGCGCCTGGCCGGGGTGGTGTCGCCATCGTCCGGGTCTCGGGCCCGGATGCAGCCACGGCCCTGACGTCGCTCGGCGGCCGGCCCCTTCCCGAACCGCGTGCCGCCGCGGTCGTCCGGCTCTCCGATCCCCGCGATGGTGAATTCCTCGACCAAGGCTTGGCGCTCTGGTTTCCGGCACCCCGGAGCTTCACCGGCGAGGATGTCGTCGAGTTCCATGTCCATGGCGGTCGCGCCGTCGTCGCCGGGCTGATCGACGCGCTGGCGTCCCTCCCCGGCTTTCGCATCGCCGAGCCGGGTGAGTTCAGCCGGCGCGGATTCGAGAACGGCAAGTTCGACCTGACAGCCGCCGAGGCCATCGCCGATCTGGTCGACGCCGAGACCTCCGCCCAACGGCGCCAAGCGCTGCGTCAGATGGAAGGCGACCTGGGCCGGCTCTATGAGGACTGGCGGCACCGGCTGATGCGCGGGCTGGCCCATCTTGAAGCCGACATCGACTTCCCCGACGAGGATCTGCCCGATGGTGTCGCGGATCAGGTGAGGCCGGTATTGGAAGCCCTGATCGGCGAGTTGAGCGCCCACCTGAACGACAAGCACCGGGGCGAGCGCCTTCGTGATGGCATCCACATCGCGATCGTCGGAGCGCCAAACGCCGGCAAGTCGAGCCTGCTCAACGCCTTGGCCCGGCGTGAGGCCGCCATCGTGTCGGAGCGGGCCGGGACGACGCGCGATGTCGTGGAGACGCATCTCGACCTGGGTGGCTATCCCGTTGTGCTGGCCGATACCGCCGGACTGCGCGAAGCCGCAGACGAGATCGAGTCCGAGGGCATCCGGCGGGCCTTGGACCGAGCGGCGCGCGCCGACCTGAAGCTCGCCGTGTTCGACGCCGTGACACTGCCAGACCTGGATGCCAAGACGCTGGCGATCGTGGATGACGACACGCTGGTGGTGCTGAACAAATGCGACCGGGCCGCCGTGACGCTTGAGGTGATCGGGGGTCGCCCGGTGCTGGCGGTATCCGCCGTCACCGGCCAGGGATTGCCGGAGCTGCTGTCGGCCCTAACCGCCGCGGTCATCACGCGGTTCGAAGCTCCGGGGGTTCCCGCCCTCACCCGCGCGCGTCACCGGACGGCGCTGGAGGAATGCCGAGCCGCCCTTCAACGCGCCCTGCTCGCTCCCCTGCCGGAACTCGCCGCCGAGGATGTCCGGATCGGCATCAGGGCCTTGGGGCGCATAACCGGCCGTGTCGATGTGGAGGATCTGCTGGATGTCATCTTCCGGGACTTCTGCATCGGCAAATAGCCAGAGGTTCGCGGCGTGTTTCACGTGAAACGGCGTCAGTTCCTTTGACCTGACACGCCGCAGACCATAAAGTGCCCGGCATGCGGAATTATGATGTCATAGTGGTCGGCGGCGGCCACGCGGGTTGTGAGGCGGCCGCCGCGTCGGCGCGCATGGGTGCGCGCACGCTGTTGCTGACCCACAAGTTGGAAACCATCGGCGAGATGTCGTGCAACCCGGCCATCGGCGGTCTGGGCAAAGGGCATCTCGTGCGCGAAATCGACGCGCTCGACGGCGTGATGGGTCGGGTGATCGACCGCGCCGGCATCCAGTTCCGCGTCCTCAACCGCAGCAAGGGTCCCGCTGTCCGGGGTCCCCGCGCGCAGGCCGACCGCAAGCTCTACCGCCAAGCCATGCAGGCGGCCCTCGCCGAACAAGCCGGCTTGGACATGATGGGGGAAGCGGTCGAAGACCTGATCATCGGCGCCGATGGCGCGATCGCTGGTGTCGTCACCGGAACGGGCCGCGAGATCATGGCCGGTGCCGTGATCCTGACGACAGGCACCTTCCTGCGCGGCATGATCCATCTGGGCGAGGAGAAGATCCCCGCCGGACGGGTCGGCGAAGCGCCGGCGCTCGGCCTCTCGAACACACTCGAGCGCGCCGGCTTTCCCCTTGGCCGACTCAAGACCGGCACGCCTGCCCGCCTTGACGGCCGCACCATCGACTGGACTGGATTGGAGGTTCAGCCGGGTGACGACCCGCCGCCACCCTTCTCGACCCTGACGGACAAGATCACGACGCCCCAGGTGCCGTGCCACATGACGTGGACGACGCCCGAGGCGCATGCCGTGATCCGAGACAACATCCATCGGGCGCCGATGTATTCCGGTCAGATCCAGGGAGTGGGTCCGCGTTATTGCCCGTCGATTGAGGACAAGGTCGTCCGCTTCGCCGACAAGCAGCGCCACCAGATCTTCCTAGAACCGGAAGGGCTGGACAACGACACCATTTATCCGAACGGCATTTCGACCTCCCTGCCCCGCGATGTCCAGGCGGCCATGCTCAAGGCCATTCCCGGCCTGGAGAACGCCGTGATGATCCGCCCTGGATACGCGATCGAATATGACTACGTCGATCCCCGCGAACTGACGCCGACCCTGGAGACGCGCCGGCTGCCCGGCTTGTTCCTGGCGGGCCAGATCAATGGGACGACCGGCTACGAGGAGGCCGCCGCGCAAGGACTGATGGCCGGCATCAACGCGGCCCTTCGGTGCGGCGGTGGCGAGAGTTTCGTGCTGGATCGCGCCGACGCCTATATCGGCGTGATGATCGATGACCTGATCACGCGGGGTACTGCGGAGCCTTACCGCATGTTCACGTCGCGCGCCGAATACCGTCTGCTGCTGCGCGCCGACAACGCCGATCAGCGACTGACCGCCAAGGGGATGGCGGTCGGCTGTGTCGGTGGTGTGCGTGGCGAAAGCTTCGCCGCCAAGGCCGTCAACCTGGAGAGCGCGCGCGCCTTGGTGACGGGACTGCGGGCGACACCCAATGAGCTTTCCCGGCAAGGGTTGAATGTCAATCACGACGGCGTCCGCCGTTCCGCCGTCGACCTCCTGCGCTATCCCGATATGGACTTGGTCAAGCTCGCCCGGCTTTGGCCGGAGCTGTCGGCATTGTCCGCCGACATCGCCGAACAGATCGAGATCGACGCCAAATACTCCGGATATCTGGAGCGACAGGATGCCGACATTCGTGCCTTCCGCAAGGATGAGTCCCTGCTGCTGCCGGACGACCTCGATGTCGACTCGATCGGCAGCCTCTCCACCGAGATTCGGCAAAAGCTGCGGCAGGCGCGCCCCGCCACCTTGGGAGCCGCCGCGCGCATTCCCGGTGTGACGCCAGCCGCCATTGTCGCCCTGCTCCGCCACGTGAAACGCCGCGATGCCCGTCTCAGCGCCTAAGCCGATTCCTGGAGCAGGACTCGCTGCTGTTTCACGTGAAACACGTGAGCGGTTGGAGGTCTATGCCACCCTCCTCCGCAAGTGGCAGCCGGTGATCAATCTGGTGGGTCCGAGGACCCTGCCCGACCTATGGAACCGCCACTTCGTGGACTCCGCCCAGCTCCACGGGATCATTCCACCTAACACCCAGACCTTGGTCGATCTCGGCAGTGGTGCCGGATTTCCGGGGCTGGTGCTGGCGATTCTCGGCGTCCCGGATGTCCACCTGATCGAGAGTGACCAGCGCAAAGCCACCTTCCTCCGCGAAGTGGCGCGCGCAACAGGCGCTTCGGTGACGGTCCACGCCGCGCGAATCGAGAAGGTCACTCCCTTCCACGCCGATGTCGTCAGCGCCCGCGCGCTGGCGCCACTGGTCGATCTGCTGGCGCTGGCCTCGCCTTTCCTGGATGAAAACAGCGTCTGCTTGTTCCCCAAGGGCCAGCAGGCCGATGATGAAGTGTGCACCGCCGCGAAGACTTGGAATATGGCCGTCGATCGGATACAGAGTATCACCGACCCCAGCGCCAGTATTCTTCGTGTGAGCGAGGTTTCACGTGCCTGATGTCTCCCGCATTCCCACCGTCGCTCCAGAGGCCAAGATGTCCCGCGCCCGTGTCATCTCCGTTGCCAATCAAAAGGGCGGCGTCGGTAAGACGACGACCACCGTCAACCTTGCCACCGCCCTCGCCGCCGTCGGCAAGCGCGTCCTGATCATGGATCTCGACCCCCAAGGCAACGCTTCGACCGGTCTTGGGATCGAGCGGAACAACCGCGGCGTCGGCACCTATGACGTGATCTTCGCCGAAGTGAAGGTTGAGGACGCCGCCGTCGAAACCACCGTGCCCAACCTGTGGGTCGTGACCTCCTCCCAGGACCTGTCGGGTGCCGAGATCGAGCTGGTCAACGCCGAGCAGCGCGAGTACCGGCTGCGCATGGCTCTCGCCCACAGCGCCTTGAACTACGATTACGTCCTGATCGACTGCCCGCCGGCCTTGGGCCTGCTGACGCTCAACGCGCTGGTGGCGAGCGACGCCGTGATGGTGCCGCTGCAATGCGAGTTCTACGCCCTGGAAGGGCTCAGCCACCTGATCCGCACGATCGAGCGCGTCAAGCGCGCCTTTAATCCCGGCCTGGACATCCACGGCGTCGTGCTGACCATGTTCGACAAGCGCAACAACCTGTCCGATATGGTCGCCGCCGACGTCCGTGGCTTCTTCGGAGAGAAGGTCTACGACACCGTCATCCCGCGTAACGTCAAGGTCTCGGAGGCTCCCTCCCACGGCAAGCCGGTCCTGATCTACGACATGCGCTGCCCCGGCTCGCAGGCGTATATCCATCTGGCGAGCGAAGTTCTGAAGCGTGAGAAGAAGAGGCTGATCGCCTGATGGAAGACAACAAGCGCCGTTCCAGCCTGGGCCGCGGCCTCAACGCCTTGTTCGGGGAAGCCGCCGGCGGCGATCTGGAGCCGTCGGATACCGGCAGGCAGTCGCGGCACATCCCGATCGAGTTCGTGACCCCCGGCAAGTTCCAGCCGCGGCGCAAGTTCGATCCGGATGCGATCCAGAGCCTTGTCGACTCCGTGCGCGAGCGCGGCGTCCTTCAGCCCCTGCTGGTCCGGCGCCACCCCGACGACCCCAAGATCTACGAGATCATCGCCGGCGAACGCCGCTGGCGCGCGGCCCAGATCGCCGGGCTGCACGAGGTTCCGGTCGTCCTGCGCGAACTGACCGATCGCGAGGCGCTGGAGATCGCGCTGATCGAGAACATCCAGCGCCAGGACCTGACCGCGCTGGAGGAGGCCGAGGGCTACAAGCGGCTGATGGACGAGTTCGGCCACACCCAGGATGTGCTGGCCAAATCGCTGGGCAAGAGCCGCAGTCATATCGCCAACATGCTGCGGCTCCTCACCCTGCCCCTCCAGGTCAAGCAGTTGGTCCAGGACGGTTCGATCACCGCTGGCCACGCCCGCGCCTTGCTGTCCGTCCCCGATCCGGTCGAGGCGGCCAAGCTCGTTGTCGAGAAGGGCCTGAACGTGCGTCAAGTCGAGCAACTGGCCCGCGAGGCCCAGAACCCGACCCCGGAACCGGCCCCGGAAAAGATGGGCGAGCCCATGGCCCCGATCGGTGGCGGCTCGACTGGGCGCGGTGCCGCGGCGTCCTCCAAGCAGCCGAAGGACGCCGACACGGTGGCGCTGGAGCGGGACATGAGTGGCCGGCTGGGACTGCGCGTCAGTATAAACGGCCAGGGCCAGAGCGGGACCCTGAGCATCCAGTATCAATCGCTGGACCAGTTGGACGAGGTGATCCGGCGCCTGACCGGCCAAGCTGGCTGAGCCTTGAGGCCCAGCCAGCTTGGCCCGTTCTCAACCGTAGGTCGGGTAAAGCGAAGCGGCACCCGACAAGCAGGCGAGTTGATGTCGGGTGCCGCTGCGCTCTACCCAACCCACAGCCACTCAGCCAGCCACCGGCTGGTTCGTGATCAGCCCAGCTTCGCGGCGACCAAGTCGGACAGCTTGACCTCCGGCCGCGCGCCGACATGGCCGATCACCTCGGCCGCCGCGATGGCGGCGATCCGGGCGCAATCGGGCAGGCCGCGACCGTGGGTGTAGCCATGCAGGAAGCCGGCGGCGAACAGATCGCCGGCACCCGTGGTATCGACGAGACGGTCGATGTGGTCGGCGGGAACCTCGTGGATCTCGCTAGCGGTGACGACCACCGAGCCCTTCTCGCTCCGTGTCAGCACGGCGGTCTCGCACTGGCCGCGCACCGCGGCCAGGGCCTCCTCGAAGGTGTCGACCTGGTACAGCGCCATGATCTCGTGCTCGTTGCCGAACAGGATATCGACGTGGTTCTGGACTAGATCGGCGAACTCGGCCCGGTGGCGGTTGACGCAGAACGAGTCCGACAGGGTCAGCGAGAGCTTGCGGTCACCGGCGTGGGCCAGCTTGGCGGCCTTGAGGAAAGCCTGCTTGGCCAGCGGCTTGTCCCACAGGTAGCCTTCCAGGTATGTGACCTGGGCGCTCTGGATCAGGTCGGCGTCGATGTCGTCGGGGCCCAACTCGACGCAGGCGCCGAGATAGGTGTTCATCGTCCGCTGGGCGTCGGGCGTCACCAGGATCAGGCACCGCGCGGTCGGGGCGCCCTCGGTGGCGGGCTGGCTGTCGAACCGGACACCGATGGCGCGGATATCATGGCGGAACACGGTGCCCAGCAAGTCGTCCTTGACCTTGCCGATATAGGCGCCTTTGCCGCCCAGCGAGGCGATGCCAGCCATCGTGTTGCCGGCGGAACCACCCGACATCTCGATGCCCGGACCCATCTTGCCGTAAAGCTCCTCGGCCCGGTCGGCGTCGATCAGGGTCATGGCGCCCTTCTCCAGACCATTGGCGGTGATGAACGCGTCGTCGGCATGGGCGATGACATCGACGATGGCGTTGCCGATACCGACAACGTCGAGAGTGGCTTGGGACATGCGGATCAGCATCCTTGTTCGGTTCGCGGGGTATTTTCGGAAGGAAGATTTTGTGGATTGGCGTGGCCGGAGTATAACCACCGGCACCCCGCGTACAAGTCCGGCACCCTCCGTGGCCGCCAGGCGCGCTGACAGGTCACGCCGCCTGTTCACACCGCTGCCAAACCCGACAAGATCCCCCGTGAACTTCCGACCACGATGCTCAACATGATCCCCGCCCTCGTCCGCGCCATCAACCAGCTTTCCGACCCTCCCGTCAGACGGGTGGTCTGGCTCAGCGTCTTCGGCGCGATCCTCGGCTTCATCACCACGGCCGGCTTGGTCTGGATCCTGCTGTTCCAGACGCAGCTGACCGAGCTGCCCTGGCTCGACGCCACGATCGACTTCCTCGGTGGACTGGCGGTCTTCGCCCTGGCCTATCTCTTCTTCCCGGCCGTGGTGGTCGGCATTTCCGGTCTATTGCTTGACCGCGTGGCCGAATCCGTCGAGCGGCGACATTATCCGGGTCTGCCTCCCGCCGAGGGGCAAGGCTTGATGATGGAGATATGGAATTCGGTCAAGTTCCTGTTGATCGTGGTTTCGCTGAACCTTCTGGTCCTGCCGGCTTATCTGATTCCTGGCGTCAACTTGGCGATCTTCTATCTGCTGAACGGTTACCTCATGAGTCGCGAATACTTCGAACTTGTTGCACTCAGGCGGATGACACCGACCGCCGCCCGGTCAATGCGCAAGGCTCATGGCGCCAAACTGCTCATGGCCGGAGTCATCGTCGCGTTCTTTTCCACGATACCCTTGGTCAACCTGCTGGTTCCCGTTGTGGCGACGGCTTTCATGGTGCACATTTTCTATGGGCTCACAGGAAACTTGCACCGGGCCGGCAAATAGTAATAAAGCGTTAACCATGACGGCCCATTTTATGGCTCGCCGTCATCCATCCTGCCCTGGGGGGCCACCGCCCATGTTTCGACGCAAGTCACCGCCCACCGGAACGCTGAAACCCGAAGGCGCCATGCCGGTCGCGCCGGCCGCGCCCGAAACGGTGGCCGCCGAGCCGCCGGTGCGTTCCCCGTATGCCGATAAGGGATTCGATATGTCGCCGACCAAACCGCCCTCATCCAGCACCTCCTTCAAGCCCGAGATCCCCCGCCGCGTGGTCGAGATTCCGGGTGCTCCCGCGCGCCGTCCGATGGAAGGAATGTCGGTGTCGTCCAATGGATCCTCGCCGGTTTCCGGCTCGTCGCATTCCAGTTCCTCGCTGTCCACCGGCGCCACCGAGATGCGGAAGCTGATCGTCGGCCGCGACATCTCGCTGTCAGGTGAGATCACCGCCTGTGACGTGCTGGTGGTCGAGGGCACGGTCGAGGCCAAGCTGCGCGACGGCCGCAACATCGAGATCGCCGAGTCGGGCCTGTTCAAGGGCAGCGTCGAGATCGACGAGGCCGATATCGCCGGACGGTTCGAGGGTGACATCAGCGTGCGTGGCCGGCTGCGCCTGCGCTCCACCGGAAAGATCACCGGTTCCATCCGCTATGGCGAGTTGGAAGTCGAGGCGGGCGGTCAACTGATGGGCGAGATCCAGGTCATGACGGCCAGCGCGTCCAACTCGGTGGCACGGATGCCCTCCGCTCCGGTCGACCAGACCGCGACCCCCGAGACGACCCAGTCCTCGCCCTATTCGGTCGCCCGCTCCGGCACCGAATAAGTTTTTCCGGACGGTTCGGAAAAATGGGAAACCCGCCGGTGGGCTCGCCGGCGGGTTTTTCCGTTTCGAATGACCGGACGTCAATGCGATGTCAGCCGCGCCGCCTCGATCGCGGCGACGTCGATCTTCCCCATGCCCATCATCGCCTCGAAGGCGCGTTTCGCCTCGGCACCACCGGCGACCAGCGCCTCGGTCAGCACGCGCGGCGTGATCTGCCAGGAGATGCCCCACTTGTCCTTGCACCAGCCGCAGGCGCTCTCCTGGCCGCCATTGCCGACGATGGCGTTCCAATAGCGGTCGGTTTCCTCCTGATCGTCGGTGGCGATCTGGAACGAGAACGCTTCGTCGTGCTGGAACGCGGGACCGCCGTTGAGGCCGAGGCAGGCGACGCCGGCGACCGTGAATTCGACCGTCAGCACGTCCCCCTCCTTGCCGGAGGGGTAGTCGCTGGGCGCGCGATGGATGGCGCCCACCGCGCTGTCGGGAAAGGTCTCGGCGTAGAAGCGGGCGGCGGCCTCGGCCTCCTTGTCGTACCAGAGGCAGATCGTGTTCTTCGCCATGGCGTGTCCTTTCGCCGTTGAGCCAAGGTCCAGTTTGTGGTCCTAGAACATGTGGCCGCTGCGCTCGGCCTTGGTCCGGAGATAGCCCTCGTTGTGGCCATTGCTGGGGAAGATGTGGGCGACGCGGTCGACCACCTCGATCCCACAGCGCGCCAATTGGCGCAGCTTGTCCGGGTTGTTGGTCAGCAGCCGGACTCGGGAGAAGCCCAGCTGGCGCAGCATTTCGGCCGCCGGCAGATAGATCCGCTCATCCGCGTCGAAGCCCAGCATCTCGTTGGCCTCGACCGTGTCGAAACCGTCGTCCTGGAGCTGATAGGCCCGCAGCTTGTTGACCAGCCCGATGCCCCTGCCCTCCTGCGCCAGATACAGCACGACGCCGCTGCCCTGCCGCGAAATCTCGGCGATGGCGCCGCGCAGCTGGTCGCCGCAGTCGCAGCGGAGCGAGCCCAACAGGTCACCGGTGAAGCATTCCGAATGCATGCGGACCAGGACGGGCCCATCCTGTCCCGACGGCTCGCCGATCACGATCGCCAGATGCTCGACGCCACCGTCGGGCGGACGGAACGCCAGCACCCGCGTGTTCTCCGCGTTCGCCAGCGGCACTGAGGCGTCGCCCACCAAAGTCAGCGTGCGCGCCGCGTGGACTTGGTAATCGAGGATGTCGCGGGCGCGGACCAGCATCAGGTCGTGCTTGGCGACGAAGCCGTCCGCGGTGACGCCGCGCGGCAGCCGGATCGGAGCCACCACGGCGGACGGCAGCAGGCGCGCCAATTTCGCCAGCGCCACGGCGGCGCCCTCGCGCGTTTCGAGCTCGGCCGGTTCGATGGTCAGGGTGGAAACCGACCGCTGGGGTGCGCGCCGGGTCGGATCGACCAGCTCGTGGATCGTGTCGGCGTTGAAGCCGCCTCCCAGCGCCAGGGTCACCACGGGCGACTGGTGCTCGCCCAATCCGATCGCGGCCGCCCGGGGCCGGGTCACGGCCAGAACGGGTGACGATCCCGCCATCAGCTTCAGGGCGGCCAAGGCGTCGGGTGTCACCGCCTCCACCGACAGCGCCAGGGCGAGATCGCCTTGCAGATCCTCGACGACCACCGGATCACCCCGCCGCAGGTCGCCGATCGCGCGATCGACCGACCGCAGAGCCGTCTGGTCCAGGGGTTGGGACAGGTCGTCCGGCAGTTTGGCGAGACTGGGGGAGGTCATTTGATCTTATCTGGTTGTTCGTGGAAGCTACGGCACGCGTCTGATATCGGTCCTGGATTGGTTGGCGCCAGGGTCCCTTTCCGCGCCAGACCTCACCAGCCAAAGCGTATCGACCGCGAAGGAGAAAAGCAAAAGGCCAAGTGCCGCCGCGGCGGCAAGGCTGCTCAGTGGCGGCTCGACCACGGGGATCGGACAGACGAGCAGGACCGCGATCTGGACGACGCAGATCACCCGGCGGCGCTGGCTGAACGGCAGTTCGGCGCGCAGGATGGGCCAGATCCAACCGACGGCGACGAAGATTGGGCGGGCCAATCCGATCGCCAGCACCCAGACACCGACTTTGCCGCCCTGCCACGCGATCACGGCCAGGATACCCATCAGCACGGTATCGAAGTTCATGTCCAGCAGTTTGCCATACAGGCTCGCCATCCGCGTCTTCCGGGCCAGCCAGCCATCGATACCGTCCAATGCCAGCGCCAGCAAAGCCGCCAGGGAGGCGACCCACAGCGCCTCGGCCGTCAATTGGTCGAGAACCGGGATCGTGCCGCCGATCAGGCTGGCGATCACGCCGCGGAACAGCGTCACCTGATTGGCCGCGCCGAACCGGTCATGGGGGGCGTGGCCGCCGACATGCAGCGCCAGCAGGATGGCGAAGATGGCGTAGCATCCCAAGGCCGTCGCCGGATAGACCAGGGTCAAGCCGGCGCCCTGACCCAAGGCGACGGCGATGGAACCCGTCGCCAAGCCGCCAGCCAACGTGTGCGCGGCGACGCTGACCGCCAGTCCGGGCGGCGCCTGTCGATGGGGCGCGTGTTCCCCAAGCGGGCTGTTGGCGGGGTGGCCGTCGGCGGGTCCGTAAGTCATTGAAGATAGTTGGTGTCTAAAATGGAGGGGTAAAGGGCATATGATCTGTCGAAAGAGGCGAGCCGCACCTACCTGGAGGATGACTTCGCGACACTCGTCTGAGGGAACATTCGTCAGCGCTTGGACATGGATATCACCGAATGCCCCCCTCGGGGTCCCACTCCCCCGCCCGGCTCCCCTCCCGCGGACCCCGCCGCGGTCTGGCGGGACATCCTGGCCGTCCGCCACGCGGGCTCCAGCCCCGGCTCCGGCCTCTTGGACGGTCCGCTGGACGGGCCGGGCAGTCTCCTGCGCGACCTCTACCTGCCGCTTTGCGCCGATGCGTTGGGTCGGCGCTACGCGGTCGCCCATCTGGGCCAGAGCCTGGATGGCAGGATCGCCACCCTGTGCGGCGCCTCCCAATGGGTCACCGGGCCGGAGGACATCCTGCACAATCACCGCATGAGGGCGTTGTCGGACGCCGTGCTGGTGGGAGCGGGCACCGTTCGGCATGACGATCCCAAACTGACCGTCCGGCATTGCGCCGGGCGCAACCCGGTGCGGGTCGTGGTCGACACCAACCGGCGGCTGGATGGCGGGCAGGGCATATTCCACGATGACGCCGCGCCGACCCTGCTGCTCTGCGCCCGGGACATGACGCGGGGTGGCGCCGAGCGGGTCGGCGCCGCGGAGGTCGTGGGGTTGCCGCGCCGGGGCGATGGCCTGGACCCGGCCGAGATCCTGGCGCTGCTGGCCGAGCGCGGTCTCGGATTCGTCTTCATCGAGGGTGGCGGCGTCACCGTCTCGCGCTTCCTGCAGGCCGGCTGTCTCGACCGGCTCCAGGTCACCGTGGCGCCGCTGATCCTGGGGTCGGGCAGGCCCAGCTTCACCTTGCCGGAGATCGAGACGATCGACGGCGGCCTACGGCCCAAATCCCGCCACTTCGTCCTGGGAGCGGATATCCTGTTCGACTGTGATCTTCGTGGCTGAGAGAGCCGTGCCAGATCCAGGCGAGCGCTGGGGCGCCACCGCGTTCTGGACGGTGGCGCCGGGCCGGGGCGAGCTGCGCCCCACTCCCCTGCCCGCCTTCGGCCCGAATGACGTGCTGGTCCGCGCCGAGGTCAGCGCCATCAGCCGGGGCACCGAGAGCCTCGTCTTCCAGGGCAAGGTGCCGCCCGAGCTGTACGCCTCCATGCGCTGCCCGTTCCAGGAGGGTGATTTTCCCGGCCCCGTGAAGTATGGCTACTGCATGGTCGGCGTGGTCGAGCGCGGTCCGGAGTCCCTGGTCGGCCGCCGCGTCTTCAGCCTGCATCCCCACCAGGACCGCTTCATCGTGCCCGCCGACGCCGTTGTGCCGGTGCCCGATGACGTGCCGAGCGACCGCGCGGCGCTGGCGGCCAACCTGGAGACCGCCGTCAACATCCTGTGGGACGCCTTGCCCCCGGTGGGTGCCCGGATCGCGGTGATCGGCGCCGGTGTCGTCGGTTGCCTGACCGCGTGGCTGGCGGCGCGAATCCCCAGCGCCCGCGTCCAGTTGGTCGACGTCAACCCGGCGCGGGCAGCCACCGCCGAGGCCTTGGGGGTGGCTTTCGCGGCGCCTGGGGAGGCGCTTGGAGACTGCGACATAGTGATCCACGCCAGCGGACATCCCGATGGGCTGGTGACGGCGTTGGGCCTCGCCGGCTTCGAGGCGACCGTGGTCGAAGCCAGTTGGTACGGTACCCGGCCGGTCGCGGCACCCCTGGGTGCCGCCTTTCATCCCCGCCGGTTACGGCTGATCTCCAGTCAGGTCGGAGCGGTGGCGCCGGCCATGAGGCCCCGCTGGGGATACCGCGACCGCTTGACCCTGGCGCTGGATCTGCTGAGGGATTCGCGGCCGGATAACCTCTTGACCGGGTCGTCATTGTTTGCTGACCTAACCAACATCTTCCCCGAAATCGCGATGACACCCGGCGATCGGCTTTGCCACCTGATCCGCTATGGCGGATCACGATAACGAATCATACCGAACGAACCGGAACGGAGGATTTGCCGATGTACAGCTTGACCGTGCGGGATCACATCATGATCGCGCACAGCTTCAAGGGCGCCGTGTTCGGACCGGCGCAAAAGCTCCATGGCGCCACCTTCGTGTGCGATCTGGAAATGCGCCGCCGCCACCTGGATGGCGATGGTTTGGTGGTCGATATCGGCATGGCCGCCGACCTGCTGAAGGATGTCCTCAAGCCGCTCAACTACCGCAACCTCGACGAGGTCGAGGAGTTCGCCGGCGTCAATACGACGACCGAGTTCCTGTGCGGCGAGATCCATCGCCGGATCAGCGACCGCATCCTGCACGGCGCCCTGGGCGAGGGCGGTCGGGGGCTCGAAAGCCTCAAGGTCACGCTGGGCGAGTCCCATCTCGCCTGGGCCACCTTCGAGGGCCCCCTCTCAGCGGAACAATCGGCGGAACAGGGCGCATGAGCCTGGAGGTCCACTTCGTCGTTCCCGGCCGGCTCGACCAGAAGACCGGCGGCTACATCTATGACGCCCGCGTCATCGACGGCCTGCGCGCCCGCGGCGTCGCGGTCACGGTCCACGAACTACCCGGCTCCTATCCCATGGTCGACCAGGAGGCGATCCTGGAGGCGAACCACGCGCTGGCGCGGCTGCCCGACGGCGCGTTGGTGGTGATCGACGGCTTGGCGCTGCCGGGGGTGGCGGGCGCCCTGATGATCGAGAACCACCGGCTGAGGCTGGTGGCGCTGGTCCACCATCCCCTGTCGCTGGAGACCGGCTTGGACGAGGCGCGGGCCCGCACCCTCCGCCAACTCGAACAGGGTTGCCTGGCGCGCGTCCATCGCGTGGTGGTGACCAGCCGCCACACGGCGGAGGCCCTGCTCGCGGACTTCCATATGACGCCCGACCGGCTGGGCGTGGTCGAACCCGGCACCCACCGGCCGCCCTCCCCGGCGGTGGGATCCGGCACGCGCGACCTCAACATGCTCTGCGTCGCCACCGTCACGCCCCGGAAGGGTCATGCCCTGCTGGTGGAGGCCTTGGCCGGCCTGACCGATCTTCCCTGGACCCTGACCTGCATCGGCAGCGTCACGCGCGATCCCGGGGCCGCCGCCGCGGTGCAGGACGCCATCACCCGGCGCGGGTTGACCGGCAGGATCGCGCTGATGGACGAGATCGGCCCGGACGCCCTGCCGAGCCAGTACCATGGCGCCGACCTGTTCGTCCTGCCATCGTACTACGAAGGCTATGGCATGGCGCTGGCCGAGGCGTTGTCGCACGGCCTGCCCATCGTCAGCACCAACGGTGGCGCCATTCCCTTCACCGTTCCCGGCGACGCGGCGCTCCTGGTGCCCCCCGGCGACGTGGACGCCCTGCGCGGCGCCCTGCGTCGCGTGCTGGGCGACGCCCAACTCCGATCCCGTCTGACGGCGGCGGCGAGAGCGGCCGCCCAGGCGCTGCCGACCTGGGACGATGCCGCCGATCGGTTCATCATCGAACTGTCGGCCCTGGAACCGCGCCTGCGCCACGCCTTGGCGGCGGATTGAGAGCGGGGATGGCTGGTTTCGATCGTGGCTGGCTGCGGTTGCGGGCGTCCTTCGACACGGCGGCGCGGGCGACCGAGCTTGGCCAAAGCTTCGTCGAGGCGCTGCCGGTCAGCCCCCGCCTGCTCGATCTGGCGGCCGGGACTGGCGCCAACCTCCGATACCTGTCGCCCCTGATCGGCGGCACCGGTCAGCGCTGGGTGCTGGCGGACCATGATCCGATGCTGCTCGACGCCGTGACGGAGGAGATGGCCGGCTGGCCGCATCCAGCGCCGGAGATCGAGACCCGGCGGATCGATCTCGTCCGCGACCTCGAAAGCCTGGATTTCCAGAGTTTCGATGGCATCACGGCCACCGCCCTGTTCGACTTGGTCTCCGCCGGCTGGCTGGAGCGGTTCGGGGCGGCGGTGGCGCTGGTGGGGAAGCCGCTCCTTCTGACGCTCAGCGTCGATGGCCGGCTTCGCTGGACGCCCGACGATCCGGCGGACGAGGCCATCCGGCACTGGGTCGAGCTTCATCAGGCGACCGACAAGGGATTTGGCCCGGCGCTTGGACCCGCGGCCCCGGCGGCGCTGGTCCAAACGCTCGAGCGGAGCGGTTTCGAGGTCGCCAGCGCCGACAGTGATTGGGTGATCGGGCCGGCGGACGCCGCCATGCATCTGGCGCTGATCGATGGCTATCGGGGGGCGGCACTCGAGATGGCACCGGCGGACGCGTCCTTCGTCATCGAGGACTGGGCGTCGCGCCGTCGCCAAGCGGCGGAGGAGCGGCGTTTGTCCGCTCTTGTCGGGCACGTCGATATTTTCGCGCAAGCGCGCCGAAAGCCTTTGACAGCGTTGGGCCGTCACAGTATCTAGCCGCCTCCGCACTGCCCAGGTGGCGGAATTGGTAGACGCGCAGGTTTCAGGTACCTGTGGCCGAAAGGTCGTGGAAGTTCGAGTCTTCTCCTGGGCACCATCCTCCGCGATGGTTCGTGTCGGCGCCGTATCCCTCCGGGATTCGCCAAGCGGCTTGGCCACCCCTTGCATCAGCCTATGTCCATCCCGATACCAGTGATGTATCGGTTGATCCGACGAGGACGAACATGGCCAAGGCAATCTGGAACGGCAGCGTGATCGCGGAAAGCGACACCTTCGAAGTGGTCGAGGGTAACGTCTACTTTCCCACCGCCGCCCTCAAGCGCGAGTTCCTCAAACCCTCCGACAAGACGACGGTCTGTCCCTGGAAAGGGACGGCCCATTACCACACGCTGGTGGTGGATGGCGTCGAGAACCGCGACGCCGCGTGGTACTATCCGGAACCAAAGGACGCGGCCGCCGCGATCAAGGACCACGTCGCGTTTTGGCGCGGCGTCGAGGTCCAGCGCTGAGGACGGGATGCCGTGGGGGCGAAGGAAGTCGTCCCCGCCTCCTCCCATGATTAACGAAGTTTGATGATTTCAGCGGCTAAATCGGATGCGGATCGCGGAGGAGCATCGCACCGATGGAACCCGAACATCACGAAGCCTTGAACGACCGTCTGCGCGAGGTGGCCGCGGTCGCCCAGTCGGTCCACGGCTTCATCAACGAACATGCCGGCGCGCTCCTCTATCAGATGGCGCGCTTCATCGCCCCGGTTCCAACGGTGGTGGAACTCGGATCATGGCGTGGCCGCTCGACCATCTGGCTGGCGGCTGGGATCATGGACCGGGGAGAAGGCCAGGTTCACGCGGTGGACACCTGGCAAGGCACGCCGCATGAACCGGAGCACCGGAAACTGCTGGCCGATTATGGGCCGGACGAACTGTTCAACGAGTTTTGGGGCAACATGACGACCGCCGGCTTGGCCGATCGGGTCGAGCCGATCCGCGCGTCCACCAAGGAAGCCGCGCGGGGCTGGCCGGGAGATCGGCGGATCGGTTTGCTGTTCATCGACGCCGACCACAATTACGAAGCCGTCCGCCAGGATTTCGAGTTCTGGTCGCCTTTTATGGCGCCGGGCGGCTATATCGTGTTCGACGACGTGCCGGATTGGCATGGTCCGACGCGTCTGATCACCGAATTGCCGAAATGGTATCGCTTTCTGAAGGCCCAGCATAACCTCATCGCGTTCCAGAAGGCGCCGGGCTGACGATCCCGATGACTTCAGGTAAGCCCGTGTGGTCGATGGCGTCGAAAATCGCGACGCCACATGGTAATGTCCGCCAAGGAAAGCGGTCGCCGCCGGGGACCGCTTGTCGCGCTCGCGAGGGGCCGAGGTCCAGCGCCGCGTGCCCGATGTCGGCACTTGACGATGGCGGGCGCGGACTTGACAGGGGATGTGATGACGCCGGGCAAGAAGATCCTGCTGGTCGATGACGACGTGGCGCTGCGCCAGTCGCTGGCCGAGCAACTCCATCTCCTCGAGGAGTTCGAAACGACGGAGGCCGATGACGCCTCGGCGGCGCTTGGGTTCATCCGCCATGGCGCGTTCGACGCGATCCTGCTCGACGTCGGCCTGCCGGACATGGACGGCCGCGAGCTGTGTCGTCTGATGCGGCGCGAGGGTGTCCGCAGCCCGATCATCATGCTGACGGCCGCCGGGACCGACAGCGACGCCATCCTGGGTCTCGACAGCGGCGCCAACGACTATGTCACCAAGCCGTTCCGCCTGAGCGTGCTGCTGGCCCGCCTGCGCGCGCAGCTGCGCCAGTACGAGCAGAGCGAGGACGCCGTCTTCACCATCGGACCCTATACGTTCCGACCCAGCGTCAAGCTCCTGCTGAACGAACCCCTCAACAAGAAGATCAGGCTGACCGAGAAGGAGACAGCGATCATCAAGTTCCTCTACCGCGCGGGGGAAAAGGTGGTCGGGCGCGACACGCTGCTGGGCGAGGTCTGGGGCTACAACGCCGGTGTCACGACCCATACGTTGGAGACCCACGTCTACCGATTGCGTCAAAAGATCGAGCGCGATCCTTCCAACGCCGAGATCCTGGTGACCGAACCGGGCGGTTATCGATTGGTGCCCTGAACTGTCCGTGCTCTTGATTGATTTGGCCATGGAGCGCCCCTGTCCTTGGCGTTTTCAAGACACCGGCATTAAATTTCTGTTAGATTTGTGAATTCGGCTGTAATTCCCTTTCCCCGCCGGTGGGCTTGACTATGATGCCGCCTCAACGCGGCAAATCCCCTGGGATCACATGGTCACCACCATCGAACCATTAGTCGCGACCGTCGTCCCTCCACCCTTCCCGGCTTCTTCGGCGCCGCGGCTATCGGTGGTGATTCCGGTCCACAACGAGGCCGACAACGTCCTGCCACTGCTGAGCGAGATCCGGACCGCGCTGACCGGCATAAGGGATCACGAGGTGATCTTCGTCGACGACGGCAGCGACGATGGCACCGCCGCACGGCTGGAGCCGGATCGGGTGGCCACCGCGAATGGCGGTCCGGGGGTGGTGCGCGTGATCAGGCATGGCCATCGCACCGGCCAAAGCGCCGCTGTCCGAACGGGCGTGCGCGCCGCCAGGGGAACCTGGATCGCGACGCTCGACGGCGATGGGCAGAACGATCCGGCCGACATCCCCAGCCTGCTCGCCCGCGCCCTGGAGCCGGACGCCCCGGCCCTGATCGGCGGCTTGCGCCGCGAGCGCCGCGACATCTGGTCCAAGCGGGCGGCGACCAGGATCGCCAACGGGTTGCGCCAGGCCGTGCTGAGGGATGGCTGCGTCGATACCGGCTGCGGCATCAAGGTCTTTCGCCGCGACGCCTTCCTGGGCCTGCCGTTCTTCGGGGCGATGCACAGGTTCCTGCCGGCGTTGTTCCAGATCCATGGTCACCGGGTCGAGTTCGTCGAGGTCAATCACCGGCCCCGCCGGCGCGGCGTGTCGAAATACGGCAACTTGGGACGGGCCGCCATCGGGATCGTCGATCTGATCGGTGTCCTGTGGTTGAAGCGGCGCACCCACCTGCCGGATGCCATCATCGAGGATGGCCCGTACGGACCGGCGATCTAGGCTCTTTTCGACAGTAACGGGTGTCTCCATGCTCTCCGTCTGGACGGTGATCGGTTTCCTGGGGCAGGCGCTGTTCTCGATGCGCTTCCTGATCCAATGGATCCACAGCGAGCGCATCAAGCGCAGCATCGTGCCGGAGGCGTTCTGGTACTTCAGCGTCGCCGGCGGCGTGACCTTGCTGTCCTACGCCATCTATCGGGAGGATCCCGTGTTCATCCTGGGTCAAGGACTCGGGCTCGTGATCTACGCCCGCAACATCTGGATGATCCGGGGCGAGAAACGCCGGACGGCGACGATCCCCCGCGAGGCCCAGCCGCCCGACATCGGCGGCGTGTCGGTGTCGTGAGCGCCGCCGACACCGTACCGGCGCGTCCCTTCGGATCGTGGCTGAAGGGGTGGGCGAGGCGGGCGGCGTCGTTGACGGCGCTGACGGTACTCTGCCTGTTCCTCTTCCTGCCCGGCTTCCTCTCGCTGCCGCCGACCGATCGGGACGAGGCGCGCTTCGCCCAGGCGACGCGCCAAATGTTGGACAGCGGCGACTTCATCGACATCCGCTTCCAGGACGAGGCGCGGCACAAGAAGCCGGTCGGCATCTACTGGATGCAAGCGGCCGCCGTCACCCTGGCCGGAGGACCCGATCACGTCGGCATCTGGGCCTATCGCCTGCCGTCCCTGGTCGGCGCCATCCTGGCCGTGCTGCTGACCTTCCGGCTCGGGAGCAGGCTGTTCGGAGAGACCACCGGCCTGCTCGCGGCGGTCATCCTGGCCGGCACCGTGCTGTTGGCGGTCGAGGCGCGCACCGCCAAGACGGACGCGGCACTGCTCGCGACCGTGCTGGGGGCGCAGACGGCGCTGGCCGAGGCGTGGCTGCGGCGACACGCGCGCGAACCGCTGTCGACCGGCATGGTCCTGCTGTTCTGGTGTTCGCTGGGGGTGGGCATCCTGCTGAAGGGCCCGATCATCCTGCTGGTGACCGGCGGCACCGCGGCGGCGCTGGTCTTGGCCGAGCGGCGGGCCGGCTGGCTGAAGCCCTTGCGGCCAGGGCTGGGCCTTCCGGTGCTGCTAATGATCGTGGCGCCTTGGCTGATCCTGATCACGCTCAAGACCCATGGCGCCTTCTTCGCCGAGTCGGTCGGGCACGACATGATGGCCAAGATCGCGGGCGGGCAGGAGTCCAAGGGCTTCCCGCCCGGCTACTACACCCTGCTGTTCCCGGTGACGTTCTGGCCTTGGTCGCTGCTGGCGATCCCGGCGGTTCCCTGGGTCTGGGCCAATCGGCGGGATCACGCGGTGGTATTCTGTCTCGCCTGGGTGATCCCGACCTGGATCGTGTTCGAGGCGGTGCCGACCAAGCTGTTCCACTACGTCCTGCCGGTCTACGCCGCCCTGGCGCTGCTGACGGCGCGGGCGGCCCTCGATGGGTTTGGCGGAACGCGTCGCTGGCTCCAACTCCTGGCGGTGGCCCTGTTCGCCTTCGTCGGCGTGGCGCTGGCCGTCGGGATGGCGGCGTTGCCGGCGGTGATGCAACGGGTCTTCGATCCGATCTCCCTCCTGTTGGCGGTCATCGCGCTGGCGGTGCTTGGGCTTGGCGCCGCGCTGACGCGGCGCGGGCAGGTGCGCCGATCGGCCGCGGTGGTGACCATCGGTGCGTTCGGGATGTACCTGCTGGCTTTCCAGACCGTCTTCCCCCGGATCGAAATCATCTGGCTGAGCCCAAGGATCGCCAAGGCGGTGGCCGATGGCAGGCCCTGCCCGGACACGACCCTGGTTTCGGTCGGCTTCACCGAGCCAAGCCTCGTCTTCCTGGTCGGCACCGGGACCGTCCTGACGGGAGATGGCGCGGTCGCGGGTCGGCGGATCGTCGAGGACGCCTGCGCCATGGCGCTGGTCGAGCTGTCGCAAGACGAGGCTTTCCTGGGGAAGGCGGCGGAGAGTGATGTTGTCCCGGTTCCACTGGAAACGATCAGCGGTCTGAACTATTCCCGTGGTCAGAAGCTGATGATGACATTGTATCGTCGTTGAATGGTAAGGGCGCGGTAACGAATCACCTCTAGAAGTACCCTGCAATGGGGCCATGGCCTTGTCTTGGTCCCACCGTCAGTTTCTCGGCGATGGCGGGGCCATGATGCGAATTCTGTTTTCGGAAGGCCACGCTCCATCACTTCGATATGCGTCATGGTGTCTTCTGGCGGTATTGGCCCACATGTTGCTGAGCCATGTCGATCATTTGGCGTTCGAAGTGCTGCGGGCGACGGACCCCGCGGCTTCCGCCTTCTTCCGGACCTTGACCGAAGCGGGCGACAGCAAGTGGACCCTGGTGCCGACCGGGGTGATCGGATCGTGTCTGGTCCTGGCCGGGCTGTGGCTGGTCAAGGCGCGGCGGGCCGCGGCCGTGGCCCGTTGGACCGGATCGGCACTGCTCTTCGTCTTCGCCTCGATCGCGCTGTCTGGCATCATCGTCAACATCATCAAGGTCATCATCGGCCGGGCGCGTCCGAAGTTGCTGGACCAAATTGGCTTCCAGGGATTCGATCCGATGATCCTCGACGCCAACTTCCACTCGTTCCCGTCGGGGCACACCAACACCGCGGTCGCGTTCGCGCTGGCGGTCTCGTTCCTGATCCCAGGCTGGCGCGCGCCGCTCCTGGCTCTGGCGGGAGCCATCGGCTTCAGCCGGGTGGCGGTCAACGCCCATTTCATGACCGACGTGATCGGCGGGGCGGCTCTGGCTTATCCCACCACCTACTGGTTGCGGGCGCGGTTCGCGGCTCAGGGCTGGGTGTTCGCCCGGAGCGGTGCCGTGGGGTTCCAGCCGCAGTGGCCAGGCCGGCTATTGGCGCGGCTGGCCGAGAGGAGCCTGCGCCGCCCGCTGGACGCCTTGGGGGCGCCGGATGGACGGCAGCTTCGGCGGGCCTGAAAAAAATGGCTCCGTCGAGCCGTGCCGACGGAGCCAGAGTTCGCTTTACATGGAGGAACCGCACCACAGATGCGATGTCCCCTTTATGGGTCTGATCTGGTTAATGCAGCCTTAAGGTTAATGGAAAGAAAACCGCGTCCGAGATTTTTCCACCTGGAGCGTCAAGTTTGCTTGCCTCTACCCGTCTTGTTCTGCAATTCATCTATCCGGCGGGAGGCGTCGGCCTTGTTGAGCGAGGAGTCGAATTCCTCATGGGCCTCCTCGCTCAACGTCTTGAGGTATGACGCCTGCGCGCCGGTCATCGGCTCGTCACCCGTGGTCCAGTCGGCCGGGTCCTTCTCGGTGTTGGACGGTGTTCCGGCATCAGGTGACTTCGGGCTGTCGTTCGTGGCGTTCGCCATGGTCTCTCGCTCCTGCAATACGGATTCACAGTATCAACAGGCTAATGCTGTTCATGTTTCGTTGCCATCTGGAATTTTTCTCGACTCCTTCGAAACCGCTCGCCACATTAGGGGCCATGTGCGAAAGACATAACAATCGGCGGAGCGTTTAATGCCGCCGTCCTCGACCGACTTCACCGTCCGCTTCTGGGGTGTCCGCGGCAGCATTCCGGCGCCGGGTCCCGAGACGGCGCGGTATGGCGGCAACACGACCTGCATCGAAGTGCGCTGCGGCGACCGGCTGATGATCTTCGACGCCGGCACCGGCATCCGGGCGTTCGGCTGCCATCTGGCGGGGCAGGGGCCGGTCGATCTCGACCTGTTCTTCACCCATACCCATTACGACCACGTGGCCGGCCTGCCGTTCTTCGCGCCGGCTTTCGATCCGCGCAACAAGCTGCGGCTGTGGGCCGGGCACCTGCCGCCGGAGCAGACCATCCGGTCCGTCCTGTGCGACATGATGATAGCGCCGCTGTTCCCGGTGCCG
Organism: Skermanella stibiiresistens SB22; assembly: GCF_000576635.1. Classification (GTDB taxonomy): domain Bacteria; phylum Pseudomonadota; class Alphaproteobacteria; order Azospirillales; family Azospirillaceae; genus Skermanella; species Skermanella stibiiresistens. Next base: position 272,167 of record NZ_AVFL01000007.1, read on the forward strand.
CTCGCGGCCTTCGACCATTCCTGCACCTTCAACGATTTCGAATGCGGGGTGACGCTGACGCCGGCGGACGGCATCACGCTGCGGACCGGGCCGCTCAACCATCCCAACCGCTGCTGCGGCTATCGGGTGGAGTTCGGCGGCAAGGCGCTGGCGATCGTCACCGACACCGAGCACAAGCCCGGCGGTCCCGACGCCGACGTGCTCGACCTGGCGCGGGGCGCCGACGTCATGGTCTATGACGGCATGTACACCGACGCGGCCTATCCCCGGCATGTCGGCTGGGGGCATTCGACGTGGCAGGAAGGCTGCCGGGTCGCCGAAGCCGCCGGGGTTGGCCGGGCGGTGATCTTCCACCACGAGCCGAACCACGACGACGCCTTCATGGATGGCATCGCGGCCGAGGCCGAGGCGATGCGACCGGGAACGCTGGTCGCATACGAGGGTATGGTCATCACCCTGTAGCCGACTCCTCAGCGGTATGGGTCGGCGGCGTCGCGCAGGCCATCGCCCAGGAAGTTGAAGGCGAGCACCACCAGGATCACAGGCACCACGGGAAGCATCAACCAGGGGTAGAGAGCCACCACGTTGATGTTCTGCGCCTCGTTCAGCAGAACACCCCAGCTGGTGATCGGCGGCCGCAATCCGAGCCCCAGGAAGGACAGGGCGGTCTCCCCCAGGATCATGCCGGGGATCGACAGGGTCGCCGACGCGATCAGATGGCTCATGAAGCTGGGCAGCAGGTGACGTCCGATGATCCTGCGCGGGCTGGCGCCCATCAGCTGGGCCGCCGTGCAGAAGTCCTCCTCGCGCAGCGCCAGCAGCTTGGAGCGCACCGCGCGGGCGAGGCCCGTCCAGTCCAGCAGCCCCAGGATCAGGGTGATGCCGAAATAGATCAGGATGGGACTCCAGGTGACGGGCAACGCCGCCGACAGCGCCATCCAGAGCGGCAGCTCGGGGAAGGAGCGCAGCACCTCGATGAAGCGCTGGATGACGTTGTCGATCCAACCACCATAATAGCCCGCGATGCCACCGACCACGATGCCCAGGATGAAGCTGATGGTGATGCCGATCAGGCCGACGGTCAGCGAGATCCGGGTGCCGTGCAGGATGCGGCTGAGCATGTCGCGGCCGAGCCGGTCGGTCCCCAGCAGGAACAGCGTGCCGCCCTCCGACGGGCAGGCCAGGTGCAGGTTGGCGGGGAACAGACCCCAGAAATCATAGTCGTCGCCGCGGCAGAAGAACCGGATCGGCTGGATATCGGTCTTGTCGACGGTATAGACGCGCTGGAGCGTGTCCATGTTGAGTTCGTAGTCGTAGCCATAGACGAAAGGCCCGACGAAGCCCTCGTCGCTGAACAGGTGGATGCCCTGGGGTGGGGCGTAGATGTGGTGGATGTGCCGGCTGTCCAGCGCGTAGGGCGACAGGAACTCCGAGACCAGGATGGTGAGGTACATGAAGCCGAGCACCCCGGCCGAGATGACCGCCAGCCGATGGCGCTTGAGCTTCCACCACATCATCCGCCACTGGGACGCCATGAAATAGCGTTCCTGCTCCGGCGACATCTGTTCGACCGAGTAGGGATCGAACGGCGCCGTCGAGACGTAGTGGTCGAGCCTGCGGGTGTCGATCGGATCCGCGCTCATCGCGTCGCCCCGCCTTCGAGCCGGATGCGCGGGTCGAGGGCCGCCAGCGCAAGATCGGACAGGAAGACCCCGACCACCGTCAGCAGCGCCAGGAACATCAGGAACGAACCGGCCAGATACATATCCTGGCTACGGAGCGCGTCGAGCAGCATCGGCCCGGTGGTCGGCAGCGACAGCACGATCGAGACGACGGCGGCACCCGAGACGATCTGGGGCAGCAGGTTTCCGATGTCGGCGATGAACGGGTTGATCGCCATCCGCAGCGGGTACTTCCAGAGAACCTTGCCCGGCGACAGGCCCTTGGCCCGCGCGGTCACGACATATTGCTTGTGCAGCTCGTCCAGGAGGTTGGCGCGCAGCCGCCGGATCATGCCGGCGGTGCCGCTGGTGCCGATCACGATCACGGGTATCCACAGGTGCTCCAGCACCGACAGGAACTTGCCCATGCTCCACGGCGCGTCGATATAGGCGGAGTCCATCAGGCCGCCGATCGAGGTCCCGAAGGTGACGTTGGCGAAGTAGAGCAGCACCAGGGCCAGCAGGAAATTGGGCGTCGCCAGACCCAGGAATCCCAGGAAGGTCAGGCCGTAGTCGCCCAGACTGTACTGGTGGGTGGCGGAGTAGATCCCGATCGGGAACGAGACGACCCAGATGAAGACGATCGTCGCGAAGGACACGATGATCGTCAAAAGCATTCGATCGCCCACCACGTCGGCGACGGGGCGGTTGTATTCGAACGAGTAACCGTAGTCGCCGGTCAGCATGCCACCCAGCCAGACGAAATACTGCTCGATCATCGGCTTGTCCAAACCGTAGGTCTCGCGCAGGAACTGGAGACGGCTCTGGTCGATCGCCTCGCCCCGGCTTTCCAGCTCGGTCACCAGGGTGGTCAGGTAGTCGCCCGGAGGAAGCTGGATGATGACGAAGGTGATGGCGCTGATCGCGAGAAGGGTGGGGATCATCACCATGATCCGCCGTACGAGGAAACCCAGCATGGTGATAGATCGTCCCTTCGGTCTTCGTGTTGATCTCGTGATGAGGTTCGGGCCGCCGATCAGTCCCGGTTGGCCTGTTGGGTCTGGTCGCCCGCCTTGGCGAACCAGAAGGTGTCGGGCCGGTAGATCCCGAAATGGGCTCCGGGGTCCCAGTTGTAGATGCCTTCGTCCGGCACGTTGCGCAGCGTGTTGCGAACCACGACCGGCTGGAGGGTGCCGTTGATCAGGCCGATGGTGAAGACCTGATCGGCGTGGATCGCCAGGATCTCGTGCCAGACCTCGGCGCGGGCCGCCGTGCCGGACGCGTTCCGCCACGCGGCCATCAACTCCATCAGGCGCTTGGGCTGCTCCATGTCCGGCTTCTCGCCCGAGGTTCCGCCGGTCTGGAAATACTGGCCCCATTTGGGCCACTCGTACTGGTTCTGGTCGATCGGCACGAACTCGGTCGGCGCCATGTCCGCCGTCGGAATGCCGTTGTCGACACCCTTGCCGATGGACATCAAGGTCTGGCCGGCATAGATGCGGTTGCGCAGGACCTCGAGCTGGGACGGCTTGGTGAACAGCTTGACGCCGATCTTGCGCCAGCTGTCCGCGATCAGTTCCAGGACGTCGACCTCCTCGGTGCTCTCACCGGAGGTCTCGACGATCAACTCCATCGGTCGGCCGTCGGGCAGCAGGCGGATGTTTTCGCTTCCCCGCTTGGTCAGGCCCATCTCGTCCAGCAGCTGGTTGGCCCGCTTGACGTCATATTGGGTCCAGGCGTTCTGGTATTCCGGCTTGTACAGGGGGGAGCGGGGCAGCACCGTGTTGTTGGAGGCTCTGGCGAGACCGTAGTAGATCACCTCGTTGATCTCGTCCCGATCGATCCCGATCGACAGCGCCCGGCGGAATCGGACATCCCGGAACACCTCGTGCCAAACCGGGTCGGTGGTGTTCAGGTTGGGAAACAAAGCCAGATGGGAGCCGTAGCCGGTCTTCCACAGATCGACCTTGTAGTCGTTGCGCTTCGCCGCCTGCTTCAGGAAGGTGTAGTTATCGAAGCGGATGTAGCGCGCCTGGAGGTCCGCCTCGCCAGCGCCGGCCTTGGCCGGGATGATCTTGCCATCGGCGATCTGGACCAGCAGGCGGTCGATATAAGGAAGCTGGTTTCCCGCCGGATCGATCCGGTGATAGTAGGGATTGCGGACGAAGACGAACCGTTCCGCCGGGGCCGCCGTGGTGTTGACCCAGGGCTGGAGCGTCGGCATGTCGGGATTGTCGTTGTCGTAGGCGTTGTCCATGCGGTTATGGAGATGCGCCCAGGTCTTCTGCCCCGCGGCCTTGACCCGCTCCTTGAGCTGGGCAGCCTCGGCGTATTTCACGTGAAACTTTTTCAGGTACTCCGACGGTCCGAAGATCTCCAGCGGCCGCGCCGACGCCAAGCCCGGCAGGAACATCGGATTCTTGGCTTTCCAGGAATAGCGGACCGTCGTCTCGTCGATGACCTCGAAGACGGGACCCTCGCCATTGACCAGCATTTCGGGAGGCGGGCCATCGGGTGGCACGGCGGGGTCCAGGATGACATCCTCCCACCAGTAGCGGAAGTCCTCGGCGGTGAAGGGCGAGCCGTCGGACCAGCGGTGACCCGGCCGCAGATGGAGGGTGAAGACCTGGTCACCGTCGGACTCGACCGACTGGAGAATATCGGGCTCCAGGGTCAGGTCCGTGGTGTACGTCATCAGCCGGGCATAGCTGTACGCGAAGATGATCCGTACGTCCTTGGCCCGCGACATCATCGTCGCGAGATCGCCGCCAGGCTTGCCTTGTTGCGCCCCATCGTCATCAAAAGTCACCAAACGCGGTTCGGCGGGAAGCCGTTGGTCCACCGGAGGAAGCTTGCCCGCCGCCACCTGATCCGCGAAGTACGGCGTCTCGGCCGCCGCCAGCGCGGGCGCCGCCACCCCCAAGGTGGCGAGGAGAGCCGTGGCGGCGATCAGGGCCGCTCTCAAGGGACGGTGGATCATGACGCCATCTCCAGAAGGGCCGGGCGGGCGGTGGCACGGACCAGATGACCGTCGCCCAGATCGATCATGCCGGGATGATTGTCGCCGTCGATGGTGAAGGGTTCCGGCCAGGAGCGTGGATCGGAGGCGCGGCCCTCGCCGAGCAGCGCCAAGTCGAGCCTGGAATCTGGGTCCGGGTCGGGCACGGCGGAGAGCAGCGCCCGGGTGTAGGGATGGACCGGGTTGCGGAACAAGGCGGCTCGGGGCGCCACCTCGACGATCCGGCCCTTGCACATCACCATGATGCGGTCGGCGATGTAATCGACCACCGCCAGATTGTGGGAGATGAACAGGTAGGTCAGGCCCAGCTTCTCCTTGAGGTCCTTCAGCAGGTTCAGGATCTGGGCCTGGATCGAGACGTCCAGCGCCGACACGGGTTCGTCGCAGATCAGCAGGTCGGGCCGCAACGCCAGGGCGCGCGCGATGCCGATGCGCTGGCGCTGACCGCCGGAGAAGCTATGCGGATAGCGCTTGAGATAGCGGACATCGAGGCCGACCAGGCTCATCAGCTCCTTGACCAGCTGGCGGCGATGCTCCTCGTCGCCGATGCCATGGATCACCAGGGGTTCGGACACGATGTCGAACACGGTCATGCGGGGGTTCAGCGAACCGAACGGATCCTGGAAGATGAATTGCAGCTTGCGGCGGAAAGCGACCAGATCGTCATTCTCCAGCCCCAGCACGTCGACGATCTTGCCGCGGTCGTTGTACAGCACCGTTCCGGTGTCGGGTCTGAGCGCCCGCATCAGGATCTTGGACAGCGTGGTCTTGCCGCAACCGGATTCGCCGACCAAGCCGACGCATTCGCCCCGCTTGATCTCGAAACTGACGTCATCCACGGCGAGCACGCCGCCGCCGCTGGAGCGGTTGCGGTTGAACCAGCCGGTTCCCGACGTGTCGAACCGCTTGGTGATACCGGTCACGCTCAACAGCGGACCGGCGGCGTCGGCTCCCGCCGGCCAGGGCTCCTTGGTCGCCTCCAGCATCTTGCCGCCGGCCGACTTGATCTCCCGGATCGGCACCAGCCGCTCGCCCGGCTCCATGTGGAAACGCGGCACGGCGCGCAGCAGGGCCTTGAGATAGGGGTGGCGCGGGTCGGCGAAGATGTCCCGCATCTCGCCGGACTCCATCACCTCGCCCCGGTACATCACGACCACCTCCTCGGCGACGTTGGCGACGACGCCCAGGTCATGGGTGATCATCAGCACCGCCATGCCCAATTCGCCCTGGAGGTCACGGATCAGCTTGAGGATCTGGGCTTGGATGGTGACATCGAGCGCGGTGGTCGGCTCGTCCGCGATCAGCAGGGACGGGCGGCAGATCAGCGCCATCGCGATCATGGCGCGCTGGCGCAGGCCGCCCGAAAGTTCGAAAGGGTAGGTGTCCAGCGCGCGGACGGGTTCGGGGAAACCGACCAAGCGCAGCATCTCGCTCGTCAGCCCGCGCGCCTCGGCCTTGCTGACGCCGCGGTGGAGGATCACCGCCTCGCCAACCTGGTCGCCGACCGTGTGGAGTGGCGACAGCGAGGTCATCGGTTCCTGGAAGATGATCGAGATGTTGCCGCCCCGGATCGCGCGCATCTTGCCGCTTTCCGGATTGAGCTTGGTTATGTCGATCGTCTTGGGCAGGCGGGGATCGGCGAACAGGATCTCGCCGCGGGTGATGTGGGCGGGGCGCGGCAGGATGCCCATGATGGCCTGGGCGACCACGGACTTGCCGGACCCGGACTCGCCGACCAATGCCACGGTTCCGCCGGGCTTGACCCGGAAGGAGATGCCCCGCACCGCCCGGATGACGCCCTCGGCGACGCGGAATTCGATATGCAGATCGCGGACGTTGAGCAGATCCGTCATCGGGAGCCGCGCGTCGTCCAAGAGCCCGCGTTTTCGCCCTGGTTCGTCAGGGGAGTGGAATCCAAGTCGGCATCGATGCCCAAAGCGGCGAAATTGCTGATCGTCGTGTCGGTCATGCCGATCCCCTTGCTGCGCGCGACCTCCGCCACCCGCTCGGCGATCTCGTCGAAGCCATCGAGAGTCGATTCGAGCCGGACGGTCTCCCCGGACCCGGAACCCTTCAGCTTCAGCTGCATCCAGCCAAGGCCCCGATCGCGACGAGTAGAATAATAGTTTAACCTTACATGAGCCAAATGTTCCCACGAAATCGAACCACCAAGGGGCCCGCGCGCCGTGACGCGATCATCGTCCATTTCGATGACGGTGGCGTGACGCTGGGCCGTCCGCGCGCCGAAAATCGCGAAGAGCCCGGCGGCCGCGGCCATCGGCACCCATACCCACGGGCTCAGGGACAACAACAACGGCGGAAGGCCCGTCAGCGCCAAGCCAGCGGCGGCTCGGGCGTAATCGCCATAAAGCGGGCCGGGTGGATAACGGAAGCGCTTCACTTGGTACTCCTGACGAGATCGGGGCTCAAGGAACGGGGATGAAGACGGTTGGAGCGGCCAACCAGAGTACGGCGGGGTGGTTGGCGGTGGCCGACAGGAACCTGTCCAGGAAATGGTGGCAGGCGTCGTCATGGACGAGGTGGTGGGTAAGCAAGCCCGTTGGTTCGTCCCGGTCGGTGGTCCCGAAGCGCAGCGCCGCGAGGTGCCGGACGGTGGCGGCGATCACCGCCCCGGTTCCGGCGAAGCCACCGCCGCCCCGCCAGTCGATCACGTCGACATGGGTGTTGACCTGGATCAGCCCCGGCGCGGGGCAAGGCTGGCGGCGCGGCGTGAAGGTGGAGATCCCGGCATAGCCCAGTCCCGGCAGCCGGGGGATGACGTCGGCGGCGATCCTGTTCCACGGCGGCACCAGGACGGGCAGCGGATCGAACCCGGCGAGCCTGCGCCAGCCCTGGCGCAGATCCTCCAGCACGGCGTCGGGCGGCCGCGCGGCACCCAATTCGGCTTTCTTGGCCGGAGGCGTCTCGTGGTTGGCGTGGGAAAGCCCATGTTGGAGGACGCTGACGCCGGGCCAGCCGCGAAGATGCTCCGCCAGTTCGGGCGTGGCGCCCGTCGGGATCACGGCGAGCGCCACCGGCACGCCATGCGCCGTCGCGATGGCGCGCAGCCGCGTCAGCGCGGGAGTGGGCGCCACGGCGTCGTCGTCGCGCCACCACAGCGTCGCCTTGGCGCCGGCCTCCGCCCAGAGGTCGAGTTCGGCGGCCAGGGTGTCCCAGGCTTTGTTTTCCCAGGCGTCACCGGTCGTCACGACAGCGCCTCGATCAGCAGGCGCGCCGACCTGGCGGCGCCGTCCAGCGCGGGGGTGAAGGCGGCGGCGGGCGGAGCCTCCAGCGCGCGTCGGACCGCGGCGGCCAGCAACTCCGGTGTCAGTCCGGCTTCGGCCACGGTTTGAAGCAGGCCGCGCCGCTCGAACAGCCGGGCGCGGTCGCTCTGCTCCGTCTCGTTACCGGCGGCGAACGGGACCACCACCGCCCGGCAGCGGGCTTGCAGCAGATCCATCAGCGTGTTGTAGCCGGCTTGGCTGATCGACAGGAGGCAGCGGGCCAGCAGATCCGGAAAATCGGGGCGGGCGCGCTCCACCATCACGCCAGGCGGAGCCATGTCTCGCAGCCCCTGGAAGTCGGCCTCGGCGATATCGGGTCCCACCAGCAAACGCCACGGTGCCGCCGCCAAGGCCGTGAGGGGTCGCGCGGCGATGGCGGCGCGCAGCAGCGGCAGGCCGACGGCGCCGCCACCGACCGAGACGATCACCTCGCCGGTGCCGTCACCCTCGGAGGTCGCCGTGCGGCGGGTGGCCGCGACGTAGCCGGTGTGGCGGATCAGGTCCTCGATCAGGTGGGCTTGCGGGAAAGTGGCGGCGAACGGCACGACCGAAGGGTCGCCATGGACCAGCACGAGGTCAAGGTGACGGCGCGCCACCTCCGCCATCTCCACCTCGCGGGCGGGGTTGTCCTTGGCCACCAGGATGTCGCGGACCGACGCGGCGATGACCCTGGGGCGCTTCGGGCGTTCCAGCAGCGGCAGCAGTTCGAACCGGAAGGGGCGGCGTCCGAAGGGGTAGGTCTCCAGCAGCAGGATGTCGGGATCGACCGTGTCGGCGAGGTCGAGCAGGGCGCCGCGGCGCCGCTCCCTCCAGGCGTCGTCGATCGGCTGGCCGTCCTCGCCGACGATGCGCTTGAAGGTCTTGTCGGCCGAGCGCGCCGGGGGAAGCTGGACCACCCGGGCGCCACCATGGTCGACCCCCGCCACGGGAAAACCGCCGGACGCCACCGTGACGTCGAGACCCGCCTCCACCATCGCCCGCGTCAGCAGCGCCGCCCGGCGGACATGACCGATGCCGAGCAGGTGCTGGACCCAGACCAGCGCCTTCAGGGGACGGGTGGGGGGAGCTTGTACGCGAATGTCATCATTCGTCATCATGGGGCGCGGTCCGGTTGATTATGATGAAGCCTGTGGGTGTGTTTATGGTAGGTCGGCTATAGCGAAGCGGCAGCCGACGCCACTCCCGACGCGCCTGATTGTCGGCTGCCGCTTCGCTATAGCCGACCTACGGTTGACGGCGGTGGAAACCGCATGTTGCACCGTCGAGCCTACCAAATCGTAGGAATTTAGTCAAACTTCCAGAGCGATGTTGAGTTCCGCGATGGCTGGCGCGCCGTCGGGAGCCAGGGTGAAGCGATGGGCGCAGCCGTCGAGCAGCTTGTGCCGCGGCTTGTCGGTCATGTCCCAATCGGCGGCCAGCGCGTAGAGCGCGCGGATGACGCCCTTGTGGGCGACGGCGCCGGTCGGTTCGCCGCGACCCGCGACCTCGGCCAGCCACGGCCGCAGGCGGTCCTGCACGTCGAGCGGGCTCTCGCCCTCCGGTGCCCGGAAGTCCAGGCCGCGCGCTTCCCACGCCGCCATCAGGTCGCCCAGTTCCGCCCGCAGGTCGGTCAGTGTCCTGCCTTCCCAGACCCCCCAATCCATCTCGACCAGCCGCGCGTCGAGGGAGGGGGAGAGTCCCAGCAGGCCGGCGGTGGCGGCGGCGCGTTGGAGCGGACTGGCGATCCAGACGCGGTCCCGGAGGCGGTCCGGCAGCACCCAGGTTCGGACGACGCCTTCGCCGTGGGGTGACAAGGGCACGTCGGTGCGTCCCTGGATCAGGCCCTCGGTGTTCCAGGCGGTCGGGCCATGGCGCAGGATCAGCAGGTCGGTCATCGGGGTCTCGCGAGGCTTCGGATCAGGGTGTCGAGCGTGTGGGAGGCCGCGGTGAAGCCGTGTTCGGCGGCGACGACGCGGGCGGCCTCGCGGCCCATCGTCCGCCGCCGCTCGGGATCGGCCAGCAGGGTGTCGACGGCGTCGGCGAAGGCGATCTCGTCGCCGATCGGCGTCAGCAGGCCGGTCGAGCCGTCGCGCACCAGATCCGGCACGCCGCCGGTGCGTCCAGCCACGACCGGCAGCCCGGCGGCTTGGGCTTCCAGCAGCGCCATGCCATAGGCCTCGTTGATCGCCGGCCAGACCATCAGGTCGGCGGCGGCGTAACACGCGGCCAGCCGTTCCGGCGGCAAGGCTCCAAGAAAGCGGAGGCGGGCGGGATCGATCGCGCCGAAGGTCTCCTCGACGCAGGCGCGGCGCGGCCCGTCACCCACCACCAGCAGGCGCCAGTCCTGGGAACCGAGGCGTTCCAAGGCGCGCGCCAGGACGCGGAACGAGCGCTGCTTGTCGCCGCCGCGCATCATGCCGACGGCGAGCAGCCAGGGAACGTCCGGGGGTAGGTCGAGAGCGCCCGCGAGGCAGGCCCGGTCGCTGGCGCGGTCCCGCGCCGCCGGCGGTTCGACGAAGGGGCGCAACAGCGTCAGCCGGTCGGGCGACGACAGCAACGGGCGCAGGCATTCGGTGTCCGCCGTGGTCAGCGAGATCACCGCGTCGGCCCTGGCGATGGCCTCGCCCGCCGCGGCGTGACCCAGGGCGAAGCGGCCCCCGGCTTGCTTGGGCGCGTAGGACGCCTCGGCCACGACATAAGGGATGTCGAGCGCCGCGCTGACCGCCGGCCCCAGCCAGTCCGGCGCCTTGTGGTAGAGGTGGTAGGTGAACCACAGGTCGGGCGGGTCGCGGGACAGGCGGCCGATCAGGCGCGCCGCCAGCTTGGCGCCGAGATCGGCCAGCCGTTGATGGCGGCCGGGGCGCTCGCCATCGTCCCAGCTGCGGAACCGGCAGGCGAGATCGACCTGATGTCCCGCGTGGCCCAGCGCCGCCATCAGCAGCCGGGCCATGCGCCGGTCACCCGACGGGGTCGGGTGGGTCGGGGCCTTGAGGGGGGCGTGGAAGGCGATCCGCATGCCGGGACTAATTCCTCATCGGACGTCTTGGCTGGACGTCTGGGCCAGACGCGTCGGCGGTCAGCAGGCTGGCCAAGTGGTCCAGACCGGCCCCGGCGGCGAAATGGGCGCGCACCCGGATGCCGCCGGCTTCCGCCAGCCGGGCGCGGGTCGCGGGATCGCGGGCCAGGGATGCCAAGGCGCTCGCGAGGGCTGGGGCGTCGCCGGGATCGACCAGCACGCCGGTCTGGTCCTCGACGATCAGCTCGGGGATGGCGGCCATCCGGGTCGCCACCACCGGCAGACCCATGATTTGGGCTTCCATCAGCACGTTCGGCAAACCGTCCTGGTCGCCATCCCGTGCCCGCCGGCTGGGCAGGAGGAACAGGTCGGCGCGCTGGCATTGGCCGATCACCACGTCCTGCGGCTGGGGACCGAGCCAATCGATCCTGTCGGCGAGGCCCCGGCGCTCCGCCTCGGCCCGCAACGCCTTCAGCCCCGTCCCGCCGCCGATATGGACCCAGCGCCAGTGGAGGTCGGCGGGCAGCAGGGACAGCGCCTCCAGCGCCACGTCGAAGCCCTTCTTCTCGACCGCGCGGCCGACCGACAGCAGGATCAGCGGGTCCGCCGGGTCGCCGCCGTCGCGTGGTGGCCGCGATGGGGGAGGGGGCGGGAAACGGTCGAAGTCCAGCCCGTGGTAGAGCAATTCCATCCGGTCCGGCACCGGCGCCAGCCCGGCCAGATGGGCGTGGCCTTGGCGGGTGCAGGTGACACCCCAGCGGGCATCGGCCAGTTTCTCGCGCTTTTCCCACTCCGGGATCGTCCAGATGTCCTTGGCGTGGGCGGAAAAGCTCCAGGGCAGGCGGCGCAGCAGGGCGGCGTAGCGGGCGACGCTGGCGGGGGTGTGCAGGAAATGGGCGTAGAGGCGGTCGACATCGGCCGGCAGTTCGGCCGCCAGGACCATCGCCTGCCCGAAGCGGCGAACCCGGTTGCGGCTGCGGTCGCGGGCGAGGTCGGCCAGCCAGACCCGCCGGGCGTCGCGCCAGCCGGGCATGCGCCGGGCG
>NZ_AVFL01000008.1 GCF_000576635.1 Skermanella stibiiresistens SB22
AGGCGGCGGCGCGTCGTCCTCCTCGATCAACGCCGGCTGCTCGGTCTCGGCCAAGCCAGGCGGCATCGTGATGGGCGCCGGCTCCTGCGCGGCGGCGGGAGGCTCCGGGCGCGGCAGCGGCGACTCCGGGGGCGGCAGCAGGCGCTCCACCGCGGCGGTCTCGGTGTTGCCATTCTCCGCCTTCAACCGATCGTAGATCAGCTTGTCCTGGTGCGGCACGTTCATGCCGCCGGGCTGGTCCGGCCGCAATTTGGTCGGCGTGCCGTCGGCTTTGATCAACGGCATGCCGCCCTCGGTCGTGCCGTCCTGTCCGCTGTTGTAGGTGAACCAGACGATCGCGAAAAACAGCATAAGCCCGACGGCGGCCAGGATCGGCGCCAGCAACCGTCGCCGTCCGCGCGAAGGGCGGGCGTCGGGGTTCGGCCGGTAGGAGCCGCGCTGATGACCCCTCGGCTCGACCCGCAGGTCGCGCGGCATGTATCGGGCGTCCTCCGCGGCGGGATCCGGATCGGCCGCGTAACCATCCTGGCCATAGCCGTCCTGGTAAGGATCCTGGCCCGGGTCGGTTCGGCGGGGGTCGTTCCGGTGTTGGTCGTCTCGGCGATCGTACTGGCTCATCCGCGCAGTTCCTCGACAGGCTCCACTCCCATCACACCCAGGCCGGATGCGATGACGATCGACACCGCCTTGATCAGCGCCAGCCGGGCGGTGGTCAGTTCAGGGTCTTCCTCAAGCAGGAAGCGCATGGTCGTGTCGTCCTTGCCCTTGTTCCACAGGCCGTGGAAGGCGGCGGCCAGATCGTACAGGTAGAAAGCGATGCGGTGCGCCTCGTGCGCCTGCGCCGCCGACTCGATGATCCGGGGCCAATTGGCCATCAGCTTGATCAGCGCCAGTTCCTCGGGAGCCTCCAGGCGGGACAAAGCCGCCGTGGCGGCCAGCACATCCGGACCCAGGTTCCGCTCCGGGGCCGCGGCGCTGGCGTGGCGCAGGACGGAATGGCACCGGGCATGCGCGTACTGCACATAGAACACCGGATTGTCCTTCGACTGCTCCGTCACCTTGGCGAAGTCGAATTCCAGCGTCTGGTCGTTACGCCTCGTCAGCATGATGAAGCGGACGACATCGCGGCCCACTTGGTCGATGACGTCGCGCAGCGTCACGAAGGTGCCGGCCCGCTTCGACATCTTGACCGGCTCGCCGTTCTGGAGCAGGTGGACGAGCTGGCAGATCTTGGCGTCCAGCGTTCCCTGCCCGCCGGTCACCGCCGTGGTCGCCGCCTGCATCCGCTTGACATAGCCGCCATGGTCGGCGCCCAGCACGTCGATCAGCACGGAACTGCCGCGCCGGAACTTGTCCAGGTGATAGGCGATGTCGTTGGCGAAATAGGTCCAGCTGCCGTCCGACTTCTTCAGCGGGCGGTCCACGTCGTCGCCGAATTGGGTGGCGCGGAACAAGGTCTGCGGCCGCGGCTCCCAATCGTCGGGCTTCTTGCCCTTGGGCGGCTCCAGGACACCCTGGTAGATCAGGTCCTGGTCGATCAGCGATTGATAGGCGTCCTCGACGGCGCCGCTGGCGATCAGCGCCCGCTCGGACGAGAAGATCTGCTTCCGCACGCCCAGCGCCGCCAGATCCTCCTTGATGCCGATCAGGATCCGCTCGATCGCGAAATCGCGGATGGCGGGCAGCCACTCGGATTCGGGAGCGTCCAGCCACTTCGATCCATCGCGCTCGACCAGATCCGCCGCGACATCCTTCAGGTACTCGCCCGGATACATGCCGGCCGGAACCTCGGCGACGGTCTCGCCCAGGGCTTCCCGATAGCGCAGATAGGTCGAGCGGCCGAGCACCTCGACCTGCGCGCCGGCGTCGTTGATGTAGTATTCGCGGGTGACGGTGTATCCCGCCTTCTCCAAAAGGGAGGCCAGAGCGTCACCGACCACGGCGCCGCGCGCGTGCGCCGCGTGAAGCGGGCCGGTCGGGTTGGCCGAGACGTATTCGATATTGACGGCGGTGCCGGCGCCGACGCTGCTGTTGCCATAGGTGACACCCGCCACCAGGATGTCGCCGACGCGCTGGCGCCACGTGTCGTCCGACAGGCGCAGGTTGACGAATCCCGGTCCCGCGATCTCCACCGACGTGACATCGGCCAACCCCTGGAGGCGCGCCACCAGCAGGTCGGCGATCTCGCGCGGCTTTCGTCCAGCCTGCTTGGCCAGCACCAGCGCCGCGTTGGTCGACAGGTCGCCATGGGACGCGTCGCGCGGCGGCTCCACCGTCACCTTGGAAAGGTCGAGCCCAGCCGGAAGCTCCCCGTTGGCGGCGAGGTCATCCAGGATGACGCGAAGATCTTTGGCGAACTCGTTGAACAGATTCATCAGGTCTTGGATTCCATGTCGAACATCCGCTCATACTCCGCCAAGGCGAAGCGATCGGTCATGCCTGCGATATAATCGGCCACCAGCCGGGCGCGGGACGTGTCGTCGCTGGCGCCCATCGCCGCCAGGTCAACCTGCCACTCCGTCGGCAGGCATTCCGGCTCGGCCATGAACAGCCCGAACAACTCGGAGACTACACGTCGCGTCTTGCTGGTGACGCGGTTCACTTTGTAGTGGCGGTACATGCGCTGTTTCAGGAATCCGCGCAAGACCCGATCATGCTCCCTCATCCCGTCACCGAAGGCGACCAGCGCGCGGGGCGCGCTCCGCACCTCCGCGGCCGATCGGGGATCGACTTCCGCGATCCGCCGCCGGGTCTCGGCGATCAGGTCGGTGACCATCAGGTCGATCATGCGACGGATCGTCTCGTGGATCATTCGGGTATGATCCAGGCCGGGATACCGGTCGCGCAATCCGGCGATGATGCCATCCAGCGGCGGCAGTTCGGCGATCTCATCCAGCGTGAAAAGCCCGGCGCGAACCCCATCATCGATGTCGTGATTGTTATAGGCGATGTCGTCGGCCAAGGCCGCGACCTGCGCCTCCATTCCGGGGTTGGTGCCCAACTCGAGGTCCCACACCTCCTGGAACTCGCGGATCGTCGTCGGCAGCCTATGGCCCGGCAGTTCCGGCAGCAGCGGGCCGTTGTGCTTGACCACGCCTTCCAGCGTCTCCCACGTCAGGTTCAGCCCGTCGAACTCGGCGTAGCGGCGTTCCAGCCGCGTCAGGATGCGCAGGGTCTGGTCATTGTGGCTGAAGCCCCCGTAGGGACGCATAGCCTCGTTGAGAGCCTCCTCACCCGCGTGTCCGAAGCAGGTATGCCCCAGGTCGTGAGCCAGCGCCACCGCCTCCGCCAGATCCTCGTTCAATCCAAGCGTGCGGCTTACCGACCGGGCGATCTGGGCCACCTCGAGGCTGTGGGTCAGGCGGGTGCGATAATAGTCGCCCTCGTGATAGACGAAGACCTGCGTCTTGTATTTCAGCTTGCGGAACGCGCCGGAATGGAGGATGCGGTCGCGATCGCGTTGGAAGACCGATCGCGTCGGACTCTCCGGCTCCGGCTTCAGCCGGCCGCGCGTCTGGTCCGGCCGGCACGCGAACACCGCCGATCCGGGCGAAAGCGCGCCCGGTCCTGTCCGGAGAAGGGATTGATCAGCGATCATGACCGGACACTACCGATTGTGGGGCATGGATTTCAATGACCATCGCTATTCGTTAACCAGCCCGTTAACCAGCGCGACCTATTGACCGGCGGTGGTTCCGGCCCTTTGAAGAATTGGTTGGGTCTGCTTACATAAGGAACTGATATGGGGTACGGACGACAATCCCGACATGGGCGTTTTTCAAGCCCGTTTCCGACTTTCAATCTTTGGCTTTGACCAGGAGCAGACCATGGCCGATACGGCGCTCAACACTCCGCAGATCGATACCGCAGCGGCGGCGGGCCTGGGCGCTCGGGCTCTCGCCATCTCCGACAGCGCCGCCAAGCGTGTCGCCGTCCTCCGCCAGATGGAGGGGGATGACGCGCTGATGCTTCGCATCACCGTTTCGGGCGGCGGCTGCTCTGGTTTCCAGTACGGCTTCGGCTTCGACAAGGCGGTCAACGAGGACGACCACGTGTTCGAGCACATGGGCGTTGGCGTCGTCACCGACGATGCTTCGCTCGACCTGCTCAACGGCTCGGTCATCGATTTCGTCGAGGATCTGATGGGAGCGTCCTTCCAGATCAAGAACCCCAACGCCACCGCATCCTGCGGCTGCGGATCGTCCTTCGCGGTCTGAGCGCGGCACGCCCGCCAGCGCCGGACCTCCTGGGGTCCGGCGTGGAACCATCGCCAAGTGACCTCACGAAACGACATTCGATGAATTTCGCCGCAAACCAACCCGCGTTTGCCTAAAATCAGTTCAATGCCCCTATGATCTTTATTGATCGTCCCGTCAAAGTCCGCTGGCCCGCATCCTGCATCCCCGCCGATGCAAACCAACACGGGCTAGGGGCTGATCATGAGCGGTGGAACCAAGTCGAATGACAGCGTGGAGACGATGCGCGCGGCCAAGGCGTTCACGCGCCGCACCCTTCTGAAAGCTTCGGTCGCGGCGGGAGCCATCGCGGCCACGGGACCCTGGATCGTCCGCGACGCCCTGTCGTCCTCCGGTCAGTTGAACCTGCTCAACTGGAGCGACGAGCTGCCCGATCCGGTGATCCCGGACTTCGTGGCGAAGACCGGCATCAAGGTCAACACGACCCCGTTCTCCCAGAACGAGGAGCAGATCAACAAGCTCCAGGCGACCGGTGGCGAGGGCTTCGACCTGTGCGCCCCGACCCGCGACCGCGCTCCCCAGTTCCAGGAACTGGAATTGCTGGCGCCGTTCGACACCAACAAGCTGAAGCTCGACCAGTTGCTGCCGGCGATGCTCCAGGCCTCCACCAGCGTCTGGACCTGGGACGGTGGGCTCTACCATCTGCCGCACACGTGGGGATCGGAGGCCATCTCGTGGCGCACCGATCTCACCAAGCTCGACTACAAGACGCTCAGCTACGGCTCCCTGTGGGAGGAGCAGTACAAGGGCAAGGTCCAGGGCCGGCCGCACTCGCTGCTGCTCGGTATCGGACTGTGGCTCGACGCGACAGGCAAGCTGCCGTCCAACCGCATGCTCGACGCTTTCAAGGACGAGGAGTCGATGACCCGGATCTACGACCAGATCCTCAAGGTCGCGATCGAGAAGAAGCCCTGGATCAAGCAGTTCTGGGACAGCGCCGACAACACCAAGTCCGGCCTGATGGAGAACGGCGTCGTCATCGGCATGACCTGGGACGGCCCGGCGCTCAGCCTCAAGAAGGACGGCAAGCCGGTCTCCTACATGGCTCCCCAGGAAGGCGCCATCGCGTGGCTCGACGGCTGGGCGATGACCAAGGAAGCCAAGAACATCGACCAGATCTACGAGTGGCTGAACTACGTCCATTCGCCCGCGGTGTCGGCCAAGATCGCCGATGGCTCTGGCTACAACCCCGTCTCCAAGGGGGCCGGCGACTTGCTGTCCGATGTCGCCAAGAAGAACTTCCTGGAGGCCTTCCCCAGCGACGCCGTCGACAAGTTGTGGAACCGGCCGCCGGAGCCCTCCTGGTTCGCCGAACTGCGCACCCAGTACGCCGAGAAGTACAAGGCGGCGTGAGCCTAGCTTCCGGAGGGAAAAGCTCCATGGCGGCAGCCGTCGAATTGGACAAGGTCAGCATCCGCTTCGGCGACTTCACCGCGGTGGATGACGCGACGCTGGCGATCGAACCTGGCGAGTTCTTCAGCTTCCTCGGCCCTTCGGGCTGCGGGAAGACGACCTTGCTGCGGACGATCTCCGGCTTCATCGAACCCACGGACGGCAGTGTCCGGATAGGCGGGGCGGACATGCGGGGGCAGGGTCCCAACAGCCGCCCGACCGCGCTGATCTTCCAGAACCTGGCCCTATTCCCGATGATGTCGGTGGCGGAGAACATCGCCTACGGCCTCCGGGTTCGGGGCACCTCCAAGACCGAGCGGCGCAAGGTGGCGGACCGGTTGCTCGACTTGATCGCCCTGCCCGGCCAAGGCGACAAGCGGATCGACGAGTTGTCCGGCGGACAGAAGCAGCGGATCGCCATCGCCCGCGCGCTGGCGGTCGAGCCCAAGGTGCTGCTGCTGGACGAGCCGCTGTCCGCCCTGGACCTGAAGCTGCGCCATCACATGCGGAACGAGCTTCGGGCGATCCAACGGCGCGTCGGCATCACCTTCATCTACATCACCCACGACCAGGGCGAGGCTCTGACCATGTCGGACCGCGTCGCGGTGATGAACAAGGGGGTGATCGAACAGGTGGCCGACGGTCGCACCCTGTACGAGACGCCGCGAACCGCCTTCGTCGCCTCCTTCGTGGGCGAGAACAACGCCTTCATCGGCACCGTCGCCGAAACGGATGGGGATATCGCCCAAGTCGCCAGCCCGGCCGGCCCGCTGTCGGGCCGCAATCTGCGGAAGCTGCGCCGAAGCTCGGAGGCCGTGCTGTTCGTGCGGCCGGAGGCCCTGTTCGTCGACGCCGAAGGTCCCCTCGCCGCCCGCACCGGCGAGGTCGCCTATGAGGGCAGCCAGACCCACGCCACATTCACCTTGAGTGGCGGCGGTACCGTCACCGTCACCTTCGGACGCGGCGAGACCGTTCCGGAGCCCGGCGCCCACGTCCGTCTCGGCTTCGCCCCGGAGGACGCCATCGTGCTCCCGCGCGAGGGCTACGCCGATGCATAGCAGTGTCGGACACGCCTTGATCCTGGCGCTGCCGGTGGTCGTCGTCGCGTTCTACGCCATGACCGCCTGGCTGGAACGCCGCCGCGCCGGGGCCAACGCCCCCATCTCGTTCTTCAAGCGGAATGGCATCGCGGTCTCGATCTACCTGATCGCGGCGGTGACGCTATGGACGATCCTCATGATCGTCCTGCCCCAGCTCTACATGATCGACCTGTCGTTCCGGCCGAAGCTGCCGCCCAACCAGATGGGGGGGCCGAAGGACCTCTATACGCTGGAGAACTACCAGTATTTCCTGTTCGGCTCGACCCGCTCGACGGCGCAGTGGAACATCATCCACATCAAGGCCTTCGCGCTGACCATCGGCGCCTCGATCGTGGTCACGGCCTTCAATCTGGCGCTGTGCTACCCCGTAGCCTTCTACATGGCCAAGGTCAGCACGCCGGCGCGCCTGCGCCTGTTGATGCTGATGCTGATCGCACCCTACTGGGTCAACGAGATCCTGCGCGCCTTCGCGATCCGAATCCTGTTGGCCTCGTCCGGAGTGGTCAACCAGGCACTGATCGGCCTGGGATTGGTCGATCAGCCCGTCGACTTCCTGGGTCTCGACATCGGGATGTACGCCGGCCTGTCCTACGCCTACCTGCTGATGATGGTCTTCCCGCTCTACAACGCTATCGAGAGCCTGGACCGCAACCAGATCGAGGCGGCGCGCGATCTGGGCGCCCCTTGGTGGCACATCCACGCCTTCATCGTGCTGCCCCACGCCAAACCGGGCATCGCGTCCGGCTGCACGCTGGTCTTCATGCTGACGGCGGGCGCCTTGGCCGCTCCGCTGATCCTGGGCGGTCCCAGCACCTTGTGGTTCACCCCGATCGTCTATGACCGCTTCTACCAAGCCTTCAACTGGTCGCAGGGCGCCGCCTACGCGCTGCTGCTGTTGCTGGCCTGCATCCTGTTCGTCCTGGCGGCGATGCGGATCGGCAAGCTGAGCCTGGGGGAGATCACGCGATGACCGGACAGTTGGTCAACCGGTGGCTGATCGGGATCTATCTCGCCGGGTTCTTCACCTATCTGTTCGGTCCGCTGATCGTGATGGGGATCACCGCGTTCAACAGCTCGAACTATCCGGCGGTGGTGCCGTTCGAAGGCGCCACGCTGGAGTGGTTCCGGATATTGTTGTCCGACGGCGAGGTGGTCCAGGGGCTCCGGACAAGCCTGCTGATCGGCGTGCTGGTGGTCTGCGTCTCGGTTCCGGTGGGGCTGGCGGGAGCGATCGTCCTGACCCAGATCCACGCCCGCGCCCGGCCGCTTTATTATCTGGTCGTCGTCTCGCCGGTGCTGACGCCGGGCGTCATCATCGGCATCTCGACAGTGATCTTCTGGCGCGACGTCACCCAGACCACCGGCATCAGGATGTTCTACGACGGCATCGTGATGACGGTGCTGTCGCAGTCCAGTTTCATCTCGGCCTATTGCATGCTGATCCTGCTGGCGCGGCTGCAACGCTTCGACCGCTCGCTGGAGGAGGCGGCGCTCGACTTGGGCGCCACCCACGCCCAGGTGTTCCGCGACGTGCTGCTGCCGTTCCTGCGCCCCGCCATGCTGTCGGCGTCGGTGCTGGCCTTCCTGGCGTCGTTCGAGAACTATAACACCACCACCTTCGCCATCCTGGCGGACAAGACGCTGACAACCGTCCTGGCCGGACGGGTGAGGCAGGGCTCGACCCCCGCGATCAGCGCGCTCGCCGTGATGATCGTGGCGATCACCGTCGCGGCCGCCGTCGCCTACGAGATCCTCAAGCGCCGTGACGACGCCCGCCGCAAGGCCCGCAAAGCGGCGGCCGCCGCCGAGGAGGGCCGGGACTTGACCCCGGTGGTCGTCGGCGGCGCTCCCCAGTCCGCCATGGCCGATTGAGGCGCCGTCACAAGCTCGAGACCCCATCCGTTGATCTGAAGAGGCATGATGTTCTCCCCCACTCTCCCGAACTCCTACGACGCCCGCGACCGCGCTTCCCTGATCCACCAGCAGACCGACCTGAAAGCCTATCGGGACGACGGTGGAACCCTGATGAAGCGGGGCGAGGGCATCTGGGTGTTCGACGAATCGGGTAACCGCTACCTGGAGGCGATGGCCGGCCTGTGGAGCGCGTCGCTGGGCTTCTCGGAGAAGCGGCTGGCGGAGGCCGCCTACAAGCAGATGCTGGAACTGCCCTATTACCACACGTTCTTCGGCAAGGGGAACCTGCCCAGCGTCGACTTGGCCGAGAAGCTGCTGTCGATCGCCCCGAAGCCGATGTCCAAGGTGCTGTTCCAGTGCTCCGGCTCGGAGGCGAACGACGCCGCCATCAAGCTGGTCTGGTACTATCACAACGCGATCGGCAAGCCGGAAAAGAAGAAGATCATCGGCCGGGTGCGCGGCTACCACGGCAACACCGTCGCCTCGGTCAGCGCGTCGGGCCAGCCGCACATGCACAGCGATTTCGACGTGCCGCTGCCGATGTTCCGGCACGCCGACAATCCCAACTACTACCGTTTCCACGAGGACGGCGAGAGCGAGGAGGACTTCTCCAGCCGGATGGCGGCGAACCTGGAGGCGCTGATCCTGGCCGAGGGGCCGGAGACGGTCGCCGCCTTCATCGCCGAACCGGTCCAGGGCGGCGGCGGCGCCATCACGCCGCCAGCCGGGTACTTCGACAAGATCCAGCCGATCCTCCGCAAATACGACATCCTGTTCCTGGTGGACGAGGTCATCTGCGGCTTCGGCCGCACCGGCAACCTATGGGGTAGCGAGACCTATGGGCTGGTGCCCGACATGGTCTCCTGCGCCAAGGCGCTGTCGGCCTCCTACCAGCCGATCTCGGCACTGATGATCTCGGAACCGATCTACGAGGCCCTGGTCAGCGAGAGCGACAAGCTCGGCAGCTTCGGCCATGGTTACACTTATGGCGGCCATCCCGTCGCCTGCGCCGTCGCCTTGGAGACGCTGAGGATCTACGAGGAGCGCGACATCGTCGGCCATGTCAGGCGCGTCTCGCCGGTCATGCAGGAAGGCTTCAAGGCCCTGGAGGACCACCCGCTGGTCGGCAACGCGCGCGGCGTCGGCCTGATCGCGGGCGTCGAGTTGATGGCCGATAAGGCCGCCCGCCAGCCCTTCGATCCGGCCCGCAAGGTCGGGACGCTGGTCCAGGGCAAGTGCCAGGAGGTCGGCTTGATCGTCCGCGCCATCGGCGACCGCATCGCCTTCACCCCGCCGCTGATCATCACCGACGACGAGGCGGCCGAAATGTGCTCCCGCTTCGCCAAGGGTCTAGACGCGGCATGGTCGGAGCTGAAGGCGGGTTGATCGAAACCAAGCCTTGAGTTCCGTCCCCGGTTCGTCTTCCATGCCGGCCTTCGAGCGCATGATCCGCCAAGGCCGTCAGGGAAGACCACCGCATGAGAATCGCCACCTGGAACGTCAATTCCGTCAAAGCCCGCCTGCCGAACGTGCTGGGCTGGCTGGAACGGACCTCGCCGGACGTCGTCCTGTTCCAGGAGATCAAGTGCGAGACCGCCTCGTTCCCCAAGGCGGAATTCGAGAAGCTGGGCTATCACTGCGCCGTCGTCGGACAGAAGAGCTACAACGGCGTGGCGTTGCTGTCGAAGCAGCCAGCCGAGGACGTGCTCGAGCACCTGCCCGGCGATCCAGAGGATGTACAGGGCCGCTATGTCGAGGCGACGGTCTCCGGCGTCCGCGTCGCGTCAATCTACCTGCCCAACGGCAATCCGGTGGGAACGGAGAAATACCCGTACAAGCTTCGCTGGATGGAACGCCTGCGGGCCCACGCGGCCGGGCTGCTCTGGACGGAACAGCCCTTCGTGCTCGGTGGCGACTACAACGTCATTCCCGCCGTAGAGGACGTCTATGATCCCCAGGCGTGGGAAACCGACGCCTTGTTTCGTCCAGAGACGCGGGCCCAATTCCGGGCCTTGCTCAACCTCGGCCTGACCGAGGCATTCCGCGCGCTGCACCCAGACGAGATCAAGGCCTATACCTTCTGGGATTATCAGGCCGGCCGCTGGCCACGCGACCAGGGCATCCGGATTGATCATTTCCTGCTGTCGCCCCAGGCGGCCGATCGGTTGGTCGCCTGCGACATCGACCGCGGGCCGCGCGGCGAGGAAAAGGCGTCCGACCACACCCCCGTCGTGCTCGAATTGGCCGACTGAGGCGCCTCGGCCTCCTTTGCCTCAGCCTCCCTTGAACGTGTCACAGGAGTTGGGGGCTCCGGCTTCCAGCCCACGGCGGAACCACTCGACGCGCTGGGCGGAGCTGCCGTGGGTGAAGCTGTCGGGCGTGATCCTCCCGGTCGCCCGCTCCTGGAGTCGATCGTCGCCGACGGCGCTGGCGGCGTTCAGCGCCTCGTCGATGTCGCCGGGTTCCAGCACCTGATCCTGCTGGGCCATGTGATAGGCCCAGATGCCGGCGAAGCAGTCGGCTTGCAGTTCCAACCGCACCGACAACGCGTTCGCGTCGGCGCGTGACGATTGCTGTTGGGCCGCTTGGACATCGCGCGAGACACCCAACAGGTTCTGGACGTGGTGACCAA
The DNA here is from genome assembly GCF_000576635.1 of Skermanella stibiiresistens SB22. Classification (GTDB taxonomy): domain Bacteria; phylum Pseudomonadota; class Alphaproteobacteria; order Azospirillales; family Azospirillaceae; genus Skermanella; species Skermanella stibiiresistens. The sequence continues at coordinate 11,295 of NZ_AVFL01000008.1, forward strand.
CCTCGTGGGCGATCACATAGGCCTGCGCGAAGTCGCCCGGCGCGCCCATGCGGTTGCGAAGATCCCGGTAGAAATCCAGGTCGATGTAGAGCTTCCGGTCCGCCGGGCAGTAGAACGGGCCCATGGCCGCCTGGGCCGACCCGCAAGCCGACTGCACGGCGCCGCTGAACAGCACCAGCACGGGTTGCTCATACTGTCTGCCGGATTGGGCAAAGATCTCGCCCCAGACGTCCTCAGTCTCGGCCAGCACGACGCTGACGAAGCCGCTCAGATCCTGGTCGTTGCCGGACCGGGGCGCCGAGGCCGAATTGGTGCGGACGGGTGGTTCCTCGACGTAGCCACCGTTCAGCAGGACGCTGGGATCGAACCCGAATACCAAGCCCAGCAACAGGATGACCACCGTCCCGGCCAACCCGATGCCGCCGGTCCGCATGCCGCGGCCGCCGAGCATGCCTCCTGGTAGCCCCGACCTTCCCATGGGTCCCGAATCACCACGACGGTCCTCGACGTTATCGCTCTGCCGGCGCCCTTGCCAACGCATCCCATGCCCCCCGGTGAAGTTCATCAATCAGCCAACAACCCAGGCTTGATCGTTGAACTGAAACCATCGAGCGGACGGAATGGGCTCAGTTATCGGAAGGTGATAAATTTCGGCGTCGAAGGGCCGAGCGCCGGCCAAGCGATGATTTGCCACGGTATGCGAGGACCGTTGTCGATATCGCGAGACACCCCAAGGTTCTATACCTCATTCTGGCGGATGGACCGGTCCCGGTTCGCTTTGGGGGTCGAAAGATTTGGCGCGGCACAGCAAGAGCACTCCCCCGACGCGGCACGAGATCGCCACCATGCTGTCGGCCTTGGAGACACAGGCGCGGCAGGCCGCGGCCTTGGCGGAGCGGGCGCATCACGAGGCCAGCCGCGATTCGTTCTCCGGCTACTTCCGGTTCCGCGCCAAGGTAGACGAATTCCAGGCGCTGATCGCCCTGATCGAGGAACGGCTGAGCCGCGTGGCTGACGAGCACGCGGCCGAGCTGAACGGCAAGTTCCAGCAACTCGATACCGTGATGCTGGTGATGCTGGTCCGCACCAGCACCCGCTTCTATACGATGCTGGACAAAGCCGTCGTCCTGCCCTTGGGCGCACGCGAGCTTTTCCTGCCGGAGCTACGGACCCTGACCGAGGTCCGTGATCGACTGATGGGCCAGCCCGAACCCGTCAGCCAAATGACGTCCGGCTTGGTCGAGTCGCTGGACGTCGCGCTCGTCCTGATCGAGGCGCTGGTGCAGCGTGCTCCCAGCCTGCCGGATTTCGGCTAGGACTTGTTCATTTCGGCGACGGATCGAACGGGTGCAGTTCCACCCTGCCTCCCGTCGCCGTCAGCATGTGACCTTCCGGAACCTCGTGCCAGACCGCTTCGATCGCGTCCAGCGGCTCGGACAGGATCAGCACGTCGCCTTGGGTACTCTCGAACCTGCAACATCCCTGGTCCACGCTGATGCCGCCACCCGACGCGTAGAACAGCGTCGGCGAGGCGTGATCGCTGGAATGGCGGAGGGCGAACATCCTCTCGCCATCGGTCAGGCAGGCGGTCAGGCGCAAGGGTTCGATGATGCCATGCGCCGCCATGACGTCCTGGATCTGGCGGCAAGTTCGCGCGAAGGCGTCGTCGACGTTATCGGTCACGCCATTGGTCAACAACAGGTAGAAGATCACTTCGCTGTCGGTGCTGCCCTCACGGAAGGGATAGAGGTCGTCGGCGATCAGGTTCTCGATCGCTCGCCGCACGACCGCCCAGCCTCCGATCTGTCCATTGTGCATGAACAACCAGCGATCGTAGCGGAAGGGATGGCAGTTCACCCTGGCCGTCGACGTGCCGGTGGAGGCGCGGACATGGGCGAAGAACAGGCCCGACTTGATCTGTTCGGATACGGAACGAAGGTTCAGGTCGTTCCAGGCCGGCATGGTGTCCCGGTAGAGGCCCGGCTTCCGCAAATGTCCGTACCATCCCAGCCCGAAGCCATCGCCGTTGGTTGGCACGTGGCCACGCTGCGCCGACAGCGACTGGTGGATCAGCGAGTTGACCGGTTTGAACAGGAGGGTGTCGATCTGGATCGGACGGCCCTGATAGGCCAGCCAACGGCACATGGTCGCTCCGCTAAATCGTTCTGCCCTGGACGGGGTTTGAGGTCCGAACCCCCATCCGACCATAATAGGTAAAGGTTAACCATATGGCCAAATCATGACGCCACCCGAGTCCGAAACAGGCCCGAGAGACCTTGGTACACCTCTCGGTATAATGCCAATTTGGACGCGTGCCGCTCGGTGGCGGCCCCGTCCGGCTCGATCACGAAATCGGTGGGCGGTGCCAGGCAGACCTCGTTCATGTCCTCTCCGGTCACCGCCAGGCGGCCCAGGCGGGCGGCGCCGAAGGCCGGGCCAACCTCGCCACCTTTGTGATACGTCAAGGGTCTCCCCAGAACGTCGGCCAGGATGCGGCCCCACAGGCGACTCCGCGCACCTCCGCCGATGACCGATATCGCGCCGATCTCGGTGCCTGACTCGGCGAGCACCGCCTGCCCGTCGGCGAAGGCGAAGGCCACCCCCTCCAGCACGGCGCGGGCCAGATCGACACGGTCGTGATCATGGGTGAGACCGAAGAACACGCCCTTGGCGTCCGGATCGTTGTGGGGCGTACGCTCGCCGGACAGGTACGGCAGGAACAGCAGCGAGCCGGTGTCGCGATCGGCCGCCTCCACTTCGGCTAGCAATGCGGCTTCGCTCGACGCTCCTGTCAGGCGCGTCACCCAAGTCAGGCAACTCGCGGCGCTGAGGATCACCGACATCTGGTGCCAGAGACCCGGGAAGCAGTGGCAGAAGGCATGGACGCCGCGCGCTGGATTGGGCGCGAATCCATCATTGGCGACGAACAGCACGCCGGATGTGCCGAGCGATAGGAAGGCCGATCCGGGCTTCAACACTCCGACTCCGGCGGCCCCGGCCGCGTTGTCGCCACCACCGCCCGCGACCTCGACGGACGCTCCCATCCCCCAGCCGGCCGCCACCTCGGGTAAGAGCAATCCCGTCGGCTCGGAGCCTTCGAACAGTTCGGGCATCTCGCCCTCGTCCAGGTCGGTGGCGGCGAGAAGTTCGGGAGACCAGCGCCGCCCCGCCACGTCGAGCCACAGGGTGCCGGCGGCGTCGGACATATCGGATGCGTAACGACCGGTCATTCGCAAGCGCACGTAGTCCTTGGGCAGCAGCACCTTGGCGACGTCGCGGAAGATCTCGGGCTCGTGGCGGGCAACCCACAGCAGCTTCGGCGCCGTGAAACCCGGCATCGCCAGATTGCCGGCGATCTCCGGAAGGCTTGGCATCCGGCGGGTCAATTCGACGCATTCGGCACCGCTGCGGCCATCGTTCCAGAGGATGGCGGGGCGTAGGACCCGATCCCGCCCGTCCAGAAGGGTGGCGCCATGCATCTGTCCCGACAGCCCGATGCCCGACACCTGGGCCATCTCCGCCGGATGTGAGCGGCGCAGCTCCGTCGCCACCGAATTGGTGGCGCGCCACCAGCTCTCCGGGTCCTGTTCCGACCACAAGGGGTGCGGCCGCGAGACCGTCAGCGGCGCCACGGCCTGGGCCACCACCTTCTGATCGGCGTCGACCAACACCGCCTTGACGCCTGATGTGCCCAAATCGATCCCAAGAAACACGTGCCGCCTCCCTGCCCTCTCACCGCACCGCGATATCGGCTATTCCGATCTCGCGGGCGCGTCTTTCATTTGCCGTTAGGCTATGTCATATCCGCCATTCACGACAACGCCGCAACCAGTCCGAGGCGCACTGATGGCAGAACCAGTGGCAGATTCACTGGCCGAGGCGATGGCGAATACAGTCGCGGATTCCGGGGACGGTTCCGCGACGCCGTTGGTCCTTCGCCGTGGACCCCTGGAATGCGCGCTCAGCCCCCAGTGTGGCGGCTCGATCATCCGCCTGCTGTTGCACCGTGGCGACCTGCCGCCGCTCCACCTGTTGCGCCCCGCCCAGCCGCACGCCATCGACCGATGCCAGCCGGCCGACCTGTCCTGCCATCCCCTCGTTCCGTTTTCGAACCGAATCGCCGGAGGGCACTTCACGTTCCATGGATTGGCCGTCGACCTGCCGCCCAACGCGCCATTCATCCCGGACGTGATCCATGGCCACGGCTGGCAGACGCCCTGGACGGTGGTCGATCGGAACGATCAGACGGCTTCCCTGGCGTTCGATCATGGCGCCGATGCGTGGCCCTACCCGTACCGGGCCACCCAGCGGTTCGAGATCACCGATGATAGCCTGACCATCACGATGGGGATGACCAATACCGGCGATGTTCCAATGCCCGCCGGGCTCGGTCTGCACCCTTTTTTCCCAAAGCCGCACGGGACCCGGCTGACAGCCCAGCTCGAGAGTGTTTGGCTGGGCGACGACGCGCGAATTCCGACCGAACTGGTGCCCTTGCCGCTGGCTTGGGATTTCCCGCATGGCATCACTCTTGACGACGTGGTCATCGACAACAACTTCACCGGCTGGAATGGACACGCTCGGATCGATTGGCCGGGAATGGGGGTCGGCCTGACGGTCACGGCGACGGTGCCATTCCGCCATGCCGTCGTCTATGCCCCCCACAATCAGGACTACTTCTGCTTCGAGCCGGTCAGCCATATGACGAACGCTGTCAATCGGGTGGCGACAGGCGAGACTGGCACCGGGTTCGCGGAACTGGCACCGGGAGAAACTTTTGGCGGCTCGATCAGTTTCACGGTGGAAGCGTCGAACTGATCGAGCCGGCGTCGACTTGGGGAACCAACATGAGTGAAGCGGCAGACAGCTTGAACAGCGCCGCCGACGCGGTCAGCGACTTCGCGGCCGACGCGGGCACCGCCCTGAATACCATCTCATCGGGTTGCTCCGGCTTGTGGGACGCCGGGATATCGGCGTTCCAACTAGCCTTGGATGGCAGGAACGGCGAAGCCATGGCAGTGATGTTCGGCCCAAGCCTCAGTTGCTACGACAGCGTGGTCGCGGCGCTAATGGGCCTGTTTCCCTTCCTGTCCTAATCTACGACGCCATCTCACGACTGTCGTTCACCGGCCGCGCGGCGCGTGTTCAGCGACTTGGCGCCCAGCCACCAAATCGCCCTGATGTTCAGCTTTAGTTCTGTGGATAATTGCGATAGACTCATAATGGAATCAATATTTTATCGCGTGCGGTTCAGATGTCTTCTCAGGCTGGTCGGGTATCCCATCGAAGCGAAGCCGGAGGCGCCCCATGATGGCGGGCTCCCACGCCCTGATCGGCTCCGCGTCATGGCTCTATCTGGCCCACGACATGGGGTTGCCTCTGCTCGATCCCGTGGCGCTTGGTCTGGCGATCCTTGGATCCCTGGGACCTGACATAGACCACCCGAAATCATGGGTCGGCCGGCGCCTCAAATTCATCTCGATACCGGTATCGAAGATATTCGGACATCGCGGTGTCACGCATTCCCTGCTCGCCGTCGTGGGATGCGTTTCGGCTTTGCGCTGGGACGGCCAGCAGTGGCATCACACGCTGCCGTTCATCATCGGCTACGCCAGTCATTTGGTCGCCGACCTCATCACCCCCGCCGGACTATGTCTCGCGTGGCCTTTGCGTCGGACATTCGCCTTTCCTTTGATTAAAACGGGTTCCTTCGCGGAACAGGCGCTGGTCACGGTTGTGGCCGGCTGGCTTTACGCGCAGGCGCTAGGCGCCTGTGGTTGAAAATTCGAACGTGGATTGTGTGTCGCAGCAAAGCCGACGGCGTTAGCCCGCATGACGGTGACCAATGTCGTATGGAAGTCTTGGTCGTGGCTCGGCGATAGCGCATATGCATGCCACGGAGTCGATCCAATAACCATAAAACAATTCGGGGGAATAGATGGACGATCAGCCTCTGCGGACGGTCAATGAAAGCACCGCCATGCGCGCCGCGCTTATCCACCTGATGTTGCTGGACGACTATATCGGCGTCGTGCTGAGCCGCGCGGAGGCTTGTGAACCCGGATTCCTGCGCGAGAGCTTGATCGAGTATGTCGGGACGCTTCAACGTGAACGGCTGACATACTACAGGATCGGACTTCAGCGGACCCGCGACGGAGACGATGCCGCCGACCAGGATGCGTCTTTCGAAAAGGCGGCTTGAAGCAAGGCGCCGGTGGCGCCGCCGGTTGGCGATCCGGCGGCGCCACTCACCATCAATCCGCCGCGGCTTGACGATCCACGTCGCTAAGGAACGGATAGTCGGTGTAGCCCTCGGCCCCGCCACCATAGAAGGTGTCCTTGTTCGCCTCGGCCAGCGGCGCGTCGATGCGCAGGCGCTCGACGAGGTCGGGATTGGAGATGAATGGCCGGCCAAACGCCACCAGATCGGCGTCGCCATCCTGGCGCAGCTTGATCGCGGTTTCCCGGTCTATCAGGTTGTTGGCGATATAGAGGCCGTTGAACAGCCGACGCAGCTTATGATAGTCGACCGCCCCGGAAACCTCTCGGCTGGCACCGGTGGAGCCCTCGACCAGATGGATATAGGCCAAGCCGAAGCGATTCAGTTGCTCGACGGCGTGGGAGAAGACCGGCTCGGGATCGCTGTCCGCGATGTCGTTCGCCGGAGTGGTCGGTGACAGGCGGATGCCGACGCGATCGCCACCCCAGACGCCAACCACAGCCTCCGTCGCCTCTAGCATCAACCGGGCGCGGTTCTCGATCGAACCACCATAGGCGTCCGTCCGCTTGTTGGTCCCATCGCGTAGGAATTGGTCCAGCAGGTAGCCATTGGCGGCATGCACCTCGACACCGTCGAAGCCGGCGAGCTTGGCGTTCTCGGCCGCGGTCCGGTACTGCTCGATCACGCCGGGGATCTCGTCCAGCTCCAGGGCGCGGGGAGTGACGAACGGCACGAACCCGGCTTCGGTGAAAGCCTGCCCCTCCGGCTTGATGGCACTGGGAGCGACCGGGAGAGCGTTGTCTATCTGAAGCGACGGATGCGAGATGCGCCCGACATGCCAAAGCTGAAGAAAGATGCGGCCGCCTTTGGCGTGGACGGCGTCAGTTACCAGCTTCCAGCCGGCGACCTGCGCCTCGCTGTGGATGCCGGGCGTATACGCGTAGCCCTTGCCTTGGCGCGAGATCTGCGTCGCCTCGCTGATGATCAGGCCAGCGGTGGCGCGTTGGCCATAATACTCCGCGTGCATCGCATAAGGAGCGTCATCCTTGTTCGCCCGGCTGCGGGTCAGCGGCGCCATCACGATGCGGTTGGCCAAGGCATAGGGTCCCAGCTTGACCGGCTGGAACAGGTCGCTTTCAGGTTTGCTGGTCATGGTTATTCACTTTCCATTCAAGGTTCTGGACCATTTGGTCCAGAATAGGTGATACGGAACCGCGGATTTGCCGATCTAGTACGCATATCTAGTCGAGGGCGGTGAGGATGGTGGAGACGACGTCCTCCAACGACTTGGCGTCACGCCCGGCCTTCGCCATCACTTGGAGACCACACAAGCCATTCAGGAGGTATCGGGCCAGCATGCGCGCGTCCTGGCGGGACGATATCCCGCCTTCCGCCTGTCCTCGCGCGATCAGGCGATGGAACAACTCCTCCATCCGATCCATGTGCGCCGTGACGGCGCTTTCGATGACGGGATCGTGGGGCGCCAATTCGACGGCGCAATTGACGGTCAGGCAACCGCGCCGGTCGCCTTCCCCCGTAGGCCGATCGATGACTCCGCGGAGTTGGATCTCGATCAATCGCCGAGCACATCCGCCGGAGCACACCGACGCGTCAAGGCGGGCGACCTCGCGGTCGGCGTAGCGACGCAAGGCGGCCATGAAGGCGTCGTGCTTGTTACCGAAAAACTCGTAGAAGCTGCTCTTGCTCAAGCCCATGGCGTCGAGCAGGTCGGTCATGGACGTCGCCGCGTAGCCTTTGCTCCAGAACACGTGCAACGCACGGTCCAGCGCTTCATCGGCATTGAATTTACGCGGTCTACCCATGATCGGCGGTCAGCCCCTCGGTTCGGTCACACGAGATAGATGGGGCTTTCGGACCGGTCAGTCCACAAATATTCGAGGGTTGGAAAAGTTTTCCGCCTCATGTGGCGAAACCGGTGCCGATTGGCTGGCCGGCTTCGCCTCACTGGCGCCACGAACCTTGATCCAGCGGAAACTCCGATCAGGCCGCTTCGCTGACCGCCATGACTCCGCCCAGCACACCATAGCCGCGCCGATCGTCGCGCATGGTGGACAGGAGATCCAGAAGGCTCTCGCGGACGAACGGATCGGACTGGCCGGCGAGTTCCGCTTCCGTCACCTCGATGAAACGCTCGATCAGGCGGGCATGAACGCGGCTGGACTGAGCGATGCGGAGATCGGTGGAACGGCGAAAGTCGGACATGATCAGCTCTTTCCTGAGGGGTTTGTCGAGGTGGCGCCTGCTGCCCACAAGGCAATAGTGACTTCAGAATCTTAACGACAAGTAAATATCACCCCACAGCCGGTTTTGGTTTAGGGATTACCCCGAATTATACCAATTTTGCCAAGATCGATCCCAATAATTCTACCCACCTGGTTTTCGATCTTTGCCATTTCACTTGGCTATGGGATTACCACTTTCGATTATAAGGCTGGTTCGCTCCAGGCATCCGCTGGTGGCCTCGGCTGAATTCGTCTAGCATCAACGGACCTTTTCCCGGAGGCCTGGCCGCGTCATGGATGAACTCCCGATTATCGACAGCCACGTGCATCTCTATGATCCAGCCAAGCTGAGTTATCCCTGGATGGCGGCGGTGCCGGCCTTAAACAAGCCGCATCTGCCGGGCGATTTCGACCGAGCCCGCGGTTCGATCAAAGTCGCTGGGATGGTGTTCGTGGAGGTTGACGCTGCGGAGGGCGACCGCCTCGCCGAGGCCCACTGGGTCGGCGAACTGGCGACCCTGGATCCCCGCATCGGAGCCATCGTCGCCGCGGCGCCGGTCGAGTTGGGTGAAAGGATGGACTCACACCTGGACAAGCTGACGGAACTGCCGCTGGTGCGCGGCGTCAGGCGCTTGATCCAGGATGAGCCGGATCCGCGTTTCTGCGTCAGGCCCGACTTCATCGAGGGTGTGCGGCTGCTGGGCCGACGTGGTCTCAGCTTCGATATCTGCGTCTATCACCACCAGATGCCGGCTGCGGTCGAACTGGCGCGGAGCTGCCCGGATGTCGCCCTCGTGCTGGACCATGTCGGCAAGCCCGGTATCCGCGCCGGCCTGATCGATCAGTGGAAGGCTGATATCGGCGCCATGGCCGAGTTGCCGAACGTCTGGTGCAAGCTGTCGGGCATGGCGACCGAGGCCGACCACTCCCGATGGGGCCGCGACGACTTGCGGCCCTACATGGATCATGTCATCGAGAGCTTTGGCTTCGACCGACTCATGTTCGGCGGCGATTGGCCGGTCAGCACCCTGGCGACCGACTACGCCCGTTGGGTCGAAACGGTGCTGTGGGCGACCAAGACCTGTTCGGACACCGAGCGCCGGCGTCTGATGGGCGGAACGGCGGCGGCGTTCTACCGCCTGCCTCAGGCGTTGTAGTCCAGGTTCCACTCCCGGTACCGCTCGGGATCGTTGGTCCACTCCTCACGCACCTTGACGTGGAGGAACAGATGGACACGGCGCTCCAGCATCTCCTCGAGTTCGATCCGCGTCGTGGCGCCGATCTGCTTGATCCGCTGGCCGCCCTTGCCGAGCACGATCGCTTTCTGGCTGTCCCGCTCGATGAAGATGACCATGGAGATCTTGACGCTGCCGTCGTCGAACTCCTCCCAACCTTCCGGCTCCACCGTCGCCGAATAGGGCAGTTCCTGGTAAAGCTGGAGGAACAGCTTCTCTCGGACCAGTTCGGCCGCGAGCAGCCGCATGGGAATGTCGGACAGCTGATCGCCAGGGAAGTGCCAAGGCCCCTTCGGCATGCGCGACGCGATCAGCTTCCGCAGGTCGGCGACGCCGTCGCCGGTCTCCGCCGAGATCATGAAGACATCGCTGAAGATGCCCTCCGCGTTCAGATCGGCGGCCAATGCCAAAAGCTTGTCACGCTTGATCAGGTCGATCTTGTTGAGCGCCAGGATCGCCTGCCGGCCGGAGTCCCGCAGCGTCGTGATGATCGAACGGGTGTCGGCGTCGACCGATTTGCGGGCGGCGTCGACCAGCAGGACGACGAGATCGGCGTCGGTGGCACCCTGCCACGCGGCCGCGACCATCGCCCGCTCCAGCCGCTTCTTGGGCGCGAAGATGCCGGGAGTGTCGACGAAGATCACCTGGGCGTCGCCCTCGGTCGCGATGCCAAGGACGCGCGTGCGCGTGGTCTGGACACGGTGCGAGACGATCGACACCTTGGAGCCGATCATGGTGTTCAACAGCGTCGACTTGCCGGCGTTCGGCGCCCCCACCAGGGCCACGAAGCCGCAACTGGGGTGTTCGGGCACGTAAACCTCGGGTTCGCCCCCGGCGGGGGTCTCCGCAGCCAACGGGTCGGGAATCGGGCCAGGGATCGGTGTGGCGGTCTCGTCACTCATCTATCGGTGCTCCCACGCGGCGCAGCATTTCGGCCGCCGCGGCTTTCTCGGCGGCTCGCTTCGAACTGCCTTGGGCAAGGACCGGCTCATGGCCCTCCAAATGCACTCTGACTTCGAACCGCGGACTGTGATCAGGGCCGGTATGGCCCATGGTTTCGTAGATTGGCAAAGGCTTGCCCCGCCCTTGCGCCCATTCCTGGAGAGCGGTCTTGACGTCCTGCGGCGGCGACGCCGCGCGGTCGATCTGGCTGGTCCAGCGGGCGCGGATGAAGCGCTCGGCGGTGGGTAGGCCGCCATCCAGGTACAGCGCCCCGATCACCGCCTCGCAGCAGTCAGCCAGGATGGTGCCGTTCGTCCGTCCACCGGATCCGGCCTCGCCGGCGGAAAGCCGAAGATAACGGCCAAGGTCCAGGGTCGACGCCACGTCGCTCAACGTCTCCCAGCGCACCAGACTGGCGAGCCGGCGCGCCAGCGCGCCCTCGCGCTCGGCGGGGAAACGCTCCAGCAACCAGTTGGCGATCACCAGACCCAGCACCCGGTCGCCTAGGAACTCCAGGCGCTCATAGGCCAAGCCGGGAGTGGGCACCTTGCCCACCCGCTTGCCCGCACGCTCCATGCCACTGAGGCTGGGATGCGTGACCGCGTCGACCAGCAGTTCCGGCCGCTGGAACTCGTGCCCCAGGGACACGGCGAGTTCGGCGAGGTTCGCGTGATCGGAGTCGATCGCTGACATGCCCCCTCCCCGCTCAGTTCACGCCGTCGAAGATGCGGCCGAAGCGGACCGACCACGGCCACTTCCAGAACTCCCAGAAGCGGGCGCCCTCATCGAGCGAGAAGAACAGGAATTCGGCCCGGCCGACAAGGTTCTCCACCGGCACGAACCCGACCATCGAGCCGACCCGGCTGTCCAGGGAGTTGTCACGATTGTCGCCCATGCAGAAGAAATGGTTCTCGGGAACGACATAGACGGGAGTGTTGTCGAGCGAGGCGTTGTCGCTCTCCTCGATGATGCGATGCTGCCGGCCGTTGGGCAGTGTTTCGATGTACTGCGTCACCCGCATCTGCCGACCGAACTGGTCGGTCGTGACGAAATCGTCGGTCTTCTCGCGCTTTACCGCCTCACCGTTGATGTGGAGGATCCCGCCGATCATCTGAATGCGGTCACCGGGTAGACCGACGATACGCTTGATATAATCGGTCTTGTTGTCGCGCGGCAGCTTGAACACGGCGACATCGCCGCGCTCCGGTTTGGTGTAGAGCAGGCGGCCGTCGAACAAGTCGGCGCCGAAGGCGACCGTGTACTTGCTATAGCCATAGGAGAACTTGGAGACGAACAGATAGTCGCCCACCAGCAGCGTCGGAATCATGGAACCGGATGGGATGTTGAACGGCTCGTAGGCGAAGGTCCGGACGCCGAACGCGATCACGACGGCGTAGACGACCGTCTTGATGGTCTCGCCAATGCCGCCGCTCTTGTTCTTCTGCATCGAGTCTATCTGCTTTCTGGTCAGTTCTGTCATGACATGACGCCACCCGCGGGCGGCTGCTCCGTGGCGGTCAGGTTGGGGTGTCGGCGGAACCGGCGGCGGAGCCGTCCTGGGGCGCTCCGCCAGCCGGTACGGCCGATATGATGACGATGGCTTGCGCCAAAGGCACGTCGTCGGTCAAGGTCAGATGTATCACGGGTGTCATGCCGGGCGGGGTGATCTCGCCCAGCCGCTTGAGCGCGCCACCGGTCAGGGACATCGTCGGCTGACCGCCGGGCAGGTTGACCACCCCCATGTCGCGCCAATAGACGCCCCGGTTCAATCCGGTGCCCAGCGCCTTGGCGCAGGCCTCCTTGGCGGCGAACCGCTTGGCGTAGCTGGCCGCGCGCTGGTTGCGCCGATCGGACTTGCGGCGCTCCAGGTCGGTGAAGACGCGATCGAGGAAGCGGTCGCCATACCGTTCAAGGGTGCGCTCGATGCGCCGGATGTCGATCAGGTCATTGCCGATGCCGAGGATCATGCGGTCCGCCTCCCCTCGTCCATCAGGGCGCGCATGCGCTTGATGGAGGCGTCGAGCCCGCCGAAGATCGCCTCGCCGACCAGGAAGTGGCCGATGTTCAATTCAACGATCGTCGGGATCCGCGCGATGGCCCTGACCGTGTCGAAGTCGAGCCCATGGCCCGCGTGGCATTCCAGCCCGATCGCCTCCGCATGGGCGGCGGCGGTCGTGATCCGGTCGAGTTCGAGCGATCTCGCGCCGTCGGTTTCCGCGTCGCAATAGGCTCCCGTGTGGAGTTCGACCACCGGGGCGCCCACCGCGACGGCGGCATCCAACTGGACCGGATCGGGCGCGATGAACAGTGAGACGCGGATACCGGCGGCGCGCAGTTCCCCGATCATCGGCTCCAGAGCCGCCTTGTTCCCAACGACATCCAGACCGCCCTCGGTCGTCCGTTCGGCGCGCCGCTCCGGAACGATGCAGGCGGCGTGCGGCCGGTGCCCAAGCGCGATCCGAACCATCTCGTCGGTCGCCGCCATCTCCAGATTCAAAGGCAGCCTGATCTCCGCCATCAACCGATCGATGTCGCCATCGATGATATGGCGCCGGTCCTCGCGCAGGTGGGCGGTGATGCCGTCGGCTCCCGCCCGTTCCGCCGCCAATGCCGCCCTGACGGGGTCCGGGTGACGGCCGCCACGCGCGTTGCGCACGGTCGCCACGTGGTCGATGTTCACGCCAAGGCGCAGGTCGCGTTTCATCTCAGGGCTCCAAGTCGCGGCGGCGCGCGGTATCCAGGCCGAGGCGCCGCGCGCTCCATATGGAGCGTTGAACCTTTGGAGTCACCGTCCACGCGCGCGATCGACCGAATTGATCACGGGCGTGGCGCGAAGCGCCGCGATGATGTTCGTCAGATGCTTGACGTCCTTGACGTCGATATCGATCAGCATCTCGAAGAAATCGGTGTTGCGGCTGGTGATCTTGAGGTTCGTGATGTTGCCGCCGTTCTTGCCGATCACCGTGGAGAGCGTGCCGAGGCTGCCGGCCTCGTTGGCGATGATGACAGTGATGCGGCCGACATGATCCTCTGCGGCGTCGCCGCCGCTGTCCCATCCGACGTCGATCCAGCGTTCCGGCGTCTCGGTGAAGCTCTCCAGCGTCTCGCAATCGATCGTGTGGATGGTGACGCCCTTGCCGGTGGTGACGATGCCGACGATGCGATCGCCCGGCAGGGGATGGCAGCAACCGGCGTAATGGACCGCCATGCCCGGTATCAGGCCGCGGATCGGGAGCGGAACGTCCTTCTTGCCCTTCGCCTTGGCCGACCTGCTGATCGGGATGACCTTGTCTTCACGCTCCACGATCGCCTTGTGACCGGGAAAGACGGCGTTGAACACCTCCCGAGCCGACTGCATGCCGGCGCCGACACTGGCGAACAGGTCGTCGACCGACGCCGCCTGGAAGATCTTGATGACGCCATCCACAGCCTTGTCGGAGAACTCGTAGCTCTCCTGGCGGAACAGCTTCTGAAGCAGCGCCTTGCCGAGGTCGATGTATTGCGAGCGCTGCTGGGTCCGAATGAAGCGGCGGATGCGCGCCCGCGCCTTGCCGGTGACGACGAAACGTTCCCAGGTCGGCGACGGGGTCTGCGCCTTGGACGTGAAGATCTCGACCTGATCGCCATTCTGCAACTGGCTGCGCAGCGGCAGCATGCGGCCGTTGACCTTGGCGCCGACGCAGGTGTCGCCGATCTGGCTATGGACGGCATAGGCGAAGTCGACCGGCGTGGCGCCCCGCGGCAGCGCGATGAGGTCACCCTTGGGCGTGAAGCAGAACACCTGATCCTGGAACAGCTCCAGCTTGGTGTGCTCCAGGAACTCCTCCGGCTTCTGGGCGTGCTCCAGGATATCCAGAAGCTCACGCAGCCAGCGATACTGGCGGCCTTCGGTGCGCTGATGGTTCTGCTTGTACGCCCAATGGGCCGCGACACCCAGTTCCGCGACCTCGTGCATGTCGTTGGTGCGGATCTGCGCCTCGATCCTCTGCCGCTCCGGTCCGATGACCGAGGTGTGGATGCTGCGATAGCCGTTCGGCTTGGGCGTCGAGATGTAATCCTTGAACCGGCCCGGCACGACGGGATAGCGGGCGTGGATCACGCCCAGGGCCTGGTAGCATTGCTCGATCGAATCGACCATGACGCGGAACGCCATGATGTCCGAGAGCTGCTCGAACGCCACGTTCTTGCGCTGCATCTTGCGCCAGATCGAATAGGCGGTCTTCTCGCGTCCGGTGACCGTCGCGTTCGGCAAACCGTACTCCGCCAGGGTATGGCGAAGCTCCTCCAGGACGCGACCGACCAGTCCACCCTCCGCCGTGCGGAGAAAGGACAGCCGGGCGAGGATGCTGTCGCGCGCGTCCGGGTTCAGCTCGGCGAACGAGAGGTCCTCCAGCTCGTCCTTCATCTTGTGGATGCCGATGCGCTCGGCGAGCGGCGCGTAGATCTCCAGCGTCTCGCGCGCGATGCGCTTGCGCTTCTCCGGATCCTTCAGATACGCCAGGGTCCGCATGTTGTGGACGCGGTCGGCCAGCTTGACCAGCAGGACGCGGATGTCCTCCGACATGGCGAGCACCAGCTTGCGGAAGTTCTCCGCCTGCTTGGCTTGGTCGGTCTGTGTCTCGATATTCTGAAGCTCGATGCGCGACAGCTTGGTCACGCCGTCCACCAGCTTGGCGATGTCCGGGCCGAACAGCCGCTGGACATCCTCCAGCGTCGCCACCGTATCCTCGACCGTGTCGTGCAGCAGAGCCGTCACGATCGAGGCGGTATCCAGCTTCATCTGCGTGAGGATGCCGGCGACCTCAAGCGGATGCGAGAAGTAGGGGTCCCCATTCGCGCGCGTCTGAGAGCCATGAGCGCGCATGGAAAAGACGTACGCGCGGTTGAGGGCATCCTCATCCGCGTTGGGATCATACGCCTTGACGCGTTCGACAAGCTCGTACTGCCGGATCATCGGCCCTCACCCGCGGCGAACAGCGGTGTCATTCGTCGGATCTCGCACACTCGAACGGCAATCCTCCACCACCCCAGCCCGCCATGAGGCCACCGATCCCGAAGGAGGTTGTACCTATTCGTAGGCCTTGCCCACGTCATCGACGTCGCGATCGACCAACTGGCCCTCCTCGCTGTCGACATCGATGCCAGGCTCCTCCTCGATGTCGGACAGGACGTCATCGCCCTCCTCCACATCCCCGTCGGCACCCAGCTCGTCGCCGGCCATGTCGTCATCGACGCCGGTCATCTGCTGGGCCCAGGCTTGCTCGCCCGCCATCAGCTCGACGATGTCGTCCTCCGGCTCATCCGCCTCGACCACCTTCTGGTGACCGCGGATCAGCGCATTGCGCAGGTCGTCGAGACCGATCGTCTCGTCGGCGATCTCACGGAGCGCCACGACGGGGTTCTTGTCGTTGTCGCGGTCGATCGACAGGGAGGCGCCGGTGGCGACGTCCCGAGCCCGTTGGGCGGCCATCATCACCAGCTCGAAACGATTTGGAATCTTGAGGACGCAATCTTCAACGGTTACGCGTGCCATTACGGGCAAACTCCAACTATATGCCAAGCTTTTCTATATACGGATTGCATTCAAGCGAAGCAAGGGCGACGGCGCCCTCCGACACGGCGGGCCGAGCTCACCGACGCTTACCAAAGGAGTCGTCAGGGCCGCGGTTCCGCCCGTTGGTCGGCCGGCAGCCCGTCGATCAAGTCGGCGATGGCCTCCCCGGTTTGGGGATGGCGCCAGTTGGGCGCGATATCGGCCAGCGGCAGCAGCACGAACGCCCGTTCGCGCATCCGGGGATGCGGCAAGATCGGCCCGGTTCCGTCGTCGGCGTTCCGCCCGTCGGTCACCAGATCCCCGTAGGCGATCAGGTCGAGGTCCAGCAACCGGGCCTCGTTCCTGATTTTCCGGGTGCGCCCGAACTCCGCCTCGATCTCGTGAAGTATCGAGAGCAGGTCGGCCGGTGGCAGATCGGTGCCAACGGCAACCACACCGTTAACAAACCAAGGTTGATCGGATACTGGGACCGGAGCCGTCCGAAACCAGCGCGAGCGGCTGGTGACTGAGATTCCACGATCCTCCAAAGCCCTCAGCGCGGCTTCGCATATGTCTTTCGGCGAGCCAAGCACATCACTGGAAAGGTTTGATCCTAATGCGATGAAAATCACTTTCGTCATCACCTGAAGGGAACCTCTTGTCTGCTTGGAAGCATTGCCCTATCTCTACATCGTGTCCAGTGCGGCATTAAAGACCCTCCTGCATAGCGGACCGGAGCGGAAAAAGAAATCGACCGGGTAGTGACAACCATTATAGTCCAAAAGGTACTAAGATGATTTTCTATCAAGAAGAACGTATCGCAATGTTCATTGACGGCGCGAATTTGTACGCGGCGGCGAGAGCGCTGGGCTTCGATATCGATTATAAGCGCTTGCTTGACCTGTTCGCATCCAAAGGTCGCCTTGTTCGTGCCTTTTACTATACAGCCCTAGTCGAGGACCAGGAGTACTCCCCGATTAGACCGCTCGTGGATTGGCTTGATTACAATGGTTATACCATGGTGACGAAGCCGACCAAGGAATTCACCGACGCGTCCGGTCGCCGGAAGATCAAGGGAAACATGGACATAGAGTTGGCCATCGACGTGATGGAAATGGCCGAACATGTCGATCATATCCTGCTTTTCTCCGGCGATGGCGATTTCCGCAGGCTTGTCGATGCCGTGCAGCGCAAGGGTGTCCGCGTTTCGGTGATCAGCACGGTCCGCAGCCAGCCGCCGATGGTGGCGGATGAGTTGCGGCGCCAAGCGGATAATTTCATCGAACTTCAGGATTTGTCGCCATCGATCGCCCGTGTGCACCAGCACCGCGACCCGCCGGGTGGCGATCCCCACGGCAATCTGTACGAAAACGCCTGAGCCCGACGGTAAAGCTCGACTCGGTCCCGCGGATATGAGAACACCGGACGGTTGGCCCGTCCGGTGTTTTATTTTGTGCTGTCGAACAGCCACTCGGACTATGGCTTGAGGACGACCTTGATGCAGTTGTCCTTCTTGTCCCGGAATGTGCGATAGCCATCCGGCGCCTTGTCCAGCGGCACCTTGTGGGTGATCACGAAGCTGGGATCCAGATCGCCGTCCTCGATGTGCCTCATCAGGCGTGGCAGATATTTGTGAACGTGTGTCTGCCCCATCTTGAACTTCAGCCCCTTGTTGAAGGCCGCACCCATCGGGATCTTATCCACCACGCCACCATAGACGCCGGCCAAGGAAACCGTACCTCCCTTCCGGCAAGCCAGAATGGCTTGGCGCAGTGCATGCGCCCGATCCGTCGTCATGAACGCCGCGAACTTCACCCTGTCATAGACGGCATCCACGCTGCCTCCGCCATGGGCTTCCATGCCGACCGCGTCGATGCAGCCGTCTGGGCCGCGACCGCCGGTCAATTCCATCAGGCGGTCGTGGACATCCTCCTCATCGAAATTGATCGTTATCGCGCCACCATCCCGCGCCATCGCCAAGCGCTCGGAGATACGGTCGATCGCGATCACTTGTTCGGCGCCCAACATGAAGGCGCTGCGGATCGCGAACTGGGCGACCGGTCCGCAGCCCCAGACTGCGACGACGTCGCCCGGTTCGATGTCGGCATTCTCCGCCGCCATGTACCCAGTTGGGAAGATGTCCGTCAGGAACAGCACCTGATCGTCGGTCAAGCCGTTCGGAACCTTGTAGGGCCCGATGTCGGCGTAGGGAACGCGGACGTATTCTGCTTGTCCACCGGCGTAGCCGCCGAACAGATGGGTATAGCCGAACAAACCCGAGGGTGACTGTCCCATCACCTTGGACGTCATCTCCGCGTTGGGATTTGAGTTATCGCACAGCGAATACAAGTCATGATCACAGAAATAACAATGACCGCAAGCGATCGTGAAGGGGATGACGACCCGATCGCCGACCTTGAGGTTACCGGTTTCCGTGCCAACCTCGACCACCTCACCCATGAACTCGTGACCCAGGATGTCTCCCGACTTCAAGGAGGGAATATAGCCGTTATACAGATGGAGATCCGATCCGCAGATCGCGGTCGACGTCACCTTGATCACCGCGTCGCGCGGATTAACGATTTTCGGATCAGGGACCGTGTCGATCCGAACATCTTCCTTGCCGTGCCAAACCAGCGCGCGCATGTCGCCTCCTTCAGTCTTTCCGTTGGAGGCTCCAACCGCGCCGGGCGGGCATGGTTCCGTTCGATCTCGCGGCTTGACCGCTGCTCAGTCGACGTCCTTGCCCTTGCCGCGCATGACACGCGCCTTGTCTCGCTGCCAATCCCGCTCCTTCTCAGAAGCGCGCTTGTCGACCTTCTTCTTGCCGCGCGCGATCCCCAACTCGACCTTGGCGATGCCCCGCGCGTTGAAATAGATCGACAGGGGGACGATGGTCACGCCATCGCGCTTCATCGCCCCCATCATCTTGTTCATCTCGCGCTTGTGCACCAGCAGCTTGCGCGGCCGCTTCGGCTCATGCTGGAAATACTGGCCAGCCAGCTGATATTCCGGAATGTAGGAATTGACCAGATAAAGTCCGCCGTTCTGCGCACCGGCATAGGACTCGCCAATGCTCGCTTTGCCGGAGCGCAGCGACTTGACCTCGGTGCCCAACAGCGCGATCCCAGCCTCGAGCGTGTCGTCGATGAAGTAATCGAACCGGGCGCGGCGATTTTGAGCCACCATGCGGCTCGTTACAGGCCCCGGCTGAGCCATGGGGTATCCTCTACTTTCTTCTTATTCCGTCGCCAGCTCGGCTTGGCGGACCACTCCCGAGGGAGCGATCCGCCGAACCAAGTAGGGTATCAGTTCAGCACGCCGGCCTTGACCATCGCCTCGCGCACCGCCGTCTTCGTGGCGTCGGTCACCGGCACCACCGGCAACCGAACCTCCTCGGAGCACAGGCCCAGCAGACTGGCGGCGTATTTGACCGGCGAGGGGCTGGTTTCCAGGAAGATCGCGTGGTGCAGCGGCATCAGCTGGTCGCGCAGCCGCTCGACCGTCGGCCAATCCTTGGCCTGCCAAGCCGCGTGCAGTTGGCTGCACTGGGCCGGCGCCACATTGGCGGTGACGGAGATGCAACCATGACCACCCTGCGCCAGATATCCCACGACGGTGGCGTCCTCGCCGCTCAGCTGGCAGAATTCGGGACCGATCTCGACGCGCGTTCTTAACGGTCTGGTCAAATCGGCTGTGGCATCCTTGACGCCGACGATATTGGGCAGCTTCGCCAGACGCGCCATTGTGGCGACCGTCATGTCGACCACGCTCCGACCCGGTATGTTGTAAATGATGATCGGAATTTCGACAGCGTCATGGATCGCCTTGTAATGCTGATACAGACCTTCCTGCGTGGGCTTGTTGTAATAGGGCGTGACGCTGAGCACGGCATCCGCGCCCGCCTTCTTGGCGTGGCGGGTGAATTCGATCGCCTCGGCGGTCGAATTGGAGCCGGCGCCGGCGATGACCGGAACGCGCCCAGCCGCCGCCTCGATGCAGAGATCGACGACGCGCCGGTGCTCCTCGTGGCTCAGGGTCGGCGATTCGCCGGTCGTGCCGACCGGAACGAGCCCGTGGGTGCCTTGGACGATCTGCCAATCAACGAAGGATTGGAAGGCTTTCTCGTCGACTTTGCCGTTCTTGAAAGGCGTCAAGAGCGCGACGATGGAACCTGTGAACATGCCAACCTCCGTACCGGCACAACGATTGAGGCAGGCACATTAGCCGCAGCGGGCTGGTACGGCAAGTGCGCCCGCCATCTGCGTACGATGGTATTGTGCGCCTTGGTGGCTGGCGCCGGGCTGTCCGGCGCCGCGGCGGCGGAGTTGGACGAACGCGATCTCCAGCTCTATCGGGCCGCCTTCAAGGCCGCCGAGGCGGGACGCTGGGACGAGGCCGGAGCCGTGGCGTCGCAGGCGCGAGAACGACTGCCGGCCAAGGTGATCCAGTGGCTCGATATGGCGCGTCCGGAGACCACCGCCGGTTTCGAGACCATCGCCGCGTTCATCCGGCAGAACCCCGAATGGCCAAACCTGAACACGCTCCGCCGCAACGCCGAAGTGGCGATGCCGGTCTGGATGCCCGCCTCCGAGGTCAAGACGTGGTTCGAGGCATATCCGCCGCTGACCGGCGGCGGGGCGGCGCGCTACGCGACCGTCCTGCTGAACGACGGCAATACGGCCCGCGCGGCGGACCTGGTCCGCGAGCGCTGGATCGCCGGTGGAATGGGCGTCACCGAGGAACTGGACTTCCGCGCCCGCTTCGGCGACCTGCTCCGCCAGCGCGACCATCTCGCCCGGTTCGACCGGCTGGTATGGGACGGCGAGGAGGGTGCCGCCCGCCGCATGTACCCCGTCGTCGGATCCGGCCACCAAGCCTTGGCGGAGGCCCGGTTCCATATGGCGGGCATGAGGAAGGGGAACATCGACGCCATCCTGAACAAGGTTCCGCCCAGCCTGCGGGCCGATCCTGGATTGCTCTACGAGCGCGCCCGCTGGCGCCGTCGCAAGGACATGGATGCCGGCGCGCTCGAGATCGTGATGAACAAGCCGGCCGACATGGGACGCCCAGCCGCGTGGTGGGCCGAAATGCACATCCTGGCACGCCGCGCCATCGAGCGGGGCGCCTATGCCGAGGCCTACCGGATCGCGGCCGATCACGCGCAGAAGGACGGCCTGCCGATGGCCCAGGCCGAATTCCTGGCGGGCTGGCTAGCGCTCCGCTTCACCAATCAGCCGCGCGAGGCCTTGAAGCATTTCGAACGGCTCTACTCCGGTGTCAGCGCTCCGATCAGCCAGTCGCGCGGCGCCTATTGGGCGGGGCGCGCGGCCGAAGCCCTCAATCGGCAGGATGACGCCCGCAAATGGTATGGCGTCGCGGCCCGGCACGGCACCACCTTCTACGGACAACTGGCCCAGCAGCGCTCGCGCGACCCACGTGCCGTCACCCTCTCGGCGGAAACCCGCCCCTCGGCCGAGGCGGTCGCAGCCTTTGGCCGGAAAGAACTGCCCAGGCTGACGCGGATGCTCAACCAGATCGATCCGGTGGCCGACCGTGAGGGCATCTTCGTCCGCAGGATGGCTGCAAATGCCAAGCTCGCGGAGGAGTTCGTCCTGATCGCCGGCCTCGCCCGCGAAATGGGGCGGGCGGACTTGGCGGTCTCCGTCGCCAAACAGGCGGTACAGGATGACGTGATACTGACGGACTCGGGCTATCCCGTGGTGGGCATGCCGGAATTGGGGTGGCTGGAGCCGGCGCTCGTCCACTCCCTGATCCGGCAGGAGAGCACGTTCAATCAAAACGCCGTCAGCCCCGCCGGGGCTCGTGGCCTGATGCAATTGATGCCAGCCACCGCCAAGCAGGTGGCGGACCAGCTTGGCATGCGCCACACCAACAGCCGCCTGACGGCGGACCCGGAGTACAACATCGCGCTCGGCAGCGCCTACATGAGGGAACTGCTCGACCGTTTCAACGGCTCGTACGTCCTGGCGATCGCCGGCTATAACGCGGGCCCCGGCCGCGTCCGCGAATGGCTTCAAACCAATGGCGATCCACGGTCGGAGGGTGTGGACGTGGTGGACTGGATCGAGTTGATTCCGATCTACGAGACGCGCAACTATGTCCAGAGGGTGATGGAGGCGGTCCACGTCTACCGCGCCCGCATGAACGGTGGAAACGCCAGACTGCTCCTGGAGGAGGATCTGAAACGGTGACGGCCAACCCAATTCGGGAAAGGCTTTCGGGCATCGGGGCATGTGTCTTCGACGCCTATGGCACGCTGCTGGACGTCCGGTCGGCGACCGGCCGACTGGCCGCCGAGCTGGGCGGCAAGGCGGAGCTCGTGGGTGGGCTGTGGCGGACCAAGCAGCTCGAATACACGTGGCTGCTGAGCCTGATGGGCCATAGGCGTGATTTCTGGCAGGTCACGCGCGACGCCTTGGACCACGCTTTCGGTGTCGCGGGACTGGACGACGACGCGCTGAAGGAGAAGCTGATGCGGCGCTACTTGTCGCTGGACGCCTATCCCGATGTGGCGCCGGTGCTGGCGGAACTCCGCTCCAGGGGACTGACGACGGCCATCCTCTCCAACGGCACGCCGGATATGCTGGCGTCCGGGGTGGAAAGCGCCGGTATCGCGGGATACCTGGACGCGGTGCTGTCGGTCGAGGAGGTCGGCGTTTACAAACCGCACCGATCGGTCTATCAGCTCGCTTGCGATCGCTTCGGCCTGGATCGTGGGCAAATCTGCTTCGTGTCGTCGAACGGCTGGGATGTCGCCGGAGCCGCCAGCTTCGGCTTCCAAACCGTGTGGTTGAACCGCTTCGATGCCGAGCGGGAACGGCTTCCCGGCACTCCGGCGCTGGTCCTGGGTGGTTTGGCCGATCTGTCCGGCTCGATCGATCGCGGTTAGGTTCCCGCTTGCCAGGATAGCCGCATGCCCGCCTCCTCCCCATCCTCGCACAGTCCCACCCTTCCCGGCCTCAGCCCGCCGACCCACGCCGATGTCATCGCGGCCGCCGGGCGCCTGAAAGGCCATGCCGTCGTCACGCCGCTTCTGGAATCGCCGCTTCTGAACGACCAACTCGGTGGCAGGCTTCTGGTGAAGGCGGAAGTCCTACAACGGACCGGTAGCTTCAAGTTCCGAGGCGCGTTCAACCGCATCAGCCAGATCCCCGAGGTGGAGCGTGCCAACGGCGTCGTCGCCTTCTCATCGGGAAATCACGCCCAGGGCGTCGCGGCCGCGGCTCGGATGCTGGGTATCAAAGCGACCATCGTGATGCCGTCGGACGCGCCGGCGATCAAGATCGCCAACACCCGCGCCTGGGGCGCCGAAGTCGTGCTCTACGATCGCTGGACGGAGGATCGGGAAGCCATAGGCGCTCGGATCTCCAGCGAAACCGGCGCCACCCTGGTTCGTCCCTATGACGATCCGCATGTCATGGCGGGCCAGGGCACCATCGGCCTCGAACTCGCCGATCAGGCCGACGCGGCGGGAGCGACGCTCGACGCGGTGCTGGCGCCCTGTGGTGGTGGCGGCATGATCAGCGGTATCGCGCTGGCCCTCTCGGGCCGCCTGCCGGAAACCAAGATCTTCGCGGTCGAGCCGGAGGGTTTCGACGACACGCGGCGGTCACTGGTGGCAGGCCAGCGCTTGGCGAACACGCCGGGAGCGTCGTCCTTCTGCGATGCCTTGTTGGCCGCGACTCCCGGCATCCTGACCTTCGCGGTCAATGGCGAGCACCTCGCCGGCGGCTTCGCCGTGAGTGACGCCGAGGTTGGTCGCGCCATGGCGGTGGCCAGGGATCACTTCAAGCTTGTGGTCGAGCCGGGTGGTGCCGTCGCCCTGGCCGCCGTGATCGCCGGCAAGGTCGCGATCGAGGGGCGGACGCTCGCGGTGGTCTGCTCCGGCGGCAATGTCGATCCGGCCGTTTATCAGCGGGCGCTGTCCGAATTCGGAATATAATGTATTTTAAATAAATACCTAGTTCGGGATGTTCCTGACTATTTCCAGCTTGCCGCCTCCATCCGGTGACGCCGATGGATGATCGCGGCGGACACTACGCCTTCCGGATGGCTAAACCGTCATTGCATCGGCGAACAGACCTAATCGCGCTGCCCTATTCGCACCGCGACGGCCATTATCCCGCCTCATGCAAAAGCTTTCCGGCAGGCGATTCACGTAATGGACGACTCCACGAGCCTCAACGTCAGCCCCTATCTGCTGCGGCCGCTGCGGAAGATCGAGGAAGTCATGGCGTTGCGCGAGGAGCGGCAGCGCCTCAAGGCGTCACGCATCCATTCCACCATCCCCGGTGATCGACGCTATGCAGTGATCCTGGGTGGCAAATATGGAGGCCTGACTTCAAAGCCCTCGTATTAAAAGGTTCATTTGCCAACACTGGCTTCCTCGGAGTATCCGCACCGCATCCACTGAGTTAATCTCCAGCGAAGGGTGATGTGCGGTGAGTTACCAAACGTACGAACGGATCGCCCCCCTCTACGACGTGCTGGACAAAGCCTACGAGGTCTCCTGGAAGAAGCGATTACGCGCCGATGTGTTTCGCGGGGCCGGTGGAGTGATACTCGACGCCGGTTGCGGCACCGGCTGCAATATTCCCTTCTATCCGCGGGACGCCAGGGTGGTGGGTGTCGATAACAGCCCTGGGATGCTGGTGCGGGCTCGGAAGCGGGCCCTCAAGGAGGAGGTCCGGGCCGACTTCCTGGAGATGGATCTGACACGGACCCATTTTCCCGACAACCATTTCGACGCCATCGCGGCCACCTTCGTGTTCTGCGTCCTGCCGGAGGAGTTGCAGCTTCCGGTGCTGCGGGAGATGCGGCGAGTCTGCAAACCCGACGGCACGATCCGGATCCTCGACTACACACTGTCGAAGAAAGCTCCCGTCCGCATGATGATGCGGGTGGTCTCGCCTTGGCTGAACTTCGCCTTCGCCGCGCGATACACGGCCCGGTATGAAACGTATCTTCCCGAAGCCGGGCTGATCACGGTTCAGAACAGGTTCGTAATGGGCGATGTCGTTAAATTGCTTGAGCTGAAGCCTGACGCCAAGACGGTCGCATAGCCGGGACGATCGAGAGGGACGGTGCGGCGGCGAACCGGTCAGCTGGCTGAAAGCGTTGGCTGGCTCGCCTGCCGGAAGATCCTGGCGGCCGGCAGATGGACGGTGACCCGCGTGCCGACACCCGGGGTGCTATCGATCAGCAGCCGGCCGCCATGGAGTTTGACCAGAGAGTTGGTGATCGGCAGCCCCAGACCGGTGCCCTCGTATTTGCGGTTCAGGTCCGACTCGATCTGGGTGAAGGGTTCGAGCGCGACGCGGACTTCCGCTTCGGTCATGCCGATCCCGGTATCGAGCACCGCGATGTCCAACCCACCGTCGGACGCGGAGCCGGCCGAGATCGTGACCGAGCCACCGCGCGCGGTGAACTTGACCGCGTTGGAAACCAAGTTGAGCAGAACCTGCTTCAGTTTCATCGCGTCGGCCAGCACGTGCGGCAAATTCTCCTCGATCTCCTGCCTGATCCTCACGTCGGCGTTCTCCGCCCGTCCAATCATGACGCGGACGGAGGCGCCGATGATCACATGCAAGTCGGTGATGTCCTCGTACAGTTCCATCTTGCCATCCTCGGCCTTGGCGTAATCGAGGATGTCGTTGATGACGGTCAGCAGGTGGCGGCCGCCGTCACGAATGTCCCTAGCGTACTCGGTATAGAGCGGCTGTCCGGTTGGCCCAAATGACTCGTCCGCGATGATCTCGGAAAAACCGATGATCGCGTTCAGCGGCGTGCGAAGCTCATGGCTCATGTTTGCGACGAACTGGCTCCTGGTTCGGTTGGCCAGTTCAGCCTGTTCCTTCGCGTCGCGCAGGGCCGCTTCGGTCCGCCGGTGGGCGGAGATGTCGCGGGCGATGAGCAGGACCTCGGCACCGGATGACGTGGGCATCGGCACACCGCTGATCTCGACGCAGAGCGAGCTTCCGTCGAGCCTCGCCACCCAGATCTCGCTGGGCGGAAACGCCTCGCCAGCGGCCAGCGCCCGTTCCAGCCGGGCGCGGATCTCCGCAGACGTGACTCCATCCACCATGTCCAGCACCGGACGGGCCAGCAGGATATCCGCCGACGACGCGGCGAGCATCCTGAGGCCTCCGGCGTTGACATAGTCGAGCAGGCCGTCGCGGCTGATCATCAGCATTTCCGGGATGGACGAGACGATGGCTTGAAGGCGCCGGCCGGACGCGGTCTCGCCGTCCGCCGCCCGATCCGGCACCGGATCACGTCGTCGGCCAAGCCGTTGGCGAAGTTTCAAGTTGGCCACGCCTCCCAGCGCGATGATCACGACCAGGATGACGACCAGCGACGCCCAGGCCGACGAATCCATGCCAATGATGGACAGACCGAGCGTCGTCAGGACCGAGGCGGCGGCCACGGATGTGATCAGGAGCGCCGTACGCCGAACGGTGCCATCAGGGGGACCGGACAGTACCGTCTCCATCGAAAATGCCGCCTCTCCACATTCAGGCCGCGACCCGGACACTATGCGGGTGACTGGTTGACGATTCGCTAAATGAACATTAACTGGTTTGAATTGGCGTGGATATCCTCGCGATCAATTCAGCCTTCACCGCCTCCGCGCGGTCGTTGTCCACCTGGCAAGTGCCGGCCGCCGCATGGCCTCCGCCGCCATATTCCAACATGAGCGGCCCGACCATGATTGGCGAGCCGCGGTCGAGGATGGATTTTCCGACGGAAAAGACCGTGTTCTGCTGCTTCAAGCCCCAAAGGACGTGCATCGACACCCGGCACCGGGGGTACAGCGCGTAGACCATGAACCGGTTACCGGCGTGAATCGTCTCCTCGCCGCGCAGGTCCAGCACGATCAAGTCATCATGAACGGCCGCGATGCGGCCAACCTGCTGGCGAAACAACTCCTCCTGGGCGAAGTAGAGTTCGACCCGTTCGGTGACGTCCGGCAAAGCCAGGATGCCAGCGATGTCATGGTCCCTACACCGCTCGATCAATTCCATCATCAACTGATAATTGGAGATCCGGAAATCCCGGAAGCGGCCGAGTCCCGTTCTTGGATCCATCAGGAAGTTGAGAAGCGTCCAGCCAACTGGATTCAGTATGTCATCGATTCCATAATCCGCCGAGTCGGCTTGGTCGACCGCCGCCATCATGTCCGAGGATATGCGGACGAACCGATCGGCTCCCCCATAATGGTCGAAGACCACCCGCGCGGCGGATGGGGCCTTGGGGTCGATGACATGATTGTCGCGCGCCCCGACCCGCATGGTCTCGCTCAGGTGATGATCGAAGGCGAGGTGGACACCGTCGACATAGGGCAGGTTTGTCGTGATGTCATTTGGCCCCAACGCCACCGCGCCGTCCTGCATGTCCTTGGGATGGACGAACTTGATATCGTCGATCATATCGAGTTCGCGCAGGAGGACGGCGCACACCAACCCGTCGAAGTCGCTTCTCGTCACCAACCGGAACTTGCGCCCATCCATCATGCCCTCGCCAGCGGCTCTATCGTTGGAGGTATGACTTATGGGCTAGGAAAACGCCTGGGGTCAAGGGCGTGGGAACGGCGCGACATCCGCGCTCCCGTCCGCCGAGCGCCTCACCCGGGCGTTTGCATTCGTCTAGCGGCTTTGGTTCTATCACCCGCCCGCCACTCCCGATCATCAACTCGCCGGATAGCCATCGTGACCGCCACCAGCCCCGCCCCGCCAAAGCCGTTCGTGCTATGCGCCGACGATTACGCGCTCTCACCGGGCGTCAGTTCGGCGATCCGCGACCTGATCGACCGCGACAGGCTTTCGGCCACCAGTTGCATGACGCTGACACCGTTCTGGCGCGACCACGCGACTTGGCTGACGCCCTATGCGGACAAGGCGGATCTGGGACTTCATGTGACCCTCACCGACCATCCGCCGTTGGGAGGGATGCCTCGCACCGCGCCGGGCGGCAGGCTGCCTCCTCTCAACACGTTGATGCGGCTGGCCCTCACCCGGCAACTCGATGCCGCGGAGATCGATGCCGAGGTGAACCGCCAGATCGACGCCTTCGAATCCGCCTTGGGTCGAACGCCCGCTTTCATCGATGGACACCAGCACGTCCATCAGCTTCCGATCGTGCGATCGGCGGTGATTCGCGCTATCGAAACACGACTCAAAGGCTCTCCGACATATTTAAGATTGTGCCATGATGAGATAACTAAAATCTCAACGCGAGGCATCGCGATCCCCAAAACGATTCTTATATCAATATTGTCAGGAGGCTTGCGTAAACTTGCGCGACGACATACGATCGTCACCAATAGAGGCTTTCGAGGCGTCTACGATTTTTCGGATCGTATTCCGTTCGGAACCCTGATGGATAGGTTCGTCGAGGATCTGCCTGATACCAGGGTTGGCACGGGTCTCATCATGTGTCACCCCGGCATTCCGGACGAGGCACTGAGGGCGGTCGATCCGGTGGTCGATCAACGCCGTGTCGAGTATGACTGGTTGGGCGGCCATGGTTTGCCAGCCTTGTTGGCGAAGCGGAACCTGCGGCTCAGCAAACTGATGGCGTGATCGGCACCCACAACCATCATTGGCATTGGCTTTTAGTTATATTGGCTGTGATGCAGCGTCCAAACGTGGCTTTGCAGCGCCGTGCGGACACGCCGGAATTCTTCCTGGATCTGAAGTAAACGCTGGTTGCCTTCCTCTTTGAAGCCGCGCGTCGGCATGTCGCGACATCGTGACAGAAGCTTCACCAGTCTGATGGCTCCGATATGGGTGGAGCTACTCCCGAGTGAATCGGCGTGCTCACGAAAGCTGAGCACATCACCTTCGTTCAGCGCCTTTACCATCGCGTCGATCAATTCGGCTCCATCCGTCAGGAAAACGGAAATGACGTCTTCCAGGAAGCCATTGTCCGGATCCAGCGACTCCAGCGCGTCGAGTGCGTCCTCGTCTATGCTCGGCTCCGCGACGGCGGAAAATCGGGGGTGTGAAGAGATCGACGCGATGACGCCGGTCTCCAGGGCTTGCCGAGCGCTCAACGAGGCCGCTCCCAGTCTGTCCACCGCCTCGAGCAGACGGAACTCCTCGACTGGTGCCGGTAACACCTCGTTCATTCCCGCCGAGATACAGCGTTTCCGAACCGGTTCGGTCAATCCCGGCACGATTCCGACGATCGGCAGATTGGCATCCTCCGACCGCATGAATCGGTACATTCGTACGATATCCAAGGCGTTTGGTTCGCGCAGGTGCACATCGAGCAGCATGACATCCATACCGCCCTTGTGCAGCAGGTCCAGGGCCGTGTCTCCATTCTCGGCGATCATCAGCGTGTGTCCCGCCCGCTCCAGCACGCGCCGCAAGCTGCGGATGCCATATCGGCTATTCTCCGCCAGCAATATGCGGAAGCTCCGGCGGGGAGCGCGGGTGGTCCTGCCAAAACCCGAAGCCTCCATGAAGGCCGCCACCGCGGGGAGCAGCAGCAGCCCGCTGCCGACTCCGACGATCAGCAAAGGGAAATCGGCCAAGGCTCCCGTGAGGACGCTGACGATGGCCAAGCCGGCGGTCCCGGCGGCGGACGCCGCGATCAAGCCATTCCGGCCATCGGTCATGCCGCACGCGAGTGCCATTCCCAGATAGCAAAAACTCCAAACCTGCATCGCCGGACCGCCGACGCAGAGAACCGCCGTGACGCAGACCAG
Source organism: Skermanella stibiiresistens SB22 (assembly GCF_000576635.1). Taxonomy (GTDB): domain Bacteria; phylum Pseudomonadota; class Alphaproteobacteria; order Azospirillales; family Azospirillaceae; genus Skermanella; species Skermanella stibiiresistens. The sequence continues at coordinate 41,206 of NZ_AVFL01000008.1, forward strand.
ATCGGCCGCCATCGACCAGAGCCGTCTCTTCCGGCAAGGCCGGCGCCGCCAAAGCAGGTCGAGGAGGATCATCCAAGCCCCCAATGCCCCGGCTTGAAGGATCACCATGACCATCTCCGCGCGCTCCATTCCGGGGACGTGCGGCGAACCGGGGGCTTGGAACACCAGCGTCACACCAGCGACATAGAGCATCATCGCGGTGAGGCCGAGGATCCTCAGGTTGGCCTGGACCACCTCGTCGGCGCATCGGAACACGATCTCCCGCCAAGCGGCGGGGAGATCCCTCCGCCATGCGAACCAAGACAAGGCGAACGGGCCGGCAGCCATCATGGACACGGCCGATGCCGGCATGATCATGCCGCCATCGCCCACCATGACGTGAACCGCCAGCGCGATGAACAAGCCCAAAGCCGCCGCCACCACGGAAAGGATCAGGCCACGCACCCGACCCGGCGCGGCAGCGGGTAGCTCGATCTCCCCATCCGGATCGATGGTCAGGTCCGGAAGCTGTCCGGTCATGCTCACTCTCCGTCTCGCGCCCTGGCACGGGCCGTCACATCCATCGATACGGTGACGATCCGCACGATGGTCCCGGCGCGATCGCGGACTGGCGTCTTGAGCGTCACCAAGGTGCGGCACACGCCATCGGGCATTTCGACCTCTTCCTCGAACGGTGTCATCGGTTCTCCCCGGGCGGCGACGCGGCGGTCCAACGCCATCGCGCGGGTTCCCCCATCCCGAGGCAGAAGATCGGCCGGCGACCGGCCGACCGCCCGTTCGGCGCTGACGCCCAATGCGGCGGCATATGTGCGATTGACATACTGGTACCGTCCATCCGGCCCGGTAGCGGACACCATGGCTGGCACTGTGTCCAGCACTTCGACAAGGTCGCGGCAACGAGCCACGGTTGCCCTGACACCCTGACCACGGAGTAGCAGATGTTGACGACGAAGTGTGAGAAGCGTCCTCACCCGCGCGCGAAATTCCAGAGGATCAACCGGACCGAGCAGGAAATCGTCCGCACCCGCCTCCAAGGCCTGCCGCCGGAGGCGCGCGTCGTCGAAGGCCGTCACCACGACGACCGGCACGTGGGTCCGGTCGGGCTGGGCCCGAAACCGCTTGATGAATGCGGCACCGTCCAGGACCGGCATCTTGAAGTCGGTGATGCAGAGGTCGGGACAGTTGGAGGCGGTCCAGTCCAGCGCCTCCACAGGGTCGGCGAAGGCGTGGACGATGATATCAGCGGCCAGCGATCCGGCCAGCTTTGAAAGTATCTTCAAATTGATGCGGCGATCGTCCACGACGACGACGATGGGCATAGGTGCGCGATGGGCTCGGGACGACTCATGAAAACACGGGACGGCGCCGTATCCGCCTAGGCCGTATGCACCTAGACGGCGGCATCGCTCAGCATGCACCCTACGCAATCATTCTTGACGGGAAGTTACCGGCGTCAGGACACATAATGATAATCAAACCCAGCTAGAAACCGGGTGTTCTGGCGGCGGCGCGGGCCAGCTCCATGTCACGAAGCTTGAATCTTTGGATTTTCCCGGTTTCGGTGCGTGGCAGGGATGCCATGAACTCAACTTCGCGGGGATATTTATAGGGCGCGATGCGCTTCTTGACAAAAGCTTGGAGTTCGGAGGCCAACTCCGGACCCTCGCGGGCAGGTTCCCGGATCACGACGAAGGCCTTCGGAATCGTCCCCCGCCGCTCGTCGGGTGCGGCGACGACCGCGCATTCCCTCACGGAACCATGCTCCAGCAGGACTTCCTCGATCTCGATGCCCGAGATGTTGTAGCCGGAGGAAACGATCATGTCGTCGGTGCGGCCTTGGTACCAGAAATAACCGTCCTCATCGACCAGGAAGGCGTCCCCGGTCAGGTTCCAGCCATCCCGCACGTAGACGGCCTGTCGCGGATCGTCCAAGTACCGGCACCCCACCGGTCCCCTGACCGCGAGACGCCCGACCTGCCCCGCCGGCAGCGGTCTGAACGCGTCGTCCACGACCATCGCCTGATACCCCTCCAACGGCTTGCCGGTGGCGCCGGGCCTCAGCGCCTCCGGTGGATTGGCGATGAAGGTGTGGAGCATCTCGGTCGAGCCGATGGTGTCGATGATCGGCAATCCCGTCGCCGACATCCAGTCCTCCATGGTTCGGCTGGGAAGCGTCTCCGCCGCGGAGACACAGGCGCGGAGCGCTGGAAAGGGCCGATCCCGGGCCAGTTCGGCCATGGCGCGGTAGCCGGTGGGAACCGAGAAGCAGAGCGAGACGCGGTGATCGTGGATCGCGTCCAGCAGCGCCTCGGGAGTTGCCGCCTCCACCAGCACGCTGGCGGCGCCGAGACGCAGGGGAAACAGCATGGCCGCCCCAAGACCATAGGTGAACGCCAGCGATGACCCGGCACAGAAGACGTCATCCGGTCCGGCGCCAAGCGTCTGGCGCGGCAGGCCTTCCGTGACCGCCAGAAGGTCGCGGTGAAAATGGACCGCCGCCTTGGGAAGGCCTGTGGTGCCGGAGGTGAAGGCGATCAGGCAGATGTCGGCGGCGTCGGTCGCACGGGCGGCGAAGTCCGCAGACTTCTCCACCATCCGTCCCGCGAGGTCGCCGAATGGCAGGATGACCGGACCGGTATCGTCCTCGACGCCGACGGCTACAAGTTCCTCCAGATACCGGTCGTCGCACAGCGCCAACTGGACCTGGACCTTGGCGCAGATCAGTCGCAGTTCCCGGGACCGCAGCAAAGGCATGGTTGGAACGACGATGCCCCCCGCCTTCGCCACGGCCAGCCAGCAGGCCACCAGCATCGGCGAGTTCGGGGATCGCAGCAGCACCCGGTTGCCGGGGACGAGGCCGAAATCCTCGGTGAGCACACGGGCCACGCGGTCGATGTCGGCGGCCAGTTGGCCATAGCTGATCACGCGTCCGGAGGCGGCCTCGATCAGGCAAGGCCGCGCGCCACGTCCCGCCTGGACATGACGGTCGACCAGTTCGACGGCCACGTTCAGGTCGCCCTCGAACCGATACCGCGGAACATCGAATAGAAGCTTCGGCAGAAGGTCGCCGTCCGGCAGCCTGTCACGGGCGAAGGTGTCCCATGGCATGGCTCCATCATGAACTTGATCAGGGAGGCGACCATCGCCGATGAGGATCGAGAGGGACATGATTGGTAGTACCATGCCGGATGGCTGGACGACAACTGGACCTACTTGCCCATGTAATCGTCGATCTCCGTCTGCTGCATGACGTGGGTGGTGCCATGGATGATGCCGTTGGCGACTTGCATGATCTTGTGAAGCATCTCGACCGAGGTCGAGCACTCGAAACGCAGGCGGTCGGTGTCGGCCGCCGCGATTGCCGCTTCCATGCGATCGAGGGTGAACAGGATCACCGCGTCCAACTGCGCGATGGTGGCCTCGAACGGTGACCGGAACTTGTTCGGGACATGATCGTAGGCTTCGATCGCCAGCTTCTTCTCGGAGAATCCACTATCCTGGAAGTGATGCTGATAGGATTTCGGGTGCCACATGCGGCAGTCCTCGACCATGTCGGGCATGTCCGGAACCATCTCGATCAGCATGACGATCTCGTTGAAATGGTTCAGGTAGTCGGTCGCGAGCAGCGTCTTCGAGGAAATGTTGGCATCCCGCACGCGATCGCGCCACGCCAGGAAGTCCTGCAATTCGTGGTCCGGTATGCCTTGGAGGATCTGGGCTTCGCTATCTTGATCAGACATTTGGCGCTATCCGGCTCACCAGAGGCAAAAATGAAAGCTGCAAAATGAAGCAACTTCACACGCGTAAGATGACTAAAATCCCGACAAGTTCGATATGCTATCGCATCGACGCCAACGAAAACCATCGGCAATGATGTCGAGGCACATAGTCAAAATGTCCGACCCGTCATATTCGGCGACAGCGAAAAAAGCCGCCGTCGGGTGATGGTCCCGCACGGCGGCATTCGAGTGCCTGGCGGTACAGGGAGGAAGCCCACCATTGCCCGAGGAACAGGCACGTTCCACATCGGTTCCCGAGGTATCCGCCGTTCGCTCCCATGGCTCGACGACGCGACAGGCGAGCAAGCTACCGGCATGAAGGCTTTCCCCCGGGCGAAGACACCCTGACAAAAAGAAAGCGGGGTGTGCCACCAGTCGCCTGGAACCACACCCCGATAGTCGGGAACACTTGCCTCACCCTCAGCTAGGGTGCGTTAACCTTATTCCGGAAAACATTACAGACTGGTTAACAAACCTAAACCACAACAGAGGCCGGCGATCTCCAAGGTCAGCTGGGTTGCGCCTCATTCGTCGGATCAAGGAAGCGGTGCATGTGGACGATGAAGTACCGCATATGGGCGTCATCGATCGTCGCGGCCGCGGCGCCCCGCCAAGCCTTGTAAGCTTCCGCGTAGTTCGGGAAAATGCCGACGATATGAAGTTTGGTCGGATCGACGAACTCGGTCGAAGCCGGGCTGACCAACTGTCCACCAAAAACCAAATGAAGCAACTGCTTGTTGGGCACCGAAAGCCTCCTCTACTCTGATCCGGAGAGCGATACGGTCCAGTGGTTCCATGCCGGCCGCGTCATCACCGCCCGAATCGCCCTGGCACCGTTATCCGCCCGCACACGGGCTATAGCATGGCCGAAGTCCCGATGCCCGCCTATACCAAACATGTTGCGTCGCAGCGAAGGAGGTGCGGCGACATGCCGCGACGCACAAACCCATGACCCGAGATCAGCCTCGGGACATGGTGTGGGTGCGCGCCGGTATCGCGAAGGCGCGCCCTTCGAGAACGGCGTCGAGCCGCGTCAATCCCGCCTCCCACGAGTGGGTTGCCAGGATGCGCGCGCGGGCGGCGCGCCCAACCGACGGGCCGAGCGTCGGATGCAGTGCCGCCAGCACGGCATGGCCGAAGTCCGTCGCTCCTTCGGCGAGCCAAAGGTCGCGCTCGACCCGCTCGCGCGCGTCGCCCAACGCGGCGGGAGCGGCGACCACCGGCCGAGCCATCGCCATCGCCTCCAGCACCAACCGCGATTTGGGCGTCCCTTGGGGAGCGACCACCACCGAGGCGTGGGCGATCCAAGGTCGAATGTCGCGCACCCCCGTCGCGAGTGTCACTCCCGGGCAGGTCGCCGGGTAACGCATCGCCGGAGTCGGTTCGCCCGAAGTCAGGATCAACCGGCAATCCGGCGCCACAGCCCTGACGCGGGGCAAAACTTCCCGCGCGAACCACTTGGCCGCGTCCGCGTCGGCTTGGCTGTCGAGGGGGCCCGCCATCAGGATCGACCGACCACCGTATGGCAAGGGAGCGGCATGCTGGCCGTCATTGGGCGCGAAGCGCACGGTGTCGATGCCATCGGGAACATGGTGGATCCGACCGGCGATCTCGGGAAACATCTCGCGGAGGGTAGCCACCGCGCGGGCCGAGTTCAGCAGGCTGGCGTCCCACGGCGCCAGCCGATGCTGGTCCAGCAGCAGCATCGCCCTCAGTTCGCGTATCTGCAGCCACCGCCAGATCGCCAGACTGGGCCGCTTCAGGTCGATCGCCGGCGCCAATTCCTGATCGCCGTCGATATCGGCCCGGTCGAGCACCCGGCGGGCGGGAAAGTCGGGCCGCATCAGCGCGTAGGGCGCCATGGCCGCGCAGAGCGCCAGGACACGGGTCGGCCGCCGCTCATTCCAGATTCTCTCAACCCAGGCCGACAGGCCTGCGTCCTGGCCCAATCGCGAGGGTCGCCCAAGACCAAGCAGGCCAGCGGCTCCCTTCCCCCGCGTCACCGGGGCATCGCAGCGCGCGAAGAAGGCGCCATGGCAGAACTGGCGCACGAAACCTTCACGCCGTCGATCGATCGAGTCGTCCGCGAAGCAGCCGAGATGGACCCGGTAGGTCCCGGATAAGTGACGCAGAATGCGCCAGGCGCGCATGGAAGCGCCCGTGCTGGCCGGATGGGGGACCGTGGGAGTGAGCAGCAAAAGGTCTCGCATTTCGGTGGGATAACCCGCCGGTCCCCAGCATGGTTCCGGACAGGTAACGAACACTTTCGGGCATGTCGCGAACCACTCGCAAGAAGGGATCTGGAACACCTCGTTGACAACTGTCGCGGGTCTCGAAATTCTCCGCGCGACGGAAAGAACATCACGATGCGGCGAGTGAGAAACATGCGGAAAAACGGTTTCACCACCCTGGCGACCCTGGCTGGAGCGCTCCTGATCGGCACGGCGGCGCTGTCCGGCGGTGTCAACGCGTCGGACGACCCCTTGAAGACCCGCAAGGAAGGTTTCGAGGCCAACAAGAAGGCCATGGGCGCCATCAAGAAGATCTTCGAGGACGGCGCCGATCTCGGTGGCATCGCCGCCCCGGCGCAGGCGATGGCGGACTTCGCGAAGCGGGTGCCCGCGCTGTTCCCTCCTGGATCGGACAAGGGAGAGACCAAGGCGAAGCCGGCGATCTGGACGAACAACGCGGACTTCACGGCCAAGGCGGGAGCTTTCGAGGCCGAAACGGCCAAGCTGGTTCAACTGGTCGGCTCGGGCGACAAATCCGCCGTGCAGAAGCAGTTCGGCGCCGTCGGCGGAACCTGCAAGGCGTGCCACGACAGCTACCGCTCCGAATGACGCAGGGGCCTCGGGCTTGGCGTTGGGGTGAACACACCAGCGCCCTGCTCAGGCCGCCTTGATCAGGGCAAAGACCAATCCCACAGCCATGGCGGCGACAAGCGCCGCCCAGACGAGGCTGGCTTGGCGAGGGGCTTCGACCGTGACACCGGGTGGCACGGCCTTCACCCCCGTCACCATCGGCCTGATCAGGTTTTGCCCACGCAGCTTGAGATAGGCGACGATCACGCCGACATGGATCAGGATCATGACCGCGATCAGGTTGAAGAGCAGCCGGTGAATGGTGCTCGACAGCTTGACGGTCGAACCGGCGACATGGGCCACGAGAGGACCGTCGACCAGGATGTCGTCGCTGGTGAAGAGGCCGGTGCCAGCCTGAACCAGCAGGACGGTCAACAGAGCCGCGACCATCCATCCTCCGAGGGGATTGTGCCCGAGCACCGGATGAGCCCCTGGCCCCACGGCGCGAAGCTCCCGCAGATGGCGCAACGCCGCCGCCGGACCCTTGAGGAAGTCGCCGAAGCGGGCGGTCTGGCTGCCCACGACACCCCACGTGACACGGAACAGCAGCAGGATCAGGATGACGTATCCGCTGGCGAAATGAACGCGCGTCAGACCGAGTTCCGCCGTCGCCCAGGAGGTCGCCACCGCGGCGACGAGCGTCCAGTGGAAGAGACGGACCGGCACGTCCCAGACGGTCACGGTGCGGATCCCGCCGACGTTATCATTCACATTCATGATGGCTCCCATCAACGACGATGCCTGCGCGGTGTTCCCCATCCGTGCCACGGGGACACGCTCGGATGAGTACTGCCGCCACCCCATCTTCGGGACGATTATAAACGGAAGGAAAGACACGGCATGGGCGAACGGCAGCGGCGAATCGCCTCTCCAAAGAAGGCACCCGCGCGGCATATCCCGAAAGACTTACCCACGGGGCCGGCCTAGACCATCAACCGCCGAACTACTCTTTGTGCTTATTCAAAAGTCAGAGCCCGGACTACACTCGCGTACTCGGCTTGAATTCGTTCCACGCGCGGGATAAACAGACATCATCCCTTCAAGGAACGGAAGGGGACCTGCGGAGGACATATGGAAGCGCAAGCCCGGAGACTGATGGCTCAGTTGCCGTACATGCGACGCTACGGGCGCGCGCTCACCGGCTCCACGTCGCGCGGCGACGATTTGGTCACGCGCGCGATGGAGGACGCCTTGGGCGACCCCGTGACCTTTCGTCTGGACGCCGACGAGGAAGTCGCCACCCGGCGCCGGCTTTACGCGCTGCTCAACACGCTGTTCGACGCCCCCACGGGCGGCGCGGGCGGCAAGACGGCGGCGACCGAGGCCGGCCACCCGATGGAGGCCGCGCTCGGGACCTTGCCGGAACTGGAGCGCCGCGTCTTCCTGCTGGTCAGCCTCGAGGAGCTGCCGACCAGCCAGGCGGCCGACGTGCTGGACCTGCCGGTGGAACAGATCCGCGAGGCGCTGGGCCGGGCCCAGAACGCCATGCGCGAGCAGCTGGTCGCCAACATCCTGATCGTCGAGGACGACGCCATCATCGCCTATGACCTGACCGAGACGGTCCTGGCGATGGGTCACAAGGTCTGCGGCACCGCCGCGACGATGGAGGAGGCGCTGGCCGCCGCCGCCGCCAACCAGCCCAGCTTGGCCCTGATGGACCTGCGGCTGGCCCATGGCGGCAGCGGCATCACGACCGCCCAGGCGCTGCGCGAATCCCGGGCGCTGCCGATCATCTTCGTCACCGCTTTCGCCGAGGAACTGAAGCAGCGCGGCTTGGACTATCTGGGGCCGGTGATCAAGAAGCCGTTCACCCGCGAGCAGATCGAGCGCGCCATCACCCAGGCGGTCTTCACCCCGAGGCCCGGCGACGCGCCCCCCACCCTGGCTGGCCGCACCGTCGGATAACCTCCCCATCGGATTTCAGTGCTCGTGGTCGCACTGATCCGGCAAGGGAGCTGGAGCGGGCAGTGTCCCAGCGAATAAGCCCTTGATCGCCGCGATCGGGTCCGTTTCCGACGTCAGGACGGCCTGGATGCCGCGCCCGGCGCATTTCCGGATGAACTTTTCCCGAGCGTTGCCGGTGATGACCACGGTGACCGCGTCCAGCGGATGCGGCCCATCGCTCTCGAACACGTGGAAGATCTGGTCTTCCGCCAGTCGGATATCCTCCACCCTGACCGGCTCGGCGCTCGCTTCCGCCTCGTAGACGAGGAAGCTGCGGCAGCGGCCGGCATGGGCGGTGACGGTTTCCAGGTCAAGGCTGGTCAAGGCGATACGCATACGTGGACACTCCAACGACGGCGATTACACCTCACCGTAGCGAGTCCTGGCGGCGGCATCCTTGAGATGCCGCAATCGCCGGGCCAGCGGGCCGATTTGCCGCGGCCCGGCCCTCCCCTCCCTCGCCCCCTACTGGCTGATGATGCCCAGGATCTCGTGGGCCGCCTTGGGGATGTTGGTGCCTGGGCCGTAGATCGCCGCGACGCCTGACTTGAGCAGGAAGTCGTAGTCCTGCGGCGGGATAACGCCGCCACACACCACCACGATGTCGTCCGAACCGGCCTTCCGCAGTTCCTCGATCAGCGACGGGACCAGCGTCTTGTGGCCGGCGGCCTGGCTGGAGACGCCGATGACGTGGACGTCGTTCTCGATCGCCTGCCGGGCGGCCTCGTCCGGGGTTTGGAACAGGGGACCGACATCGACGTCGAACCCGATATCGGCGAAGGCGGTGGCGATCACCTTGGCGCCGCGGTCGTGACCGTCCTGGCCCATCTTGACCACCAGCATCCGGGGACGACGGCCCTCCTTCTCGGCGAAGTCCTTGACCTCCGTCTGGATGCTGGCGAAGCCCGCGTCGCCCTCGTAGGCTGCGCCGTAGACGCCGCTGACCGAGCGGATCACCGCGCGATGGCGGGTAAACACCGCTTCCAGCGCGTCGGAAATCTCGCCAACCGTCGCCCGCGCCCGCGTCGCCTTGACCGCGAGGTCGAGCAGGTTGCCGGAGCCGTCCTTGGCCGCCGCGGTCAGCGCGTCGAGCGAAGCCCGCCACGCGGCCTCGTCGCGGCTGGCACGGATCGTCTTGAGACGGGCCACCTGCTGTTCGCGCACCGCCGTGTTGTCGATGTCGAGCACGTCGACCTTCTCAGGGTTGGCGACGCGGTATTTGTTGACGCCGACCACGACCTCCTCCGCCCGGTCGATGCGGGCCTGGCGCTTGGCGGCGGCCTCCTCGATCTTCAGCTTCGGCATGCCGCTCTCGACCGCGTGGGTCATGCCGCCCAACCCCTCGACCTCGTCGATCAGAGCCTGGGCGTGGCTGACCAGCGAGTTGGTCAGCGCCTCGATGTAGTAGGAGCCGCCCAAGGGATCGACCACGTTGGGAATGCCGGTCTCCTCGGCCACGATCAGCTGCGTGTTGCGCGCGATGCGGGCGGAGAACTGGGTCGGCAAGCCCAGCGCCTCGTCATAGGCGTTGGTGTGGAGCGACTGGGTACCGCCCAGCACGGCGGCCATCGCCTCCACCGTGGTGCGGATGATGTTGTTGTAGGGGTCCTGCTCGGTCAGCGACACGCCGGAGGTCTGGCAGTGGGTGCGGAGCGCCAGCGAGCGGGCGTCCTTCGGCTCGAAGTGCTTCTGCATCAGGCGCGCCCACAGCAGCCGCGCCGCGCGCAGCTTGGCGATCTCCATGAAGAAGTTCATGCCGATGGCGAAGAAGAACGACAGGCGGGGGGCGAACTGGTCGACCTTCAGGCCCTTGGACTTGGCGGCGCGGACATATTCCAGCCCGTCGGCCAGCGTGAAGGCCAATTCCTGGACGGCGGTCGCCCCGGCCTCCTGCATGTGATAGCCGCTGATCGAGATCGAGTTGAAGCGCGGCATGTAGAGCGCCGTGTATTCGATGATGTCTGCGACGATCCGCATGCTGGGCGCCGGCGGATAGATGTAGGTGTTGCGGACCATGAACTCTTTCAGGATGTCGTTCTGGATGGTCCCGGCCAGCTTGTCCTGGCTGACGCCCTGCTCCTCCGCCGCGACGATGTAGCCGGCCAGCACCGGCAGCACGGCGCCGTTCATGGTCATCGAAACGGTCATCTTGTCCAGCGGGATGTCCGCGAACAGGATCTTCATGTCCTCGACGCTGTCGATCGCCACACCGGCCTTGCCGACATCGCCGACGACGCGCGGATGGTCGCTGTCATAGCCGCGGTGGGTCGCCAGATCGAAGGCGACGGACAGGCCCATCTGCCCGGCGGCGAGGTTCTGCTTGTAGAACCTGTTGCTGTCCTCCGCCGTCGAGAAGCCGGCGTACTGCCGGATCGTCCAGGGCCGGTGGGTGTACATCGTGGCGCGGGGACCGCGGGTGTACGGCGCGAAGCCCGGCAGCGTGTCCAGTTCCAGCCCGGCGAGGTCATCGGCGGTGTAGAGCGGCTTGACGGGAATGCCTTCCGGCGTGTCCCACACCAACGTGTCCGGCGCGGCGCCGCCGGTGTCCTTGGTGGCGAGCGCGGTCCAGTCGGCCAGCGTCTTCTTGGGGAAATCGACCATGGGACAGTCCTCCGGAGGCGGTCTAAGCGTCTTGTTCGACGGAATTTCTTGCACGGTACACTAACAGATCGGCGGAGCGGTGGTCACCTGCGCCTGGAACGCCAGCCGCGCGCCGCGCGGGAATGACGCGGGGGTGCCGGGACTTGGGCCGAAACGGGAAACGGGCGCCCCCTAAATGGAGGCGCCCCATCACCCTGCCCGGCTGGTCAGGCGCGGTCGCGGGAGCGGCGGGCGACCACCGTCCAAGCCGCCTGCATCAGCGCGGCGCCCAGCGCCGTCTTCAGCAGGGTCGCGGCGTAGAACGGCGCCAGGCCGACCGCGATGGCCTTGTCGAAGCCGAACAGGACCGCCAGCCACGCGACGCCGGGGATGAACAGCAGGGCGTGCCCGATCGACATGGCGGCCACAGCCTTGACGGGGGTGCGGTCCCAGCTATGCTCGGCCAGCCAGCCGATCAGGCCAGCGGCCAGCACGAAGCCGACGAGATAGCCGGCGGTCGGGCCGGTCATGTAGGCGATGCCGGCGCCGGCCCCCGCCAGCACCGGCAGACCCATCGCGGCCTCGGCCAGATAGAGCAACACGGTCGCCATGGCGAGCCGGCTGCCGTAGGCCATGCCGAGCATCATCACCACGAGGCTCTGCAACGTCATCGGAACGGGCCAGAACGGCACCTGCGCCTTGGCGGACAGGGCCAGCAGCAGGCTACCGCCGATGGCGAACCCCGCAGCCTGGATGATGCCGCGACTGGGCGCCAGCGTGTTCAACAGGGTCGGGTGGGTCGGGGAGAACGACGTCATGTCGAGGACCTTCACTCAGGTGTTTGTCGTTGGCGGTCAGGCGAATTCGATGATAATCTGATCGACCGCGAGGCTGCTGCCCGGCGCCGCGTGGATCTTCTCGACCTTGCCGTCCTGTTCCGCGCGCAGCAGGTTTTCCATCTTCATGGCTTCGACCACCGCGAGCTCCTGGCCGGCCTTGACCTCCTGCCCGACCTCCACCGCGACGCGGGCCAGCAACCCCGGCATCGGCGACAGCAGGAACTTGGACATGTCGGGCGGCAGCTTGACCGGCATCAGGTCGGCGAGCTGAGCGGCCCGGGGCGTCAGCACCTGGGCCTTCATCTCGGCGCCGGCGTGGATCAGCCGGTAGCCGGTGCCGGCGCGGTCCAACTGGATCGATAGCGGACGGTAGTTGACGGTACCTGTCCACAGCGGCTGGCCGATCTCCCAGTCCGAGCGAACCTCGAACCGCTTGCCGCCGAACACCACGTCGTAGCCGTCGTCGACCGGGTCGACGGTGCAGGCGTGGTTGGTCCGCTCGGTCCGCACGACCCAGCAGCGTCCGACCGCGTGCCGGGCGCCGGACTGCTGACCACTGATCGTGCCTGCCCGCTCCTCGACCTGACGCTGGACGGAGGCGGCGACCGCCATCAGCCTTTCGTTGGTGTCGGTGTCGAGCGACAGCCCATGGAAGCCGTCGGGGAACTCCTCGGCGATGAAGTTCGTGGTCAGGCGGCCTTCGACGAACCGCGAGTGGTTCATCAGCGCCGACAGGAAGCTGATGTTGTGGGCGACGCCGCGGATCTGGAACTTGTCCAGCGCTTCCCGCATGTGGTGGATGGCGCTGTTGCGGTCGGCGCCCCGGCTGACCAGCTTGGCGATCATGGGGTCGTAGAACATGCTGATCTCGCCGCCGTCATAGACGCCGGTGTCGACACGGGTATGCGCGTCCTCGGCCGGCGGCACATAGCGGGTCAGGCGGCCGGTGGAGGGCAGGAATCCCCGGGTCGGGTCCTCGGCGTAAACGCGGGCCTCGATCGACCAGCCGCTCAGTTCGACGTCGCTTTGCTGGAGCTTCAGGCGCTCGCCGGCGGCGATGCGGATCATCTGCTCGACGAGATCCAGCCCCACGACCATCTCGGTGACCGGATGCTCGACCTGGAGCCGGGTGTTCATCTCGAGGAAGTAGAAGTTGCGGTTGGCGTCGACGATGAACTCGACCGTGCCGGCCGACTTGTATTCCACCGCCTTGGCCAGGGCCACCGCCTGCTCGCCCATCGCCTTACGGGTGGCGGGGTCGATGAAGGGGCTCGGTGCCTCCTCGATGACCTTCTGGTGGCGACGCTGGATCGAGCATTCGCGCTCGCCCAGGTACAGGGTGTTGCCGAAGGCGTCGCCCAGCACCTGGATCTCGATGTGGCGCGGCTGCTCGATGTACTTTTCGACGAAGACACGGTCGTCGGCGAAGCTGGAGCGCGCCTCGTTGGTGGCGGAGCGGAAGCCCTCGCGCGCCTGGTCGTCGTTCCAGGCGACCCGCATCCCCTTGCCGCCGCCGCCGGCCGACGCCTTGATCATCACCGGATAGCCGATGTCCTTGGCGATCCGGACCGCCTCCTCCTCGTCGGGGATGACACCCAGGTAGCCGGGAACCGTGCTGACGCCGGCGTCGCGCGCCAGTTTCTTCGACTCAATCTTGTCGCCCATGGCGCCGATGGCGCGGACGTCGGGACCGATGAAGGTGATGCCGTTGGCCTTCAGCGCCTCGCAGAACTCGGCCTTCTCGGACAGGAAGCCGTAGCCGGGATGAACGGCCTGCGCGCCGGTGCGTTTGCACGCCTCGATGATGCGGTCGGCGACCAGATAGCTCTGGGCGGAGGGCGCCGGTCCGATCAGAACCTTCTCGTCGGCCATCTCGACGTGGAGCGCCGCAGAGTCGGCCTCGGAGTAGACCGCGACGGTCTTGATGCCCATCCGGCGCGCGGTCTTGATGACGCGGCAGGCGATCTCACCACGGTTGGCGATCAAAATTTTGGTGAACATGGTGGTCACGCCTTCAGAGCGGGAGGTTGTCGTGCTTCTTCCAGGGATTCTCGAGCTGCTTATTCCTCAGCATGGCGAGAGCCTTGGAGACGCGGCGCCGGGTTCCGTGGGGCATGATCACGTCATCGACATAGCCGCGGCTGCCGGCGACGAACGGGGTGGCGAACTTCTGGCGGTATTCCTCGGTCCGCTGCTCGATCTTCTCCGGGTCGCCGATGTCCGACCGGAAGATGATCTCCACCGCGCCCTTCGGCCCCATGACCGCGATCTCGGCGGTCGGCCAGGCGTAGTTGACGTCGCCGCGCAGGTGCTTGGACGCCATGACGTCGTAGGCGCCACCGTACGCCTTGCGGGTGATGACGGTGACCTTGGGGACGGTCGCCTCGGCGTAGGCGAACAGCAGCTTGGCGCCGTGCTTGATGATGCCGTTGTATTCCTGCGCCGTGCCCGGCAGGAAGCCCGGAACGTCGACGAAGGTCACGATCGGGATGTTGAAGGCGTCGCAGAAGCGGACGAAGCGGGCGGCTTTGATGGCCGACTGGATGTCCAGGCAGCCGGCCAGCACCACCGGCTGGTTGGCGACGATGCCGACCGAGCCGCCATTGATCCGGGCGAATCCGGTGATGATGTTCTTGGCGTAATCGGGCTGGATCTCGAAGAAGTCGGCCTCGTCCGCGACCTTCAGGATCAGCTCCTTCATGTCGTAGGGCTTGTTCGGGTTGGCCGGAACCAGCGTGTCGAGCGAGAAGTCGTCGCGGTTGGTCGGGTCGGCGGTCACCCGGACGGGCGGCTTCTCGCGGTTGGACAGCGGCAGGAAATCGATGAAGCGGCGGGTCTGGAGCAGCGCCTCCACATCGTTCTCGAACGCCAGGTCGGCGACGCCCGACTTCGCGGTGTGGGTGACGGCGCCGCCCAGTTCCTCGGCCGTGACGATCTCGTGGGTCACGGTCTTGACCACGTCGGGACCCGTCACGAACATGTACGAGCTATCCTTCACCATGAAGATGAAGTCGGTCATGGCGGGGGAGTAGACGGCGCCGCCGGCGCAGGGGCCCATGATCAGCGAGATCTGCGGGACCACGCCCGACGCCATCACGTTGCGCTGGAACACCTCGGCGTAGCCGCCGAGCGAGGCGACACCCTCCTGGATGCGGGCGCCGCCGCTGTCGTTGAGGCCGATGACCGGAGCGCCGACCTTGAGCGCCTGATCCATCACCTTGCAAATCTTCTCGGCGTGGGCTTCCGACAGGGAACCGCCGAACACGGTGAAGTCCTGCGAGAACACGAAGACCAGCCGGCCGTTGACCGTGCCATGGCCGGTGACGACACCGTCGCCAGGCACCTTCTGCTCCTGCATGCCGAAGTCGGCGCACCGATGCTCGACGAACATGTCCCATTCCTCGAACGAGCCTTCGTCGAGCAACAGTTCCAGCCGTTCGCGCGCGGTCAGCTTGCCCTTGGCGTGCTGGCCCTCGATCCGCCGTTCGCCACCACCGGCCCGCGCCGCGGCGCGCATCTGTTCGAGCTTCGCAAGAACTTCCTGCATGATCAGTCGTTTCCCCCGTTCAACCGGCATTGGTGCCGCATGGGCCGGCGCGACACCGCACCGTGCGCCAAGCATACCCAGTTCCACGCCACCGCAAACCACGCGCCTTGATCCGCCCCGGCATCCGAAAGCGGCAGCGCACCTTATTTGCATCCTTGGCAGGGTTGCAATGTTTGTCCCGTAACAAAAGAGCGAACTTGCAAAAAGCTTCGCCGAACGAGATGATGAGACTGCGAAGTTTGCGAAGATCCGGCATAGATTAGCATGCAAAAGAAGCTTTTTCTCGGTTACAAGCTGCGCCGTCTGCGCGAACAGCGCGTTTTGACGCAGGCGGCACTTGCCAAAATGCTTGAATTGTCGCCGAGCTACCTGAATCAGATCGAAAACAATCAGCGTCCCTTGACACTGCCCGTGCTGCTACGAATCGCGACGATCTTCGAGATCGACCTCGCGACCTTCGTGGAGGACGAGGAGGCCCGGCTGGTCTCCGACCTGCGGGAGGCCCTTGCCGATCCCCTGTTCTCCGGCGGCGCCATCGCCATGTCGGAACTTCGCAACGCCGCCGCCGCCTCGCCCGAACTGGCGCGGCGCTCTCTGGTGCTGCACCAAGCCTACCAAAAACTGCAGGAGCGGGTGCAGTCGCTCGCCGAGACGCTGTCCAGCCACGAGCGCGGTCAGGCGCTGGCGGGACCGCAATTCCCCTATGAGGAGGTCCGCGACTACTTCCACTATTCCAATAACTATGTCGGCCCGCTGGACGAGGCCGCCGAGAGGCTGTCGGAGCAGGAGGGGTTCCGGGCCGCCGACATGCAGACCGACCTCATGGCCCATCTGAAGGCCCGCCACGATGTCCGGGTCAGGATCGTGGCCGACCATGACGGCGAGACCGCCATGCGCCGCTATGACGCGGCGAGCGGGACGCTCTATCTCTCGGCGCTGCTGAGCGGACCCAGCCGGGCCTTCCATCTGGCCAACCAGATCGCGCTGCTGGGCCAGAACGAAACGATCGAGCAGCTGATCGGCCAAGCCAATTTCACCACCGACGACGCGCGCTCGATCTGCCGCGTCGGGCTGGCGAACTATTTCGCCGGCGCGCTGGTGATGCCCTACCGGGCCTTCGCCGCGCAGGCGCGCGCGGTGCGCCATGACATCGAACAACTGCAAAGCCGCTTCGGCGTCAGCTTCGAGCAGGTTTGCCACCGGCTGAGCACGCTCCAGCGGCCGGGCGCCCGAGGAGTGCCGTTCTACTTCGTCCGCGTCGACATGGCCGGCAACATCACCAAACGGCACAGCGCCACCCGCTTCCACTTCGCCCGGTTCGGCGGCGCCTGCCCGCTGTGGAACGTCCACGAGGCCTTCGCCCAACCGGGAAAGATCCTGGTGCAGCTCGCCCGCATGCCGGACAACGTCGCCTATATCTGCGTGGCCCGCAGCGTCACCAAGCGGGCCGGCGCCTATCTCAAGCCCAGCCGCCAGTTCGCCATCGGGCTCGGCTGCGAGGCGGCCTATGCCAGCGAGGTGGTGTATTCGGCTGGGCTCGACATCAGCAACGCCGACGCCGCCGTGCCGATCGGCGTTAGCTGCCGCATCTGCGAGCGCGAGGACTGCCAGCAACGCGCGTTCCCGCCGATCGGCAGCCACCTGACGGTGGACGAGCACCACCGAAGCTTCGTCCCGTACCTGTTCACCCAGCCGGGTGAGGATGGCAAGAGGTTGGCACCGGGGCCGCAGGCGGAGGGCGTTGGGGGGTGAAGACGCCGCGACGAAAGGGCGGGAGTGCCACTCTCCGGCCGCCGTCCCCGGAGCGGCACCCCCGGGATCATGGCCGCTTATGTCATCATCCGTCATGACGTGACGGCCGTTGGGGCGGCTCCTGTGGCTGCTGCGGCCACCGGTTGGATGGCAGCAGGCGGAGGTGGTCGTCGAAATAGAGGTGCGCATCCTCTTGCCTGCGCAGGCGGGCGCGGATGTCGGGGTGGCGGGTCGTCAGCAGGTCGAGGCAGCGGCGCTGGTGCAGGTTGCGGGCGTTGACCGTCTTCCTGTGCGCCCTTTCAGGGTCGTCGGGAGCGGGTTCGACCGGGGCGGGGATGGCGGGCGGCATCGGCGGTTCGAACAGGGCTTCGGGCTCGGCGATGCTGGAAGTGGAGCCTGTCTCGACGCCATCGTCGGGTTCGGCGTCGAAGGCGGCGGCGCGGGCGTCGATCCCTTGGCCTTCCAGATCGCGCAACGTCGTGATGCGGTCGATGGCGCGCAGTGCCGCGAAGAAGTTCTGCTTCTCCATCGCGTCGAGCAGGATGCGCTTGGCGGCGGCCGCCAACTCGTCCAGTTCGGCCCGGCGGCGATGGTCCTCGGCGGCGGACAGTTCGACCACGCGGGCGGCGATGCCTGGGTCGCGCATCAGCCGCGATCCGGTCTGGCGCGCGCTGTTCCAGGCGTAGCCCGCCATCCGGGCGGCCCGCGCGAAGCTGGCGCCGGAGGCGACATGCCGGGCGAAGGCCTCGTGCCGGAGCGACAGCGGCGTGTAGCCGGTCGGGACGTCGATGGGATTGGGGGCGGCGGTGATTTGGGAGGACGACATGCGGGGGCTCCGGGAGCGGCTGGATTAGGCATGTTATCCTAATTCGTCTTGGGAACGCAATCCTTTCAAGGAATGCCGTCGGCTATCGGGCGATGCCTAGCCGGGCGTTGTCTTCGAAACAGTGGAGAAGGCTGCAACCCTACTTCCAAGCCCGCAGGGTAGCTGACTTGAAAATAGTCGCTCTTGCCCTTATAAATGCAGACGGCCTTTAGGACCACTCCAGTATAATGGATCCTGGGATCAAGTCCAAGGATGACGGTTTGTTGGTGTGACTATCTGCGGCAAAAATTCACGAGCCCTGTTAACTTACCCTCTCGTCATCCTCGGACTTGATCCGAGGATCCATTATACGGAAATATCGCATAAACATGTCGGCATACATAAGCAAGGATACGGACGTTACTCACCAAACGTCGAACGACGAGGCGCGGAGCATCTTACCGCCGATCCATCCCGGCGAAATCCTCCGGGAGGAATTTCTGGAGCCCCTGAAACTCTCCGCTTACAGTCTGGCCAAGGATATTGGCGTTCCACTCACCAGGGTCACCGCGATCTTGGATGGGAACAGAGCCATCACCGCCGACATCGCGTTGCGCCTGTCGCTATACTTCGACATGTCGGAAAGATTTTGGGTAAATCTTCAAGTCACTTACGACTTGCAGGTCACCAAGGATGCGCTGGGCGACCGCCTGGACTCGGAAGTCAGGCGACGCGAGGCGCCTGAACAGCCTCAGCAGCACTCCACCTCCAGCACGCGCAGCAGTCTCAAGCCTTCCTCGTCGCCATGTTCCTCGAATAGCTCGTCCAGGTAGCAGACATGGGAGCATAGCAAGCAGAGTTCGTCGGCCTTGCGGCTGTCCGGCTCAAGTTCGGCGTGGGCCAGCTTGATCTTGAAGGCTTCCCAGAACTTGTTGGTCTTGGCCGGATCGTCGATGTGGCGGCGGATCGCCTGGACCAGACGCAGGCTGTTACCGGCACAGTCGATGCCGGCGAAGCTGGTGTAGCGGTCGGTGACCGGTGTGGCGGTATCGTTGTCCATGGCTTGGCGTGTCCGGATAGGGGGTGCGGGCGTCAGGATTTGCTTGGGCACACCGAGATTGGAAGCGGCTCCTAACGAACCGCGCCACGGTCGCGCGAACGGCGTTGGCGCGGCGTGGACGTCAGGGTCCTCTTCCTCGAAGGTCCCGCATTCAAAGGCCCAGGCGTTGGCGGACCCGTTCCATGTGATTGCGCCCGACCGGGACGCGCGGCTTGTCCGGCGCGTCCATCACCAAAGCCGTCCTGCCATCCTCGCGGACCAGGGTGGTGGCGTGGTTCAGGCTGACGATGTAGCTGCGGTGGACGCGGATGAAGCGGCTGTCCTCCAGCCGTTCCTCCAGCTTCCGGAGCGATAGGCCGCAGAACAGCGGGCCAGCGGCGGTGACAACCGTGGTGTAGTGGCCGGCCGCCTCGAAATTGACAGCCTTGGTGGGGTCGAGCAGGAACACCCCGTCGTGGCGGGTGATCGGCACCTTCGCCAGCGCGGCGGTCGCGGGCGCCGGATCGGCGCCGGGTGTCGGCGAGGCTGGAACCGCCGCCCGCGGGTGATCGGTGGCGTCCGCGTCCCCGAGATCGAACAGGGCCATGGCCAGTCCCCCGCCCTCCTCCAGCGCCACGACGCGGACCAGGATGGTGCGGTCGGGCAGCGACACCAGGAGACTGGCGGGACCTTGTGCGGCGGACTCGAGAAGCCATTCCACCCTTTGGCGGACTTGCGGCGGATGAAGGTCCAGGATCGACCGACCCAGCAGCGGAGCCGGCTGGCGTCCCAGCAGGTGCCGGGCCAAGGCGTCGCAGGCGGTGATCCGCCAGGACGTGTCCAGCACCACGAGGCCCATGCCGAGTCTCTTGAGGCGATAGCTGAAACTTTGCAACGGGGGCTCCGGAGGACCGAGGAACTGATGGTCGTACCGCCCGCGGACCGGCGTGTCGATGTGGCACGCTGGCATGACCGCCGAAGCGGCCGAATCGGTCTTGACCGGCGCCGGGGCGGCGTGACATCGTCAAGTTCATGAACACCTTGATCGTCACAGCAGCGCAGCGTTGGTGGTGGCCCGTGTAACCGGGCGGCCAAACCACACGCGTTGACGATCTTCGGGATCGACATCGAGGCCGCCGCGGGTTCCGGGCGGCCTTCGTCTTTTCCGCGAGAAGACGTGGACACTCCGTTCGGTATCCGCCGCAGCTCCCCACCAGCCGGACAACCAAACGGACACCACGGCCATGGACCACCACCGAGACACCCTCGCCTATCGGACACGCGGCGGCATCCGGATCGAGCGCCGCCTGATCCAACAGCCCTACCAGGATGCCGTTGAGCCCCTGATCGACGCGCTGGAACGCTCGCGCGGCGCGCTGCTGTCATCCAGCTTCGACTATCCCGGACGCTATACCCGCTGGGACCTGGGCTTCGTCGATCCACCGGTGATGCTGACCGCCCGGGAGCGGACGATCAGCATCGAGGCTCTAAATCCGCGCGGAGGTGTGCTGGTCCGGGCGATC
Source organism: Skermanella stibiiresistens SB22 (assembly GCF_000576635.1). GTDB lineage: Bacteria > Pseudomonadota > Alphaproteobacteria > Azospirillales > Azospirillaceae > Skermanella > Skermanella stibiiresistens. The sequence continues at coordinate 61,875 of NZ_AVFL01000008.1, forward strand.
GGCGAGGCGCTGGAGGGGCATGACGCCTTGGAGCGTCTGCGGCGGGCGCCGGGATTGGCCGAGTGCCGCGTGAGGGTCGCGGAAGCGGGTTTCGCCGAGGAGGAGCGCAGCCGGCAGCCTTCGGTCTTCTCCGTGCTGAGGGCGATCTCCGACCTGTTCGGGTCGGATGAGGATCACACGCTCGGCCTGTACGGCGCGTTCGGCTACGACTTGGCCTTCCAGTTCGAGGCGATCCGCCAGCGGCTGGAGCGCGCCGACGACCAGCGCGACCTCGTCCTCTATCTGCCCGACGAGATCCTGGTGGTCGATCACCACAGCGCCAGCGCCACGATCCACCACTACGAGTTCACGGCTTCGGGCGAACGGACCCATGGGCTGGCGCGGGCCACGGCACCCGCCCGGTACGACGTGGCGGCGCCCGCCGGCCATGATGGCGTGACCGCCAGCGACCATGGGCCGGGCGAGTACGCCGCCGCCGTGGAACGGGCGCGCGAGGCCTTCAAGCGCGGTGACCTGTTCGAGGTGGTGCTGAGCCAGACCTTCTCCGAGCCATCGGCCAGTGGACCGGCCACATTGTTCCGCCGATTGAGGGCCGCCAACCCGTCGCCCTATGGGGCTTTGATCAACCTGGGCGAGGGTGAGTTCCTGGTGGCGGCGTCGCCGGAAATGTACGTGCGGGTGGAGGGGCGCCGGATCGAGACCTGTCCGATCTCCGGGACCATCGCGCGCGGCGCCGACGCGATCGGCGACGCGGCGCAGATCCTGACCCTGCTCAACTCGGCCAAGGACGCGTCGGAACTGACCATGTGCACCGACGTGGACCGCAACGACAAGTCCAGGATCTGCGAGCCCGGCTCGGTCCGGGTGATCGGCCGCCGGCAGGTCGAGCTGTATTCCAGGCTGATCCATACGGTCGATCATGTGGAAGGAACGCTGCGCGACGGCTTCGACGCGCTCGACGGCTTCCTCAGCCACACCTGGGCCGTGACGGTGACGGGTGCTCCCAAGCGGCATGCCATGAGCTTCGTCGAGGGCAACGAGAAGTCGCCGCGCCGTTGGTACGGTGGCGCCATCGGCTGCCTGACCTTCGACGGCGGCATGAACACCGGGCTGACGCTGCGAACGATCCGGCTGCGCCAGGGTGTCGCCGAGGTCAGGGTCGGCGCCACCCTGCTGTTCGACAGCGATCCGGAGGCGGAGGACGCGGAATGCCGCCTGAAGGGATCCGCCCTGTTCGCCGCGATCCGGCATGTCCCAGGCGATGGTCGCGCGGGCCTAGGAGAGGCGCCACGGCTTGGGGTCGGCAAGCGCGTCCTGCTGGTCGATCACGAGGATAGCTTCGTCCACACGCTGGGCGACTACTTCCGGCGGACCGGTGCCGAGGTGACGACACTGCGGCCGGATGCCGCTCGCGCGAGGCTGACCGAGATACGGCCGGAACTGCTGGTGCTCTCGCCTGGCCCCGGCCGGCCGGCCGATTTCGACATCGCGGCGACGCTCGACGCGGCGCTGGCGCGGGACGTGCCGGTCTTCGGCGTCTGTCTCGGCCTTCAGGGCATAGCGGAGTATTTCGGCGGACGCCTTGGGGTACTGGATCGGCCGATGCACGGAAAACCGTCGCGGGTGCGGCTGACGGGGAGTGGCCGTGCCGGCGGGCGGACGCTGGCGGGACTGCCAACCGAATTCACCGTCGGCCGCTATCATTCGTTGTTCGCGGAGACGTTGGCCTTGCCGGCCGATCTGGAGATCACCGCGCTGGCCGAGGATGGAGTCGTCATGGCGATCGAGCATCGCGACCTGCCGATCGCCGCCGTGCAGTTCCACCCGGAATCGATCATGTCGCTGGATGGTGAGGTCGGACCCGCGCTGATCGCCAGAGTTGTCGAATTCCTCGCCCACTCACCTATCGAACCCGATAAAAAGATTATCGATCAGTCCAGCGCTTGTAGACTAGAGGAAGTTTTGACCTATACACTCCGTTAGTTGACCAAGGCGTCCGCCGGAAGTGGACGGCGCCACTGGACGGTGCGTGGTCACCATGCCGGAGCAGCGGTCCCCGCGCGGGTCGGCCGACCGGCAACCGAGGGTATGGTCATGATTCAGCTGATCGAGCGGGCCAAGGCGTGAGCGGGATGAAGACTTCGGGAACCGACCTCAGGGAATTGGAAAAGCGGCTGCTGGACGTTCCAGCCGCGAAATTTTGGGAAATCGTCAAGTTGCTGGAGCAGGTCCAGGAGCGGCCGGAGGTTCGGAACACCCTGGCGACGATCCGGCCGCGCCTGACCCAGGTGCGCCCCCAGCGCAGGCCCAGCCTGACGCGGCTGATGTGCCTGCCGTTCGAGGATGTGCTGGAGGGCGGTGGCCGCAATGGATCGATCGGAGGGGTCCAGCGGCGCGTGATCATCCCAGTCTGGCGGCTGGTCGAGAACGACGTCGATCCGAAGTTGATGAACCTGCTTCAGCACAATCACGCGGCGCTGGATCCAACCGACTCCGCCGGCCAGCATGCCATCGGACGCCAGTTGTGGCGGGCGGCGGCGGAGGTGTTGACCCGCCGGCTGGAAACCCCCGACACCGAGGACGGTCAGGGGTTGGACGCCACGTTGCGCCGGGACATCGAGTCCGTCGTGCCTTTCCTCGACAGCGCGGAGACGATCGAGGAGTTGAAGACGTTGCTTCCGGAAAAGCCCATCGCCTATCTGTCGGCGACGGATATCGCGGTGATCGAGCGGCAGGTCGAGATTTCCGCGAGACGCGACCCGGCGAGGCCGCTCACCATCCTGCTGGCGGTGGCGGGACGGCTCGCCAATCCGGCGTCGCTGCTACAGCGGCTTGAGGACATGGACTTCGGCCGGCTGACGCGGGCCCAGAAGCCGCTGATCATCTCCAGGCTGGGCGCCATGGTGGTGCGGAACCTGGAGCAGCGGTCGCACAGGCTGGCCAGCGACGCGACTCTGGCCGCCCGGCCCGGCGACGCCGTCTCCTTGGCGGAGAACCTGGTCGATGGCTTGATCTCGGCCGGCAGCGCCCTGGATTCAGCCTATGACGACTCGGTGACGAGCCGGTTGCAGACCGTGCGCGGCGTGGTCCGCGGCATGATCCAGTCCAATGTCATCGACACGGCGCCGGCCCGCGTCCTGTCGGCCGTGCTGGAGATCGACGTTTCGGCCGAGCGGTCGCTCCAGGCGGAGGAGCACGCCCGCGCCTTGCGGCGGTGTACCCGGATTGCCGCACCGCTGGGGTTGGGCGGCATGGTCGAAAGCGCCTTGAAGATGATCGAGGAGGAGTTGGAGCGCGGCGCCGCCACCCTGATCGGCGACCTGGAGCGGCGCGGGGCGCCCGACGCGGAGGTCCGGCAAACCAGGGCTCGCCTGTCCGGGGCGATCCGGATGATGGAGCTGATCGGCGACCGCGGCCGCGCCGACGCCTTGGCGTCGCGCGGAGGCAGGCTTCTGGAAGGGCTTGGCACCGGCGCGATGGTGGCGCCCTAGCCGCGCCAGAAGTTCGGGTTCATCAGGACGAGCACGGTGAAGAACTCCAGCCGGCCCAGCAGCATGCCGGTGGTCAGGATCCATTTGGCGACATCCGGCAGCGTCGCGAAGTTGCCGACCGGTCCGATGATCGGACCCAAACCAGGGCCGACATTGGCCAGTGCCGTGGCGCTGCCCGACAGGGCCGTCAGCAGGTCCAGCCCCGCGGCACCCAGGGCGATCGTGAAGACCAGCAGGAACGCCATGAAGACGAAGCCGAAACTCATCACAGAGAGCATGATGTCGTTGTCGACCATCTTCTCGTTGTAGGTGACGGGATAGACGCGGTTCGGGCTGTAGAGCCGGACGAGTTGCTTCTTGAGCACCAGGAACAGGATCTCGAACCGGAAGATCTTGATGCCGCCGGCGGTCGATCCGGTACAGCCGCCGACCAGGGTCAGGACCAGGAAGGCCGCCAGTGCCAGCGGTCCCCAATCATTGTAGTCGGCCGACGCGAAGCCGGTGGTGGTGACGACCGAGACGACATTGAAGGTCGCCAGCCGGATGCCGTCGTACCAGCCGATGTCCTGCCGCACCGCCAGCCACAGACCCATCGCCACCGAGACGACCGCCAGGAATCCCAGGTACCAGCGAACCTGGGTATCGCGCCACAACGGCCGCGGATCGCCCTTGGCGAAGCTGAGGAAGCGGACGAAGGGCAGGCCACCGGCGATCATCGCCACCACCAGGACCCATTCGACGGCGTCGTTCCCCCAGGCGGTGATTGAAGGGTCGCGGGTCGAGAAGCCGCCGGTGGAGACCGCCGCCATGGCGTGGGTGATCGCGTCGAACATCGTCATGCCGCTGAGGCGGAGACCTGCGGTCGTCATGATGGTCAGGGTCAGGTAGACCCAGCCGAGCCAGATCGCGAGGTCGGACGCGCGCGCCACGACCTTGTCCGAGCGGTCCGACGACTCCGAGCGGAACAGCTGCATCCCGCCGACGCGCAGGAACGGCAGGATGGCGATGCCCATGGCGACGATGCCGATGCCGCCCAGCCATTGGGTCAGCGCCCGCCACAGCAGCAGTCCGGGCGGCAGCGTGTCGAGACCCGCGATCACGGTCGATCCGGTCGTGGTCAGGCCCGACATCGCCTCGAAATAGGCGTCGGTCAAGCTGAGCCCGATCTCCGAGAACATGAACGGAAGCGCCGAGAACAGGCAGACGATCACCCAGCTCAACGTGGTCAGCAGGAAGGTCTGCCGCAGGTTCAGCGTCAGGCGTGGCGACCAGTTGGTCAGCAGCATCAGCACGCCGAAGAACAGCGTCAGCGCCGAAGCCGTGCCGAAAACCCGCCAGTCGGCGCTGCCGACGGCGAGATCGGTCAGCATCGGCGCCAGCATCGCCACCGCGAGGATCGTCAGGAGGCTGCCGATCACGTAGAAGACGGGCCGGACATCGAGTGCGGCCATCAATTTCAGCTCTCCCGTGGATCGGCTGGTCGGTTGGGGTGTGTCGGTCGGGGGACGTCGATGGGGCTCGGCGCCAATCTCCTTTTAGACATCGGTCACGCCCATTGTAAACGTCAACCTGAGCCGGGACCCGGTCGACGAACGCGATCGTCAGTCCAGCACCCGCCGAAGCACCCAGGCGCGATCCTTGTAGGCGAGGTGGAGATCCTCCTGGCCGAGCAAACGCCCCATCTCACAGGCCAGTTCGTTGAGCAGGGCGCAAATCGCGTCGTCGTCGAGATCGCCGCTGTAGAGGGGCAAGGCCTCGCCGGTGAAGATCGCCACCGGCTCGCGGTCGCTGCCGGCGGAGCCCATGGTGCCTTCGACGCCTGGCCAGGCGTAGACCACCTCGCCCCGGGTGAACATGCCGGACAGGAACGGCTGGCCGGCGTCGGCCTTGCGCTTCATCCAGTCATGGGCGGCGCGGACGGCCTCCTCGATGTCGTAGATCCTGCCAGTCCGCTTCCAGCCCTCGCGCAGCCCCAGCGTGATCCGGAAATCGCGCCGCTCGCCAGCCGAGCCGGGAACCGTGGCGAATCGCCAGTCCTCCGCCGGAGACTCGTGCCGCCCTGCCCCGTCGGTCATTCCAGGTCGCCCTCACTGCAAGTCAAAGGTCATCCGGTATCGTGTTCCAGGCGGCGGCTCCATGTCCAGCCGGCCGGAGATCTGCTTGACCAGCCGGTCAACCAGCATCAGCCCCAGGCTGGACGCGCGGCGGGGCGGGATGAAGCCGGCACCCGTGTCGGAAATCCGCAGCACGATGGCGCCATCCTCGCGCGACAGGCCGACCCTGACCTCCCCCGGGCCGCCGTCGGGGCCGCCGTCGGGAAAGGCGTGCTTGAAGGCGTTGGAGATCAGCTCGTTGGCGATGAGGGCCAGCGGCACGGCGGCATCCATGCTAACCGGCACGGGATCGACCTCGACGATCGTGACGACGTGGCCCTCGCCCAGGTCGTAGGCGTCACGCAGGTTGGCGGTCAGCGTCCGCAGCACCTCGGCGAAGTCGATGTCGGCCAGCGTGGTCGAGCGATACAGCAGCTCGTGGATGGTGCTCATGGCCGAGACGCGGTTGAGGCTCTCGCGGAGGGCGTCGACCCCGGTCGCGTCGCGCAGCCGGCTCGCTTGCAGGCGGAGCAGGCTGACAACGACCTGTAGGTTGTTCTTGACGCGGTGGTGGACCTCCTTGAGCAGGACCTCCCGCTCGTCGAGGGCGGCGACAAGTTCCTGGTTGGCGCGCGACATCTCGGCCTCGACCCGCTTCTGCTCGGTGATGTCGCGCACCACCGCGACCAGGAACCGGGGGGTGCCGTCGGGGCCTCGCATGACCGAGACGCTGTTGTTCACCCACACGGCGGAGCCATCGGGCCGGAGATAGCGTTTCTCCACTTGGAAATCCTCACCCAGATCGGCGGCGCGCCGCATCAGCGCCACCGTCCGCTCCGCGTCGTCGGCGTGGCTGATCCCTTGGCTGGTCTGTTTGAGGACATCCTCCATCGGGCGGCCGACGATCTCGCAGAACCGCTCGTTGACCAGCAGGAAGCGGCCGTCGAGGTCGAACTGGGTGATGCCGACGATGACCTGCCGGAAGATGGCGGCGAACCGGCTCTCGCTGCGCTGGAGCGCCTCCTCCGCCCGCTTGCGGTCGGTGATGTCGTGCGCGACCACGACCGCGCCGTCGACGCCACCGCCGGTGAGGATGGGTGCCACCGAGCAGAGGACATCGACCGGGGCCCCGTCGCGCCGGAAGAACACGTCCTCGTGCTCGCGCAGCGTGTCGCCCGTCGCGAAGACACTGGTGATCGGACAATCCTCGATCCGATAGGGGCGGCCATCCGCGTGGTGGTGATGCAGCTTGTCGTGCAGGACGGCGCCGACCAGCTCGTCAGCCGTCCAGCCGAACATCCGCTCGGCGGCCGGGTTGACGAACGAGATCCTGCCCTCCCCGTCCATCAGGAACAACGCCTCGGCGGCGTTGTCGGTGATCGCGCGCATCAGCCCCAATTGACGGCGCGCCTCGGATTCCGCCTCGAATCGTTCGGTGATGTCGACGCAGCTGCCGGTGTACCCCGCGAACTCTCCGGAGGGAGTGTGGCGGGGCTTGCCGGAATTCAGCATCCAGCGCCACGCGCCGTCCTTGCGGCGCAGGCGGAACTGGAGCTGGAACGGCACGCGCTGGTGGAACGCCTCGTACGCCGCGTCGATCTGGCCCCGGTCCTCCGGATGCAATCGCTCCATCCAGCCGTCACCGGCCTCCCGCTCGGTCGGGCGGCCGGTGAAGTCGAGCCAGGCGAGGTTGAAATAGATCCCCCGCCCTTCGGTGTCGGACATCCAGATCAAGACCGGGGCGCTGTCGGCGATAGCGCGAAACCACTCGTCGTTAGGCCCCAGCTGCTCGGTCATCTGGTGGGCGTCTCAAGAGGATCGGACCCGGTCGCCTCCGCCGGCTCAGCGGCTTCCTCGGGCGCCCCGCCATGGTCGGCGGGATCGAAGGCGGCGAGTTCGGCGCCGGTCGGCGCCTCCACCGGAGCGTCCTCGTCGATGACTTCCGGTACCGGATCGACTTCCGGCATGTTCAGCCGTTCGCGGGCGGATTCGGCGCTGGTCCAGACCGCCCCGTCATGCAGCGCGGTCAGCAGCGACAGGCTGCGGCCCGCGGCCGTGATCGGCGCCTCGACGTCGAGCATCGACGACTTTCCGCCCGGCTTGGAGGTGTCGAGCAGGGTTTGCCAACCGACGACGCCCGGAACGCTCGGCAGTTTGAAGGGTACGTCCTCGTGATAGGAGTTGATCACCAGCATCAGGATATCGCCCGGCTTGCCCAACGCCTGGGCTTGTAGACCGCGCGCCACCCTGCCGTCCAGCAACATGCCGACGCAGCGGGCCATGGGATCCTGCCACTGTTCGGGGCTCTTCTCGGTCCCGGCGGGTGTCACCCAGGTGATGTCCTTGACGCCCAGTTCGGGGTCCTGGTTGCCGTGGAGGAATTTGGGCAGTCCCAGCAGGGGATGCGATTGGCGGAGCGCCACGACCTCGCGGACGAACTCGATCAGCGACTGGTCATCGTCATCGATCTTGTCCCAGTTGATCCAGCCGATATCGCTGTTCTGGCAATAGACGTTGTTGTTGCCGCCCTGGGTGTTGCCGAACTCGTCGCCGGCCAGGATCATCGGCGTGCCCTGCGAGAACAGCAGCGTCGCAAGCAGGTTGCGCTTCTGCCGTTCGCGCAGCGCCTTGATCTCGGGATCGTCGGTCGGTCCCTCGACGCCGTGGTTCCAGCTGTGATTGTTGGAGTGACCGTCCTGGTTGTTCTCGCCATTGGCCTCGTTGTGCTTCTCGTTGTACGAGACCAGATCGTTCAGGGTGAAGCCGTCATGGGCGGTGATGAAGTTGACGCTGGCCCACGGCCGCCGCCCGCGCTTCTCGAAGAAGTCGCTGGAGCCGGTCAGGCGCGACGCCACCTCCGGCAGCTTGCCCTCGTCGCCCTTCCAGTAGCTTCGGATGGTGTCGCGGTAGCGGTCGTTCCATTCGGCCCAGCCGGGCGGGAAGCCGCCGACCTGATAGCCGCCGGGTCCGATGTCCCAGGGTTCGGCGATCAGCTTGACGCGCGACAGGATCGGGTCCTGGCGGCAGGCGTCGAGGAAGCCGCCACCCTCGTCGAAGCCATGCGGCTCGCGGCCCAGGATGGTGGCGAGGTCGAAGCGGAAGCCATCGATCCGCATCTCGGTCGCCCAGTAGCGCAGGCTGTCGGTCACCATCTGGAGGACTCGCGGATGGGAGACGTTCAGCGTGTTCCCGGTGCCGGTGTCGTTGATGTAATAGCGCGGATCGGGCGCCAGCCGGTAGTACGAGGCGTTGTCGATGCCCTTGAACGACAGGGTCGGGCCGCGCTCGTTGCCCTCGGCGGTGTGGTTGTAGACGACGTCCAGGATCACCTCGATGCCGGCGTCGTGGAAGCGCGCCACCATTTCCTTGAACTCGCCGATCGTGCCGGTCGCGGAATAACGCGTCTCCGGAGCGAAGAAGCCGATCGAGTTGTAGCCCCAGAAGTTCCGGACGCCGCGCTCCAGCAGATGGCGGTCATCCAAGAAGGCGTGGACCGGCAGCAGCTCGATCGAGGTGATGCCGATGCTGCGGATGTAGTCGACCACGTCCTGGTGCGCCAGGCCGGCGTAGGTGCCTTGGAGCTGGGGCGGCACGGCGGGGTGCCGCATGGTGTAGCCGCCGACATGGGTCTCGTAGAAGATCGTCCGTTCCCACGGAATGCGCGGCGCCTGCGTGTTGCCCCAGGTGAAGGCGGGATCGACCACGCGGCATTTCGGCATGCCCGGAGCGCTGTCGCGGCGGTCGAACGACAGGTCGTCGCGCGGCGAGCCGATCCGGTAGCCGAAATGGGCGTCGGACCAGCGCATGTGCCCAACCAAGGCCTTCGCGTAGGGGTCGAGCAGAAGCTTGTGGTGGTTGAACCGGTGACCGGCGGTCGGTTCGAAGGGGCCGTGGACGCGATAGCCGTAGACGGTGCCGGGGCGGGCGTCCGGCAGATAGCCGTGCCACACCTCGTCGGTGTATTCCGGCAGCTCGATGCGTTCCAGCTCGCGCTTGCCGTCGCGGTCGAACAGGCACAGCTCCACCTTGGTCGCGTGGGCGGAGAACAAGGCGAAGTTGACGCCCAGGCCATCCCAGGTGGCGCCCAGCGGAAAGGGAAGACCTTCCTGAATGCGGGATCGGCGGGCGACATTGGCGACGGACGGCATTTTGTACACGTATCGGCCTCGATGAGAAATTTCAGGAGAACGTCGGATCGACTATCGGTGACGTGAGAACAAACGAACGGGCCTCAAGGTCCCGTCCGAGAAACGGAGCGCGCTGATTTTCTTCTCAGAGGGTTATTGCTGGAGCACCCATGCGGTGGAACCAGGACCAGGGAACCAGGAATGCGGGACGGCGCCATCAACGCGACCAAGGAAACGGACGCTACCAAGGAGACGGGAGAGGCTGGAGAGGAAGGCATCCTCGTCGATCCACCGGCCGCCGCCGAGCAGGCGGGGCTGGTCTATGTCTCGGACGAGGAGCCGGGCATCAGGCGCCGGAAATCGGGCAAGGGCTTCGCGTTCCGGAAGCCGGACGGCACGCCGCTGAAGGACAAGGCGGAACTCGACCGGATCAAGTCGCTGGCGATCCCGCCTGCCTACACCGATGTCTGGATCTGCGCCGATCCCGACGGCCACATCCAGGCGACCGGACGCGACGATCGTGGCCGCAAGCAATACCGGTATCACCCGCGCTGGCGGGAAGTCCGCGACAGCACGAAATACGAGCGCATGCTGGAATTCGGCCGCGCCCTGCCCGCCATCCGCGAGCGCATCGCCACCGACATGGCCAAGCGGGGCCTGCCGCGCGCGAAGGTGCTGGCGACCGTCGTCCACCTGCTGGAGAACACGCTGATCCGGATCGGCAACACGACATATTCCAAGGAGAACAAGAGCTTCGGCCTGACCACCCTGCAGGACCGCCACGTCGAGGTCGACGGCGGCAAGCTGCGCTTCCAGTTCAAGGGCAAGAGCGGCAAGGTCTGGAACCTCCAGATCAAGGACCGGCGGATCGCCCGCATCGTCAAGTCCTGCCAGGACGTGCCCGGCCAGCACCTGTTCCAATACCTGGACGACGAGGGTCAGCGCCATGGCGTGACATCGCAGGACGTCAACGATTACCTGCGGGAGATCAGTGGCCGCGACTTCTCGGCCAAGGACTTCCGCACTTGGGCCGGGACCGTGCTGGCGGCGATGGCCTTGGCCGAGTTCGAGAGCTTCGACACCCAGGCCGCCGCCAAGCGGAACCTTCGGGCGGCGATCGAACGCGTCTCGGCGAGGCTGGGCAACACGCCGGCGATCTGCCGGAAATGCTACATCCACCCCCACGTGCTGGACAGCTATATCGAAGGTGATCTGGCCACCCAACTGAAGGATCGGATAGAAGACGACCTCCGGTCTGAGCTGGACGCCCTGAAACCGGAGGAGGCCGCCGTGCTGGCCTTCCTTCACCGCCGCCTGACGCGCGACGCCGCCTGAGGCCCATCCGGAGTTCCCACCTTGTCCCCTCCCTCGTCTCCGGCCGTATCGCCCACCCTGCCCTTGGCGGCCCCGTCGGAGGAGCGTGCGGACAACAGGCACGGCATCCTCTGCATGGTCCTGGGCATGTCGCTGTTCACGCTGAACGACGCGATCGGGAAGTGGCTGGTGGAGATCTATCCGGTCCCGATGATCCTGGCGGTGCGCGGCGCCGCGTCGATGCTGATCCTGGCGCCGCTGATCATCCGGGCCGGCCCGGTCAAGGTTTTCCGCGTCGCCAAGCCGCTGGCGCACCTGACCCGCGTGGTGCTGATCGCCTTGGAGGTCGCGTTGTTCTTCCTGTCGGTCCGGGCGCTGCCGCTGGCCGACGTGATGACGATCTACATGGCGGCTCCCCTGTTCGTCACGGCCCTGTCGGTTCCCCTGCTGGGCGAGAAGGTCGGCGCGCGGCGCTGGAGCGCCGTGGGCGTGGGGTTCGTCGGTGTGCTGCTGGTGTTGAGACCGACCGGCGATGTCATCTCGTGGGGAGCGATGGCGGCGCTGGCCGGCAGCCTGACCTTCGCCTTCACCCTGATCCTGACGCGCTCGTTGCGCGGGACCGGAGCGCTGAGCATGGTCAGCCTACAGACGCTGGGCATCGGCCTCGCCGGTGCCGCCGTGGCGCCGTTCGTCTGGATCCCGCCGACCCCCGTGCATTTGGCCCTGCTCGCCGTGCTCGGCGTGGTGGCGGTGGTCGGCCACGTCCTGATCAACCGCTCGCTGGCCGTTAGCCCGGCGGCCGTCGTCGTCCCCTACCAGTACAGCTCGCTCGTCTGGGCCATGGCGCTGGGCTGGCTGGTCTGGAACGACGTGCCGGACGCCTGGGTGCTGTCGGGTGCCGCGCTGATCATCGCCAGCGGGCTGTTCGTCTTCCACCGCGAGCAGCGGGCGGCGCCGGTGCCGTCGGTCAGTTCCGAAGCCGGCGCAGGGTGACGAGGCCGCCGGTGACGGGATCGGTGAGGCGGGCGGTGCCCTCGTCCTCGTCGACGGTCACCTCCAACCCGATCCCGATGCCTTCAGGAACCACCAGAACGTCGTTCCCCTCGACCGAGTACTCGACGCTCTGGGTCAGGCCGAAGGCGGTCATGCTGGAACTGCGGAACTCATAGATCCCCAGCACGACGCCGGGCGCCATCGGCGTCACCATGGTCCAGCGCCCGAGCAGGGGATTGGGTTGCAGGCTGGCGCAGGACGCCAGCAGGAGCAGCGCCGCCGCGAGCGGCAGGCGTTGGATCAATCGTCCAAAAGAGGCGAACAAGCACTTACCTTTCAAATCCGGCCACGGGAGCCCACAGGACATCGGCGATCTCCGCCGCTCCCGTGCACAGCATGGTCAACCGGTCGAAGCCCAAAGCGATCCCCGAACTTTCCGGCATGCCGAACTCCAGCGCCGCGAGGAAGTCGGGATCGATCGGGTAGCGGTCGCCGTAGATCCGCTCCTTGAGGTCCATGTCGGCCTCGAACCGGGCGCGCTGGACTGCGGCGTCGGTCAGTTCGCCAAAGGCGTTGGCGAGTTCCAGGCCGCAGGCGTACAGCTCGAACCGCTCGGCGACGCGCGGGTCCTCCGGCTTGGGGCGGGACAGCGCCGCCATGGAGACCGGATAATCCGTCAGGAAGGTGGGACGGTCCATGCCGAGATGCGGTTCGATCAGGTCCAGCGAGATGCGGAAGAACAGATCCTCCCAGGTGTCGCCGTCATGCGGCGTGATGCCGGCCCGATCCGCCGCGCGCGCCAGCAGCGCGGTGTCGGGAGCGTTGGGATCGGGGGCGGTCGCCAGCAAGTCGATGCCGGCGTGGCGGTCGAACGCGTCGGCGACGCTCAGCACCTCCCATGGGCCAAAAGGATCGCAGGATCGCCTGCGCCACTCGAAAGTCTCACGGCCACCCACGCGCGCCGCCGTCCGGACCAGATCCACGCAGTCGTCCATCAAGTCGCGGTAGCCGGCACCCGCCCGGTACCACTCCAGCATGGTGAACTCCGGGCTGTGGGTGCCCGACCGCTCGCCGTTGCGGTAGACCTTGGCCAGTTGGAACAGCTTCGGCACTCCCGCCACCAGCAGCTTCTTCATGGCGAATTCGGGGCTGGTGTGCAGGTAGAGGGTCCGCCGGTCGTCGGGATTTGGCCCGACCAAGTCTGTTGCGAAGGCGATCAGGTGCGGTTCCAGGCCGGGAGAGACCTGAAGCGCCGGCGTCTCGACCTCGATGAATCCCCGCTCCTCGAACCAGGCGCGGATCCGCGACGCCACCCGCGCCCTGCCCTCCAGGAACGGACGCCGCCGGGCGAAGCTGTCGGGATGCCACCATTCCATCGTGTCGCTCACGGGTAAGTTCCAGAAATTCAACCGTAGGTCGGGTGGAGCGAAGCGGCACCCGACAAGCCGGCGCGTTGGTGTCGGGTGCCGCTTCGCTCCACCCGACCTACGGCGGCTACTGTGCAATTTAATGCAACTCGAGGTACGAAAAAAGGGCGGCCCGGTGGGGCCGCCCAAGGTCGATTGCATCGGTGATGCGATATTGATCGTTTGGATCAGAAGTCCATGTCGCCCATGCCGCCACCGGGCATCCCGGCCGGAGCGGCTTTCTTCTCGGGCTTTTCGGCCACCATCGCCTCGGTGGTGATCAGCAGGCCGGCGACCGAGGCGGCGTCCTGCAGCGCGGTGCGGACGACCTTGGTCGGGTCGATCACGCCGAACTGGAACATGTCGCCGTAATGGCCGGACTGGGCGTCATAGCCGAAGCTGGTGTCGGACTGCTCGATCAGCTTGCCGACGACGATGGAGCCATCGACACCGGCGTTGGTCGCGATCTGGCGCGCCGGAGCCTGGAGGGCCCGGCGGATGATCTCGACGCCGACGCGCTGGTCGTCGTTGTTGGTCTTGATCGCGTCCAGCGCCTTGGTGGCGTAGAGCAGCGCCACGCCGCCACCGGCCACGATGCCTTCCTCGACCGCGGCGCGGGTCGCGTGCATCGCGTCGTCGACGCGGTCCTTGCGCTCCTTGACCTCGACCTCGGTGGCGCCACCGACGCGGATCACCGCGACGCCGCCAGCCAACTTGGCGAGACGCTCCTGGAGCTTCTCGCGGTCGTAGTCACTGGTGGTCTCCTCGACCTGCTGGCGGATCTGGCCGCAGCGGGCGTCGATGTCGGCCTTGCTGCCGGCGCCGTCGACGATCGTGGTGTTCTCCTTGGTGATGACGACGCGCTTGGCGGTGCCCAGCATGTCGATCGTCACGTTCTCCAGCTTGATGCCAAGATCCTCGCTGATGACCTGGCCGCCGGTCAGGATGGCCATGTCCTCGAGCATCGCCTTGCGTCGGTCGCCGAAGCCTGGAGCCTTGACGGCGGCGATCTTGAGACCGCCGCGCAGCTTGTTGACCACCAGGGTCGCCAGCGCCTCGCCCTCGACGTCCTCGGCGACGATCAGCAGCGGACGGCCGCTCTGGACGACGGTTTCGAGGACCGGGAGCAGGGCCTGGAGGCCCGACAACTTCTTCTCGTGCAGCAGGATGTAGGGGCTTTCCAGCTCGACCTGCATCTTGTCGGCGTTGGTCACGAAGTACGGGCTGAGATAGCCCCGGTCGAACTGCATGCCCTCGACGACCTCCAGTTCGGTCTCGAGCGACTTGGCCTCCTCGACGGTGATGACACCCTCGTTGCCGACCCGCTCCATGGCGCGGGCGATCATCTCGCCGATCTCGCGCTCGCCGTTGGCGGAGATGGTGCCGACTTGGGCCACCTCGGAATTGGTGCCGATCTTCTTGGACGAGGCCTTGACGGCGGCGACGACGGCTTCCACCGCCAGATCGATGCCGCGCTTCAGGTCCATCGGGTTCATGCCGGCCGCGACCGACTTGACGCCCTCGCGAACGATCGCCTGGGCCAGCACGGTCGCGGTGGTGGTGCCGTCACCCGCCAGGTCGTTGGTCTTGCTGGCGACCTCGCGCACCATCTGCGCGCCCATGTTCTCGAACTTGTCGGACAGCTCGATGTCCTTGGCGACCGTCACGCCGTCCTTGGTGATGCGCGGAGCGCCGAAGCTTTTCTCAAGCACCACGTTGCGGCCCTTTGGGCCCAGCGTCACCTTGACGGCGTCGGCGAGAATGTCCACGCCACGCAGCATCTTGTTGCGGGCGTCGATGCTGAACTTGACTTCCTTGGCAGCCATGTCCGTAAACCTTGGTCTATATCAATGAGTGATGTGGGTGGAGTGGAGCGTCTCAGGCGGCCTTGGCGGTCGCGGCGGAACCTTCCAGGACGCCGAGCAGATCCGACTCCTTCATGATGAGGTAGTCGACGCCGTCGATCTTGACCTCGGTGCCCGACCACTTGCCGAACAGCACGCGGTCGCCGGGCTTGACGTCCAGCGGATGGATGACGCCGGACTCGTCGCGGGCGCCCGAACCAACGGCGATCACCTCGCCTTCCTGCGGCTTTTCCTTGGCGGTGTCGGGGATGATGATCCCGCCGGCGGTCTTGCTCTCCTGCTCGACCCGGCGGACGACGACACGATCATGCAGCGGACGGAACTTCATCGCGGACTCTCCTTGCTCACGATACCGGAAATGAATGCCGGACCGGACGGCGCCGGTCCTGAAATCAGGTGACCATCCCTCCCGGTGGGGCGCCGGCGAGCGCCTGTTAGCACTCCCCATCGAGAAGTGCCAACTAGCTAATCCAAGCCGAAACGCGATTCAAGAGCCTTGTCGCGGATTTTTTCGCCACCTGCCAAAACCCTGGCAGCAACCTCCGGAACCGGCTGCTAATACACTGATTATAAAGGATGATTTTGCTTGCCAGCCGAATTGTCCAGCTTCACACTGGGATCAACGAACAAGCATTGGGAGTTGCCGCTGGCCGCAACCACGGAGGAGATCCGAATGGCGAGTTTGAGTCTTCAACTGCGTGACTACCGCCTGACAATCGCCGAGATCCTGTACCACATGCCCGACCACCCCGGCCTGCTGCAAAGCTACGTCTGGCAGGACTTGGACATCGCCCCGCGCTACCCGGTGCTGCGCAAGTTCCTGACCTTTTGGGAGCGCGAGCTGGATGGCAAGGTCCATTCCGTCAAGGTGGCGACCAACCCCCTGATCACCCCCAACGCCTACCGCTTCGTCGACGCGGAACTGAGGCTCCACTGAAGCCCAGGGGAAGCCCAATGGGAACCCCGGTGGGAGCACCGGCGGCGAGGCCGCGGCCGCGTGCGCGGGAGCGGCCCGGCGCCCTCGTTCGTGAAACCGAAATCGTGTTGGAAGTCTCGAAAGAACAACACATTCCCGCGGGTCGGCCCTCGGGTCGGCATTGACAGCGGGGCGCGGGCGCAGCAACCTCCCCAAACCATGTTGACGATCCACGGCACCTGCGTCGCGCTGTCCGGTTTCGGCGTCCTCTTGCGGGGCCCCCCGGGCAGCGGCAAGTCCGATCTGGCGCTCCGCCTGATCGACGGAGGGGCGCGGCTGGTCGCCGACGACCAGATCGAATTGACCTTGGACGCGGCCGGCCGTGTCATGGCCCGCGCGCCCAAGACGCTCGCTGGCCTCCTCGAGGTCCGCGGCGTCGGCATCCTGCCGATGGACGCCGCGCGCACCGCTCCCATCGGTCTGGTCGTCGACCTGGCGCCCGACGATAAGGTCGAACGCTTGCCGGAGATCGAGACGAGCGCCCTGCTCGACCGCCCGATTCGCCGGCTGACCCTGTCTCCCTTCCACGCGTCCACCCCCGCCAAACTGAGACTCGCGGCGGCGCGTCTGGCGGGAGGAGCGCTGCACCCGGTGCCTGAACGCCCATGACGATGCCGATCTCCGAGGAGGGAGCGGCCGTCACCGAACGCTCCGAGAAGACGATGGTCCGCCGGCCGGTGGCCGTCGTCACCGGAATGTCGGGCGCCGGCCTGTCCACCGCCCTCAAATGCCTGGAGGACCTTGGCTACGAGGCGGTCGACAATCTGCCGATGAACATGGTCGACGCCTTGGTCGACCAAGGCGACCTGTTATCGCGGCCGATCGCGATCACGGTCGACGCCCGGACCCGCCACTTCAGTTCCGACGCGCTGATGAAGGGGGTCGAGGCGCTGGCGGCTCGGCCGGATCTCGCGGTCCGCCTGATCTTCCTGGAATGTGGCGACGAGATCCTGCAGCGACGCTACACCGAGACGCGCCGGCGCCATCCGCTGGCTGTCGACCGGCCGGTCGCCGATGGCATCCTCCGCGAGCGGACGCTGCTGGCCCCGCTGAAGGACAGCGCCGACATCACGATCGACACGTCCCTGCTGTCGATCCACGACCTGCGCCGCATCCTGGCTGGTCACTTCAAGCTGAGCGCGGAGCCGACGCTCCACGTGTTCGTCACGTCCTTCTCGTTCCGCCAGGGCGTGCCGCGCGAGGCCGACCTGGTTTTCGATGTGCGATTTTTAACTAATCCCCACTACGATCCGCGATTGCGGCCCCTGACCGGATTGGATGCTCCGGTGGCCGCGCGGGTGGCGGAGGATCCCGACTTCGATGCCTTCTTCAGGCGCTTGACAGACCTGTTGCAGCCGCTGTTGCCGCGCTACAACCAGGAGGGAAAGAGCTACCTGACGATCGCCATCGGTTGCACAGGTGGACGGCACCGCTCGGTGTTCGTCGCCAAATCCCTGGCCGAATGGCTCGGCGGCCAGGGGTATAAAGTGGGGCTGACGCATCGCGACCTTGAACGGAGCGGCAACCGCCAAACCTGACGCCATCCAGACAGGACGGCGTCTGGCGCTGGCTCCGTGATTAACAAGCCGGCGATCAGATCGGTTGATAGAAGGAAGTTCGATGATCGGAATGGTTCTTGTAACGCATGGGCGGCTCGCGACGGAATTCATCGCGGCGCTTGAGCACGTCGTGGGGGAACAGGATCAGGTCGCCGCCGTCTGCATCGGTCCCGATGACGACATGGAGCAGCGCCGGTGCGACATCCTGAGCAGCGTGGCGGAGGTCGATGACGGCAGCGGAGTCGTCCTGCTGACCGACATGTTCGGCGGCACACCCAGCAACCTCGCGATCAGCGTGATGGACAAGGCCAAGGTGGAGGTGATAGCCGGGGTCAACCTGCCCATGCTGATCAAGCTCGCCAGCGTCCGACGATCGGAGAACCTGCCGGACGCCGTGCTGGCCGCCCGCGACGCTGGCCGGAAATACATCAACGTCGCGTCCACCCTGCTTTCCGAGATCTGATCAATGCCGGCACCCGGTAGCGAAGTTCCCCCCGGCGGCGGTGCCGCGGTGGTCAGCGACACCGTCCTCATCCGTAATCAGCGTGGGTTGCACGCGCGCGCCGCTGCGAAGTTCGTCAAGCTGGTGGCGCTGTACGACGCGGAGGTCGAGGTCGAGCGCAACGACATGGTTGTGTCGGGTCAATCCATCATGGGCTTGATGATGCTCGCCGCCAGCCAAGGCTGCACCGTGACCCTGCGCGCCCAAGGAAAACAAGCGGAACCCGTGATCGCGGCGCTGGTCGATCTGATCGGGCGCAAGTTCGATGAAGACTGACGGCGACGCCCCCAAAGCGCCCGAGACGCCGGACTCGAGGATGACCGGCCTGACATCACCCGAGAAAATGCTGCGCGGCCTTGGCGTGTCTTCCGGCATCGCGATCGGGCCAGCCTATGTCGTCGACAGTGGCACGCTCCAGGTTCCCGAATTCCAGATCGCCCCCGAGGACGTCGAGGCGGAGCGGACGAGGTTCGTCGAGGCCACGGGCAAGGCGTGCCGGCAGATCCGGAAGTTGAAGGAGAAGGCCTCGATCCTACCCGAGTCGGCGGCGGAGGATGTCGGTTTCCTACTGGACGCCCATCTCGCCATGCTGTCCAACTCGCGGCTGACACGCGGCGTCGAGCGCCGGATCGCCGAGGACAGGATCAACGCCGAGGGCGCCGTCCAAGCCGAGATCGCGGCGCTGGCGCACAGCTTCTCGGAGATGAAGGATACCTATATCGCAGCGCGCATCGCCGATGTCCGCGAGGTCGGATCACGTCTGATCCGGGTGCTGATGCAGCGGAAGTTCCAGGCGTTCTCCCAGGTGCCGGAAGGCAGCATCGTGATCGCCGAGGAACTGACGCCCGCCGACACGGCTTTGCTGGACCCGCGCCGCATCGGCGGGTTCGCGACCGTGCTGGGCGGCGCGGAGGGCCATACCGCCATCATGGCGCGTTCGCTCAGCCTTCCGGCGGTGCTGGGTGTCGCGGGCTTGTCGCATGGCGTGCGGACCGGCGATCCGGTCGTGGTCGACGGCATCGCGGGCCGGGTCTTCATCAATCCCAGCGTCGCGACCCTCAACGGCTTCATGTCGCGTCAAAAGGATCTCGCGCGCGAGCGGGAAGCGCTGAAGCGATTGCGCGACTTGCCGGCGGTGACCCGCGACGGAACCTCGATCGTGCTGAACGCGAACATCGAGATGCCACGCGACGTGGAGGGCGCCATGGGGGCCGGCGCCGCCGGCGTCGGTCTCCTGCGCACCGAGTTCCTTTATATGAACCGCGAGGACCTGCCCGACGAGGAGGAGCAGTACGAGAGCATCAAGGGCATCGTTGAGGGCATGCAGGGCCGCACGGTCACTGTCAGGACCCTGGACATCGGCGGCGAGAAGCTGGCGACATCCCTGCGCGGCCATTTCGCCGATTGCGCCAACCCCGCCCTGGGGCTTCGGGCGATCCGGTTGTCACTGCGCGAGCCCAAGCTGCTGGAAACCCAGTTGGCGGCGATGCTGCGGGCGGGAGCCCACGGGCCGATCCGTATCCTGCTGCCGATGATCTGCGCGGTCTCGGAAGTCCGCAAGGTTCGCGAGATCCTGATCCGGGTCGCCAACCGGCTGAAGCGCCGGGGTGTCAGGATCGCCGATCCCCTGCCGCCGCTGGGGGCCATGATAGAGATCCCCGGCGCCGCGCTGTCCGCCGACGCCTTGGCGACGGCTTGCGATTTCTTCGCGATCGGGACGAATGACCTGACGCAGTACACGCTGGCGATCGACCGGGGCGACGAGCAGGTGGCCCATCTGTATGATCCGCTGCACCCGGCGGTGCTGCGCCTGATCCAGTTCTCGACCGAGGCGGCGCTGCGGGCGCGCATCCCCGTCAGCGTCTGCGGCGAGATCGCCGGCGATCCACGTTACGCCGCGCTGCTGCTGGGTTTTGGCATCCGGGAACTGTCGATGTCGCCGGGGTCGCTGCTGGCGGTCAAACGCCGGATCAGGGGCTTGGATCTGGTCGAGGCGACCCGCAGGGCGCGCGTCATCATGGAACAGAGCGACGGCGGCCGAATCGCGATCCTGCTGGACGACTTCAACGCGCTGGCGTGACGCCGGCGCGGATCCCGGCTGCGCCGATCTCAGCCGCGTTCCAACGCCTGTTCCGGCTCACCGATTCTTCTGGTCACCTGGCACAACGCCATCCCGAGCACGATGGCGCAACCCGCCGCCAAACCCATCCCGGTCGCCTCCACACGGTTGGAGAGCTGTAGCCCCACCATGCCGAGGAAGACGAGATCCGCGGCCAATGCCACACCGAGCAGCAACTGCAAGGCCGCTCCCACGGTGGTGCCGGCGCGGACCGGCCGTCCCGGTGTCCTGTTCTGATCCGTCATCACATGCGATCCCATCGAATTCGCCAGCCTCCACTTGCCTCGACCGCGAAAGCTAAGCCATTTGTGATATTACTTTCCCATAAGAATCCATGGAAAATTTGTGATTCATTATTTCCGATCCGTCATTATCCCCCGCGTGGCATCGATTCGCCCCCTCAGTGACAGACCGTCGCAATATTCTTTCGATTAGGGCCGCCATGCTTTGTTGCACACATAAAGATATCTTTATGCTTGCTAGGAATGGCCACTCTTGATAAACCCTCCGCAGTCGCTCGTATCGGGTTCGCACCCAGAGCTATCGTCAAAAGTTTGTTCAGGAGTTTTCCAGATGGCCGTCTCCAGTGGCTTCACCGACTACAAGGTCAAGGACATCGAGCTTGCCGGCTGGGGCCGCAAGGAAATCGCGATCGCCGAGACCGAGATGCCCGGCCTGATGGCTCTGCGCGAGGAATTCGGCGCGTCCAAGCCGCTGGCTGGCGCCCGCATCGTCGGCTGCCTGCACATGACGATCCAGACCGCCGTGCTGATCGAGACGCTGACCCATCTGGGCGCCACCGTCCGCTGGTCCTCGTGCAACATCTTCTCGACCCAGGATCAGGCGGCCGCCGCCGTCGCCGCCGCCGGCACCCCGGTCTTCGCCTGGAAGGGCGAGACGGAGGAGGAGTTCTGGTGGTGCATCGAGCAGAGCCTGCGCGGCCCCGATGGCTGGACGCCGAACATGATCCTGGATGATGGCGGCGACGTCACCCAGATCATGCACGAGAAGTATCCGGAGATGCTGAACGACGTCCGCGGCCTGTCGGAGGAGACCACCACCGGTGTCCACCGCCTGTACGAGATGGTCAAGGCCGGCACCCTCAAGGTCCCCGCGATCAACGTCAACGACAGCGTCACCAAGTCCAAGTTCGACAACCTGTATGGCTGCCGCGAGAGCCTGGTCGATGGCATCAAGCGCGCCACCGACGTGATGATGGCTGGCAAGGTCGCCGTGGTCGCCGGTTATGGCGATGTCGGCAAGGGCTCGGCCGCGTCGCTGCGCAGCCAAGGCGCCCGCGTCCTGGTCACCGAGATCGATCCGATCAACGCGCTCCAGGCGGCGATGGAAGGCTATCAGGTCACGACCATGGACGACGCCGCCAGCGTCGGCGACATCTTCGTGACGGCGACCGGCAACGTCGACGTGATCACCCAGGATCACATGCGCCAGATGAAGGACCGGGCGATCGTCTGCAACATCGGTCACTTCGACAGCGAGATCCAGATCGACAGCCTGCGCAACTACGCGTGGGAAGAGGTCAAGCCGCAGGTCGACGAGGTCGTGTTCCCCGATGGCAAGCGCCTGATCGTCCTGGCCAAGGGCCGGCTGGTCAATCTCGGCTGCGCCACCGGTCACCCCAGCTTCGTGATGTCCGCCAGCTTCACCAACCAGGTGCTGGCCCAGATCGAACTGTGGCAGAACCACGCCAACTACGAGCGCAAGGTCTACGTCCTGCCGAAGCACCTGGACGAGAAGGTCGCCCGCCTCCACCTCGGCAAGATCGGCGCCAAGCTGACCGAATTGACCGAGAAGCAGGCCGCCTACATCAGCGTCCCGACCGCCGGCCCGTACAAGCCGGATCATTACCGCTACTAAGACTTGCATCCGGCTTGTCGGCTATAGCGCAGCGGCAGCCGACATGCAGGAGTGGTGTCGGCTGTCGCTGCGCTATAGCCGACCTACGATACACAACAACTCGTAGCAGTATTAGACTGGCGGCCCGGGGAGTCTTCCCCGGGCCGTTTCGTTTTCAGGCGCCGAAACCGTCGTCCGGATTGTGCCCGTGCGGCACGCCGAGCAGTTCGACATAGTTGGCGAACTCGTCGGCGAATTTTTCCAGGTCCTGAGCGCGCAGGAACTCGGCGCCCTGCTGGAGCACGGGAAGCCATGCCTCCGGCACGGGTTGGCCGCCTCCGACGTGGTCGATCAGGGTGTTGACATCCAGGTCCCTGGCTTCGGTCTGGAGGAAGTTCCAAATCGACGAGAGCGTGGCATCGTCCATGGGAGAATCGGCCGTTCCGGAAGCCCCGGCCACCTGCCCGTCCGAGCCAAGGCCGGTCCCGGGGTCGATCAGGTCCAGCTTCACGTTCTCGGTCCCGACCGTCGCGGTCTGGACGATGGGCGAGGCCAAGCCGCCGCCTGAGAACGTCACGACGTAATTGCCCGGCTGGGCCGGGATGTCGTAGCCGCCGGCCGTCGCCGTGACATCGGTCAGGACGACGGGTTCGGGAGAGCCCTGGAGGACGGCGGTCACGGTGATCCCCGCCCTGCCCTCGCCCGGCGTGTAGAAATCGTCGGCGTCCAGGTCGTCATAGGCGACGCCGGTCAGGAACACGCCGGTGCCGGTTTTGCCGAAGTTCTCGTCCACCATCACGGCGTTGTAGTTCATGAATTCGCCGGATGGCGTGGCGGTGCCGATCTCGCGGAAGTCGTCCTGGAGGATGTTGACGCGGTGGCTGGCGCTGAGGAACAGCGCGTCGTGCTGCGCGGAGACCGAGGCGGTGGTGTCCTCCGCCGGACCGATGGTGCCGCGCCAGGAGATGTTCTCGCCCCACCGCCAGTCGCCGGTGAACTCGTAGCCGGCCTCGGCCATCCGGATGCCGGGGTCGCTGCCATCGACGCCCGAGTGCGAGAACTCGTCCGTTTCCAGCATCCACTGGGCATGGCCCAGCGCCGAGTCACCCAGGGTGGCGTTGAACGCGAGCGGCTGTTTTGGCGCCAAGCTGATCTGGCCCTCGGCCAGACCCTGGTTGACGTCGATGCCCAGGCGCGCCGCCTCGGCGGCGGGGTCCAGACGCGCGCGATTGACCAGTTCGATCAAATACTGATCGAGTGCCGTGGGCTCGGTCATGCGTCACCTCTAAATTACCGACTTCGAAATTAAGGATTCCGAGTCGAGGATTAGGGTGCCGGGCGGCGCATGTACCGTTACAATTATGGGCCGATTTGCGGACCAGAACCGTCCGCTTCATGCTTGCCGGGGATTTGCCGATCAAGGAACGCCAGCAGTGCCTCCCGGAACGGGGCGATGCTTTTGTAGCGCGCGGTGTCGTCGGGCAGGGCGCGGATCGCGGCGGCCAGCCGGGCCGGTTCGCCGGGGCGATCGGCCAGGCCGTCGACCGTCCGCTGATACGTCCGGATCGTGAAGAGCACGGCGCCGGTGCGCGACAAGCGGCGCAGCGTCTGGCGCTCGACCCGCAGGAGGATGCGCGAGCCGGCATTTTCGGGGGTGACGCTGGGATCGATGTCGCGTCGGCCATGGCCGGTCGGCTGGAACAGTGTCGGGTCGCTGGTCAAGGACCAGTTCATCCGCCATACCGGCCGGTCCGGCGTCATCAGGCCGAGGAAGCGGTCGACCGGCTTGCCCAGGCGCTCGGCATAGGAGGGCACCGGGCCGTGGATGCCGATCATGGGCAGGCCGAGCTTGTCGGCCAAGCGCCAGCGGTTGGGAAAGCACAGCACGCCCGCCGTCAGCCTCAGCTCGCCGTCGATGTCTTGCAGGACGCACAGATCCTCCTGGACCATGCGCCCGGCGATGTCGAGCGGGTCGGTGACGTTGGCGGAAACAGGCCAGCGGTGGCCGGTCAGATGGTTGACCAGCTTGGAGCCCACTCGTTCGAAGATGCCGGGGAACCGCTCCGGCAGGAAACCGGCCAGCTGCTCCAGGACCTCGCGGCAGGCGTCCAGCGCCTCCGGGGTCATCGCCAGCACCTCGTCGCGGCGGGTGTCCAGCAGGTGGTTCCGCAGGGCGATCTCGGCGGCGTGGTGCTGGTCGATCTCGATCCAGTCCGCCGGCTTGAGGGCCATCAGGCCCATCGCCATCCGGAACGGACCCTCGGCATAGGGGAGATAGTCCGGGGGGAGATAATCGGGACCGGCGAGTTCCGGGACGGCTGGGGCGGTCATTCGGCGCGCGCGGGCTCCTCGGGGGTCTGGTGCTTCATGATCACCGGCATCTGGAGGGCGCTGAACACGAGGGTCAGCGGCAGAATGCCGAACACCTTGAAGTTGACCCAGGCGTCGGTGGTCATGGTCCGCCAGACCACCTCGTTGAGCACGGCCAGTACGACGAAGAAGCAGGCCCAGCGGAGGGTCAGGATGCGCCAACCCTCGTCGCTCAGGCTCAACACCGTGCCGAGCAGCGGTTTCATCACGTTGCGGCGCAACGCCAGGCTGGTGAACAGCACCGTGGCGAACAGCAGGTTGACCACCGTCGGCTTGAGCTTGATGAACAGGTCGTCCTCGAGCCAGATGGTCAATCCGCCGAACAGCAGCACGAAGAAGCAGCCGACCAGGGGCATGATCGGCAGCTTGCGTTCCAGGTGCCAGGACAGCAGGACGGCCACGGCGGTCGCGGCCATGAAGACGCCGGTGCCGGTGATGATGCCGGCTTTGGCGTTGGTCACGAAGAAGGCCGCGAGCGGCCCCGCTTCGATCAGGAGGCGGGTCAATTGGTTCACGCGATAGACATAGCGGCGGCGCGCCGGCTCATAAAGCGAAATCGGCGCGCCGTGCTGGAGCCTACTTAGTTGGGGCGCGGCTCGCCACGCGGGCCGTCGCCGCCGGGGCCCCTGCCCGGACCATGATCGGGACCATGGCCATGACGCATGCCGTGTCCGAACTCACCGAAGCCGCCGGGGCCATGACGCATCATGCGCTCCGACATCTCGTCGGCGGTCTTCTTCTGATCGTCGGACAGGGTGGCGTAGAGCTGATCAAGCGCGGGGCGGATCTGGCGGACCTGCTCCAGGCCGGTCGTCATCATGTCCTCCATGCGGGCGGCCCGCTCGGGCAGCGTCGCCGGGCGTTTGAAGCTGGCGGGATCGGCGCAGCGCTTGGCCATGACACCATCGGTGTTCCTGACGGCGGTGGCGAAACTGTCCCACGCCGGACGCTGCGCGTCGGTGATCTTCAGGCGGGTTTCCGCGAAGGCCAGCATGCCGGCGACGCGCGCCTCGTGGTTCTCGCACATCCGTTCGAACCGCGGACCGGGACCGCCGGGCCCACCGGGGCCGCCCTGGGCGAAGACCGGAACCGCGGCGGCGAGCAGGGTGCCGAACGCGAGGGTCGCCAAAACGGTACGCTTCATTTCTAGTCTCCATTTGATGCGGCGAAGCGGTGTGCCGCTCCGATGAGGTGAAGATAGGAGCGCCGCTTTGCCGCTTGATGTCCGCCAACCGCCCTTTTGGTAACGTAGTGTAACCAGCGCGCTGGCTGTAACGATCCGTTACAACTATTCCCTTAACCGATCGACGCGGGTTGGACGATGATGCCGGCCATGGACAAACAGCCCCACCTTCTCGTGGTCGACGACGACCGGGAAATCCGCACCCTGATCTCCCAGTTCCTGACCAAGCATGGCTATCGCGTGTCGAGCGCCAAGGACGGGTTGGAGATGATGAAGGTGCTGGAGACCTCCCGCATCGACCTGATCGTGCTCGACCTGATGATGCCCGGCGAGGATGGCTTGGCGCTGTGCCGCCGGCTGCGCGCGCAACCCGCTCCGCTGGGCGGCATCCCGATCATCATGCTGACGGCGATGGGCGAGGAGACCGATCGGATCGTCGGCTTGGAGATGGGGGCCGACGACTATCTGGCGAAACCCTTCAACCCGCGCGAGTTGCTGGCGCGCGCCAAGGCGGTGCTGCGCCGCTCCACCGGGTTGCCCGTGGGTGGTTCGTCGACTGGCGGCGGGCAGGCCGAGCCGGCCAATCGCGGTCTGACCTTCGAGGGCTGGCGGCTGGACGTCGCCAAGCGCGAGCTGTGGTCGCCCGATAATGTGCTGGTCCAACTGAGCGCCGGCGAATTCGACCTGCTGGTCGCCTTCGCCGAACATCCCCAGCGGGTGCTGAACCGGGACCAGCTGCTCGATCTGGCGCGGGGCCGCACGGCGATGCCGTTCGACCGCAGCGTCGATGTCCAGGTCAGCCGGCTGCGGCGCAAGATCGAGCCCGACGCCAAGGAGCCGACGCTGATCAAGACCGTTCGCAGCGGCGGCTATATCTTCACCCCGTCCGTGACCCGGGGCTGAGATGCGGGCGGCCCGGATTTGGAACCTGCTGGCGAAAAGCCGGTTCATGCCCGGCGGCATCGCCGTGCGGCTGGGCTTCACCGTGCTGATGGCTCTGGCCCTGACCCAGGGCGTCAGCGCGCTGGTCTATCTGACCGACGCCGGCGAGGGGCCACCCCGCCATGGTCCCGGCCGGATCGTGGAGCGGGTCGCGGCGATCACCCGGCTGGCAGACGAGACGCCGCCGCAGTTCCGCCCGCGCGTGGTCCGCGCGGTGGACGCGCCGGGGCTGGAGGTCGAGTGGCGGCCGAAGCCACCCGAGTTCCAGCGAAACCAGAGCGGGTTCCCGTTCGACGGCTTCCGGCGCCGGGTACGACAGGCTCTGGGCGATTCGGAGCGGGAGATCCTGATCGAGGTGCGGAACGGGCCGCCGAGCCCCGGCCCGCTGGCGCCCGCCGAGGCGCGGCTGTTCGGCAACGTGATGCGGATGGCGCTGCCGCTGTCGGATGGCACGTGGCTGACGTTCCGCTCCGACCCCGAGCGCGACGGGCCGTTCCGGCTGCTGCGGTTCGGGCTGTGGATGGGGCTGGTCGGGCTGGTGATCTTCGGCCTGTCGATCTGGGTTGGCCGGCTGCTGAGCGCGCCGCTGAAGCGGTTCGCCGAGGCGGCGCACCGGCTGGGGGTCGATGGCGAGGCCCCTCTCCTGCCCGAGACGGGCCCGCGCGAGCTGCGGCAGGCGACACGCGCCTTCAACCAGATGCAGACGCGCCTGCACCGCTTCGTCGAGGACCGGACGCAGATGCTGGCGGCGATCAGCCACGACCTGCGCACACCGCTGACCCGGCTGCGCCTGCGCGCCGAGTTCGTCGACGACCCGGAGCAGCAGCGGAAGATGCTGGCCGACCTGGAGGAGATGGAGGCGATGATCACCTCCACCCTCGCCTTCGCCCGCGACGACGCCCGCAAGGAGCCGCGCGTGTCGTTGGACTTGGCGGCGATGCTGGAGAGTCTGGTGGATGACCTGGGCGACGCCGGCTTCGCCATCGAATACGCGGGGCCGCAGCACAGGATCATCGGCTGCCGCCCGATGGCGCTGCGCCGCGCGATCGGCAACCTGATCGACAACGCGCTCAAATACGGCGGCGGTGCTCGGGTCACCCTGCTGGAGCAGCGCGAGGATGGGCAGGTGGCGATCCGGATCGACGATGACGGTCCCGGCATTCCGGTGGAGGAACAGGAGAAGGTGTTCGCGCCGTTCTACCGGCTGGAGCGCTCGCGCAGCCGCGACACCGGCGGCACCGGCCTGGGCCTATCGGTCGCCCGCACCATCGCCCGCGCCCATGGCGGCGACGTGACCCTGCTGAACCGGCCGGGCGGCGGTCTGAGCGCGACGCTGATCCTGGCGGAAGCCTAACCGGCGGAGCGGCGGGCGATCTGGCCGATCAGGTAGGCGGCCGCGTTGATCGTCAGGGTCAGCGCCAGCAGCAGAAGGCCCAGGCCGAGCGCCAGCGCCAGATCGCCGCGGCCGGTCTCCAGGGTGATGGCTGTCGTCATGGTGCGGGTGACGCCGGCGATGTTGCCACCGACGATCAGCACGGCGCCGACCTCGGCGCTTGCCCGGCCGAAGCCGGCCAGAACGCCGGTGATCAGGCTGAAGCGGGCGTCCCACAGCAGGGTCGGGATCGCCCGCCAGCGGGAGGATCCCAGCGAACGCAGCTGTTCCTGATACTCGCCCCACATGTCCTCGACCACCTGACGGGTGATCGAGACGATGATCGGCGCGACCAGCACGGTCTGCGCGATGATCATGGCGCTGGGCGTGAACAGCAGGCCCAGGCTGCCCAGCGGGCCGGAGCGCGACAGCGCCAGATAGACCAGCAAGCCAGCCACCACCGGCGGCAGGCCCATCAGCGCGTTGAACAGGACGATCAGGACGCCCCGACCGGGAAAGCGGGAGATGCCGAGCATCGCGCCCAGGGGCAGGCCGATCACCATGGAGATCGCGACGGCGGTCAGGGTCACGCGCAGCGACAGCGACACGATCTGGGCGAGCGTGTCGTCGAAGCCGAGGATTAGCCCGGCCGCGGCGGCGAAGGAGTTGATGACGTCCTGCATCATGGGGAGGGCGGAACCTTGCTGACGAAGTCGGGGCCGCCGCCATGTTAGGACTGGCGGGAGCCCCCGACAAGATTGACCCGCGCGCGCGAGTTCCCTAGGTTCGCCCTCTTTCAATCTTTATCCCAAGCGGTGAAGTATCATGTCTGGCGACCAGGAATTGGCATTGCAGGCGAAGGCGTGGCCCTTTGAGGAAGCGCGCAAGCTGATCGCGCGTCACAAAGGGAAAACGCCCGCCAAAGGCTATGTCCTGTTCGAGACGGGATATGGACCGTCGGGCCTGCCGCATATCGGCACCTTCGGCGAGGTCGCGCGCACGACGATGGTGCGCCGCGCGTTCCAGATCATGGCGCCGGACGTGCCGACGCGCCTGTTCGCCTTCTCCGACGACATGGACGGGCTGCGGAAGGTCCCCGACAACATCCCGAACCAGGAGATGGTGCGCGAGCACCTGGGCAAGCCGCTGACCAAGGTGCCCGATCCGTTCGGCAAGTTCGAGAGCTTCGGCCATCACAACAACGCCATGCTGCGGGGCTTCCTCGACAGCTTCGGGTTCGAGTACGAGTTCCAGTCGGCGACGGACTGGTACGGCTCGGGCCGGTTCGACGAGGCGCTGCTGTCGGTGTTGCGGAACTACGACGCCGTCATGAAGGTGATGCTGCCGTCGCTGCGCGAGGAGCGGGCGGCGACCTACAGCCCGTTCCTGCCGATCTCGCCGACGACCGGTCGCGTCCTGCAGGTGCCAGTCCTGGAACACAACCCGGATGCCGGCACCATCGTGTTCGAGGACGAGGACGGCCGGAAGACCGAGGTTCCCGTCACCGGCGGCCATTGCAAGCTTCAGTGGAAGCCAGACTGGGGCATGCGCTGGCACGCGCTGGGCGTCGACTACGAGATGTCGGGCAAGGATCTGATCCCCTCGGTCGAGCTGGCGGGAAAGATCTGCCAAATCCTGGGCACGCAGCCGCCGGAGGGCTTCAATTACGAGCTGTTCCTGGACGACAAGGGGCAGAAGATCTCCAAGTCCAAGGGCAATGGCCTATCGGTCGAGGAATGGCTGCGCTACGCCCCGCCGGAGAGCCTGTCGCTCTACATGTTCCAGAAGCCCCGTGTGGCGAAGCGCCTGTATTTCGACGTGATCCCGCGCGCGGTGGACGAGTACCTGGCCTTCACGTCGAAGTTCCCGGCGGAGGAACCGGCGCGGAAGCTGGAGAACCCGGCTTGGCACATCCACGGCGGCAATCCGCCGGCGGCGCGCAGCGACCTCAGCTACAACATCCTGCTGAACCTGGCCGGTGTCGCCAACGCCGAGAGCAAGGACGTGATGTGGGGATTCATCTCCCGCTACGCGCCCGAGGCCAGCCCGGAGACGGCGCCGTTCCTGGATCGGCTGGTGCAGTACGCGGTCAACTACTACCAGGACTTCGTCAAGCCGACCAAGCGCTACCGCCCGCCCACCGAGACCGAGCGCGCGGCGATGACCGAACTGCTCGACGAGCTGGGCCGCCTGCCCGAGGGCGCCAAGGCGGAGGAGATCCAGTTCCAGGTCTACGAGATCGGCAAACGCCATGGCTTCGCCGACCTCAAGAGCTGGTTCCAGGCGCTCTACGAGGTGCTGCTGGGCCAGACACAGGGGCCGCGCATGGGCAGCTTCATCGAGCTGTACGGCGTCGCCAACACCCGCGAGCTGATCACCCAGGCGCTGGAGCGGACCGCCGAGGCGCAGCCGGCGGCGTGATCGGGCGGGCCTGATCCGGGCGGGCCGGTGCCGGGCGGGTAAAGGCTGGCCCTTCACATCCAAGGAGGCTGGCCCACATAAGTATCCTGACCTTATGATGGGCCAGCCGCCCCGGTATCCCGTTCTGGAGTCCTGTATGAGCACGCTCGCCGTTACCGACGACATCTTCTTCAACCGCGCCGGGCTCGACCGGTCACGCACCGAATCGATCGTGTCGGAAGCGTTGGCGGGCGCCGACGACGGTGAACTCTTCCTCGAATACAGCCAGTCGGAAAGCCTCGCCTGGGACGACGGCAAGCTGAAGAGCGCCAGCTTCGACACCAGCCAAGGCTTTGGGCTGCGGGCGATCTCGGGCGAGTCGACCGGCTACGCCCATGCCTCGACCCTGTCGGAGGACGCGATCCGCCGCGCTTCCGTGACGGTCAAGGCGGTCCACGCCGGCCACAGCGGCACCATGGCCGAGCCGCCGACCGGCACCAACCGCGCCTTGTACGAGGCTATCAACCCGCTGGCCCTGGTCGATTTCGAGACCAAGGTCAAGCTGCTGGCCGATATCGACGCCTATGCCCGCGCCCGCGATCCGCGCGTCCGCCAAGTCTCCGCCTCGATCGGCGGCGAGTGGCAGGCGGTCCAGATCATCCGCGCCGATGGCTTGCGGGTCTCGGATGTCCGGCCGCTGGTCCGGCTGAACGTCTCGGTCGTGGTCGGTGACGGCGACCGCATGGAGTCCGGCGGCCACGGTGTCGGCGGCCGCACCAGCTACGAGGCCTATCTCGACCCGGCGGCGTGGCGCGGCCAGGTCGACGAGGCGCTGCGCCAGGCGCTGGTCAACCTCGACTCGATCGCGGCCCCCGCCGGCGAGATGACCGTGGTACTGGGCAACGGCTGGCCCGGCATCCTGCTGCACGAGGCGATCGGCCACGGTTTGGAAGGCGACTTCAACCGCAAGAAGACCTCGGCCTTCGCCGGGCTGCTGGGCCAGCGGATCGCGTCGCCCGGCGTCACCGTGGTGGACGACGGCACCATCGAAGGTCGCCGCGGCTCGCTGACGGTGGACGACGAGGGCACGCCCAGCCAGTCGACCACCCTGATCGAGGACGGCATCCTGGTTGGGTTCATGCAGGACCGCATGAACGCCCGCCTGATGGGCGTCAAGCCGACCGGCAACGGCCGCCGTCAGGGCTTCGGCCACCACCCGATGCCGCGCATGACCAACACGGTGATGCGCTCGGGCGACAAGTCGCCGGAGGAGATCATCCGCTCGGTCAAGAAGGGGCTGTACGCGGTCAACTTCGGCGGCGGGCAGGTCGACATCACGTCCGGCAAGTTCGTCTTCTCCGCGTCCGAGGCCTACCTGATCGAGGACGGCAAGATCGGCCCCGCCGTCAAGGGCGCCACCCTGATCGGCAACGGCGCCGACGCGCTGACCAAGGTCAGCATGATCGGCAACGACATGGCGCTGGATCCGGGCATCGGCACCTGCGGCAAGGAAGGCCAAGGCGTGCCGGTCGGTGTCGGACAGCCGACGCTGCGGATCGACGGCTTGACGGTCGGCGGCACCGCGGCGGCCTGAACTCCCGCGCTTGGGATAGGAAAAGGCCCGCGCCACCCGACGGTGGCGCGGGCCTTTTTCTTTTTTCCGGACGCCGCGAAAATTCCTCACGAAAACGTAATCCGACGCTGGACAGGCCGCCGAATTTTTCCTACAAGCACGGCCCTACGGCGGCGCCACGGCGACGCCCTGGAAGATGCCCAGGTAGCTCAGTTGGTAGAGCAGGGGACTGAAAATCCCCGTGTCGGCGGTTCAAATCCGTCCCTGGGCACCATTCCCTTTCCAGCCTCAAAATCAGCCTGTCGAGTGCGCCCCCAACAGTTGGTGAGTGCCTGTGGCCGTTCCCTAGATCCTGCTACGCGAACCGTGGATTTGCCGAGCTTTAGCCGCTGGACACCGTCCGCAAACTTTCCTATAAGCACCTCCCTGCCCCGCGGCGCCGCTTTCAAAGCCGCCGCGAGGTAATGGCGAAGCCCAGGTAGCTCAGTTGGTAGAGCAGGGGACTGAAAATCCCCGTGTCGGCGGTTCAAATCCGTCCCTGGGCACCACCGCCTCCTCATGACTACTTCAAGATTGATCGGTTATCGCGGGGCCACCATGCCTGTGCCCCGCCCAGGGGTCAGCCGTTTTCAAAGGTATTCAGGCTGCCGGCCCCATGGGGCGCTTTTCGGCGCCGACACACATCAGCCGTGGGCGCCCAAAGATGATTACAAAGATATGCATTTAAATAGATGAAAAATTGCTTTCCATTGTGTCCGAACTTTCATTTTCTTACGGAACAGGCTAGCAATCCCTTTGAGAGTGTGTATGCTTCAGGGGTTATAGTCTGAAAGACATGGAGCAAGTCACATGGTCAACGAGAATCACGTTCAGGCTCTACGCGACCGCCATGCCGCCCTCGACAGACAGATTGAGAGCCTCCAGAAGCAACCGGGCTCCGAAGATATCGACATCAAGAAACTCAAGTTTGATAAACTCAGGCTCAAAGACGAATTGACGCGGCTCTCCAGCCACTGAGGATAAGCTAAGGCTTTTCCTCCGCCCCGCGGTCGCCCGGCGGGCGATTGGAGCCGGTCCGCCGCGGGGCGTCCCAACTCCCTTCCCTCTCGACAAATCACCCCACGAGCAACATCACCCTTTGGATCATCGACGCGGTTTGAGCAATCCCGCCTGCGATGACATCAGGCCGACGGCGACCGCCAAGATTCCCAGGGCGCCCGGCAAGCCGATCACCTCGGCCACGAACCCGACCAAGGGCGGCCCCGCCAGGAAGCCGCAGTAACCAGCCGTCGTCACCGCCGCGATGGCGGAACCCGGCGCCATGCCCGGCGTGTTTCCAGCGGCGCTGAACAGGATCGGCACGATGTTGGCCAATCCCAGGCCGACGAGGCCGAAGCCGATGATCGCGATGAGCGGATCATGCGCCAATAGCGCGCCGCCCAGGCCGACCGACGCCAGCACCGCCCCCCACCGGACCATCGCCACCGCCCCCAGACCCGCGACCATCCTGTCGCCCGTCAAGCGTCCGACCGCCATGGCGGCGGAGAAGATGGCGTAGCCGGCTCCGGCGAAGCCGGCCCCGGTCCCCAGGTCCGACCGGAGATAGACGGCGGTCCAGTCGGACATGGCGCCTTCCGTCATCAGGATGAAGAACCCCATGGCGCCGAGGATGAGCAAGGGACCGCGCGGCAGCACGAAGCGATGCCCCCCTGCTCCACCCTCTTTGCCGCTCCCCGCCCCGCTATCGGCACTGTGGGGCAGCAGGAAGCGGGCCGAGCCAATCACGATGATGAATCCCAACACCGCGATGGTGGTGACATGGACGATCGGCGGGACGCCGAGCGGCAGGAGGGCCACGGCGCTGCCCGCCCCGACCAAGCCGCCGATGCTGAACTGCGCGTGCAGCGACGACATCACCGGGCGTCCGATCGCGCGCTCGACCGCCACGCCATGGGCGTTCATCGCGACATCCATCGCCCCATTGAAGACACCGAACAGCACCAGGAACACCAACAGCAGGGGCAGGCTCCCCGCCAGCAGCAGCGGAGGTGTCGCGACGCAGAAGAGCAAGGCGGCGGTCAGGGTGACGACGCGGCTGCCGTGGCGCGCGGCCAGCAGACCGGCCAGCGGCATGGACAGGAGCGACCCGCAGGCGATCCCCAACAGCGCCAAGCCGAGCATGCCGGTGCTGAGGTCGAGCTTTCGCTGGACGGTTGGGATATGGGGTACCCAACTGGACAAAACAGCGCCATTGACGAAGAAGATCAGCGCGATGGCGATACGGGCGCGCGACGGAAGATAGCCGTCCGCCGCTGGGAGCGTCTGTGCTGACACCAAGCCTCACAATCAGTGCATCGAGTCTTTTGGATGAACGCCCGAGGCCGGCCGGAACTCGGCTTTCTCGAACATTGTACCACTTATGTCACGCCATCGCCGTTCGATCGCGTGGCAGATACGCCCTTAGGAACGTATCGACTGCATCCCTGACGATCCGATCGAGCTCGTCGCGCGTGAAACCGTCCTTGACGCCGAACAACACATCGAGATGGACCGGTGTCTGAAGCATGCCGATGAAGTGTTCGCCGGCCCGCCAGGAGTCCCTGATGTCCAAACGGCCGCGCGCCGAGGCCCGGGCCAGATAGGAGCTGAGGCTTTGCCGCACTTGGTTGGGTCCGGAGTTGAAGAAGATCCTGCCGAGTTCCGGAAAGCGCGCGGACTCGGCGATGACGACGCGAAAGATCGCCACGGCGGGCGCCGACAGCAGCAGGCCCAGGAAATTGCGGCCGATCTCGGTCAGCGCGTCGGCGACATCCTTGTCCTCTACCCCCGGCGCCCACAGCGCCGGTTGCTGACTGCGGCACTCATGGCTGACGATCGCGGCGAACAACTCCTCCTTGCCGGAGAAATGCGCGTAGAGCGTCGCCTTGGAGACGTTCGCCATCTTGGCGATGGCATCCATGCTGGTGGCGCCAAAGCCCTGGCTGGTGAAAAGCGTCTTCGCCGCCGACAGGATCTGGGCGGGCTTCGGTCCACTTGGGATTTCGGGCCGCGGGTCCCGCGTGGCCGTCATGGTCATCTCTGCGTCTCCGGAAGACGATGGTTCAAGGTTAAACTAAACCGTTCAGTTTCGACTTGACTAGGGATAATTAGGAGACCATCGTTGGAGAGTGAACTGAACCGTTCAGTTCGAACACGCACGCGGTCGTCGTCCGGGAGTTCAGCTTGATGCGCAAGTCGGTACTGATTGGGGCGGCGCTGGTGGCCTTGGCGGGTGGCGGCTATTTCGGCTGGGAATGGTGGACCGTCGGGAGGTTTTTCGAATCGACCGACAACGCCTATGTCCACAGCGACATCTCGATCATCAGCCCCAAGATCGCCGGCTACGTCGCGGATATCAGGGTCGGCGAGAACCAGGAGGTCGCCGCCGGCGACGTGCTGGTGGTGATCGATGACAGCGAGTACAGGGCCCAGCAAGCCCAATCAGACGCGGCGCTCGAAGCGGCCCAGGCCGCCATCGGCAGCATCGACAGCCGCATCACGCTCGAACACTCCATGATCGCGCAGGCGCAAGCCACCGTCGCCGGGTCCGACGCGGACCTCCACCGCGCCCGGCAGGATTTCGACCGGGTCAAGAGCCTGGTCAGCGGCGACACCGTCAGCCGGCAGCGATTCGACACCGCTGAGGCCGATCTGCGGAAGGCCGAGGCGGCGCTGGACAAGGCGAAGGCGGCCCTGGCGGCGGAGCACGACCAGTTGGGCGTCCTCCAGGCGTCGCGCAAGGAGGCGGAAGCCAAGGTCAGGCAAGCCGCGGCCAGCCTGGATCTGGCGCGCGACAACCTGAGCCACACCATCATCCGATCGCCGGTCGATGGCGTGATCGGCAACAAGGGCGTCCAGCTCGGCCAGTACGTCAAGGCCGGCACCGCCATGCTGGCGGTCGTGCCGCTGCCCGACGTCTATGTCGTCGCCAACTTCAAGGAGACGCAATTGGCCGGCATGCGGCGCGGCCAATCGGTCACCCTGTCGGTCGACGCCTTTCCCGGCCATACCCTGCGCGGTACCGTCGATAGCTTCGCGCCCGCCAGCGGCGCCCAATTCAGCCTGCTGCCGCCGGAGAACGCCACCGGCAACTTCACCAAGGTCGTCCAGCGGATCCCGGTCCGCATCGCGGTTCCCACCGACAACCCGCTGGCCGGCCTATTGCGGCCCGGTCTGTCGGTCGAGGCGGCGGTCGATACCCGCGAGGAGGGCATCGGACCCCTGGCGGCCGGCGGGATCTTCGGGACGGCCGCCGCCGCCGAACCGGGACGGAAGTGATGGCGGCGGGCCCGCCGGAAACCCGTCAGGTCACGACGCGGGACTGGATCGGCTTCTTCGCCATGGTCGTCGGCATGTTCATGGCGATCCTGGACATCCAGATCGTGTCGAGCAGCTTGGCGGAGATCCAGGCCGGTGTTTCGGCCAGCGCGGACGAGATCAGCTGGGTCCAGACGTCATACCTGATCGCCGAAGTGATCATGATCCCGCTGTCCGGCATTCTGGCGCGGGTGCTGTCGACCCGGTACGTCTTCGTGATCTCGGCGATCGGTTTCACGGTCATGAGCTTCGCCTGCGCCCTCGCCTGGAATATCGAGTCGCTGATCGTGTTCCGGGCGCTGCAAGGCTTCCTGGGCGGGGCCATGATCCCGACCGTGTTCGCCACCAGCTTCTCGCTGTTCCCCGCCGACAAGCGCGCCGGGGTGTCGGTCATGATCGGGCTGGTCGCCACCATGGCGCCGACATTGGGGCCGACGCTCGGCGGCTATCTGACGCAGAGCCTGTCTTGGCACTGGCTGTTCCTGATCAACGTCGCTCCCGGACTGATGGTGACCGGGCTGGTCTGGAGCTTCGTCGACGTCGACAAGCCGGACCGTGGCGTCCTGAAGGGGTTCGACCTGCCCGGCCTGCTGTTCATGGCGCTATTCCTCGGCACGCTTGAGTTCGTCGTCGAGGAGGGTCCGCGCGACGACTGGTTCGAGGATCGGACGATCACCCTGGCGGCGGTCGTGTGCGCCGTCAGCGCGGTCCTGTTCTTTTACCGGGTCCTGACCTACCACAATCCGATCGTGGGGTTGCGCGCCTTCAAGGACCGGAATTTCGCGATCGGCTGCCTATTCAGCTTCGTGATTGGTGTCGGGCTCTATGGCTCGGTCTATATCATGCCGCTGTTCCTGGGCCGCATCAGGGGGCTGAACAGCCTTCAGATCGGCATGGTGATGTTCGTGACCGGCATATTCCAGTTCATGTCGGCGCCGGTGGCCGGGATCATGTCGAAGAGGATGGACCTGCGGCTGATGCTGGGGATCGGTCTGGGCATGTTCGGGTTCGGCGTCTATCTGAACTCGATTCTCACTGCCGAATCAGACTTCTACGAGCTTTTCCTACCACAGGCGGTGCGCGGGTTCTCGCTGATGATGTGCTTCATCCCGATCAATACGCTGGCGCTTGGCACCCTGCCCCCGGCGCAATTGAAGAACGCCAGCGGCCTCTACAACCTGATGCGGAACCTTGGCGGCGCCATCGGACTGGCGGCGATCAACACGGTGCTGATCGAGCGCTACGCCCTCCACATGTCGCGGCTGTCCGACAACGTGACGACATCCCGCCCGGGGGTCCAGGACATGCTGGACGGGTTGTCCGGCCGCTTTTCCGGCGTCATCACGGGCGATCCCGACTTGGCGGCCCTGCGGATGATCCGAAGCGTGGTCGAGCGCGAGGCGATGGTGCTGACATTCACCGATTGCCTGCTGCTGATGGCCGGCGTCTTCGCCTTCGCCCTGCTCTGCATGCCCCTGGTGCGGAAACCCCGCGCCGCCGTCGAAGGCGGACACTGAGGGGTGCCGCCTCGGACCGCGACGGACTGCTACAATCCGCCGCAAGACAAGCCGTGCGGAAGTGGTAGTATGTGCCCCATAACCGTCCTTCACTTATAGTTAATTTCTTTAATGCTATAAGTCACCGGCACCACACCGATGTTCGTTGAAGCGGAGCCGAGCGTGGAGGGATCGAATTCTTCGCGCGCCGTGGCCCGCTTCACAGACAAGCGGCCTGGATCAGGTCAGGATACTGGTAACGGTCCAATGGACGCCCGGCAGTTCTTCGGAGTTCAAGTGTTATGGCACAATCCGTGACTCGCGCGCTTCAAGCGATCAAACGCTACGTTCAAGACCCCGATCAGATAGATCAAGCGATCCTGGCCTCGATCAACATCACGCTTTGCCTGGCGTCGGGTGGCGACGACCGTGTCGCCGAAGGCTTCAACAACGATATCGGCTCCAACGGCAAGCGGTTCCGCACCGGCGGCCGATAGCCGGCGGCGGAGACACGATCCGCTTCGCCTCCCTTCCCGCGCCAATCCTTCCGGCGCCCTCCCGATCTCGGGGACGGGTTCTCCCGTCACCCGCGACGACGCCGCTCCGCGTTTCCGGATCCATGACGCGCCCGTGGTCCGCACTGCCGAAAACCCATCCCGACTATTAGGAACACCACTGACGCAAATGGTCGCGGGCCGGAAAATGCGTGCGCGTTTCGCGCGCATGCGAATGCCCGTAATTGCGCCACATTGATAAAACAATCCTCGATGTCAGCTCGAACGCGGCAGTCATGGGCAGTCAAACCGGCTGGATATGCGGACACGTTGCGGAAAAACCCAGCGTTTTTACCGTATCGTGAAAGAAACAAACGCCTGTTTGAACCGACCTCGCCCTGAAACATTGGAGGCGAGGATACGGATACTTGGGCTCCGGCGGCCCGTACGCCTCGGCCGTTTCACCTACCTGCGAGATAGGCCGGATCAAGGCGCCACGCGCCGTACGCGTCATGTTGCAGCGCGATGCCGCAGCGCGGTCGAACTGTCGGGGTGCCGTTGACTCGAGTGAACCAGCGGCGTAAATCAACCTCGCAAAATAAAAATTCGGGTTTTCGCACAGCCGCGCGCGTCAGGTTGCGGCAGCCCAAGCGAGGATGTCAGATATGTCGAACGGCAGTCGGCCGCTTTCACCCCATCTGCAAATTTACCGACCACAGATCACGTCCGTCCTGTCCATCTCCCACCGCGTGACCGGGCTTGGGCTCGCCGTCGGCACCCTGCTGATGGTGTGGTGGCTGCTGGCAGCCGCGGCGGGGCCGGAAAGCTACGCCCGCGCGGCGGGGTTCATGGGGTCGTTCTTCGGCCTTCTGCTCCTGTTCGGATGGACCTTCGCCCTGTGGTTCCATTTCTGCGCCGGCATCCGGCACCTGATCTGGGACACGGGATACGCCCTCGAACTTCCGAAGGTGTATCTTGGCGGCTGGATCGTGATCGGCACCTCGGTGGGCCTCACGATCCTGACCTGGATCATCGCTCTGATCGCGTGGTGAGGAAGACCAATGGCTAGCACAAGTTCAAATCCGGGCCTGCGTACCCAGCTGGGCCGCGTCCGCGGCCTCGGTTCCGCCAAGGCCGGCTCGCAGCATTGGTGGATGTCGCGCCTGACCTCGATCGCCCTGATCCCGCTGACCCTGTGGTTCGTGTTCGGCGCCCTGAGCATCGTCGGCGACGGTCACGCAGCCGCGGTGGCGTGGCTGCGCTCGCCCTTCTCGGCGATCATGATGATCCTGTTCGTGGGTGTGACGTTTCAACACACCGCCTCCGGTATCCAGGTCGTCCTGGAAGACTATGTTCATAACGAATGGGTCAAGGTCGCGGCCATCATCGCGGCGAAGTTCCTCTGCTTCGTCCTCGCGGTAGCCGGCATCTTCGCCGTTCTCAAGATTGCATTCGGAGGCTGAGGCAGCGATGGCTAGCGCCTATCAGATTATCGACCACACCTACGACGTCGTCGTCGTCGGCGCCGGCGGGGCCGGACTGCGGGCCACTTTTGGCATGGCTGAAAAAGGCCTGAAGACCGCCTGCATCACCAAGGTGTTCCCGACGCGCAGCCACACGGTCGCGGCGCAGGGCGGCATCAGCGCGGCGCTCGGCAACATGGGCGAGGACGACTGGCGCTGGCACATGTACGACACCGTCAAGGGGTCGGACTGGCTGGGCGACCAGGACGCGATCGAGTACATGTGCCGCGAGGCGATCCCGGCGATCATCGAGCTGGAACATTACGGCGTGCCGTTCTCGCGCACGGCGGAAGGCAAGATCTACCAGCGGGCCTTCGGCGGCATGACCACCAAGTTCGGCGAGGGCCGCGCCTACCGCACCTGCGCCGCCGCCGACCGGACCGGCCACGCCATCCTGCACACGCTGTACCAGCAGTCGCTGAAGCACGAGGCGGAGTTCTTCGTCGAGTATTTCGCGATGGACCTGATCATGGACGAGGACGGCATTTGCCGCGGCGTCATGGCCTGGAACCTGGACGACGGCACGATCCACCGCTTCCGCGCCCACATGGTGGTGCTGGCGACCGGCGGCTATGGCCGCGCGTACTTCTCCTGCACCTCGGCGCACACCTCCACCGGCGACGGCAACGCGATGGTGCTGCGGGCCGGCCTGCCGTTGCAGGACATGGAGTTCGTGCAGTTCCATCCGACCGGCATCTATGGCGCCGGCTGCCTGATCACCGAGGGCGTGCGCGGCGAGGGCGGCTATCTGACCAACTCGGCGGGTGAGCGTTTCATGGAACGCTACGCGCCGTCCGCCAAGGATCTGGCGTCGCGTGACGTCGTGAGCCGGTCGATGACGATCGAGATCCGGGAAGGCCGCGGCGTCGGTCCCAACAAGGACCACATCCACCTGCACCTGGAACACTTGGACCCGGCGGTCATCCACGAGCGCCTGCCCGGTATCGCCGAGACGGCCAAGATCTTCGCCGACGTCGACGTGGCGAAGGAGCCGATCCCCGTCCTGCCGACCGTCCATTACAACATGGGTGGCATCCCGACCAACTACCGCTGCGAGGTGGTCCGACCGACCCCGGAAAACCCCGACCAGGTGGTTCCGGGCCTGATGGCGATCGGCGAGGCCGCCTGCGTGTCGGTCCACGGCGCCAACCGGCTGGGTTCCAACTCGCTGCTCGACCTCGTCGTGTTCGGCCGCGCCGCCGCCATCCGCGCGGCCGAGGTGATCGAGAAGGGCTCGTCCCACCGCGCGGCGCCGAAGGGAGGCGACGATCTGGCGCTGGAGCGGTTCGACCGCCTGCGCCACGCCAAGGGCGAGATCCGGACCGCCGACCTGCGGGCCGAGATGCAGCGGAACATGCAGAACAACTGCGCCGTCTTCCGCACCGGCGAGGTGCTGGAGGAGGGTGTCGACCTGATGCAGAAGGCCTGGGCCAAGCGGCCACATGTCAGCATCACCGATCGTTCGCTTGTTTGGAACTCGGATCTTGTCGAAGCCATGGAATTGGACAACCTGATGTATCAGGCGGTCGTCACCATGAATTCGGCGGCGAACCGGACGGAAAGCCGCGGCGCCCACGCCCGCGAGGACTACCCGGATCGCGATGATGAAAACTGGATGAAGCACACCGTCGTCAGCATGGACGAGGCCGGCAAGACGACTTTCGAGTTCCGTCCGGTCCACCTCTACACGCTGACCAACGAGGTCCAGGTGTTCCCGCCCAAGGCGCGCGTGTACTGACCTGACTGGCCAATGCAAGGCCGGGGCGGCATCGGCCGTCCCGGCACCGGGCCGCGGCTCGCGGCGGGCAAGGTATTCGAGGATTTGATACGATGGTTGAGTTCGCGCTACCCCGCAATTCGCGGATCACGCCGGGCAAAAGGGTCTCGAACGCGAAGGGCGCGAAGCGCGCCAAGAACTTCAAGATCTACCGGTGGAACCCCGAGGACGGACAGAACCCCCATCTGGACGAGTTCGAGATCGATCTCGACAAGTGCGGACCGATGGTTCTGGACGCCCTGATCCACATCAAGAACGACGTGGACGGCACGGTCGCGTTCCGCCGCTCCTGCCGCGAGGGCATCTGCGGTTCGTGCGCCATGAACATCGACGGCGTCAACACGCTGGCGTGCCTGAAGCCGATCGAGGAGGTCAAGGGCGACGTCGCGATCTACCCGCTCCCCCACATGAAGGTGGTCAAGGATCTGGTGCCCGACCTGAACCAGGTGTACGCCCAGTACACTTCGATCAAGCCATGGCTCCAGACCCAATCGGCCACCCCACCGGACCGCGAGCGCCTGCAGAGCCCGGAAGAGCGCGAGAAGCTGAACGGCCTCTACGAATGCATCCTGTGCTTCTGCTGCACCACCAGCTGCCCCAGCTATTGGTGGAACGGCGACCGCTATCTGGGACCGGCCGTCCTGCTCCAGGCCTATCGCTGGATCGCGGACAGCCGTGACGAGATGACCGGCGAACGGCTCGACCAGCTCGAGGACCCGTTCCGCCTGTACCGCTGCCACACCATCATGAATTGCACCCGCACCTGCCCAAAGGGTTTGAACCCGGCGAAGGCGATCGCGGAAATCAAGAAGTTGATGGTCGAGCGGCACTAGGTTCCGGTACTAAGTTGCGCCGGCCCAATACGCCTTACCGCGGCGCCAGCGCCTCCTCCGCCAGATGAGCGGAGGAGGCGCTGGCGCCATTCTCTTTGCGGGAAAGCGGTTTGTGTCGGGATTTTGTAAAATGGGCAGTATCGTTTTCCGGCAC
Organism: Skermanella stibiiresistens SB22; assembly: GCF_000576635.1. Taxonomy (GTDB): domain Bacteria; phylum Pseudomonadota; class Alphaproteobacteria; order Azospirillales; family Azospirillaceae; genus Skermanella; species Skermanella stibiiresistens. Next base: position 104,650 of record NZ_AVFL01000008.1, read on the forward strand.
TTCGGCCTATTGTTCGGCCCGCGCCGGGAAACCGCTTGACCCGCGTGGTTCCGGCGATCACTTATCATCGCGGAATCTGCTGAACGGACCAAAGGACTTATGGCAAAAGAAGATCTGATCGAATTCTCCGGCACCGTCATGGAACTGCTCCCGAACGCCATGTTCCGGGTCAAGCTGGACAACGACCACGAAGTGCTCGCGCACACCTCCGGCAAGATGCGCAAGAACCGCATCCGCGTGCTCGCGGGCGACCGGGTGAATGTGGAAATGACCCCTTACGATCTCAGCAAGGGCCGCATCACATTCCGATTCAAGTAACCGCCGCGCAGGACAGACCGTGACCTCGATGTCATGACAGTCGCGCCGGCCCCCAACACGCTGGTGCTCGCCTCGGCCTCGCCCCGGCGTCTTGACCTGCTGCGCCAGATCGGGATCGACCCGGCCAGCATCGACCCCGCCGATTTGGATGAAACCCCGCTCCGAGACGAGCTTCCCGCCCGGCACGCCGCGAGGCTCGCCGCCGAGAAGGCCGCCTTGGTCGCGGCTCGCCATGCCGGCAGCCATGTGCTGGCGGCGGATACGGTGGTGGCCTGTGGCCGCCGCATCCTCCCCAAGGCCGAGACAGAACAGCAGGCGCGCGCCTGCCTGAAATTATTGTCCGGCAGACGCCATCGCGTCTTCGGCGGCGTCGCCCTCGTCCTGCCCGATGGACGCACCCTTGACCGGGTCGTGCAGACCGCCGTCACCTTCAAGGTCCTGAGCCATGAGGAGACGGAGGATTACATCGCGTCCAACGAGTGGCACGGCAAAGCCGGTGGCTACGCCATCCAGGGGCGTGCCGCGGCGCTGATCCGTTGGATCGGTGGCTCCTATAGCAACGTCGTCGGATTGCCGCTGTTCGAGGTGTCGAACATGCTGCGCGGCGTCGGCTTCGTTCCGGCAGCGGCGCAGTCTCCGACACTCTCGTGACTGGCGGCAAAACCACCTCCATAGAGATCCTGATCGACCACTCCGGACCGCTGACCCGCGCGGCGGTGGTCGAGGACGGGCGGCTGACCGACCTCCATATCGACAGCACCGAGCGGCCGAGCCGGCTTGGCGAGATCGTCCTGGGTCGCGTCGATCGGATCGTGACGGCGCTGAACGGCGCCTTCGTCGATATCGGGGGCGCCACCGGCCTGCTCAACAACGCCGATCTGCGCACATCCGCCCCGGCCAGCCGCAAGGCGGCGCGGGCTGCGACCACGCTGCGGACGGGTCAGGCGGTGCTGGTCCAGGTGAAGTCCGAACCGGGTGGCGGCAAGGGTCCCAGCCTGACGATGGACGTGACCCTGCCCGGCCGCTTCCTGGTGATGACACCCTTCAAGCCCGGCATCTCGATCTCGCGCCGCTTGGCGCAAGGCGACGCGCGCGGGCGCTTGTCACAGACGATCTCCGAGATCACCGGCGGCCTGGGCGGCGGATGGATCGTCCGCGGTGCGGCACTCGGCATCGATTCCGAAGCCGTCGCGGCGGAGGCGGAAAGCTTGGCCGTCGCGTGGCGGGGGATCGAGGCGCGTGTTACCTCGGCACCACCGCTGACGCTCCAGGCCGGGCATTCCGCCGCGATCCGGGCGATCATCGAGAATGGCGGGCGGCCAATCTCCCGCATCGTGGTCGCGGAGCGGGCGATCCGGGATGAGTTGGTCGCCTGGGGTTCCGATCTGACGCCGTTGATCCAGGTCGAGCCCGAAGCCCTGTTCGACCGCCACGACATCGAGGGCGAGTTGCTTCGCCTGACAGACCGCCAAGTGCCTTTGCCCGGAGGCGGCGGCTTGGTGATCGACCGCACCGAAGCCCTGACGGTGGTTGACGTCAATGGCGGCGAGCGGCCCAATCCCTTGGGCACCAACCTGGACGCCGCCGCCGAGATCGCGCGCCAACTCCGGCTTCGCAACATCGGCGGCATCGTCATTGTCGATTTCATCAACATGGCGTCGCGCGGCGATGCCGAACGCGTGCTCGACGCGCTCGGCAAGGCGACAGCGGACGATCCCGCCAGCGTCAACGTCTATGGCATGTCCAAGCTGGGGCTGGTGGAACTCACCCGCGCCCGACGGGGACCGCCGCTGGCCGATCATCTTTTGGCGGTCAGCCGAACTTGATGCCCTGGGCCAGCGGCAAGGCGTCTGAGTAATTGACCGTCGCGGTTTGCCGGCGCATGTAGGCTTTCCAGGCGTCCGAACCCGACTCGCGCCCGCCCCCGGTCTCCTTCTCGCCGCCGAACGCGCCGCCGATCTCGGCGCCGCTGGGACCGATATTGACGTTGGCGATGCCGCAATCGCTGCCGCTGGCCGACAGGAACCGCTCGGCCTCGCGCAGGTCGGTGGTGAAGACGCAGGACGACAGGCCCTGCGGCACGTCGTTCTGAAGCGCCACCGCCTGCTCGAAGGTGTCATAGCGCAGGATGTACAGGATCGGCGCGAAGGTCTCGTGGCGCACCGTGTCGGTCTGGGCCGGCACCTCGACCAGCGCCGGCTCGACATAGAAGGCGTCCGGATGCTGGTCGGCCAGCACCCGGCGACCACCGGTGACGGTGCCACCCTCGCCCGCCGCGTTCTCCAGCGCGCGGGCCATGCCGTCGAAGGAGTCGCGGTCGATCAGCGGCCCGACCAGCTTGGTCTTGTCCAGCGGGTCGCCGATCGGAATCCCGGCATAAGCCTGTTTCAGGCGCGGCACCAGCGTGTCGTAGACATCGGAATGGACGATCAGCCGGCGCAGGCTGGTGCAGCGCTGGCCGGCGGTGCCGACGGCGGAGAACACGATCGCGCGGACCGCGAGTTCCAGATCGGCGGACGGCGTGACGATCATGGCGTTGTTGCCGCCCAGTTCCAGGATGGAGCGCGCGAAGCGTTGGGCCAGCCGGGGTCCGACCTCGCGGCCCATCCGCGTGCTGCCGGTGGCGCTGACCAGGGCGATACGGCGGTCATCGACCAGCCGCTCGCCGATCGAGCGGTCGCCAATCAGGACAGAGGACAGGCCGACCGGCGCGTCGCCGAACCGGGCGGCGGCGCGGTCGAACAGGGCTTGGCAGGCGAGCGCCGTGATCGGTGTCTTCTCCGACGGCTTCCAGACCACCGGATCGCCGCAGACGATCGCCAGCGCGAAGTTCCATGACCACACCGCGACCGGGAAGTTGAAGGCGGAGATGACGCCGATGGGCCCCAGGGGAAGCCACGTCTCGGTCATCCGGTGACCCCGCCGCTCCGACGCGATGCTGAGACCATAGAGCTGGCGCGACAACCCGACCGCGAAGTCGCAGATGTCGATCATCTCCTGGACCTCGCCATAGCCCTCCTGGATCGACTTGCCGCATTCCAGGGTGACGAGGCTGCCCAGCGCCTCCTTGTGGGCGCGCAACTCCTCGCCCAGCAGGCGGATCAGCTCGCCGCGCCGGGGAGCCGGCACCAGCCGCCACCCTTTGAAGGCCTCGGCGGCGGCGGCGATCTTGGCGTCCGCCGTCTCGGGCGTGTCGTCCGTCAGGCGGGCGATCTCGGCGCCGTCGATCGGGCTGCGGACGATGCGGGTGCCGCCCTGGAGCTGTTCGGCATCGAGATACAGGGCGGCGGTGAGGTCCCGCAGGTTCATGGTGTCGGCTCCCAGTTTTCGGACTTCGGTGGGCGCAGACTAGTACCTGTTAACCAGGTTCTCCAGATACTCCTGACGGCCTGAGCGCGGTTGCGGCTTCAAGCCCTGGTCGCGGGCCAGGGTCGCGAGGTCGGACAGGCTGGACCTACCCGCCAGGATGTCGGCGCCCAAGCCCTGCGTCCAACCTGCGTAGCGCTCGGTCACGAAGCCCGCCAGCTTACCATCGCCGATCATCCGCTCCGCCATCAGCAGGCCGCGCGCCAGGGTGTCCATGCCGCCGATATGGGCCATGAACAGGTCCTCGGCGTCGATCGACTGGCGCCGCACCTTGGCGTCGAAGTTGAAGCCGCCGGAGGTCAGCCCGCCGGCGGACAGGATGTGGAACAGCGCCAGTGCCGCCTCGCGGTCGTCGTTGGGGAACTGGTCGGTGTCCCAGCCGTTCTGCGGATCGCCCCGGTTGATGTCGAAGCTGCCCATCAGGTCGTTGGCGATGGCGTAGGCGACCTCGTGCTCGAAGGAATGCCCGGCGAGCGTCGCGTGGTTGACCTCCAGGTTCAGGCGGATCTCCTTCTCCAGTCCGTATTTGCGGAGGAAGGCGTGGACCGTCGCGGCGTCGTGGTCGTACTGGTGCTTGGTCGGCTCCATCGGCTTCGGCTCGATCAGGATGGTGCCGGTGAAGCCGATGCGGTGCTTGTGCTCGACCACCATGGACAGGAACCGGCCAAGCTGGTCCATCTCGCGCTTCATGTCGGTGTTGAGCAGCGTGTCGTAGCCCTCGCGGCCCCCCCACAGCACATAGTTCTCGCCGCCCAGCCGGTGGGTCATCTCCAGCACGCGTGCCACCTGTGCCGCGGCGAAGGCGAACACCTCGGGATCCGGGTTGGTGGCGCCGCCCGCCATGTAGCGCCGGTGCGAGAACAGGTTGGCGGTGCCCCACAGCAGCTTGACGCCGGTGCGGTCGATGCCGGCGCGCATCAGTTCCTCGATCCGCGCGAGGTTGGCGTCACCCTCGGCGATGGTCTCGCCCAAGGGCGCCACGTCGGCGTCGTGGAAGCAGAAATAGGGCACGCCCAGCTTCTCGAAGAATTCGAACGCGGCCTGGAGCTTCAGTTCGGCGTTCTCCAGCGTGTCGGCCGCCTGCCAGGAACGGTCGAAGGTGCCGGCGCCGAACATGTCGACGCCGGGCCAGCAGAAGGTGTGCCACCAGCACACCGCCACCCGCAGGTGATCCTCCATGCGCTTGCCCAGCACCATGCGGTCGGGCTCGTAGTCGCGGAAGGCCAGGGGGTCGTCCGAATCCGGTCCCTTGAAGGGGATGCGGCCGATGTTCTTGAAAATTTCGGTGGTCATGGGGGGCTCCGGCGGATCGGGGGGCAAATCAGGGGGTCGAGAGCGCCGTCCAGGCCGCGTTGTTGCGGCTGCTGTCGAGGGCGGCGGAAATGAAGCGGACGCCGCGGACGCCGTCGGCGACGGTCGGCACCAGCAAGGCGGCGGGATCGGGCTCGCGCCCTTCGATGGATGCCGCGACCTGCTCGGCGACATCGCGGTAGATCTGCGCGAAGCCTTCCAGGTAGCCCTCGGGGTGGCCTGCGGGGATGCGGCTGGCGTGGGCCGCGGCGGGGCCGGAGCCGGGGCCGTTGCGGGTCACGATCTGGGGCGGTTCGCCGAACCGGGTGACGCGCAGATGGTTCGGCTGCTCCTGGTGCCACTCCAGGCCGGCTTGGTCACCGAAGATCCTGAGCCGCAGGCCGTTCTCATGGCCGGGCGCCACCTGGCTCGACCACAGCATGCCGCGGGCGCCGCTGCCGAAGCGCAGCAGCATGTTGACGTTATCGTCGACCCGCCGGCCCGGCACGAAGCTGGAGAGGTCGGCGGCCAGTTGGGTGCAGTGGAGACCGGAGACGAACTCGGCGAGGTTGAAGGCGTGCGTCCCGATATCGCCGATGCAGCCACCGCCGCCGGTCAGCGCCGGATCGGTCCGCCACGCCGCCTGCTTCTGGCCGGTCTCCTCCAACGAGGTGGTCAGCCAGTCCTGCGGGTATTCGACCTGCACGACGCGGATCGTCCCGAGCGCACCCTCGGCCACCAGGGCGCGGGCATGGCGGACCATGGGGTAGCCGGTGTAGTTGTGGGTCAGCGCGAACAGCCGTCCGCTGGCCGCCACGGCCGCCGCCAGATCGTCAGCCTGCTCCACCGTCGCGGTCATGGGTTTGTCGCAGATGACATGGATGCCGGCGTCCAGGAAGGCGCGGGCGGCGGGATAGTGCAGGTGGTTGGGCGTCACGATGGCGACCGCGTCGATGCCATCGGCGCGCGCCGCCTCCGCCCGAGCCATCTCGGCGAAGTCGGTGTAGGCGCGGTCTTCCGGAACGTGGAGGTCGGCGGCGCTGTCGCGGCAGCGCGCCGGATCGCCCGACAACGCGCCGGCGACCAGTTCCCAACGATCGTCGATCCGGGCGGCGATCCGGTGGACCGCGCCGATGAAGGCTCCCCTGCCCCCACCGACCATGCCGAGCCGGAGCCGGCGTCCCAGCGCCGCCGCGGCGTTCCCGCCCTCGATGGTCATGCGCCACCTCCCGTCGGGCCGAGGCCGAGCATGCGGCGGTTAGCCTCGTCATCGGTGCCGGCGCCGGCGAAGTCGTCGAAGGCGCGCTCCGTCACCTCGATGATGTGGGCCTCGATGAAGGCGGCGCCCTCGGCGGCCCCCTGCTCCGGATGTTTCATGCAGCACTCCCATTCCAGGACGGCCCAGCCGTCGAAGCCGTACTGGGTCAGTTTGGAGAAGATGCCGGTGAAATCCACCTGCCCGTCGCCGAGCGAGCGGAACCTGCCCGCCCGGTCGATCCAAGGTTGGAAGCCGCCATAGACGCCCTGGCGCGGCGACGGGTTGAACTCCGCGTCCTTGGCGTGGAACATGCGGATGCGCTCATGGTAGACGTCGATGTAGCCCAGGTAATCGAGCTGCTGCAGCAGCAGGTGGCTGGGGTCGTACAGGATATTGCAGCGGGGATGTTCGCCGACCCGCTCCAGGAACATCTCGAAGGTCACGCCGTCGTGGAGGTCCTCGCCCGGATGGATCTCGTAGCAGAGGTCGACTCCCGCCCGATCGAACTCGTTGAGGATCGGCAGCCAGCGCTTGGCCAGCTCGTCGAACGCCGTCTCGACCAGACCGGCCGGGCGCTGCGGCCAGGGGTAGAGGTAGGGCCAGGCGAGCGCGCCGGAGAACGTCGCGTGCGCCGTCAGGCCGAGGTTGCGCGAGGCCTTGGCCGCGAGCCGCAATTGCTCGACCGCCCATTTCTGGCGCGCTTCCGGCTTGCCCCGGACCTCGGGCGCCGCGAAGCCGTCGAAGGCGAGATCGTAGGCGGGATGGACGGCGACCAGCTGGCCCTGGAGGTGGGTCGACAGCTCGGTCAGCTCGACACCCGCCTCGTTCAGGATGCCCTTGACCTCGTCGCAATAGGTGACGCTCTCGGCCGCCTTCGCCAGATCGAACAGGCGGGCGTCCCAGGTGGGAATCTGGACGCCCTTGAAGTCATGGCCCGCCGCCCATCGGGCGATCCCGGCGAGCGAGTTGAACGGCTCGGAGTCGCCGGCGAACTGAGCCAGGAAGATGGCCGGTCCCTTGATCGTCTTCATCTGATCGTGCCCTCGCTGATGTGGAACGGGCGCGGGAGGGGATGCCCCGCGGCGAGGCCGCCAGGGGCGAAAACGTCATGGAAAAGGCGCTGCTGGCGCTGTGGTGTGCGCGGCACTGGCGTTCATCCCTCCCGTCCGATGTCGTGGCGTCTTTCCCGACGCTTGATCTCAAATTAGATAGACCATCGAACAAAAAACAGCGTAGCCTATGGTTTAGGCATGGTCAAGCGGGCGAGGAGAACATCGCCGTGTCAGCCCGGGTCAACTCGGCACTGATTCGTCAGATAAACATCGCGCGCGTCTTTCACGCTCTGCGCGAGCATCCGGAAAGCTCACAGCGGGATCTCGGCCGGCTGACCGGCCTGGACAAAGCCACGGTTTCGACCGTCGTCGCCCAGTTGCAGGACCTGCGGCTGGTCGAGCGGTCGGAGCAGGCCAAGACCAGGCGGGTCGGTAGGCCGGAGACCGCGCTGACGATCCCAAGGAGTGCGGGGGTTCTGGTCGGTGTCCGGCTGGAGCCAACGACCATCCGCGTCGTCACCACGACGCTGACCGGCGAGGTGCTGGGTCATTGCCAGTTGCCCGGCAGCCTGGACGTCAAGGCGGCACTGGTGACGGTGCGCGCGGTGATCGACCGCGAACTGGCCGAGATCGGCGAAGGCTGGGCCTCGGTGCGGGCGATCGGCGTTGGCGTGCCGGGGCTGATGGACAGGACGGGAACGCTGGTGCTGGCGCCCAACCTGGGCTGGCGCGACGTGCCGATCCGCTCGACCCTGGAGGAGATGTTCGACTGCCCGGTCGCGGTCGACAACGACACCAAGGCGGCGGCCATCGCGGAACGTCTGTTCGGCCTGTGCCGCACGGTCGAGGACTATGTCTACGTCACCGGCGATTCAGGGGTCGGTGGAGCCTTGGTGCTGGGAGGCCGGGTCTATCGCGGTGCCAGCGGCTTCGCGGGGGAGATCGGCCACACCAAGGTGGTGCCGGATGGCCGGCTGTGCGGCTGCGGCCGGCGTGGCTGCCTGGAGACCTATGTGTCCGAAGCCGCCATCCTGCGCCGCTTGGCCGAGCAGGGCATCGACGCCGCCGACATCCACGAGGTGGCGGAACTGGCGGTGGCGGGACGGCCGGAGGTTCGGGCGCTGCTGGAGGAGGTCGGGCGGCATCTGGGCTTCGCCCTGTCCAACATCGTCAACATGCTGAACCCGACGCTGATCCTCCTGGGCGGCAATCTCGCCTCGGTCGGCGCCCACATCATCCCGAGCCTGGAGACGGCGCTGTCGGAACAGGCGCTGGGACCCTCGGCGGCGGGAGTCAGGGTCCGCGTGTCGCCGCTGGGCGAGGACGCGGTGCCGATGGGCGGCATAGCGCTCGCCCTGGACTGCTTCCTGGCCCCGCCCCGGCTGTCGGTGCCGCGCGGCTGACGGCGGCTCTCAGACCGCCATCACCGGCACCTCCGCGGGCACGATCAATTCGGCCTCGGTCGCTGCCACCACCTCCGCGATGGTCAGGCCGGGTGCCACCTCCCGCAGTTCCGGCCCGGCCTCGGTGAAGGCGATCACGGCCATCTCGGTGACGACCAGGTCGACGCGGCGGATCGACGTCAGCGGCAGGGTGCATTCCCGCAGGATCTTGGGCGCTCCCTTGGCGGTGTGCGTCATGGCGACGATCACCCGCTTGGCGCCCGAGACTAGGTCCATGGCCCCGCCCATGCCGGGGATCATCTTGCCGGGAATCATCCAGTTCGCCAGCCGGCCGCGCTGGTCGACCTGCAGTCCGCCGAGGACGGTGACGTCCAAGTGGCCGCCCCGGATCAAGCCGAACGACATGGCGCTGTCGAACGCGGCGGCGCCCGACAGGGCGGTGACGAAGCTGCCGCCGGCGTCGGTCAGGTCGGGGTCCTCCATGCCGTCCGGCGGCACCGGACCCATGCCGAGCAAACCGTTCTCCGACTGGAAGAACACCGAGACGCCGGCCGGCAGGTGGTTCGCGACCTTGGTCGGCATGCCGATGCCGAGATTGACCAAGGTGCCGGGCCGAAGTTCCTGGGCGACCCGCTTGACGATGATGGTTTGCGCGTCCATGCCTCAAGCTCCCCGGTTAAGCAGGTGATCGACCAGAACGCCCGGCGTGCGGACGCTGTCGGGCGGGATCACGCCGATCGGGACGATATCCTCGGCGTCCACGATCACGATATCGGCGGCCATCGCCATCAGGGGATTGAAGTTCTGCGCGGTCAGCGAATAGGCCAGGTTGCAGGCGTAATCGGCTTGCTTGGCGTGGACGATCGCGAAATCGGCGCGGATCGGCGTTTCGAGCAGGAACGTCTCGCCGCCGACCTCGATCCGGTTCTTGCCCTCCTCGACCGCCGTGCCCAGCCCGGTGCGGGTCAGGATGCCGCCAAGACCGAAGCCCCCCGCCCTCACCCGTTCCGCCAAGGTGCCCTGGGGCACCAGTTCCACGATCAGATCGCCGGCGATCATCTGGCGCTGGGTATTAGGATTGGTGCCGATATGGCTGACGATGACCCTGGACAGCGCGCCGGCGTCGATCAGCTTGCCGATGCCGATGCCCGGCCGCGCGGTGTCGTTGGCGATGACCGTGAGGCCGCGCTTGCCCTGCCGGACCAGTTCGTCCATCACCCGCTCGGACGTGCCCACCCCTATGAAGCCGCCCACCATCAGGCTGGCTCCATCGGGGATCTTGGCGACGCAGTCCTCCAGCTTGATGCCCTTCATGGTCACGCCGCCTCGGATTGGTCGCCACCGGCGAGGATTTCCGCCATGCGCGCCAGCGTGGCGATGGTCCGCTCCTCCATCTCGGCGCGGGGTCCCGCCACCGCCTCGACCACCGCCAGGGCGCGCAGCGCGTCCGCGGGTTCGGGCAGCAGGGACGGCAAGGTGGTCAAGGCCAGTTCCGGCTCCAGCTCGATGATCAGGCCTTGCTCGTGGATGATCTGCTTGAGGCCATCCTCCGGGAAGCCGGCGAAGGCGGGATCATCGTGCAGCAACCGGTCGGCGCGCTCCAGCCGGCTGCGCCGGACCGTGCCGCGGGCATCCGCCAGCAGGATCATCATGCGGACCACGGCATGGGCGTACCCCCCCTCGGAGATGCCGTCCAGGATGCTCCGGACTTCCGGGGTGTCGCGCAGATCCTTGGCCTGGACCGGTTCGCCCGTCACGGCCTTCGAGGCTGGCAGCAGTCCATGGAGACCGCCATAGACCAAGTGGAAGGTCGCTTCCCGCATGGTGTCGCGCAGGTCGCGGTAGCTGTCGAGACCTTGCGCGATGGCATCGGACAACGAGCGCTCGGCCTTCAGGAAAGGATTGTCGGGCTTGACCGGCAGACGGGCGGAGCGCACCGCGTCGGCCAGGGGGCCGACCGGCCACAGCGCCGGGTTCGCGTCGCTCAGGATCGCGCGCTGGGAGCGCAGCGGGTGCATCGCCCGGCGCAGCTTGGCCGATTTCTCGTTAGTGACCGCCTTGACCAGCGGCCGAACCACGGTGGTGTACAGGCGTTCGTTGAACTCCGACACCTTGGCGGCGGCCTCGAAGGCGCGCTCGTCCTCGCGGCCATCGCTGTCGAGCGCCAGGATGTCGTCGATCTCGCGCTCGGCCAGCGCCACGCTGTAGCGCATCTCGCCATCGACCACCCGCTTGTCGGTGATGATGATCTCGTACAGGCCGGGTGCCGCGGTTTCGATGAATTGCAGCGTGCTGACGATCTCGGTGTGTTCCTTGCGGGCGATCTTTCCGGAGACGAAGATGCCGAGGTGGCCGACATCCTCGTGGAGCAGATAGGCGATCACCTGACCATTGGCCTTGATCTCGGCGGCGCTTTCATAGACGTCCGCGATCCAGTTCAGGGCCTGCTGGGGTGGGGTGATGTTGTCGCCGGCCGACGCGAAGACGATGATCGGCGACCGGATGCTCTTGATGTCGAAGTGGTTCTCCGCGTCGACCTCGATCCGGCCGGCGGACAGCTTGTTGCCGATGAAGAGGTTGCTGACGATCCAATGGATCTCCTCCTCGTTCATCATGTAGAAGCCACCCCACCAGCGCTCGAAGTCCAGGAAACGCTGTTCCTCGGTATCGATCTGGGAAAACAGGTTGTAGTACTTCTTCCAGAGCGTGTTGGCAGGGTTCAACGACTCGAAGTTCATCACCAGATTGGCGCCATCGAACTTGCCGTTGCCCAGATCGGACGCCAGCAGCGCGCCCCAGGAACCACCCGACAAGCCGCCGGTGTACCTCATCGGGTTCTTGCCGCTGACGCCGGCCCAGTACGACAGCGGCGCGCCGTTGATCACGATCAGTCCGGTGAGTTCCGGCTGGGAAGCCGCCAGCATCATGACCGCCCAGCCGCCTTGGCAATTGCCCTCGACGACCGGCTTCGGCGCGTCGGGATGGCGGGAGGCCACGGTGCGGACGAAGACCTGCTCGGCGCGGCAGACATCGATGATGGTCTGGCCGGGTTCGGGCTCGGGGAAGAAGATGACGAAGTAGACGGGGTGACCCGCGCGCAACGCCACGCCGACCTGGCTTTCCATCTTGGAACCGCCGATGCCGGCGCCGTGGCCGGCGCGCGGATCGACGATGATATAAGGCCGCGCCGCAAGGTCGATTTCGAATCCGGCGGGCGGATCAGGACGAGAGCGTAGTTGACCGGCTTTTCGAGCGCGCGGCCATCGACGATGATGTCGTAATCGAACGCCAGCACGGGCGGAAGTCCCTTGCGCTCCATCTCGACGAAGCCATTGCCACGCTTCCGCATCACGTCCATGAACATGACCTGACGCTGCATCAGATCGACGACATATTCGGAATAGGCGGCCATCAGGTTCCAGGGCGCCAAAGGCGGCGTCGCCTGACGCTGGGTGAAATCCGGGAATCGAAACAGCTTTTCAAAATTCAACCCGGTCATCGTCGCTGCTCCGTGGGGCCATGCGGGAAATAATTGAGCGATCGAGCCACGGTGGATGGCCCGACCTCCTCGAAGGCCGGCACGGTATCAACGGGTCATGACAGCTAGGCTACAGTTGTACGGGATTTGAATGACATTGACGCCATGGCGGAATGGCGACTGGTGGGCTTGTTCAATGCAGCCGTTCCGGTTCACCGTCGAAGCCGTCCTCGATCTCCGCCTCTGGGTCATCGACCTCGACGCGGTAGACGCCGCCGAGCCAGCGGTTGAGATCGACATCGGCGCAGCGCGGCGTGCAGAAGGGCTTGTACTGGGGATCGGCGGGCCGCCCGCAGATCGGGCAGGCCGGGAGCCGGCGGGGCTTTTGGGACATGTCACTCATGGGTTGGGAGATTGTGACGGAGCGCCCTGATTCCAACCCGTTCCAGCATGCCATCCCGCGTCCGGGGCCAGGGCCGCGGCAGATCGAGGACGCTCGCCAGTTCCAGCAGGATCGGCGGGCGCAGCCGGGCCCGCGCGAGGGTGTTGGTGTCGGCCATGACCTCGGTGACGGGACCGTGGCGGATGGTGCGGCCATCGACGAAGACGGCGATCTCGTCGGCCCAGGCATAGGCCAGATCGACGTCATGGGTCGACAGCACCAGCGTCATGCCGGCGGCGCTCAGATCGTCCAGCGCCGCCATCAGCAGCACCTCGCCCTCGGCGTCGAGGCCGGCGGTCGGCTCGTCCAGCAGAAGCACTTCCGGGCGCATCGCCAGGGCGCCGGCGATCGCGACACGGCGTTTCTGCCCGAAGCTGAGCATGTGGGTCGGCCGCTCCGCCAGATCGGCGATGCCGAGACCGGCCAGCGCGGACGCCACGCGCCGCCGGGCCTCGGTCTCCCCCAGCCCCAGGTTGAGCGGGCCGAAGGCGACGTCGCGGGCGACGGTCGCGGCGAAGATCTGATCGTCCGGGTCCTGAAGCACCAGCGACACCCGGCTCCGCCAGTCGCGCAGGCTCCGCCGGTCATAGCCGGCGGGAGCGCCGCCGAGCAGCACCTTGCCGGCCCCCGGCCTCAGCGTGCCGTTGAGGTGGAGGAACAGCGTTGTCTTGCCGCAGCCGTTCGGCCCGAGCAGTGCCAGCCTGCGGCCCCTGGTGATTGTGAGGTCGATGCCGCGCAGGGCCTCGACGCCGCCGGGATAGGCGTGGCGAAGCCCCACGGCCTCGAGGATCACTTCGTCCATGCGGCGTATTCCAAGGGCCCCAGCCACGCCGCGCAAGCCACGGCCAGAGGCAACGCGACACCGGCCAGCAAGGCGACCGGCGAAGGCGTCCGTCCGTCGGACGGTTGCGGCAGGTCTCCCGTGAAGCCGCGCGCGGCCAAGCCGGTCTCCAGCCGCCTTCCCCGGTCGAGCGAGCGCTGGAACAGGCTCCCCGCAAGCCAGCCGAGCGAGCGCAGCGACCGCCGGGGACCGTCATAGCCAAGCCGCCCAACCTGCGCCTGCCGCCCAGTGATGGCGCAATCCAGGAAGATGAAGATCAAGCGGTACATCAGCAGCATCAGATCCCGAATGAGGCGCGGAACGCCGATGCGGCCCAGCAGCGGCATCAGGTCGGCCATGGGCGTGGTCAGGATCAGGAAGACGAGGCACGAGGTCGCCGCCAGCGACCGCGACGTCACGGCGGCCGCCATCTCCAACCCATCGGGAGCGAGGCCCAAGCTCAGCCCGTCCGAGACATCGACCGCCAGGGCCAGCACGGGAACGCCTGTCAGCAGGAAGCCCAAGGGCACCGCCAACGTTCCCAGCACGGCGGTGGCGGGGACGCCCGCCCCCGCCACCGCCAGCGTCACCATGACGGCGATCACCAGGGGCGCCGTCGGCCACGGCGACATGACCAGCGCCACCAGCATCATGACCAAGGCTGGCAGCAGCTTTTCCAGCGGGTGGCGGGCGTGCCAACGGTTGGTCCAGGCGTGGCGGTCAATCGCCAGCATGGAGTTCCGCCCGCTCCCCACGCGACCGTTCGGCGCGGCCCTTTTCCTCGCGGCGGCCTTTGCGCAGACCGATGTAGTAGCCGAGCAGTCCAGCGCCCAGAGCCGCCTGCAAGGAGAACAAAAGGCTCTCTATCTCGCCGCTGGGAGGTTCCCACAACGGTTCGAACCAAGGCTCGTAGCCACCACCGTCGATCACATCCCGCGCCTGCCCATCCGAACCGGAGAACTCGGCGTTGCCGACGACCAGCAGCGGCAGGATCGTGATGGCCGCGGCGAGCAGCAGGAGCATTCCATTGCGGCTTCTCATTCGGCACCCACCACCTTGGCCCGGGAAGCGGTCCGGGGAGCGAAGGACAGGGTGGAAAGCTCGTCCCGGCTGTATTGCATCAGAAGATTGACGACCACGACCGTCAGAAGCCCTTCGACCACCGCCAGCGGGATCTGGGTGATCGCGAAGATCGACAGGAACTTGACCAGCGCGCCGCCGATACCGGTCGCCGGATCGGGGAAGGCCAGCGCCAGCTGGACCGAGGTCGTGCAATAGGTCGCGAGGTTGCCCAGAGCCGCCGCGAGGAAGACCGCGAGGCTTCTGCCCATGCCCGACGCCATACGCCAGACGCCAAAGGCGACCCAGGGGCCGACCACGGCCATGGAGAAGGCGTTGGCGCCCAGCGTCGTCAGCCCGCCATGGGCCAGCAGCAGCGCCTGGAACAGCAGGACGATGGTGCCCAGCACCGCCATGACGTTCGGCCCAAACAGCACGGCGCCCAGCCCGACGCCGGTCGGGTGCGAACAGCTGCCGGTGACCGAGGGTATCTTGAGCGCCGAAAGCACGAAGGCGAAAGCGCCCGAGGTGGCGAGCAGCAGCTTGGTTTCCGGATGATCCTCGGCCACCCGCTGGATCCGGCGCACCCCCGCCACGACGAACGGCGCCGCGGTCACCGTCCAAGCCACGGCATGGAGCGGCGGCAGATAGCCTTCCATGATATGCATTGAGAAAACTTCCCCTTTTTCGACAAAAGGGGATGCAGGAATGAAGCGCCCACGGGACGGAAACGCGGAGGCGCCACCGTCCTGGTCGGCCTTCCTCCCGGTGCACCCCGCCCGGACATTCGGCTCATCCGGTGACGGCAGGTCTCCTGGCTCGCAGGTCGTGATCCATCGCCGTTGCCTTCCCAGCCTTGTCACGGGCCAGTGGCGTGCGGTCGGCGAAGACTCGCTGCTCACAGTTGCGGGGGCAGCCACGGATTAGGTCCCCTGAGGGGTCCGCCGCACCGTGTTCCCTATTAATCCCCCTCCGTCGCTCGCGTCGGGGGAACCTATCACCAGGAGCAAGGCTAGAGGGTGGAATGGTTCTGCGTCAAGCGGCGGCGTGCCGGAAAGCCAATCCCAAGCGGGAAACGCGCCCATCGGCGGATCGGATGTCCCGGCGATCAAGGGTGAACGATCGAGGGGGAGACGACCAGATCGCGGGACATCCCCCCACCGCGCCATCAAGGTTGGCTATTATCATCCGAGCGACACCGAACTATCGATGTCGCTCGGATGATAATAGCCAAGACACCGGCTCCTCCTATCACCAAAGATAGCAAGGCGCATCGTCCGACACACGGCCGCACTTGATCAATTTTTCATAAATTTAATTCACAATGATATTGAGGAAACTCTATCAATTCCATGGACACAGCACCAATGAAGTTCCTGAACAACCTTTCGATTTCGCGCAAATTGGTGGCCACATTTGGTCTGATAATCCTGACCGTGGTCGCCATGAGCCTGTTCGTCAAGAGCAACGCGGATGTCCTGGAGCGGTCGGACTCCTGGAAGACCCACACCTACGAAGTGCTGGGTCACCTGGACGGCGCGATGTCCTCCATGGTCAACCAGGAGACTGGACTGCGTGGTTTCCTGATTTCCGGGCGGAAGGAATTCCTGGCTCCCTACGAGGACGGACAGAGGCAATTCGCCGACGATCTGGGCAAGCTGAAATCGTTGACCGCCGACAATCCAGCGCAACAAAGCCGGTTGGAGGCGCTTGGGTCTTCGGCGGATGCCTGGCGTCGCGACGTCGCCGAACCCGCCATCAAACTGATGGGCGACCCGGCGACCGTCGAGATGGCCCGGGCGATCGAGACCGACGGCAAGGGGAAGGCTTCGATGGATGCCCTGCGCCGCACGGTCTCGGATATGCGCGCGGCGGAAACCGGATTGTTGGAGTCGCGCGCGAAAGACCAGGCCGACGCCTTCGATGCCCTGACTCACGCGCTTTGGGGCGGAATCGGAGGCGTCGTCGCCGGCGCGCTGGGACTGGGTTTTCTCCTATCGCGCACGGTCGCCGCGCCGGTCGCGCGCATGACGGGGATCATGGGGAGCATCACGGCCGGTGATGTCTCGGTCAAGGTCCCCGACGCGGATCGCAAGGACGAGATCGGCGCCATGGCCATCGCCGTCGAGGTCTTTCGTCAGAACGCCATCGACAAGGCGGATTTGGAACGGCGGCAGATCGCCGCCGCCGAGCGGGAGGAGGCCGAGAAGCGCGCGTTGATGAACGGTCTGGCCGACAGCTTCCAGATGAAGATCGGCGGCGTCGTCGAAGCCGTGTCGCGGCAGGCCACCGGCATGGAGCGTGTCGCCCAGACCGTTTCCGCGGCGGCCGATCAGGCGAACCAGCAGGCCGGCGCCGTCGCCGCCGCCTCGGAGCAAACCTCCGCCAACGTCCAGACCGTCGCGACGGCGGCGGAGGAATTGTCCTCGTCGATCGGCGAGATCGGCCGGCAGATGAGTCAATCGACCGCCGTGGCGAACAGGGCTTCCGAACAGGCCAAGCGTACCGACGAAAGGGTCGCCGGGCTCGCCGAAGCCGCCCGCAAAGTTGGCGAGGTCGTCAACCTGATCAACAACATCGCCAGCCAGACCAATCTCCTGGCGCTCAACGCGACAATCGAGGCGGCCCGGGCCGGCGAGGCGGGCAAGGGCTTCGCGGTGGTCGCGTCCGAGGTCAAGAACCTCGCGACACAGACCGCCAAGGCGACCGAGGAGATCGCGGCGCAGATCCAGGACATACAGAACGCCACCGGGGATGCGGTCAGCGATATCCAGGCCATCGCGCGCGTCATCATCGAGGTCAACGAGATCTCGACCACGGTGGCGGCGGCGGTCGAGGAACAGGCGGCGGCGACGCAGGAAATCGCCCGAAACATCCAGCAGGCGGCCGCCGGGACGCGCGAGGTTTCGAGCAACATCCTCGGAGTCACCGAGTCGGCCGGGGAGTCGGGGCGCGCGGCGGAGGAGGTCCTCGACACCGCCCGCCAGATGACCCAGCAGGCGAATCTGCTCCGCCTGGAGGTCGAGAAGTTCCTGGGCGACGTCAGATCAGCCTGACCCTGGCTTGGGGGGTAGCTGGGGGACCGGCTCGGGAGGTAAGGAGATCGGCGCGGAAGGCCAACCATCACCGGCCCGCCGCGTCGCCTCCTGGTGGGGATCCGGGCTGGATCGGAAGTCCAGCGCGGATCAACGCCTGGACAGCGTCGCCGCCGCGTCGTCCGGCATCTCCCAGCCCGCCCGCTCCAGTTCCGGGTCGGCGTGTTCCTCGACCGGCAATCCCACGCAGAGATAGGCCACCAGCGACCACGACGGTGGCACGTCAAGGGCGGTGTGGACCGCTTTGGGATCGAGGATCGACACCCAGCCCACCCCAATCCCATATGCCCGCGCCGCCAGCCAGAACGTGTGGACCGCGGTGACGGTGGAGTAGCGAAGCATCTCCGGCATGGTGCGGCGGCCGAGGCCGTGGCCGCGGGTCGTGTCGTCGTCGTTGAGGACGGCGAGTTGGACCGGGGCGTCGTTCAGGCCGGCCAGCTTCAATGTCGCGTAGAGCTTGGCGCGCTCCCCGGTGTAGCCGCCCAGCGCCTCGGCGTTGCATCGCTCGAAGGCGCTTCGGACGGCGGCGCGCCGGGCGGGATCGTCGACGCGGACGAAGCGCCAGGGCCGGCTGTAACCGACCGAGGGGGCCAAGGCCGCGACGCCGACCAACTTTTCCACCAACGCGTCGTCGATCGGGTCGGTCCGGAAGCGGCGGACATCGCGGCGCCAGCGGAACAAGTCCTCCAGCCGTTCCTGAAAAACCGCATCGAAAGTAGGGACATTCTTCATGGCGGCAAAATGAACGAGGCGAGCGCTTCGCGCAAGCGCTCCACCGCAACGGCATCCGGCGGCAGGCCGAAGCGGAGCCAGCCCGGCTTGGATTGGAAGGGGCGGACCAGGATGCCGTGACGGCCCAGATGTTCGAACAGGGCCGCGGCGCCGGGGGTTTCTATCAGGCGGTAGAGGTCGGTTCCGCCGACGACGCCGAGCCCATGGGCGCTCAGGATATCGTCCAGCGAGGTCGCGGCCGCCGCCAGACGGTCGCGGGTGGTGGCGATCCAGGCGCGATCGGCCATGGCGGCGGCGCCGATCTCGAGCGCCGGCCCCGCCACCGCCCAGGGGCCGAGATGATCCTCCAGCCGCGCCATGAGGTCGCGATCGCCCAGCGCGAAGCCCAGGCGCAGGCCGGCCAGCCCGAAGAACTTGCCGAACGAGCGCAGCACGCGGAGCCCAGGCCGGCCGGCGGTTCCGGCGACGCTCAGCTCGGGCGCGACGTCGGCGAAGGCTTCATCCACCACCAGCGAGCCGCCCCGCCCCGCCAGGACGCCGGCGAGTTCCAGCAGATCGGCGGGGGTGGAGCGGCGTCCGTCCGGGTTGTTGGGGTTGGTCACTATGACGCAGTCGGCGGCCGCGGCGGCGTCGGCCAAGGTGTCGGCGATGGTGACGTGGTGCCCGGCGAGGCTCCAGCAGCGGGCGTGCTCGGCATAGGTGAAGCCCAGGATCGCCACGCGTCCCGGCGGCACCAGGCGCGGCACCGCTTGGATCAGCGCCTGCGAACCCGGAGCCGCCACGAGGGTGGTCGGATCGGCGCCGAAATATCCGGCCGCGGCGGCGATCAGCTTGTCGTGCGCGGCGCGGTCCGGCAGCCGGTTCCAGGCTTCGGCCGTCAGCGGCGGCACCGGATAGGGCCACGGGTTGATGCCGGTCGACAGGTCGATCCAGCCATCCCGCGGCCTGCCGAATCGGGCTTCGGCGCCGGACAAGCCGCCACCGTGGTCGGTCACGCGCGCGGCGCCGGAGACGCCGCCGGATCCGGGGAGCGGCGCATTGCCGATTGACGCTGATGCGGTCGGGCCGTAAGACTGCTGACCCATGGATATTGGTTCCTTTGCGTCCTGTTTGGACGCGGGGTGAAAAGGGAACACGGTGCGGCGAGGCTGGAATGCCTATGCCAAATCCGTGGCTGCCCCCGCAACTGTGAGCAGTGAGTCGGCACCGATTTCACGCCACTGGCCCAAGATCGCGGGCCGGGAAGGCAACGGCGCCGACAGTGACCTGCGAGCCAGGAGACCTGCCAATGTCGCTCGCAACAACAAAGGGTCCGGGCGGGGTGCACCGGGGAGAGAGGAACGATGAACGCGATCACCAAGTCTTCCGATAAGCTCGACGCCATCCAGCGGCCCGAGAAGCTGGGCGTCATGCTGTGCGGCCACGGCAGCCGGGACACCGGCGCCGTCCAGGAGTTCGCCGTCGTGGCGGGCCAGTTGCGCGCCAAGCTGCCGTTCGACGCGGTCGAGTACGGCTACCTGGAATTCGCCAAGCCGATCATCCGCGATGGGCTGGACAAGCTGCGCGCCAAGGGCGTCACCAAGGTGCTGGCGATCCCCGGCATGCTGTTCGCCGCCGGTCACGCCAAGAACGACATCCCGTCGGTGCTGAACGCCTATCAGGCGAAGAACGAGGGCATGACGATCCACTACGGCCGCGAGCTGGGCATCGACCTGAAGATGCTGCGCGCCGCCGGAGATCGGGTGGCCGAGGCGCTGGTGATGGCCGGGGGCGACGTGCCGCGCCACGAGACGCTTCTGATGGTGGTCGGCCGCGGCTCATCCGATCCGGACGCCAATTCCAACGTGGCGAAGGTCACCCGCATGCTGTGGGAGGGGATGGGTTTCGGCTGGGCCGAGACATCCTACTCCGGCGTCACCTTCCCGCTGGTCGAGCCGGGGCTGGAGCACGCGGCGAAGCTTGGCTACAAGCGGATCGTGGTGTTCCCCTACTTCCTGTTCACCGGCATCTTGGTCCAGCGGATCTACGACTACGCCGACGCCGTGGCGGCCAGATATCCCCAGATCGAGTTCATCAAGGCCGGCTATCTGAACGACCATCCCATGGTGCTGGAGACCTTCTCGGACCGCGTCGCGGAGATCCTGGAGGGTACCGGCAACATGAACTGCCAGATGTGCAAGTACCGCGAACAGGTCCTGGGCTTCGAGGCCGAGGTCGGCCTGCGCCAGGAGAGCCACCACCATCACGTGGAGGGCATCGGTACCGGCAACGGCGCGGCACCGACTCCCGGGCATGGGCACGACCACGGGCATGGGCATGGGCACGGCCATGCCCATGCCCATGGACACGACCATCCACATGGCCACGCGGATCATGAACATCCGCACGATCACCCCCATGGCCATGACCACGCGGCGCATGGTCACGATCATGGACACGATCACGCCCATGGGCATGATCATGGGCACGGCGCCGCGGGCCACCACCACCATCCCTACCCCCACGCCGACCATCCGCTGGGGCCGAAGAGCATGACCAAGCGACCGAGCGACTGATCCGGCGATGGATTACCTGCGTGATCCGGCGGAGATCTACCGCCGCTCCTTCGCGACCATCGCGGAGGAGGCCGAGCTTGGCGGCCTGCCCTCCGATGTGGCCGAGGTGGCGACCCGCCTGATCCACGCCTGCGGCATGGTCGATCTGGTCCAAGACCTCGCCTGGAGCGCCGACGCGGTGGCGTCCGGAAGATCCGCGCTGCACGCGGGTGCCGCCATCCTGACCGACGCCCGCATGGTGTCGTCCGGCATCATGGCAACCCGCCTGCCCGCCGCCAATCCGGTGCTGTGCTCCCTGACCGACGAGGCCGTGCCGGGTCTGGCGGCGCAACTCCGCACCACCCGGTCCGCCGCGGCGCTGGACCTGTGGCTGCCCCACCTGGAGGGCGCCATCGTCGCCATCGGCAACGCGCCGACGGCTTTGTTCCGCCTGCTGGAGCTGCTGGACGCCGGCGCCCCACGGCCGGCGGTGATCCTGGGCTTTCCCGTCGGCTTCGTCGGCGCCGCCGAGTCCAAGGCGGAACTGGCGGCCAACCCGCGCGGCGTCCCCTTCATCACCGTGCTGGGGAGACGCGGCGGCAGCGCCATGGCCTCCGCCGCCGTCAACGCGCTGGCGATCGGAGCCTCGGCATGACGACACACCCCGGAGCATGGCTGTCGATCGTCGGCATCGGCGACGACGGGCTGGGCGGCGTATCGCCGGCCGGCAGGCGCCTGATCGAAGCGGCGGAAACGTTGATCGGCGGCGCGCGGCACCTCGCCATGATCCCCGGCGACGGTTTCGAGCGGCTGATCTGGCCGTCACCTTTCCGCGAGGGCGTCGATCGGCTGATGCGCCTGCGTGGCCGCAAGACCTGCGTGCTGGCGAGCGGCGACCCGTTCGACCACGGCATCGCGGCCACGCTGGTGCGTCGGATCCCGGCCGACGAGATGATCGTGATCCCGGCGGTGGGTGCCTTCGGACTGGTCTGCGCCCGGATGGGCTGGGCTCGGGCCGAGGTCGAGACGCTGTCGCTTCATGGCCGTCCATTGGCGACGCTCCACGCCTTCGTCCAACCCGGCGCCCGCCTGCTGATCCTGTCGGAGAACGCCACGACTCCCTCTGCCGTCGCTGGATTGCTGCGCCAGCGCGGCTATGGCGGCAGCGACATCACGGTGCTGGAGCATCTGGGGGGCCCACTGGAACGCCGTCGCGCCTGGGATGATCCGGACATCGCCGATCTCAACACGCTGGCGGTCGAGTGCGTCGCCGATCCGGGAGCGCCGCTGCTGCCCCGGACGCCCGGATTGCCGGACGAGGCGTTTCATCACGACGGCCAATTGACCAAGCGCGAGGTAAGGGCCGCGACGCTGGCGGCCTTGGCGCCGGTGCCCGGCCAGCTTCTGTGGGACGTGGGAGCCGGCTGCGGCTCCATCGCCGTGGAATGGATGCGCCACCACCCGACCTGCCGCGCGGTCGCCATCGAACCTCGCCGAGACCGGTTGGCCCTGATCGCGGCCAACGCCGAGCAACTGGGCTGTCCGCGCCTGACCATCGTGGATGGCAAGGCACCGGATGCCCTCGCCGATCTGCCCGCCCCCGACGCGGTGTTCATCGGCGGCGGCCTGACCGCGCCCGGCCTGTTCGACGCCTGCTGGGAGGCGCTGCCGGTCGGCGGACGGCTCGTCGCCAACGCCGTCACGATCGAGGGCGAGCAGGTGCTGACCTCGGCCTATTCCCGGCTGGGCGGCGGCTTGACCCGCATCGCGATCTCCAGGGCCGAACCGGTCGGTCCTTTCTCTGGCTGGCGTCCCCTGATGCCGGTCACCCAACTGGCGCTGATCAAGACATGAGCGGAACCCTCTACGGCCTGGGTGTCGGGCCGGGCGACCCCGAACTGATAACCCTGAAGGCGCTGCGCCTGCTGCGGTCGTCTCCCGTGGTGGCGTACCCGGCACCCGAGCATGGCGACAGCCTCGCCCGCGCCATCGTCGCCAGCCACCTGCCCGGCGGACAGACCGAGGTCGCGATCCGCATGCCGATGGTGGTCGAGCGGTTCCCGGCGCGGGAGGTCTATGACCGCGCCGCCATCGAGTTGGGCGGGCATTTGGAGGACGGCCGGGACGTCGCCGTGCTGTGCGAGGGTGACCCGTTCTTCTACGGCTCGTTCATGTATCTGTTCGGCCGCATGGCGGAGCGGTTCCCGGTCCAGGTGGTTCCGGGCGTGTCGTCGCTGACCGCCTGCGCCGCCAGCTTGGGAGCACCGCTGGCGGCCCGCAACGACGTGCTGACCGTCCTGCCGGCCCCCCTGCCCGCCGAGACGCTGCGCGACCGGCTGTTGGCGACCGACGCCGCCGCGATCATGAAACTGGGCCGCCACTTCGCCAAGGTGCGCGACGTGCTGGAGGAGTTGGGCTTGGCCGGGAGCGCCCGTTACATCGAGCGAGCCACCATGGAGAACCAGCGCCTGCTGAGGCTGGACGAGGTCGACGCCGACGCGGTGCCGTATTTCTCCATGGTGCTGGTCCACCGCCGGGGGGAGGCGTGGTCATGACCGCTCCCGTCTTCGTCGTCCTGTCGCAATCGGGTTTCGAGGTCGCGGCCGGTGCCCGCACCGTGCTGCCCGGAGCCGAGATCCACGGCTTGGCCCATCGCATCACCGGGGCGGACAAGGATTTCTCCAGCACGCTGGATCATCTGACAGCCCTGTTCCTGGCGGGAACACCGATCATCGGCGTGTTCGCCTCCGGCATCCTGATCCGCGCGCTGGGACCCGTGCTGTCGAACAAGAGGGCGGAGCCGCCGGTGCTGGCCCTGGCGGAGGACGGCAGCGCCGTGGTTCCGCTGCTGGGCGGCCACCACGGCGCCAACGGGATCGCCCGCCAGTTGGCCGCGGCACTGGGGATCGAACCCGCCATCACGACAGCCGGGGACCTCAACTTCGGCGTCGCCTTGGACGAGCCGCCGGACGGCTGGCACCTCGCCAACCCGGAGGACGCCAAGCCCTACACCGCGGCGTTGATCGCGGGCGCCAAGGTCCAGCTCGACGGCGAGGCGCCGTGGCTGCGGGGCAGCCGCCTGCCCTTCTCGCCCGACGCGGGCTTGACCTTGCGGGTGACGGAGCGGGCGGAGCCGGGCTCCGACACCCGGCTCGTCTACCATCCGCCCGTGCTGGCGGTCGGCGTCGGCTGCGAGCGCGGCGCTTCGGCGGATGAGGTGATCGGGTTGGTGCGGGAAACCCTTACCGAAGCCGGGCTGGCCGAGGGAGCGGTCGCGGCGCTGTGCTCGATCGACGTCAAGATGGATGAGCCCGCGATCCACGCCGCCGCCGCGGCGCTGGGCGTTCCGGTCCGGTTCTTCGGCGCGGCTCGGCTGGAGGAGGAGGCTCCCCGGCTGGCGAACCCGTCCGACTTGGTGTTCCGTGAGGTCGGCTGCCATGGCGTCGCCGAGGGGGCGGCTTTGGCTGCGTCGGGTGGAACGCTGCTGGTGCCCAAGCGGAAATCCGCGCGCGCGACTTGCGCCATCGGCCTGGCCCCGGCCCCGCTGAATCCCGCCGATATCGGCGCCCGGCGCGGCCGGCTGTCGATCGTCGGCATCGGGCCCGGCAGCGACGGCTGGAGGACGCCCGAGGCCGACCAGTGGCTGACGGCGGCCACCGATCTGGTGGGCTATCACCTCTACCTGGACCTGCTGGGCGATCTGGCGGCGGGCAAGCGGCGCCATGGCTATGAGCTGGGGGCCGAGGAGGCGCGCTGCCGGGTCGCCCTCGACCTCGCGGCGGAAGGCCGCGACGTGGCGCTGGTCTCCAGCGGCGACGCCGGGATCTACGCCATGGCGACCCTGGTTTTCGAACTGGTCGAGCGAGAGGGTCGGGCGGACTGGGCCCGGCTGGACATCGCGGTGACGCCCGGCATCTCCGCCCTCCAGGCGGCGGCGGCGCGGGTCGGCGCTCCCCTCGGCCACGACTTCTGCACGATCTCGCTGTCCGACCTGCTGACTCCGTGGCCGGTGATCGAACGGCGCATCAAGGCCGCCGCCGAGGGTGATTTCGTGATCGCGGTCTATAATCCGGTGTCGCGACGGCGGACCGAGCAGCTGCCCGCCATGAAGGCGGTGCTGCTGGAGCACCGGCCAGCCACGACGCCGGTGATCATCGCGCGGAACCTGGGGCGGCCGGGCGAGGCCATCACGGTGACCACGCTGGCGGATCTCGACGCCGCCGACGTGGACATGCTGACGCTGGTGATGATCGGCTCCAGCGAGACCCGCGCCTTGAGGCGCGGCGATGGCGGCACCTGGGTCTACACCCCCCGCGGCTACGCCGCGAAGCATTTGGACGACAAAGCCCTATGACGGTTCACTTCATCGGCGCCGGCCCGGGCGCCCCCGACCTGATCACCATCCGCGGGCGCGATCTGATCGCCCGCTGCCAAGTGTGCCTCTACGCCGGGTCGCTGGTGCCGCTCGAGGTCGTGGCCTATGCCCCGGAAGGCGCCAAAGTCATCGACACGGCGCCGCTGACGCTGGACGACATCATCGGGGAGATCGAGCGGGCCCACGCCGAGGGGTTGAACGTCTCGCGGGTCCATTCCGGCGACCCGTCGCTCTATGGGGCGATCGGCGAGCAG
This sequence comes from Skermanella stibiiresistens SB22, assembly GCF_000576635.1. Taxonomy (GTDB): domain Bacteria; phylum Pseudomonadota; class Alphaproteobacteria; order Azospirillales; family Azospirillaceae; genus Skermanella; species Skermanella stibiiresistens. The sequence goes on from NZ_AVFL01000008.1 coordinate 130,126, forward strand.
ATCCGGCGGCTGGATGCCCTGGGAATCCCCTATGACATCACGCCCGGCGTGCCGGCCTACGCGGCGGCGGCGGCGCTGCTGCGGACCGAACTGACCCTGCCGGAAGTGTCGCAGACGGTCATCCTGACCCGCACGGCGATGAAGTCGTCACCGATGCCGAACGCGGAGACGCTGGATATCCTGGGCCGTTCGGGCGGCACCCTGGCGATCCACCTGTCGATCCGCAACATGACCAAGATCGTCGAGGAGCTGTCACCCCACTACGGCGCCGACTGTCCCGTGGCGGTCGTCTACCGCGCGACGTGGCCGGACGAGGTGGTGATCCGCGGCACGCTGGAGGATATTCGGGAGAAGGTGCGCGCGGCCAAGATCACGCGGACCGCCCTGGTGATCGTCGGGCGCGTGTTGGGCTCGGAGGATTTCCGCGACAGCGCGCTCTACGATCCCCAGCATGTTCATGTGCTGCGGCCCGAGCGCAAGGTCCCGTGAACCCACTCCAGCGCCTCCGCCACCGTCGCGACGCTGGCCATGGACTGGGGCTGCGGTTTGGAAGACGGCTCGGGCCGGCGCACCAGGATGACCGGAATGCCGAGGTCGCGGGCGGCGGTCAGCTTCGGCTGGCTGGCCGGGCCGCCGCTGTTCTTGGTGACGACGACGGTGATGCCGTTGTCTTCCAGCAACCGGCGCTCGGCCTCCAGGTCGAAGGGGCCGCGCCCAGTCACGAAGGTCATGTTGGCGACCGGCTCGTCCGGTGGATCGATCACGCGCGCCAGGAACCACGCGTCGGAGCGGGTGGCGAAGGGTGCCAGCTCCTGACGGCCGACGGTGAGGAACGCTCGGGCTCCGGCGGGAACGGCGGCGACGGCGGCGGCCATGTCGTCCACTTCGGTCCAGCGGTCGCCGGGCTCCACCGACCATGCCGGGCGTGCGAGAGCCAGCAGGGGCACGCCGGTCGCCTCGCAGGCTTCGGCGGCGTTGCGCGAGATGGCGGCGGCGAAGGGGTGGGTGGCGTCGACCACGGCCGCGATGTCGTTGGCCCTCAGATACGCGGCCAAGCCCACGGCGCCGCCGAAACCACCGACGCGGACCTCGCCGGGGAGCGCCGCGGGTGCCAGGGTGCGGCCGGCCAGCGAGGTGATGAACGGCACGCCGTCCAGCCGGCGGGCGAGTTCGGCGGCCTCCGTCGTGCCGCCCAGGATCAGCAGCTTGTCCGGAGCGGGGAAACCGGCGCGGCCTTCCAGCACGCCCTTGCGGTCGAACACCAGCACCTCGACATCGGTGCCGCACCCTTCGAGCACATCGACCGCCTTGGCCCGCGCCAACTCCGCGATACGGTCGGCCAGTGGTATTCCCAGCGCCACCGCCCGGGTCAGTACCTGATTGGCGGTGTTGGCGGCGCGGGCTTGTTCGATCTCGTCGGGCGAGGCGCCCAACTCGGCCATGCGGTCGGCCAGCCAGTGGAAATCGACTTGGCTGCGGCCGGAGTGGAGGTCGAGGAAGCCTTGGGCCAGCTTGGTCAGCTTGCCGAAGCCACCCGCGATGGTCAGGCGCGGCACGGGATTGCGGCGCAGGTATTTCAGCATGCCACCGGCGAAATCGCCCATGTCGAGCAGCGCCAGATCGGACAGTCCGTGGATGCGCTGGACCGCCTGTTCCGAGGTGGAGCCGGTCGAGCCCGCGACGTGATGGAAGCCATTGGCGCGGGCGACATCGATGCCCCGGTGGATCGAATGGATCCAGGCGGAGCACGAGAACGGCACCACGATGCCGGTCGTCCCCAGGATCGACAACCCGCCGACGATGCCGAGACGCGGGTTCCAGGTCTTCAGCGCGATCTCCGCGCCGCCGGGGATGGAGACCTCGATCACGACATCGCCGGCATCGCCCTGGGCCGCCGCCAGCTCGGCCACCGCCTCGGCCATCATGCGGCGGGGAATGGGGTTGATGGCGGGCTCGCCGGGAGGGATCGGCAGGCCCTCCTTGGTCACCATCCCGACGCCCTCGCCGGCCCGGAACACCACGCCCGTCCCGGCGGCGCCGCGCCGGACGGTGGCGATCACCAGCGCGCCATGGGTGACGTCGGGATCGTCGCCGGCATCCTTGACGACCCCGGCGGAGCACGCCTCGGTCCCCAGAGCCTCCCAGGCGAGCGCGAAGGCCGGCTTGGCGCCGCCGGGCAGGGTTATCGTGACCGGATCGGGAAACCCGCCGGTCAGCAGCGCCGCGTAGGCGGCCTTGGTGGCGGCGGTGGCGCAGGCGCCCGTCGTCCAGCCGCGGCGAAGGGCACGATCGGGTGCTTGTTCCGGTTGGTCGGTCATGGCGTGGCTTATAGACGCGGTGTAAAGTGGCGGCAATGATCCCCTCATCCTCTCCCCTCTCCCAGTCCCTCCCCGCGGGCCTTCCCTTCCCAGAGTTCGAGCCCGGCTGGGTCTGGCTGGCGGGCGCCGGTCCGGGCGACCCCGGACTGTTGACGCTCCACGCCTGGCACGCGTTGAGCCACGCCGACGTGATCGTCTATGACGCGCTGGTGGGGCCGGAAATCCTGGGTTTGGCCCGTCCCGGCAGCGTGCTGGAGTTCGCCGGCAAGCGCGGCGGCCGGCCGTCGCCCAAGCAGCCGGACATCTCCAAGCGGCTGGTCGAACTGGCGCAGCAGGGCCTGCGTGTGCTTCGGCTGAAGGGCGGCGATCCCTTCGTGTTCGGCCGCGGCGGCGAGGAGGCCCTGACGCTGGTCGAGCACAAGGTGCCGTTCCGTGTCATCCCCGGCATCACGGCCGGGATCGGCGGTCTAGCCTATGCCGGGATCCCCGTCACCCACCGCGACCGCAACCACGCCGTCACCTTCATGACGGGGCACAGCGCGTCCGGACTGGTGCCCGACACGATCGACTGGGCCGCGGTCGCGAGGGGTTCGCCGGTCATCATCATGTACATGGCGCTTAAGCACCTGGCCATCATCGCCGATCGGTTCATCGAGGCCGGACGGCCGCGTGACCAAGCCGTCGCGATCGTGACCAACGCCACCCTGCCGAACCAGCACGTGCTGGAAACGACGCTGGAGCGCTGCGCCGCCGATGTGACGGCCAATGGCATCGAGCCGCCGGCCATGGTCGTGGTCGGCGATGTCGTCTCGCTCCGCCCGGCGCTGGATTGGCTGGGAGCCCTGTCGGGGCGTCAACTGACGACGGACGGCATCAGCGGCACGGGGGCCGGCTGAGATCGTGGCGGCACCCGGTCTGGTCATCGCGGCGCCGTCGTCCGGCAGCGGCAAGACGGTCGCGGTGCTGGCCCTGCTCCGGCACTTCCGGCGGGCGGGCGTCGCGGTCGCATCGCGGAAGGTGGGGCCGGATTACATCGACCCGATGTTCCACGCCGCGGCCAGCGGCGGGCCCTGCCTGAACCTGGACCCCTGGGCGATGCGCCCGGCCACGGTGGCGCGGCTGGCGGATGCCGATGCCGATCTGCTGGTGGTCGAGGGCGTCATGGGGCTGTTCGACGGTGCCGCCGATGGGACAGGGTCGACCGCCGATCTGGCCGCCGCGGCGGGATGGCCGATCGTGCTGGTGGTGGACGCCAAGGCGCAGTCCCAGTCGGTGGCGGCCCTGGTCCATGGCTTCGCCACCTTCCGACGTGACGTGACGATCGCCGGCGTGATCCTGAACCGGGTCGGCAGCCCGAACCATGAGGCGATCCTGCGCGCGGCCCTGGCGCCGCTCGACGTTACCGTGCTGGGCGCCTTGCCGCGCCTGGACGCGCTGAGGCTGCCCGATCGCCACCTGGGGCTGGTGCCGGCGGGTGAGCATGGTGCGCTGGAGGACTTCCTGGAGGGCGCCGCGGACGCCGTGGCCCGCCATGTCGACACGGCGGCGCTGCGCGATCTCGCCCGGCCGGCTGGGTTTTCGGGAGGGACGGATACGTCGCCGATGGCGCCGCTGGGGCAACGGATCGCCATCGCCAGCGACGACGCGTTCGTGTTCGCCTATCCGCACCTGCTGGCCGGCTGGCGGGATGCCGGCGCCGAGTTATCGCATTTCTCCCCGCTGGCCGACCAGCCGCCAGACGCCCTGGCCGACGCCGTCTTCCTGCCGGGGGGCTATCCCGAACTGCACGCGGCGAGGCTCGCCACATCCACCGGCTTCCTGTCGGGGCTGAGGTCGGCGGCCGCGCGGGGGGCGATCATTTATGGTGAATGCGGCGGGTACATGGTGCTCGGGCGTTCCTTGGAAGATGGCGACGGCGTCCCTCACACGATGGCGGGATTGCTGCCGGTCGACACCTCCTTCGCCAAGCGCCGGCTGCACCTGGGCTACCGCGAGGCGGTGACGGTCGCGGCGTCGGCCTTGGGGCCGGTCGGGACTGTCCATCGCGGCCATGAGTTCCACTACGCCAGCATCATGGCGGAGGATGGCGATGCGCCGCTGTTCCGTGCCCGCGACGCGCGCGGCTCCGATATGGGGAGCATGGGGACGCGGCGGGGCACGGTGATGGGGTCCTTCGTCCATCTGGTGGACCGCCGGCCATGAACCACGACGTCGTCGTCCTGCTGGCCCTGGCGATCGACGCCGCGTTCGGGGAGCCGGCCTGGATCTATGCCCGCGTGCCCCACCCCGTCGTCCTGTTCGGGCGCTTGGTCGGGCTGCTCGACCGGCACCTGAACCGCGAGGCCTGGGGTCACGCCGCGCGGCGGCTGGCGGGTGTCGCGGCGGTCGTGGCGCTGGTGGCGGCGACGGCGGGGCCGGCTTGGCTCGCCAGCCGGGGCTTCGACGCGATCCCCTTTGGCGGGCTGATCGAGGCGGTTCTCGCCAGCACCCTGATCGCCCAGCGGAGCCTGTACGACCACGTGGCCGCCGTCGCGCACGCGCTGGAGACGGGAGGGCTGGCGGAGGGGCGGCGGGCGGTCTCGATGATCGTCGGGCGCGATCCGGAAAGCCTGGACGAACATGGCGTCTGCCGGGCCGCGATCGAATCCTGCGCCGAGAACTTCTCCGACGGGATCGTGGCGCCGGTCTTCTGGTTCGCGGTGCTGGGGTTCCCAGGACTCGTCGCCTACAAGGCGATCAACACGGCGGACAGCATGATCGGCCACCGGACGCCGCGCCATCAGGCGTTCGGCTGGGCGGCGGCGCGGCTGGACGATCTGGTCAACCTGATGCCGGCCCGGCTGGCCGGGCTGTTCATCATCCTGGGAAGCGCCGTGGCGATCCGGGGCCAGCGGTGGCGCCGGGCGCGCGCGGCGTGGCTGACGATGCTGCGCGACGCCGGCAAGCACAAGTCCCCCAACGCCGGCTGGCAGGAGGCCGCGATGGCGGGCGCGCTGGGGCTGGCCTTGGCGGGACCGCGCCGCTATGGCAGCGTCCTGGTGGACGACGCCTGGATGGGCGAAGGCGGCCGGCGCGACGCCACGGCGATGGATGTCCGCCACGCTGTCCGGATCATGGCGGCGGCCTGTGGCATCCAGGCGGCCCTCATGGCGTCACTGGCGTTCCGGGTGTGATCCGGCTGGGCTTGAACTCGGCGGGTCTCGTCTCCGGCATCGCGAACAGGAACAGCAGGAGCGCCACGCCAGCGACCCCGGCCAGGAACAGGAAGGCGGCGCTGTAGCCCGCGTTGACCACCACGGCGCCCGCCACCGCCGTGCTGAGCGCTGCGCCGACCCCCTGCATGGTGCCGATGGCGCCGAGGCTGACGTTGAAGCGGCCGGTGCCGCGCGTCAGGTCGGCGACGACCAGCGGGAACAGCGCGCCATAGAGCCCGGCGCCGACGCCGTCGAGCAGTTGGACGCCGACCAGCCAAAAGGGATCGTCGGACAGGGTGTAGAGGACGCCGCGGATCGGCAGGATCAGGAATCCGGCCAGGAACAGCGGTTTCCGCCCCCAGGCGTCCGCCTTGGCACCGGCGAGCATGGCGACCGGCACCATCACGAGCTGGGCCGCGACGATGCAGGCCGACATCAGGGTGGTGCCCAGGTTCTTGTCCTGCAACGCCAGTTTTTGGCCGACCAGCGGCAGCATCGCGGCGTTGGCGAAGTGGAACATCGCGGCGCAGATCGCGAAGATCACCAGCGGGCGGCAAGCCAGGATGGCGGCGATACCCGAAGGGTGCCCGTCGTCATGCGCCTGATCCTTGACCAGTCCGCGCGCGGTGTCGTGGTCGATGGCCTTGGCCGGAATGGTCAGCATGGCCGCCACGCTCGCCACCGCCATGGCGGTCATCAGCCAGAACACCGCGATCGGGCCGAAGACATAGGCGGCGCCGCCGGCCAGGGCGGCGGCGGTGGCGTTGCCGGCGTGGTTGAACGACTCGTTGCGCCCGACCCGCCGGGCGAAGGCCTTGGGCCCGACGATGCCGAGCGTGATGGCGGCCACCGCCGGCTGGAAGACGGCGCCGGCCGCCCCGGTGATCGCCTGCATCAGCGCCACCAGCGTGAAGCCGGGCAGGAATGGCAGGGTGATCGAGCCGAGCGTCACCAGCAACGCCGCGGCGATCACGATGCCCCGCTTGTTGCGCGACGCGTCGACCAAGGCGCCCGCCGGCATCTGGGCGACGATCCCGGCGATGCCCGCGATCGACATCACCAAGCCGATGCTGGCCTCGTCCCAATGCTGGACCGTCAGCAGATAAATCGCCAGATAGGGTCCCAGACCGTCCCGGACATCCGCCAGGAAAAAGTTGAGACCATCAAGACTCCGTCCGTACCCCAACGCCTGTGCCATGTGATCTCCAAATTGAGCGCACGGCATAACGCGGGTTCACATTCGGCGGTTGCTTGCGTCTGAAAATATCCCGGCGGCATGGCGGGTGGATCAGAGCTTCAGGAGTTCGTTCAGGTCCAGGTGTGTTTCCAAATGTTTCGCCAAGCCGTCCAGGACCTCCTCCATGGCGTCGTCGTAGCGGACGCCGCTGGCGGGGCGCGCGCGGATGCCGGAGAGGAAGGCGTGGCGGAAACCGTCAGCCGCGAACAGGCCATGGACGTAGCAGCCGCTGACTCGCCCTCCCGCCGCCACGGCCCCTTCCGGCCGCCCGTCGAGGTCAAGTAATGGGGCCGCCAAGGCGGGGCCGGTGGTCTTGCCGATGTGCATCTCGTAGCCACGCATGTCGGTGCCACTGGCGGGATGACGGCCCGTCACCTCGACCAGCGACTTCGGCCCGTCCAGCACCGTTTCCAGGTCGAGCAGGCCGAGGCCGTCCACCGCGCCGGGAGCGCCCTCGGTCCCGGCAGGATCGTCCAGGCGGCGGCCCAGCATCTGGAAACCGCCGCAGATACCGAGGACATGACCACCCCGGCGCAGATGCGCGGCCAAGTCGATGTCCCAGCCCTGGGCGCGGAGGAACGCCAGGTCGGGGATGGTCGCCTTGGTGCCGGGCAGGATCACCAGATCGGCGTCACCCGGCAGCGGCTGGCCCGGTGGGATCATCTCCAGCGCCACGTCGGGTTCCTCGCGGAGGGGATCGAAGTCGTCGAAGTTGGCGATCCGCGACAGCATCGGCACGGCGATCCGGATGCCGCGCCGGCCTGTCGTCCGCGCCGCCGCCAGCGCCAGGGCATCCTCCGGCGGCAGGCGGTCGGCCTCGGCGAACCAGGGGACGACTCCCAGGCTGGGCAGGCCGGTATGCCCGGTGATGATCCGAAGGCCCTCGTCGAACAGGCTGACATCGCCCCGGAACTTGTTGATCAGGAACGCCTTCAGCCGGGCCCGTTCCGCCGGGGGCAGCACGGCGCAGGTGCCGACGACCGAGGCGATCACGCCGCCGCGCTCGATGTCGCCGATCAGCACGACCGGCAGGTCGGCGGCCTCGGCGAAACCCATGTTGGCGATGTCGCCCGCGCGTAGATTGACCTCCGACGCGCTGCCGGCGCCCTCGACCAGCACGAGGTCGGCGTCGCGGCCGAGGCGGTGGAAGCTCTCCAGCACGGCCGGCATCAGCTCGCCCTTGCGGGTTTGGTACTCGCGCGCCTTCATGGCGCCGACGACGCGGCCTTGGACCACGACCTGGGCGCCGATGTCGGTCTGCGGCTTGAGCAGGACGGGGTTCATGTCGGTGACGGGCGCCACCCGGCACGCCCGCGCCTGGAGCGCCTGCGCCCGGCCGATCTCGCCGCCATCGGCCGTGACCGCCGCGTTGTTCGACATGTTCTGCGGCTTGAACGGGCGGACCCGCAGGCCCCGGTTGGCGTAGGCGCGGCACAGGCCGGCCACGATCATGGACTTGCCGACATCGGAGCCGGTGCCCATGAACATGATGGCCTTGGTCAAAACTCGATGCCCGCCTGGGCCTTGACGCCTTCGCGGAACGGATGCTTGACCATGGTCATCTCGGTCACGAGGTCGGCGATCTCGATCAGTTCGTCCTTGGCGTTGCGGCCGGTGACGATGACGTGCTTGTCCTCCGGCTTGTCGCGCAGCACCGCCAGCACCTCCTCCAGCGGCAGATAGTCGTAGCGCAGCACGATGTTCAGCTCGTCCAGCAGCACCAGCTTGTAGGCGGGGTCGCGGATCAGCGCGACCGCCTGATCCCAGGCGGCGCGGGCCGCCGAGATGTCGCGCTGGCGGTCCTGGGTCTCCCACGTGAAGCCCTCGCCCATCGTGTTGATGGTGACCTGATCGGCGAACCGCTCCAGCACCACCCGCTCGCCGGTCTCCCACTTGCCCTTGACGAATTGGACGATGCCGACCTTGAAGCCGTGGCCGATCGCCCGCATCACCATGCCGAGCGCGGCGGTGGACTTACCCTTGCCCTTGCCGGTGTGGACGATCAGCAGCCCCTTCTCCAGGGTCTTGGTCGCGATCATGCGGTCGCGCGCGGCCTTCTTCTTCGCCATCTTCTCGGCGTGCCGGGCGTTGATCTCGTCTTCGGTCATGCCTTCGGTCTTCACGGCGCTTCTCCCCGGCTCAAATGCTTCAGCGTATCGTAGGCGGCGTTCGATTTGGGACGCCACAATCCGCGGTCCTGCGCCTCGGCCAGCCGCTCGGCCATCTCGCGCAGCGCCGCGGGATTGGCCTCGGCCATGAAGTCGCGGACGTTGGCGTCGCCGACATAGGCGTCGAACACCGCGTCGAAGTGGTGGTCGCGCACACAGCGCGCGGTGGCGGCGAAGGCGAACAGGTAGTCGACCGTGGCCGACAGCTCGAAGGCGCCCTTGTAGCCGTGGCGCATGATGCCGGCGATCCACTTGGGATTGACGACGCGGCCTCGGACGACGCGGGCGATCTCCTCGTCCAGGGTGCGGACCTTGGGGCTTTCCGGCCGGGAGTGGTCGTTGTGGTAGACGGTCGGAGCCCGCCCCGACAATGTCCGGACCGCGACGGCCATGCCGCCCTCGAACTGGTAATAGTCGTCGCTGTCAAGCAGGTCGTGCTCGCGGTTGTCCTGGTTGTGCAGGACGGCCTGGACCGCCCCCAGCCGGGTCTCGAACAACCCGCGCTCGGCCGCTCCCTCGACGCCGCCGCCATAGGCGTAGCCGCCCCAGGCGAGATAGGCGTCGGACAGGTCCTGGTCGGTCTCCCAGCCGCGCTCGTCGATCAGCGCCTGGAGCCCTGCCCCGTAGGCTCCCGGTTTGGAGCCGAACACGCGATGCCCCGCCCGGCGCCGCGCCGCGGCGGGATCGGCTCCGTCCGCCACCAGCGCCGCGGCGTCGGCGCGGACGCGGGCGGCCAGCGGGTTGATGTCGTCCGGTTCGTCCAGGTCGGCGATGGCGCGGGCGGCGCTGTCGACCAGATCCATCTGCGCCGGAAAGGCGTCACGGAAGAAGCCGGAGACCCGCAGCGTCACGTCCACTCGCGGCCGGTCGAGCACTCCGGCCGGCATGATCTCGAACCCGGTCACCCTGCCGGTGGCGGTGTCCCAGGTCGGCCGTGCGCCCATCAGCGCCAGCGCTTGGGCGATGTCGTCGCCGCCCGTCCTCATGTTGGCGGTGCCCCAGGCCGACAGCGCCATGGTCCGCGGCCAGTCGCCGTTCTCCTGGAGGTAGCGCTCGACCACGCGCGACGCGGACTTCCAGCCGAGATGCCACGCCGCCGGCGTCGGCACGGCGCGGGTGTCGACCGAGTAGAAGTTGCGCCCGGTCGGCAATACCTCCGGCCGGCCGCGGGTCGGGGCGCCCGACGGGCCGGGCTCGACGAAGCGCCCGTCGAGGCCGCGCAGCAACCCGTCGAGTTCGGCGGCACCGCAGGCCCGCACGGTTGGCCGTAACTCGCTTTGGATGTAGTCGAGCACCAAGCCGGCGCGCTCCCACGCCGGATCGGTGGCGGTCTCACCCGCGACCAGCCCGCGGGCCAGCAGTTCGAGCCTTTCGACGGTGTCGCCCGTGCTGCGCCAGACGCCATCATCGGCCAGCGCCGCCGGGCGGGCGCCGCGCCAGGGCTCCGCCATGGCGCAGTCGAGCGGGTCGAAGTCCAGATCCAGGTCGGCCGCCAGCGCCCGGATCAGCGAGGCGTCGCGGCCTACGCCCTTGCCACGGGCCAGCCGGGTCAGCGCCACCAGCAGGTCGGTCAACTGCTCACCCTCTGGAGATTCGCCGAAGATATGGAGGCCGTCGCGGATCTGAAGTTCCTTCAACTCGCACAGGTGGCTGTCGAGCTTGGCCAGCGCGTCCTGGGGCTCGTCGTCGCGGCCAACGCCGCAATCGACGTTGAGCCCGGTCGCGGCGCTGAGGTCCAGGATGCGCTCCCGCAGCACGGTGATGCGGCGTGGATCGACCCCTGCCGCCTCGTAATACTCGTCCACCAGCATCTCCAGCTCGCGGAGCGGGCCATAGCTCTCGGCGCGGGTCAGCGGCGGGGTCAGGTGGTCGATGATGACGGCGGCGGCCCGGCGCTTTGCCTGGGTGCCCTCGCCGGGATCGTTGACGATGAACGGGTACAGGTGCGGGATCGGTCCCAGCGCCACCTCGGGGAAACATTCCTCCGACAAGGCCAGCGACTTGCCCGGCAGCCATTCCAGATTGCCGTGCTTGCCGAAATGCACGACGGCATCAGCGTCGAAGCCGAGCCGGATCCAGGCGTAGCAGGCCAGATAGGCGTGCGGCGGCACCAGGTCGGGATCGTGGTAGGTCTTGGACGGGTCGATCTGATATCCCCGCGCCGGCTGGATCGCCACCGCGACATTGCCGAAGCGGATCGCCGGCAACAGGAAACGCCCGTTCCGAACGAAGGGGTCGGCCTCCGGCGGACCCCAGCGGGTTGCGACCGCCGCGCGGACGGCTTCCGGCAGGGCATCGAAGAACCTGACGTAGTCGTCCAGACGCAGAGTCTCGGACACCGCGCGCTGGTCGAGTCCGCCCAAGTCGTTGGTGACGCCGGCACCCAGCAGCGCCATCAGCGCGGCGGGGTCGTCGGGAGCGCCAACGACGCGGTAGCCGGCGTCGGCCAGCGCCCGCAGGGAGCGCGTCACCCCCGCCGGCGTGTCGAGCCCGACGCCGTTGGCGAGCCTGCCGTCGCGGTTCGGGTAGTTCGCCAGGACGATCGCGACGCGGCGCTCGGCGGCGGGGGTGCGCCGCAGCCGCGCCCACGAGGCGGCCAACGCGGCCACGAAGTCGACGCGATCGGTGACGGGCTTGTAGGACAGCACCCAGCTCTGCGTCGCCTCGTGGCGGCGCGCCTCGGCCTTGAAGCTGACGGCGCGGCTGATCAGGCGACCGTCGACCTCGGGCAAGGCCACGTTCATGGCGATGTCGCGGGCCGACAGGCCGGTGGTGCCGCTCCGCCACGCCGCTTCCGATCCGCCGGAGAACACGACTTGGAGCACGGGACAATCGGCGCCATCGAACGGCGTCGGCGAGCGCGCGGCACCCGGCTGCGACACCGCGAAGGAGGTCGCGTTGAGGATGACGTCAGGGGACGCCCGCGCCAGCAGGTCGGCGACGATCCCGGCGGCGACCTTCTCCTTCAGGCTGGTGGTCGCGATCGGCAGGGCGTTGACGCCCGCCGCGCGCAGGCTGGCGATCAGCGCGTCGATCACCGCCGTGTTGGCGGCCTGCTCCAGCGCCCGGTAGAACAGGATGGCGGCGACGGGAGCCTCCGCGATCCAGGCGTCGCGCAGATCATCCAGTCCCGGCCGGTCGCGACCCGGCCAGTGGATCCCCGCCCGCATCAGCTCGACCGGCTCACGCCAGTCGCCAGCATTCGCTCCGATCAGGGAGGCGGCGTAGCGCAGCAGCCCGGTGGCGTTCTCGACACCGCCCTGGACGCAGTAGCGCCACAGCCGGTGGGTGGCGTCCGCCGGCAGGGTCGAGAACCGCGCCAGCTCGGGGTCCGGCTGGTCGTCGCCGGGCAGCACGGCCAAGGGGATGCCGCCGCGCCGGCAGGCGTCCGCTACCTGCTCGATCCCATAGGGCCAGTAGCCCTGTCCGCCCAGCAGCCGCACGACCACCAGCTTGGCCCGGGCGACAACCCGCTCGACATGGAGGTCGATCGACAGGTTGTGGCCCAGCTGGAGCAGGCTGGCGAGCCGCAGCGTGGGGAAGTCCGCGCCCAAGCGGTCATGGGCGGCGGCGAGACAGGCGAGTTCGGTGTCCGCCGCCGACAGGAACACGATGTCGCCGGGCGTCTGGCCGAGATCGACGGCCTCGCCGCCGTCGGAGATGGTGCCGGGCTGTGCCGCCAGCAGGTGCATGGGGGGATCAGCCGCGCAGGATGGCTTCGATCGCGGGACGATCGAGCCCCCGCTGGCCGATCACCACCAACTCGCTGCGCCGCTGCTCCTCGGGCTTCCAGCGCCGGTCGTAGTAGCGCTGGATACGGTCGCCGACACCCTGGACCACATGGCGCATCGGCTTGCCGGCGATGTCCAGGAAGCCCTTGATCCGCAGGATGTCGTGGGCCGTCACGGCGGTCAGGATGCGCGCCTCGACCTCCTCGGGGGTCTCGACGGTGCCGAGTGCTATCACGAAGCTGTCGAAATCGTCATGGTCGTGATCCTCGCCCTCCAACTCGTGGTGGGACGGCCGGCTGTCCAGATCGTCCTCGGCGGCGGCGCCGAGACCCAGCAGGACCAGCGGATCGATGCCGCCCTGGACAGAGACCACCGTCTTGACTGAGGGGCGGAGATGCTTGGCGACGGTCTCGGTGACCGCGGCCAGGGTGGCGGCGTCGACCCGGTCGGCCTTGTTGAGCACGACCATGTCGGCGCACTGGATCTGCTCCTCGAACAGCTCCTCCAGCGGGCTTTCGTGGTCGAGCGAGGGATCCTCCTCCCGCGAGGCCTGGACGGCGGCCGGATCGCTGGCGAAGCGGCCGGCCGCCACCGCCTCGGCGTCGATCACGGCGATGACGCCGTCGACCGTGACGCGGGTGCGGATCTCCGGCCAGGCGAAGGCCTTGACCAGCGGCTTGGGCAGCGCCAGCCCCGATGTCTCGATCACGATGTGGTCGGGCGGCTGCGGCTGGTTCAGCAGCTTCTCGATGGTCGGCAGGAAGTCGTCGGCGACGGTGCAGCAGATGCAGCCATTGGTCAGCTCGACGATGTCCTCCTCGCGGCAGGTGTCGGAGCCGCAGCCGGCCAGCAATTCGCGGTCGACGCCCAAATCGCCAAACTCGTTGATGATCAGCGCCAGACGGCGGCCGCGCGCGTTCTCCAGCAGGTGACGGATCAGGCTGGTCTTGCCGGCACCGAGAAAGCCGGTGATGACGGTCGCGGGAATCTTCGTGCTCAAGATGAGGTTCCTAACAAGTGCTTTTGACGGTCATGGGAATGCCCGCGACCATGAAATGAACGGCGCCGGCGACGGCGGCCACCTCCTGGTGGAGCCGGCCCGCGTGGTCGCGGAACGCGCGCGCCATGGCGTTATCCGGCACGATGCCGAGCCCGACCTCGTTGGAGACGAACACGACCGGGCCGGCGAGCCCGCCCAGACACTGGACAAGGCCGCGCGTCTCGGCGGCGATGTCGCGCTGCTCCATCATGAGGTTGGTGACCCACAGGGTCAGGCAGTCGACCAGCACGACGGCGTCGGGAGCCGCAAGTTTGGGCAGGGTGCCGGCGAGGTCGAGCGGTTCCTCCACCGTGGTCCAGCGCGGCCCACGCCGGTCGCGGTGCTCGTCGATCCGGCTCGCCATCTCGCCGTCCCACGCCCGGCCGGTCGCGAGGTAGAGGGGGCGGTCCGCCCGCTCCGCCATGGCCTCGGCGAAACGGCTCTTGCCCGACCGCGCGCCACCAAGGACCAGGGTGACGCCGGGTTGCGCTATCGTTGATGTCATGACCCACCTTCGCCGGTACACCCCGCCCGGTCGTGATTGAAACGACGGCGCTCGACGGCAGGTCTCCTGGCTTCGCGGGTCGGTGCGGGTGCCGTCGCCTTCCCGGTTGCCGATTGGCACCAGTGGCTTGAACCTCACGGCACACGCTCGCCGCTTACAGTTGCGGGGGCAGCTCCGGACTCGGGCGCTGGACGGCGCCCCCACCGGATTCCCTCTTGGCGGCGGGTTGGCTCGTCACCACCCCGCACCATCGAGCGGCCGCACTATCGCGGGCGGCCCCCGCCCCTGTCAATGGCCGCCGTCGCTGGCGGTCGAGATGACCATGGCGACGGACGGCTCGCTGGCGGTGGCTTGGGCCCACGCCCGAACCTCGATGTTTTGGAGCGTGCTTCCTTAACACGGATGAAGAGGATTTACAGGATGGACACGGATGGTTCGACTCGCCTGTCCATCATCGCGGTGGACGAGGGATCAACGTCCGTCAGATCCGTGTCCATCCTGTAAATCCTCTTCATCCGTGTTGAAAAAAGCGGACGGAAAATCCCCGTCGGCAGGGAGAAGGATCCATTCCCAAACGGCTTGGCGGCTATTCGGTAGGTTGGGGACGAAAAGTAGGTCGGGTAGAGCGTAGCGGCACCCGACACCAACTCGCCTGCTTGTCGGGTGCCGCTACGCTCTACCCGACCTACGGCTGAAAGTCAGGCGAGGGGCCGGTAGATCTCGGCTCCTCCGGCGCGGAAGCTCTCCGACATGTCGGCCATGCCGGAGTTGGCGTGGTCGCGGACCTCCTGGGTGATCTTCATGGAGCAGAACTTGGGACCGCACATCGAGCAGAAATGGGCCGACTTGGCGCCCTCGGCCGGCAGGGTCTGGTCGTGGAACCGCTCCGCCGTCTCGGGGTCGAGCGACAGGTGGAACTGGTCGCGCCAGCGGAAGTCGAAGCGCGCCCGGCTGAGCGCGTCGTCCCGCGAGCGCGCCGCCGGATGTCCCTTGGCGAGGTCGGCGGCGTGGGCCGCGATCTTGTAGGTCACGACCCCGACCTTGACGTCGTCGCGGTCGGGCAGACCCAGATGCTCCTTGGGTGTCACATAGCAAAGCATGGCGGTGCCGAACCAGCCGATCATGGCGGCGCCGATGCCGCTGGTGATGTGGTCATAGCCGGGGGCGATGTCGGTGGTCAGCGGCCCGAGCGTGTAGAACGGCGCCTCGCGGCAGACCTCGAGCTGGCGATCCATGTTCTCCTTGATCTTGTGCATCGGGACGTGGCCCGGACCCTCGACCATGACCTGGACGTCATGGGTCCAGGCGATCCGGGTCAGCTCGCCCAGCGTCTCCAATTCGGCGAACTGCGCCGCGTCGTTGGCGTCGGCGATCGAGCCCGGCCGCAGCCCGTCACCCAGCGAGAAGCTGATGTCGTAGGCCCGCATGATCTCGCAGATCTCATTGAAGTGGGTGTGGAGGAAGTTCTCCTTGTGGTGGGCCAGGCACCACTTGGCGAGGATCGACCCGCCGCGCGAGACGATGCCGGTGACCCGCTTGGCCGTCTGCGGGATATGGGCCAGCCGCACCCCGGCGTGGATGGTGAAGTAGTCGACGCCCTGCTCCGCCTGCTCGATCAGCGTGTCGCGGAAGATCTCCCAGTCGAGATCCTCCGCCTTGCCGCCGACCTTCTCCAACGCCTGATAGATCGGGACTGTGCCGATCGGCACGGCGGAATTGCGGATGATCCATTCCCGCGTCGTGTGGATGTTGGCGCCGGTCGAGAGATCCATCACGGTGTCGGCACCCCAGCGGGTGGCCCAGACCATCTTCTCGACCTCCTCCGCGACGGAGGACGCCACGGCGGAGTTGCCGATGTTGGCGTTGATCTTGACCAGGAAATTGCGGCCGATGATCATCGGCTCGCTCTCCGGATGGTTGATGTTGGCCGGGATGATCGCCCTGCCCCGCGCCACCTCGTCGCGAACGAATTCCGGCGTCACGTGGTCGGGGATCGCGGCGCCAAACGACTGCCCGTCGCGCGTATTCTCCAGGGCCTCCCGCCTGCCTAGGTTTTCGCGGCCCAAGTTTTCACGGATGGCGACATACTCCATCTCGGGCGTGACGATGCCGCGCCGGGCATAGGCCATCTGGGTGACGGCTCCGACGCCGCCCGCCCGAAGCGGCTTTCGCGCGGTCGCGGGAAACTGCTCCAGGTTGGAGCGCTGCCCCGCCCGCAGGCCGTTGTCCTCCGGCCGGATCGGGCGACCTTCGTAGGCGACGGTGTCGCCGCGCGCCGCGATCCAGGGTGCCCGGAGGGCCGGCAGGCCGCGCGCGATGTCGATGGAGGCCCCTGGATCGCTGTAGGGGCCGGAACTGTCATAAACCCGCACGGGCGGCTCGCCGCTGGACGGTTCCAGGTCGATCTCGCGGAGTGCTACCCGGATGTCCGGGTACAGGACACCCGGCACGTGGACCTTGCGCGACGCCGGCAGCGGTCCGGTGGACACGGTGATGGTCGGGCTGGTGGTGGAATTGCTGTCTTTTGGCATCGTGATCTCCTGCTTCGATGTCGAGCGGAGATCCGGAATGCGACGATGGACGCGACGAGACCGGGCGCGGAGGAGATGCGGCCGTCTCTCCCCTTCCTACGCCGGCACGACCCGGATCAGGTTCAAAGGGTCTCCGCGTCGCGCATACGGCCGGCGGAATCTCAGCCCCCTATCGGGGCTCCCCTGGGAATGCGCCGATCCTCACGGCTTCACCGCCGCTTGTCAAGGCGGTGAAGCCGAAGTCGAACCGTGGTCAGGCGCGTGGCGGCTTCAGGAAGTAGGGCCGGCTCTGCACCGCCACGGGATCCGACAGGTACATCTGGACCGCGTAGGCGTCGACCCCGTGCAGCAGCTCCTTCATCACGACAGCCATCTCGTGCGTGCTCTCGCCGAAGATCAGGCGCACCCGCTCGGCCGGTCCATCGTCGGCGATGAAGTAGGTGTCGAACGGCTGGAGGATGTTCCAGCGGCAGCCGATCGGCCCGTCGGCTGGCACGCCATATTCGGTGATCGGGGAGATCGCGGCGGGTAGCGGCGTCAGGCCGGTGGTGTCGACGATGGTGGTGAAGATCGAGACGCCGGCGACATCTGGATCCTCGACCTGGAAGCCCCAGGTCTGCACCCACTCCGAATGGTAGACCTTCGAGTCGCCCGGCGAGTCGCCCCGCACGGGATTTTGCGACGGCATGTTGACCTTGAATGTCGTCAGGAACTTCGGCTCGCCGAACAGCTCCATCCCAACCTTGATGGCGAAAGTGTCGTCGCAGGGCACGAAGACCCTGTGGTTGCCAAGCAGTTTGGTCTGCTCGTCACCCATCAGCCACTGGTCGAAGGTGATGACGGGCACCTCGTCCCGGCGGCCTTCGGGGAACGCCACGATGTTCAGTTCCAGTTCCTGCACGACGCTGCTCGCCGAGTTGGACCACTGATCCGGGGGAAGATCCACGCCGGCGGAGAAGAAGCCGGAATAGACCTGGAAGTTGTAGCTGACCGAAGCCTTCTTGTGGCCGCGCACGTCGAACAGGGCGGGCTCCAGCCCGCTTCCCTCGAACAGGCCTTTGACCCTATGGGGATCCACGAGGTAGTGGACCACGCAATTGGCGAGCGCCGCGTAGTAGAACGGCGTCGTCAGTCCAGCCGGGATTGGCGGAAGGTGCGTCTTCTTCGAGTTGTGTTCGGCGTGATCGGACATGTCCTGGCTTCCCGAGGCTGTGGTATAGCCTTGAGAGATAAAACCCGGAGTAGCCCAACTTCCATAAATTTCTTTCAAAATCGATATTACCGTTTTGAAAGAACCTCCTTGAGGTTGCCATTCGCGGCGGCGGTCCACCACGCCCCGACATCGAGGCGTGGTGGACGCGGCGTCACTTCTCGGTTTTGGCCAGGGTGTGCAGCGCTTGCGCCCAAAGGAAATATTTGCAGGTCGCGAGTTCCTCGATCGTATCGATCCCGAAAGCCTCCTTCAACTTCTGGGCATCGCTATCCGTAACGCCGGCCAAGGCCGAAGGAGGCAGCGACATCAGTTGCTTTGGCGACTTTCCCTCGTGCGCCTTGTCAAGAATAGCTTCAAGACTCTTGATCTCGGGCATGATCCTCTCCTTGTATGATTGTGTGCGTCACCGCAGGATTAATCATGAAAACACCGGGCTCCGTCAAGAAATGGGCGACGCGGATGCATTCCCTCGAGGACATCGGATCGTCAGACCCTTCCGGAACCCGCCGTCATCCGCGTCAACGAGTGCGGAAACTTGATTCGAAGCGTCATGATTTCAAGCCGTACGGTCTCAACTCTTCAACCCACCACGTCCGCCTGTACATCCCAAGAATTACCCTGTATTTTCCATTTCGTCCGCATACCAGCTTCCCAGTCGATCGAACCGCCTTGGAGTTCTTCCCGTGATCCGCAAGACGTTCCCGGCTGGCGCGATGATCTTCTTCGAGGGGCAACCGGCCGACTGCGCCTATATCGTGGAGCGCGGACAGGTCGAGATCTGCGCCACCCGGGATCAGACGCACATCACGCTCGCCAAGCTCGGCCGGGGCGAGATCTTTGGCGAGATGGCCGTGATCGACAACAGCGCCCGGTCGGCCGCCGCCCGCGCGGTGGAGGAGACCGAGGTCCTGATCATCCGCCAGGACCAGCTGAAACGGCGGATCGAGGACGCGGAACCCATGGTTGGCCAGCTGCTGGGCAGCCTGATCACGCGGTTTCGCCAGGCGCAGAACGGGCTGCTCAACGACCTGCCCGGCCGTCTGCGCGGTGGCGGCCATCTGGTCGTCGCGGAGCCGACGGGCGGATCGGTGCGCGGCGAGTCGGCGCTGGAATGGATCAGCCGGGAGTACGACCTGGAGCGCGGCCTCGCCGCCGGGGAGTTCGAGCCGTTCTTCCAGCCGATCGTGACGGTGGAGCGGGGTGAGCTGGCCGGGTTCGAGGCGCTGGCGCGCTGGCGCCATCCGGAGCGCGGGCTCGTCGCCCCGTGCGAATTCATCGATCTTGGCGAGAAGTGCGGTCTGATCCGCCAGATCGATCTGAAGATCATGGCGGAGGCGTGCGCCCTGCTGCGGAAGGCGGCGGGCGACGGGCCGATGCCCTTCCTCAGCGTCAACCTGTCGTCCCAGCACTTCACCGACCTGGATGTCGTGACGGGATTGGCCGAGCGCCTGCGGGCCACCGGCTTCCCGGCCGACCACCTGAAGGTCGAGTTGACGGAGACGGCGCTCGTCCAGGATCCCGTCACCGCCTATGACGTCCTGTGCCGCATCAAGGATCTCGGGGTCAAGCTGGCGCTGGATGATTTCGGCACCGGCTATTCAAGCCTGTCCTATCTCCACCGCTTCCCGTTCGACGTCCTCAAGATCGACCAGTCCTTCGTGCGGGAACTGGGCAACCCCGGACGAACCCACCACATCGTGGAGAGCATCATCACCCTGGCCGGCCGCATGGGCATGGAGGTCGTGGCCGAAGGCGTCGAGACGGAGGATCTGATCCCACCGCTCCGCGACCTGGGCTGCACCTTCGGGCAGGGCTATCACTACAGCCGTCCGGTCGCCGCCGACAGGATGGCGGAAATGCTCGACCGTTAGATGGGACCGTTCGGCATGGCGGCGCTCGGTATGGTTACCCAAGCCATCGTGGGATTATAAAGTCGGAGTCACACCCGATCCTGTACGGCCGAGACCTTGACGCGCCCGCGGCCAGCCCCCCAACCAGCGAGCCTTTCCCCCGTGAGAATCGATAGCCGCCTGTCGCGCATGCTCCATGTCCTGCTGCACATGGGCGAGGAGAGCCAGCCGATGACCTCGGAGCGGATCGCGGCCATGCTGGGGACGAACTCGGCCGTGGTCCGGAGAACCATGGCGGGTCTGCGGAGCGCCGGTCACGTCCTGTCGGTGAAGGGCCATGGAGGGGGATGGACGCTCGCGCGCGAGTTGGACCAGATCACCTTGCTCGACATCCACCGCGCGGTCGGATCGGAAAGGCTGTTCGCGATCGGCTTCGACAATGACAATCCGAACTGCCTCGTGGAGCGCGTGGTGAACGCCTCGATGGCCGAGGCCCTGGAGCGCGCGGAAGCGATCCTGGTCGAACGCCTCGCCTCGGTCACGCTCGCCGACCTGTCGCGCGAGTTTGGCGAGTTGCGCGGCTTGGCATTGTCGACGCATCCGACCATCGGCCCCTGACCGAGTTCCTCCCGACGCCGCGAGAGACAAGCCCAGGGGGGCTTGACGGATGATCTTTCACGTATCAACATAAGTTACATGATTGATCACGCTCGTGATCGTGGTCCGATCACCCGCTTTTCGGGGCTCAACGCCCCTTGCCAACGGAGTTCCCATGATCGAAACCCTTGGCCCGCAAACCTGGGCAGCGTCCTGGACCTGCGTCGTGATAGCCTTGGCTTCATCCAGCATTTCCATCACGATCACACAAACCGAACTCTTCGCGCCCCTCCGGTCATGGGCGAACCGAATCCATCCCATGATCGGACACTTGTTCCACTGCTTCTATTGCACCAGCCATTGGGCCGTGATCGCGGGCATCGCCATTTACCAGCCGATAGTGATCTCCAGCGGCTACCGTATCGCCGATCTGATCGTATCGACCTTCCTCACCATCACGATCACCACCTATCTAAGCGGGCTGGTCTTCGCCGTCTTCCTGGCCGCGATGACCAAGGTGGTGAAGGAACGCGCGGTGAAGAGCATCCTCACGGCGGACTGATCGCATCGAACTCCGGACCGCCAGCCGCCGGGACGCGGGCATGTCAAACCGGCCGGTCGGGATCGCCTTCGCGTTCCATCACGGCCAGGAAGGCGTCCACGACGGCGGGATCGAAGTGGGTTCCGCTCTGCGATTTGAGGTGATCGATCGTATCCTTGGTCGCCCAAGCGTCCTTGTAGGGCCGCTTGTGCATCAGGGCGTCGTAGACGTCAGCCACCGCGGTGATCCGGCCGCTGATCGGGATGGCGTCGCCCTTCAGGCCAGCGGGATAACCGGTGCCGTCATATTTCTCGTGATGGGTCTCGGCCACCTCCGCGCCGAGGCTGAGGTAACTGCGGCCCGGCACCATCTTGGCGACCTCGCGCAGGACGTTGGCCCCGATCCTGGGATGTTGGCGGATCACGGCCATCTCATCCTCGGTCAACCGGGCAGGCTTGTTCAGGATGCTGTCGGGCAGCCCGACCTTGCCCACATCGTGGAGAATGCTGGCGAGCCCGATCTGGTCCACGAAGATGTCGTCGATCTCATGGGGATACTGGCCGCGCGCCTTCAATTCGGCGGCGATCATCGCGGTGAGCCGCTCGATCCGCCGGACATGCTGGCCGGTGATCTCGTCCTTGAACTCGGCGAGCTTGCCGAGCGCGTAGACGGTCGCCTTCTGGGAATTGACCACCTGTTCGTACAGGTAGACGTTGTCGAACGCGATCGCGACCTTGCCGCAGAAGATCTCCAGCAGCCCGCGGTCGAGCGACCCCAGCGGCGGGTGGCCGTCCATGTAGACGATGCTGGCCGAGTGGTTGCGGGAGCGGAAGACGATGACGCTGTGATCCGCGCGATAGATGTTGCGCCCTTCGTCGAACGCCTTCCTGATGTCGGCGATGGCGGCGGGGGATAGGATCTCGTCCAAGGGCCCGACCGCGTCGGCTCCCGAAATCTCCGAACTGGCGAGGACCTGGAATTCGCCGGTGAAATGGCCGTCGGAACCGCCGCGGTCATCCTGGCTGACGGTGCAGAGAAGCAGTCCGGACGCGCCGTGGATCAGCGAGCGGAGCTGGAGCAGGACGCCTTCCACGAACTGGGACATGGATCGATGCTCGAACAGCGAGGCCGAGCCGTCGATGATCTTCTCCAGCCCCCGCCGGCTCATCTCGATGCTGATGATGTGCTGGTACGAGCGGAGCGCCGCGACAACCGAGGTGAACAGTTTCTGGGCCGTCAGCTCGCTCTTCGCCTTGTAGTCGTTGATGTCGTAGTTGACGATCACCTGGCGCTCGGGCGCCTGCCCCGGCTGTCCCGTCCGCAGGATGATGCGAACCTGTTCGTTGCCTACCTCGCGTCGAATGAACTCGACGCAGCGCAAACCGGCGTCATCCGTCTCCATCACCACGTCCAGCAGCACGACCGCGATGTCGGGGTGCAGCGGGAACAGCTCGCACGCCTCCGCGGCGCTGAAGGCGCTGACGAACTGCAAGGGCCGCTCGTCGAACTGGAAGTCGCTGAGAACGACCTTGGTGATCGCGTGGACCTCCCTGTCGTCATCGACGATCATGACTTTCCAGGGCGGCGGCTTGTGCGGCGTCAGCCAGCCGTGATTGGGCAGAAGGCCCGCGCCAATCTCGAGTGGGCTCCCGGCGTCGTCCCCGTCATCCGCCTCGTCGGCGAACATCAGGTCGTCGTCGTCCCCCTGGTTATCCCCGTCGATGTGCTTCATCACTGGTCCACCCATCGCTCCACGTTACCCGGTGCGGTCCTGGGAATGGAGAGGATGAAGGTCGCCCCCTGCCCCTCGGCACTCTTGACCTCGATGGCGCCGCCCAAACTTTGGGTCACGATATTGTATACGATATGAAGACCCAGCCCGGTCCCACCCGTTCCCCGCTTCGTGGTGAAGAAGGGCTCGAAGATGCGCGCCAAATTCTTCTCCGGTATGCCGCGCCCACTGTCGCCATACCGGATCTCGATTATGTCGTCATCCCGCAACTCCGCCGATATGGCGATGGTGCCGACCTGACCTTCCGCGAAGCCGTGTATGATCGAATTCATCACAAAGTTAGTAAGGACTTGAGATAATGCACCCGGATAGCTATCGATTTCAAGATCATCCGGACAGTCCACGACGACGCTGTGATGGGTCTGCTTCAGCCGTGGCTTCAGGCTGAGAAGGATCTCGGAGATATACGTCGACAAGTTGAACTGGCGGCGTATGTCGGTCGACTGATCGACCGCCACCTGCTTGAAGCTCTGGATCAGCTCCGCGGCGCGCCCGATCGTCGCCACCATGATCGCGGATGTCTCGGTCGCGGTCTCCAGGTACCGCTCGACCTCGGACTTCTTCAGCTTGCCACCGTGGAACTGGGCTCCGAATTCCCCGGTCCGCTCGCCGAGATGGGAAGCGGCGGTCAGCGCCGTGCCGATCGGAGTGTTGATCTCATGGGCGACTCCCGCCACCAGAGAGCCGAGGGCGGCCATCTTCTCCGCCTGGATCAGGCTGTTCTGGGCTTGGTGCAGGCGGTCATAGGCCAGCTCCGCCGTCTCCTTCGAGGCGCGAAGCTCGTCCTCGATCCGCTTCCGCTCGTTGATGACGTTGACGGCGGTCAGGCTGGCCTGCTCGCCCATGTGATCGAACAGGCGAGCCGACAGCAGCGCCCAGAACGGCCGATGCTGGCTGTCGCCCAGTTGGATCTCGAACTCGTCCACCTGCCCGTCCTGCCGCAGCAGGGCTCCCAGGCGCCGACGCTCCTCCTCCACCAGATAGAAGTCGGTGGCGTGGCGGCCGACCGCGACATCGGCGGCGATGCCGAACAGCTCGGAGGCCCGCCGGTTGATCTGGAGGATCGTCGCGTCGGAGGTCCGGGCCAGCACCAGGGGGATCGGCACGGCGTCGATCAACTCGCGCTGCACCACCTCCGCCTGCTTCCGCGCCGTGATGTCGGTGAAACCGACCAGCATCGCGTCGTCGCCGTGATACGGGATGCGGACGGCTGACAACGTGACCCAGAAGATGCGGCCGGCGGCGTTCCGCAAGCGGACCTCGCGCTCGTCCACCCTGCCGTCGCGGTCCAGCAGCGCCTGGACCTCCTCGTAATCGTCGCGACTGGCGTATTTGACCGTGGATCGGCGGCCCTTCATGAACGCCGCGTCCTGATCCGCCATGCGGGCGAGCGGCGTGTTGACGTACAGCACGACCTCGTCGCTCCGCCGCACCACGGCGACCGGAAAGGGGATGGCGTCCAGGATCAACCGCTGGCCGGAGTGACTGTCCTCGGCGCCCTTGGCCGGCGCGTCGGTCTCCTCGATCCCCAGGGAGGCCAGGGATATCAGGCCGGCGGCATCGCGGCTTCGCAGAGGAGAGCGAACGGAGTGGTTGCGTCGTCCGGTCCACCATCCCCCCCCGAAGATGGCGGCCGCGCCCAGCAGGAGCAGCGATGTGTTTATCATTGTGTTTCTTGTGGCGGCGATTGCTCGAACCACAATAAACGCGATTTAGTTATGAAAAGTTAGCCGTGAATGCCTGCGACATCACCACGCGGATAGTTTGATATCGAAGTTAATTCGGCGCCACCCGATCCGGCGCCACGACTTCCCGGCCGGGCGCCAATACGGGGGGAACCGCGAGCCGCCACAATCCAGCCCGCCCGATCCCGATGACGCGCAGCCCCGCCGGCAGCATCGCCTGATACCCGATGTGGTGATGGCCATGCACGATCAGCCGGGCCCCCATCGACCGGGCGAGATCGTCCAGCACCCCGAAGCCATGGCGATGGCTGCTGGGGGCTTCGTGGCACACCAGGACATCGGCCCGCTCGGCTCGGAGCTTCTGGTAGTCCTCCCACCAGATCGACACGCGCTGCGCCAGCGGCAGCCCGCCACGCCAGCGGTGCCCGGGCGGCAGCGCGTCCAGATAGCTCTCGCGATCCGGGAAACGGGGGGCACCGTCACCTTCCGACGGATGCCAGATCCGGCCCCGGAAGACGCCGCCGAGGCCGGCGATCCGAAGCCCCGGCGCCACCTCGGCCACACGCCCATGGAGGTTGGCGTCGCCCAGGCCACTGTCGAACAGGTTGCAGTACCAGTGGACCCGATCGCCATCATGATTGCCGGGAATCCACCAGACCCGAACCCCGGCGTCGAGCACCGGGGCCAGCACCTCGTCGAGGGGCTGCTCCAGGTCGTGGTCGCCGACGATCACGACGGCCGCAGGACGTTTCGCCGCCACCGCCCGGATGATCTGGGAATAGCTCCCGTGAGGATCGCCGCAGAACAGGATGGTCACGGTGCGCCCAATCGCCCTTTCATTCGATCACCGGCGGAAGCGGGCACATGCCGAAGCCTCGGCTGATCGATGCCGGACGCGGGAGGCGTCACGGCGCGCTCGCTACCCCGCTTTTAGTGTAAAGTGCGCCGCTTCCCCAAGGAAATGGAAAATCATCCAACTTCCATCACCGGCCAACCGGGGGCACGGTCACCAGATAGGCCGCGATGGCCTCGCGATCCGCCGCCGTCAGCTTGGAGGTGCTGTTGGAGACGACCTCGTTCATGCCGCCACCGACGAAGTCGCCGTCCGGGGTCATCCCGATCTCCAGCATGAAGGCGATGTCGTTGGCCGACCACTTGCCGATACCGGCCTGCTGGTCGGAGGTTATGTTCGGCACCGGTTTGCCTTCGGGACCATCGGCCGACCCGCCCAGCGATTTGGAGTGGTCCACCGCGCCTAAGAAGTTGCGGGGGCTGTGACACTCGCCGCAATGGCCGGCGGCCTCGACCAGATAGCGGCCCCGCAGCCATTTTTCATCACGGCCGGGAGCCGGCGGCAGGCCGCCTTCGTCGAGGAACATCGCCTGCCAGACCGGCAGCAGGAAGCGCCAGCCGAACGGCGGCGAGACCTCGTGGGGCCGGTTGGGCTTGGCGACCGCGGGCTGCGCGTCCAGATAGGCCTTGAGATCCTGGAGGTCCTGGTCGGTCAGATGGGTGAACGCGGTGTAGGGAAAGACCGGAAAGTAGGAACTGCCGTCCGGAGCCTTGCCCTCGCGCATGGCGCAGTTGAAATCCGCCTGGGTCCAGCCGCC
Organism: Skermanella stibiiresistens SB22; assembly: GCF_000576635.1. Lineage (GTDB taxonomy): Bacteria > Pseudomonadota > Alphaproteobacteria > Azospirillales > Azospirillaceae > Skermanella > Skermanella stibiiresistens. Next base: position 156,137 of record NZ_AVFL01000008.1, read on the forward strand.
TATGCCGCTGTCGCGATCCGGCGTGATGTTGGGCGAGTAAAACGTCCCGAACGGTGTCTTGAGGGCCCGGCCGCCGGCCAGCCGGGGCGCGTCCTTGGACTCGGTGTGGCAGCCCAGGCACCCGGCGGCGTTGAAGACGTATTCGCCGCGCTTGACCGGATCGTCGCCACCCGGCTGATCCGACGTTTGGGCCAGGGAGGAGGACGCGCCGCCGGCCAGCAAGGCCAGCGACACACCCAGGCGCGAAAGCCAGAAAGCCACGCCTAGTTTTTCTTCTGGCGGAAGTCATCATGGCAGCCGCCGCAGGACTGCCCGACCTGGCCGAACTGGCGGGCGATCGACGCGCGGTCCTCTCCCGTCGCCGCGGTCGTCAACCCGTCGCTGGCGGTGACCAGACGGGTGGCCGCCTGCTCGAACTTGGGCCATTGCTGCCAGATCTCGGGCTTGGCCTCGCTGCCGTCGACCGTGCCGATGCCGGTGTTGGCCGGGAACAGGTTGGGCACGATCTTGTGCGATGCCTGCTGGAGTGCCGCGGCGCCCTCGCGGACACCCTCGATCGTGCCGCCCTCGTTCTTGACGTAGGCGGCGATCTTCTTCATGGCGTCGCCCATCGACTTCATGGCGGTCTCGCGCTCCTTGGCCACCGCCGCCGGGTCGGTCGACACGGGCTGGGGCGACTGGGCGAAGGAACTGGCGGCGGCCAGAAGCACGCTGGCCGACGCTATGGTGATCGCGGCACTTCGAATGATGCCGTTCGTCTCGCTGAGTTTGCCCAAGGAAACTCTCCTTCCGCTGGTTACCAGGGAAATAGACGCGAAACCCTAGGGCGGCATCCCAACGCAGAAGGATTACCCAATTCGGTCCAACGTTCGGATATGGCCGCGCCGTGGGTTTTAGGACCATGTGAACCAACCGCGCGCTGGAGATGGATCGGCTGGTCACACCTCGGCGGTGGTCGATCCTGGATAAGTGGCTCTCGGAAAGCCCGAATCGCAAACCTCCGGTGAGGATTAATTCACACTGAATTATTTATTTGACAGCTCCGTGGTGACATGCAAAAGTTAACCTAACGTTAAGCGCTCAAGCGCGACATCGGGGAGGCAAGGTTCACATGACCAGCGCGTCGAACGGCAACCCAGCCACCGGCCAGGGTAGCAACTCGGTCAATATCCGCCTGTTCAACGAGCGCGTGATCCTCAACGCGCTCCGCCGCCTGGGCCAAGCCTCCAAGGCCGATCTCTCCCGCTATGTCAGCCTGACCAACAACACCGCCGGCGTCATCGTCAAGGAACTGGAAGAACGCAACCTGATCCGCAGCGAGGGCAAGCGCTCCGGCGGACGCGGACAGCCGGCGACGTTGCTGTCGCTCGATCCCGACGGCGCCTATTCGATCGGAGTCAAGTTCGGCCGCCGCTCGATCGACACCCTGCTCGTGGATTTTCGCGGCCATGTGCTGGACCGGCGCCATCACGAGCTTGATTTCCCCATGCCGGACGAGGCGGTCGGATTGGCGCTCCACGACATCGCGGCCTTGCGCAAGGCCGTGCCCCAGAGCGGCCGCGCCCGGATGGCCGGCATCGGCCTCGCCACCCCCTATGACATGGGTAGCTGGCGGCGCGAGCTGGATATCGCCTCGGACGCCTACCGCGTCTGGAACGAGGTCGACATCGCCGCCCGCGTCGGCGCCGAAACCGGCTTGCCGGTGTTCCGCGAGAATGACGGCACGGCGGCGGCGGTGGCCGAGATGTTCCGGGGCCGGGGCCGCGAATTGGACAGCTTCGTCCATGTCTTCATCGGCGCGGCGGTCGGTGGCGGTATCGTCCTCAATGGCGAGTACTATGGCGGCAAGACGGGCTACGGTGGCGATATCGGCCTGATGCCGGTCGGCCGCTCCAAGCTGGCGACGGCACCGGAGCCATCCCGCAGCCACGACATCCTGCTGACCCGCGCCTCTGTCAATTCGCTGATCCGGCACCTGCGCGGCAATGGCGTGGCGATCTCCAGCCGGAGCGAGGTCGAGGAGGCCCTGACCCGCCATCCCGACTTGGTGGCGGAATGGCTGGACGACTGCGCCGACGCCCTGGTCGTCCCGCTGCTCTCTGCCGCCCGGCTGCTCGACGTGGAGGCCATCGTGATCGACGGCGACCTGCCCAAGTCGATCAAGGAGGACCTGCTGGAGCGGCTGGGTCCCTTGCTGGAGGAGGCCTCCCCGGAGGCCAGGAAGCCGCCCCGGCTTCTGCTGGGGATGATCGGCCGGGAAGCCTCGGCGCTGGGAGCCGCGATCCTGCCACTGCACCTGAACTTCAGCCCCAGCCGGGAAATCCTGGTCAACCAGTAGCTTTCCGGACCACGGGGATACGGCCAAACCAAGAAACAACCATCGATCTCAACGGAGGGAACCATGGGTGCGACAGCGCTCAGCGCGCAGACACAGGCCACGCGTCCGCCGACATTGGAGATGCGCGGCATCTCCAAGACTTTCCCCGGCACCAAGGCGCTCAGCAACGTCGCCCTCAAGGCCTGGGGTGGCGAGATCCTGTCCCTGATGGGCGAGAACGGTGCCGGCAAGAGCACGCTGATGAAGGTGCTGTCGGGCGCCTATCAGGCCGACGCCGGCGGGCAGATCCTGATCGATGGCGAGGTGATCGACATCTCCAACCCCCACGTGGCGCGGGAACACGGCATCGCGATCATCTACCAGGAACTCAGCCTGCTGCCGAACCTGAGCGTCGCCGAGAACATCTTCTTCGGCCGCGAGCCGTCCAAGGGCGGGCTCATCGACCGGCGGACCATGCGGGAGAGCTGCCGCGACGTGCTGAAGCGGCTGGGCGCCACCTTCGGACCCGAGACGATCGTGGCGCAGCTGTCGATCGCCGAACGCCAGCTGGTCGAGATCGCCCGGGCGCTCCAGTCGAAGTCCAAGATCCTGGTGATGGACGAACCGACGACCACCCTGTCGTCGCGGGAGACCGACCGGCTGTTCGCGCTGATGCGCCAGCTTCGGAACGACGGTTTGGCGATCATCTACATCAGCCACCGCATGGCGGAGGTCTACGAGTTGTCGGACCGCGTGTCGGTGCTGCGCGACGGGACCTATGTCGGCACCCTGGACAAGGACGACATCTCGGCCGAGAAGCTGGTCAAGATGATGGTCGGCCGCGATCTCGGCAGCTTCTACAAGCACGACCACGTCGCCAAGGCGGGCCGGGCCAAGGGGCAGCCGATGCTGTCGGTCGAGGGGGTGACGGATGGCGGCAAGCGGGTCCATCCCGCCAGCTTCACCCTTTACGCCGGCGAGGTGCTGGGTTTGGCGGGGCTGGTCGGCTCCGGCCGGACGGAACTCGCCCGCCTGATCTACGGCGCCGATCCCAAGGCGGGCGGCACGGTCAAGGTGGACGGCAAGCCGGTCGACATCCGGTCACCCAAGGACGGCATCGACGCCGGCATCACCTATCTTACCGAGGATCGCAAGCACCAGGGCCTGTTCCTGGACATGTCGGTCAAGGACAACGTCAATTTCAGCGTGATCGGCCGTGACGCCAGGGGCGGCGGCGTGCTGAACCGGCGGAAGGCGGTCGAACGGGCGAAGAGCTCGATCGCCAACCTGAAGATCCGGGTCGCCAGCGCCGCCATCGGCGTCGGCACGCTGTCCGGCGGAAACCAGCAGAAGGTCCTGCTGGCCCGCTGGCTGGAAGCGAAGCCGCGCGTGATGATCCTCGACGAGCCGACGCGCGGCGTCGACATCGGCGCCAAGGCCGAGATCTACCGCATCATCGACCAGCTCGCCCAAAGCGGCGTGGCTGTGCTGGTGATCTCCAGCGAGTTGCCGGAGGTCATGGGCATCTGCGACCGCATCCTGGTGATGCGGGAAGGACATATCGAAGGCCAGGTCGGCGGAGCCGACGGCCCACCCGTCACCCAGGAAGCCATCATGGCGCTCGCCACCGGCGTCCAGCTCTGACCGGGTTCCACCAGACCCGGTCGGATCAGAAAAAAGATATCCAGGAGGAAGTCTTCCCATGTGTTCGATGAAGACGATGGGCGCCGATAGCCAGATCGCCGACGAGAAGTCGGCCGCGGCGGCCACCCGCAAGCAAAACCTGCACACCATCATCCAGGTCGTCGGCATGCTGCCGGTGCTGATCCTGATCTGCATCGGTTTCGAGTTCGCCACCGGCAAGTTCCTGACCGCCCGGAACATCTCGATCGTCATGCAGCAGGCGTCGATCAACATCGTGCTGGCGACGGGACTGACCTTCGTCATCCTGACCGGCGGCATCGACCTGGCGGTCGGCGCCGTGCTGGCGGTCTCCGCGGTCACCGCCGTGTCCATGACGCTGACCGGCATGCCCGACTTGGCGATCCCGCTGGCCCTGCTGGTCGGCCTGGCGCTGGGTGCCGTCAACGGCAGCCTGATCGCGTTCTTCCGCCTGCCGCCGTTCATCGTGACGCTGGGCGCCATGACGGCGGTCCGCGGCCTGTCCCGGCTGTCGGCCAACGACACCACGGTCTTCAACGCCGCCCTGCCCTTCGCCTGGATCGGCAACAGCCAGCTGTTCGGCATCCCCTGGATGGTGATCATCGCCTTGGCCGTGGTCGCCATCAGCTGGTTCGTCCTGCGCCGCACCGTGCTGGGCGTCTGGATCTACGGCGTCGGCGGCAACCCGGACGCGGCCCGGCTGTCGGGCATCAAGGTCTGGGCGGTGCTTCTGTTCGTCTACGCCATCTCCGGCATGCTGGCGGGTCTCGCCGGCGTCATGTCCGCAGCCCGCACCTTGTCGGCCAACGGCGCGCAGCTGGGCATGGGCTATGAACTGGACGCCATCGCCGCGGTCATCCTGGGCGGCACCAGCTTCGTCGGTGGCATCGGCTCGATCTTCGGCACGCTGATCGGCGCCCTGATCATCGCGGTGCTGTCCAACGGACTGATCCTGATGAATGTCAGCGAGGTCTGGCAGCTCATCATCAAGGGTCTGGTCATCGTCGGCGCCGTGGCGCTGGACCGGTACCGCAACAAGGGGAGCGCCCGCACCTGACACGAACATGACCGACACCCCCAAGCCTCGATCCAACCAGAAACTCAATCGAAACAACCAGTCCCGAACCGGAGGAAACATCATGATCAAGAAATCCGCCCTGCTCGCCGCATCCGCCCTGGTCGCCCTGACCGCCGCCACGCTGGCCCCGGCATCCGCCGCCGAACTCAAGTCGGTCGGCATCACCGTCGGCAGCCTCGGCAACCCGTTCTTCGTCCAGATCGCCAAGGGCGCCGAGGCGAAGGCCAAGGAGATCGGTGGCCCCGGCGTCACCGTGACGGTGGTGTCTTCGGATTATGACCTGAACAAGCAATCGACCCAGATCGACAACTTCATCGCGTCGGGTGTCGACATGGTCCTGGTCAACGCCGCCGACCCGGTCGCGATCGAGCCGGCCATGGTCCGGCTGAAGGCCGCCGGCATCGTCGCGGTCGCGGTCGACGTCAGCGCCAAGGGTGCCGCCGCCACGGTCACCACCAACAACATCGAGGCGGGCGAGAAGGCCTGCGACTACATCGCCCAGAAGATGAACGGCAAAGGCAGCATGGTGATCATGAACGGCCCGCCCGTATCCGCCGTGATCGACCGGGTGACCGGCTGCAAGCAGGCCATCGCCAAGACCCCCGACATCAAGATCCTGTCGGACAACCAGAACGGCAAGGGCTCCCGCGAGGGCGGGCTCGAGGTCATGATCGGCCTGCTGACCGCCTTCCCCGACATCGACGCCGTGTTCGCGATCAACGATCCGCAGGCGATCGGGGCCGACCTGGCGGCCAAGCAGCTCAACCGTGACGACCTGATCATCACCTCGGTCGACGGCGCGCCCGACATCGAGGGCGCCCTGAAGCAGAGCGGCAGCCTGATCCAGGCATCGTCGGCGCAGGACCCCTACGCCATGGCGCAGAAGGCGGTCGAGGTCGGTAACGAGATCCTGCAAGGCAAGCAGCCGGCGCAGGCCACCACGCTGATCCCCGCGGAGCTGATCACCCGCGACAACATCGCCCAGTACAAGGGCTGGACCTCGAAGTAAGCAAGCCCGAACGAACCTCCACCCCGCGCCGTCCGCTCTCCTCCCCGTGCGGCGCGGGGCCTTTTCCCCCAATCCCAGTTTCAGTCGAAGAGGTCCATATGGCGGACGCGATTTGCATGGGCGAGCTACTGATCGATTTCGTGCCGGTCACGACGGGCACCGATCTGCTGACGGCAACCGCCTTCCAAAAGGCCCCGGGCGGCGCTCCCGCCAATGTCGCGGTGGGCCTCTCCCGGCTGGGCAGCCGCAGCGCGCTGATGGGCCGGGCCAGCGAGGACGGCTTCGGCCGCTTCCTGATCAAGACGCTGGAGGATTCCGGCGTCGACACCAGCCTGATGCGCCGCTCGCGCCGAACCCGCACGCCGCTGGCCTTCGTCTCCCTGGCGGCCGACGCCGAGCGCGAGTTCCTGTTCTATGGCGATCCCAGTGCCGGCTTCTGCCCGGAGGACGTCGATTTCGACGCGATCTCGAAGGCGAAGCTGGTCCATTTCGGCTCGATCGGGCTGATCACCGACGACTCCCGCGTCGCCACCCTCCAGGCGGTCGACGCGGCGCGGGGCGCTGGCCTGCACGTCTCGTTCGACGCCAACCTCCGGCTCGACCTGTGGCCGACGCCCGACAGCGCCCGCGAGGCGATCCGCGAGGGCATCGATCGGGCGACCATCGTCAAGCTGAGCGACGACGAGATGGATTTCCTGACGGGATCCAAGGATCCGGTGGCCGGTGCCCGGAGCTTGCTTCACACCGGATTGACATTGATGGTGGTGACGCACGGGCGATATGGTTGTACGTTCGTTACACGTGACACCGACGGCAAGGTTCCCAGCTTCACGGTCGATCCGGTCGACACCACGGGGGCGGGCGACGCCTTCATGGCTGGACTGCTGACCGGGTTGCTCGAACACCCGAACGCCCCTCTCACTTCCGAGCTGCTCCACGACCTGTGCCGCTTCGCGAACGCCGCGGGCGCCCTGGCCACGACGCAGCGGGGAGGCATTCCGGGCTTGCCGAACCGGGCTGGCGTGATGGCTTTGATGAGCGAGGAGGCTGAGCGATGACGGCACACACGGCACCCGTCGATACCTTCGATTATCTCGTGTTCGGCGGGACCGGCGATCTGGCGCTCCGAAAACTCCTGCCAGCCCTCTACCTGCGCGACAAGGCCGGCCAGATCACCGGCGACAGCCGCGTCATGGCCGTCTCCCGCAGCCAGCTCTCGCCAGCCGAGTACAAGGCAAAGGCCGAGGAGGCCCTGCGCCAGCACCTACACGCGGACGAGTTCGACGAGGAGACCTGGGGCCGGTTCGGCGCGAGGCTCGACTACGTCGCCGCCGACGCCACCACGACCCATGGCTGGGGCGAGTTGCAGGAGCACCTGAAGGGCCGTGACGAGATCGTCCGGGTCTTCTATCTCGCGACCTCCCCCGAACTGTTCGGGCCGATCTCGGAGCGGCTGAGGGCCTTTGGCCTCGTCACCGAGAAATCCCGCGTCGTGCTGGAGAAGCCGATCGGCCGCGACCTGGCGTCGGCGAAGCGGATCAACGACGAGGTCGGCAGCGTCTTCGCCGAGGAGCAGATCTACCGCATCGACCACTATCTCGGTAAGGAGACGGTCCAGAACCTGCTGGCGCTCCGCTTCGCCAACTCGCTGTTCGAGCCGGTGTGGGACGCGGGCCATGTCGACCATGTCCAGATCACCGTCGCCGAGACGGTCGGCGTCGAGGGCCGCGGCGGCTACTACGACAATTCCGGCGCATTGCGCGACATGGTTCAGAACCACCTGATGCAGTTGCTCTGCCTGGTTGGGATGGAGCCGCCGGTTTCGCTCGACCAGGAGGCGGTGCGCGACGAGAAGATCAAGGTGCTGCGTTCCCTGAAGCCGATCGGGGTCGAGAACATAGCGGCCTCGACCGTGCGCGGCCAATACCGCGCCGGTGCCGTCAACGGCGCCGCCGTGGGCGCCTACGCCGAGGAGGCGGGCGCCGGCAATGGCAAGCCGAGCAATACCGAGACCTTCGTCGCCCTGAAGGTGGAGATCGAGAACTGGCGCTGGTCGGGCGTGCCGTTCTACCTGCGCACCGGCAAGCGGATGCCGGCCAAGGTGTCGGAGATCGTCATCCAGTTCCGTCAGGTGCCGCACTCGATCTTCCCACGAGGCGCCGGCGAGATCACGCCGAACCTGCTGATCGTCCGCCTGCAGCCGGACGAGAGCATCCGGCTGAACCTGATGGCCAAGGACCCCGGCCCCGGCGGCATGCGGCTGCGCGAGGCCTCGCTGAACCTGAGCTTCGCCGAGACCTTCAAGTCCCGCTTTCCCGACGCCTATGAACGCCTGCTGATGGATGTCGTGCGCGGCAACCCGACGCTGTTCATGCGCCGCGACGAGGTCGAGGCGGCGTGGCGCTGGACCGAGAGCATCCTGGACGCCTGGGAAGCGCGCGGCGACAGCGTCAAACCCTATATCGCCGGAACCTGGGGACCCTCCCAGTCCGTGGCCCTGATCGAGCGCGACGGCAGGACCTGGCACGATGACGCCATGACCACCGGCTGAGCCGAAGGAGAGATCTGATGGAGTTGAAGCAGACCATCGCCCGCGTGACCGATCGCGTGATCGAGCGCAGCGCCGACACGCGCGCGGCCTATCTCGCCCGGATCCGCGCCGCCGCCGACAAGGGGCCGACCCGGTCGCGCCTGTCGTGCAGCAATCTCGCCCACGGCTTCGCGGCCTGCGCCGCCGATGACAAGCGGGACTTGGCGGACACGGTCAAGCCGGACATCGCCATCGTCTCCGCCTATAACGACATGCTGTCGGCGCACCAGCCGCTGGAGAATTTTCCCGCCATCATCAAGAAGGCGGTGCACGAGAACGGCGGCGTGGCCCAATTCGCCGGCGGCGTGCCCGCAATGTGCGATGGCGTGACCCAGGGCAACGCCGGGATGGAGCTGTCGCTGTTCAGCCGCGACGTGATCGCGATGGCGACCGCCGTGGCGCTGTCCCACGACATGTTCGACGGCGCCCTGATGCTGGGCGTCTGCGACAAGATCATCCCCGGACTGGTGATCGGTGCCCTGTCGTTCGGCCACCTGCCGACCATCATGGTGCCGGCCGGCCCGATGACCTCGGGACTGCCCAACGCCGAGAAGTCGCGCATCCGCCAGCTCTACGCCGAGGGCAAGGTCGGCCGCGAGGCGCTGTTGGAGGCGGAGTCGAAATCCTATCACGGCCCCGGCACCTGCACCTTCTACGGCACCGCCAATTCCAACCAGATGCTGATGGAGATCATGGGTCTCCACCTGCCCGGCGCCGCCTTCATCAATCCGAACACGCCGCTGCGCGACGCGCTGACGGCGGCGGCCAGCCGGCGCATCCTGGAGATCACGGCGCTGGGCAACGCCTACGCGCCCGCCGGCGAGGTGGTGGACGAGAAGGCGGTGATCAACGGCGTGATCGGCCTGCTCGCCACGGGAGGATCGACCAACCACACGATCCACCTGATCGCGATGGCGCAGACGGCGGGCATTAAGCTGACCTGGGCCGACTTCGCCGACCTGTCGGCGGCGGTGCCGCTGCTGGCCAAGGTCTACCCGAACGGCAACGCCGACGTTAACCACTTCCACGCCGCTGGCGGCATGGCCTTCGTGATCCGGGAACTTCTCGACGCCGGCCTGTTGCACGAGGACGTGCTGACCGTCGCCGGTGACGGCGGGATGCGCCGCTACGCGGAGGAGCCGGTGTTCGAAGGCGAGAAGCTGACATGGCGGCCGGGAACGGCGGTCTCGCTGGACCGGAAGGTGCTGGGCACGGTGGCCGAGCCCTTCGCGCCGGATGGCGGGATCAAGGTGCTGGACGGCAACTTCGGCCGCGCGGTGATCAAGACCTCCGCCGTCAAGCACGAGCACCGCTTCGTCGAGGCGCCCGCCCGTGTCTTCACCGATCAGGCGGAATTGCAGGCCGCGTTCAAGCGCGGCGAGCTCCACAAGGACTTCATCGCCGTCGTCATCTTCCAAGGTCCCAAGAGCAACGGCATGCCGGAACTGCACAAGCTCACCCCTCCCCTGGGCGTGCTGCAGGACCAGGGCTTCAAGGTGGCGCTGGTGACCGATGGCCGGATGTCGGGTGCGTCGGGCAAGGTGCCGGCCGCCATCCACGTGACGCCGGAAGCGGCGTCGGGTGGAAACATCGCCAAGATCCGTGACGGCGACATCGTCCGGCTTGACGCGGAGCACGGCATCCTGGAAGTCTTGGTGGACGCGGAGGAGTTCGCCGCCCGCGAGCCCGCCGCCCCCGATCTGACCGGCAACCGCTTCGGCACCGGCCGCGACCTGTTCGGCGCGTTCCGCGCCATGGTCGGTGGCGCCGAGGACGGCGCGTCGGTCTTCAACACCGCAGCATGAGGAACCGATAGATGCAAACGATCTCCGCCATCCTGGCCCTGGGCCCGGTCGTTCCGGTGCTGACCATCGACGACGTCGAGACCGCCGTTCCCCTGGCGCGGGCGTTGGCGCGCGGCGGCCTGCCCGCGATCGAGGTGACGCTGAGGACGGCCGCGTCGCCGGACGCGATCCGCGCCATCGCCGCCGAGGTGCCCGAAGCCGTGGTCGGCGCCGGAACGATCCTGACCGCCAAGCACTACGAGGAGGCGGTCGCGGCCGGCGCCAAGTTCATCGTCAGCCCCGGCTGCACGCCGGACCTGATCGAGGCGGCGAGGCGGTCGGAGGTGCCGTTCCTGCCGGGTGCCGCCACCGCGTCGGAGGCCATGGCGCTGCTGGCCGCCGGGTTCACCCATCTGAAGTTCTTCCCAGCGGAACCGGCCGGTGGCATCAAGATGCTGTCGTCTTTGGGAGCGCCCCTGCCGGCGCTGCGCTTCTGCCCGACCGGCGGCATCTCGGTCGAAAACGCCCCGAAGTATCTGGCGCTGCCGAACGTCGTCTGCGTCGGCGGGTCGTGGGTGGCCCCGGCTGACGTGGTCAAGGCACGCGACTGGGACAAGATCGAAGCGCTGGCGCGCGCGGCGGCGGCTTTGGGGAAGTAGGCGGGCTGGGTGCTGCAGGCGTGATCCGCCGGCTTACAAGGAATGGGAGCCGGCGGATCACGCGTTTACAAACCCGGAGGTCGGCTACAGCGAAGCGACAGCCGACAGACCGGCGCGTCGGGAGTGATGTCGGCTGTCGCTTCGCTGTAGCCGACCTACGCTGTGGCACCCGACTTCGAACAGAGGCCTAGATGGCCATTTCCGTCACGAGCCGTCGAACATCTGTTCCTGCTTGTAGTTTTCAGCCCCAACCGAGTCGATCAGCCGAATTTGGTGCGTCAGCCAATCGATGTGTTCCTCGGTGTCGTTGAGGATACTGGAGAAAAGCTCGCGGGTTATGAAATCCCGGACCTCCTCGCAGTAGCCGATCGCCTCGACGAGCGACTGGCGGCCGGACTGCTCCGTCTCCATCTCCAGATCGATCATCTCGGGGACGTTGCCGCCGATCTTGACCTGATTGAGATCCTGCAGGTTTGGCGTTCCCTCCAGGAACAGCGTGCGCTCGATCAACCGGTCGGCGTGCCGCATCTTGGACCGCGCCTCGGTCTGGTTATGATCGGCCAGCCGCGTCAAACCCCAATCCCTCAGCATTCGGGAATGCAGGAAGTATTGGTTTATCGCCGTCAGCTTGCCGGTCAAAACCTTGTTCAGGTGGCGAATGACACTCGGATTGCCCTTCATCCACGCTCTCTCTTTTCCATGCCCGCGGGTGTCGTACCCGAGGCCCCATCATCCAGATCCAACCCCCGCTTGTCGATAAGGTTTCATAGCGATGACAAAGGTTGTTTGGATCGGAGTCACGACGCCCCCTGGCGGCTGGCTCGCCTTTGAATATCGAGGCGCCGCCGGTTACGGCGGCCTTTCAGCCACATCATAACTCCCGTGACCATGAAGCCTGCGGGCAACACACCGGTCAGGAACACGATCGTCTCCCACGGCAAGCCGGTGCCCTGGCCATCGTGCAGTCTCCGCATCAGGCGGGAGAAATCGTCGCCACCACCACCGGGCCCCGGCGTGTCGGCGCGCCTCGTGGCACCGGTCGCATCATCCACCGTGATGGTCGCGACATCCCCGGTACCCTCGCGCCGCACTTGGACGACCCAGTTTGGCCGGCGCTCCTGCGGCAGCGACAGCGACACCAGACGTCCATCGGGGAATTGGTCCAGCGCTTTCGCGGCGGCACCATCCGGCGACATCGACGTTGGGACGAGGGGCGGGCTAGGCGGCTGACGGGGTGCTTGCGGGATCATCGTCACGAAACCGCCAACCAAGGCGCGCGCGGTTTGGGGGAACGAGATGTAAACTCCCGTCAGAGCCACCACCAGCAGCGGTAGGGAGATCCAAATCCCGGCGACGTAATGAAGGTTGGCCGACACCTTCATTCCCCGACGCCAGCCCAGCGCCGCGACGGGAGATCCGCGACGCGGCCACCACAGCCAAATCCCCGTCGCCGCCGCGACGGAGAGCGCGACCCCGAGCCATCCCACGATCTGCCGACCGGAGAATTGCGGCACGGCCAGACTGCCATGGAAGCGGTGGAGGAAGCCGAACAGCGACGCGCTCTGATCGCCGCTGTCGAGCACCCGCGCCGTCGCCGGGTCGAGCCAGACGGTGGCGATCCGGGGGCGCCCCTCGACCAGGAGAACACTGGAAACCGTCACCGGCGCCCCCTCCTCCGCAGGCATCCGGACCGACGACGCCGGCTTGTCGGGACCCAACGCCGATGCCGCCGCTTCCAGATAGTGGGACGGCGCCAGCACGCCCTGTTCAGGAGAGACGGCGTAGCGTTGTGGCTCCAGCAAACGGTCGAGCGCGTCGTGCCAAACCAGCGCGCTGCCGGACAGTCCCACCAGCACGATGGGAACGCCGACGATCAATCCGATCCACAGATGCACCGTGCGCAGGATCTGGCGCGCGGAAGCGCGTTTAACCCCTGGTTTGTCCATGACGGCGCTCATACCTCGGCCCACCGGCGGATCAGGTTATGATAGCAATTGGTCAGCGACACGACGGAGGGATGGTCCGGCAGGTCGGCCGCCACGCCGTTGATCGCCATGTCCAGGTCGAACAAGGTGGTCCTGGCGGCGTCGTCCCGGATTATGCTCTGTATCCAGAAGAAAGACGCCCAGCGGCTGCCCCGCGTGATGGGCGTGACCTGGTGCAGGCTGGACGCGGGATAGACGACCATGTGCCCGGCAGGCAGCTTGACCGAATGGGCGCCATAGGTGTCCTCGATCATCAGCTCGCCGCCGTCGTACTCCTCCGGTTCACTGAGGAACAAGGTGGCAGAGATGTCCGTTCGGATCCGGCCGCCGCCACCCGGCAGCGGCCTGACCGCGTTGTCGACATGGGCGCCGAACCGCATGCCCGCGTCATAGCGGTTGAACAGCGGTGGGAACACTTGGCTCGGCAAGGTGGCTGACATGAACAGCGGACTGGCGTCGAGCGCCCGCAGGACGATGCCGCGCAGTTCCGCCAGTTCGGGAGCCGTCTCCGGGATTTGGAGGTTGTTCTTGGTCTTGGCGGACTGGTGACCCGCCGTCACGCGGCCATCGACCCAGCGGGCCGCTTCCAGGACGGCCCTGCAATGGGCCACCTGTTCGGTGCTCAGCACATCGGGAATGTGAATCTGCATGGTGAGGCGTCCTCTCGATCGAAGGCCGGTGACGGATGGTCGGAAGGCGTCAGAAGCGGGCGGCGGCGCTGAGGACCAGGGTCCGGCCGGCGCCGGGGATCACGTGTCCTGGATAGACGCCGTCGTAGATGTCCTCGTCGAACAGGTTGTAGGCGTTGAGCGCCACGCGGACGTCGTTGATGGTGTAGGAGACCATGGCGTCGACGCGCCAGTAATCGGGCACCTCGTTGGTGTTGGTGTTGTTGGCGAAGCGCTCGCCCGTGTAGTAGGCGCCGGCACCGAGCTCGAGATTTTCGAGAACCTCATATGTCGTCCAAGCGAAACCTGAATGCTCCGGGGTGTTTTGCAAGGTCTTGCCGGTCGTGCCGTCATTCGCCTTGGTGATCTCGCCTTCGAGATAGGTATAGCCAGCCAATACCGTCCACCGATCCGTGATGCGGCCATTGGCTTCAAGTTCGAAACCGTCGACCTGCTGCTCTCCCTGGAGCACGGTCACGGAGGCGTTGACGGGATCGACCGTCCGGGCGTTGGTCTTCTCGATGCGGAACAGCGAGCCGCCGATGCCCAGCTTGTTGTCGAGCAGCGAGAACTTGGCGCCGACCTCGTAGGTCCGGTTCTTTTCCGGTTCCAATCCAACTTGGGCGGCGCTCAGGCTGACGAATTCGGCCGAGGGATTGAAGCTCGTGCCATAGGAGACGTAATAGGTTTGCGCGTCGGTCGGCTCGTAGATCACCGCCGCCCGCGTGCTCAACATCGTGTCGGTGCGATCCAGAGACAGCCCCGCGATGCTCTCGTCGCTTTCCGCCTCGAAACGGTCCCAGCGCAGGCCACCGACGATCGACCATTGGTCCGTCAGAGCGATCCGATCGGCGGCGAACAGGCCGATGGTGGTGGCGTTGGCGCTGGTGTCGGATGTGACGCGGCGGGGTGTGCCGACTCCCGCGTTGGGGTCCGGATCGAATAGGCTGGCGGTCGGCAGCCCCGTGAAGCCATAGCGCTTGGTATCGACGTCGTCATAGCCAAGCTCGACGCCACTGACGAGGGTGTGTCCGATCGGGCCGGTCGCGAAGGTGGCGGTCGCGGTCGTCGTGTTGTTGACTGACCATGTCTCGCTATCGAGGCTGGGACGGCTGCGGGTGACTCGGATCGCCGACAGCGGTGTCCCGGCGACCGCGTTCACGCGCGGAGCCGTGGTCGTGGCGTCACGGGTGTAATATCCGGCGCGGAGCGTGTTCGACAGCTTCAGCCAGTCGGTCGCCACATGATCGAGCTTGGCCGTGACCAGATCGACCTGGACGTCCTCGTTGTCGTCCCTGAGACCGTAGAACGTCTCGAGATCGACCGGGGCCGGACGGCCGAACACATAGGGCAGGCCATAATCCGGGCGATTGTCCTCCTCCTGGTGAAGGTAGGAGACGGTGAACTGGGTGTCGGTGCCGAGCCCCAATCCGATCGACGGAGCGATGCCCCAGCGTTTTTGTTCGACCAAGTCGCGGCCGACGGTCTCGCTGTCCTGCCCCATCACGTTGAGCCGGATGGCGGCTGTCGGTCCCACCGGCATGTTCAGGTCGGCCGTCCCCCGGAAGAATGGGCCGTTGCCGACGCTGACCTCCGCGCGGTTCGACCTCTCCAGCGTCGGCACCTTGGTCACCAGGTTGATCACGCCGCCGGTCGAGCCCCTACCGAACAGCAGCGATGACGGCCCCTTCAGGACCTCGACCGAATCCAGGTTGAAGGTGTCACGGTTGTATTGGCCAGGATCGCGGGCGCCATCGACGAACAGGTCGCCGCGGGCCGAGAACCCCCGGATGGTCAGGGTGTCGCCTTGCGCCCCGCCCTCACCGGCGTTGATCGAGATGCCGGCGACGTTGCGGACGGCCTCGCGGAGGCTCGGGATGTTCTTCTCCTCGATCAACTCCCGCGGGATGACGCTGATCCCCTGCGGCGTATCCTGGATCGAGGTGGGAAGACGGTCGAGCGACGGCTGACGCTCCATCGTGTTGCGGGATTCCGGTCCCGTCACCGTGATCGGCGACAAGGTTTGGACTTCCGATCCCGGCTCGGCCTGAGCCGCTTGGCTCGGTGCCTCCTGTGCCGATGCCGGAGAGATCGCGGCCGAGGTGGAAATGGCCAGCGCGGTGGTCAACGCCAGCGACGGCGCGAACCGATATTGCCGAGTATACGTTGTGCCCATGAAATTCAACTTCCTAAGATTGTGCTATTAAGTCTTATTATCAACGTGATTTTGCCGCAATCCACTTTGTGCAAATGACTCGCAAAATCATTTGCATGACAGCTACGCGTCGCTTATGGATGACTCAGGAAATCAATTGTCTGGGACCCCTCATCAGGGGATTTGAAGCATGACGACACCGCGCACCGTAGGCTGGCTGCCCCTCACGATCATATCGCTGATGTGCCTCTCGACGGCGGCGCTGGGTCAGGTGACGACCACGCCCGAAACACCTCCGGCGCCGCGCGAACAGGTTCAACCGCCGCCCGGCGATGCCCAGGCTCCAACGCTTCCCACCCCAGAGTCATCCGCACCAGAAGCGCCCGCGGCTTCCACACCCGGGGCTTCGACTCCGGAGGCTTCAACTCCCGGGGCGCCCGCCCCAACCGATACCGGCTCGCCAATCGACACCGCCCAGGAACAGGACCCACCCGCCGACGATCCGCTCGCCGCGATGGTGCCTCATGACCTGTCGCCTTGGGGGATGTTCATGGCGGCGGATGCCGTCGTCAAAGGCGTCATGATCGGGCTGGCTTTGGCATCGGTGCTGACATGGACGGTGCTGGTCGCCAAGACGATCGAATTGAGCGCCACCAAGCGGCGGGTCGCCCGCGCCCTCCGGGTGATCGGCTCCGCGCATACCCTGGCGGAAGCCGCCGACCGCAGCGGTCCGTCGGATGGTCCGGTCCACGCCTTCGTCCGGTCCGTCGTCGCGGAGCACGAGCTTTGGTTCGCCGGCATGGACAAGGCGGGACTGCGGGATCGGATCGCGTCACGGCTTGACCGGCTGGTCGCCAACTCGAGCCGCCGAATGACCAAAGGTACCGGCGTGCTGGCGACGATCGGATCGACCGCCCCCTTCGTCGGGCTGTTCGGCACGGTCTGGGGCATCATGAACAGCTTCATCGGCATCTCGGAAGCCCAGACCACCAACCTGGCCGTGGTGGCGCCCGGCATCGCCGAAGCCTTGCTGGCGACCGCCATGGGCCTGGTAGCGGCCATCCCCGCCGTGGTCATCTACAACGCCTTCGCCCGCGGCATCGCCGGGTACAAGGCGCTGCTGATGGACGCCGCCGCCGAGTTGCAGCGCATCGCGTCGCGCGATGTCGACCGCACCATGGTTTCCATGCGCAAGGCGGCGGAGTAGCACCATGGCCGCGAGACTTGATCAAGGCGACGACGATCTCGCTGAATCGCACGAGATCAACGTCACGCCCTTCATCGACGTGATCCTCGTCCTGCTGATCATCTTCATGGTCGCGGCGCCGCTCGCCACCGTCGACGTGCCGGTGGACCTGCCCTCCTCGACCGCGAAACCCCAGCCCAAGCCGGACAAGCCGCTATACTTGACGGTCCAGTCGGACCTGTCCCTGATGATCGGTGACGAGCCGCTGGGCGACGCCCCGCTGAAGGCGGCGCTCGACCGCGTCACCGCCAACGACCATGACCAGCGCGTCTTCCTGAGGGCGGACAAGACGGTCGATTATGGCGACCTGATGGGCGTCATGAACGAGTTGCGCGCGGCCGGATACCTGAAGATCGCCCTCGTGGGGCTTGAAGGCGTTCCGACACCACCGGCAGCGGCCCCCGTTCGACCATGAGTTCCGATACCCTGCGTTGGGGCCTGAGCGCCGGTTTCGTGCTGGCGCTGCACGCCGGCGTGCTGGTCGGCGTCCTCGCCCTCGACACCCCGCCTCCACCGGCGGAGATCGCCGGGCCGGTCCTGATCGACCTGCCGCCCGAGCCGCCCGCTCCCGAGCCAGCGGCGGAGGAACCCACGCCCGAACCGCCACCACCGGAGCCGCCGCCTCCCCCTCCGGAACCGCCACTACCGGAGCCGCCACCCCCAGAGCCGCCACCGCCCGAGCCCGAACCCCCTCCGCCGGAGCCACCGCCCCCGGAACCGCCGCCGGAAGTGGAGCCACCGCCCCAGGTCGAGCCGGAGGTGGCCCTGCCCGACGTGACGCCGCCAAAGCCCCCGCCGCCGAAACCACCGCCGCCACGCCCTCGGCCGGTCGTCCAACCGCGTCCGCCCGAACCGGCGCCCCCCGCGCCCCCCCCTCCTCCAGCGGCGGTGGCCCAGGCGGAACCGGCGCCCGCTCCTCCCAGGGCGGTGGCCCAGTCATCGGTGATGCCGACATTCCAGCAGCGGCTGCTTCAGCATCTGGATCGGCATAAGCGCTATCCGCAGGCCTCCCAGCGCCGCCGCCAGCAGGGTACCGCCATGCTGCGTTTCACCATGGACGCCGAGGGCAACGTGCTGTCCTACCGGCTGGAACGGTCATCCGGCCATGAAGCCCTCGACGAGGAGGTGCTGGCGATGATCCAGCGCTCCCAGCCGCTGCCCAGGATCCCGGCGGATCTCGGCCGCGACCGGCTGGAACTGGTCGTGCCGGTGCAGTTCTCGCTACGCTGAGTGGCTTTCCAGAACCGACACCAGCGCCTCGACGGCGCTGGTGTCGTGGAAGGCTTTCGGCGCCGCTTGGCGTACCGCGTGACGCATGTCGGCGCGGAACCGGCGGTCACGGCCCAAACGCGCGGCGATCTCGACATAGTCGTCCCGCGAGTCCGCGATTGTATCGCGAATGCCGATCATCTCCAGGATGCCGGCGGAGTGCCGCTGGCGCATCAGGAGACCCGGCAGGGTGACGATGGGCAGGCCATGGGGCAACGCCTCCAGCGCCGTGTTGTGGCCGGACCAGGACGGGTTGTCGAGAAAGACATCCGTCAAGCCGGCGACCGCGTTGAACCGCGCGTGGTCCATCTGGGGCAGGAAGCGGCAATGGCGGTCCGCCTCCAGTCCGGCGCGGGCGAAGGCCTTGGTCAATCTCTGGCGGAAGATCAAAGCGACGCGCGGGGCCGGCATGTAGTCGATGAACAGGAACAGCGCTGTTGGCAGCCTCGCCGCGATTTGGACGAACAAGTCGTCGTCATCCGGCAAGTATTTGAACAGCGATTGGCAGCACCAAAACACCGGCGCGTCGTCCGGCAAGCCGATGTCGGCGCGGCTCAGCGGCACCACCGGCGGATCGAGCGGGCGGTAGGCGTAGCTGAGGTTGGGCAGACGGACCAGCGTCTCGCGATAATGGGACTGGCCGTCCGGCGGCTCCATCAGAGCCGAACTCAGGTACAGATCCATGGTCGGCAACCCCGTCGTCACGGGATGGCCGGTCGACATCGCCTGGACCGGCGCCAGCCGAAGGCAGGCCAGCCGGGCGGCCATGGGATCCATGCCGACATCGCCGAAGATCAGCGCGTCCAGATCATCGCGCCGGATCGCCTCGGCCCAAGCCTCGACGGTGCCGAGGCCGCGGCGGAACGCCTTGGAAAGACCGGCGAAGCGATCCGTCTCGTCGTCCCGACCGCTCCCGGTGTGGTAGCAGAACAACTCGACGCGGGCGGGATCGAAGCCATCGGCCCAGCCACGCAAGGAAACGTTGACCGCCGAATGGCGGCCGATGTGACCGGCGACGAAGCCGACGCGGAGCAGGCCGCCATTCCGACGGCGCGGCGCCAGGGGCTTGGTGAGGTCGGGGTGCCGTTCCGCCATGAGGCCGGAGATCAGGTCGCCGTAGATGACTTGGAGCTCCAGGTCGTCCCGCCCCTGGTAGGCTAGATAGAAGGGCTGGCTGCCGCCGACGGCTCCGGCGGCGGTGAAGCGCTCCGCCGCTGGGGCGTTGCCGTAGTGGTCGGCCAGCTCCGTCAGCCGACGGGTATAATTCTCGCGCGCGCGGTCGATCTCGCTCCTGTCCCGGTAGATGATCGGCAGTTCGGCGAAGCAGCGGCGGAACCTCGCCGCCGCGTTCATCGGGTCCAGCGTGAGCGCCCGGCCGAAGCAGCGGCGCGCCTCGTCATGGCGCGCCAGTTCCTGGAGCGCGTTGCCCAAGGTGGCGTGGGCAACCCCCTGCGCGGGATCCGCCGCCAGCGCCGCGCGATAGCGCGAGGCGGCCTCGGCGGGCCGCCCGGCCGAGAGCGCCTGATTGCCCAGCAGGAGATGCGCCTCGGCCAGATCCGGCGCCCGCGCCAGCGCGGCGTGGCACAGTCCGGCGGCGTCCTCGGCCGCGCCATCCTCCTGGAGCAGCGCCGCGGCCGCCAGCATCGCGTCGATGTCGCCGGGGCATGACCGAAGCACCTTGCCGTAGCGATCCGCCGCCGCCGCCCGATCGCCCATCCGCTTCAGCAAATTGCCGAGGGTCAGTCCCAACCCGGCATGATCCGGGACCTGGATCAGCGCCCGCCGGCAAACCGCCGCGGCGGATTCCAGCGCGCCAAGCCCCTGCAAGGCGCCGACCAGCACCAGCGCCGCTGCGGCGTTCCCCGGGTCGGTTTCGACCACGGACTGGATCACGTCGCGCGCCTCGCCGAACCGCTTCAGATCGGACAGGAGGGCGGCCCGGTTGAGCGCCACCGTCGGATGGCGGGGCGACAACGTGTCCGCATGGTCGAGGGCCACCAGCGCGCCGGCCAAATCGCCCAGGCGGCGCAGGGCCGCGGCGAGATTGTTGTGGAGAATGAAGTCGTCCGGTTCCTGCGCGATGGCGCGGCGGTAGATCGCGACCGCCTCCACCAGCCGCCCCAGCGCCATGGCGGACCGGGCGGCTTCGTCTGTCGCGGCGGGTTCAAACATCGCTTCCCGGCAGGCTCGATTCGATGGGGTGTTTCCCCTTCGACCGTAATGCTCCCTCCCCTTTCGGACAACATAAACCGATCGGGACAGCGGAGCTTACCCGTCCGTTCAACCAATCGATCATGTCACTAACCGTTTTTTCACCAGACCTGCACGACCCTTGCTCCTGGTGTTGATCAGTGGAATCGGGTTGCTCAGATGGAATGGCTTCGAAACCGGCTGGGGCGGGCTTCGACGGGCATGATGAGGGGATTGGCCGGCGGAGTGGTGGCGGCGATCCTGATGACATCCGCCTCCGGAACGGCGGGAACGCCGGCGGCGAAACCGACGATGTGGATCGAACCGGCGACGCCCGAACAACCGGCGCTTGGGCCTCGCCGCGCGGTGGGAGCGGTGATCTGGGTCCATGGTTTGTCGCTCAATGACGAAGACTCGCGGGCCCCGACTCCCCCCTATGTCAAGAGCCTGGGGGAACAGGGCTGGGACACCTTCCGCCTAAACCGGCTGCGCGAGGCGGACAGCCTGGAAGGCACCGGCGCCAGGCTGGCCAAGGCGGCGCGCGACCTGCGGGCGCAGGGTTACAAGAGCATCGGCATCGCGGGACAGAGCTTCGGCGCCTTCGCGGCGCTGGTGGCGGCGTCGGAGGACGGGGTCGCCGACGCGGTCATCGCGACCGCGCCGGCCGCCTATGGCAGCTTCACCGACTCGTTCGCCACGTGGCGGGCGAACTCGACCGAACTCTACCGCCTGCTCCGCCGTGTCGGATCGACGCGGCTGATGATGGTGTTCTTCCACGGCGACGGCTACGATCCCGGCGGCCGGGGCGACATGTCCCGCGTCATCCTGTCCGGCCGCGCGGTCCACGACCTGATCATCGACCAACCCGCCGACCTGATCGGCCATTCGGCGGCGTCCAGCGGGTTGTTCGCGCGCCGGTTCGCCGGGTGCATCGGCCGCTTCATCGTGGGGGAGATCCGCACCCCGGCGGACGAGGCGACGTGCGAGACTTCGTGGGGACGCCGCCCCAGCGCCGACCTGGGCGATGGCGGGACCGGCGCCCGGTTCGGCGCGACCCTGGCCGCCACCAAGCCAGCCGTCAGCGCCGACCTCGCGGGGTCATGGTATGGCTTCTATCGCAATGGCCGCGAGGTGATGCTGAACGTCGAACGGCTGGACGGTGAGCGTGTCGTCGCCAGCTATCTGCTGGGATCGGGGTTGATGGCTCAGGAGCAGCCCGAGGCGACCCGTCGGGTGGGCTCGTTCGCCAACGGTGAACTCGTGTTCGATGAGCCCGCGCTGAACCCGCTGCGCTTCCGCATCCGCGCGGACGGCACGCTGGCCGGCACATGGCAGGCACGTGACGGCGGCGCCACCTTGGACACGGTGCTCAAGCGCATGCCGTGACCGTCCGGACAACCGTCGTCCAATTTTCCCATCACTCGCGCCGCGTTATGGTTTATCCATGCCCGGAGGAAACCAGTCAACGAAGCGGCGCCGGAACGAGCCGGCGCGGGGATGGAAAAAATGAAGGCCAAAGCGGCGGTTCTCCACGAGATCGGGCTTCCCCGCCCCTATGCCGACAGCAAACCCCTCCACATCGAGGAGATCGATCTGGCACCCCCCGGACGGGGGGAATTGCTGGTCAGGATCAAGGCGGCCGGCCTGTGCCACTCCGACCTGTCCGTCATCAACGGCGATCGTCCCCGGCCGATGCCGATGGCCCTTGGCCACGAGGCGGCGGGTATCGTCGAGGAAGTCGGCGAGGGCGTCGGCGACTTCCAGGTCGGCGACCACGTGGCGCTGGTCTTCGTCCCAAGCTGTGGTCTGTGCGGACCCTGTTCGGAGGGACGGCCCGCCCTGTGCGAGCCGGGAGCCGCGGCGAACGGCGCGGGTACGCTCTTGGGCGGCGGCATGCGGATCACCGGTCCGCAAGGCAAGCCGGTCCATCACCACGTCGGCGTCTCGGCCTTCGCGGAGTTCGCCGTCGTCTCGGCTCGCTCGGCCGTCAAGATCGACGAGACGATCCCATTCGACGAGGCGGCGCTGTTCGGTTGCGCCGTGCTGACCGGCGTCGGCGCCGTGGTCAACACCGCCAAGGTCTTCGCCGGAGCCAGCGTCGCGGTGATCGGGCTGGGCGGCGTCGGCCTGAACGCGATGCTGGGCTGCATCATGGCCGGGGCCGACCGCGTCGTCGCCATCGACATGATCGACCGCAAGCTCGATCTGGCGCGCCAGCTGGGCGCGACCGACGTCTTCAACGCCGGCGCTCCCGATGTGGAGGCACGGATCAAGGAGCTGACCGGCGGCGGCGTCGATTACGCGTTCGAGATGGCGGGATCGGCGCCGGCCCTGGAAATGGCGTACCGAATCACCCGGCGCGGCGGCACCACCGTGTCGTCGGGGCTGGCGAACCCGACCAAGATGATGTCGATCCCGGCGGTGTCCCTGGTGGGCGAGGAGCGGACGCTCAAGGGCAGCTACCTGGGAGGCGGCGTGCCGAAGCGCGACATTCCCCGCTATATCCGCCTGTTCAAGAAGGGCAAGCTGCCGGTCGACGCGCTGATGAGCGAACGGATCAGGCTGGACGAGATCAACGAGGCCTTCGACAAGCTGGCCGACGGCACCGCCGTGCGTCAGTTGGTCATGTTCTAGGTCCGATCGCTGCGGGAGATTGAAAGCCGCGAGCCGGCGCGGCCTCCGGTCTCCAGCGGCGACGCCCGCGCTTTAGGCAGGTGCCGTCCGAATGGCCAGGACGGCCCTGGATTCTCACCGCCCCGTCAACGATGACAAGCGGTGAAACAGCCGCCACGCCGGTTGGCCCGAGCCTTGCGGGATGTCCGGCTGTGGTCCATCACAGCTGGGGATTCTTCAAGCGGTGGGAATGACGAACGCGCCGTCGCTCCGGATCGGCGACCGCGGTGTCGCTGGACGCGGACGAGCGGCCACAAGCGGATACCAACGAAAAACACAATTGGCCGCTAATGACGGCCGGGACACTCTCTGTCCCGCCTCATGGCTTGAAAGGAGCACTCGACAATCCTGTCGCAGGCTCCTGATAGCCCTCGAATTGGGTCCAGGGAACGCTTATTTCTGTGACCGAAGGGGGACTGATGAGCGTACCGGAAAGATCAAGCAACGTGGTGTTGAGTTTTCTGCGCAAGCGCCAGGAGGCTGAGCAGATCGCGGCGACGGTGCCAAAGGGTATCCGCGTCTATGCCATCGGCGACATCCATGGCCGCGCGGACCTGTTGATGCGCCTGCACGACATGGTGATCGAGGATGCCAAGGCGTCGCCGGGGCCAGTCAACTACCTGGTCTACCTGGGCGATTACGTTGATAGGGGCCTGCATTCGCGCCAAGTGATCGACCTGATGATCGGTGGGCCGCCGCCGACCTTCGGTTCGGTCCATCTGCGCGGCAACCACGAGGCCACCTTCCAGGAATTCCTGAACAATCCCTCCGTGGGTCCGGGTTGGTTCAAGTTCGGCGGGCTTGCGACGCTTCACAGCTATGGCATCCAAATTCCGTCGGGACTGACGCCCGAGGAACGCGTCTCCTACGGCCAGCAGGAATTGCGGCGGGTGATCCCGCCCTCGCATGTCAGCTTCCTAAACCACCTGCGTCCGAGCCTGACCATCGGCGACTACTTCTTCACGCACGCGGGCATCCGCCCGGGCGTGGCGCTGAACCGTCAGCAGAAGGACGACATGATGTGGATCAGGGACGATTTCCTGAACTCCACCGTCGATCACGGCAAGGTGGTGGTCCACGGCCACACGATCTGCGACCTACCGGAAGTCCGCAACAACCGCATCGGCATCGACACCGGAGCCTATGCCAGCGGACACCTGACCTGCCTGGTGCTCGAGGGAGACCGCCGCCGCTTCCTGGCGACGTGAGGTCTCCCCCGCGCGGGTCTCCAGGGCTTCACCGAGGATCAGTCGCGGAAGTTGATGTACTGCAGGGGCTGTTCGATCTTCAGACCCTTGACCAGCGCTATCGCGCCCTGGAGATCATCGATCTTCTTGCCCTGGACACGAAGCTCGTCGCCCTGGATCGACGCCTGGACCTTCATTTTGCTGTCCTTGATCGCCTTGGTGATCTGCTTGGCGAGATCCTTGTCGATTCCCTGCTTGACGGTGATGACCTGTCGCACGCTGTCGCCCGCCGCCTTTTCCGGCTTGCCATAGTCCAGGGCTCCGGGATCGAGCTTGCGCCGGGTGAAATGGACGACGAGCAGTTCGTGCATCTGCTTGAGCTTGAGATCGTCGTCGGCCAGGAGGGTCAACTCGTTCTCCTTGCGCTCGATCGAGCAGCGCGACCCCTTGAAGTCGTAGCGCTGGCCAATCTCGCGGGTCACCCCGTCAAGCGCGTTGTCCACCTCGGAAATCTCGGTCTTGGATACGATATCGAACGTCGGCATGGCCCACTCTTGTGCTGGCGGATTTGACGCGACCCTAGCATGCTCGCCGGGAAACACCAGACGGCGCTCGATGTTGAAAGAAAGTCGGACCGCCACACCTATACAGCCGACGCGCCGCCGGCTTGCCATCATCGGAGACCCAGGAATGCCCCATCTCGACCGCGACAGCTTCATCGCCCTGCTCGACCGCCTCGGCGATCCCGACGAGACGGAGGCTCTGGCGAGCGCCCGCGAGATCGATCGGCGTGTCCGGGCGAGCGGGATGGGCTGGAACGATCTGCTGGTGCCGCCGCCGGGGACCTCCGTGGGAGCCCTGGACGACGACTATCACGGGACCTTCACCGACGACGACCCACTCTACGTGGCGCCGCGCAGACGCGCCAACGGGTATGCCGATGACATGGTCCTGATCGACGGGTTGCTGGCGGACGAGACGCTGGGCGAGACGACCCGGCAGGAGTTGATGGATCTGAAAAACGACATCGCCGAGGGCGAGTTCACCGACATGGACTCGAAGTACCTCCGCGACCTGCACGCGCGTTTGACACCTCGTCACACCGCCTCGACGCCCAGCACGGTGGGAACGATGTCGGAGACCCGCTCGAACAGCGCCACGGACGCGTGATCCTTGAGTGATTCCGGCGTCGCGTAGCCCCAAGCCACCGCGGCGAAGGGGATGCCCGAGGCCTTGGACGCCTCCGCGTCGCGGATCTCGTCGCCAACGCAGAGCGCCAGCGCCGGCTCGACCTGGGCATGACGCAGGATCGCCTTGAACCGGGCGGCCTTGCCGAAGATCGCCACGCCGCAGCCGAAATGGTCGATCCGGAAGGCGTTGTCCGGCCCCAGGACGCGCCGGACATTGCCTTCCGAGTTGGAACTGACCACCGCCAGCCGGACACCGGCCGATTTGAGGCCGCGCAGCATCTCCGGCACGCCATCGAACAGCTTGATGCTGGCGATATCCCGGGCCATAAGGCTTTTCATATCGTTGGCGATGATCGGCAGCTTCCACACGGGAACGCCGATCCGCCGCATGACTTCACGGCTCGGCAGTCCCCGCAAGGCCTCGAACTCAGCGGGTTGGAGTGTCCGGAAGCCGTGGCGGATGGCGACTTCGTTGAATACGCCGCGAAACCACGGTAGCGAGTCGGCCAAGGTTCCGTCGAAGTCGAAGATGACGAGCCGATAGCTCAGGGCGGCCTGGTCTTCAGGATCGGCTGCCAAGGCCCGTCGCCGCCGCAGGCGCACCGCATGCCGAAATCGTCAGTTCGACTTCCGAGGCGAGAAAACCATGTCCAAACTCGACGCGTCGAGAATGTTCTCCGCCCACATGTTCAAGTCGTCGTCGTGCGCGTGCAACACCTTTTCACTGACTGCTTCCGGAACGGTTCTGAAACGGCGCCGAAACTGACGCAGCAGGATCTCCGCCTTGCCTTCGGCTTTGCCTTGGACCTTACCTTGGGCTTGGCCGATCTTGATGCCGTCGGCCATACCCTCGGCCTTCCACATCTCCGCCGCGATGGACATGATCCTCGTCTCCTGGCCTGGCACTATTTCCTTGAGCACGTCCCTCAACAGGCCGGGCTCGATCTTGTTGGGCTCCGCGATAATGTAACGCACCAGTATCGCCAAGTCATCGACGCCGAGCGCCGCCTCCGCCCTGCCCAGCCTGAGCAGCGTTTCGCGGATGTCTCCGCCACCATCGCCATGCTTGAGGATCAGCAACCCGACCCGCAACGCGTTCTGGTCGGACAGGGCCGCGTCGTCGATCCGGCCCAGGTCGGCCAGCGAGTAGCGGAAGTCGACGAGGTACGGCCGCAACGTGTCGTCATCGACGTCGAAGCCGTCGGCGAAGTCCAGGGGCACCCGCCATTCCGCGTGTCCATGGTAGACGACCAGCGGCAGGATGACCGGCAGCAGCCGCGGCTTGCCATTGGCGTCCTTGCCTTCATGCCGCTCCCACCATTCCCAGATCCTGACCATGTAGATCAGAAGCTGAAGCCCGATGCGGGGGTCGGGCGCCGATTTATGCTCGACCAGAACATAGATGAGGGCTTGGCGGCCATCGCGCAGCCGGACCCGGTAGAGCCGGTCCGCCCGGCGTTCCCGAAGTTCCGCGTCGACGAAGGAGGTGTTGACCAGCTCCGGATCCTCCGCGGAGAGCCTGCTGGAAACCTCGACGGGTAGCCGCTCCCTGAGAAGGGTTCCGGCGGCGCCGGGCTGGTCGAGCAGCAGTTTGAAGAACTGATCGTGACGGCGGATGACGCGGGAATTCATATCAGGGTTTACAATCGTATGGAGCCGGGACGCCTTGATAGGCGGTCCGGCTCCATACCCGCAACAAGCCCGTCAGCGATCGAGCCGCGGCATCGTCACACGGTCAGGAAGCGTCGGACATCCGTCTCCACCATGTCCGCCTTGGCACCAGCCAGCACGACCTCGCCCCGGTCCATCACGGCGAAGTGGTCGGCCAGATCGCGGGCGAATTCGAAATACTGTTCGACCAGCAGGATCGCCATGTCGCCCCGGTCGCCCAGCTTGCGGATCACCGCCTCGATCAGCTTGATGATCGAGGGCTGGATGCCCTCGGTCGGCTCGTCCAGGATCATCAGCCGCGGCCGGGTCACGAGGGCGCGGCCGATCGCGAGCTGCTGCTGCTGTCCACCCGACAGGTCGCCGCCGCGACGGTTGAGCATGCTCTTCAGCACCGGGAAAAGCTCGAAGATCTCCTCCTGGATGTGCCTGTCCTTGCGTGCGAGTGGCGCGAAGCCGGTTTGGAGGTTCTCCAGCACGGTCAGGCGCGGGAAGATCTCGCGGCCCTGCGGCACATAGGCGATGCCGCGGCGGGCCCGCTGATGCGGCGACAGGCGGGCGATGTCTTGGCCTTCCCACAGGATGCGGCCCTGGCGGATCGGCTCCAGGCCCAGCACGGCACGCAGCAGGCTGGTCTTGCCGACGCCATTGCGCCCCAGCAGGCAAGTCACCGCTCCCTTGGGCGCGTTCAATCCGACGCGCCGGAGGATGTGGCTGGCGCCGTAGTAGAGGTCGACGTTTTCGACTGTGAGCATGGTGTCAGCGCCCCAGATAGACTTCGATGACGCGGTGGTCGGCTTGGACGGTGTCGATGCTGCCCTCGGCGAGCACCGACCCCTCGTGCAGCACGGTCACCTTGGCGCCCAGCGCCCGGACGAATTCCATGTCGTGCTCGACCACCACGATCGAACGCTCGCGGGCGATGTCGAGCAGCAGGCGCGCCGTCGTCTCCGTCTCGTGGTCGGTCATGCCGGCGACCGGTTCGTCGAGCAGCAGAAGCTGGCCCTCCTGCATCAGCAGCATGCCGATCTCCAGCCACTGCTTCTGGCCATGGCTCAAGGCGCCGGCCTTCTCCTTCCGCCGATCGCCCAGGCCGATCACGCCCAGGATCTCGTCGATCCGGCGGGCCTGCGGGCCGGTCAGGTGGAAGAACAGCGTGGCGAAGGTGCCGCGGTCGGTCTTGAGCGCCAGTTCCAGGTTCTCGAACACGCTCAGGTGCTCGAACACCGTCGGCTTCTGGAACTTGCGGCCGATGCCGAGATTGGCGATGGCCGCCTCGTCCATCTTGGTCAGGTCGACGCTGGCGTTGAACAGCACGTCGCCGGTGTTTGGCTTGGTCTTGCCGGTGATGACGTCCATCATCGTCGTCTTGCCGGCGCCGTTGGGGCCGATGATGGTCCGCATCTCGCCCTTGTCGATGACAAGGCTGAGGCTGTTCAACGCCTTGAAGCCGTCGAAGCTGACGGACACGCCGTCCAGGTACAGGATCGATCCGGCCGGCTGGCGGATTGGCCGGACCGGCGTCGATTCCGCCGGCAGGACGATCTCGGCGGCGTCAGGCGCCATGCTCGCTCGCTGCATCGCCGACCTCCTTGGACTTGGTCTCGGTTGAGGGGATGGCTCGCCGGGCGGCGCGGTTCCGCAGCTGGGCGGCCAGACCGACGATCCCGCGCGGCAGGAACAGGGTGCAGACGATGAACAGCGCGCCTAGGAAGAACAGCCAGAATTCCGGCGCGGCACCGGTGAAGAAGCTCTTGGCGCCGTTGACGGTGAAGGCACCCAGGATGGCGCCGTACAGGGTGCCGCGACCGCCGACCGCGACCCAGACCGCGATCTCGATCGAGTTGGCGGGCGAGAACTCGGACGGGTTGATGATGCCGACCTGCGGCACGTAGAGCGCGCCTGCGATCCCCGCCAGCATGGCGGACACCGTGAAGACGAACAGCTTGGCGTTGGTCACCGAGTAGCCGAGGAACCGCACCCGGCTTTCCGCGTCGCGGATCGCCATCAGCACCCGGCCCAGCTTGGACGTGACGATGTAGCGGCTGATCAGGTAGCCGAGCGCCAGCACCAGGGCCGAGGCGACATAGAGGCCGATCCGAGTTCCCTGCGCCTGGACGTTGTAGCCCAGGATCTCCTTGAAGTCGGTCAGGCCGTTGTTGCCGCCGAAGCCCATCTCGTTGCGGAAGAACGCCAGCATCAGGGCGAAGACCATCGCCTGTGTGATGATGGAGAAATAGACGCCGGTGATGCGCGACCGGAAGGTCAGCCAGCCCAGCACATAGGCCAACGCGCCCGGCACCAGCATCACCATCAGCATGGCGAACCAGAAATTGCCGAAACCCAGCCAGTACCAGGGCAGTTCGCTCCAGTTCAGGAATACCATGAAGTCGGGCAGGTCCGGATTGCCGTAGACGCCGCGGGTGCCGATCTGCCGCATCAGGTACATGCCCATGCAGTAGCCGCCCAGCGCGAAGAAGCCGCCATGGCCCAGGCTGAGCGCGCCGGCGTAGCCCCAGATCAGGTCGAGGCTGAGCGCCAGCAGGGCGAAGCACAGGTACTTGCCGAGCAGGCTCAGCATGTAGGTCGGAACGTGGAACGGGCTCTCCGGCGGCAGGGTCAGGTTGAGGACCGGCACCAGCACGATGGTCAGCACCAGGAGGATCAGGAACACCTGCCAGCCGCGGCGGGATTCCAAGGTCGCGAGACGCGACATCAGCAGCATGGCTTCAGGCCTCCGCGGCGCGGCCCTTGAGCGCGAACAAGCCGCGCGGGCGCTTCTGGATGAACAGGATGATGAAGACCAGGATCAGGATCTTGCCGAGCATGGCGCCGGCGTAGGGCTCCAGGAATTTGTTGAAGATGCCCAGCGTCATGGCGCCCGCCAGCACGCCCCACAGGCTGCCGACACCACCGAACACCACGACCATGAAGCTGTCGACGATATAGCCCTGCCCCAGGTTGGGGCTGACGTTGCCGATCTGGCTGAGCGCCACCCCGGCGACGCCGGCGATGCCGGAGCCGAGGCCGAAGGTGAGCGCGTCGACCCAGCCGGTGCGGATGCCCATGGCCGAGGCCATGTTGCGGTTCTGGGTGACGGCGCGCATCTGGAGACCGAACGGCGTGTAGCGGAGCAAGGCCGCCAAGCCGGCCAGCACCGCCAGCGCGAAGATGATGATGGCGATACGGTTGTAGGTCAGCACCATGCCCGGCATCGCCTCGAACGCGCCGGTCATCCAGCCGGGGTTGGAGACCTCCTTGTTAGGGGCGCCGAAGATCGCGCGCACCAGTTGCTGGAGCATCAGGCTGATGCCCCAGGTGGCCAGCAAGGTTTCCAGCGGGCGGCCATAGAGGAACCGGATGATGCCGCGCTCCATCAGGACGCCGACGGCGCCGGCCACCAGGAAGGCGGCGGGAATCGAGATGACGAGATAGAGGCCGAAGAACTCGGCGGGGATCCATTCGCGGAACAACTGCTGCACCACGACGGTGGTGTAGGCGCCCAGCATGATCATTTCGCCATGCGCCATGTTGATGACACCCATGACCCCGAAGGTGATGGCCAACCCGATCGCGGCCAGCAACAGGACCGAGCCCAGGCTGACACCCTGGAACAGGTTCAACGCCAGTTCCGTCATCATCAGGCGCTGGTCGATCCGGGCGATCAGGCCGGTGGCGGCGGCGCGCACCTGGGGATCGGGTTCGGCGAAGCTGCCATCCGGGTTGGTGGCGGCCAGCGGGGCGACGAGGGCGCGCACCTCGGAGGACAGCCGGCCGGAGACCTCCTTGACCGCCGCCAGCCGCTCGGCCGGGTCGGTGCTGGTCAGGCTCATCTTGGCGTAGGTCAGCGCCATGGCCGCCCGGACGTCCTCGACCTTCTCGCGCGCCAGCGCGTCGCGCAGCAGCGCCATGGCTTCCGGCGTGCGGTCGCGCGCCATGGTCTCGGCGGCGGCCAGCCGCTTGGCCGGATCGGCGTTGTTGATCTGGAGCCGCCCGATGGCGCCGCCTAGGGCGGTGCGCAAGGCGTTGTTGACGTTGATGCGGGTGAGATCGCGGCTGGTCGCCGTGCCCAGCGCCTCGCCCGTGGCGGCGTCGGTCAGCGCGATGTCGCGACCCGTGCCGCCGATCACCAGGCGTCCGTCCTCCTTGCGGGTGTAGAGCCGATTGTCCGACATCGCCTCCAGGACCGGCGTAGCCCGCTCGTCACCCAATCGGGCCAGCGCGTCGATCGCCGCGACCTTGTCGTTGAAGGCGGGTGCCGCCAGACCGGCCAGCGCGTCGGAATACTCATCGGCCCAAGCCGAGGACGCCGCGAAGGCGCCGATCGCGACACCGACGGTCAGCAACCCGGTCATCAGGAAAAAGGCCAAAACAAAGGCATGAAGGCCACGCAGGACCCAAGTGACCCTGGCGAGGTGGGATTTGATCATGATCAAGGCGCTTACCCCCGGCGTTCTACCCGGTTATCTCGAAATGACTTTCCCCCCGGCGACTTCGCCGGGGGGAAATCGGGAGGCGGGCTGTCACTTGGCGTAGGCGGTATACTTGGGCTCGGTGCAGTTGCCGCAGACCCACGGGAACGTCCAGTCGGCCGTCAGCTTGGCCGATTCCGGGATGTAGGGGCTCCAGGCGGCGCCCTTGATCGCGTCTTCAGTCTGGGAGACGATCGAGAACTGTCCGTCGGACTGGATCTCGCCGATCATGACCGGCTTCGACAGGTGGTGGTTGGTGTTCATCACGACGTCGTAGCCGCTCGGGCTGCGCACCTTCTGGCCGTACATGGCTTGGCGGACGGCGTTGACCTCGGTGGTGCCGGCCTGGAGGACCGCCTGGGTCCACATCTTGAAGCCGATGTAATGGGCCTCCATCGGATCGTTGGTCACCCGCTTGTCGTTCTTGGTGAACGCGTGCCACTGCTTGATGAAGGCGGTGTTCTCGGGAGTGTCGACCGACATGAAGTAGTTCCAGGCGGCGAGGTGGCCGACCAGGTTGGAGGTGTCGATGCCGGCCAACTCCTCCTCGCCGACCGAGAAGGCCACGACCGGAATGTCGGTCGCCTTGATGCCCTGGTTGGCGAGCTCCTTGTAGAACGGCACGTTGGCGTCGCCGTTGATGGTCGAGACGACGGCGGTCTTCTTGCCGGCGGATGCGAACTTCTTGATGTCGGCCACGATCGTCTGCCAGTCCGAGTGACCGAACGGCGTGTAGTTGATCATGATGTCATCCTTGGCGACGCCCTTCGACATCAGGAACGCCTCCAGGATCTTGTTGGTCGTGCGCGGGTAGACATAGTCGGTGCCGGCAAGGACCCAACGCTTGACGTCGCCGCCTTCGGCGCCCATCAGGTATTCGACGGCCGGGATCGCCTGCTGGTTGGGAGCGGCGCCGGTGTAGAAGACGTTCCGCGAGGACTCCTCGCCCTCGTATTGCACGGGATAGAACAGCAGGCCGTTGGTCTCCTCGAAGACCGGCAGCACCGACTTGCGGCTGACCGAGGTCCAGCAGCCGAAGACGGCCGAAACCTTGTCCTTCTCGATCAGTTCGCGCGCCTTCTCGGCGAACAGCGGCCAGTTCGACGCGGGGTCGACGACGACGGCCTCGACCGGCCGGCCCAGCAGCCCGCCCTTCTTGTTGAGGTCGTCCACCATCATCATGATGGTGTCCTTCAGCGTCGTCTCGCTGATCGCCATCGTGCCCGACAAGGAGTGGAGCACGCCGATCTTGATCGGTTCCGCCGCCTGAGCCACCCCGGCCATCAGTGCCGAAACCGCCACGGCGCAGCCCAGCGCCACGGCCTTGATGCCGCCCTTAAACGTTCCCATGCTCTCGCCTCTTAACTTCTTCGTGTTTAACGCGAGGCGACAAGAGCAAGTTTGGGGCCAAGGCGGCGCCACGGCGCGACGCGACAGCGTTTGACGGATGTTTGCCAGGATGCTGCCCCCGGCACCAGACAAGCCGCCTCAATATTCCGCTTAATTTTTGATCATGAGATGCTTAAAAGGGCACAAAAGACGATATTTGTGTGGTTTGCATGGAATATCACCGCGTGAGGCGGCGTGGGATGACTCAACGCTCGCCAATGCGCCACCTCAGTTCCCGGAACGATCAGGAATTCGAAGGCGAACTGGAGATGTCCTGGATCGTCTGGCCAACGACATCATCGTCGCCGGTTTGGGCCGCCAAGTCGCCCAGGGAAATCACGCCAACCAAGCGTTTGTCGCTGTTAAGGACCGGAAGGCGGCGGATGTCGTTCTCCGCCATCAGTTCGGCGGCCTCACTGCTATCCTGATCCTCCATGCAGTAGATCAGCTTGTCCGACATGGCTTCACGTACGCGCACGACCTTGGGGTCGTGCCCCTCGGCGACGGCGCGGATGGTGATGTCTCGGTCGGTCAATGTGCCGACCAAGCGGTCATCCTCCCCGACCGGCAGGAAGCCGGTATCGGCGTCGCGCATTTTTTGGGCGGCATCGCGCAGCAGGGTATCCGGATGGACGAGTTCGACTTCCGTGGTCATGATGTCCCGGATCCTCATCGTCTTCTCCTCTTCCGACATGTCCATCATCCCGGCGACAACCGGATCTGGGATTCCAAAGTTCCCCGACCTGAGCACCCATCCATTCCGGAGCGGCGAAAACACCTGGGCCTTCGAACATAGCGCCGCGCCGACCGGCCGACCCAGAGAATCAAACAGGCGACAAACCGACAGGCGCCAGTTCGGTCAGGAACAGACGGGTTGCATATTCCGTTTGTGGGAAAAGGGGCGAAATCGTGACGTCAGCCTGAATAGCGCCCTCAGACCGCGCGTTCGGCCAAGACATTTCAGAAGGTTTGCCCGAGAGGCTTGCTTGAGACGCTGATCCGACACCCGATTTCGTCAGGAACCGCCATGGAAAACTTGACCTATCTGTTCGTGTTCGTCGCCGCCGTCAGTCTGATGCTTGTGCTGGTCGCCCTTCGCTGGACCCAATCGCGTCTGGCCAGAACGCTGATCCTGGCGCTATTCACCCTTCTCCTGCCCGCGGCCTACGCCGCTCCGGCGTCGCTGCTCGGACGGGCCAAGCCCGTCAGCCTGGAATGGCTTGGCGCCAACGTCAAAGAGGCGTCGATCCTCAGCGCCTCCTATGTTGAGGGCGAGGCGATCTATCTGACGCTGCAATGGACGCAAGTTCCCAACCTATACAGGATCCCCTGGGACCGCGACGCGGCCGAGCAGCTTCAGCAAGCCATGCGCGACGCCCAGCGCGACGGCGGCACCGCGATGATGCGCCTGCCCTTCGAGCCGAGTTGGGACCGGAACGAGCCTCGTTTCTACGCGCTGCCCCAGCCGAAGACGCCGGACAAGCGGGAGCCTGGGAATGGCGGCGGGACCGAATATCGGAGGCCTGGGCAGGCGGCTTGAGGGCGACCGCGAGACGGTGGCGCGGTGCATCGAAGTGTGCGTGGCGACGCACATCCGAGTAGGCGCCATGTCCATCCGGCATAATCCGGTGCTGTATGCTGCTACGATGCGTGTTAGGCTGATACGCTTGACAACCGCAATCACATAGTCTCCCCGATCATGCAAATGGATTACGAGAGTATGTCGGTGACTCTCCCGACTGGGCGCGCGCTGACCGGGTTGCTCGATCTCGCCGCCCACGTGCTGGGTGCGCCAGCGGCGGTTCTTTGCCTGGACGTCGCCGGGACCCTGTCCACGGCCGCCACGTCCGGATTGGATGACGCTCAAGCCGAGGCGCTGGGACCGGACTTGATGGCGCTTGACCAACTCCTCGAGGGACCTGGGGTGGTGACGCGGTCGCGCCAAAACAACGCGCCGGGGTCATGGCGCGGTCCTCGGATTTTCGCGGGCGCCGCCGTCTTTGGCGCCGACCGCGTGAAACTGGGCAGTCTTTGGATCATCGACCGGCCATCGAAGCCGGAACCGGACCGAGCCGCCTTCGAAAGCCTGAGCCGGATCGCGGGTCTGATCGGCCTGGAGATCGCCGAGCAGGTCGCCATGGATGGCAGGCTGGCGGCCGCGCGCGCCGAGGCGGAGCGGGCGACCCAGGCCAAATCCAAGTTCCTGTCATCGGCCAACCACGATCTTCGGCAGCCTTATCAGGCGATCCACCTGTTCCTGCACCTCCTGGGTTCCAAGATCAGCGATCCGGGACAGCAATCGCTGGTCACCCGCATTCGGGAAGCCGTTCAATCGGCCGAGCTGCTGCTGACGTCGCTGCTGGAGCTGTCGTCCCTGGACGCCGGCAACGTGCGTCCGGCGGTGACCGCGGTCAATGTCGGGGAAATCCTCGAGAAGATGATCCGCGAATTCGAACCCTCCGCGTTGGAGAAGGGATTGCGGCTGCGTTACGTCCCCTGTGCCACGGAGGTGGAGACCGATCCGCTGCTGCTGGAACGGATGCTGCGCCAACTGATCGGCAACGCCGTGAGGTTCACCAAAACCGGCAGCGTCATGGTCGGTTGCCGCCATCGCCTCGGCCGCGTCCGAGTGGAGGTGTGGGACACCGGCCCCGGGATCCCGGATGAGAAACGGCCGGCGATCTTCGAGGAGTTCGTCCAGCTTCCCGGGATGGGACCGCGTGATCGAGGGCGAGGTCTCGGTTTGGGACTGGCGATCGCCGAGCGGACCGCGCGCCTGCTGGGCCACGGCATCGACGTTCGTTCCCGTCCCGGCAAGGGATCGGTGTTCTCGATAACGATCCCACGGGCCGAGGCGCCGGAGCGGGCGGCCGTCGCCGACACCATATCCGTGGTGTTGATCGGCGGCGATCCTGTCCAGCTGACTTCCCTACGCCTTGTCCTGGAGAACTGGAACTGCTCGGTCGACACCGCGCATTCGGCGGAGCAAGCCGAACCCGAAGCCATAGCCTCCGCCGACCTCATCATCGCCGAAGTCATGGGTGGTGGCGGAACGGCGGTTTTGGAGTCCCTACGCGGGCGGGCCGGCTCCCGAACCCCAATCATGCTGATCATGGGAGCGAGCGGACCGGAGCGCGTCAGCGACTTGGAAGGTGCCGATGTTTCGGTACTCTCGCGCCCCTTCGCGCCCGTCAACCTGAGGAACGTCATGGAAGCGGCCCTGCGGCGTCAGGTCAGCGGACGCTGATCAATTCCGTGAGCAATAATCCATTGACGTTGACAGTCCGTCTCCCTGTAAGGCTATTCTGAGCTCTGCGACATCATGGCGCCCGCAATCGCGCTCAAGAGAGATGTCTTAAGAAAAGAAGCATACAGGAGGCTTTTAATGCATCAAGCACTGCGCGGAGCGGCCCTGGGGTTGACTCTCGCGGCGGGCTTCGTTTCACCGCTCGCAGCCAAAACTCTGGTTTATTGCTCGGAAGGAAGCCCGGAGGGTTTCAATCCTGCGTTTTTCACGGCGGGCACGACATTTGACGCGACCTCGCGCCAGGTGTTCGACAAGCTGGTCCAGTTCGAGCGTGGCACGACCAAGATCGTTCCCGGTCTGGCGGAGTCGTGGACCGTGTCCGAGGAGGGGCTGGAGTACACCTTCAAGCTTCGCAAGGGCGTCAAGTTCCACACGTCGAAGTCGTTCAAACCGACGCGCGACTTCAATGCCCAGGACGTGATCTTCACGTTCGAGCGCCAGTGGAAGACGGAAAATCCATATCACACCGTCTCCGGCGGCGCGTACGAGTACTTCAACAGCATGGACATGCCCAAGCTGCTGAAGAGCATCGAGGCGGTGGACGACTACACGGTCAAGTTCACGCTGAACGAGCCGGAGGCCCCGTTCCTCGCCAACCTCGGCATGGACTTCGCGTCGATCCAGTCGGCCGAGTACGCCGACGCGATGGCCAAGGCCGGCACCCAGACCAAGGTGGACCAGGAGCCGGTCGGGACCGGGCCGTTCCAGTTCGTCGGCTACCAGAAGGATGCCGTCATCCGCTATCGGGCGAACGAGGCCTATTGGGCCGGCAAGGCGCCGATCGACACGCTGGTGTTCTCTATCACGCCCGACGCCTCCGTCCGCTACGCCAAGCTGAAGGCGGGCGAGTGCCATGTCATGGCCTACCCGAACCCGGCCGATCTGGCCGCGATGAGGACCGATCCGGCGGTCAACCTGATGTCGCAGGAAGGCTTGAACGTCGGCTACCTCGCCTTCAACACCGAGAAGGCGCCGTTCACGGACACCAAGGTTCGGCAGGCCCTGAGCATGGCGGTCAACAAGGACGCCATCATCGAGGCCGTCTATCAGGGCGCCGGCAAGAAGGCCAAGAACCCGATCCCACCGACCATCTGGTCCTACAACGACAAGATCGAGGATACCAAGTACGATCCGGAGGCCGCCCGCAAGATGCTGGCCGACGCCGGCTTCCCCAATGGTTTCGAGACCGACCTGTGGGCCATGCCGGTCCAGCGGCCGTACAACCCCAACGCCCGCCGCATGGCGGAGATGGTCCAAGCCGATTGGGCCAAGGTCGGGGTCAAGGCCAAGATCGTCAGCTACGAATGGGGCGAGTATCTGCGGCGGACCAAGGACGGCGAGCACCAGACCATGCTGATGGGCTGGACCGGTGACAACGGCGACCCCGACAACTTCCTCTATGTCCTGCTCGGCTGCGAGGCCGTCGGCAGCGCAAACCGCGCCCGATTCTGTTACCAGCCCTTCAACGACCTGCTCGTCAAGGCGAAGCGGACGCCGGATGTGGCGCAGCGCACCAAGTTCTACGAGGACGCCCAGGCCGTCTTCAAGGAACAAGCGCCGTGGATCACCGTTGCCCACTCGGTCGTCTACGAGCCGATCCGCAAGGAAGTGCAGAACTATAAGATCGATCCGTTCGGCGGCCACATCTTCTACGGCGTGGACCTGAAGTAAATCCGATCCGGGCCCAAGCACCCCCCGTCCCCCGGGACGGGGGGTGCGCTGGCTATTCCGCAGACATAAAAGCTGACCATGTTCCGTTTCATTCTGACCCGGTTCAGTCTGATCATCCCGACCTTCATCGGCGTGACCCTGCTGACCTTCGCGCTGATCAGGCTGGTTCCCGGCGATCCGGTCGAACTGATGGCCGGCGAGCGCGGCATCTCACCCGAACGGCACGCCGAATTGCGCGCCGCCATGGGCTTGGACAAGCCCCTGATGGTCCAATACGGCACCTACATCGCCGATGTGGTCCGGGGCGACCTCGGGCAATCGGTGGTGACCCGGACTCCCGTGCTGGACGAGTTCCTGACCCTGTTTCCGGCGACGATAGAACTGTCGGTCTGCGCGATCCTGTTCGCCATGATCATCGGCCTGCCGCTTGGCATCATCGCGGCGGTCAAGCGGGGATCGGTGTTCGACCACAGCCTGATGGGCATCAGCCTGACCGGCTATTCCATGCCGATCTTCTGGTGGGCGCTGCTGCTGATCCTGCTGTTCTCGGTCAACCTCGGCTGGACGCCGGTGTCGGGCCGCATCTCGGTGATGTATTGGGTGGAGCCGGTGACCGGGTTCCTGCTGATCGACAGCCTGCTGTCGGATGAGGCCGGCGCCTTCTCATCCGCCCTGTCGCACCTGATCCTGCCGGCGATCGTGCTGGGCACCGTGCCGCTCGCCGTGATCGCGCGCATGACGCGCTCGTCGATGCTGGAGGTGCTGGGGGAGGACTATATCCGGACCGCGCGGGCCAAGGGGCTGGCGCCCTTCCGCGTCATAGCGCAACACGCGCTGCGCAACGCGCTGATCCCAGTCGTGACAGTGATTGGCCTGCAGGTCGGTGTGCTGTTCGCTGGCGCGATCCTGACCGAGACCATCTTCGCGTGGCCGGGCATCGGCAAGTGGCTGATCGAATCCGTGTCCCGGCGCGATTATCCCGTGCTCCAGGGCGGCGTGCTGCTGGTCGCGGCGGTGATCATGCTGGTCAACCTGCTGGTCGACCTGACCTATGGCATCCTCAATCCGCGCATCCGCCACGGGGGACATTGATCCATGACCGTCGAATCCCAGATCGATGCCGCCGCCCCGGCGGGAACCCCTCGCCCGCCCTCGCCGCTCGGCGAGTTCTGGCATTACTTCGCGCAGAACAAGGGAGCCGTCGCCGGGCTGGTGGTGATCGTGATAGTGTCACTGGCCGCCATCCTCGCCGACCTGATCTCGCCCTACTCGCCGATCGAACAGTTCCGCGACGCGATCCTGCAGCCTCCCTTCTGGGAGGAGGGCGGATCGTTGGCGTTTCCGTTGGGCACCGATGACGTCGGCCGCGACATCTTCTCCCGGATCATCCATGGCGCCCGGCTGTCGCTGCTGATCGGCGTCATCGTCGTGACGTTGTCGCTGGCGATCGGCGTGATCCTGGGGCTGATCGCGGGCTTCGCGCGCGGTGTCACCGACGTGGCGATCATGCGGCTGTGCGACATCATGCTGGCCCTGCCCTCGCTGCTGCTAGCCATCGTGATCGTGGCGATCCTCGGACCCAGCCTGACGAACGCGATGATCGCGATCTCGCTGGTGGTCCTGCCGCATTACACCCGGTTGACCCGCGCCGCCGTGATCACCGAGCTGTCGAAGGACTACGTCGTCGCCAGCAAGGTCAGCGGTGCCGGCGTGATGCGCCTGATGTTCATCACCGTGCTACCGAACTGCACGGCGCCGCTGATCGTGCAGGCGACGCTCGGCTTCTCGACCGCGATCCTGGACGCCGCCGCACTGGGCTTCCTTGGCCTCGGCGCGCAGCCGCCGACCCCCGAATGGGGATCCATGCTGGCGTCGGCGCGCGAGTTCGTCAGCCGCGCCTGGTGGGTGGTGACCTTCCCCGGCCTCGCCATCCTGATCACGGTGCTGGCCTTCAATCTGCTGGGCGACGGGCTGCGCGACGCCCTCGACCCGAAACTGAAGCGATAAGGGCAATCCATGCCTCTGCTTGACATCCGCAACCTGTCCGTCGAGTTCTCGACCCGTGCCGGCACGTTCCGGGCGGTGGACGGCATCGACCTGACGGTGGACGAGGGCGAAGTCCTCGGCATCGTCGGCGAATCCGGCTCCGGCAAGAGCGTGACCTCCCTGGCCGTGATGGGCCTGATCGCCAACAATGGCCGGGTGGTCGCCGACAGGATGGACTTCGATGGCCGCGACCTTCGCACGCTCAGCGAGCGGCAGCGCCGCAAGCTGACCGGCAAGGACGTGGCGATGGTGTTCCAGGAGCCGATGACCAGCCTCAACCCGTGCTTCACCGTCGGCTTCCAGATCATGGAAAGCCTCAAGGTCCATGAGAACATGGGACGGGCGCAACGGAAGCGCCGAGCGATCGAACTGCTGGAGCAGGTCGGCATCCCGGCGCCCGAGAGTCGGCTGTCTTCATTCCCCCACCAGCTTTCCGGCGGCATGAGTCAGCGCGTGATGATCGCCATGGCGATCTCCTGCAATCCGCGCCTGCTGATCGCCGACGAGCCGACCACCGCGCTGGACGTGACGATCCAGAAGCAGATCCTGGACCTGCTGCTCGATCTCCAAAAGGACCGTGGCATGGCGCTGATCCTGATCACCCACGACATGGGCGTGGTCGCCGAAACCGCGCGGCGGGTATCGGTGATGTATGCCGGACAGGTGGTCGAGAACCGCCCGGCCCGCGACCTGTTCACCCATCCCCAGCACCCCTATACCGGGGCCCTGCTGGACGCCCTGCCGGAACGGGCGATCGGCAAGCGGCGGCTGCCGACCATTCCCGGCGTCGTGCCCGGCATCGCCGATCGGCCGCGCGGCTGCCTGTTCAATCCGCGCTGCGGCTTCGTCCAGGACAAGTGCCGGCGCGAGGCGGTGCCGCTGTTCCCCGACGACGGTGGGTCGGCGCGCTGCTTCTATCCGCTCCAGGTGACCGGCGGGGTGGCGGCATGACCGCGGCTCCCCTCCGGCCGGAAGCGCCATCGAGCCGTGTCCAGCGCGAGACGGTGCTGGACGCGGTCGACCTCAAGAAACACTACCGCCTCAAGCGCGGGCTGTTTCGCGCCGACGCCACGGTCAAGGCGGTGGACGGCGTCTCCTTCGCCCTCCAGACCGGCAGGACGCTGGCGGTGGTCGGCGAGAGCGGCTGTGGCAAGTCCACGCTGGCCCGCATGGTCACGCTGATCGATCCGCCAACCTCGGGCGAGTTGAGGTTCGATGGGCGCGACATGAACGCGGGAACCAAGGCGGAGGCCAAGGCGCTCCGTCGCAAGGTCCAGATGGTGTTCCAGAATCCCTATGGCTCGCTCAACCCGCGCAAGCGGATCGGGACGATCCTGGAGGAACCGCTGGTCATCAACACCGACATGGGCAGGGCGGAACGGCGCGAGCGCGCGTCGGCGATGATGGCGAAGGTGGGGTTGAGGCCGGACCAGTACGAGCGCTATCCGCACATGTTCTCCGGCGGCCAGCGCCAGCGCATCGCGATCGCCCGGGCGCTGATGCTGAACCCGCGGGTGGTCGTCGCGGACGAGCCGGTGTCGGCGCTGGACGTGTCGATCCAAGCCCAGGTGCTGAACCTGATGATGGATCTGCAGGAGGAGTTCGACCTCGCCTACCTTTTCATCAGCCATGACTTGAGCGTGGTCCGGCACATCGCCGACGACATCATGGTGATGTATCTGGGCCGGCCGGTCGAGCATGGCCCCAAGGAGACGGTGTTCGCCCATCCGCGCCACCCCTACACCCGGGCGCTGATGGCGGCGACGCCCAGGGTCAACCCCCTCCTGCGCCAGGACGTGGCGCCGCCGAAGGGGGAATTGCCGTCGCCGCTCAACCCGCCATCGGGCTGTGCCTATCACAAGCGCTGCCCGCACATGACCCAGCGCTGCGCCGACGAGGTGCCGCCGCTGCGCGAGGTGGACGGCCGGCATGTCGCTTGTCACTACGCGGAACAGATGGATTGATGAACCTGGACCGGGGCGGCGGTGAGCGCCGCTCCGGATCCATCACCCGAACATCGCGTCGATGTCGGACTGGCTGATCATGCCCTTCTTGGCGTCGACCTTGTTGGGGCCGTGAAGCTCCAAATCGCCATCCTTGGCGGCGATACCGGGGGGCAGCGGCATGGTTTCGAACTCGCGCTTGTTCCAAACGCCCATCATGGCGTCGACCCGCTCCTCGATGAAGGAGAGGGCGCGGACGACCTTGGTGATCCGCTGGCCGGTCAGATCCTGGAAATTACAGGCTTCGAAGATGCGGACGATCATCTCGTTCATGTCGTTGACGCGGCTGGACTGATAGCCCTCCGGCAACTGGGCCCGCAACTCCTGAACGATCTCCTCGATCTCCTCGGTGCAGGAGATGATCGTGTTGGTCGCGACCTCGGTGGCGCTGACGACGGCGCTCAACTCCTCCGACGCCTGCTGGAACTTGTCCTCGCTGGCCAAGGGGTGACGCAGCGCCGCCATTTCGGCCTTGGTCGCCTTGATCCGGCCGGAGATGTCGGCGATCTCGACTTGGATCTGGTCGATGTCCGTCCGGTCGTTGCTCATGAAACGGTCGAACTTGGCGTGCAACTCCGCGATCGAGCGCAAGACGGGAGTATGATCGACCTCCACCGAGATCGGACCGGATGCCGCCGCCGATTCCGACACCGCTGGCGCCAGCAGTCCGATCGGATCGAGCTGGTTCGAACCCGTTGGCGCCGCCCGCCGGGCATGCTGCAATTCCGCCATGAAAGGTTTGCGAGCACCGCGCCCCGAAGTATCGACCGTCATTCCCTGTCCCTCTCGCGCGTTTCGATGACACTGTTTTGGACTGGCCGGATCAGTGCTTCCCACCGGCCGATGGTTATCCCGCCGACACTCTAATGGTATTTCGTTAAAATGGTTTGAAACCGCATAAAATCGTATGTCGCCGACGTCCCGGACGGCGCTAGCCGAACAGCGCGTCGATGGCCGATTGATCGAGTGCCGCCTTGGGCGCTGGAGGCGGTGGAGGTGGTGGCGGTGGCGCGGGGGGTGGAGGTGGTGGCGGCGGCGCCGGTTTCGGCACCGGAGGAGGAGGCGCGGGTTTCGGAGCCGGCGGCGGTGCCGGTTTTGGCGATGGTGCCGGCGGTGCGGGGATGGGTTCCGGAGCCGGGGCCGCCGCCTTCGGCTTCGCGGCGGCCTTCTCCACTTTCCGAGCCGCCTTGGCCGGAGCGGGTGGCGGAGCGGCCACCACCGGAGGCGGGGGTGGAGGTGCGGGCGGTTCCACGTGCCGCTGAACCGGCGGCGGAGGTGGTGGTTCGGGTGGCGGTGGCGCGGCGCGTGCTGGAGTTGGCGCTTCCGGCGGATCGGCGAACAGGGCGTCGACGTCGAACTGGCTGACCCCCTGCCCTTCCCTCGCCGGACCATTCAACAGATGGGCATCAGGACGCTTGTCCTTGAAGGCGTCCGGGACCGGGTCATCGGCAGGCTTGACGCCGTCCACGCCCCAGATCGCGATCATCGCGTTGACGCGCTGCTCGATATAGCGCAACGCGTTGACGACCTTGCTCGTCCGCTGACCGGTCAGGTCTTGGAACGAGCAGGCGGTGAAGATATTGTTCACCTCCGATTCGATCTCGCCGCAGAGATCGGGATCGGCACCGTTCCGCCGCAGTTTCCCCCCCAGATCCATCAGCCTTTCGGCCGAATTCAGGATGTCGAACGAGGCGCGCTCCGTCGCGGAGACGATGGCGTCCAGCTCGCTCGTCGCCGTTATGATCTTGTTGTTGCCGTTGTCGGGCGGCTGGAGCGCCGCGACCTCGCGGCGGGCCTTTTCGATGGATCCCGCCATCTCCAGCAATTCACGCCGCAGCATGTCGACATGCGACGTGTTGCCGGAGATCGGCGTTCCCTGGTTGAGCAAGGACCGCATCTGGTCGAGCAT
Organism: Skermanella stibiiresistens SB22; assembly: GCF_000576635.1. Lineage (GTDB taxonomy): Bacteria > Pseudomonadota > Alphaproteobacteria > Azospirillales > Azospirillaceae > Skermanella > Skermanella stibiiresistens. Next base: position 200,264 of record NZ_AVFL01000008.1, read on the forward strand.
GATGCGGACATCATCCGCGGCACCGCCCTGGGCCCGTTGCGCATAGCGCCGCAGGAAAGCTCGCCCCTTCGCGGTGCGCGCGACGGTATCCTCGATATGCTCGAACTCTTCCTCGGTGAGCTGTTCCAGCTTGTCCACCACCGCCCCCCGCGAGACCGTCGTCCGACGCCGCCATCAGCCGCCGATGACGGACTGGATCTTCTGCTTCAAGGTATCGGCGTTGAACGGCTTGACGATGTAGTTGTTAACGCCGGCTTCCTTGGCGGCGACGACGTTCTCGGTCTTGCTCTCGGCCGTGACCATGATGAAGGGCGTGCCATTCAACTTGTTGTCGGCGCGGATCTCCTTGAGAAGCTGAAGACCCGTCATCGGCTCCATGTTCCAGTCGGAGATCACCAGGCCGAACTTGCTCTCGCGCAGCTTCGCGAGCGCGGTGACGCCGTCACCAGCTTCCTCGATATCGGAATAACCGATCTGGGTCAGCAGGTTACGAACGATACGCCGCATGGTTGCATAATCATCGACCACAAGGATCTTCATGGTGTGCTCCAAAATACATCCGTTGACGAGGGCCGTGCCGACGCGATCCATCCGGTCGCCGCAACCCAGCCATTTCACTCACGACGCCCGGACTCCGCCGATCCGCACGTCGTCATTCGAGAATTCCACGCCAGCTTTCGACCAGACGGCCGTGGTCGCCCGCCGTTGGATCCACCATGCTGTGGGAGCGTAAATAATGCGTTTAAACCGACGAGGTTATGCCCATTCGCCTAATGATGCGCGGTGTCAACGCGCCACAACGCGTGATCGGCATGGCGAAGCCCCTCGGACAGCCATGACAGGCTGTCCGGTTGGCGTTCTCGCGCCAGACGTTCGCGAAAGCGGGTTTGTGCCTACGGGACTATGGGATCGGTCGCCCGGATCAGCCAAGCGGCGGTGTCGCCGTCGAGACGGTCGGCCAAGCTGTCACGGACCCAGGCGTGGTAGGTGTTGAGCCACGCGATCTCCGTCGACGACATCAGCGTCGGCTCCACCAAGGCCAAGTCGATCGGCGCCAGGGTCAGCGTCTCGAACGATAGCATCGGCCGCTCCGCCGTCTCCAGCTCCGGACAGGGCCGTACCGCGACGAGGTTCTCGATCCGGATGCCATATGCGCCGGTCCGGTAGTATCCCGGTTCGTTGGACACGATCATGCCGGGCTCCAGCGCCACAGTGTTTCCGACCTTGGAGATCCGCTGCGGCCCCTCGTGAACGCTGAGATAGCTTCCGACTCCGTGGCCAGTGCCATGGTCGAAGTCCAGCCCCTTCTGCCACAGCGCGTGGCGGGCCAGGCAATCGAGTTGCGACCCCGTCGTGCCTTTGGGAAAGCGGGCGGTGGCGATGGCGATGTGCCCCTTCAGCACCAGGGTGAAACGCTCGCGCATCTCGTCGGTTGGCTGGCCGATCGCGATTGTCCGCGTGATATCGGTCGTGCCGTCGAGATACTGCGCGCCGCTGTCGACAAGATACAGATTGCCAGGCGCCAAACGCCGCTCGGTCTTGGGCGACACCCGGTAGTGGACGATCGCGCCGTTCGGGCCGGCGCCCGAGATCGTATCGAAACTCTGGTCGCGGAACAGGTCGCCCTCGCGCCGAAACGCCAGCAGCTTCTCCGCCGCCTCGATCTCGCCGACCTCGCCGCTGGGGCCCACCTCGGAGATCCAAGCCAGGAACCGGGCGACCGCCACCGCGTCGCGCGCGTGGGCGGTGCGGGTACCGGCGAGCTCGACCTCGTTCTTGCGGGCCTTCGGCAGGGCGACGGGATCGCCGTCACGCTCCACCTTGGCGTTCGCCAACAACAGCCGATCGAAGATCCACGCGGCCGACGAGGCGGGGTCGACGCGAACCTTGGCGCCGCGACCGCCCAGCCCATCCAGTGCCGGTCCGAACTCGTCCGGTGCCCGAATCGAAACGCGGTTGCCCAAATGCTCGATCACGGCCGGCACCAGCTTGCGACGGTCGATGAAGAGATCGACATCCCCGCCATCGTCGACGATCGCGAAGGACAGCGGCAGCGGTGTGCGCGGGACGTCGCCCCCCCGAATGTTGAGCAGCCAAGCGATCGAGTCGGGCTGGGTCAAGACCGCGGCGTTCTGACCGGCGTTCCTCAAGGTACAAGCGACGTCGTCCCGCTTTTCGGCCGCGCTCTTGCCGGCGAACCTCAGGTCATGCGGCACCACCGGAGCCAGCGGCGCCGGAGGCTGGTCGCGCCAGATCGCGTCGATCGGATTATCGGGACAGGCCAGCAATTCGCCACCAGCCCGTCCGACCGCGGAGCGCAGCCGCTCGACCCAACCGACGGTGTGGAGCCAAGGATCGTAGCCAAGGCGGCCTCCTTTCGGCAGGGCGGCGGTGATCCAGTCGGCGTGCGGATCATCGGTCAGGTGCTTGTACTGGAACAGCGCCGGCGAAACCTCCCCTTGGACCTGCAGGGTGTAACGCCCATCCACGAAGACGGCGGCTTGGTCGAGCATGACCACCGCCAATCCCGCCGAGCCGGTGAATCCCGTGATCCACGCCAGCCGTTCGGCCCGGGCGGGAACGTACTCGCCCTGGTGCTCGTCCGATCGCGGCACCACGAACCCGGCGAGACCCCGCCGCGCCAACTCCGCGCGCAGGGCCGCCACACGGGCGGGATGATCGTGATCGGTTGGCATTCCGCCGCTCCGCTCCGCCATCAGGGCGCGCAGGGATTTGAGTTGTCCGCGCAGGGGTTCCGGCAGACTGGCGCCCCCCAGCAGATCCAGCCACGCATCCGGATCCATCGCCACCGGGGCCGCGTTGACGCCGTCGATCAGCTTCCGGATGTCCTCCACCGAACGATCCGAACCCGCCTGCCACAGCAGCGATCCGAGGTCATCGTCACCGAGGTATCCACTGGAATCCACCGCCATGCCCGTCACGGAATGAACCTTCCCTATGCTTGCCAAATGGACTTGCCGAATCGTCGCCTTCGCTTGTGGCAAGGCTAGATCCCACCCCCGGTCCAGGCAAGGGGGCAAAGCTGGTATCGGAGATACGGATCCCCGCCATCGCGCGGCGTCAGCCGCGCAGGATCAGCGTGCGCCACTCGCCGACTGGAACCCGTCCGACCAGACGCAAACCTTGCGCGCGGTGCGCGGCCAGGACCCAGTTCTCGTGCCGGTCCAGCAGCCCCGACAGCACGACATGCCCGCCCGGCCGCAAGGCGCGGCGGAGATCCGGCGCCATCCGCGCCAGGGGTCGCGCGAGGATGTTGCTGGCGATCAGGTCATAGGGGCGCCCGCGCCTGACCGCCTCCACCGCGTAGCCCTTGCCACCGACCGCGCGCACCAGGGCCGAAACCCGGTTGCGCCGCGCGTTGAGACGGGTCACCCGGACCGATTCGGCGTCGATGTCCGAGGCCACGACCGGAACATGCCAGAGCTTGGCGATGGCGAGCGCCAGGATGCCCGAGCCGCAGCCCATGTCGAGCGCACGCCTGACCGGGACGCGGCGCGCGAGTTGGTCGAGCGCCACGAGGCAGCCATAGGTCGTCGCGTGCTCGCCCGAGCCGAACGCCGTCGCGGCGTCGACCAGCAGACCGATCGACGATGGCGGCACGCCACCCTCGTGGTGCGAGCCATGGACGAAGAAACGCCCGGCCCGGATCGGCGGGAAGCTCTTGTAGGAGCGGGTGAGCCAATCCAGCTGCGGCACCGGCTCGATCGTCATCTCGGGCGCCGGGATATTCATCGCCTCCGCCAGCACGGCGATCCGCGCCGTCAGCCAGCTCCGATCCGGCTCGCCATGGGAGATCGCCTCGACCAGCCAGGTGACCCCCTCCTCGATCTCGAAGGTCGAGACGGAGACCGCGTGGTCGCCAACGGCGTCCGCGAAGAACGCCACCAAGTTTTCGGGCACGGTCAGCGCGATGCGCCAGAGTTCGGGAATGGTCATGACACGGAGGGCCCGGCGGTGGCGGAAACCGCGTTTATGGTCGATGCGGCAGCGCTATGCAAGGCGGCGGCCCGGCCTGTCCCGCGTCCCTCAGTTGACGTTGGGCTTCCACTTGCCGGGCAGCTGGTCCGCGACCTCGACCATGCCGAGATCGCGGAGGAACGCTTGACGCTGACGGACCAGCCGGTCGGCGATCGCGGCCTCGGCCGCTTCGCCACCCAGCAGTTCGTCGCTCGGGCCGCGCAGATGCTCGATCACGCTGTCCAGCAAGGCGCCGTCGGCTTCGGGACATTTGCGGTCGAGCGGATGGTCGCGCTTCAATTCGGCCAGCAATCTCTCCACCAGGATCAGGCGGCAGCTCTCGCCGGCGCCGCGCTCGATCAGGGCGCCGATCCTCGCGAGGTTGGGCGTCATCCGCTTCACGTCACCGCGGCCGTGCAGGAAATCGGCGAGCGAGCAGAGGGACTGCGCCAGATTGGCTTGGGGGCCGATCAGGTCCTTGATCATGTCGGTCGTGACCAGCGCGTCGGCCACGACGCCCTCGAACAGCGCGCCCAGGACGGGGTCCAGGTCCTCGGTCATCAAGGTCAGCAGCATCTCCATCTTGCCGCCGACCGAGCCATACCCCATCAGGTGCTGCCCCAGCAGGCACCGCATGGTGAAGACGTGATTCTCCGGGCCGCACCGGGCGTGGACGCGTCGGCTGACATGATCGAGGTTGGCCGTGTCGAACCGCGGTAGATGCCGCCGCTCGGCGTAGAAGTCCCGGGCTCGGGCCATGGCCTGATGGACCAAGCCCTCGATGTGGTGGATGCGCTCCTTGGCGGGGATGTTCAGTTCCGCCGCCTGTGCCAATGCTACCTGATGGACCGCCGCGTGGAGCATGTTGCCGGCGTCGGACAGCTTCCGCAGATAGGTCCAGTTGTGCAGGAGTTCGGTCGCCGTGATCTGGTATTTTTCCAGGAACAGCCGGAACAGCCTGCCCATGATCAGGCGGCTCTGCAGCGCGTAGATGTCGTCCACCTCCTCGCAGACGACACTGCGATCGACCCGGCCTTTGATGACCATGGCCTTTTCCTTGATCGCCGGCCGGACCTCGTGGAGGATTTCCCGCTTGGTCGTGAACCCGGTCAGCATGGTGCGGTTGCGCACCACCTTGATCTCCTCGTTGCCCGGCTCGGTCAGCAGCCTGCGGCCGATCGCGACCGCGTCCTCCTCCTCCGGCACGATGCAATGGATCAGCCAGCGGCCTTCATGACAGACGAGCGTCTCATAGCTGAACTGGCGATTCTTGACCATGCACCCTGCCCGCGAAACCTGACCAAGCCGGAGCTCCACCAACACTTCACATCAGGTATTGGAACGCGGGTATGTTTTCGAAAACGTTAATGGGCGTCCACACCCCGGATTGAACCGCCGTTTCACGATCAACCCGAAGAAGAACAAGTCATCCCGCCTTCTCGGCTGGAACGACGAAGCTGTCGAGCACCTTCTTGACGCCGGCCTGTTCGAACTCGATCTCCAGCTTGTCGCCGTCGACCGCCCGCACCGTTCCATATCCAAACTTCTGGTGGAACACTCGCATGCCCCGCCTCAACGGCTGGTCCGGCCGCTTGCGCGGCGCCACTTCGAAGGCGCTGCCCTCGATCACCGGTCCAGGGGCTTGGCGCTGGGGTCGGGAGGCGAAGCCGCCGCCCTTGAAGTCCCGGAAACCACCCCCACCAAAGCCGCCGCCGCCGAAGCCACCCCCAAATCCACCACCGCCGAAGGATGGCGCGGGCGCCGACGACAGTCCGGGAGCGGCGTCGGTCTCGATGTCGGTCTCCGGCAATTCGCCGACGAAGCGTGACGGGATGGCGGTGACCCAGGAACCATGCATCCGACGGTTGGCGGCATGGCTGACATGGGCGCGGCGGCGCGCCCGGGTCAGGCCGACATAGGCCAGCCTGCGCTCCTCCTCCAGACCCGCGATGCCGGTGTCGTCCATCGACCGCTGGCTGGGAAACAGGCCGTCCTCCCAGCCGGGCAGGAAGACATAGTCGAACTCCAGCCCCTTGGCGCCATGCAGGGTCATGACGCTGACCATCTCTGTGCCGCTGGACTCGGCATTGTCCATGACGAGGCTGACATGCTCCATGAAACCGGCGAGGTTCTCGAACTCGCCCATGGCGGCGACCAGCTCCTTCAAATTCTCCAGCCGGCCCGGCGCCTCCGGGGTCTTGTCCACCTTCCACATGTCGGTGTAACCCGATTCGTCCAGCACCATCTGGGCCAAATCGGTGTGGTGGGTGGTGGCTCCCAGGGTCCGCCAGCGGTCGAAGTCGGTCATCAGGTTGCGGAGCGTCACCCGCATCTTGGGCTTCAACTCATCGGTTTCCAGCAGCTGCCACGTCGCCTCGGTCAGGGGGATCGAGCGGGCGCGGGCGAGCTGGTAGAGTTGCTGGATCGTGGCTGGCCCGACACCGCGCTTCGGCACGTTGATGATCCGTTCGAACGCCAGATCGTCGTCCGGCTGGACGATGATCCGGAGATAGGCCATGGCGTCGCGGATCTCCTGCCGCTCGTAGAAGCGCGGACCGCCGACCACCCGGTAGGGCAAGCCCAGGGTGATGAAGCGCTCCTCGAACTCGCGGGTCTGGAAACCGGCGCGGACCAGCACGGCGATCTGGCTCAGGGGGACCTTGGCGCGCTGCAGCGCCTCGATCTCCTCGCCGATCCAGCGCGCCTCCTCCTCGCCATCCCACAGCGCCCGCACCTTGACCGGGTCGCCCTGATCCGACTTGGTCCAAAGCGTCTTGCCCAACCGCCCCTGGTTGTTCGAGATCACCCCGGCCGCCGCCGCCAGGATATGCCCGGTCGACCGGTAGTTCTGCTCCAGCCGAACGATTTTGGCGCCGGGGAAGTCGTTTTCGAAACGTAAGATGTTCCCAACCTCCGCCCCGCGCCAACCATAGATTGATTGATCATCGTCGCCGACACAGCAGATGTTCTTGTGCTTCTGGGCGAGCAGGCGCAGCCAGAGGTACTGGGCGACATTGGTGTCCTGGTATTCGTCGACCAGCAGGTAGCGGAAACGCGTCTGATAATCGGACAGAACCTCCGCGTTTTGCTGGAACAGCGTGATGTTGTGCAGCAGCAGGTCGCCGAAATCGCAGGCGTTGAGGCTGCGGAGGCGCTCCTGGTAGTTGCGGTAGAGCTGGACGACCTTGCCGCCCGCCGTGTCGCCGCCGTCCTCGGGCTTCAGCTTGTCCGGCGTCAGCGCCCTGTCCTTCCACCGCTCGATGACGCTGAGCACGGCGCGGGCGGGCCACTTCTTGTCGTCGATGTTCTCGGCCTTGAGGAGCTGCTTGATCAGCCTGATCTGGTCGTCGCTGTCGAGGATGGTGAAATTGCCCTTCAACCCGACAAGCTCGGCGTGGCGGCGCAGGATGCGGGCGGCCAGGGCGTGGAACGTGCCCATCCACCAGCCCTCGGTCGGAGCGCCCACGAGGGCGCCGACGCGCTCCCGCATCTCGCGCGCCGCCTTGTTGGTGAAGGTCACCGCCAGCACCTGGAACGGCGAGGCGCGCCGCGTCATCAGCAGGTGGGCCAGCCGCGTCGTCAGCACGCGGGTCTTGCCGGTGCCGGCGCCCGCCAGCACCAGCACGGGACCATCGAGCGTCTCCACCGCCTCGCGCTGAACCTCGTTGAGGCCGGCGAAATAGGGATAGTCGCGCGCGGCCGGGGCCGCCCCTTGGGGCACGATCGCCGGAACTGCGTCGTTCAGCGGATCGTCATATTGGAATGGATCGGACATGCCGAGGACTATACTCCGCAGAGGGGGGCGAGTTTAAGGACTTGTTGAAGGTTTTGGCCGTGAAGATGGCAACCGCGATGACAATCGTGCGCCGAGCGATCAAAAGGGGTGGGATGCCCTCGACCGCACCACGCGGGCCATGTTAGACTAGTGCGATTGTTGACCGGAGCCACCCATGCCGTCCTTGCGCCTCGATGACGACCAAACGATCCAAGCCATCGGGATCCTCGCCGACGTTCTGGATCGTTTCAGCGGGATGACATCCCTGGAGTGTACCCTGGTCTCCAAAGCGCTGCGCCAGGTTCAGCAAACCAGGTCCCAGATCGGCATGGATTTCGCGGCGCGCGCCTTCGCGACGCTCGAACCCGATATCCGGCGCAGGATCGCGGACGACGCGACCGACGCCGCGCACGAGGTTTCGACCACCTTGAAGCTGCCAAAGCTGCGGGCGCCCCGTCCCAGCAATCCCCAAGCCGCCACCGGCCTGCTGGGCGCCATCAACAACCGCGGTTCCCGCCCTCGAAAGCCGGTCTAGGCCAGCTTTCCTCAGCCGGAATCCTTGGCGACGACCCGGTTGCGGCCAGTCTGCTTGGCCTCATAGAGGGCGGTGTCGGCACGCTTGATCAATTCGGCCAACGGCTCACCCCGCGTGAACTGCGATACGCCTATCGACAAGGTTATGGTGCCCAACGTCACGTTCTTGGATCGGTTGACCAGCTTTTTGGACGCGACGGATTTCCGGATCTGCTCCGCGACCTTGACCGCGTCGGCCATCCTGACATCCGGCAGGATCACCGCGAACTCCTCGCCACCATAGCGGACGGCCGTGTCCGTGGCGCGGGTGCACTCCTTGACCGTGCGGGCGACCAGGGCCAGGACGTGGTCCCCGATGGTATGGCCATGGGCGTCGTTGAATTTCTTGAAGTGATCTATGTCGGTCATCAGCAGGCAGAACGGCCGGCCAATCTGTGTCGCGCGCGCCGCCGCCTCGTCCAGCGAGACGTCGAACCGGCGCCGGTTGTACAGCCCGGTGAGGCTGTCGGTCACCGACTCCCGCCTGACGATGTCGAGGTTCCGACGCAATTCCTCCATCTGGGTGCTGGATGAGACCAATTGGTTCTGGAGCTTGCGGTTACGCTCGGCCATGACGGCGGTTTCGGCGGCGATGGCGTCGACCAGCGCCCTGAGCTGTTCCAATCCATGCGTCTCCAAGCCGGCGCCGAACTGATGGAGGGCGTTGCCGTACCTGTCGGTATCGGCCCCACAGGATTTCAGCAGGTCGAGCAGCTGGAGCAGCGCCGATTGGATCTGGACACCGGCGTCGAGGACGACCTTCTGCTCATGATCTAGGCTGAAGAACTTGCCGTGCAGTTCCTCCATGACCTCCGCCGTCAGAGGCCGGCCGATCTCGATCATCCTATCCAGCGCGCGGTTCAGGTCTGGCGCGTCGCCGCTGAAGTAGCTGTACCAGATATTGAAATTGCGCGGCGTTGGCGGCAGCGACTCCGCGAGCATTCGCGACGTCGCCTGCGAGGCCCAGTTGGTTGCTTGCTCCATGGTGTCGCGCTCTCCGCCGGATACCCATACTTCTGGCGTAGGCTATGACCTAGCGGTTAGGAACTTGCAAGATGGATGAGGCTTGGACGGTGAAAAGCGCCGGCGCGTGAGATGAAAGACACGCCTCAGTTGCACTGGCCGATCGATGGATCGGCGCAGACGCGGCTGCCGTCAACCCAGGTCGCGCCCGTGAGATCGGCGTTTCGGAATTCCGTTCCGTGGAGTCTGGCTCCCGTGAGATTGACGTCACGCAGATTGGCGTCGATGAACCGGGCGTTGCGCAAATCGGCTTCGACCAGCGAGGCTCCGGTCAGGATCGCACGGGTCAAATCGGCCTCGATCAGGCGGGCGCTATCCAGCCGCGTGCCGATCATGGTGGCGCTGAAGAACTTGGCCCGATAGGCGTCGACGTTCGATAGGTTCGCGCCGTCGAGTTTGGCTCGGGTGAATGCCGCGTCCCGTAGCATCGCCCCTCCCAGATCGACTTTCCGGAGGTCGCGGCCATCCAGATAGCACCGCCGCCAATTGACGTCGGGGCCAGCCGGATCGGTGCAATCGGCAAGTGCGCTAAGGGGGAGGAGGACAAGGAGAATTGCCGCTAACGCGGCGGGTTTGGCGAGCTTCATGATGTCCTAGATAGGTCACACTGGTGCCGATACCAAAAACAAAACCGATGCGTCGACCGGCGAACCGGAATATTCATGGTTTTGACCTCGGGCGTAGCCCGATCACGCGGCCGACTTGGGATGGCACGGGAGAGCCCGCCTGGGCTTGGTGGACGCCGCGCAGACAGGCGCCCGCCGCCGCCGGCAGTGGACAGGAGCGTCGCTCCGCCAAGTCGACATGCATCAACACCAATTCGTTGGTGGCGGCGAGCCAGCCCTCGCCGGCGTGCCGCATCTCGTGGACGAGGTGGACCCGCTTGTCATCGACGCCGAGGACACGGGTCGCGATCGAGAGCGGATCGCCCGCCTTGACCTCCCGTTCATACGTCACGTGCATCTCCAGGACGAAGACGGACCGGTTCTCCGCCCGGACATAGGCCGCACCCAGGCCGACATGGTCCAGCAGGGCGTCGGTCGCGTGGTCGAAGGCCAGGACGTAGTAAGCGACGTTCATGTGCCCGTTGTAGTCGATCCACTCGGGGCGGACGGCTTCGGTGTGGGGTCGAAGCGGGTGGTCGGTCATGGAAGCATCCAGTGGCGGAGATGGTCTAGCGAGCATAACCCACCGCCGCCGCGGGCGCGCCGATCGATCGACCTACACGGACGGCCGCGCGTAGCCCCAGCGCTCGATCAGGCCGCCCCAATGGCGCTCGACTTGGGCCACTTCATCGGGCGGGTACCGGTGGTGGTTCTTGGCGTAGCCGCTGATGCCATCCAGATAAGCCTTGAAGCGGGTCTCGGACTCCGTCCAGCCGGGCAGCCCCAGGACGCGATAGACCCTCTCCAACTCCTCGATCGGCCGCCGTTCGAAATCCTCGAACCGGATCTCCGCGTAGTGGGATGGCGGCAACGTCGCGGAGTCGGCGAGCAGGCGACCCATCAGCCGAGGATACAGATCCAGCACGAAACCATCGAGATCGACATGGGAGTGATCCTGGAGAGCGAAGCTGTCGAGCAGGGTGGCGAAGGTCCGCCGGGTCGATGGGTAGACCACGAACGGATTGCGGTGGATGTGGATGAACTTGGCGTCCGGCCACATCGAGCGCAGCAACGGTATCCGGGCGGAGTGGACGGGATTCTTCAGCAGGAGCGGATGTCCGGGCCGCGCCAACGTCACCTTCCGCAGGAAATAGTCGAAGGCGTCGCGCCAGCGCGCGATCTCCCCCTCGCCGCACCCATCGAAGAAGATGCCCCGGTTGAAGTGCTCCTCGAAGCGGCTTGGGAAGAACAGGCCGTGATAATAGGAGATGTCGGTCATCAGGGCGAGCGGCAGCTCGTCCTCCTGCGGCGAGTCGGGCGTGACCGGGACATTGTCGATCAGGCGGTCGCTCGGCAGGTGTTCCTCCAGGATCGTCTTGATCGGACCGGTGATCCCCAGGAAATCCCACGGCAGCGCGGCGGCGAAGGGCGGCACCCAGCCGAACCGGGGTGAGCGGCTGAGGACGTTGTAGAGATGGGTCGTGCCGCTTCGCCAATGTCCCACGATGAAGACCGGCGCCGGCATCGGCGGAGCGTCGGCCAGACGGCGGCGGACGCGGGCCCTTTCCAGCGCCATGAAGGGCCTGCGATATGTGGCGGCGAGCCGCGTCGCCCAAACGGCGGCGCGCCGCTGGCGGGATGTCGGGCCGTTGGACGACAGGGCCCAACGCAACGTGTCACGGTCGGCACCGACCAAGGGGTGAAACCAGGAGGGGGGAGCGGTTCCGGCCATCGCGATCCTTGAGTTGATCCAGGAGCCGATCCAGGCGCTTTGTGTCCTGGATCGGCGGCACCCGGAGCAGGGAGAACCGTGATGACGGCGTCAAGTTGCGGGCGTCACCCCACGAAATCGCGCGATCACGCGTTTTCGAGCGTCGGATAGTCGGTGTAGCCGCGCGCGTCGCCGCCGTAGAAGGTCGGGCGGTCGTAGCGGTTGAAGGGGGTGCCACGCCGCAGCCGTTCAACCAAGTCGGGGTTGGCGACGAACAGCCGACCGAAGGCGACCAGATCGGCCTTGCCTTCGGCGACCGCCTCGGGAGCGGTCTCGCGCGTGAAGCCGCCGGCCGCGATGATCGTGCCGCCGAAAATCTTCTTGAAGCGCGACGAGGCGTCGGGGGCGTTGGCGTCCAACGCGTTGGTGTCGCTGTTCTGATCGGCACGGGGCTCGACCAGGTGCAGATACGCGAGACCGCGCTTGCCCAGTTCGGCCGTGACGTGATCGAACAGCGCGCCGGGGTTGTCGTCATGCATGTCGTTGAAGTGGCCCCAAGGCGACAGCCGGACGCCGACCCGGTCGGCGCTCCAGGCGCCGGTCACGGCGTCGACCACCTCCAGCAGGAAGCGCGCGCGGTTCTCGATCGCGCCGCCATACTGGTCGTCGCGACGGTTGGTGCCGGTCTGGAGGAACTGGTCGATCAGGTAGCCATTGGCGGAATGGATCTCGATGCCATCGAAGCCAGCCGCTCGCGCGTTGACGGCGGCCTTCCGGAAGTCGTCGACGATGCCGGGGATCTCATCCAGGCGGAGCGCCCGCGGTGTTTCGAACGGCACCGGCTCGAACGTCCGGGTCATGTGCGTCCCGGCGGCGGGCACCGGCGAGGGAGCCACCGGCAAGGCGCCGTCCGGCTGCATGCTGGAATGGGAAATCCGGCCGGTATGCCAGATCTGGAGGAAGATCACGCCGCCCTTGGCGTGGACGGCGTCGGTGACCAGCCGCCAGCCTTCGACCTGTTCGGTGGAATGAATGCCGGGAGCGCCGGGATAGCCCGTCGCCTGCTTCGAAATGTCGGTGGCTTCGGCGATGATCAAGCCACCGTTGGTGGCCCGCTGCCCATAATACTCGGCGTTCATCGCCTGCGGAACGTCGCCCGGCTGGCGCGAGCGCATCCGGGTCAGAGGCGGCATCGCGACCCGGTGCGACAACTCGACGGCACCGACGCGGATGGGTGTGAAAAGCGGATCGACTGACATGGAAACTCTTTCTGCGATGGCGGCCCGACGGAAATGCGCGAGGCCGAAGCTTATCCTGACCCACCCAGATGGCATCTGACACCAATCCGTTGTAGTGTCGCCTTGTGACAAGCCGGCTTGTCAGAAAATGATATAATCCACGAGATGGGGCGCCGTGATGGAAACCGATGAACTCGCCGTGCTCGTCCAAGCGGTCGCGGCCGGAAGCCTATCGGGTGCCGCGCGCCGCCTTGGGGTGACGCCGACCATCGCGAGCCGGCGCCTCGCCGCGCTGGAGGACCATCTGGGCGTCCGCCTGATGCATAGGACGACGCGCTCCGTGTCGCTCACTCCCGAGGGGGAGGCGTTGCTGCCGCATGCGCAGGCGATGCTGGAGATCGAGCAGATGGTACGCTGCCGCCTCGCTCCCGCCGATTTGGGCGTCAGCGGCGTGCTGCGGGTCACGGCGCCCGCATCGTTCGGGCGCAAGATCGTGGCTCCGTTGGTGCCCGCCATGCTGGACGCGAACCCGGAACTGCGCGTCGACCTGGAACTGACCGACAGCGTGGTGGATATCGTGGCGGCTGGGATCGATGTCGCCGTCCGGATCGGGCGGCTTCGGGAATCGACGCTGATCGCGCGGCGGCTGGCACCGAACCCCCGCGTATTGTGCGCTTCGCCAATTTATCTGGAACGCCGGGGCACGCCTAGGACGGTCGAGGCCTTGGCCGATCACGAGTGCCTCGTCTTGAGCGGAACCGGGAGCTGGCCGTTCGACGCCGGTGGCAAGGCGCGTGACATCAGGGTTTCGGGGCGCTTCGCCAGCAATAGCGTGGAAGCGATCCGCGAGGCCTGCATCGGCGGATTGGGCATCGCCCTGCTGTCGCGCTGGGATGTCGTGACCGAACTCAACACCGGAGCCCTGGTTCGGATTTGCTTGGAAACCCTCAATCCGCAGGAAATCTCGGTCTGGGCCGTCTATCCCAGCCCCCGCTTGGTGGCACCAAAGGTGCGGACGTTCATCACGTCCCTGGAACGGGCGTTGGGGAGATTGGATGGCACGTGAGGTTGGCGCCAAGAGGTCGTGAGATCGACGAGGCTCCACCGCCCGCGGCCAGGGCGGTATCTACGGACGGTGAAGCCTAGTCCAATCCGGGGTCTCCTCTGACGGAGAAGCCGGGTCATGGTCCCGGCTGATGCAAGATCGCTCCCGCGTGCCGCCGACGGGCGACTGAGACTGATCATGCCTCAAGCGGGGCGGTTGCGGTATGAACGCATTCACATGATTTCGCACTCTCCAGCTGTATCGCGCCGGAGTGCCGCGCACGGGCCACTTGGCCATCCAGTGGAGTCGGAAGAAGTGGTTCTATTTAAATAAAATGCATTTCAATTACTTCCAATGGTTGATCGGATAAGCTGTAAGCCCTGATCCCTAAGGTGTCACATAATAGGAACACCAGATGTTTTCGGTAGTGGAAGTACCGGCGAAAACAGTTTGTTAACCACGTCAGCCTAGCCTTTGCCAAAGCCGGATCGACAAGCTTTCCGGCTCGAAGCCTACAACTTTATCGGGAAGGCAGGCTTGATGGGTCGCTTCGGTTGGGAGCGCTGGCTGATCGGTGGGGTGCTCGTCGCCGCGGCATCCGGCATCGGTTGGGTGGGCTACCAGGAGATGCAAACCTCCTGGCTGCAGGCCGGCGTGTTGACCAAATACGGTGAGACGCTCACCTATGGGGTCGATCAAGGCGCCAGCGCGCTGGTCAAATACCCGACCCAAGGTCCCTACAACGAACGCCTCGGCTATACCGAGATCCCCAAGGCCATCAAAGGCTTGACGGACGAGGGCTTCCGGATCGAGCAGCAGGCCCGGACCTCGCCCGAACTGGCGGATTTCGTGGAGTATGGCGGGTTCGCCGTGTTCCGCGAGAAGACCCGCGCCGGGCTGACGCTGAAGGACCGCAACGGCTCGATCCTCTACGCGGCGCGCTATCCCGAGCGCGTCTACGACGACTTCGACAGCGTGCCGCCCCTGGTGGTCAACACGCTGCTGTTCATCGAGAACAGGGAGCTGTTGGACCCGACCTTCCCCAAGCGCAACCCGGCGGTCGAATGGGACCGCTTCG
Source organism: Skermanella stibiiresistens SB22 (assembly GCF_000576635.1). Taxonomy (GTDB): domain Bacteria; phylum Pseudomonadota; class Alphaproteobacteria; order Azospirillales; family Azospirillaceae; genus Skermanella; species Skermanella stibiiresistens. The sequence continues at coordinate 215,290 of NZ_AVFL01000008.1, forward strand.
CCCTGGCGATCCTGGGCCTGCCCGCCCAGTGGATCAATCCTGGCATGCGGATTCCCGGCGGCAGCACGCTGGCGACCCAGATCGAGAAGTACCGCCATTCGCCGGACGGCCAGACCTCCGGAGCCACGGAGAAGCTGCGCCAGATGATCTCGGCCAGTGTCCGGGCCTACCTGGATGGTCAGGACACCACCTTCGCCCGGCGCCGCATCGTCGTCGACTATCTCAACTCCACTCCCCTGACCGCCCGCCTTGGCTTCGGCGAGGTCAACGGCCTGGGCGACGGGCTGTGGGCGTGGTACGGCACCGACTTCAAGGACGCCAACGCGATCCTGCGGCAGACGCCCCAAAACAGCCTGGAGGCGATGAGGCGCGCTGAGATCTACAAGCAGGTGCTGAGCCTGCTGCTGGCCCAACGCCGGCCGACCCATTACTTGATCGCCGATCGAAACTCCCTCAACGATCTGGCCGACAGCCACCTGCGCCTGCTGGCGTCGCAGGGCTCGATCTCCGACGAACTGCGCGACGCGGCGCTGGGCATCAAGTTGCGCTTCCGGAATGACGCGCCGCTCCCGCCATCGATTTCGTTCGTGGAACAGAAGGCGGTCAACGCGATCCGCACCCGCCTGCTCGGCATGCTGGGCGTGCCGAGCCTCTACCAGCTCGACCGCTTCGATCTGACGGCGGAAACCAGCCTGGATGGCCCGACCCAGCAGCGCATGGTCGACGTGCTGGCCAAGCTGAACGAGCCCGGGTTCATCGAGACGCTGGGCATGGCCGGTTTCCGCCTGCTCGATGCCGGCAAGAACGACCTGCACAAGGTGATCTACAGCGTCATGCTGTACGAGCGCGGTCCCAGCGCCAACTATGTCCGCATCCAGGCCGACAACCTGGACCGGCCGCTCGACATCAACGAGGGCGCCAAGCTCGACCTCGGCTCCACCGCCAAGCTGCGGACGCTGATCACCTATCTGGAGATCATCTCGGAACTGCACGGACGCTACGGCCACCTGCCGCGCCCGCAGCTCCGCTCCGTCTCGCTGGATGCCACCGACAACCTGACCCGCTGGGTGTCCACATATCTGTCGGATGCCGCCGACCGCGGCCTGCCGGCATTGCTCGCCGCCGCGATGGAACGCCGCTACTCGGCCAGTCCGGGCGAACGCTTCTTCACCGGCGGCGGCGTCCACACCTTCGTGAACTTCGACGACAAGGACAACGGCTCGATACCGACGGTGACCGAGTCGCTACGCAGTTCGATCAACCTGCCCTTCATCCGCATGATGCGCGACATCGTTCAATACTACGTCGCGGAGGGCGCCGAGGACGCTGGCGGCACCTTGCTTTCCGACCCAGCCAACCCCGCGCGGCAAGCCTATCTGGAACAGTTCGCGGACAAGGAGGGCAGCCACTTCCTCAACGGCTTCCACAGCGACTACCGCGGCAAGTCGCCGGACGAGGCGCTGGCCCTGCTCGCCACCCGTGTCCGTCCAGTCCCGCACCGGCTCGCCACCGCCTTCCTGTCGGTTCGCCCCAAGGCCAGTCTCGCCGAGTTCACCCGGTTCATGCGCGACCGCCTGCCCAAGGGCGACCTGAGCGATCAGGTGTTGGAGCGGCTGTTCGAGAAGTACGGCAAGGACAAGTGGAACCTGGCGGATCGCGGCTACATCACGGGCGTTCATCCGCTCCAGCTATGGCTCGTGGAGTACCTGCAGGATCATCCGGACGCGAAGCGGAGCGAGGTCATCATGGCCAGCGCCGACGAGCGGCAGGAAACCTATTCCTGGCTGTTCAAGACCAGCCGAAAGCAGGCCCAGGACACCCGCATCCGGATCCTGCTCGAGGCGGAGGCCTTCCAGCGCATCCACAAGTCCTGGGCGCGCCTTGGCTATCCCTTCGACAGCCTGACCCCCTCCTACGCCACCGCGATCGGCAGCTCCGCCGACCGGCCCGGCGCCTTGGCCGACCTGATGGGCGTCATCGTCTCCGATGGCATCAAGGTCCCAACCCTGCGGGTCGAGCGGCTTCATTTCGCGACCGGAACGCCCTACGAGGCGGTGCTGGGCTTCGATCCCAAGCCGGGGGAGCGGGTGCTGACCCCGGAGATCACGCAGACGGTCCGCAAAGCCTTGCAGGACGTGGTGGAGAACGGCACCGCCCGCCGCGTGCGCGGCGCCTTCACGGCATCCGACGGGCAACCGCTGATCATGGGCGGCAAGACCGGCACCGGCGACCACCGCTATGGCGACCGCGTGATGGCGCGGACCGCGACTTTCGTCTTCTACATCGGCGACCGCTTCTTCGGCACCATCACCGCCCATGTCGCCGGCCCGGAAGCCGCCCGCTACAAGTTCACCAGCGCCCTGCCCGCCCAGCTGCTCAAGTCGTTGGCCCCCGTCATCCAACCCCTGATCGAACGCCCGGTGGCGACCCAGACGGTGGACCGGGGGCACTGAGCGGCGGCTTCACCAGAAGCCGCGTCTGTTCAGGACTTGGCGGCGAGCCGCTTGGGCGACCAATGCTTCCAGCTCTCGTCGAAGGCGCGGAGGCGCCTGGGTTCCGGCCTTGCATCCTTGTTGATCATCACGATCGATCATTGGGAAAAACGCGGGCACCAAGGGTAATCGGGCCACAAGACGTCCATCGAAACGGAATGCGTTCGGCTGTCCAAGCGCGGCTGCTTCTCTAGAAGAGAAGTCGCGTACTCCCATGGGGAGGGTAGGCCCGACAGGATCGAAGGTCGTCGTCGTGTAGACCGCGACCTCCCATCTCTCTTGCGTATGGTGCTCTCGTTGTCCCGTGACGATGGCTAGCAAGTAAACAATATGCTGGTCGTCAGGTGGTGTTCTGGGCTTCTCACGATAAGGGAAGCGGCAGAAGACGAAGTCTCCAGCCTCATACCCCGCTATTTGAGATCATCCTTCTTTAGCATCGTAGCCGAGCAATTCCATGCTGATCGCGCGCCGCGCCTCATAATCCTCATCGCTCTCATCGACATTCCGTTCAACTTCAAATTCAGTTGGAAATTGCGCCATGAAGCTATCAGCTAAATCCCTGGTGTCATCGAAAGCTTCATTGACTTCAATTCGTCGCGCATCCTGCTCCGCCTTATAACAGAGCACGTCCGACAGGAGGATCTTTCTTCTGTTTCCCACCCGCCGACACGGAATTTTTCCCTCATCGATCAGCGATATCAGGTAAGGACGCGAAACCTTCAGAATGTCAGCCGCCTTTGTGGATGTGACCTCGCCGTCGGCTGAGAGGATATCCAGCAAAACGGCCAATTCGGCACTCTTGTCCGAAGCCAGCAGACGGGAGAAGCATTCGAAATAGCCGCTCATTTCAGGGCCGATGAGAATTGCCCCACCTTGACGCCCCTCCACTTCCAAGCGGACGTTACGGTCCTCGCGGATCGCCAAAGTGAACGACTCCGCAGCCTGGGAGGCGATGTCAGGATCGACAACCCCGCCGGATCCACGCTTGAGCATCGTATGGCCCATCGAGCTGTCCTCCAGAAAAATGCCGCTTCACCGCATTATCCGCAATATATGAAATAAGTGCAACAGCCGTAGCTGACGGTTGGCGGGGGTGCGTCGGTCTACACCTGACGTCCTCACGTCAAATGGTCCGCCTCCAGGTAGTCCTCGGCCTGCATCTCCATCAGGCGGCTGACGGTGCGCTGGAATTCGAAGGCATGCAGGCCCTCGCTGTAAAGGGACTCCGGCGGGCCGGCGGCGGCGATGATGGTCTTGACCTTGTGCTCGTAGAGCGAGTCGATCAGCGTCATGAAGCGCTTGGCCTCGTTGCGTTGCGCCTCCCTCAGCTTGGGCACGCCGTCGATGATGACGGTGTGGAAATGTGTCGCGATCGCCAGGTAGTCGCCGGCCCCCAGTGGCTTGGCGCAAAGCTCCGCGAAGCCGAAGCGGGCGACGCCGCGTGCCGCTTGCGGAACCTCGACCTTGCGACCCTGGGCGGTCAGGCTGCACGGAGCGGCCTTGACGCCCTGGGTCAGGGTGTCGAACAGGTCGGCCAGCGCGCGGTCGGTGGCGGGACCCTCGGGGCAATAGTAGACCTTCGTTCCCTTCAGGCGATCGCGGCGGTAATCGGTCGGACCCGAGAGTTCGACGATGTCCACCTTCTCCTTCAACAGGCGGATGAAAGGCAGGAACAGGTCGCGCTGGAGACCGTCCTTGTACAGGTCGTCGGGCGCCCAGTTGGAGGTCGCCACCACCACCACGCCCAGGTCGAACAGGGCGGTGAACAGGCGGCCGAGGATCATCGCGTCGGCGATGTCGGTGACGTGGAACTCGTCGAAGCACAGCAGCCACGCCTCGTCCGCCAATTCCCTGGCGAGATCGGGGATCGTCTCGTCCACGCTCTTGCCGCCGGCGACGCCCTCCTCCTTGGCGGCTTGGCGCTGGCGGTGCATCCGGTCGTGCACCTCGATCATGAAGGCGTGGAAATGGACGCGCCGCCGCCGTTCGACCGGCGCCGTCTCGAAGAACAGGTCCATCAGCATGGACTTGCCACGCCCAACATCACCGTAGATATACAGCCCCTGCGGCGCCGGGTCTGGCCTGCGGGTCAGGCCGAAACGGGCGCGCCAGCCGACCTTGCCCATCGCCGGCCTGTAGTCGCGCAGCGCCTGGAAGAGCGACTGCAACCGCTCGGCCGCGTATTCCTGCGCGGCGTCGGCCTTGAGGGTGCCGGTACCCCGGCGCGAACGATAAAGTGCTAGAGGGCCGTTTGGCATGGCGGGATGGACTGGACCTGGGAACCGGAAAGGACGCGCATACCTAGCGGAAACCGGCGCGGGGCGAAAGCGACTCGACGTCATGCTGACGAACCGGTGGAGCGCCCTCATCCTGGAACGCGCATCCTGCGGCTTGGGCTTGGCGGACTGGTGGCTCACCTCCGGCTGTCTCGCGCAAACCGTCTGGAACCGGGTCGCCGGCCGCGAGCCGGATCGTGGAATCCTCGACTACGACCTGATCTATTTCGATCCGGACACCAGCTGGGAAGCCGAGGATGAGGTGATACGCCGCACCGCAGACCTGTTCTCCGATCTGCCCATCACCGTGCAGATCCGTAATCAGGCTCGGGTACCGCTTTGGTATCGGGCCAAGTTCGGCGTCCCCTACCCGCCGGTCAGCGCGGCCAGCGATGGCATCGACCGGTTCCCCTGCCGAAACACGGCGATCGGCATCCGGAGCGACGCGGATGACCACATCGTCCACGCGCCGTTCGGCCTGGACCTCACGTTCTCGGACACGCTGGTTCCAAACCCCGAGCTCTGGGTGCCGGATGTCTACCAGGCGAAGGTGAGGCGGTGGATGACGGTCTGGCCACACCTCACCGCCCTGCCCTGGCCCACACGGCCAGGGATCAGGAATTCGCCAGACTGAAGGCCAGTTCACGCCACTTCTTGGCGCCATCGGACTCGACCACGTAGTTGTCGTCGGCCACGGCGCCAGGGAAAGCCTTCTGCACCTTTTCCTCGTCCAGGTTGGATAGCGGGGTGCCCTCGATCGCGGCGCAACCGGATTCCTGCCACGTGTCGAGCGGCAGCGAGGCGATGAACCGCTTGGTGTCCTGCATCTGCTCCCGCGTCTCACCCGGCAAGCCGTAGGTGAAGGTGCCATGGCAGGTCATTCCGAGCCGCTTGATCTCGTGGACCACCTTGGTCGCGTATTCCAGGTCCAGGTGCTTGTTGACGATGTTGTCGACCACCCACTGGTTTCCGGACTCGAACCCCAGCTTGACGCCGTAGCAGCCGGCGTCGCGCATGATCTTCCAGCTTTCCATCCGTGAGGTGTCGGCGCGGCACATCGCCGACCACGGCAGATTGATCTTCGTCATCACCTCGGACATCTTCAGCACGTGGTTGTTGCCGATGTTGAAGGTGTCGTCGTCGAAATAGATCGAGCTGTAGCCGTACTTGCCGTTCAGTTCCGACAGGAACGCTTCCATGTAGTCCGGCGTGTAGTGGCGAACCGACCGCTTGGCCGTGCCGTCCGGATCGTTGCCGGTCATGGTCGCCGGCCAGACGCAGAAGATGCACTTGAACGGACAGCCGCGGCTGGACCAGACATGGGCGTGGGGAGCGGACTGGCCGCGTGGGTTGTCGTCCCAGTACCGGTGGGCGATCACCTCGTCATAATACGGGAACGGGGCGTTGTTCATCTCCTCCAGGGTCATCAGGTCGTGTTCGATCACGCCCTCCTCGCCATTGAGGACACGGACGGAGCCCTTCTCGTACTCGCCCTTGATCACCGCGTGGACGGGGAACTTCTCCATGATCTCCTTGCCCATCGACGCGATCGGGCCGGTCACCACGATGCGCGCCTCGGGCACCACCTTCTTGATCGCGAAGATGATCTGGCCGTCATGCTCCCAGCTGGGAGAGGCGGATTCGATGAAGATGTAGCGGTAGCCACCCTCGCGCAGATGGTTGAAGTAGCTGGCGTAGCTCTCGCGGAGCGCCAGGCTGTCGCGCATCACCACGTCGGCGCCGGTCGCCTTGGCGGCGAAGGTGGTGGCGTAGCCCATGAAGAAGGGATAGGGCAGATAGCCGCCGAAAACGAAGTTGTCCGGCGTGGAATAGGTGTGGATGGTGTGGGGCCAGCGGGACCCGGCGCGGATGCCGGCGAGGCACATGTCACGGGAAACCCCGTTGGTGTTGACCGTGACCTGCTCGAGCCACCAAGGTGGATTGCTGAATAGGACCTTCATGGCGGCTTCTCCTCCTGCGGCAATGGGTCGCTGTGCCGGACCGGCCAACGGTAGAAGCTAACGAATAACGAACCGTTAATCCTGATGCTGAACAGGCTTGAGGCGAGCGTTCAGCGCAGGATCGGCTGGACCTCGGCGGCGTGGGTTTCGAGCCAGGTGAAGATGTCGTCCACGATCGTCTCGACACCGCGCGTCGGTTTCCAGCCGGTCGAGGCGGTCACGGCGGCGTTGTCGGTCACGTAATACGGGATGTCGGCGGCGCGGGTCTCGGGATCGCGGCCGATGTCGACGACACGTTGGCACCGATCGACGCACAGCTCGGTCAACTCCGCCAGCGAGACGCTGATGGCCGCCCCGCCGCCGACATTGTAGGTCCGCCCCGCATGGTCGCCGATCCGCTCCACCTGCGCGCGGACCAGATCGTAAAGATCGGCGACGTGCAGGATATCGCGCACCTGCGGGCCAGTCCCGCCGAACCCCATATAGGCCAACGACCCGCCGAACAGGTGACGGGCGGCCCAAAGCACCATGAAGCCCTGGTCGACCTTGCCCATCTGCCACGGCCCGGTCAGCACGCCACACCGGTTGACGACAGCGCGGAGGCCGTACATGGCGCCGTATTCCTCGATCAGCAGTTCGGACGCCAACTTGGTGGCGCCATAGATCGAGCGGCTGCCGGTCATCGGGAAATCGGTCGTGATCCCGTCCTCCGACCAGCCCGGCCCCGCCTTACCCTCGGCCACCACCAGCCGCGAGCCCGTGTTCTCCAGCGGCAGCCCCCGCAACCCGGCGATCGGATAGACGCGGCTGGTGGACAGGAAGATCATGGCGGCGCCACATCGGCGCACCGCCTCCAGGCAGTTGATCGTGCCCACCAAGTTGGTGTTGACGACATAGGCCGGCGACGCGCCGTAGCCCGCGTGGACCGAGGGTTCGGCCGAACATTCCAGCATCAGGTCGAAATCGCCGGCTTCGGCCAAGTCCTCGGCATTCCGGACATCGCCGTGACGGAACTCGACCCCGGCGGCCCTCAGCCGGGGGAGCGCCAACTCGCTGCCGCGCCGGCGCAGGTTGTCCAGTGCCACCACCGTGGCGCCGGGCATATCACGTTTGAAGAACGTCGCGAGGTTCGAGCCGACGAAGCCGGCCCCACCCGTCACCAGAATCCTCATCACACCACCGGAGGTAATCCAATGGTGAAGGAGAGCCGGAAGTCGGCGGCGAGGTCAAGCCGGAAATCACCGGAGGTCCTAACACCATCTTAACCAATAGGCCGAATGGTGGCGGAACAGGTATCGACCAACCAACAACCGACTTCGGATGGGCCATCGTGCAGGACGTCAGCTTCTCCCAAGCCCAGATCAAGGCGTTCCGAAGGGCGGAAGTCATCTTCGTCGCGGCCGATGGCTTCACCTTGGCTCCCAGCCGCATCCGTTGCTACACCTTCGCCAAGGCGTGCCAAGAGCGCGGGATGAAGGCGGAGGTGCTGTCCTTCTTCGACCATCTCGGCGCGTCGGGACAAGGTTCCGGCGCCTATAGGATGGACGAGCAGGAGAAGCTTCGTCTGGTGGCGCTGGCGGCCGACATCCTCAAGCTCAACCCGACCGCCATCCTCTACATGCAGAAGGTGTCGTACCACAGTCTGGCCGTCGCGATGGCCGCCGGGGCGAATGGCAACCCCGTCGTGCTCGACTACGACGATTTCGACTTCGCCTCCCCTTTCCTGCCAGGATTGACGCGCTTTCTGCCGAGCATGGCGCCGATCCCCGCCACGCGCGAGATGGCACGGAGCGCCGATCTGTGCGTCTGCGCCAGCCGCCGGCTGCTGGAGATCTTCGGTGACTTCACCGACAAGCGGGAATTGATCCCGACCGGGACCGACCTGTCGGTGTTCGACGCCTCGCTGCGGGACCACGTCGAGCGCGCCGCCGGTGATCCGGTGGAACTGATCTGGCTGGGCGACATGTGGGGGCCGGCGATTGTCGCCGATGTCATGATGGCGGTGGACGCCTTCGCGGCCCTGCCCCCGTCAATCCGCGATCTGGCCCGGCTGACCGTGATCGGTTTCGGCGATTTCTGGCCCGGCTTCAAGGACACGGTGGCGGCCCAGTATGGCGGCATGACCAATCTGGTGATGCGCGAGCGGATACCGCCCAAGGAGGCGCCGGCCCTGCTGGCCGGATGCGACATCGGCCTGCTGCCGCTGGCCGACAACCCGTTCAACCACTGCAAGAGCCCGACCAAGATGTTCGAGTACATGGCCATGAAGGTGGCCGTGCTGGGAACGCCGGTCGGCGAGGTCGCCCATGTGCTGAAGGACGGCGAAAGCGGCATGCTGGCGTCGGATGTCGCCGGCTACATGCGGCGCATGGGAACGCTGATCCTCGACACGGATCTACGGAGGGCGATGGCGGAGCGGGCCTACGCCGCCGTGGTCGACGGTTATCACCTGGGACCGATGGGCGACAGGCTGGTCGAGCTGCTGACCCGCGTCAGGGAGATCCGCCGCCAGCGGGACCTGGAGCAATCGCTAACCGAGGCTTAACCAACCGCGTCCTAACCTTCGACCCGAACAGCTCAAGAGAAGGGAACGCGGCCATGGCGATCGTCATCGTGACCGGGTCCGCCGGCCTGATCGGCGCGGAGGCGACCCGCTTTTTCCATTCCAAGGGGATGGACGTCGTCGGCATCGACAACGATATGCGCCGCTATTTCTTCGGTGATGGCGCCAGCACGCGCTGGAGCCAGGAACAGCTGGAGCGCTCCATCCCGACCTACCGGCACCACACGGTGGATATCCGCGACGCGGCGGCGATCGACGCGATCTTCCAGCGCCATGGCGACGACATCGTGGCCGTGATCCACACCGCGGCGCAGCCGTCGCATGACTGGGCGGCCCGCGAGCCGGTGACCGACTTCACCACCAACGCCAACGGCACGCTGAACCTGCTGGAGGCGACGCGGAAGTTCTGCGAGCGGGCGGTCTTCATCTTCACCAGCACCAACAAGGTCTATGGCGACACCCCCAACAGGCTGCCGCTGGTCGAGCTTGAGACGCGCTGGGAGCTGTCGCCCGAACACCCTTGGGCATCCTATGGCATTCCCGAGGACATGAGCATCGACCAGACGCTCCACAGCCTGTTCGGGGCGTCCAAGGTCGCGGCCGACGTGCTGGTGCAGGAGTACGGCCGCTATTTCGGAATGCGGACCGCCGTCTTCCGCGGTGGCTGCCTGACCGGGTCGGGCCATTCCGGCGCGGAACTGCACGGCTTCCTGTCCTACCTGATGAAGTGCGCGGTCGCTGGCAAGCCCTATACCGTGTTCGGGTACAAGGGGAAGCAGGTGCGCGACAACATCCACTCGCACGATCTGGTCTCGGCGTTCTGGCACGTGTTCGAGAACCCGCGTTCCGGCGTCGTCTACAACATGGGCGGCGGCCGCTTCTCCAACTGCTCCATGATCGAGGCGATCGGGATCTGCGAGGAGCTGACCGGCTGTCCGATGGACATCACCTATCAGGACGACAACCGGGTCGGCGATCACATCTGGTGGATCAGCGACACCCGGGCCTTCCAGCGCGACTATCCCAACTGGCGCCAGAAATTCGACCTCCGCCGGATCATGGAGGACATCCACGAGGGCTGCCGCGAGCGGGTTCCGGCGGAGTAGCGCCGAACCCCAGGCCCGGGGACGCGTCATTTCGCCGGCGGCTTGCCCTCCGCTTCGGCGCCCTGAAGCCGCGCCAAGTTGTCGGAGGCGGCCTTGGCGCTGGTGGTGTCGGGATCGATCCGCATGACGCTGCGCCAGTCGGACTTGGCGCCGTCGGGGTTGCCGGTGACCGCCCGCAGGTTGCCGCGCAGCAGCAGCGCTTCCGGGTTGCCGGGCTCCAGGGCCAGGGCGACGCCGACATCCTCCAGCGCCTTGCTGTCGTTGCCCAAGGCGCGGAAGGCGCCCGCCCGGTACAGGTAGGGCTCGGCGCGTTTCGGCGCCATGCCGATCGCCCGGTTCAAGTCCTCGATGGCGTCCCAGTAGCGTTCCGACTCGGCCCGCGCGAAGGCGCGGTCGACCAGCAGCTCCGGATCGCGCGGGCTCCGGTCGATCGCGGCCGTATAGGCTTTCTCCGCCTTGTCGCTGTCGCCAGCCCGAAGCCATGCCCAGCCGGCGCGCGCCAGCAGGCTCGACGCGCCTTCCGGCGTGTCCTTGCCGAGGGTCGGCACGAGGTCCTCCAGCCGCGTGGCCGAGGCCTGGAACTGGCCCTGGTGGAATAGCGCCATCGCTTGGCACAAGCGCGCCATGTCACCGCCGCCCCGATCCTGCCACGTCAGGGCGCTTTCGAACGCGGCCTTGGGGGTCTTCTCCGCCATCTGGAGACAGGATGCGGCTTGCCGCGCGCGTTCGACCGCCTCTCGGTCCGGCGCCGCGTGGGGAGCGGGCTTGCGCTCCGCGGCGCTGGCGGGAAGTGCCGCGACAAGCGTGGCGAGCGCTAACGCGCTGACCGCCCCGCGGAAGATGGCTGGGCGGGACAGGGCCAAGCGAAACAGGGCGGGCGGGCTGGTCATGGGAGCGTTGTATCTGGTCATGGTGGCTCCTAAGTTCGGGCCTGGAGTTTCCAAGCGCAAGGCCAACCATCATGCAGCCACCGCCAACGCCCCGGCTCTTCTGCTTCGGCCTCGGTTTCAGCCCGCTGGCCTTCATCGATCTGGTCCAGCCCGAAGGCTGGCGCGTCGCCGGGACGACCCGCGGAGCCGACAAGGCGGCGGCACTGGCGGCGCGCGGCATCGAGACGCACCTGTTCGACCGCGGCAGGCCCCTGCACGATCCCACGGCGGCACTCGCCGGCACCACCCACCTGCTCACCGCCGTGCCGCCCGATGCCGACGGCGATCCGGTGCTGGACCATCACGCGGCCGACATCGCCAGCCTGATGCCGAACCTGCGCTGGGTCGGCTACCTGTCCACCACGGGGGTCTACGGCGACCACGGGGGAGCCTGGGTCGATGAGACCACGCCGACCGAGCCGACCGGCAGGCGCCAGAAGCAGCGTCTGGCGGCGGAGGAGGCTTGGCTTCGGCTTTGGCGGGAGCGGGGCGTTCCCGTCCACCTGTTCCGGCTGGCCGGCATCTACGGGCCTGGCCGGAGCGCCATCGACTCGGTCCGAAGCGGGACGGCCCGCCGGATCGACAAGCCAGGGCAAGTCTTCAGCCGCATCCATGTCGAGGATATCGCCCGCGTGCTGAGGGCCTCGATCGACCGCCCCAATCCCGGAGCCGCCTACAACCTGTGCGACGACAACCCCGCCGCCGGCCACGAGGTCACGGCTTTCGCCTGCGAGCTGCTGGGCGTCCAGCCGCCGCCGCTGGTGCCGTTCGATCAGGCTGAACTGTCGCCGATGGCGGCGAGCTTCTACGCCGACAATAAAAAGGTCCGCAACGATCGGATCAAATCGGAGCTGGGAGTCACGCTGAAATATCCGGACTATCGTCCGGCCCTGCGCGCCCAACTCGACCGGGAGGGTGACGAGACCACCTGACCTGTGGCATCTCCCCGTATATACGTCAGCATACTAACATTTTGCGTCGAATTGTCACATCTTCGGATCAGGGACCACTCCGTCAGGGAGCACCGGTTCCATGCACTGAAGAGTTGGCGACATGGGCACAAGCGAGTTGTTGGACAAGATCAAGGTTGGCGTCCGCGATTTCCTGGCGGAGGAACAACCCGCTCCCGCGCCCCGGCGGCAACCCTCGGTCGTGACGCCCGCGCGTGAGGCAACCGAAGATCCAGGCCAGCATTCGCCCGCCGGCTTCGCCATCGAACTGGCGCATATCCTGGAGCATCAGCCCCGAGCGGCCGCCGGCCGCATCCACCTGATCGGGCTGGAGCCGATCCGCGCCCGCCTGGGCGATCGCTGGACGATGCTCCAGGATAACATCCACTTGCTGGCCAGCAAGGTGATCGCCCAGCATCTCGGTGCAGGCGACGTGTTCTGCCGCTATGGCACCCTCGACTATCTGATCGCGTTCTCCAGCCTGACGCCGGTCGCGGCCCGCCTGAAGTCGGTGGTGATCGCCCAAGCCCTTTACAGCCACTTCCTTGGCGACACCGATCTGGACGGCGTCGTAATCCGGACGGCGGTAGGCCAAGTCGATGGCAGCGTCGTCTTCGAGGAGAATTCCGTCAACGGTCTGCTGACCCGGTTCGCCCAATCCCTGGAACCGGAGACGTCGGCCCAGCCGATCGGCCTCGACGCGGGCAGCCCTTCGCTGGCGAGCCCTTCCCTGGCGAGCCGGATCGACTGGCTCTACCGGCCCATCCTGGACCGGCGCCACGCCGTGATCTCGACCTGGTGCTGCACCCCCATCACCCGACCGACGCATGGCGCGTTCCACGAGCGGGTCCAGGAGGGCTACGCGACCCTTGGCCCGGACGCGGGAGCCGATCAGATCGCCGAGCTGGACCGGCTGACCTTGAGCCGGGCGTTCGGCGACCTGACGGATCTGCTCGCCAACCGCTTCAGCGTCTTCATCAACGCCCCGATCCATTTCGAGAGCCTGGGCAACAGCCGGACCCGCATCGGCATCCGGGACCTGCTGCAAAAGACCAGCGACCAGTTGAGGCGCTTCCTGGTCCTGGAGATGTATGGGGTGCCGGATGACATCTCCCGGGTGCGGCTGCTGGAAATGGCCGGCATGCTGCGCCCATTCTGCCGGTCGGTGCTGCTGGCGGCCGACCCGCGTGCCCATGGCATCATCCATGCGAAGGAATGCGGCATCCACGGCGTCGGCTTCGATCTCTCCGGCGGCATCCCCGGCGAGTTGGACAGGGTGTGCAGGATGCTGGAGCGCGGCGGCGTCCGCGTCGCCCTGACCGGGATCAAAACCACCGCGCAGGCTGAAACCGCCGCAGCGGCCGGCGTGACATACCTGGGGGGTCCGCGGATCGGACCTCCCGGTGAGGTCCCGGCGAACATGGTGCGGTACGACTGGAACGACCTGCTGGCGGAGCGTTGCCCCTTGTGACCGGCCGCGTGACCGGTTCTGGGCGGCCCCGAGGGATACCCCTAACTTGTAATGGAATTCGGGCGACAGGATGCCGCACGGCGGTAAACCGATCGGTAAAATGCAAAACGTCATAAACTTGCATTAAGCTGGTATTTCAAAGCGGAGGAAATGCCATGCGCAAAGACATGAACGAAAATTGCCAGCCCGTCTTCCTGATCGTCGGCTCATCCGGCGAGCGGGGTATCATCAACCACACGATCATGGAACTGCCGAGCGCATCCGCCGGCGACATCGTCGGCAAGGACATCGCGGCAAGGCTGAACAATGGCGGTGCGGCCAGCGATCGAGCCTATTTCAGGGTGGTGTCGGCCCCGGCTTGATGCCACCCGGCGCTAACAGCGGACCTCTTGAAGGGCGCGCGATTTAACCTTAAGCTTCCGAGGCGTCGCGCCAAGAGGTTGAGGGAATGACCAACGCCGATCAGGTGATAGCCTTAGTCGGGGGTGAGAAGACCATCGGCCGCGGACTGGCGAGCGAGTTGGACATCGCGCGGCTGATCCGCGGCGGCCTGCCGGTGGATGTCGTCGACCACCTGCTTGACCTTGGGGTGATCAGCCAAGCCGAGGTCGATCGCATCATCGCGTCCCCCAAACAGTTGATGGAACGCCGGCGCAAGGGGTGCCTCACGCCCGACCAGTCCGGCCGCGTCATCCGGGTAGCGCGGGTGATCGCGGACGCGATGGAAACCTTCCGGTCACCGGACAAGGCCCTGACGTGGCTTCACCGCCCCAGCGCGGCGCTGGAGGGCGAGGTTCCACTCGACCTGCTCGACACCGAGGAGGGCGCCCGCGTGGTCGAGCACCTATTGTGCCGGATCGCCCACGGCATGGCGGCCTGATGCGCGTCTGGCGCCTGACCCGCCTGCCCTTCGCCGACCTTTCCGGTGCCGGCGCCGATTTGCTCGGCGGACGCTGGACGTCCCCCAGGACACCGGTGGTCTATGCCGCGATGGACGCGGCGCTTGCCGCCCTGGAGATGCGGGCCAACCTGGACCTGGACTTCGATCTGATCCCAGATGATTACGTCCTGCTGGGGATCGACACCAACTATCTGGCCTTCGAGGACGCGACGGAGTTGGACAGCCCAACGGAACGCCGCGCCTTTGGCGACCGTTGGCTGTCCGAGGGCCGATCGGCCCTGCTCCGGGTGCCCTCCTCCATCGTCCCGGAGAGCCACAACATCCTGATCAATCCGCGTCACCACGACGCCCGCCATGCCCGCGTCGCGTGCCAGCGACCCTGGCGCCCCGGCGTTCAAGCCCAATCACCTGGAGCGACCCGATGACCACCTCCCAAGCGATCCGCATCCACGCGTTCGGATCGCCCGACGTGATGCGGCTGGAGACGATGGATATCCCGGAGCCGGGTCCGGCCGAGGCGCTGGTGCGGCAGACCGCCGTCGGCTTCAACTACATCGACGTCTACCAGCGGAGCGGCACCTATCCGCTCCCCCTGCCCTCCGGCCTTGGGCACGAGGCGGCCGGCGTCGTCGAGGCGGTCGGACCGGATGTCGAGGGCATCGCCGTGGGCGACAGGGTAGCGTACATGAACGCCGGCCTGGGCGCCTACGCCAGCCTCCGCAATGTCGAAGCAGCGAAGCTGGTGCCGATCCCCGGAGAGATCACCGACGAACAGGCCGCCTCCCTGCTGTTCAAGGGCCTGACCGCGCAGTACCTGCTGAAGAAGACGCACGCCGTCAAACCGGGCGACATGGTGCTGGTCCACGCGGCCGCCGGCGGCGTCGGACAGATCCTGTGCCGGTGGGCCAAGGCGTTGGGAGCGTATGTCGTCGGCACGGCGGGGTCGGTGGAGAAATGCGAGGTGGCGCGCGCCGCAGGCTGTGACGTGGCGATCGACTACAAGCAACCAAACTGGGCGGAAACGCTGCTGCGGGAGACCGGCGGTAGGAAAGCCACCGTCGTCTATGACTCGGTAGGGCGCGACACCTTCCTCACGTCGCTCGATCTGGCGGCGCCCTTCGGGCTGGTCGTGATCTATGGCGCCGCATCGGGCCCGGCACCCGCGATCGAGCCCGAACTGCTCAACAAGAAGGGCAACCTGTTCCTCACCCGCCCCTCGGTGTTTCCCCACAACGCCGATGCCGCGTCGTTGCGGGCGAACTCGGCCGACCTGTTCGCGGCGATCGCGGCGGGCCACGTCCGGTCCGAGATCGGCCGAAGCTTCCCACTCTCCGAAGCCGCGGATGCCCACCGCGCCGCCGAGGCGCGCGCCACGACAGGCGCCATCCTGCTGATCCCCTGACGCGGAGTCATCCCCGCGTCGGGAACCGGCGTCCTAGCTGTCGTTCATCTTGAGGGCGGCGATGAAGGCGCTCTGCGGAATCTCGACTTGGCCGAACTGCCGCATCCGCTTCTTGCCCTCCTTCTGCTTGTCGAGCAGCTTGCGCTTGCGGCTGATGTCGCCGCCATAGCACTTGGCGAGGACGTCCTTGCGCATCGCGCTGATGGTCTCGCGGGCGATGACGCGGCTGCCGATCGCGGCCTGCACCGCGATCTTGAACATCTGCCGGGGGATCAGCTCCTTCAAGCGCTCACACAGGGCGCGACCGCGCTTTTCGGAGGCGGCGCGGTGGACGATGGTGCTGAGCGCGTCGACCGGCTCGGCGTTGACCATGATCGACAGCTTGACGAGGTCGCCCTCGCGGTACTCGTCCCACTGATAATCGAAGCTGGCATAGCCGCGGCTGATGCTCTTGAGGCGGTCGTAGAAGTCGAACACGACCTCGTTGAGCGGCAGCCGGTAGATCATCATGGCACGGCTGCCGGCGTAGGTCAGTTCGATCTGCTCGCCCCGCCGGTCGGTGCAGAGCTGGAGAACGCTGCCGAGATACTCGTCCGGCAGCATGATCGTCGCCTTGATCCAAGGCTCCTCGATCTTCACGATCCGGACGGGATCCGGCATGTCGGCCGGATTGTGCAGGTCGATGACGGAGCCGTCGTTCATGTGGATCTTGTAGACCACAGACGGGGCCGTCGTGATCAGGTCCAGGTTGAACTCCCGCTCCAGCCGCTCCTGGATGATCTCCAGGTGCAGCAGGCCCAGGAAGCCGCAGCGGAAACCGAAGCCCAGCGCCGCCGACGTCTCCGCCTCGAAATGGAAGCTGGCGTCGTTCAGCGCCAGCTTGCCCAGGCTGTCGCGCAGGTGCTCGAACTCGGCGGCGTCGGTCGGGAACAGGCCGCAGAACACGACCGGGACGGAAGGCTTGAAGCCCGGCAGCATCGTCTGCGATGGCCGCTTGTCGTCGGTGATGGTGTCACCGACCTTGGTCTCGGTGATGTCCTTGATGCCGGCGGTGATGAAACCCATCTCGCCAGGCCCCAGCACGCCGGTCAGCAGCGCCTTGGGCGTGAAGACGCCGACGCGATCGATCTCGCGCGCGGCCCCGCTCGCCATCATCCGCATCTTCATGCCGACCTTGAGCTGGCCGTCGACCACGCGCACCAGGACTACGACGCCCAGGTAGGGATCGTACCAGCTGTCGACCAGCAGCGCCTTGGTGGTGGCGTCGGGGTCGCCCTTGGGAGCGGGCAGCCGCTGGACGATCGCCTCCAGCACGTCGGGAATCCCGAGGCCGGTCTTGGCCGAGATCATCACGGCGTCCGACGCGTCCAGGCCGATCACGTCCTCGATCTGCTCCTTGACCCGGTCCGGCTCGGCGGCGGGCAGGTCGATCTTGTTGAGGACGGGGATGATCTCGTGGTTGTTGTCCAACGCCTGATAGACGTTGGCGAGCGTCTGCGCCTCGACTCCCTGGCTGGCGTCGACCACCAGGATCGACCCCTCGCACGCTGCCAGCGACCGGCTGACCTCGTACGCGAAGTCGACATGGCCAGGGGTGTCCATCAGGTTCATCTGGTACTGCTCGCCATCCTTGGCGGTGTAGAGCAGGCGGACGGTCTGGGCCTTGATGGTGATCCCGCGTTCCCGCTCGATATCCATGCTGTCCAGGACCTGCTCGCGCATCTCGCGCGCGTCCAGGCCGCCGCACATCTGGATCATCCGGTCGGCCAGCGTGGACTTGCCGTGATCGATGTGGGCGATGATGGCGAAGTTACGAATATTCTTGAGCTCGGTCATGCCTGCGCCAAAAACCTGAAGATTAGGCGGCACCATAGGGCCGCGACGCCGCGCGCGCAACGGAGACATGCGGCAACGCAGCCAGCCGTCCATCCCGCGCCGTAGGCGATTCCCGCCTCGCCGCTTGTTGTGCTAACCATGTATTCGCCAATCAACGTCGACACCGGCGAACGGTGTCGGGGAAGCGGCCAGAGTTCGGACCATCTTCCTGAAATCTGGCTTGGCTCCCTGGAAATCCGGCCTGGAATCCGAAAGGTATCCACATGCAGTCGATAAAACTGAACGAAGCGGTGATGTATTGTTTCGGAACGCCGCTGTTCAAGGCGCGTATCCGCGACCACGAGGCGATGAACGTCGAATTGGCGGACATCCTCCAGAAGGAACGCGCGACCAATCCGGACCACCACATGTCGGCCGTTCGCGGCTGGCAGGGTGAGAAGGACTTGTTCCAGCGGGAACATCCAGCGCTCAACCGCCTGAAGGCCCAGGTCGGCAAGGCCGTGATCGCCGTGACCCAGACCTATTTCGGACAGGCGCTGGATCCGGCGAAGTGCAGCGTCAGCGGCGAGATGTGGGGAAACATCATTCCGAACGGCGGCTACACCAAGCTTCACAACCACTCCAAATCACATTGGAGCGGCGTCTACTACATCGACACCGCCCAGATGGAGGGCGATTGGCCGGAAAACGGCTGCATCGAGTTCGTCGATCCCCGCAGCTTTCCGACCGCCTTCCACCATCCCAAGTTCTCGATGCTCCCCAGTCTGACCATCAAGCCGGAAAATGGCCTGATGGTGCTCTTCCCCGGCTGGCTGAACCATTACGTCCACCCCTATCACGGTCCGGCCGAGCGCATTTCTATCGCCTTCAACGCGATGATCCGCGTGGACGACTAGAGGTCCCTGAAGTTCGGGCCGCCGTCCTCACTCCGCCTGGGCGGGCACGTTCCGGCTGGTGACCACCGGTTCGGGCGGAGGGGCCGGGCGGCGGCGCGACATCTTGAACAGGACGAGGATCGCGATCAGGAAGGCCGCCAGCATCAGAAGGCCGAAACCGGTCGCCAGATCGCCCAGGATATGCTGCAAGGCCATGCCGGCCAGATAGCCGGCGCCGGCGAAGCAGACCGCCCAGACACCGGCGGCGATGAAGTTCAGCATGGCGAAGCGCGACCACGGCAAGCCACTCATGCCCATGGCGAAGGAACTGAAGTTGCGGACCCCGTAGATGAACCGGAAACTCAGCACGAACCCGGTGCTATAGCGCTTCAGCAGACTGAGCGCGTGATCGACTCCGGGTTTCCAGCGGGGAAAACGCAGCAACAGCCGGGCTCCATACCGCCGGCCGATCAGAAAGTAGAGTTGGTCACCCAGGAAGCTACCCAGCCACGCGAAGCAGATCAGTGTCGGCAGATCGAGGATCCCCTCGCGCGCCGCCACTCCGGAGAATATGACGAACGTCTCGCCTTCTAAAAATGTCCATGCGAAAACAATGGCATAGTAATAGTTACCATACTCTCTGATGGTCTCCAGAATATCCACCGCGCGCTCCTCGGACTGGCCGATTCTTTATGAGTTCGTCCCACTCTATCGGGATTCGTTCCGATTGCATACCGCGATGGTGACCTTTGGATCAATGCGCTGTGATCGCCATCACGGGCGAAGGGTCATGGCCGTTCGAGGGTAGGCACCGGAGGTAGCCTCTCAGGCCGCCTCGCGGATGGGCGAGCGCCGCGCGGCCGCGTAGCGGGCGACCGCGCCGTCGAAGCCCTTGATATGTGTCTGCCACCATCCGCCCAGCAGCCCCACCACGTCGACACCCCGGATCGCGGCACCTTGCCGGTAGTCCTCGGCCAAGGCATCCAATCGGCTGATGAACATCCGATGCTGGTCGCGGTGCTCTTCGGCCTCGGGAAAGCCGATCTTGGTCATGAAACCCTCCTCGTCCGCGAAGTGCTTCGACGCGTAGGCGCGGAGCTCGTCGAATGCGCGTGACAGCAGCTTGGGATCCTCACCGCCCTTGACGCTGAAATAGACGCGGTTGGCGAGTTCGAGGAGCTTGCGGTGCTCCGCGTCGATCCGGGGAATGCCGAACTCCAGGTCGACGCCCCACTCGACCAGCGGCGCGCTGGCCGAACCGTCGAACCGCACCCGCTTCAGGAAATCATCGACCTTCGACTTAAGGATGTCGGCCTGCTCGCCCAAGGCGGCGGCGGTCAGGTCAAGTTCCTCGGTGGCCCTGGTCGATTCGACGGCCGCCCGCTCGACCAGTCCGATGGCGCCACTGACATTGGAGGTGCCCAAGGCACCCTGCTCCGCGTTGCGGGCGATCTCGGACGTGGCGGCGTATTGTTGCTCGACCGCCGTCGATATGGCGGTGGCGACGCCGCTCATGTCCCGGTTGATCTGGACGATCGCCCCGATCGCCTCGACCGACGAGTGGGTGCTGTTCTGGATCTCGATGATCTGCCGGGTGATCTCGTCGGTCGCCTTGGCCGTTTGGGTCGCCAGAAGCTTGACCTCGGACGCGACGATGGCGAACCCCTTGCCGGCGTCTCCCGCCCGCGCCGCCTCGATCGTGGCGTTCAACGCGAGCAGGTTTGTCTGGTTGGCGATGTCGGCGATCAGTTGGACGAAGGTGCCGATCCCGCCGACCTTCTCCTCCAGCACCCGGATGGCCTCGCTGGTGACGGCGGTCTCGCCGACCGCCTTGTTCGCCATGGCGGACGCCTGGGTCGCCTGCCGCGAGATCTCGTGGATGGAAGCGCTCAGTTCCTCGGCCGCCGCGGCCACGGTCTGGACGTTGCCCATGGCCTCCTCGGACGAGCCGGCCGCCGTCGCGACCTGCCGCCGCGTCTCGATGACG
This sequence comes from Skermanella stibiiresistens SB22, assembly GCF_000576635.1. Classification (GTDB taxonomy): domain Bacteria; phylum Pseudomonadota; class Alphaproteobacteria; order Azospirillales; family Azospirillaceae; genus Skermanella; species Skermanella stibiiresistens. The sequence continues at coordinate 236,039 of NZ_AVFL01000008.1, forward strand.
CTGTCGGCCATGCGGCGCGCGTTGGCGCGCATCGCCTGATCGGCGGCCGCCAAGCCGTCCAGGACGCTGACGATGGTCATTTCGAACTCGCGGATGAAGGCTTCCAGCTGTTTTTGCTTGTTTTCCTTGACGATCCGTTCGCCCTCCTGCTCCTGGGTCAGCATGCGGGCGTGGATCAAGCCATCCTGGAAGACCGCGACGGTGCGAGCCATGTCCCCGATCTCGTCCAACCGCTTCAGGGCCGGAACCGGCAGGTCGATCGCCCCCTCGGACATCCGCGTCATCACCAGCCGCAGTTCGCCCAGGGGGCGGACGACGGAGCGGGTGACCAGCAACGCCGCGGCCAGCACCGCCGCCAACACCACGGCGAAGATGGCGCCATGGACCAGCGCCTTCTGGCGGAAAACCCGCTCGACATCGTCGACGTAGATCCCGGTTCCGACGACCCAGTCCCAACCGGGGATGCGCTTGACATAGGAGATCTTGGGCGATGGCTCGGATTCTCCTGGCTTCATCCAGCGGTATTCGACGAAGCCAGCTCCGGTCTCCCGCGCCACCTTGATGAAGGCGTCGAACATCGCCATGCCGTCGGCGTCCTTCATGTCGCGCACGTCGCGGCCGATCCGGTCCGGCAACGTGGGATGGCCGATCAGAATGCCGTCGAGATCGTTGATCCAGAAATAATTGGCGCCCTCGTACCGGAGCATCGCGATCGACTCGACGGCGGCGCGTTTGGCTGCGTCGGGGGCCATGACACCCTTGGCGGCGAGGTCGGCATGGGTCAGCGCGATGTTGGCGGCCGCGTCGACCAGATCGCGCGCCTTGAGGGCGCGGTCGTTCAGCAGTTCCGACCGCAGGCTGACGAGGGCGAGGACGCCGATGACGATCATGCCGGCCGAGGCCAATGACACCATCGCGAGAAGCCGCCCTCTCAGTCTCACACGATCAAACATCACCAACCCCCATGCGGCCGAACCGAAACACCGCGCGCGTTCCGTTGGAAAGATTCTAACCGTGGGGCTTTAATAAATTACTTTTGGATTATTTACCTCACCAATCCGACATAGGACAAACCGCCGCATGCGATACCGTCGCATCGAACCTCGCGACGGTACCGCCGAACCTTGCAGCTCAGGATCGCTCCACGATTTCAGGTGGTCAGGATCGCTCCGCCATACCGGGTGGAATGATCCGCCAGATGCCGCAGGGGTTCTGGAACGGGTCCAGATGGATCTGCTGGAACTTGCCATACCAGAAGAATCGGCCACCAGTGAACAGATCCTCGACCTCGACATGGGCGCTGTCGGGCAAACCCAACTCCCACAACGGAACCTCGATCGTGGCTCCATGGGCGGCGTGCGGGTCGAGATTGGCGGCGACAAGGATGAAATTGTCCTTGGTCGGCGTCATCTTGCCGTAATACAGGATGTTGTCATCGAAGGCGTTGTAGAATCGCAGGTTCTCGTATTCGTGCAGCGCCGGATTTTCCTTTCGGATCTTGTTCAGCCGCGTCAGGTAGGCCCGGATATTGTTCGGCCGGTCCCAATCCCACGCCTTGATCTCGTACTTCTCCGAGTTGAGGTATTCCTCCTTGCCCGGAACGGGAGCGCCCTCGCACAGCTCGTACCCGCTGTACAAGCCGTAGACGCTCGACAGCGTCGCCGCAAGGACGGCGCGCATCTTGAAGGCCGGGGGGCCGCCGGTCTGGAGGATCGGCGGGTTGATGTCCGGCGTATTGGCGAAGAAGTTCGCCCGCATGTACTGCTTGGGTTCCAGCGAGGTCAGTTCGACCAGATAATCGGTGATCTCCGGCTTCAAGTCGCGCCAAGTGAAGTACGAGTAGCTTTGTGTGAAACCGACTTTCGCCAAACGCTTCATCATCTTGGGCTTGGTGAAGGCCTCAGCGAGGAAGAGCGAGTCGGGATAGCGGTCCTGGACCTCGCGGATCATCCATTCCCAGAACGGCAGCGGCTTGGTGTGGGGATTGTCGACCCGGAAGATCCTGACGCCCTTCTCCGCCCAGAACAGGACGATGTCGCGGAACGCGTACCAGATGCCGGGCAAGGCTCCCCGGTAGAAATGGACGTTGACGATGTCCTGGTACTTCTTGGGCGGATTCTCGGCATATTTGATGGTGCCGTCCGGCCGCCAGTCGAACCAGTCCGGATGTTCCTTGATCCAGGGATGATCGGGCGAGCATTGGATCGCGAAGTCGATGGCGATCTCCAGATCGTGCTGGCGCGCCGCCTGGATCAGGCGCTCGAAATCCTCGAAGCTGCCCAGCTCGCGGTGAAGCGCGTCGTGGCCGCCCTCCGGCGAGCCGATGGCGTAGGGGCTTCCGACATCATCCTCGCCGGCGTCCAGCGTGTTGTTCTTGCCCTTGCGGAATGTGCGCCCGATCGGATGGATCGGCGGGAAGTACAGGACGTCGAAGCCCATGTCGCGGACATAGGGCAGCTTGGCGATGACGTCGTCGAAGGTGCCATGACGGTTCGGATCGTCGCTCATGGAGCGGGGAAACAGCTCGTACCACGCGGCGTAGCGGGCGGCGGTCCGATCGACGAAGCATTCCAGCACGGTCTTGTAGCGTGACCGGTTGGTCCGCTCGCCCGACCGGCGCATGGCGATGTGCAGGTCATCGGACAGCATCAGTGTGGTCGCCAGATCGTCGTCCGCCGGTCCGCCGTCTGCGCCGCCGTGGGCCAAGCGGTTCAGCGTGCGATCCATCACCTCCTTGTCGGCGCCGGTCGCCTTGGCGGTGGCGCGCTCGACCAGCTCGCGGCCCTCGATCAGCTCCAGAGTCATGACCTGACCGGCGTCGCGCTTCTTGATGAAGTCGCTCCGCCACGTCTCGAACAGGTCGCGCCACGCTTCGATCGTGTACCAATATCGGCCATTCTGGGTCAGCGGAATGGTGCCGGTCCAACGGTCGTTGTCGAAGAAGGTCAGCGGCTCCTCGCGCCAAAAGTCCTCCCCTTGGATGCGGTACCTCAGACAAGCGTTGATCTTCTCGTGACCGTCGGTGAAGACGTCGGCCCAGACCTGCAGGACATCGCCGACCTCGCGCTTGATGGCGAAGCGGCCGCCGTCAAGCTCGGGAAAGACCGCCTCGATCGCGATCCGGTCTTCCGCCAGCGTCTCCAGCAGCTTGGCCGACGCCTCGGTCCGCTCGACGCTGTTGACGCCGTTTGAGACCCTGGTCCGCGCCTCCGGGTCGCCGCGGAACACGCGCAACTCCAGGGGAGCCAGGGTGATCGGCTCGCCCGGCCGGAAAAGCTGCGGCGAGCATTGCGGCGTCACGTCCCGGAAGCCGTCATACTGTCCGCCGGTCTCCGCCAGCAACGGGCCGGGGTCGATCTTGTGGGACCGGTTCTCGTCCGGATTGATCAGGATGATGACGCAGTCCTCGACGTCGCCGGCCCCCTTGCGGCACAGCCCGACCACGGGGTTGTGGGGGGCGGTGATGCGGAACTGCGGTCCCTCCACGTTGAAGGCCGGGGTGGCCGCGCGCATCGAGTTGACGTCGGCCACGAACTGGCTGATGTCGACCTTCGGTTCCTCCCAGTCCTGGGGCGTGGTCTTGACCACGTCCACCTTGCGGGTGAAGCCGTATTCGTAACCGATCGGCATCATCACGCCGGTCGAGAAGCAGGCCGAGAACAGGTAGCGCATCTTCAGATGGGCGGCGAGCCGCTCGCTGTCCTGGCTTCCGACATCGGCGGCCATCCGGTCGGTGTCATGGCTTTCGGGAAAGGCCACCGACGGGGCGATGTGCCGGAACTGGTTGTACTGGTCCAGCAGCCAAGGCGCCTGGAAGTCCCACCATTTGGAGCTGTTGAACAGATAGTCGAAACCGGCGTCGCCCAGCGCGTCCACCTGCTCGACCGTGCAGCCCAGCGTCTCGGCGTAGAACTCGACCTCGTCATCGACCTCATGGGCCGCGTCGATCAACGAACGCCAGACGGGAGCGGGCACTTGGTACGCCGCGTCGCAACGGAAGCCCTTGACGCCCAGACCAACGTAATGGCGGACGTAATTGGCCCAATAGTCGACCAGCGCCTGCCGGGCTTCGGGGTTCTCGTAGTCCAGTTCGGCCAGATCGCCCCAGATCGTCACGTTGCTGGTGTCGACCGGATCGACGGCGCGCGGGCTGTAGAGGCTGCCGTCCGCCTCACGACGGTACCATTCGGGGTGCTGTTCCGCCAGGACCGCATCCTTGGCGGTGTGGTTGACCACCAGATCCAGCATGACGCGCAGGTTCTTGTCGGCGGCATCGCGGCAGAAGCCCCGGATCAGGTCGTCGGCGCTTTCCGTGGCACCGCCCTGGAACATGTCGTGCAGCCGGTAAGGATCCTTGACGGCATAGAGGCTGCCGGAGAAACCCGGATAATGAATGGGATTCAGAAAGACCCAGTCGAATTGCATGCCGGCGATCCGCGCCAGATGCCCCGACCAATCATGGACTGAGCCGACCAGCAGTGGAAAAAGGTTGTAGATGCGTGGTCCGAGAGTCACTAGTCCATCCTCGCAACGTTGAGCTTTCGCGGATATTTGCGGGTGGCTCCAAGCCGATTCGTCTGGCCGCCTGCCCTGCCCGCCAGTTGCCGAATAAACCAATGCGACTGAACTTAGGTTCCACGCGTTGAGTGCGAGATACCCTTCAACGACCGGGACGACTCCGATGGCCCGCACCGAGATCAAGCTCGACAAGACCAAGATCCGCCTGGACAAGCTGGACCAGGATGGCGAGCGGTTCACCGACAAGCAGGATTACGAGAAGCGGCTGGACACGCTCCAGACGGAACTGCTGCACATCCAGCAAACCTACTGGCACGAGAAGCGGCGCGCGGTACTGGTGTTCGAGGGTTGGGACGCCGCCGGCAAGGGTGGTGCCATCCGCAGGATCACCGAACCGCTGGACCCCCGGGGCTTCCATGTCTGGCCGATCAGCGCCCCCAACCCGGAGGAGCGCGGCCAGCATTATCTTTGGCGCTTCTGGCAGCGGCTGCCCGGTCCCGGCACCGTCGCGATCTTCGACCGCTCCTGGTACGGCAGGGTGCTGGTGGAGCGGGTCCAGGAGTTCGCCAAGCCGAAGGAGTGGAAGCGCGCCTATGACGAGATCAACGAGTTCGAGCGCCTGCTGCTGGATGACGGCGTCCGGATCGTCAAGCTGTTCTTCCACATAACCCAGGAGGAACAGCTCGACCGTTTCCGGGAGCGCCTGACCAACCCGTACAAGCGGTGGAAGCTGACCGAGGAGGATCTGCGCAACCGGGCACGCTGGGACGACTACATCGAGGCGGCCGAGGACATGTTCGACAAGACCTCGACCGTGGCGGCACCCTGGCATCCGATCGCCGCCAACAGCAAGTGGCACGCCCGCATCACGTCGCTGGAGACCATCACGGCGGCGCTCCGCGAGGGTGTCGACATAGCGCCGCCGCCCGTGGATCCGAAGGTGCTCGACACCGCCGCCGAAATGCTGGGCGTGCATTTCAGCGGCAAGAAGGAGACCTGAGCGGGGTTCAGCGCGGGGCCGGTCCGCGGAGGTCGGCGCCCAGGGGGGATGCCGGCCGAAGCTTCAGGTCGGCTTCCCGGCCCCGCCGGATCGCCGCCTGGACCACGAAGGTCATCAGCCCTCCGACCGTCAGGCAGGCCGCGAGGAACAGCATGGGAGCGATGGTGCTGCCGGTCTGGTCCTTGATCCAGGGAACGGCGTTCTGCGCGATGAAGCCACCCAGGTTGCCGACCGAGTTGATCGCGGCCAAGCCCGCCGCCGCCGAGGCGCCGGTGAGGAAGGTCGACGGCAGGCTCCACAGCACCGGTTGTCCGGCGAAGATACCGGCCGCCGCCCCGCACAGGAAGACGAACTGGAGCGTGTGGTCGGTGACGTAGACGCTGAGCACCAGGCAGGCGGCGCCGAACAGCGCCGGGCCGACGATGAAGGGCGTCTGCTTGCCGGTCTTCGCCGCCATCCGGGGGACGTAGTGGAGCGCGAAGGCGACGACCACCCAGGGGATGATGTTGATGAAGCCGTTGACGGTGTTCGAAACCCCGAAACCCTTGACGATGGTCGGCAGCCAGTAGCTCAACCCGTAGGCCGCCAACGGAAACGCGACGTAGTAGGCCGACATCAGGATGACGCGCGGATCGAGCAACGTCGCGAACGGGTTGATGTGACTGGTCTTGTTCATCGCCCGGTCCTCGTTCGCCAAGGTGACCCTCAGCCACTCCTTCTCCTCGGCGTCGAGGAAGCGCGCGTCGGCCGGTTTGTCGTCCAGGTATGACAGCGTGACGAACGTCATGACCACCGCCGGAATTCCGGTGACGATGAAGACCCATTGCCAGCCACGCAAGCCCAGCACACCATCCAGGTCCAGCAGCGCGCCACCGATCGGGGCGCCAATGGCGTTGGCGACGGCGCTGAAGATCATGAACGACCCGACCATGCGCCCCCGATACTCGAACGGGAACCATAGCGTCAGGACATAGAGCACGCCGGGGAAGAATCCGGCCTCGGCGGCACCCAGCATGAAGCGCAGTATGTAGAACATCACCGTGTTCTGGGTGAAGCCCAGCGCCACGGTGGTCAGGCCCCAGGTGATCATGATGCGGGCGAACCAGCGCCGCGCCCCGACCTTTTCCATGAAGACGTTGCTCGGCACTTCGAAGATGAAGTAACCGATGAAGAACAGCGACGCGCCAAGACCATAAGCGGCTTCGCTCAAGCCCAGGTCGCTGACCATCTGGAGCTTGGCGTAGCTGACGTTCTGGCGGTCGATGTAGGCGATCAGGTAGATCAGGCCTAGGAATGGCACCAGCCTCATCGTGATCTTCTTGATCACATCCGGCCGATCGATCGCGGTCGTCCCGGTGCGCTCCATGGAGTCCTCCGAACTCGTTGTTCTTCGTTCATGGGTAAACGGAGCAACAACAGCCGCTGATTGTCGGAATTCCGCGCGCAAGGAGTTTTTCCGCATCGTGGATAACGATGCCAAAAATTGTGGGCAGTAGCTGTGGCGACGTAGGTCGCGCATTTATATGGACTTATGGAGCGCCCGGTTTCTCCTGCCGGGAGAAGTTCTGCTCATTGACACTCACCAGTCGGTTTGGTGAAGCTCTGATGGATTTCTGGCGGGACGCGCTGAACCAAAATGTGTGTAGCTTATGTTACAAGTAAAATACACCCTCGTTTCAGTTCCAATAAGTTTACATTGCGAGGGATTATAGGGTCGGTTGAAGCATTGTTCCGCTCCTGTATTTAGATGTATACCGGCGCCGTCTTCGCAAGCCCTAGGGGAGCCGGCGTATGCAGCCCGACATTGGAACGCGGCATTACCGCAGCATCTGGATCTCGGACGTTCATTTGGGAACGAGGGGATGCCAAGCCGACCTGCTTCTCGATTTCCTGCGATCCAACGAGTCGGAATACCTTTATCTGGTCGGCGACATCGTCGATGGCTGGCGCCTGAAGCGGGGCTGGTACTGGCCGCAGTCCCATAACGACGTCGTCCAGAAGATCCTGCGCCGGGCGCGCAAGGGCGCCAAGGTCTTCTATGTTCCGGGAAACCACGACGAGGCCTTCCGCGACTATATCGGGCTGCAATTCGGTGGCGTGGCGGTGGTCGAGGACATCGTCCACACGACCGCCGATGGTCGCCGCTTCCTTGTGATCCACGGTGACCAGTTCGACGCGGTCGTCAAATACGCCAAGTGGCTCGCCCATCTGGGCGACAGCGCCTACACCGCCCTCCTGGCCATCAACACATGGTTCAACCATGTCCGCCGAAAACTGGGCTTCACATACTGGTCCGTCTCGGCTTATCTGAAGCAGCGCGTCAAGAACGCCGTCGAATACATCGGCGCGTACGAGACCGCCCTCGCCGACGAGGCGCGGCGCCGGGGTGTCGACGGCATCATCTGCGGTCACATCCACAGCGCCGAAATGCGTCCCATGGAGGGGGTGCTCTATTGCAACGACGGCGATTGGGTCGAATCCTGCACGGCTCTGGTCGAGCACGAGAACGGACGGCTCGAAATCATAAACTGGGCGGCTTCACGTCGCTTGCTGCCAGTCAAGCAGCCAGTCAGGGCGGCGGCGTGAGGATACTGATCGTCTCCGACGCCTGGCACCCCCAGGTGAACGGCGTCGTCCGCACCCTGATGACCGTCCGTGACGAGCTTCAGAAACTTGGTCACTCGGTCGAGGTGATCGGCCCTGACCGTTTCCGCACCATCCCGATGCCGAGCTATCCGGAGATCCGGCTGGCGCTCGGCGCCGGGCGGAAGCTGGAGCGGCTGATCCGCGCCCACGATCCGGGTGCCATCCACATCGCCACCGAAGGTCCCTTGGGCTTCGCCGCGCGGCGATATTGCCTGAGGAACGGCATCCCGTTCACGACCGCCTACCACACGCGGTTCCCGGAATACGTCCGCGACCGCATGCCGGTGCCGCTGGCGCTCAGCTACGCCCTGGTGCGGCGCTTCCACGCCCCGGCCGCGGCGGTCATGGTCGCCACCCAGACGATCGAGGACGCGCTCAAGGCACGGGGCTTCACCAACATCCGGCGCTGGTCGCGCGGGGTCGACACCGATCTTTTCCACCCCAGGGACAAGGCTTTCCTGTCCGATCCCCGACCGATCTCCCTCTATGTCGGCCGGGTCTCGGTGGAGAAGAACCTGGAGGCCTTCCTCAAGCTGGATCTGCCGGGAACCAAATACGTCGTCGGCGACGGCCCCCAGTTGGAGGAGTACCGGAACCGGTACCCGGCCGCCAAATTCGTCGGGGCCCGCCACGGCGAGGAACTGGCGAAGTTCTACGCGGCGGCCGACGTTTTCGTGTTTCCCTCCAGGACCGACACCTTCGGTCTCGTCCTGCTCGAAGCGCTGGCGTCCGGGGTTCCGGTCGCGGCGTTTCCCGTGCCGGGACCGCTGGACGTGATCGATGACCCGGCCGTCGGATGTCTCGACGACGACCTCGCCCACGCCATCGAGGCGGCCCTCGCGATCCCGGCGGAACCGTGCCGCGACCATGCGATGAAATGGTCGTGGCGTGCGTCCGCCGAACAATTCCTCAACAATCTCAGGCCACTGCGGGGTTCCGACCGATTGATTCGGTCATAAATCGAAAAGCCTTAGTGCTCTCCGACGATCGTGGTAAGGTGCCGCGCTTTTTAACGCCGGACTGGTCACCGTTCTCTGATGTTGCAGACGATCTATCGCGGGCTGACGGAAATCGGCGGGCCCGCGATACGGCTGTATCTCGCCCGCCGCCGCTCAGCCGGAAAAGAAGACCCGGTTCGCGGGGCGGAGCGGCTCGGCATCGCCTCGGTCGAGCGGCCCGCCGGCCGGCTGGCGTGGTTCCACGCGGCGAGTGTCGGCGAGTCCATGTCGGTGCTGGTGCTGATCAACCGCCTGCTTGACACGCATCCCAACCTGACCGTGCTGATCACGACCGGCACCGTCACGTCCGCCGAGTTGATGGCGCGCCGGCTACCCGAGCGGGCGATCCATCAGTATGTCCCGGTCGACAGGATGCGGTACGTGCGAGCCTTTCTGGATCACTGGCGTCCCGATCTGGCGCTGTGGATCGAATCGGAGATCTGGCCGAACATGCTGTCCGAGATCGGACGCCGGGGCATACCGGCGGCGCTGGTCAACGCGCGCATGTCGGCCGGGTCGTTCCGCAACTGGCTGCGCGTGCCGGGCTTCATCCGTCCACTGCTGTCCACCTTCAGCCTCTGCCTGGCCCAGACCGAGGTCGAGGTCGACCGGCTGCGCCGGCTGGGTGCCCGTGACGTGCGCTGTGTCGGCAATCTCAAATTCTCCGCCGAACCGCTGCCCGCGGACCCCGCCGAACTGGCGGTCCTCCGCGGCGCGTTCGGCGACCGCCCCCTGTGGCTGATGGCGAGCAGCCATCCCGGCGAGGAGGACATCGCCGCCGATGTCCACGCGGCGTTGCGCGACCGGTTGCCGGGACTGCTCACCGTCATCGTACCGCGCCACCCCCAGCGCGGCGGCGAGGTGTCCGACATGCTGGCGAGGCGGGGGCTGCCCGTGGCGCGGCGCTCGACCGGCACCCTGCCCGGCCCCGGTCACGAGGTCTATCTGGCCGACACGGTTGGCGAGCTTGGGCTGTTCTTCCGGCTGGCAGAGGTGGTCTGTGTCGGCGGTTCGCTGGTACCGATCGGCGGGCACAACCCGGTGGAACCCGCCCAACTCGGCTGCGCGGTGATCCACGGGCCGCACATGACGAACTTCTCGGAAGTGTCGGCGCAATTGGAGGCCGCCGGGGCCGCCATCACGGTTCGGGACGGCGCGGAACTGGTCCGGGAGGTTGGCGGGTTGCTGTCGGACGAGCCCGCGCGGACACGCCTGGCCGAGGCCGCCAGCGCCGTGGCGGAACGCAACCGCCGCGTGGTCGACGCCGTCGTGGAGGCCCTGGCTCCGGCGTTGACGGCGGCGGGTATCCAACCATGCCCGTGAGGACACCGGCCTATTGGTACGCCCCACCGGGATTGGCGGCGCGCCTGCTACGGCCGGCCGGCGGTCTATTCGCCGCGATCGGCAAGGTTCGCCAGGCGTCGATCACCCCGGAGCATCCCGGCGTTCCGGTGATCTGCGTCGGCAACCTCGTGGCGGGGGGCGCCGGCAAGACACCGGTGGCGCTCGCCATCGCGTCGGCCCTGACCGACCGTTCCGTCCACTTCCTCACGCGCGGCTATGGCGGGCGGGAAACCGGACCGATCCTGGTCGAGGGCGACCGCCACGACGCCGCCGCGGTGGGGGACGAGGCCCTGCTGCTGGCCCGCGCCCGCCCCACCTGGGTGGCGCGCGACCGGGTCGCCGGCGCCAAGGCGGCCGCGGCGGCGGGAGCCGAGGTCATCGTCATGGACGATGGTTTCCAGAACCCGCGGCTGGCCAAGGACCTGTCGATCCTGGTGGTCGATGGGGGCGCCGGTTTCGGCAATGGCCACGTCATCCCGGCCGGTCCCTTGCGCGAACCCGTGGCCGACGGGCTGGCGCGGGCCGACGCCGTGGTCGTGCTCGGCCGTGATGTGTCGGGCGTCGCGGAGGCCGTCGGCGCGAAGGTGCCGGTCCTCCACGCCCGGCTGGTACCGGATCCCGCCGTGGCGGGGACGCTACGAGGCCGCCGCGTCGTCGCCTTCGCCGGCATCGGCAGGCCCGCCAAGTTCTTCGCGACGGTCGAGGAGATCGGCGCCCAGCTGGTCGGGCGGATCGCCTTCGCCGATCATCACCCCTACGCGCCCGACGAGGTCATGCGGCTGGTCGAACACGCCGCCAGCCTCGACGCCGCCCTGGTCACGACCGCGAAGGACGCGGTCCGCCTGCCCCGGGACGCGCGGGAGATGGTCCAAACCATACCCGTCACGGTCGCCTGGGATGATCCCAAGGCGCTCGACCGCCTGCTTACCCTTGATGTCCCGATGGTCCATGGCCACTAGAACGAAAAACGCGAGGCTGCGCCGGCGCTATCTGGGCTATCCGCTCGAAGCGGCGCTCCTGTACCTGACCTATGGCGTGTTCTCGGCCCTGCCGCTCGATGCCGCCTCCGCGCTCGGCGGCTGGATCGGCCGCACGGTCGGCCCACGCCTGCGGTCGTCGCGGAGCACGCTGCGAAACATCGAAAGGGCCTTGCCCGAAGAATCACCGGAACGGCACCGGGAGATCCTGGTGGGCAGCTGGGACAATCTCGGCCGGGTCATGGCCGAGTATCCCCACCTTGAAAAGGTCTGGGAGCGGACAGAGCTGATCGGCCGGGACCTTGTCAAGGATTTGGTCGAAACCAGGAAGGCCACGCTTTTCTTCTCGGCACACATCGCCAACTGGGAACTGAACGTGATGGGGGCGAGCCGCAACGGCCTGGAGATGACCGCCGTTTATCGGCGTCCTAACAATCCCACCGCCGGCAAGCTGATCGACCGCGTCCGGGCGGTCACTGGCAGTCACTTCGTTCCGAAGGGCCGGGAGGGCGCCCGTGAGATCATCGCCACGCTGCGGAACGGCGGCAGCGTCTGCATGATGATCGACCAGAAGATGAACGACGGCATCCCCATCCCGTTTTTCGGCCGCGATGCCATGACCGCGCCGGCCATCGCGCAACTGGCCCTGCGCTTCGACTGCGCCATCATTCCAGTGATGACCGAGCGGCTGAAGGGCGCCAACTTCCGGCTGACCGTCTTCCCGCCGATCGACGTGCCCAGGACCGGCGACCGGGAAGCCGACATCCGGGCGCTGATGGTCGAGATCAACCGTATCGTGGAGAGCTGGGTACGCGCCCGGCCGGAGCAGTGGCTGTGGCTGCACAGCCGCTGGCCGGTCTGACGTCCTCCGTCAGAACAGCAGGCCCTGTTTGGCCGGGTCCTGTTTCGCCGTGGCGTCGGCTTTTTTCGGCTGGCGGGGCGCCGTTTCGGCCTTCCGGACCAAGCCGCCACCGCCGACCACGGCGTCAACCTTGCCGTCTTGGAACTCCAGCGTGACCGGCAGCCCCGGCTTGGCGTCGGCGGCGGAGGTGATTCGCCGCTCGGCGTCGTCGGTGACCAGGGCGAAGCCCCGCTCCAGGATGCCCCGGTAGGAAAAGCTCTCCAGCAAGGCCGCACCCGACTTCAGACGGGTCTCGCGCTCCCCCAGCAAGCGGGAGAAACCGGCGTCCATCCGCTCGCCCAACTCGCCAAGCCGGCGCTCGCCGTCGCCGACCTTGATCCGGATCGGCAGCAGCGTCAGCCGCGGCGTCAGGCGGCCGAGGCGGCCCTGCTCCGCCGCGACGACTTGGCGCAGCGCCGCCCCCAAGGCGCGCGCCTCCGAGCGCAAACGACCATCGGCCAGCGTCATCACCTCGCGCGGGTGGCGAAGCTTGGCGCCCTGTTCCGCGACGCGGGTCCGCCGCCGCTCCAGGACGCCGGCGACCGCGATGCCCATGCGCTCGACGCGGTCGTCCAGGCGCCGGACGCTGTCCTCCAGCAAGGCCTGGGGATCGCCCAATCCGCGAGCAAAGCCGTCGACCCAGTTGCGCCGCTCCAGGATCATGCGCCCGGTCGCGGCGTGCTGCCGGCGCTGGCAGTCCATCACCAGCGCTATCAGCTCGGCCCGGACGGGAACCGCCATCTCCGCCGCGGCGGTCGGAGTCGGCGCCCGCCGGTCGGACGCGAAGTCGATCAGGGTGGTGTCGGTCTCGTGGCCAACGGCGGAGATCAGCGGGATCTCGCTGGCCGCCGCCGCGCGCACGACGATCTCCTCGTTGAAGGCCATCAGGTCCTCCAGCGAGCCGCCGCCGCGCGCCACGATGATCAGGTCGGGCCGGGGCACCCGCCCGCCCGGCGCGATGCCGTTGAAGCCCTTGATCGCGGCGGCGACCTGGGCGGCCGCCGTCTCGCCCTGGACCGCCACCGGCCAGAGCAGCACATGGCGGGGAAAGCGGTCGGCCAGCCGGTGCAGGATGTCGCGGATCACGGCGCCGGTTGGCGATGTGATGACGCCGATCACCTCGGGCAGGAATGGCAGCGGCCGCTTGCGCGACGCCTCGAACAGGCCTTCGGCGGCCAAGCGGCGCTTCCGCTCCTCCAGCAGCTTGAGCAGGGCGCCCTCGCCCGCCAGTTCCATCGTCTCGATCACGAGCTGGTATTGGGAACGGCCGGGATATGTGGTCAGCTTGCCGGTGCAAATGACCTCCATCCCCTCCTCCGGCTGGACCGAGAGCCGGGAGACTGAGCCGCGCCAGCAGACCGATTCGATGACCGCCGTCTCGTCCTTCAGCCTGAGATAGACGTGGCCGGAGCCATGACGCTTGGGTTGCGACACCTCGCCCCGGACGCGCACATAGCCGAACTGGTCTTCGACCGTGCGTTTCAGCGCCCGCGACAATTCTGTCACGGTGAGTTCGGCAAGGTTGGAGCCGGGGCGGCCGGGAGCCGGGTCGCGGTCCATTAGGGGTTGGTCTTGTGTCATGGCGTCGGCATGATACAAGCCTTCGCCTTGGCAACAAGGTCGTATGGCCTTCGCCTTGGTGACAAGGTGCTAAAAGGACGTCGTAAGGGACAATAGGCTCATGAAGGTACTGGTGGTCGGCTCGGGTGGACGCGAGCACGCGCTCTGTTGGGCGATCGCGGCGTCTCCCCTCTGCGACAAGCTCTATTGCGCGCCGGGCAACGCCGGGATCGCCCGCGATGCCGAGTGCGTCGCGATCAAGGCGGACGATCTGGACGGCATCACGCGATTCGCCACGGACAACGCGATCGACTTCGTCGTGGTCGGGCCGGAGCAGCCGCTGTGCCTGGGCTTGGTCGACCGCCTGGAGGCGGCCGGCGTCAAGGCGTTCGGCCCGACGGCGGCCGCCGCGACGCTCGAGGGCTCCAAGGGCTTCATGAAGGACCTGTGCGCCAAATACGGCATCCCGACCGCCGCCTATGGCCGGTTCACCGACGCCGAGTCGGCGCGCGGCTTCGTCCACGAGCGCGGCGCGCCGATCGTCGTCAAGGCCGATGGTCTGGCCGCCGGCAAGGGTGTCACCATCGCCCGGACGGTGGACGAGGCTCTGGCCGCGATCGACGAGGCGATGGTCGAGGCGCGATTCGGCGACGCCGGCACCGAATTGGTGATCGAGGAGTTCTTGGCCGGCGAGGAGGCCAGCTTCTTCGCGCTGGTCGATGGCACGACCGCCCTGCCCCTGGTGTCGGCGCAGGACCACAAGACGGCGTTCGACGGCGACACGGGGCCCAACACCGGCGGCATGGGCGCCTACTCGCCGGCCCCGGTGATGACGCCGGCGCTCGAGGCCCGCGTCATGCGCGAGATCATCGACCCGACGGTGCGCGGCATGGCGGCTGAAGGGCGTCCGTTCAAGGGCGTGCTCTACGCCGGTTTGATGATCGTGGACACCCCCGAGGGACCGTCGCCCAAGCTGCTGGAGTACAACACCCGGTTCGGCGATCCGGAAACCCAGGTGCTGATGAAGCGGATGATGTCGGACGTGCTTCCGGCGCTGCTGGCGTCGCGTGACGGCGTCCTGAAAAACTTCCAGCTGCGCTGGTACGAGGACTCGGCGCTGTGCGTCGTCATGGCGGCCAAGGGTTATCCCGGCGACTACCTGCGCCGGACCGAGATCCATGGCCTGGACGAGGCGGCGGCGCTGCCCGACGTCTCGGTCTTCCACGCCGGCACAATCCTGGCGGATGATGGCGGGATCCTGGCCGACGGCGGCCGCGTGCTGGGTGTCACGGCCATAGCGCCAACCGTGCGCGAGGCGAGGACGCTGGCCTACGAGGCGGTGGACAGGATCCAATGGCCCGACGGCTTTTGCCGCCGCGACATCGGCTGGCGCGCCATCGAGCGGAAATGACGCCTGAGCCCCTTCCGCCATCGGGTGCGCCGGGGGCCGCCAGCCTTGATAAAGTCCTGGTCCGCGCGTAACAAGCAGCCATCGCCCCCTGGGGCACTACTTTCGGTGCCGGTCCCTTGACGCTCTCGATCCCGATCCGGAACGCCGCCCGCGCCCCAGGCCGGACCGCGCGGCTATCCGCCTGGGTGCTGGCTCTGGCGGTGCCCCTCGGTTTCGTGCTCCTGAATCTGTTCATGGGTCAGGACGCCAACTGGGACCTGCGGAACTACCACTGGTACAACGCCTACAGCTATCTCAACGGGCGCTTCTTCCTCGACGTGGTGCCGGCCCAGACGCCGAGTTTCTACAATCCGACGCTGGACATCCCGTTCTTCCTGCTTGGTAACGCGCTGCCGGCGCCGGCCGCCTACGGCGTGCTGGCCTTCGTCCAGGGACTGAACTTCGTCCCGCTATTCGCCTTGGCCTATGTCATCCTACGGATCGACCGTCCAGTGACGCGGGTGTGGACGGCGGCCGCCATCGCCTTGATCGGCGTGCTCGGCGGCGGGAACGTGTCTCAGATCGGCACGACCTTCCATGACAATACAGTCAGCCTGGGCTTCCTCGGCGCCCTGGCGCTGATCGCCATCAAGTGGGAAAGTTTGTTCGACGGCCCGCCGCGGGCGGCGCTCGGCTGGGCCTTCTCGGCGGGGCTGATGGTCGGTGCCGCCATGGGCTTCAAGCAGCCATCGGTCATCTACTGCATCGCGGTCTGCTTCGGCTTCCTGGCGGCTCCCGCCCCCTGGTCACGACGCGTCGCCCTGACGCTGGTGTGCGGCATCGGGATCGTCGCGGCGGTCGCGGCGCTGTCCGGCCACTGGATGTGGTTCCTGTGGGAAACCCACGGCAATCCCCTGCACCCCTACTACAACAACATCTTCAAATCGCCGCTCGGCGCCATCAGCGACTACAAGGATCTCCACTACCATCCCAAGACGGCTTGGGAGCGGCTGGCCCTGCCGTTCCGCTTCAGCGCCGATCCGCTGATCTCCGGCGAGATCTTCTTCCGCGACTACCGGATCCTGGCGCTCTACATGGCGTTGCCGGTCGCGGCCGTTGCGGGAGCGCTGTCCCGCAGGGATCGCCCGCATCCCTTCGCCGCCCCCGGAACGACCCGCTGGCTATTGACGGTCGCGGCGCTGTCCTACGCGGCCTGGGCCTGGATGTTCTGCATCTACCGCTATGCCGTGCCGATCGAGATGCTGGCCCCCCTCTGCGTCGTGCTGGCGCTTGGGCTGCTGCCGGTCAGCCGCGCTGTCTGGCTGAGCGTCGCGTGCGCCGTGCTGGCGATGTTGCAGGCGACGACGGTCTGGGGAACCTGGGGGCGCTCGGATTGGACGACGAAGGTGGTCGAATTCAACATGCCCGAGATCCCCGACCCCGACCACACGATGGTTCTGATCGGTGGCTACCAGCCCGTCGGCCACCTGATTCCAGCGTTCCCGCCCGTGATCCCCTTCGTCAGGTTGCAGAGCAATTTCGTCCAGCCGGATTCGACCGACAACGGTTATTCGGAAGTGCTTCGGCGTAGGGTGATGGATCACCGCGGAGATTACTTTATGATCGCGACGGTTCCAGATACCGGTATTGCGGCGGACGCGGCCGCGTTCTATGGATTGAGGCTGGATTGGGACAGCTGCCAGGTGATCCACAACAACCTGGGAGAGCCGCACAGCTTCTGCGCCGTCCGACGCCCCCCGGCGGAGCCCCGGTGAATTACTTCGTGATCAGGTGACTTTTGATAGACCAATACTCCGACGCCAGCCCAGCCATCGGCACGGTCGACAAGCGAGCCGCCGCTCCCGTCGCGACGTCCAACAGCGTCACCGGCTCCAACGCGGGTGACAGCGACGCGCCAGAGTTGAGCGGGCTGGAAATCGCCGTCCTGATCCCCTGCTACAACGAGGAAGCGTCGATCACCTCGGTGATCCGCGATTTCCAGGCGGCTTTGCCGACGGCCGCCATCTATGTCTACGACAACAATTCCAAGGACCGAACAGTCGAACTGGCGCGCGAGGCCGGCGCCATCGTCAGGACGGAGCCTCTCCAGGGCAAGGGAAACGTCGTCCGCCGGATGTTCGCGGATGTCGAGGCCGACGTCTACGTCATGGTCGACGGCGACGACACCTATCACGCCGCCAGCGCCCCGGCCCTGGTGTCGAAGCTGGTCGGCCAGCATCTCGACATGGTCAATGGCGCGCGCGTGACGGATATCGCCGCCGCCTACCGACCTGGCCACCGCTTCGGCAACATGATGCTGACCGGGATCGTAGCCAAGATCTTCGGCAACCGGGTCGCCGACATGCTGTCCGGCTACCGGGTGTTCTCGCGCCGCTTCGTCAAGAGCTTCCCCGCCTTGAGCGGCGGCTTCGAGATCGAGACGGAGCTGACGGTGCACGCGCTGGAACTGCGCATGCCGATGTCGGATGTCAGCACCCCCTACAAGGACCGCCCGCCGGGCTCGGCCAGCAAGCTTCGGACCTATTATGACGGCTTCAGGATCCTCAAGCTGATCCTGGTACTGGTCAAGGAGGAGCGGCCGCTCCAATTCTTCAGCATCCTGGCCGGTTTCCTGGCCTTCGTCGCGATCGTGCTCGCGTGGCCGGTGGTGGCGACCTACATGCAGACCGGCTTGGTCCCGCGCCTTCCGACGGCGGTGTTGTCGACCGGCCTGATGCTGCTGGGCTTCCTGAGCCTGACCTGCGGCCTGATCCTGGAAACGGTCACCCGCGGCCGGCGCGAGATCAAGCGGATGCAGTATCTCCGCATTCCGGCTCCCGGCATCCGCGACCCGGCGCGCGACTCGAAGGACAAGCGATGATCCAGCGGCTGTTCCAGGCCGAGATCGTCCGCTTCGGACTGGTCGGGGTGGTCGGCTTGCTGGTGGACATCGCGGTCCTCCACCTGTGCCTGGAAATCGGCGGGCTGGGTCTCTACTGGTCGCGGCTGGTCTCCTATCTGGCCGCCGCGACGACGACATGGGCGCTGAACCGCGCCTTCACCTTCAGCGACGCCAAGGTCGGCAAGATCCATCACCAATGGGCGCGCTTCGTGACGGTCAACGCCGTCGGCGGCGCCGTCAACTACGCGGTCTACGCCGCCCTGGTGGCGTCCGGCGATCCGTTCGCCACATATCCGGCGCTGGCCGTGGCCGCGGGGTCCCTCTCGGGGCTATTTTTCAATTTCACCGCGTCCAAGAAGCTGGTATTCCGCCGCGCTTGACCGTCCATCCCTACCCACGGGCGGCGCGCGGCGCGCGTCCGGCGCCCTGACACGGATCTGCTGAAATCATGGATGACACCACGTTGCTGAGCGCCCTGATCTTGGGCGTGGTCGAAGGCTTGACCGAATTCCTGCCGGTATCCTCCACCGGGCACCTGATCCTGATTGGCGACCTGCTGGGTTTCCAAGGACCTCCCGGGCGCCTGTTCGAGGTCGTGATCCAGTTGGGCGCGATCCTCGCGATCTGCGTCGTCTATTTCCAGCGTCTCTGGCACATCGCCGTGACGCTCCCGACCAGTCGCGAGTCGCGGCGGTTCGTCATCGCCATCCTGCTGGCCTTCCTGCCCGCCGCCGTGATCGGCGTCATGGCCCATGGCTTCATCAAGAGCGTGCTGTTCTCGCCCTACGTGGTCTGCGTGGCGCTGATCGTCGGCGGTATCGCCATCCTGCTGATCGAGCGGAACCTGCCGACGCCGCGCCATTTCAAGGTCGAGCAGTTTTCTCCCCGGCTGGCGCTTGGCATCGGCTTCGTCCAGACGCTGGCCATGATTCCCGGCGTCTCCCGCTCCGGAGCCACCATCCTGGGCGCGCTGCTGATGGGGGTCGAGCGCAAGACGGCCGCCGAGTTCTCCTTCTTCCTGGCGATCCCGACCATGGCCGGGGCCGTCGTCTACGACACCTACAAGAACTTCGACACCTTGACCTCCGACGGCTCGCTGGTCATCGCGATCGGGTTCGTCGCGGCGTTCCTGGCGGCCTTGGTCGTGGTCAAGAGCCTGGTGGCGTTCGTCAGCCGCTTCGGATTCACGCCGTTCGGCTGGTACCGCATAGCGCTCGGCACGCTGATGCTGGTGATCCTGGCGATGCGCTGAGAGTGCTTGAGTTCAACCTGACCTCCTTGTAATACTCACCGATAATACTTTCGCGCGGAGTAAACGGCGTGGTGGCGGTGAGTGGTCCGGAGATTGTTCGGGTATGCGTGCGCCACCTGATGGCGCGGATGGCCATCCTCCTCTGCCTCGTCCCGCCCTTCGCCTCAAGCGCGGCGGACGCTGGGGAGGTCCTGACGAACGCGCGGCGGGTGACGGGCGAGGAGCGGCAGGAGGCCGACCTCTTCGTCCTCGGCAACACCGTGTTCATCCTCTACCACGAGTTGGGACACGCGCTGATCGACCTGCTGGGCCTTCCCGTGCTGGGCCGGGAGGAGGACGCGGCCGACAACCTCGCCAGCGTCATGATGATCCCGGACGAGGCCGATCCGGTGATGGACGAGTTGATCGTCGCTGCGGCGGACGGCTGGTTCCTGGGAAATCTTCGGCAACACGAGGCGGGAAACACCGAACCGTCCTGGTGGGGCGAGCACTCGCTCGACATGCAGCGCTTCTACTCCGTCGTCTGCCTGATGTACGGCAGCGACCCCACCGGCTTCGCGGCCCTGGCGGAAAGCGTCAGCCTGCCCGCCGAGCGGCGCGCCACCTGTCCCAACGAATATGTCCAAGCCCGCGCCAGCTGGACCCGCCTGCTCGCTCCCCACATGGTTCCCGTCGAACAAAGGGCCTCCCAGCCAAGCCGAGTCACGGTCACCTTCGGCCCACCACCGCCGGGATACGACCATGTCGCCTCGCTGCTGCGCGAGTCGGGGCTGATAGAGGCCATCGCCCACGATATCGGCGGCGGTTTCAAGCTTCCGCGCGACTTGGCCATCCACTTCGAAGCCTGCGGGGCCGGCGACGCCAACGCCTTCTATCGGAACGGCCCGGACCACGAAGGGCCGAACGTCGTCACCGTCTGCTATGAGCTGGTCGGTTTCTACAATGATTTGATCATGCGCGACATCGCCCGCCGCTGACCCGATATCCGATTGGCGTTACCGCGCCTTTGAGATAAATCATGGCGCGAGGTTCCGCGACGGCTCACAGTCCCCGGAACTCATTCGAATTCATAGGGCCGATGGCCGGGGGAAACATTCATGACGTTCCGCAACAGCAGCCTGTTGGCCCGCCTCCTCATCGGTTTCTCGGCGGTATTGGGGCTGGCGTCCATGCTGGGCTTGCTGGCGCTGCATCAGGTGGACACGGTCGGCGACCTCGCCACACGGCTCTATGAGCGATCCTTCACCGTGTCGACATCGGCCCTGGAGGCCAATGCCGGGATCATCGGCATGCACCGGTCGATGAAGGATGTCGCCCTGGCGACCGACAATGCGGGCATCGACGCGGCAACCCTGGCGGTCGACGCGCAGGAAAAACGGGTCCTGGCGTCGATGGCCATCGTCAAGGAGCGCTATCTCGGCAATCCGGCGGAGGTCGAAGCCACCATCACCGCGATCCGCGATTGGCAGCCGATCCGAGCCCGCGTGATCGCGTTCATGAAGGAGGGCAAGCGCGCGGAGGCGGCCGATATCACCAAGACGATCGGCGCCGCCCAGGTCAAGCTGATCACCGAGCGGATGGACGTCCTGATCGAGGCGGTGAGGAAACGCGCCGCCGACGCCGCTGCCTCGGCGGAGACCTCGATCGGACAGGCCTGGGTCCTGATCCTGACGGCGCTGGCGGCCCTTGTCGTCGTGGGTCTCGGCATCGCCTTGGGTATCTCCCGAAGCGTGAGCGGCCAGATCGGACGCCTGCGCGATGTCATGGGGCGTCTCGCCAAACAGGATTTCGCGGTCACCGTACCCTACTCGGATCAGACCAACGAGGTCGGCCAGATGGCCAAGGCGGTGGAGGTCTTCAAGGAGAACGGCATCGCGGTCGAACGCCTGCGCGAGGAGCGCGAGGCCGCCAAGGCCAATGCCGAAGCCGACCGCAAGAAGCAGATCAACGCCATGGCGGACGACTTCCAGTCCCATGTGGAAGCCGTGGTGGAACACGTGGCGTCCGCCGCGACGGAGATGACGGCGACCGCCAGCACCATGTCGGCCTGCGCCGAGCAATCGACCCGGCAGTCGGCGGCGGCCGCCGCCGCCGCCGAGGAGGCGTCGAGCAACGTCCAGACCGTCGCGTCGGCGGCGGAGGAACTGTCGTCGTCGATCGCCGAGATCGGCCGGCAGGTCACCCAGGCGACCGATACCACCCGCGAGGCTGTCACCAAGGCCGAACGCACCAACTCGATCGTCGCGGGCCTGTCGGATGCGGCCCACAAGATCGGCGAGGTCGTCAGCCTGATCAACGACATCGCCAGCCAGACCAACCTGCTGGCCCTGAACGCGACGATCGAGGCGGCCCGGGCGGGCGAGGCCGGCAAGGGCTTCGCGATCGTCGCGTCGGAGGTCAAGAACCTCGCCAACCAGACCGCCAAGGCGACCGAGGAGATCGCCAGCCAGATCTCCTCCGTCCAAGGAGCGACGGGACAGGCGGTCGCGGCGATCCAGGACATCACGGCCACCATCTCCGCCGTCAGCGACGCGTCCACCGCCATCGCGACCGCCGTCGAGCAGCAGCGCGCCGCGACCAACGAGATCGCGCGCAACGTTGAGCAGGCCGCCTGCGGAACGCAGGAGGTCTCCTCCAACATCGCGGGCGTGTCGGAAGCGGCGCACGAGGCCAGCCGCGCCGCAAACCAAGTGCTGACCGAGGCGTCGCAGCTGTCCAGACAGTCCGAGACGCTGAACCAGGCGGTCGACACCTTCATACACCGGGTCCGCACCAGCTGAGGACGCGGCGACGCCCCTTTCCAAGTTCGGGAACCGAGGGCCCTGCCCGAGGGGCTTGTCCAGGGTGCTGGAGGTCTCCGGTGTCTGCGGCCATGGACTTGGGACGGGTAATCGCCATATAACCGCGCATCATGACCATCCCGTTTCTGAAGATGCACGGGCTCGGCAACGACTTCGTCGTCATCGATGCCCGTAGCGGTAACTTGTCCTTGAACGAAGCTCAGGCCCGCGCCATCGCGGACCGGCGATTGGGCGTCGGCTGCGACCAGTTCATCGTGATCGAGCCACCCCGGACATCCGGCGCCACCGCCTTCATGCGCATCCGCAATCCCGATGGTAGCGAATCCGGCGCCTGCGGCAACGCGACCCGTTGCGTGGCGCATTTGCTGATGACCGAGTCGGGGCGAACCACCACCGTCGTCGAGACCATCGCCGGCCTGCTGCCCGCCAGTCTTGAGGCCGATGGCTTGGTGACGGTCGACATGGGACCGCCGCGTCTCGACTGGCGCGACATTCCCTTGGCCGGTCCGGCGGACACCCTCCGGCTGGACGACGTGGTCGAAGGTCCCTATGCCGGTCCGACCGCCGTCAGCATGGGCAACCCGCACGCGGTCTTCTTCGTCGATGACGTGGCGGCGGTACCGCTCGAACGGGTCGGCCCCCGGTTGGAGCACCATCCGGCCTTTCCCGAACGCGCCAACATCGAATTCGCCCAGGTGCTCACCCCCACCCGCATCCGCATGCGCGTGTGGGAACGCGCGGCCGGCATCACCCAAGCTTGCGGCTCCGGCGCGTGCGCCGTGCAGGTCGCCGCCTTCCGCCGTGGTTTGGTCGAGCGGCGCGCGGAGGTCGTGCTGGACGGCGGCGGGCTGACGATCGAGTGGCGCGAGGACGGCCATGTCCTGATGACGGGCCCGATCGCCCTCAGCTTCACCGGCGAATTGTCAGCCGAACTGGCTGGCGACATGCCGTCCGAACCACGACTTCAGGCGGTGCCGGCATGAGCGCCGATATCGTCACCTTCGGCTGCCGGCTCAACACCTACGAGTCGGAAGTGATGCGCGAGAACGCCCTGGCGGCCGGTTTGGCCGACACGGTGATCTTCAACACCTGCGCCGTCACGTCCGAAGCGGAGCGGCAGGCCCGGCAGGCGATCCGCAAGATGCGGCGCGAGCGGCCCGACGCCCGTATCATCGTGACCGGCTGCGCCGCCCAGATCGACCCCGCCAAATACGCGGCCATGCCCGAGGTCGATCAGGTTCTCGGCAACGAGGAGAAGCTGAAGCCCGAAAGCTTCGGTCTCGACGCCCCGACCGAGCGCGTGCTGGTCAACGACATCATGTCGGTCAAGGAGACGGCCGGCCACCTGATCGGCGGGCTGGAAGGCAGGGCGCGCGCCTTCGTGCAGGTCCAGAACGGCTGCGACCACCGCTGCACCTTCTGCATCATTCCCTATGGCCGGGGCAACTCGCGCTCCGTGCCGATCGGCGAAGTGGTGCGGCAGGTCCGCCTGCTGGTCCAGTCCGGCTATAACGAGATCGTGCTGACCGGCGTCGACATCACCTCCTACGGTCCCGACCTGCCAGGCCGTCCGACCCTGGGACAGATGATCCGCCGCCTGCTGGCGCAGGTCCCCGACCTCCAGCGGTTGCGACTGTCCTCGCTCGACCCTGTCGAGATCGACGATGATCTGTGGCGGCTGATCGCGGAGGAACCGCGCCTGATGCCGCACCTGCATGTCAGCCTGCAGGCTGGCGACGACATGGTGCTGAAGCGGATGAAGCGCCGTCACCTGCGGGGCGACGCCATCGAGTTCTGCCGGCGCGCCCGCGAGTTGCGGCCCGACATGGTGTTCGGCGCCGACCTGATCGCCGGCTTTCCGACCGAGACCGACGAGATGTTCGAGAACACCTTGCGCGCGGTCGACGAATGCGGCCTGACCTGGCTGCACATATTTCCCTATTCACCCCGCCCCGGCACCCCGGCCGCCAGGATGCCCCAGATCGACGGCACCCTGCGGAAGGAACGCGCGTCGCGCCTGAGACGGTCCGGCGCCGAGGCTGTAGGCCGCTTCCTGGCCGGGCGGGTCGGAACCCATGCCGCCGTGCTGGCGGAAAAGGAAACCCTCGGCCGAACCGAGCAATTCGCCGAAGTGCGCCTGGACCAGCCGGTCGAGCCCGGCTCCATCGTGCGCGCCGCCATCATCGGCGTCGACGGAGAGATGCTGGTGGGCCGGATCGATCGGAGCGTCACATGCTGAAGTTCTGGCGCCGCAATAAGCAGGAGCCAACCGAGACCAAGCCTGAAGAACCAGAGGTCGCCGAACCGCGGATCGCGGAAGTCGAGCCAGAGCCGGAACCAGAACCCGAGCCGGAGCCCGAACCGGAGCCGGAGCCGGAGCCGGAGCCAATCGTGGCCCTTGCTCCCGCGCCCGAGCCGGAACAGCCCGTCCGCAAGGGCTGGCTGTCGCGTCTCCGCGAGGGGCTGACCAAGTCCACCACCAAGCTGACCGACGGCATCAGCGGCATCTTCACCAAGCGCAAGCTGGACGACGAGGCGCTGGAGGAGTTGGAGGAGCTGCTGATCACGGCCGACCTCGGCCCCGTGACGGCGGGGAAGGTGACGGCCGAACTGGCGCGCACCCGCTTCGGCAAGGAGGTCTCGCCCGACGAGGTCCGCCGCACGCTGGCGACCAGCATCGCGGCTATCCTGGAGCCGGTCGCCCAACCCCTGGTGATCGACCGCACGGCCAAGCCGCATGTCATCCTGGTGGTCGGCGTCAACGGCGCCGGCAAGACCACGACGATCGGCAAGATGGCCAAGCAGTTCCGGCAGGAGGGCAAGTCGGTCATGATCGCCGCCGGCGACACTTTCCGCGCGGCGGCGGTCCAGCAGCTCCAGGTCTGGGGCGAGCGGTCTGGCTGCCCCGTGATCGCCAAGGAGACCGGCGCCGACGCGGCCGGCTTGGCCTTCGACGCGCTGGAGCGCGCCCGGCGCGAGAAGACCGATGTCTTGCTGATCGACACGGCGGGACGGCTGCAGAACAAGGCCAACCTGATGGCCGAGCTTCAGAAGATCGTCCGAGTCCTCAAGAAGATGGATCCGGAGACGCCCCATTCGGTCCTGCTGGTGCTGGACGCCACGACGGGGCAGAATGCCCATGCCCAGGTCGAGGTGTTCGGCGAGATGGTCAACGTCAACGGCTTGATCGTCACCAAGCTGGACGGTTCGGCCCGGGGCGGCGTGCTGGTGTCGCTGGCCGAGAAATACGGCCAGCCGGTCCATTATATCGGCGTCGGCGAGGGCGTGGATGACATGCGGCCCTTCGAGGCTGGGTCGTTCGCCCGTTCGCTGATGGGCCTGGAGGCTTGAGGCGACCATGCAGAACCCGTACAACCACATCGGCCTTCCCTTCGCGGCGGAGCATTTCACCGATCCCGCCGCGGCGGTGGCGCGGGTGCGCGAGATCTACGACGCCAACACCGCCTTTCTCCGCGACTGCTTCACCCGCTTCACGGCCGGTGAGGAGATGCAGCAGCGGGTCCACGCCTGCTACCCGTTCCTCCGCGTCCACACCGAGACCAGCACGCGGGTGGACACCCGGCTGGCCTATGGCTTCGTCGCCGGACCGGGAACCTACGCCACGACGCTGACCCGGCCGGACCTGTTCCATCATTATTACCTGGAGCAGTTCGAGCAGTTGAGGCGCAACCATGGCGTCGTGCTGGAGGTCGGCGTCAGCCGGCAGCCGATACCGATCCATTTCGCCTTTCCGGAAGGCCTGCATGTCGAGGGCGACCTGACGCCGGAACGGCTTGGCCGGATGCGCGACAGCTTCGACCTGCCCGACCTGTCGGAGCTGGACGACAGCATCGTCAACGGCACCCATCGGCTGGCCGCCGACGAGCCGGCGCCGCTGGCGCTGTTCACGGGGCCGCGCGTCGACTATTCGCTGCACCGGCTGAAGCACTACACCGCGACGGCGCCGGAGCACTTCCAGAACTTCATCCTGTTCACGAACTACCAGTTCTACATCGATGAGTTCATCCGGCTCGGCATGGAAGTGATGTCGCCGACCGACGATCCGGACGAGAGGGACTATCGCGCGCAGTACACCGCCTTCGTGGAACCGGGCGACTTCATCATCCCGAACCAGAACCTGGGTCCGGCCGATCCCCAAGGCACCCGCGTCGGACGCCTGCCCCAGATGCCGGCCTACCACCTGAAGCGCGCCGATGGCTCCGGGATCACGATGGTCAACATCGGCGTCGGCCCCAGCAACGCCAAGACGATCACCGACCACATCGCGGCACTCCGCCCGCACGCCTGGATCATGCTTGGCCACTGCGCGGGCCTCCGCAACACGCAACGGCTGGGCGACTATGTCCTGGCCCATGGCTATGTCCGCGAGGACCACGTTCTGGACGCCGACCTGCCGGTCTGGGTCCCGGTGCCGCCGCTGGCGGAGGTCCAGGTGGCCCTGGAAGGCGCCGTCGGGCATGTCACGGGCCTGAGCGGATACGAATTGAAGCGGGTGATGCGGACGGGAACGGTCGCCACGATCGACAACCGGAACTGGGAACTGCGCGACCACGCGGAGATGGTCCAGCGCTTCAGCCAGAGTCGGGCCGTGGCGCTGGACATGGAGAGCGCCACCATCGCCGCCAATGGGTTCCGCTTCCGGGTGCCCTATGGGACGTTGCTGTGCGTCTCGGACAAGCCGCTGCACGGCGAGTTGAAGCTGCCCGGCATGGCGAACAACTTCTACCGCAGTCAGGTCGATCAGCACCTCAAGATCGGTGTGCTGGCGATGGAGCTGCTGCGGAAAAACGGGCTGGAAAAGCTGCACTCACGCAAGCTTCGCAGCTTCGCCGAGGCAGCCTTCCAGTAGTTTCCGACTTACTTCTTGCCGGCGTCCGGCTCGACGTTCTCGGCGCCTTTGCGGGTGCCGCCGAACTTGTCCGGCCCGCCGGCGTCGGGAGCGTTCGGCTTGTGGTGGTTGCCGGTGTTCTGCTGGTCCTCGGTATGCTTGACCGTCTCTTCGGTGTGCGGCTGTTTCATCGTCATCCTCGAATCCGTTGCCCGTTGATGGGCTGGTAGGACAACAGGCGAGACGGCCAAGGGTTTCCTCAAACCCCCGCCGGCATACCCTTGGTGGTCGAATATTCGAAGTGCAGCACCTCGCCGGGGTGGACCAGCGGGAAGGCGGAATGCGCGGCGGAGGCTGCTTCCGCGAAGCCGGTCAGGATCAGCTTGAGCTTGCCCGGATATGTGGCGATATCGCCGATCGCGAAGATGCCGGGAGCGCTGGTGGCGCAGGTCGATTGCTCGATCTTGATGTGGTGGCGTTCCAGTTCCAAGCCCCACTCGGCGATCGGACCCAGGTTCATGGACAGGCCGAAGAATGGCAGCAGCACATCGGCGTCCAGCACCTTCTCTTCCCCGTCCAGCGTGGCGACCCGCACGCCGGTCAGTTGTCCGTCCGATCCTTCCAGGCCGGAGAGCTGATAGGGCACCACCATCTCGATCCGGCCTTCCTTGGTCAGCTGGTCCATCCGGGCGACGCTTTCCGGCGCCGCGCGGAACTTGGGACGGCGGTGGACCACCATGATCTTGGCGGCGACCTCCGCCAGGCTGATCGCCCAATCGACCGCGCTATCGCCACCCCCGGCGATCACGACCCGCTTGCCGGCGTAGTCCAGACGCCGGCGTACCAGATAGTGGATCGACTTGCCCTCGAACTGTTCCAACCCATCCAGCGGCGGCCGGTTGGGACCGAAGGCGCCGACGCCCGCCGCGACGATCACCGCCGCGGCGTTGATCCGCGTGCCGGTCGAGGTTTCCACCAGCCAGCGGTCATCGGCGGTCCGGGTCAGCCCGACGACTTGTTGTCCCAGATGGAAGACGGGATTGAACGAGGCGCATTGCTCGCTCAGCCGGTCGATCAGGTCGGCGGCGTCGATCGACGGGTAACCTGGGATGTCGTATATCGGCTTTTCCGGGTAGAGTGCGGCGCATTGGCCGCCGACCATGTCGAGGGCGTCGACCACGTGGCATTTCATGCGCAGCATGCCGCATTCGAAAATGGCGAACAGACCAACGGGACCGGCACCAATGATGGCGACATCGGTATGCTGCTCGGGGCTCGACATGGGGACTCCGGAAAAGCTAGGAAGAGGGTTGCGGCACATGCCCTTCATGTACCGGATTTCCCCGCGCGATCAAACCCCCGGCCATCATTTGCCGGCCATGACTTGAAAGCTGGAAAGCAGGACACGGGCCAACGGCCATGACTCCACGGATTCGGCACGACTTGACCATCGACCTCCAGGACGAGGCCGCGACGGCGGACCTCGCCAGCCGCCTCGGCCGCCTGCTGCGCGCCGGCGACATGGTGGCGCTGCGCGGCGACCTGGGCGCCGGCAAGACATCCCTGGCCCGCGCGCTGATCCAGTCACTGGGCGACGCGGACGAGGAGGTGCCGAGCCCGACCTTCACGCTGGTGCAGACCTACGAGACCCCCGCCGGCCCGGTCTGGCACTTCGACCTCTATCGCCTGGGGGGACCCGACGAGGTGATCGAGCTTGGCTGGGATGACGCCCGCACCGACGGCATCGCGGTGGTCGAATGGCCGGACCGGCTCGGCACCCTGATGCCCGACGAGCGGCTCGACATCACCCTGGCGTTCGGCCCCGATCCCACGGCGCGCCGCGCCACCCTGACCGGCTTCGGCGCTTGGGCTGGCCGCGTCGAAAGCCTGGAGCCGAAGTGACCCCTCGCGACCAGACCATCACCGATTTCCTCACGTCGGCGGGTTGGGCCGACGCCCGGCGCGAGCCCCTGGCGGGCGACGCCTCGGTCCGCCGCTATGTGCGCCTGCACCGCGCCGATACCCGCGTGCTCCTGATGGACTCGCCCAACCCGGCCGAGGACGTGATCCCCTTCGTCACCATCGCTGATCTCCTGCGGGACCTCGGCCTGTCGGCTCCGGAGATCATCGCGGAGCGGGCGGAGGACGGGTTGCTGCTGATCGAGGACTTCGGCGACGGCACCTTCACGCGCCTGATGGACCAGGGCGCCGATCCCGCCGAACTCTACCGGCTGGCGGTGGATGCCCTGATCGCCTTGCGGCGCGGCTTTCGGCCGGAACACGCGGCGGCACTCGACCTACCGTGCTACGACGCGGCGCTGTTCATCGATCAGGTCATGCTGCTGGCGGACGTCTACGTCCCGGCGGCATTGGGACGCCCCGCCACCGCCGAGGAACGCGAAGCCTTGGAGCGGGCGTGGGAATCGGTCGTTCCGGACGCGGTCGACCTCGCCACCTCGCTGATGCATCGCGACTACCACGTCGACAACCTGATGCGGCTGGAGGGCCGTGTTGGTGCGGCGGCCTGCGGCCTGCTCGATTTCCAGAACGCCGGACTGGGCCCGATCAGCTACGATCTGGTATCGCTGCTGGAGGACGCCCGGCGCGACGTTCCCACCGATCTCGCCGCCGCCATGCTCGACCACTATCTGGCGGCGTTCCCCGACCTGGATCGCGCCGCCTTCCACCGCTCCTACGCCGTGCTGGGCGCCGTGCGCCACACCCGGATCGTCGCCGTGTTCGCCCGCTTGTTCCTCCGGGATGGCCGACCGGAATACCTGCGCCACCTGCCCCGCGTCTGGCGCCTGCTCGAGGCTAAGCTGAGCCACCCCGCGCTGGCGCCGGTCCGCGCGTGGTTCGACGACACCCTGCCGGCATCGGCCCGCGCGCCCCTATTCAACCAGCATTCCAAAGTTTTGAAAGAAAACGAA
The DNA here is from genome assembly GCF_000576635.1 of Skermanella stibiiresistens SB22. Classification (GTDB taxonomy): domain Bacteria; phylum Pseudomonadota; class Alphaproteobacteria; order Azospirillales; family Azospirillaceae; genus Skermanella; species Skermanella stibiiresistens. Next base: position 266,107 of record NZ_AVFL01000008.1, read on the forward strand.
TTATGACGACCGTGACCCACGCCATGGTATTGGCAGCCGGGCTTGGCCTGCGCATGCGCCCGCTCACCTTGGAGCGACCCAAGCCGCTGATTTCCGTCGCGGGCAAGCCCATGCTGGACCACGCGCTCGACCGGGTCGCGGCGGCGGGCATCGAAACGGCTGTCGTCAACACCCACTATAAGGGCGAGATGATCGCGGCCCATCTCGCGGACCGCCGGTCTCCCCGGATCGTGCTGTCGCCGGAAGCCGACCTGCTGGAGACGGGGGGCGGCATCAAGCGGGCCTTGCCCCAGCTTGGCACAAAGCCATTCCTGTCGATCAACGCCGATATCCTGTGGCTCGACGGCCCGACGCCCGCGATCGACCGGCTGATCTCCGCCTGGAACCCCGATGCGATGGACGCGCTGTTGCTAGTCCATCCCGCCGTGGCGGCCTTCGGCTATGACGGCAAGGGCGATTTCCACATGGACCCGCTGGGTCGCCTGACGCGCCGCCGCAGCGGCGAGATCGCCCCCTTCGTCTTCGCCGGCGTCCAGATCCTCAAGCCGGAACTGTTCAAGGACGCGCCCGAGGGGGCCTTCTCGACCAACCTGATCTGGGATCGCCTGCTCGAGACCGAACGCCTCTTTGGCATGCGCCACGATGGTCTATGGTTCCATGTCGGAACACCCGACAGCATCGCCGAGGTCAACCAGCGCCTGGAGGAGCGGCCATCCCACAGCGAATCCTGAGGCATCGCCAGAACACCAGATATGCGGAAGATTTGCGTTCGGCCGTCAAGCTCTAGTATGCTCGTTCCCTGAAGCCTCTGGCATCAACAAGCTCGGGAACCATGGCGCAAGTCTACACCATCCCGTCGGGCGTGCCGTTCGTCGACGCGCTGGCCAGCGGCATCCTCGCCCGCGTGGAAGCCGATGGCGGCCCCTTGGCCCTCGCCAGCTACACCGTCCTGCTGCCGACCCGCCGCGCCTGCCGGACACTCCGCGAGGCGTTCCTGCGCCTGTCGGGCGGGGCGCCGCAGCTCTTGCCGCGCATGAGCCCGCTCGGCGACATCGACGCGGACGAGCTGAGCCTCGCGATCGAGGAGATCCCCGGTTTGGCCGGCGCGCTCGACCTGCCACCCGCCTTGTCCAGCCTGCGCCGGCAACTGCTGCTGGGCCGCGCCATCCTGGCGAAGGAGGGCAAGACCATTACCGCCGACCAGGCGGCGCGGCTCGCTGCGGACTTGGCCCGTCTGCTCGACCAGGTGCAGACCGAGGGCGTCGCCTTCGACAAGCTGGAAAGCCTGGTGCCCGAGGAATACGCCCAGCACTGGCAGATCACGCTGGAATTCCTGAAGATCCTGACCCACGTCTGGCCGACCATCCTGGAGGTGGAAGGCGCCATCGACGCCGCCGAGCGGCGCAACCGGGTCCTCAAGGCGCAGGCCGACGCGTGGCGCGCCAACCCCCCCACCGGCCCGGTGATCGCCGCCGGTTCGACCGGCACCATCCCGGCGACCGCCGACCTTCTGGCCGTCGTGGCGACGATGCCCAATGGCTGCGTCGTGCTGCCCGGCCTCGATACCGGAATGGACGAGACGAGTTGGCAAGCGGCGGCGCTGGATGACGGCCACCCCCAGCACGGCCTCGCCAGCCTGCTGAACAAACTCGACCTGCCGCGCGACCGCGTCCGTGCCTGGGACAGTCCGCTGACACCCAACAACAGCGCCCGGACGACGTTTCTCAGCGAGACCATGCGGCCCGCCGCCACCACCGAGGCGTGGCGGGAGTTGGAGACGGTGGAGGAGCGGGCGCTCGACAACATCGTCCGGATCGACTGCCCAAGCTCGCAGGAGGAGGCCGCCGTCATCGCCCTGATGATGCGCCAGACCCTGGAGAACCCCGGCCAGACCGCCGCCTTGGTGACGCCGGACCGCAACTTGGCCCGCCGCGTCGCGACCGCGCTTGAACGCTGGGACATCGCGGTCGATGATTCGGGCGGACGCCCGTTGGCGGATACCGCCGTCGGGACCTATCTGCGCCTGACCGCCGCCTGCGCGGTGGAACGCGCCGACCCGCTGCCCCTGCTGGCGGTGCTGAAGCACCCGCTGGCGGGCGGCGGGCTCAACCCGCTGTGGTTCCGCACCCAGGCGCGCGACCTGGAGCGCGCCGTCCTGCGCGGCCCCCGTCCGGCACCGGGCTTCCGGGGCCTGCTGAGAGCGCTGGAGGATGCCGAGAACAACCGGTTCGACCGGGGTGGCGACACCCGGGCTGAGCTGATCCAGTATGTCGAGCATCTGCACGCCGTCGCGGCCCCCTTCTTCGACGCCATGGAGGCGCCGGATCCCCAGCCTCCGGCCGAGTGGCTGACCCTGCATGTCGCCTTCGCCGAGCATCTGGCGGCCAGCGACGATCTGTCCGGCCCCGACCGGCTGTGGCGCCAAGAGGACGGCGAGGCCGCCGCCAGCTTCGTCAACGAGTTGCGGCAAGCCGCCGGGGACTTCCCGCCGATCCCGGCGTCCCAATACCCGGCCTTCCTCGAAGCGCTGATGGCGGCCCACGTGGTCCGCCCGCGCTATGGCCGGCACCCGCGGCTGAGCATCTTGGGCCTGCTGGAAGCCCGCCTCCAGAACGCCGACCTGATGATCCTGGGGGGTCTCAATGAGGGCACGTGGCCGCCCGACGCCGCCACCGATCCTTGGCTGTCGCGCCCGATGCGGAAGGCCTTTGGCCTGCCCGTGCCGGAGCGCCAGGTCGGCGTGGCGGCGCACGACTTCGTCCAAGCGGCGGGCGGCGCCCGCGTCGTGCTGTCCAGGGCGGAGCGGGTCGACGGCACGCCGACCGTGCCGTCGCGCTGGCTGCTGCGGCTCGATACCGTGCTGCGCGGCCTGGGCCTGGACGGCAGGATCGACATGGAGACGGAGCAGTGGCTGTCCTGGGTCGAGCAGTTGGACCGGCCGGACGAGGTCCGCCCCTGGTCGGCGCCGGAGCCGCGCCCTCCCCTGTCCGCCCGCCCCCGCACGCTGTCGGTGACCGAGATCGAGACGTGGATGCGCGATCCCTACGCGATCTACGCCCGCCGCATCCTGAAGCTGGAGGCGCTGGAGCCGATCGCCGCCGATCCCGGCGCCGCCGAACGGGGCCAGTTCATCCACCAGGCGTTGGACGCCTTCACCAAGGCCCATCCCGACGCCCTGCCCAGCGACGCCGTCGGCAAGCTGACGGAGGTCGGACGGGCGACGTTCGGCAAGCTGCTGAGCCAGCCAGAGGTTTGGGCTTTCTGGTGGCCGCGCTTCGAGCGGGTCGCCGCGTGGTTCATCCAGTTCGAGCGGGAACGGCGGAAGACGATCCGGCCCCTGGCGACCGAGATCAAGGGCAAGTTGGCGCTGGACGGTCCCGCCGGTCCTTTCGAGCTGCGCGCCAAGGCCGACAGGATCGACAAGCTGCCGGACGGCGGCTTGGCGATCATCGACTACAAGACCGGCACTCCCCCCTCCGGCGTGGAGGTGGCCCTGGGCTTCGCGCCGCAATTGCCGCTGGAGGCCGTCATGGCGGCGGTTGGCGGGTTCGACACCGTGGACGCGGCGCCGGTCGGCGGCCTGTCGTTCTGGAAGCTGTCGGGCGGCGAGCCGGCCGGTGCCGAGATCGCCGTCAAGGGCGACCTCGCCCTGCTGGCGGAACAGGCGCGCTCGGGCCTGCTCGACCTGATCCGAACCTTCGACGATCCCGCCACACCCTACCGCTCGCGCCCGCGTCCGGACTGGGCGCCGCGTTACACCGACTACGGCCATCTGGCCCGGGTCCAGGAATGGTCCGCCGGCGGCGGCGAACCCGTGGAATGAGTGCGAAGCCATGAACGTCGTCGAACTCCCGTCACGGCAGATGGATCCCAACGTCAAGCAGCGCCGCGCCTCCGATCCGGACTGTTCCGTCTGGGTGGGCGCCTCGGCGGGCACCGGCAAGACCAAGGTGCTGACCGACCGCGTGCTGCGCCTGATGCTGGCGGGGACCAAGCCGGCGCGCATCCTGTGCCTGACCTTCACCAAGGCCGCCGCGGCGGAGATGTCGATCCGCATCAACAACACGCTGGCCCAGTGGGCGACGCTGAGCGACGCGCGGTTGGAGGACCGGCTGGCCGATCTGACCGGCGCCCGCCCCGACGGCGACATGCGGACCCGCGCCCGCCGGCTGTTCGCCCAGGTGGTGGACTGCCCGGGCGGCATGAAGATCCAGACGATCCACGCCTTCTGCCAATCGCTGCTGCGGCGCTTTCCGCTGGAGGCGGACTTGGCGCCCCAATTCGACGTGATGGACGAGCGCACCGCGGACGAGTTGCTGGCCGCCGCGCGCGACACCGTGCTGGCGCGCTCGCGCTTCGAGCCGGAAAGCGACCTTGGCAAGGCCATCGCCCGGCTGACCCGCGACATCCAGCAGGATGATTTCGGCGACATCCTCAAGTCGGTGGCGATGGAGCGTGGCCGCATCCGCCGCATCATCGACCGGCAGGGCGGCTTGGACGCCACCATCGCGGCCGTCTTCGGCCAGTTGGGCGTTCCGCCCGGCGCCGACGAGGCGTCGATCCTGGAACGCGCCTGCCGCGAGGACGTGTGCGATGTTCCCGCGTTGCGCGACGCCTGCCGGGCGCTGTCCAGCGGCGGCGACAAGGACCAGGAGCGCGGCCTCGGCGTCCAGGCATGGCTCGACGCCGCCGAGGACCGCGTCGAGCGGTTCCAGGATTACGCCCGGCATTTCCTGACGGCGGAGGGCGCTCCCCGCAAGACGCTGCTGACCAAGAAGCCGTCGACCACCTTTCCGGCGGCGTTGCCCGCCCTGATGGCCGAGGCGGAGCGCCTGTGCGAGGTGCTGGACCGCGTCAAGTCGGCGGGCGTCGCCAACGCCACCGCGGCGCTGCTGGTGCTGGCCGAGTCGCTGATCGAGACCTACGCCAAGCTGAAGTCCGATCGCTCCAGGCTGGACTATGACGACCTGATCCTGGCAGCCCAGCATCTGCTGACCAAGCCGGGCGTGGCGCCCTGGGTGCTGTTCAAGCTGGACGGCGGGCTCGATCACATCCTGATCGACGAGGCGCAGGACACCAACCCCGAGCAGTGGCAGGTCGTGGCGGCGCTGGCGGAGGAGTTCTTCGCCGGCATGGCCGGTGCCGACAGGTCTCGGACGCTGTTCGCGGTGGGGGACGAGAAGCAGTCGATCTACAGCTTCCAGCGGGCCGACCCGGCCGAGTTCACCCGCATGCGCGGCCATTTCCAGGAGCGGGTCCAGATCGCCGCCGGACGCTGGGAGAAGATCGATTTGGAGATCTCCTTCCGGTCGACCGCCGCCGTGCTGGACGCGGTCGACGCCGTCTTCGCGCTCCAGACCGCCCGCGATGGCGTGGCGTTCGAGGCCACGACCACCATTCATCACGTCGCGTTCCGCCGGGGTCATGCCGGGCTGGTCGAGCTATGGCCGCCGGTCGCCCCGACCGAGCGGGAAGCCCCGGCACCCTGGGAGCCGCCGCTGACGCGCCAGCGCACCGACAGCCCGCCCGCCCGGCTGGCGGCGGTGATCGCCGACACCATCCGCGACTGGCTGGCGCGCGGCGAGGAGCTTCCCGCCCGCGGCCGGGCGATCCGGCCCGGTGACGTGATGGTGCTGGTCCGCCGCCGCACCGGCTTCGTCGAGGAACTGGTGCGCGCGCTGAAGGAGCGCGCCGTGCCGGTCGCCGGTGTCGACCGCATGGTCCTGACCCAGCAGCTTGGCATCATGGATCTGATGGCGCTGGCGAATTTCCTGCTGCTGCCGCAGGACGACCTGACCCTGGCGACCATCCTGAAGAGCCCGCTGATCGGATTGTCGGAAGAACAGCTGTTCGACATCGCCCATGGTCGGCGCGGCCATCTGTGGGACGCGCTGCGCCAACGGGCGGAAAGCGACCTGCTGTTCCGGCCGGCCCGCGATTATCTGCGCGCCCTCCAGAACGAGACGGACTTCATCCGGCCGTTCGAGCTGTTCGCCCGCGTGCTCAGCGCCCCCTGCCCCGCCGACGCGGTCAGTGGCCGGCGCGCCATCCTCAAACGGCTGGGTCCCGACGCGCAGGACCCGCTGGACGAGTTCCTGTCGGCCTGCCTGGCTTTCGAGCGTGGCCATCCGCCCTCGCTCCAGGCCTTCCTGCACTGGCTGGGCGCCAGCGAGGCCGAGATCAAGCGCGAGCTGGAACAGGGAAGCGACCGGGTCCGGATCATGACGGTCCACGGCTCTAAGGGCTTGCAGGCTCCGATCGTCTTCCTGCCGGACAGCATGGGGGTGCCGAACCAGAGCCCGCGCATCCTATGGCCCGAACGTGCCGACGGCGTGCCTCTGTTCGCCCCGCGCCGCGCCCAGGAGGACGCCTCGTGTGGCAGGGCCAGGGCGCTGGCCGACCAAAGGCGCGATCAGGAATACCGCCGCCTCCTCTATGTCGCGCTGACCCGCGCCGAGGATCGCCTGTATATCTGCGGCTGGCAGGGTAAGCGCGACCCAGCCGACGCCTGCTGGTACAGGCTGGCGGAACAGGCGATGCGCGAGATCGCCGAGCCATGCGACTTCGATTTCCGCGCGATCTCGCCACAGGACGGCTGGACCGGCGAGGGTTGGCGTCTGCGCGGGCCCCAGACGGTGCCGGCCAAGGACGACCATCGCGACACGGACTTCGGCGTGGCCGCGACGCCGCTGCCCGGCTGGGCCCGCGCGGCCGCCCCGGAGGAGCCGACACCATCACGTCCGCTGACGCCGTCGCGGCCCGAGGAGGCGGAACCCGCCGTGCGCTCGCCGCTGGGTAACGACGATGGCGCGCGCTTCCTGCGCGGCACGCTGATCCACCGGCTGTTGCAGACCCTGCCGGACCTGGAGCCCGCGTCGCGGGAGGCGGCTTGCCGCCGGTTCCTGGCGCGCCCCGCCCATAACCTGACCGTCGAGGGGCAGGAGATGATCACGGCGGAAACCCTGGCGGTCCTGTCCGATCCAACCTTCGCCCCGCTGTTCGGTCCAGGAAGCAAGGCCGAGGTGCCGGTCGTCGGCTTGGTGTCGAGCCGGGCGCTGTCCGGTCAGATCGACCGGTTGCTGGTGACGGACAAGGAGGTCTGGATCGTCGACTACAAGACCAACCGTCCACCGCCCTTGGTCGAAAGCCAGGTCTCCCCAGTCTATCTGCGCCAGATGGCTGCCTACCGGGCGGCGCTGGCGGAGATCTACCCCGACAGGCCGATCCATTGCCTTCTGCTGTGGACCGATGGACCGCGGCTGATGCCGCTGTCCCCCGGTTTGCTGGACGGCCACGCGCCATGAGGCACCGGTTTTCGAAATCGGCACTTCAGGGTGATCCAGTCCATCAGGTTTCACAGTGACAGACGTCACGCCCAAGGGGCATTCCACACATGCGGAATTGGTGAACACCCCGCTCCTTGACCGAGGGTATCGGCCGCCCCTACATTTCAACCAACACCCGAGGTGCCGCCCTCATCCCTGCCGGATGAGTGGCCGCCGCACCGGATAAGTAGATGAGGTATCATGAGCACCACCACCAAGATCACGGACGCGAGCTTCGACTCCGACGTCCTCAAGGCGACTGGCCCCGTCCTGGTCGATTTCTGGGCTGAATGGTGCGGTCCCTGCAAGATGATCGCTCCGGCGCTCGAGGATCTCGCCGCCCAGTACGGCGAGAAGGTCACCGTCGCCAAGCTGAACATCGACGAGAACCCCAAGACCCCCGGCCAGTTCGGCGTCCGCGGCATCCCGACGCTGATGCTGTTCAAGGATGGCAAGGTCGCCGCCACCAAGATCGGCGCCCTGCCGAAGGGCGCGCTGTTCCAGTGGGTCGATTCGGTCCTTTGAGCCGAGTCCCCGCGCCGCCCGGCTTTCTCACGGCCGGGCGGCCGCTGACGCTCCGACACATACCATTCGATACGCCACCGGCCACCGGCCCTTTTCGGGCCGATGACGGGGTCCAGCGCCTTGAGGGCGCCTTGCCAGGAGCCCAACACCACCGACACACCTATCCTCCAGGTTGATGGTTCCCCACGACCAGTGTTCCAAAAGGCTGGTTGCGGCAATTTTCGCCGCGTTGCGGAATCTCCCTAGAAACTCTGGTCAATGCCGGAAAAATCGGGTCATAATCTCGGAACAACAGCTCGGCTGCGGGCCTTTTCCCCGTTGCGTGCATTCAAGCCCCGAGGAACAAGCGTGAACCCATCCGGTACCGTCCCCACGGACTTACTCGCGAACTACGACCCAGGTGGATTCTTCGATGAGCTGTTTGGCGGACCAGGGAGTCCCTCCGAGCACACGTCGGCGATCCGGGGCCGTCTGTCCAGTTTCGACTTCGCCGACCTTCAGCGGAGAGCCAAGGACGCCGAACGGGAATTGTACAACCTGGGCATCACGTTCCTGGTCTATTCGGACCAGGACGCCGTGGACCGGATCCTGCCCTTCGACGTCATCCCGCGGGTGATCTCCGCGCGGGAATGGGCCGCCGTCGAAGCGGGCGTCGTGCAGCGCGTCACCGCGCTCAACATGTTCCTGCACGACATCTACCACGACCAGAAGATCCTCAAGGACGGCGTCATCCCCGCCGATCTGGTCTTGGGGAACCACAATTTCCGGCCCCAGATGATCGGCCTGGACGTGCCCTTCAACACCTACGTCCACATCATGGGCGTCGACTTGGTGCGGGATGGGCAAGGCATCTTCCGGGTGCTGGAGGACAACGCGCGGGTTCCGTCGGGCGTCTCCTACGTGGTCGAGAACCGCCACATGATGATGCGCGCGTTCCCCGACCTCGTCAGCGACATCGGCATCCGCCCGGTCGACAACTATGGCGTCAAGCTGCTGGAGGCCATGAGCGAGGTGGCGCCGGCCGACATCCAGGATCCTCAGGTCGTCCTGCTGTCGCCCGGTTCCTACAACTCGGCCTATTTCGAGCACATCTTCCTGGCGCGCGAGATGGGTGTGCCGCTGGTCGAGGGACGCGATCTGGTGGTCAAGGACGACCGGGTCTACATGAAGACGACCAACGGCTTGGCCCGGGTCGACAGCATCTACCGCCGGATCGACGACGCCTTCCTCGATCCGCTGGCGTTCCGCCCGGACAGCCAGTTGGGCGTGCCCGGCATCATGGAAGCCTACCGCAAGGGCAACGTGACCCTTGCCAACGCGATCGGCACCGGCGTCGCGGACGACAAGGCGGTCTATTGCTACGTGCCGCGGATGATCAAATACTATCTCGACCAGGACGCGATCATCCCGAACGTCGAGACCAATATCTGCCGCGAGCCCGATGGCCTGTCCTACACGCTGGACCATCTTCACGAACTGGTGGTCAAGCCGGTCGGCGAGGCCGGCGGCTATGGCATCACGATCGGTCCGCGCGCCACCAAGGCGGAGTTGGACGATTGCCGCGCGAAGCTGCTTGCCGACCCCTCCAACTACATCAGCCAGCCGATGATCCCACTGTCGGTGTGCCCGACGCTGGTGGAGGACGGCATCGAACCCCGCCACGTCGACCTTCGGCCGTTCGCCATCACCGGGCGGAACACCTGGGTGCTTCCCGGCGGCCTCTCGCGCGTCGCCCTCCGCAAGGGCACGCTGATCGTCAACTCCTCGCAGGGGGGCGGGTCGAAAGACACGTGGGTCCTTGAGTAGTCTTCTCGCCCGCTATGCGGAGTGCATTTTCTGGATGGCGCGCTATATGGAGCGCGCCGAGAATCTAGCCCGCATCCTCGATGTCCACGAAACCTTCTCGCGCGATACCCGCGGCGCCAAGAACTGGATGTCGATCATCCAGCTCAACGCCGACGAAAAGCGCTTCGCGGCCCGTTACGACTCCGCGACCGCGCAGAACGTGGTCAACTTCTATGTGCTGGATACCCAGAACCCGACCTCGATCGTCTCGGCGATCCGATCGGCGCGGGAAAACGCCCGCACCCTGAGGCCGCTGATCAGCACCGAGATGTGGACGCAGATCAATGTGTTCTACAATCGTCTGCTGGCGCTGGGGCCCTCCGACATCGCGCCGCACAACCTGACCCGGCTGTGCAACATGGTCAAGGAGGCGTGCCAAGCCCATACCGGCATCACGGAGGGCACGTTCTACCGCGACCAGGGCTGGTATTTCTATCAGCTCGGCAAGTATCTGGAGCGGGCCGACCAGACCACCCGCCTGCTCGACATCAAGTACCACACGTTGCTGCCGTTCTCCGACGATGTCGGGTCGGCGCTCGACGTCAGCCAGTGGAACGCGGTGTTGCGCTCGGCCGCGGGATATCACGCCTTCCGCCGGGTCTATCCCCGCGGCATGACCCCGGCGGCGGTCGCCGGCTTCATGCTGTACAACGAGAGCTTCCCCCGGTCGGTCACCACCTGCGTGCGGCAGATCGACGGATTGCTGGTCAGGCTGAAATCGCGGTATATCTTGAAGGGCGGGAGTGTCGCGATGGAAAGGATCGACGAGATCCAGGCGGCGCTGCATTCCCGGCCGGTCGAGGATGTGATCAAGGGCGGTCTGCATGAATATCTGGACTGGCTGCAATTGCATCTGAACACCGTCACCCAGGAGATCAGCAAAGCCTTCTTCGGCGCGGTTCCGGCCGAGGCGATGGCGGAGCAGTAGGGCAGGACCGATGTCCGTGATTCCGCCGCCACCGCGGCCCTTGCAGCAGTTCTTCCGTTCCGGCCCGATGCCGTGCCCCTACTTGCCCGGCCGGGTCGAGCGGAAGCTGTTCACGCGGCTGAGCACGCCCCACGCTTCGGAGGTCAATTCGACATTGTCGCGTGCCGGGTTCCGGCGCAGCCACGATATCGTGTACCGGCCCGTCTGCCCTGGCTGCTCGGCTTGCGTGCCGGTACGCATTCCCGTGGCTGATTTCCGGCCCGGCCGCAGCATGCGGAAAATCCTCAAGGCGAACGCCGATCTCAGCGTCGCCGAGGTTCCGGCGATCGCCACCCATGAGCAGTTCAGGTTGTTCCACGCCTACCAATCGTCCCGCCACGGCGACAGCGACATGGCGCGGATGAGCTTGGGCGACTACAGCGCCATGGTCGACGAAGGCCGGGCGGAGACGTGCCTGTTCGAGGTCCGGGATCTGCGGGACACCTTGGTCGGCGGCATCCTGACCGATCGTCTGCGCGACGGCCTTTCGGCGGTCTACAGCTTCTATGACGCGGATCAGGAGAAGCGCAGTCTCGGGACCTTCATGATCCTGTCGCTGGTGGCGCAGGCCGTGGCCGAGGGCATTCCCTACGTCTATCTCGGATATTGGATCCGCAACAGCCGCAAGATGGCTTACAAGGCGCGCTTCCAACCCCTGGAGGCGTTGGGGTCCGAAGGGTGGTTCCGCATGGCGCTGGATGACCTCACCCAAGCCCCGTCACAGCAGAATGGCCAACACCCGAACCGCGCGCCGGTCAACGCGACATCCTGACCACTTCGCGACGACGCCATGTCAACGCCATGTTGTTCCAGGATAATACGCGCCTGACCCGGCGGAGGACGAGAGCGTGAGACGAGCTATCGCATTTTGGGTGGCTGTCGGCGCCGTGCTTCTGGCTGGCGGTGTCGGCGGCTACGCGGCGTTGAACGAGGACCGGCAAGACATTCCCAATGTCGATCTGGCGATGGTCGATCGCGGCACCATCGTAAGGACGATCTCGGCGACGGGGACGCTGAACGCCGTCGGATTGGTCCAGGTCGGCTCGGCCGTCTCGGGGCGTATCCAATCCCTCAGCGCCGATTTCAACTCGGTCGTCACCTCCAACCAAGTCGTAGCCCAGATCGACCCCGAGGGTTTCGCCGCGAAGGTCGCGGAGGCGACAGCCGTGCGCGATGTGGCCGCATCCGGCATCGCGGCGGCGACCGCCCAGCTCGCCCGCGCCCGCGCGGAGGCCCAGAACGCGCGAGCCACCCAAGAGGTGCTGCGCGCCAAGGTACTGAGCGCGCGGTCGGTCGCCGATCAGGCGCGGCGGGACCAGCAGCGGGCCTTCGCCACCGGTCGCGCGGACTACGTCGCCGCAGCCGAGCGGGAACGCGCCGCCGCCACTTCCGACCAAGCCCAGGCCGCCCTCGCCGCCGCGCAGGCCGAGGAAGCCGCCCAGGCCACGGTGATCCTGGGGGCCGACGCGTCGGTCGGCGAGGCCGAGGCCGATGTCCTGGTCGCCAAGGCGACGCACCAGCAGCGCGAGGCGGCCTTGGCGCAGGCTCGTGTCGATCTCGACCGCACGACGATCCGGTCGCCGATCGACGGAGTCGTGATCGAGCGCGCCGTGGATGTCGGGCAAACCGTCGCCGCCAGCCTGGAGGCGCCGGTCCTGTACACCATCGCCCGCGACCTGCGCCGACTCCAGGTCGAAACCTTCGTGGACGAGGCCGATATCGGGGCGGTCCAACCGGGCCAGTCCGTCACCTTCGGCGTCTCCGCCTTTCCCGGCCAGCAGTTCGGCGGCACGGTGGCGCAGGTCCGGAAGGCGCCGCAGGTCATCCAGAACGTCGTGACCTATGTCGTGATCATCACCGCCGCCAACGACGCGCTGCAGCTCTATCCGGGCATGACCGCGACCGTCGACATCAAGGTGACGGAACAGCCCGACGTCCTGCGCGTGCCATCGGCGGCGCTGCGCTTTCGCCCCGCTCCCACCGAGCCACCTTCCGCCCACATGGCCGCCCGTGTGGCCGGCAGGTCCAGGCCAGCCAGATCGACCGGCGGCCAAGGCGAGGTCTACGTGATGGACAAGTCGGGCTCCTTCGTGGCGGTGCCGGTGTCCACCGGGATCGCGGACTTGGCGTTCACCCAGATCACGGGCGGCAACCTGACCGAGGGGCAGCAGGTGGTGGTCGGGCGCCGTGCCGGGGCGGGGACGTGACCCCGCTGCTGCTGACCGTCGACCTGACCAAGCGGTACACCATGGCCGGACAGGTCGTCCACGCGTTGCGGGGTGTCAGTCTGGCCATCGGGGCTGGCGAATACGTCGCCGTGATGGGGCCTTCGGGGTCCGGCAAATCGACCTTCATGAACATCCTGGGCTGCCTCGACACGCCATCCGATGGGCATTACTGGCTGGACGGCGCCGAGGTCGGCGGTATTGCGGAAAGCCAGCGAGCCCGGATCCGCAATGGCAAGCTTGGTTTCGTCTTCCAGAGCTTTCATCTGCTGCCGACCCACACGGCGGTGGAGAACGTCGAACTGCCGCTGACCTACGCCAATGTGGGCGCCCAGGAACGCCGCGAGCGGGCGATGCGCCACCTCGCGGCCGTGGGATTGGCGGAGCGGGCGCATCACCGCCCCGCCGAACTGTCGGGCGGTCAGCAGCAGCGCGTCGCCATCGCGCGGTCGCTGGTCAACGATCCCCGCATCCTGCTGGCCGACGAGCCGACCGGCGCGCTCGACCAAGCCACCGGCGAGGAGATCATGGCGCTGTTCCGCTCGCTAAACGATGAGGGAAGGACCATCGTGCTGGTCACCCACGACAGTCATGTCGCGCAGCGCGCCAACCGCCGGATCGCGTTCCGCGACGGTCAGGTGATGGAGGATACCGGCTCATGAACGCGATGGTGCTCAAGACGGCGATCCGCGCGCTGTGGCTACACCGCCTCCGCAGCCTCCTGACCATGACGGGCATCGCCGTCGGCATCGCGGCGGTGATCCTGATGGTGGCGATCGGCACCGCGACCCAGGGCCAAGTGATCGCGCAGATCCAGAACCTCGGGGCCAACCTGATCATGGTGGTGCCCGGCCAGCGGATCGGGCCCGGTGGCGTGCGGCTGAGCGGCGACTCCAATGTCCTCCTGACGGAGGAGGATGGGATCGCCGTCGGGCTGGAGATACCGTCGGTGCGCGCGGTCAGTTCGATGTGGTGGGGCAGCGGCCAATCGATCAATGGCAACAAGAACTCCTGGTCCCGGATGCATGGCATCACCGCCCAATACCTGACCATCCGGGATTGGCCGCTGATCGCTGGCCGGGATTTGTCGGACGAGGACAACGCGGCGGTCGCCAAAGTCGCGATCCTGGGCCAGACGGTGGTCGGACGCCTGTTCGAACCGGGCGAGAACCCGGTCGGACGAATGATCCGGCTGCGGAACGTGCCGTTCCAGGTGATTGGCGTCTTGGAGCGCAAGGGGCAGTCATCCCAGGGGTTGGATCAGGACGACGTCGTCTATGTCCCCTTGGCGACAGCCCGGATGCGGCTGAACAACAAGCCCGCTCCCAAGGTTCAGGCGGTCAGCGCCATCACCGGCAAGAAACGGTTCGACGGAACCGGAACCAGCGGCTTCCAGAAGGTCGAGACACTGAAGGCCAATCCGTCGGTGGTGTTCGCCGGCGCCGTCAATTCGCTGATGATCCAGGCGCGCGACACCGCCAGCCTGTCGGCGACCACGGCGGAGATCCGCGAGTTGCTGCGCCAGCGGCACCGGCTGATGCCGGACGAGCCGGACGACTTCGATGTCCGCAACCTGTCGGAGGTCGCCGAGGCCCGCGCCTCCTCCGCCCGCATGCTGACGGTCCTGCTGATCGGCATCGCGGGACTGTCGCTGCTGATCGCCGGGATTGGCATCATGAACATCATGCTGGTCTCGGTGACGGAGCGAACCGCCGAAATCGGGCTGCGGCTGGCGGTGGGAGCCGGTCGGCGCGATATCCTGTCCCAGTTTCTGATCGAGGCGGCGGCGCTGGCCTTGGTCAGCGGGTTGCTCGGCGTCCTGCTGGGGTTTGGCGGCATCCTGGCCGTCGATGGGCTGACCGAGATCGCTCCCGTGATCGACCCCCTGGTGGCGCTGGGCGCCTTCCTCAGCGCCGGCGCCATCGGCGTGGTCTTCGGACTCTATCCCGCGTGGCAGGCGTCCAAGCTGGATCCGATCGTCGCCCTGCGCCGGGTCTGAACGTGGCTGGGCGGCCACCCGTTCGGGAAGCCGCCCAGCCGCGCGACGTCATACTGAGAAGGAGACTTTGGACTTCGTCGCGCTGAAACCAAGCTCCGTCAGCTTCTGGCTGATGCTCGACTGGTCCTCGTCACTCAGGTTGTTCGTATCGTACTGCGACAGGATCGAAGCGAGTTGCTTGATCTGATCGTTCGAGGCGGTGGCTTCCTGGTCGCCACCACCGCCCGGCGGCGGGCCTCCGGGCGGTGGCCCCCCGGGAGGAGGACCACCGGCACCGCCTGTCTCGCGGGCGCGCTCGCCAAGCGCCTTGGCGTCGAAGCCCGCATCCTCGAGCATGGTCTTCATGTCGCTACTGGGGCGGATGCCGGCCTCCTTGAGGCTGCTGTTGATGGCATCCATGTCGTCGGTGCTGAGATTTTCAGGGTCGTACTGCTCGAGGATCTCCTGCGCCTTCTTCTTTTCTGTATCGGTCATCGGTTTCGACGGAGGCGGACCACCCTGGGGACCTCCGGTGGGCATCGAGCCAAGGCTGCTGATCATCTGGTGTCTCCACTGCTGAACACTGACCCGATGGTCGGCCCCCGATGCTTTACCGGCGGTGTAAGGAATCC
Organism: Skermanella stibiiresistens SB22; assembly: GCF_000576635.1. GTDB lineage: Bacteria > Pseudomonadota > Alphaproteobacteria > Azospirillales > Azospirillaceae > Skermanella > Skermanella stibiiresistens. Next base: position 281,604 of record NZ_AVFL01000008.1, read on the forward strand.
GTCGATTTGTAAACCTGTGTATCGCGGGGTGGGATCGACACAGACGGTTACAAATTTCCGTCGGCGGGTCCCGAACCCGGGGCCGCTGATGGGAAGACAGAAACGCCAAAGGACCGGAAGCGTGAAGCTTCCGGTCCTTTGGCGTTATGGTTTGTGCGCTTCGCACGCGACACGCGGCTGGCGGACCTGGCGGCGACCTACTCTCCCACGTCTTGA
>NZ_AVFL01000009.1 GCF_000576635.1 Skermanella stibiiresistens SB22
CCGCCGCCTGCGCATCCCTTCTCAAAATCATCTACTTGTCAAAGATCCGGGGCACTTCTCAAAGTGCCGTTGTTCAAGGTCACCCTCGAACATTTCGCTTTTATAACTGGCTTACCGCATCGCGTCAACAGCTTTGAGAAGATTTTCTTTGGTCTTCGTCAGTCGTTGAGGCGAATACAGCGCCTATACAAGCGCCCCACTTGGTGCCGCTCAGTTGTTAACCGCGCCGTTCCGTGTGGGGAGGCGCCTTATAGGTGATTTTGGCTTGGCCTGTCCAGGACAAATTTCACCTCCTTCATTTTTTCGCGGCGTCATGTCCCGCGAAGGCATCCGATCATTGGTTGGCCAACCAAACAATCACGCATCAGCCCTATGATTGGCCAATGGAAACGCCTAGCTTCAAGGATGACAGAGGCGGTGACCCAGTTTCATCAGGATCGCCGCGCGGCTTCCGTGCCCAAGCACCCCATAGCGGACCCATATGGAAATCATCGAGCTGATAAACCGGTACGGCGACCTCTTCTATGGCGTCGTGGCCGTCTGGACTTTCCTGGAAGGAGAAACGATCGTGATCTTCTCGGGCATCGCCGCCCGGCAAGGCGCCCTCGATCTCATGACGCTGATCTCATGCGCCTGGATCGGCAGTTTCCTGGGCGATCAGATGTATTTCATGCTCGGCCGCCACGCCGGCACCCGCATGCTGAACCGCTATCCCCGCTGGCGTCCGGGAGTGGACAAGGCTTTGGGATTGCTGGAGAAATACAGCACCGCCTTCATCCTCAGCTTCCGCTTCGTCTATGGTGTCAGGAATTTCAGCTCGTTCGCCATGGGCATGAGCACGCTGTCATGGCGCCGTTTCGCGCTGCTGAACTTCTTCGCGGCCGGCATCTGGGCCGTCTGCTTCGCCGGAGCCGGATACGCGGCGGGAGCGGCCCTTCAGCAGGTGGCGGGAGAACTGGCGACCACCGTGTCGGTGGGATTGCTGTGCCTGTTCATTCTGGTGGGAGGCCTGCTCGGCCTGAGGTCGTGGCGGCGCAAGCGGGCGGTGGCGGCACCCGCCCTGATCGCAACCGTCAAGGAAGAGGCGCTTGCACTTTCCGGAGACGAACGACGCCCTTGAAGTTGTTCGGATCGACCGGCTCGCCCTTGCGCGTGATCTCCAACTGGCCCAGCCGGGCGAGGTGGATCGCCTGCTGGCGCACGGCGGTCAGGTATTTGTGCCAGCCGTCGGGCGACATGGTGGGCGTTTTGATATCCTTGTAGAAGGCCTGCGCGACCTCCTGGGGAGTCACGGATTTGCCGTCCGCGATCATCGCCAGGATGCGTTCGGTGATCGGGTCGGGCTTATGGGTCTTCTTGGCATCTTCGCTCATGGGCGCCGTCATAGCAGAAGCGCCGTCAAGCTCCAAGCGTGACCCTTGATCCAATCCAATCTCAATCCTCGGCCGCTTGGCGCTTGAGTTCCGCCGCGATGGCTCGCCGAACCTCCTCCGGCTGGGCGGACACGGCGTCGACCAGGTGCCTGACCCGGCGGCGCATGCCGTAGAGCTGGTCCATCAGGCCCAGGACGACCGGCATCGCCTCGTCGTCGATCGCCAGATCGTGCCGCATCTCGCAGATCAGCGTGACGCGGGCGACATCCAACTCGGTGAAGACATAGCCGCCACCCTCGTGGTGCGGCCGAACCCAACGCCGTTCGATCCAAAGGGTGAGATCCTGGCGGTCGACCCTTCCGACCGCCGCGAGCACCTGTTCAAGCGCCATCATCGGGATTGCTCCAGCGTATCACGGGGGTCTTGCGGGTGGCTGTCGTACCAGCGCCGGATGAATTCCTCCAACTCGGCATCCGACTGCCGGGGAAGAACGGGACGAACGGTGACGTATTGGTCGCCGCGGTCTCCTCCACCTGGCGCCCCCGCGCCCTTGCCCTTCAGCCGCAGCGTGGCGCCGTTGTCGGACCCCTTGGGGATCGTCATGGCGACCGTCCCGTCGATCGTCGGGACCCGGACCTTGCCGCCCAGCATCGCCTCCGCCAGCGTCACCGGCAGGTCGATCCGGATGTCGCGCCCATCCCGCCGGAACACCGGATGGGTTTCGACCTCGATCCTGATCAGCGCGTCGCCCGGCGGTCCTCCACCCAATCCGGGGCTCCCCTGCCCTTTCAGGCGAACCGTCTGACCGGTGTCGATGCCAGCCGGGATATCGACATCCAGCGTCCGGCCGTCCGGCAGGGTCAGGCGCTTGCGGGCGCCCTTGGCGGCGTCGATGAAGGAGACGCGCAAGGCGTAGCTGACATTGCCGCCCCGCATCCGGAAACCGCCCGCCGCACCGGATTGTCCGCTCCGCGCGCCACCGTGGCCGAACAGGTCGGCGAAGAAGCTCTCGGCGTCCTCGTTGTCGACGAAATGCTCGTCCGCCCCATATCTCCCGCCCCCACCGGCATCCGCGAAGCCGCGGTAGAAGCTGCGCGGCGTCTCCGCCCCCGTCGCGTCGATCTCACCCTTGTCGAAACGGGCGCGCTTCTCGGGATCGGACAGCAGCCCATAGGCGACCGAGATATCCTTGAACCGGTCTTCCGCGTCGGCTTTGCCGGGGTTGATGTCGGGATGGTACTTCTTCGCGAGCTTACGATAGGCCTTGCGGATATCGTCGTCGGAAGCGCTTTTGGAAAGTCCCAGGGTCTCGTATGGATCGGTCATGATCTGCACCGGCGCCAAGGAAGAAGTCGCCCCTCCATAACACGCCCGTTCCCGGATCTTCTCAAGGGCTCTTGGAACCATCGTCCCGCCGAAGGGACATGCCGCCTTTGCGCTTGACCACCGCGTGACGCACCCCCTTCTCTAGTATCCCGGCCTCCCACGCGCGGATGCTCCAAGGAACCGGGTTCGAAGCGGGAGAAGGTGGATGGGCGGTCAGCGATTTTGGCGGTACATGCTGATCTGGGCGTTGCTCGTCGCGACGATCTGGTTCGGCGACCGTTTCGTCCGGGGAGTCCTCCTGACGGCGAACGAGCCACGCGCGGTGACCGCCAGGGGATCGCTGTCCGAAGTTGAAAGATCGACGATCTCCCTGTTCGACACCACGGCACCGTCAGTCGTCTACATCTTCACCGACCGGGCCGAAGCGGCGGATGGGATCGGGATCCGGGAAACGCACGGCGCCGGTTCAGGCTTCATCTGGGACGCCGCGGGTCACGTCGTCACCAACCACCACGTGGTCGAGGGCGCCACCCGCGTCGCCGTCCGCCTGGACAGCGGCGAGGCGATACCGGCGCGGGTGATCGGCGTGGCGCCGAACAGCGACTTGGCCGTCCTCAAGCTGAACGAGAACCGCGCGTCGCTCCAGCCGATTCCTCTTGGAGCTTCCGCCGACCTCCGCATCGGCCAGTCGGTCTTCGCCATCGGCAACCCTTTCGGCCTGACCCGAAGCCTCAGCACGGGCGTGATCAGCGCGCTGGAGCGGCGGCTGCCGGTTGGAGGCGGCCGGGAGATCGTCGGCGTGATCCAGACCGACGCCGCGATCAACCCCGGCAACTCCGGCGGCCCCCTGCTGGACAGCGCCGGCCGGCTGATCGGAGTCAACACCGCCATCCTGTCGGGATCGGGAAGTTTCGCCGGGATCGGCTTCGCGGTGCCCGCCGACACCGTCAACAGGATCGTCCCGGCGCTGATCCGCCAAGGCCGGGTGCCCACACCCGGCATCGGCATCCGGGTCGCTCCGGAGCAAGCCGGCGCCCCCGTCGGCGTCGCCGGCGTGGTCATCGCCGAAGTGTTGCCGGGATCGGCGGCCGCCCGCGCCGGCCTGCGCGGCTTCGACGAGGGACGATCCAATGGCGACGTCATCACCCACGCGGCGGGACAACCGGTCGCCACGCTGGCGGACCTCGCGATCCAGCTGGAGCAGACCGGCGTCGGCCATTCGGTGACGCTGACCGTCTGGCGCGCGGGCCGCAGCTTCAAGGTCGACGTGGCCGTGATCGACATCTCCTGACCCGCCTCAAAGCTCCCTCAGTTCCTCCAGCAGGCCCCTCGCCGCGTCAAGCCGATCCGAGTCCTTCGTCTCGGCCAGCGGCACGACCACCTTGCCATCCTCCCGTGGGCGGGTGCCTTGATGGCGCTCCAGGAACGCCTGGAACCTCGCGGGGTCGCGCTGGGCCGCTTCCTGGCTCGCCTCCTGTCGGAAGGTGATCAGGGCGCCACGCGGCCCAACATCGATCTGCTCCACCCCGGCCTCCCTGCACAGACGCTTCAACTCGCCGAGTCCCAACAGCGTGCGGACCTCGGGCGGAACAGCGCCGCGCCGTGCCGCCAGATCCGCCGAGAACGCCTTCGCGGCCTCGGCGGTCTCCAGCGTCGCGATGGAGCGATAAAGCGCCATACGCTCGTCCAGATCGGCGACATAGCTTTCCGGGATCAGCACCGGCACGCCGAGCGAGATCCGCGGAGTCCAGGGTTCCTCGGGCTCTCGCCCAGCCCGCACTGCCTCGATCGCCTGGCGAAGCATCTCCTGGAACAGTTCGACGCCGACCGCGCGAATCGTGCCGGACTGCTCCTCCCCCAACAGATTGCCGCCGCCGCGCAGGTCGAGATCCTGACTGGCGACGCTGAACCCGACCCCCGGATCGGTGAGCGTGGAGATCGCGTCCAGGCGCCGGCGCGCCGCCTCCGACAGGTCCTTTTCGGACTCGACCGTCAACCAGGCATAGGCCCGGGCGCTGCCCCGCCCGACACGGCCGCGGAGCTGGTGGAGCTGCGCCAGACCGAACATATCGGCGCGGTGGACGATCAGCGTGTTGGCGTTGGGGATGTTCAGCCCCGCCTCGATGATGTTGGTCGCCAGCAGCACGTCGGCGCCGCCGCGCACGAAGTTGGTGATCGCGTCGTCCAGTTCGCCCGGCTCCATCTTGCCATGGGCGCGCGCCACCACCAGATCGGGCAGCATGGCGCCCAGACGATCGGCGACGAGGTCGAGATCGGCCAGCCGGGGACAGACATAGAAGCTCTGCCCGCCGCGCTCCCGCTCGCGCGTCAAGGCCTGTCGGATGACATCCCCATCATAGGCCAGCACACGGGTCCGCACCGGCTGGCGCTCCACCGGCGCCGTGCCGATCATGCTGAGGTCGCGCAGTCCCGCCAAGGCCAGTTGAAGCGTGCGGGGGATCGGCGTCGCCGTCATGGTCAGGACGTGGACGCCGTCGGCGGCTTCCTTCAATCGCTCCTTCTGCTTGACGCCCAGACGCTGCTCCTCATCCAGCACCAGCAGGCCAAGATCGGCGAAGTGCACGCCCTCGCTCAACAAAGCCTGTGTCCCGACCGCGATAAGAGCCTCACCGTCCGCGATCAACCGACGGGCCTCCCGCCGCTCCTCCGCGGAGCGGGAGCCGGTCAGTTCCGCGATCCCGATACCCGTTCCGGCGAAGCGGTCGCGGAACTCGTCGGCGTGCTGCCGCGCCAGCGGTGTGGTCGGCGCCACCACCGCGACTTGACGGCCGCATGAGGCGACCGCGAAGGCCGCCCGCAACGCCACCTCCGTCTTGCCGAAACCGACATCGCCGACGACCAGCCGGTCCATCACCTTGCCGGAGGCCAAGTCGGCCAGGACATCGTCGATCGCCGCCTGCTGGTCCTCCGTCTCGGTGTAGGGGAACCGGCTCTTGAACCGGCGATAGGCCGCCACCTTGGGCACGATCGGTTCGACCATGGCGAGCGACCGCTTGGCCGCCGTCGCCATCAGGTCACGCGCCGCGTCACGCAGGATCTCGCGGATGCGCTCCAGCCGATTGGCCCAAGCGGCACCGCCCAGCTTGTCCAACTGGATGGTCTCGCCCGGCGTTCCGAAGCGCGACAGCAGGTCCATGTTCTCGACCGGAACGAACAGCTTGTCGCCCTGGCGGTAAGTCAGGCGGAGGCAATCATGTGGGGCGTCGCCGGCGTTTAGCGTCTCCAGACCCTCGCACAAGCCGACGCCATGTTCCGCGTGGACGACGAGGTCGCCGACCGTGACCGGCTCCATGCCGGACAGCGGATCGCCGGGCTGGCCTCCGCCCGGCTCAGCGGCTATCCGCCGCTCCGACTTGATGATGTCGGCTCGCGCGATGACGTGGAGATCGCCGATGGCGAATCCCCGAGCGACCGGCAAGGTCGCCACGGTCAGCCTGTCGACCTCTCCGAAGGTCTCGGCCGAAGGCAGGTCGGGTAGGCCGACGCGGCGCTTCAGGGCCGCGTGCTGGACATCCCGCTCGACCGCGAAGATGACGCGGGCACCGCTTTCACGCAGGTATTCCACATGGTCCGCCAAGGCCTTGGCGCCGTCGCCGCCGTCGCCGCCGTGGAAGAGCGGACCGGACCTGGCGCCGCCATCCGCCACGTCCTCCCCTTCCTCCGGAGGGGATGCCCGGAACAACGTCACCGCGCGCGGCTCCAGACAGGCATCCCAGTCAGCGGCGTCGAGGAAGACCCGCTCCGGCGGCAGCGGACGGTAGACCGGCAGATGGGCCTTTTCCGTGATGCCGCCGATCGTCCGGCTCGCCTGGAACGCGTCGGCGATCTGGTCCAGGTGATCGTCGCGGTCAACCTCGGCGCACTCGTCCAGCGTGACGGGGCAGCCCGGCAGGTACTCGCACAGGGTCTCTGTGGTACCGTGGAACAGGGGCAGCCAGTGCTCGACGCCGTTCAAGCGCCTGCCCTGCACGACCGCGGCGAGCAGCGGGTCGTTGCCCTCGGGCTTGCCGAACAGTTCCACGTAGTTGGCCTGGAAGCGCGCGATGCCGTCGTCGGTCAACGCGACCTCCGACATCGGCGGCAGGTCCAGCCGCTCCAACTCGACACCCCCCGGCTGTTCCCAAACCGCGTCCAGCCCATCATTGATCAGGTCGAGCGTGATGGATCGACGGGCCCCTGGCGGCAGGATCTCCACCCGGTCGTCGTCCCACAGGAAGTCTCCCGGATCCCGCACCGCCTCGGCGGGGGCATAGCCGTTCCGCAACAGGAAGCGCCGAAGCGGTTCCTCGACAGCGTCACCGGGAACCGCCCGGAAGGTCGCCGCCTCCAACGCGCCTTGCGGCGGCAGCCTGCGCAGGAACCCCGCCGCCGTGACCAGCACCACTCTGGGGCCCTCGGCGGGCCGCCCCAGCTTGAGCAGGGTGTCGACCCGGCGCGCCGCGACCTTCGCCGACACCGAGCGCCGTTCATAGGGCGCGCAGTCCCAGGCCAGCAGCGGCAGCACCTCCACATCGGGCGCGAAGAACGCCAGCGCGCGCCTCAGCCGCGCGAGGTGCCGGGCATCCCGGGCGATGTGGAGCAGCGTGCCCGATGGCGCGCGTCGGACCAAATCGCCCAGCAACAAGGCGTCGCAGCCCTCTGGGGCGCCCGCGACGACCCGGCGGCACGCCCGGTCCAGCGCCAACTCCGGGACGAGCCGGGAAACAAGGTTATCATCCATGGGTGAGACGGATCTGTTATGGATCGAAAGAGTGAGGTGTGGCGCGGCAGGACCGTGACAACAGGCCATTCGCGATCATCGTTCCCGCGACCGCATCCCCGCCAATCGGGCCCGCGCGGGACCAGCCAGACGCAATCAGAACCGTCAATCCCAAGGATGGGCTGGGATCAGGTCGCCGGGACCAAATCGGCGCTCGCCGTCCTGGCCACCGATCGGATGGCGTCCAGCATGGGCCGACCATCGCCGCCCTTGGTCAAGTATCGCTTGGCGCCCGCGTCATAGGCCGACTGGGCCGTGTCCAAGTCGCTGAAACCGCTGAACACGATCACCGGCACCTCGGGATGGGAAACGGTCAGCTCGCGGAGCGCCGCCAGCGGCTCCTTGCCCGGCATGTTGAGGTCGAGCAGGACGGCATCCGGCTTGAGCTTGGCGACGGTGTCCACCAAGGCGTCGGCCCGGTAGAGGCAGCCGACGCAACTCATGTCGGACGCGGCGTCGATCGTCGCTTGCGTCGCCATCATGATGATCGCGTTGTCATCGACGCACAGTACCTTGATCGGGTGGCACCCCACCATTCGAGCCTCTCGTTCGTACAGATCCTTCTATCCACTTGAGATAAACGGATGGATGCGGAGAAGCAAGCCGGACACCGGTCGGGCCCCCCCGATTTCAGGCATATGACGACAGCCCGGCCAGCAGCTTCAGAAGGTCTGGTCCCGGAACCGGACGGCTGAACAGATAACCCTGGATCTCATCGCAACCAAGCCGCCGCAAGTGCGCCAATTGCTGCTCGGTCTCGACGCCCTCGGCGACGATCCTGCGCGACATGGAGTGCCCCATGTCGATCACCGCCCTCACGATCTCCGCGTCCTCGGCACCCGTGGCGATGTCCGTGATCAGGGAACGATCGATCTTGATGGTATGGAGCGGCATCAACTTGATGTAGCTGAGCGAGGAATATCCCGTCCCGAAATCATCCAGCGCCAGATGGACGCCCATGCCCGCCAGTTCGTGGAGGACCAGGACGACCTCGTCGCTGTCCTTCATCAAGACGGTTTCGGTGATCTCCAACTCGATGTCGGACGGCCGTAGTCCCGTCCGACGCAGTATGTCGAGCAGCGTGGCTGGAAAGGTCGGACGGATCTGCCGGACGGACAGGTTGATCGCCATCCTGACATCCATCACGCCCCGGTCGATCAGGGCCCGGCGCTGACGACAGGCGTTCTCCAGGACCCACTCACCGACCTGGTTGATCAGGCCGGTCTCCTCCAGCACCGGCACGAAGTCGGCGGGCGAGACATTGCCAAGCTCGGCGCTGCGCCAGCGCAGCAGCGCTTCGCAGCCGCAGACGGTCCAGCTCTTGACATCGACCTTGGGCTGGAAGACCAGGGAGAACTCATCCCGCTCCAGCGCCCGCCCCAAGCCGGACTTCATGGCGACACGGGTGTTGACGACGACGTCCAGGTCGGGCGTGTAGAAACACTTGTGCGACGAGCCCTCCTCGCGGGCGCTCCACAAGGCGGCGTCGGCCTTCCTCATCAAGGCCTCGGGATCGAGCCCATCATTGGGAAAGCACGTGATCCCCAGCGCTGGCGACAGCGTGATCTCGACACCATCGACCTTGATCGGAGCGTCGAACGCGGCCATCAGCCTATCGGCCATCATCCCGATGCGGGCCGGCTTGTCCAAGCTCGCGGCCAGCACGCCGAACTCCGCGCCCTCCAGACGCGCCAGCGTGTCACTGGCCCGCAGACACCCCGCGAGCCGACGCCCGGCCTCTTGGATCACCCGGTCGCCCGCCGCGCGGCCCAGGCTGTCTATGACCATCCGAAAGCCCAGGAGGTCGATCAGCAGCATCCCGCCGTTTCCATGGTCTTGGGCGCGTTCCTCCACGGCCAGCGTCAACCGCTCCGTGAACAGGGTCCGGTTCGGCAGGAGCGTCAGCGCGTCGTACAGCGACTGGCGCCGGATCAGGGTCTCGAAATGGGATCGTTCGGTGATGTCGCGGGCTATCGCGACGAAGACCGGCGGCGTTTCGTTCCGAAGCAGCTGCAACCGCCCTTCGACTTGATAAGTCGTGCCGTCGCGCCGCTGATAGACCGTCGCGTAGCTGATCTCGTCCATCGTGCCGTCCTGGAGGGGACGGAGCAGTTCGCCGAACTCCTCCTCGGTGAACTCGAAGCGCAGATCCGCCGGGGTCATGCCGAGCAATTCCTCGGACGAGTATCCCAGGTTCTCGCGCGCCTGGCGGTTGACCAGGACGAAGCGGTGGTCCTCGGCGTTGAAGACGAAGATCTCGTTGATGGATTGTTCGATGATGCGGCCGAAGCGGGCCGTCTGCTGCTCGACCCGGGTGCGCTCGGTGATGTCGCGCAGCACGACCACATAGGCGCCGCCGCCCGTGAAGGCGACCCAGGCGATCGAGGCCTCGGCCGGGAACTCGGTCCCATCGCGCCTGACGCCGGCGATCTGGCGTCGCTCTCCCATCAGCCTGGAGCCATGGGATTGATGGCGGAAGTCGCTCATCTGGCCATCATGTCCGGCGCGGAAGCGTTCCGGCAGCAGCATGTCGACGCGCTTGCCGATGACATCGGCGGTCTCGTACTGGAAGATCCGCTCCGCCGCCCGGTTGAACAGGACTATCTGGAAAGCCTCGTTGATCACCACGAAGGCGTCGCCCGCCAGATCGAGGATCGCGTAGAGCGGGCTGGATTGCAGCGAGGGTTCCGTTCTCAGCAAGGCCTTGAAGACGGCGATCGAAGCCGGATCTTCCGTTACCGGACCTTGGGGGTCATTCCCTCGACAGCCAATGTCCGACAGGAACGTCATTCGCATCTCCTCGCGTGCGGTACGCCATGCCGGAGTCGTCACAACCATTCGGACGCAATGCGGCCACCACGCTCATATGATACGAGCAGTCCCGCGAGGGTCAATGGTTTCGATGGTGACACGAATCAGCCAATGCGCGCGAAACCAGCGTATCGACGGGCATTATCTCGGATTTATACCGCACTGCGTCACTACGAAGCGGGCTATGGCGGCCGGGTAATTGAGGTCGAGCACCGGAACGGCCACTTCGGGAACGGCGTCGTCGCAGGCGACCGCCACGACGGTCGGATCCTCGAGCGCCAGCAACGGCTTGCCGGTGGAGCGCCGGAAGACTTCCAGCTTGGGATGGGGCGAGCGCTTGAAACCCTCGATCAGCAGGAGATCGACCGGTGTCATGTGACCGACGAGTTCCTCGATCGAAGGCTCCGGATCACCCCGGTTCTCGTGCATCAGCGCCCAACGATTGGCCGACGTGATCAGGACCTCGGTCGCACCCGCCGCCCGGTGGTTGAAAGAATCCTTGCCGGGCTGATCGACGTCGAAGGCATGATGGGCGTGTTTCATGGTCGAGACACGAAGTCCCAAGGCGGTCAATTCGGGTACGAGCCTGACCATCAGGGTCGTCTTGCCGCTGCCGCTCCAACCTGCGATGCCAAATATTTCCATGATGCGTCCATTGCCACGACCGGGTCCCACGACCGGGCCGCAGCTTAGGACGATACCTGCCGGTCCGCCATGCCGAAGCTTACCCACGCACGGTAAAGTCGATCAGGCGGCCAGCCCGATCAAGCCGCTACTGTCGCCCTCCGCGGCGGCATCGGCGCGGCCTCGCACCGCACGGTGCCGCTGATCGACGAACTCGCGGAACAAGCCCTTGTCAGCCAGGATTTCCTGGGCGCGGGCGGCCTTGCGGGGATCGGGGTTACCTGAGAGGCGGCGCAGCGTGTTGGCCGCGATCCTAAACTCGACAGCGAGATTGCGCGTCATCATCACATCCTTTCGAATTCTCTTTTCAGAGGCGGATGGACGATGAGAAAACGCCCAGCCGCCTAGCTAGTCGGACCGTTGTCGCTCACGCGAAACTCCAAGGTAGGGTGCGGACATGGCGGCCGTGGCCACCAGTCGTCGCACGGATGAACAGACAACTAGGCGTTTTCGTTCATCGGCGCAACCGGCTTCAGCTGTTTTCCCACCGATCTTTCGGCTTAGCCGGGCATGTGTGGCCAAGACGGGACAGGATCATCCGCCCGAACGCGTCGCCATGGAAACGGGCGAATTCCTCCCCATATCAGCGCCCGAAGGAGAGTTTTCATGAACCTTATCAGCCTGATCCTGAACATCCTCTGGATCATCACGGGCGGCATCTGGATGGCGGTGGCGTGGCTGTTCGCCGCGGTCATCATGGCCATCACCATCATTGGTCTTCCCTGGGCGCGATCGGCGCTCAACATCGCCAGCTACACGCTGATGCCCTTCGGCCGCAGCGCGGTGTCGCGCGACGAGTGGGACGGCAGGGAGGACCTTGGCACCAGCCCGCTGGGCTTTCTCGGCAACCTGATCTGGTTCGTCCTGGCGGGTTGGTGGCTGGCGCTCGGCCATGTCCTGACCGCGGTGGCGTTGGCGCTGACCATCGTCGGCATTCCCTTCGCCTGGGCGCACCTGAAGCTGGCGATCATCTCGCTCTGGCCGATCGGCAAGCGGATCGTGTCGAACGAGGAGGTCGAGGAGCGGGCCCGCGCCGATTACAGGGTGCCGGGAACCCTGTGACCGGCGCCCCCTTGAGCGGCTGACCTTGAGCGGCTGGGAGCCCAAAGTCCACCGCGAAGGGCTCTAGCGCAACGGGCGGATTTCCGAGTCGATCCCGGCGGCCGCCGGGGTGTCGGGATCGTAACGCTGGGTCTGCTCGAGCTGTTCGCGGGTCTTGTCGATCACCGCCCGGTCGCCGCCCGCGTCCAGGGCCACGTCCGTCCACGGCACCGCGACACGCCGCTCACCAAGGCCGAGCACGCCGCCCCACTCGAGCACCACGTAGTCGACCCGCCCGTCGGGCGCCACCAGCAGGTTCTCGATCTTGCCGACCTTGCGGCCATCGGCGGCGACGGCATCCGTGCCGATCAGGCGATCGACCTCGTTGACGGTGGCCAGCGGCCCCTCGACCTTGGGGAGCCCCTCATGGGTCATCGGATTGTTGACGTTCTGGGCCATGGCCGGTGCCGCGGCGGCCAGGAAGCAAGTGGCGGCGAGGGTTAAGACTGTGCGCATTTTGGGCCTCCTGAGGCTTTGACTGGAGTTTTCCAAAGGCAACCCCAAAGCGGACGGATAGGTTCCTGGACGGTCAGCCATGCGCCGCGCTCCTGTTGATTAACCAAACTTCAAAACAGTTGGCCCATCATGCGCTTAGTATCCTCACTCGCGCATGCTTGGACCCCGAAGATGCCCACCCCCCGTCGCTGGCGCTTCCTCTCCCTGGTACTTCCGCTCATGATCCCGGCGGGCTCGCTGGCCGCTCCCTCGGCGGCGGTCGCGCGGGCGCCTGAAACCGCCACCGTGCTCGAAGCCATGGATTCTGGAACGGTCCCACGCGCCGCCGTCGAGGCGCTGCTCGCCAAAGCGACGGCGGGAGACACGGAGGCGGCGGCGGTCGCCGGACGTTTGTTCGACCGCGCCCTCGGCGTTCGCTGGGACCCGCCGACGGCACTCCGCTGGTACACCGCGGCGGCCTTGGGCGGCAGCGACTCCGCCATCCGCGAGGCGCAACGGCTCTGGCGCGGCATGCCGCCGGTCAGCCAGCGGCGCGCCGAAGCCCTGCTCGCGCGTTACTTCACCGATACGGAACTGGCGTCGATCAAGATCGGACCGGTTCGTCGCCCCACCACCCAGCGGAGTTGGATGACCCACTTGAACGGGGCGGAATTCCCGGTGGCGCCGCCGCAAACCCCCGTCATCGCGACAACTCCGGCCGTCGCGGTCGCCACCATCCCCCTGCTGCCGTCATCGGCGCCCACGCCGCCAGCCATTGCCGCACCGCCGATCACTCCGGCGGCCATCCCGCCGGCTCCAGCGTCCGCCATCGCGCCGGCCGCCATAACCGCGCCGCCGCCTGTGGTATTGGCGCCGGAAGCCAGGATCCCGCGCCCCGCCGTGAAGCCGTCGCAGCCGGGCCCCATCCACGACTCCGTGGTGGTGGCGTCGAACACCCCGGTTCCGGGCGTCAAGCCGAAGCGCTGACGCCCGGAACCGGCATTCGAGCTAGAAACCGCTCTCGCGGACCAGCACGCCGACGCCGGCCCGCCATGTCCGGGCGATCAGGCTCTCGCGCTCGCCATTCAGCAGGACCCGGCCACGCTGGACCCGCGCGGGCGCGGGCAACCCGCCATCGGGCCGTATCAACACGCGATAGACAGGACTTTCCGGAATCAGGGCGCCTTCGGGCCCGCGCGCGTCACGGACCGCCACGTCGCCGCCATTGACCGATGCCAAGGTGGGCTCCGGCAGGGTCCGGCTGCTGCCATCGTCGATCGAGATCACCTTGCCGGTCACCGACGCGATGTCGAGATCATCGGGATGGAAGGTGCCCGAGGTCCCCACCGCGATCCGAGCCAGATCCGCCTCGCCGACATAGGCCTCGATGATGCCCGACGCGGGATCGACCACGGTCGCCAGTTCCGTGTTCGCCTTCAGCCACTCCCCCGTCCGAAGCGGGTCCGCCAGTTCCACGACCCGTCCGCTCATCGGTGCCGTCAGGACCAGCTTATCCAGTTCGGTCCTGTGGCCCGCCGCCTGCGCCATGGCCCCCTCCAACTCGCGCCATGAGACCTGGTTGCGTTCCAGCAGGTCGCGGCTCATGCCCTGGAACTGGACCTGCCAGCGCGAGACCTGGACGCGCCGTTCCGCCTGGGCCAGATCGTGATCCAGATCGGGCGAGTCGAAGCGGAACAGCATGTCTCCGGCGGTGACCAGCTGCCCGATCCGGACGCCGACCTCGGCGAGGCGCGCTCCCCTCGGCGTGAACAGCTTCAATTGTTGTTCCGCGCGGAGCACGGCCGCCGCCGGGATCGCGCTGCGCCAGGGGACCAGCACCAGCGCCACGACGCAGCACAACCCGAGCAATGTCGCGACGCTGTTGCGGTTGACGTGGACTTTGTCCCGCCCCATGACCCACTCCCGAAGTTCGCTCCAGATCGGACGCGCGATGAACCAGACCATCTCCACCATCATCAGGAAGATGCCGAGCAGCTTGAAGAACAGGTGATAGACCAGCAGCGCGATGCCGAGGAACAGGAAGAACCGGTAGATCCAGGTGCAGAACGCGTAGGCGATCAGGACGCGCCGGGTATGGTCAGGCAGGCGTTCCGGCACTGGGTCGCCCAGGCCGAACAGCAGTTCCCGCAATCTCCAGCGCGCCAAGGCGAATGAGCGGTCCTGGAGATTGGGAATGTCCAGGTAGTCGGAGAGCAGGTAGTAGCCATCGAACCGCATGAACGGGTTCAGGTTGATCACCAGCGTCAACAGCCAGGTGCTGGTCGCCAGCAGGAACGCGGCACTCCGCGCCGGACCATCCGGCAGGAAGCTCCAGGCGAGTGTCGCCACCGCCGCGAGCGCCAATTCGGCGGCCATTCCCGCCGCCCCGATCTCCAGCCTATGGCGCCGGGACGGCAGCTTCCAGGCCTCGCTGGTGTCGGTGTAGAGGACGGGCCACATCACCAGGAACGCGACACCCATGGTCGGCACGCGGCAGCCCCGGCGGCGGGCGGTGAAGGCGTGCCCAAGCTCGTGCAGGATCTTGGCGCCAGTCAGCGCCAGGGCGGAGAGCGCCGCCCCCTCCAGGGAGAAGAAATGCGGGAAGGTCGCCAGGAAAGCGTCCCACTGCCGCATCACCAGATAGCCGCCGGTCAGCGCCATCAGCAGAACCGCCACCAGGAACCCCCTGGTGAAGACCCAGCCAACCATGGGCAGCGCGGCTTTGAGGAAACGCTCCGGCCGCACCAGCGGCACGCGGATGAACAGGTAGTTCTTCAAGAGCCACTTGGCCGGTCCGACGCGGATCGACGCCGCCTGCCGTGTCAGCCTTTCCAGCGCCGCTTCGCCGCGCGCCTGCAGCAGGTTGCAGGACATTAGGAATCGCGCGACCAGTTCGACATGCGACACGGCCGCGTCCAGCGTGGTCGACCGGCGGATGTCGGCGGCGATCTCCTCCATGTCGCCCGCTTCCCACCGGGACAGGATCTCGAACTCCAGCCAGCCGATCCGATAGAAGCGGTTGTTGGCGGGGTCGTGCAGGGTCCAGGTCGGGGACCCCTCCGCCGTGACCGGGCCGGCGTGAAGCGTCAGCTCCTCGCGGAGCGGCAGCAAACGGGCCGGCGGCGCCGGCGCCCCCGCCATCTGGCCCCCCATTTGAACGGCGGCGGTCACAGGCCGATCCGCTGGCGGAGCGCCGCGAGCGGCCGCCGCATGACGTAGTAGAACAGCGTCGTCTCCTCGCCACGGACCTTGGCGATGCCCTTCATGCCGATGCGCGGCGGCGTGACGCCCTCGGCGAAGTCCGCCTTGAGCCGGTAGGCCAGCCCCCCCTCGGGCGTCGGGTTCGCCTGATAGCTGGCGAAGCTCAAAGCGCCGTCGATCGGGTGCTGCGGATCGACGTTGAGGAACAAGGTGACCTCGGAGTCCCGTTCCAGCGCGATGGCGTCGGCGACCGGCAGGTGGATCTCGATCTCGGCCTCGCCCGGGTCGGCCACGATCAGGATGCGCTCGCCGATGGTGACCGGCTTGCCGATCCAGTCGTTGACGTCGTCGAAGATCACGATGCCACCCCGCGGCGCCCTGATCTCGATCCGCTGCGACAGGCCCTCCAGGTAGACGACCTCCGCCGCGTTCTGCTCCATCCGCCCCTGCAGGATCGCGAGGCTGGTCTTGCTGCGGGGATCGAACACGGCCTGCTGCGCCGCCTGACGATACTCCGCCTCGCTGACCTCGTGCGCCTTCCGCGCGACGTCCAACCGGTTCTGGAGACGGGCGGCGTCGAGTGCCAGCAGCACCTGTCCCTCCGCCACGATCTGATTGGGCCGGACCTCGAAGCGGTCGACCACGCCGTCGATCGAGGCGCGCACCACCACGGGCTCCCGCGGGATCACCTCGGCCGGTGCCAGCACGGACTGGCGAACGGGCAGCCAGCACAGCCCCACCGCGACCGCCAGGGCCAGCAGTCCAAGCTTGCCCTTGCGCCGGTGCAGCCAGGAAAGCCGGTCGGGTCGGCGGCGCGCCAGCAAGGCCGCCCAGGAATGCGCGTAGGAATCGGCCAGATAGGCCATCAGGTGACGGTCGTGATCGGTCCAGGGCTCATCCCGAACCAGGAACAGGCATCCAAGGTTCCGGTCACCGATCTTGCTCCCGGCCTCGCCACCGAAATCATGGAGCGGGATGCGAAGCGCGTGCGGCGGCAGCCATTCACCCCACTCGCCACCCTCCCCCGGTGGGACACCCGAGGCGTCGATCGCCTCGATGCCCTCGCGTCCTTCGAGGTGCCTCAGCAGATCGGCCAGCCAGACCATGAACGGAGCGTTGGCGTCCGGCAGCGCCAAGCCGGATATGGCGGCGACCTTGCCACCCCCGCCGGGGGTGCGCCGCCACAGGATGGCCTGCCGATACCGTACCAGCGCGTGGGTCTCGTTGACGACGAGGAAGCCGAACTCCTCCACCGTCGCGGCGTGCCGGATGCGTTTTTCGAGCTGCACCAATCCGGTGACGCTGAGAAGCTGCCGGTTCAGAATGTCGTTCATCGGGTCCGTTCGACGCAGTGCCTTGGACCCAAAGTGTTAGGACGTTCTGGTTAAGAAACCCTGGACAATCGGCCGAGCCCCAACCTGCTCACCAGACGTTTATTCGCCCGTCGGCGCAGCGATAGTTGAACGGGCGCTGGTCCAGCGTCACGACACCTTCGAAAGGCCCCCCAGAGAACACGATCGATCCGGGACCGTAACGCTCCACCAAGCCATCGCCGACGGTTTGCTGACAGGTGCTCAGCACGACCAGCGGCGGTGCCGGCTGGTACAGGATCGGCGGGCCCGGAAGCAGCACGACGTCAGGCCCGCGGTAGCGCGGCGGGCCCGGCCGCCAGCGCGGTCCGACGGGAGGACTCCAGTAGCCGCGATCATGGAAACCGCCCCATGCCGGTCCCTCATATCGGGGACCATGGAACCTCGGTCCATCATATCGGGGACCACCGTAATGGGGGCCATCGCGATAATCCCAAGCCAAAGCCCCGCCGGACAGTCCACCCGCCAGAAGAACACCGGCCAGGAGGGCGGCACCCAGCTTCGCCCCCTTGATCCCAGCCGCCAACGCCCTTGTCATGTTTCCCGCAAGCTCCATGGCGTGGGCATCATCGCCCACGCTCCATGAACAGATCGGCACGCGCCATCATCCCCACAATACCGGCGCAATCCGATCTTTCAGCCGTATCCACCGCACGACCGTCAAGCCTGGAAGACATAGGTTCCCGGAGCGGCCCCAAGCCCTTCCGGCATCTCGGGATGAGCCACCATCCCCGGCGTTCCATGGTCGATCAGCCACGCGGACCAAGCGATCCACCACGATCCCTCGCGTCTCGGCGCGGTGGCGGCCCAAGTGTCCGGATCGACATAGCGGTCCTCCGGCTGGCGCGTCGCGATCTGGAAGGCGCGGCCGCGATGGCCGGGCTCGCTGACGATCCCGGCGTTGTGGCCTCCCGAGGTCAGCACGAAGGTCACCGGCGCGTCGGTCGGTAGGTTGATCTTGTAGACCGATCGCCACGGCGCGATGTGGTCGCGCGTGGTGCCGACCGCGAAGATCGGCGCCCGGATATCGCTCAAGGAAACGGGCCTGCCATCGACCAGGAACCGGCCGCCCATCAACTGGTTCTCCAGGAACAGGCGGCGGAGGTATTCCGAATGCATGCGATAAGGCATGCGGGTCTGGTCGGCGTTCCAGGACACCAGGTCGTTCGCCGCCTCCCGGCGGCCCTTCAGGTACTGCTCGACCTGACGCGACCAGATCAGGTCGTTGGACCGCAGGAGCTGGAAGGCTCCCGCCATCCGCGTGGTGTCGAGAAAGCCCTTGGTCCACATCATGTGTTCCAGGTAGGCGATCTGGCTGTCGTCGATGAAGACGGTCAACTCGCCGGCTTCGGTGAAATCGGTCTGCGCCGCCAGCAGGGTGACCGAAGCAAGTCGGTCGTCGCCATCCCGCGCCATGGCCGACGCCGCGATGCCGAGCAGGGTGCCGCCCAGGCAGTAGCCGCAGGCGTGGACCCGACGGCCCGGCGCGATCCCGCCGATCGCGTCCAGCGCCGCCATAACGCCCTCGGTGCGGTAGTCGTCCATCCCCAGATCGCGATCCTCCTCCGTCGGATTGCGCCAGGAGACCATGAACACGGTATGCCCCTGCCCGACCAGATACCGGACCAGCGAGTTCTCCGGCGACAGATCGAGGATGTAGTACTTCATGATCCAGGCCGGCACGATCAGAAGGGGTTCCGCATGGGTGCCCGGTATCGCCGGGGCGTATTGGATCAGCTCGATCAGGTGGTTGCGGAAGACGACACGGCCGGGAGTGACCGCGATCTCCTCGCCGACACGAAACGCCTCGACGCCGACCGGCGGCTGGTGGAGAAGCTGATGCTGGATGTCCTCCGCGAGATTACGGGTGCCGCGGATCAGGTTGACCCCGGATTCCAAAACGGTTCGGGACAGCACCTCGGGGTTGGTCGACAAGAAGTTGGACGGCGCGCGCCGATCCAGCCATTGCCGGGCCATGAAGTTGACTTGGCTCTCATGGCGCCGGCTCATTCCGGCGACGCCGGTCGTGGCGGCGTCCCACCACTCCTCCGTCAGCAGGAAGCCCTGGGCCATGGCGTTGAATGGCCAGAAGGACCACTCCCGCGCGCTGAACCGACGGTCGCCGGCGTGGGGCTGGACGACGGGCTCCGGCGAGCGGCCCATCGCGGCCCCCGAGGCGTACTCACCCCAACGCGCGAAGCCGCTGACCGCCTTCTGGGCCAGATCGATCCGCTTGGCCGGCGACGAGGCCAGATGCAGGGCCCAATCCATCCAGGCAAGCGTGACCGCCGCGGGGGAAACCCCGCCGGTCGCTTGGGCCAGCATAGCGTTCAACAGGTGATCCACGATCTCCAGGTCGCCCGCCAACTGGTCTCCCCGCTCCGGACAACCCGCCACCGGCACCTCGGGTTTCGCCTCGGCGCTCACGTCCACCATGTCAACTCCCCCTGGTCCCCGAACCGATGGGACCCATCAGGGCGATGGTCGCGCTCCGGGAAGGATCGCGCAACCGCGGAGCCATCGGACATCTCGTCGCGTCACCCGGGCGCGTCACCTGATTCCGGCCAGGGATTGACCCAATTGAGCGGTCGCAGGCCACCGAACACGCGGGCGATCTCCTCCGCCGCGGCGCGCTGGAGGTCGGCGACGGACTGCTCGGAATACCACGCGGTGTGGTCGGTCATGACGACGCCGGGGGCCGACATCAGGAGGTTGTCCGCGCCGGGTGGCTCGCGCTCGAAGACATCGAGTCCGGCGCCGAACAGCCGGCCCTCGATCAGCGCCTCGACCAAGGCCGCCTGGTCGATCAGGCCGCCCCGCGCCGTGTTGAGCAGGATGGCACTTGGCTTCATCAGGGCGATCATCGAACGGCCGATCAGGTGCCGCGACGCGCCGCTGAGGCTGGCGTGGAGCGAGATGACGTCGGACTCCAGGCACAAGCGCCCGAGCGCCGCCAACTCGGTCCCGGCCGGCGCCTCGGC
Source organism: Skermanella stibiiresistens SB22 (assembly GCF_000576635.1). Classification (GTDB taxonomy): domain Bacteria; phylum Pseudomonadota; class Alphaproteobacteria; order Azospirillales; family Azospirillaceae; genus Skermanella; species Skermanella stibiiresistens. The sequence goes on from NZ_AVFL01000009.1 coordinate 20,063, forward strand.
CAGCACAGGGTCGTGGACGAGGGTGCGGGCGAACCCCAGCGCCGCCGCCTTGCGGTGGAACGCCGCCCCGATCCTGCCATAGCCGATCAGCCCGAGCGTGCCACCGGCGAGCCGGTGCATCGGTTCCGCCCGGGCGATGTTCCAGCGTCCGGCCCGCACGTCGCGGTCGCGCGATGGTATCCGCCGGGCCACCGCGAGCAGCAGGCCGAGCGCGTGGTTGCTGACCTCGTCGACGCCGAACTCCGGCACGTTGGCGACCGGAACGCGACAATCCGACGCGGCGGCCAAGTCGATCGTGTCGAGCGCCACGCCATAGCGCACGACGATCCGGCACCTCTCCATCGACTCGAAGGCGGCCCGGTCCAGCGGACATTCCCGAACCAGGACCGCGTCCGCCAGCTGGACGGCGCCATGGAGCATCTCCCGGTCGCCCCGGCAGGACCGTTCCACCAGATTGGCTCCGAACGGCCGCAGCACGTCGCGTTCGACCTCATAGCCGCCGAAGCCGCCCTCCAGGACGACCACCTGAGGCGCCAGGGGCGGCGCCAGATCACGAGACCGCGAAGTATCCACCCGCATTCCCTCCCCCAGTTCGCGACACCGGCCGTTGAAGCCGGGGCCGTATCCTCGCCAGCCTAGTTTGACGGCAAAGACCGGGGGCACGCAGCACAAAAATAGCTCAGGCGATCAGGGCTATCAGCAGGGGAACCAGGATGGCGGTCGCGATGCCGTTCATCGCCATCGCGATGCCGGCGAAGGTTCCGGCGATCTCGTTGACCTGGAACGCCCGCGCCGTGCCGATGCCGTGGCTGGCGACCCCGACCGCGAAGCCGCGCGCCCGCCAGTCGTCGATCCGCATCAGGTTCATCAGCGGCGTCACCACCATGGCGCCGATGACGCCGGTGATCATGACCACAACAGCCGTCAGCGACGGGATGCCGCCGATCTGCTCGGTGATGCCCATGGCGATCGGCATCGTCACCGACTTGGAAGCCAGCGACCGGGATGTCTCCAGGCTGACGCCGAACAGCATGGCGATGCCGACGGCCGAGACGATCGCCGTGACCGAGCCCGCCACCAGGGCGGCCACCATCGGCAGCGCCGCGCGGCGCACCTGGGCGAAGTTCTGGTGCAGCGGCACCGCCAGCGCCACCGTGGCTGGACCCAGCAGGAAATGGACGAATTGGGCGCCGTCGAAATAGGTCTTGTACTCGGTGCCGGTCGCCATCAGCAGGACGACCAGCAACAGCACGGCGATGGCCACCGGGTTGACCAGGGGGCGGCGGCCGGACCGTTCGAATAGCCACTGCCCGATCAGGTAGGCCGCCAGCGTCACCGTCAGCCAGACCAGCGGCCGCGCGGTCAGATAGACCCAGATCCCCTGGATCACCGGCTCGATGGTCGAGGGGATCATGCGCGCCCCCGGTCCGGGCTGATCCGGTCGGCGCCGGTCAAGCGCGAGACGCCGCGGAAGACCAGCACGGCGACGATCATGGTCAGCACCGTGCTGCCGAACACGGCGGCGAGGATGCCGAGCCATTCGCCCCGCAGCCGGTCGAGGTGCTGGATGATGCCGACCCCGGCCGGGACGAACAGCAGCGACAGGTTGGCCAGCAGCGTCCGCGCGACATCGCGCATCGTTTCCGGCACCTTGCCCCGCGCCAGCAGGGCCAGGAACAGCAGGATCGTCCCCAACACGGGACCGGGTATCGGAAGGCTGAGCAGGCGGGCGATCAGCTCGCCCGCCAATTGGCAGGCCAGCAGGCCCATCAAGGCGGCGATCATGGGTCCTCACGACATCTTTTCCACGCCGCCACCCGCCGTCCATGACCCTGGTGGGGTCACGGAACGGGGATCAGCGGCCGAACAGGCTTTTCAACTGCTGTGCCGGATTGCTCGATCCCTGGCCCGGGGTTTGGTTCTGGCCACCGGTCAGCCCCTCGATCACGCCCTTGATCGCCTCGTCGCGGTTGGCACCCTTCAACCCCTCGATCTGTCGGCGTATCGCCTCCGGATCGCGCAGGGCCTCCTCGGCCAATCCCGCCAGATCAGGCGCGAAGGTGGGGTTCTCCAGGCTGCCGCGAACCAGCACGGGAACCGAGATCCCCGCGACATCCCTATCGCTTCCCTGTCCCTGGATCGTGCCGACCAGCCGGGGCTGGATGCGATAATCGATGGTCTTGGGCGGCAGCGACACCGTCCCTTTGCCTTCCAGCCGCAGCAGGGGTGCCAGCAACCGCAAGTCGTCATTGGCAACCACACCGTTCCGAACGGTGAAGTTGCCGCCCAGTTCCGCGAAGTCGGTCTTCTGCGGATCGTTGCCGACCGGCTGCCCTTGGAACGCGGCGGTCGCGTTCCGGACCATGGCGGCGAGGTTGATGCCATTGATGGCACCATTGGTGAAGGTCACGGATCCCTGCCCGTTCAATCCCTCGACCATCGCCTTTTGGCTGGCGCCTGTCGTCTTGAGCGAGGCGACCGCCCGCGCGGTCCCGGACAGCCGGTTGAAATCGGCGAACCGGGTCAGCACCGGCTCCGCCTGGACGCCATTGATCCGAAGGTCCAGGCCAAGCGCCGGAACGGCGGAAGCCGCGTCGGCGTTGACTTGGCCCGACACGGTTCCGTCGAACAGCGCCGTCTCGCCCATCACCGCCTTCAGGCGTCCGGCGTCAAGGGCGATCGCCACATCCGACGCCCCGACATCCACCCCTTTGACGATCACACCGGCCAGGGCGAGCTTGAGGTCGGCATCGACCGTCCGAAGCGCGCTCAAGTCGATGGGCGTGGTGCTCCATCCTCCACTGTCCGCCGGAGCGGGAGCGGGCTGGGCTGGCGCCGGAGCGGCGGAAGGCTTCGCGGCCCCGCCGGACTGGTCGAGGTAGTGGTCCAGGTTGACCCGGCCGACGCTCAGCACACCGGCGATCTTCGGGCGCGCCCCTCCCAGGGCCACTCCGACATTGCCGGTCGCCTCCACGTCGCCCGCCTTGTAGGTGCCGGACGTCAGCGCGATCCGGCTGGCCGAGGCCTCCAATCCTCCCGCGACGGACGCCGACTGGACCGGAAGCTCACCGGGGTCGTTGCCGGTCGCCCAGGTCGCCAAGTCCCTCAGCGCCGGCGCCGTCAGGTCGAGGGCGCCGCGCGCGCCGGGGCCGGCTTGTCCGTTCTCCAGCGCGCCATCGAACTTGACCGTCAGCAAGTCGCCGGTGATCGTCGCCACCAGCTTGGAGGCGCCCGTCTCGATCAGGGCGCGCGGCTGGTCGACGCGGGTGTCGACCGTGACTGGCCGGTCACGATAGACCAGCCGCCCCTTGACGTCGGCGGGCTGGTCCAAGTCGGGTGCCCGCAGCGTGACATCGACATTCTTGACCTCATGCGCCGCCTGGGTCCGCGCGTCGAAATAGCTGACCTGACCGTTGATCAACTGAACCTCGCCGAATCTCAGGTCGGGCAATCCGCCGCCGCTGGCAGGCTGGCCTTCCGGCGCTGGTGCCGCGCCGGGCGAAGCCTGCGACGGAGCGTTCGCTGCGGTGGGTTGGTTCAGCGCCCAGTTGGGGCGGCCTTGGGCATCGACCTCGAGGGCGATGCGCGGATCGCGCAGCACCAGTTTGTCGATCTGGATCTCGCCTCGGATCAGCGGCCAAGGCTTCAGCTCCAACTCCAACTTGCCCAGGCGCACCATCTCGGGCGTGCGGGCACCCGGAGGGCCAGCGAACGCGACGTCGTTCAGTTCGACCGCCAGCGTCGGCAGGAGCGACAGCGCCATCGGCCCCTGGATGCGGAACTCGCGGCCGGTTCGCGCCGCGACCTCGGATTCGATCCGTCCCTTGTACTGCTCCACGGGTACCAGGAACGGCACCGCGACCACCACCGCCACCAGGACGACGGCGACCAGGGCAAGGCCAATCAGGAACTTCCTCATTCGCTGCGTCCTTTCCTCTCCGGCCACATAACAGGGCGTTTTGTTGGATCTATCGGATGAGGCTGGTTTACGGAACCCCTCCGGATCGCTACATCTGACGGAATAGAGCGCTTCGCCATCCGCCGCCATCACCGACACCGTCACCATCCACGCAGGTTAATTAGCGGGAATCCATGATCTAACCTGCTACGATGCGGTTTCAAATGACGGTTGTCGTCCATCGCAGGCGACCTGCGGAGCGGAGGAGAGGAACAAGGGGCACCATGAGCATCGAAGTCAATCCTTCAGCGGCCAAGTTGTCGCCTTTATCCGTTTCCTCCGCCACATCCAGCCCCGCGTCCGGTCTTCCCAAACCCTCGCCAATCATCGATCCGTTCGGCCGGGCGGTCAGTTATCTGCGCGTATCGGTCACCGACCGGTGCGACTTCCGCTGCGTCTACTGCATGGCGGAGGACATGAGCTTCCTGCCCAAGTCGGAGGTGCTGACGCTGGAGGAACTGGACCGCATCTGCGGCGCGTTCGTCGGGCTGGGCGTCACCAAGCTCCGCCTGACCGGCGGCGAGCCGCTGGTCCGCAAGGGCATCATGAACCTGATCCGCTCGCTCGGCCGTCACCTCGACAGCGGCGCCCTCAAGGAACTGACGCTGACGACCAATGGCAGCCAGTTGGAGCGCTACGCGACCGAACTATACGCCGCCGGCGTCCGCCGGATCAACGTCAGCATCGACACGCTCGATCCCCACAAGTTCGAGGCGATCACCCGCTGGGGCAAGCTGGACAAGGTGCTGGCGGGCCTGAAGGCGGCGCGCGAGGCGGGCTTGGCCGTCAAGATCAACTGCGTCGCCCTGAAGGGTGTCAACGACGACGAGTTCGACCGCTTGGTCGCGTGGTGCGGTGACGAGGGCTTCGACCTGACCTTCATCGAGGTCATGCCGATGGGCGATATCGGCGGCGAGAACCGGCTCGACCAATATCTGCCGCTGTCCCTGGTCCGCTCGAAGCTGTCCGAGCGCTGGACGTTGAACGAGATCGACTACACGACCGGCGGCCCCGCCCGCTATGTCGAGGTCCGCGAGACCGGTCGCCGCGTCGGCTTCATCACGCCGCTCACCCATAACTTCTGCGAGAGCTGCAATCGGGTCCGGCTGACCTGCACCGGCACGCTCTACATGTGCCTGGGCCAGGAGGACGCCGCCGACCTCAGGGGTCCCGTCCGCATGACCGACGACGACGCCGTGTTGACCGACCACATCCGCGAGGCCATCTCCCGCAAGCCCAAGGGGCATGACTTCGTGATCGACCGCCGAAGCAAGGCCGCCCCCGTCCCTCGCCACATGAGCGTGACCGGCGGCTGATCGCCCGGCGCGACGACAGAAAAGCACCCGACCGCCATGCCAGACGGACACCCGACGATCGCCTTCGTCGCCGCCGACACGAACGAGGCGCGCAACGCGCAGGTCCGCTTGGCCCATCGCTACGGCAACACGCCGATCGATCAGGCCGACGCCATCGTGGCCTTGGGGGGCGATGGCTTCCTGCTGGAAACCCTGCATCGGACTTTGAACCGTTGCGTGCCGGTCTATGGCATGAACAGGGGTTCGGTCGGGTTCCTGCTGAACGAGTTCGGCGAGGAGGGTCTGGTCGATCGGGTCGCGCGCGCGCAGCAGGTGACGCTGCATCCGCTGCGCATGATCGCGGTCCGCGAGAACGGCGAACGGGTCGAGGGCCTCGCCATCAACGAGGTCTCCCTGCTGCGCCAGACCCGCCAGGCGGCCAAGCTGCGCATCATCGTGGATGGCGTCATCCGCCTGCCGGAACTGATCTGCGACGGCTGTCTGGTGGCGACTCCCGCCGGCAGCACCGCCTACAACCTGTCCGCCCACGGCCCGATCCTGCCGCTGGGGTCGAGCATCCTGGCGCTGACGCCGATCAGCGCGTTCCGGCCGCGGCGCTGGCGCGGAGCACTTCTGCCGCAATCGGCCCGCATCGTCTTCGAGGTGCTGGAATGCGCCAAGCGGCCGGTCAGCGCGGTCGGCGATTTCACCGAGGTGCGCGAGGTCGTCCGCGTCGAGATCCACGAGGACCGCGACGTGTCGCTGACCCTGTTGTTCGACCCGGAACACAATCTCGAGGAACGCATCCTGAAGGAGCAGTTCGCTCCCTGACCGCCTCCGGCGAGGCCCTGACCGCCTTCGGCGAGGCCCTGACCGCCTCCGGCGAGCCCCTGACCGCCTCCGGCGAGGCCCTGACCGCCTCCGGCGAGCCCCTGACCGCCTCCGGCGAGCCCCTGACCGCCTCCGGCGAGCCCCTGACCGCCTCCGGCGAGCCCCTGACCGCCTCCGGCGAGCCCCTGACCGCCTTCAGCGGGGCACCGGCGGCTTCGAACGCGGCATCATTGGATTCGAACGAGGCGTTGACGGCTGCGAACGGGGCTGGACGACCGGGCGCCGGTCGTTCCACTGGCAAGTCAGTCGATCGTCGAACCGTCCGATGAAGGTCAGGCCGTCCCGCATCTCATATTGCCAGCGCTTCTCCAAGCCGTTATCCCGCAACACGCGGAACAGGGGACCGTACGAGGTGATCTCCTCGTCTTGGTCATCGACGCACACGACCTCGAAAGGGCCCTCGCGGGCCAGTTCGATCGTGGGTGTCGGAGCCTCATTCTCTTCGGATGAGAAGAATTGCGCCACGGCCATCGAGGGCGTCAGCGCCGCCAGCAACGGCAGCGCGCCCACCCAATGGAGACGGCGAAGTATCGGCATAGGCTGGTATCCGGAACCATATCGGAATAGGACACCCTTTATCGCGCCCGCCGATTGGCGCGCAACAGTGCATTCGACAGGGTGGCCACCCTACTCGGCGGCATCCAACTCGGTGGCGTCCCGGGCGTAATCCGCCAATTCGCGGATCAGGGCGGCCAAGTGTGACTGCAGCCGATCGAAGCCGGCGTTCTTCTCCAGCGTCTCCTCGTTCATGTAGAGACCCCGGTGGATCTCGACCTGGAGGCTGTGGATGCCCCGCTTTGGATTGGAATAGCGCCGGACCAGTTCGACGCCCTTGTAGGGGTTGTTCAGCCGAACCCGGTAACCCCGGCTGGTCAGGAAGGCGCCGACATAGCGGGTGAAATCTGGATCGCAGGTGGTCCCGTCCCGGTCGCCCAACACGAAGTCGGGCCGGGTCGAGGGATCGCGCCCGAAGGTCGGCATCGAATGGCAATTCAGATGGTAGACCACGCCGAACCGACGGTGCAGCCGATCGATGGCACCCGCGACCTGCTCGTGGTAGGGCCGGTAATAGCGGTCGATCCGTTCCGCCACCTGGGCCACGGACAAGCGGCCGTCATACATCGGCATGCCCGGCTTGCACAGGCGCCGGATCAAGCCCATCCCGGCGAGGCTCTTGTCGCTGGGGTGGAGTGGTTCCGGCCAGGGACCGTCCAGCAACTCCGGCTCGATGTCGTCGACCGCCCGGTTGACGTCGATATAGCTGCGGGGAAACAGGGCGCGGATCAGGATCGCCCCGGCCTCGGGCGCCGAGGCCACCAGCTCGTCGACATGGGTGTCCTCGGCCTGCCGCAGCGCCCTGAAGGGGCAGACGAAGCTGAAGTCGCGGGGATAGACGATGCCGCTGTGGGGCGAGTCCAGGACGAGCGGCACCGCCTCGCCCACCGGATCGTCACGCACCAGAACATCTTCGATCACGAAGCTCATGAATCCTCCCGTCCGGCACCCCGCCGACACGGCCCCCGACACGGAATGGAGTTTCGGAAATGTTACACCGAGGATATACCGCGCGCGGGCCGAAGCGTCGATGGGAAACCTTCGCGGCCCACCACTTGCGGCGCGCCGGCCGGCGCATAACTGCGTCGCATACGGCTGTACAGGTTTGTCCATCGCGGCGGCGCCTCCTATAGTGACGCCGGGCGGTCGCCGCCGTCCATGTCTCGAGGGAACCAGCACGTTGACCCAAACCACCCATAGGATCGAACTGACGCCGCCGGACATAAGCCCCTACCGGGCCGGCAATACCGGGATCGAGTTCGCCACGACCCTGGACAGCGGCAGAAGCGGTCCGCACGTGATGGTCAACGCCCTTACCCACGGCAACGAGTTATGCGGCCCTATCGCCCTGGATTTCCTGTTCAGGCAGGGTGTCCGTCCGGCCCAAGGCAGCCTGACGCTGTGCTTCGCCAACACGGCCGCCTACCAGTGCTTCGACCCCAAGCGGCCAGGCGCGTCGCGCTTCGTCGACGAGGATTTCAACCGTGTCTGGTCGCCAGCCGTCCTCGACGGGCCGCGCCGCACGGTGGAACTGGAGCGCGCCCGGCAACTGCGGCCACTCTACGACACGGTCGACCTGCTGCTCGACCTGCACTCCATGCAGAACGCCACGGCCCCGCTGGTGCTGTGCGGCGCCACCGGCCGCGGCCGCGCCCTGGCGCTGGAGGTTGGGGCGCCGGAATGGGTGGTCAGCGACACCGGCCACGCCTCTGGCCGGCGGCTGCTCGACTACGCGGAGTTCGCCGAACCGGCGGGGCGCAAGACGGCCCTGCTGGCGGAGTGCGGACAGCATTGGGCCGCGTCGTCCGCCGAGGTCGCGATCGAGGTGACCCTTCGCTTCCTGCTGGCGACCGGTACGGTCACGCGGGACTTCGCCGTGCCCCACCTGCGGCCAGGGCCGCCGCCCCGGCAGAAGGTGATCGAGATCACCGACGCGGTGACGATGACCGGTGGCGACTTCCTCTACGAGGACGACTATGTCGGGATGGAGGTCATTCCACGCGCCGGCACGGTGATCGCCCATGACGACGACCGGGAGATCCGGACCCCCTATGACGACTGCGTGCTGATCATGCCGTCGCGCCGCCTCCGCCGCGGCCAGACGGCCGTCCGGCTCGGCCGCATCGTCTCCTGACCGGCCGATGAAAATCGACAAGTCCAAGCCGGACATGGAAGCTCCCCTCGCCGCCCCTCCACCCAAAGGCACCTGGCGCGACGCCATCCGGCGGATCAACCCCGGCATCCTCTGCTTCACCCTGGCGCTGGGCACGATCGGCGGCGCGCTGTTCGCGCATTTCAACATGCCCTTGGCCTGGATGATCGGATCCATGGTGTTCTGCACCGCCGCCGCCATGGCCGGGCTGCCGGTCCAGGTTCCCAACGGCTTGCGCTCCGCGATGATCATGGTCCTGGGCATCATGCTGGGCAGCGCCTTCAACCCAACCATCCTCAGCCGCATCGGCGAGTGGATGGTCAGCCTGTCCGGACTGGCCATCTATATCGTCGTCGGCGGGACGCTCGGCATCCTGTTCCTACGGCGCGTCGCCCATTACGATCCGATCACCGCCTTCTTCACGGCGGTCCCCGGCGGGCTGAACGAGATGGTGCTGATCGGCGGAGCCATGGGAGGCGACGACCGCACCATCTCCGTCGCCCACAGCGCGCGGGTCATCTTCGTCGTGCTGGTGATCCCCATCTGGTTCCAGTTCTTCCAGGGCTACGATCCGGCCAGTCGCGGCCCTCTCGGGCCGGGACTGCTGGAGGTTCCCCCCGCCGATCTGGCGTTGCTGGCGTCCTGCACCGTCGGCGCCCTGCTCGGCCGCTGGCTGCGGCTGCCGGCCCACATGCTGGTCGGGCCCATGCTGCTCAGCGCCATCATCCATCTGGCCGGCCTCACCTCCGGCAAGCCGCCCGGCGTCATGATCGCCGCCGCCCAGATCGTCGTCGGCGCGGCTTTGGGCAGCCGATTCTCGGGCGTCAGGCTCAGCCGCATCGCCCACACCCTGGCGGTCGCCTCCGGCTCGACCCTGATGCTGCTGTGCGTGACGACGCTGTTCGCCGTGGTGCTGCACTGGATCACCGATATCCCCCTCCCCGCCCTGGTCCTGGCCTTCGCGCCGGGCGGGCTGGCGGAGATGAGTCTGGTGGCGCTGGCGCTGGGCGTCGACGCCGCCTTCGTCTCGACCCACCACATCGTCCGTATCGTTCTGATCGTGTCGCTGGTGCCGGTGGCCTTCCGGCTGTTCCGTCATTTCACCGGCAAACGGCTGCCGAAACCGCCGGGAAGCGACTAACTTCCACCTTGATGGAGGATGGAGCGAACCAACTGGGCGGGCCGAACGTTGTCGTGACATGACCAGCAACATCGCCGCACCCCACCTGGAAGGCCACCCCAGGCGCACTGGCCCGATGCCGAACCACGCCCAGGGGCTTGGCGGCGGTCGAAGCAAGGGCGAACGCGTGGCCCTGATCGGGCTGTTCAGCCTGGCGGTCCTCTACACCTTGTATCTGGCGCGCGACCTGCTGCTGCCGATCTTCCTGGCGCTGCTGCTCAGCCTGCTTCTCCGCCCCCTGGTCAAGGGACTTCGGCGCCTGCGCGTGCCCGAGGCGGTCAGCGCAATCCTGCTGGTGACCCTGCTGTTCGCCGGCTTGGCGGGAGCCGCCTTCAGCCTGACCGATCCGGCGACCCACTGGATCAAGCGCGCGCCGGTCGTGATGCACGAGATGGAGCTGAAGCTGGGTGACCTCCGCCAGTCGGTCGAGACCGCCCGCAGCGCGTCGCGCCAGATCGAGGAGATGGCCGCGGCCGCGGATCAGGACATCGACACCGTGGTGGTGCGCGGGCCTTCCCTGGCGGAGCAGGTGCTGACCCAGTCCCAGGTGATCCTGGCGCAGGCCTTCATCGTGCTGGTGCTGCTGTTCTTCTTCCTGGCGGGAGGGCGCAGCATGCTTGAACAGGTTATGGGAGCGATGCCCAACTTGGAGGACCGAATCCACTACGCCACGATCGCGGGCACGGTCCAGAAGAACATCGCGGGCTATCTGGCGACCGTGACCCTGATCAACACGATGCTGGGACTGGCGACGGCCGGTTTGATGGCCGTGCTGGGGATGCCGAATCCAGGACTCTGGGGCGTCATGGCGGCACTGCTGAACTTCATTCCCTATCTCGGCTCCGGTGTCAGCCTGCTGGTGATCACGATCGTGTCGGGGCTGACCTTCGACAATACGCTGGCCATCGCGGCCCCTCCCTTGTGCTTCGTGGTCTTGACGACGATCGAGGGCAACTTCCTGACACCGGTGATCGTCGGCCGGCGGCTGACGCTGAACCCGATCGCGGTCTTCCTGACCATCCTGTTCTGGGGCTGGATGTGGGGCATCCCCGGCGCGTTGATGGCTGTGCCGATCCTGGCGGTCTTCAAGATCCTATGCGACGCTCACAAGCCGCTGCACGCGCTGGGCGCCCTGCTCGGTGGCAAGACGCCAGCCTGACGAAAAGTCCTCCCATGGAGAAGCCGTGACTCCGCCCGCCCTGACACCGCCCGCCTTGCCGACCCCCGCTCCGGCTTTCGAACCCCTGCCCCGGCAAGGCTACTTCCTGCTGGCGTCGCTGGCCTTGTTCTGGGGCACCAACTGGCCCGCCATGAAGCTGGCGGTGGCCGACATGGATCCCTGGACGTTCCGGGCGATCTGCTTCGTGGCGGGAGCCGGCGGCCTGATGCTGGTGGCGCGGGTGCAGGGGCTGAGCCTGAAAATCCCTCGCGAGGATCTGAAGCCGCTCATCGTCACCGCCTTCGTCAACGTCACCTGCTGGCAGGTCTTCTCGGCCTTCGGGCTGACGATGATGGCGGCGGGACGGGCGTCGATCATCGCCTTCACCATGCCGCTCTGGGCCTCCATCCTCGGCGTGTTCTTCCTGAAGGAGCGGATGACGCCGTCCCGCGTGGTGGGGCTGGCGCTGGGGCTGCTGGCCCTGGTGATCCTGCTGGCGCCCGAGTTCGGACGGCTCGGCGGCGCGCCGTGGGGTGCCGCCATGATGCTGGCCGCCGCCATGTCCTGGGCGGCGGGCACCGTCATGCTGAAGGCGATCCGGTGGCGGATGGACGCGCTGCGGCTTGCGGCGTGGCAGTTGGCGATCGGCGGGCTACCGGTGGTCGCCGGCTCTCTGTTCCTCGGCCGTCCAGAGTCGGTGTTCGACCTGACGACGCCGGGAGCGCTGGGGGCTATCTACGCCGCCCTGATCCCGATGATCTACTGCCACTGGGCGTGGTTCAAGATCGTGGAACTGTTCCCCGCCAGCGTCGCCGCCATCGGAACGCTGGCGATCCCCGTGGTCGGGCTTTTCTCCAGCGCCCTCGTGCTCGGCGAACCCCTTGGCGCCGCCGACCTCGTGGCGCTGGCCCTGGTGGTGACCAGCTTGTTCGTCGTGATGGTGCTGCCCAGCCTCATGGCGCGGCGTTAAAGATCCGCCGGTCTAGAGATCGACCCCGCCGGGACTTGAAGGACGCGTGTGGGGCGCATCCGGCACGGGCTTTGGATCGACGCGGCGAATGACGATGTCGCCGTTCTCGGTGATTTCCGGCAGACCATAGCGCGGCAGCTCCTCGACCATGCGCTGGAGGCCGAGCATCAGCTTGGTCAACCCTTGCATGGTCAGTTCCGTCGCGCTGGGCTCGGGCGGCACCGGCGACACCGATTGCGCGGCGGCCGGTGCGGTGGCCAAGATGACGTAGGCGCAGAGCGTCAGGATTTGCAGGCGCATGATCGTCCCTCCTCCATCCCCGCCCCGTGATCGCCAGCGGCGGGTTTCCAACCGATGGAGCGATATATAACGCGCCGCCCGCCCGGCGTCAGGGCCAATCTAGCTGGTCAGTTCTTCCAAGGTCTGGCGTACGACATGGACGATGGCGGCGCCATGGGTCGTGACGTCGATCCCGAGGGCGCCACCCACCACCGCCAGTTCGATCTCGGTCGTCGGGGCGTAACGCGCGATCTCCTCCAGCGCAGATGCCGGCATGATGGCTTCGCGGTCGAGGTCCAGCGAAGCGGCGGCCTGGATGCGCCACTGGTTTAGCGCCGCCACGATCGCGCTCTGGATCTGGGCCGTCTCCTCGCGCTTCCGCAGTTCCTCGTACATGACCAGGATGTGCCAGGCGCCGCTGGAGAACGCGGTCTCGATCCTGTTCACTTCCACGGTGCGCAGGAACTCCGCCAAAGCCAGTTCATCTTCCTGGATGGCCACGTCGCGGATCTTGAAGGTACGGATTTCACTGCTCATCGCATCCCCATGCGGAGGTTACGGCGCTCATGGTCCTGCGCCACCACAAGGATTACCTCCGATCGGGATACTTTGTCACTAAAGATAAGAATGCGAGGGAAAGATAAGAAAGCGAGGGGATGGGTCCGGTCGAACGGGGCCCGCGCCGCATCGGTGAAGCCCTGCAGGATCGAGCATCCGCAGAGTGGGCAGGTGACCGCCGCGATGAGTTGCCGGGCCTGTGAATCGTCCAACGTGACGCCAAGCTCGCGCTCAACCTCCGCCACCATGGCGCCGTGGACCTTGTTGGAGGCGCCACAGCTATCCTCGATCACGCCCGCGTAGTCCTCGGCCGGTAGGTACTGGAAAGCGCTGGCTGGACCGGCGATCGAGATCACGGCCACCGCCGCGGAGATCCCACCCGCGATCCGCAGGACATCGCGTCTGCTCGGCACGTCATCCATTATCCGCTCCCCATTCCGATCACCAAGCATTACGCCGACCCACCATCGCGGTCAACCAAACACGAATCCACAAGAGGCCCCCGTAATCAACATACCAGAACCGCTGTTAATTTCTCTTTCACAAATCGGTATTCCACACCAACCTATGTCATATCGGCATTCAAAGTGTGATTGATCATGACGGATATCTCCCTCGGCAGGTCGGGTAGCCTGCCATCGCGTGACCGCGGCATGGACCCGCGCGTGGTCGGTGTGGCGGCCCTCCTGCTCCTGGGCGGCGCCGTGTGGCTGTCGGGAGCCGTCTCGGGCCGGCAAGCCGCTCTTTACCTCCTCGGCGGCGCCCTTGGCCTGACGCTCTACCACGCGCTGTTCGGCTTCACCTCATCGTTCCGGGTCTTCATCGCGGACCGCAGGGGCGCCGGTATCCGCGCCCAGATGGTAATGCTGGCGCTGGCCTGCGCATTGTTCTTTCCAGCGCTCGCCGCCGGCGACCTGTTCGGCCAGCCGGTCACTGGACTGGTGGCGCCGGTCGGCGTCTCGGTGGTGTTCGGCGCTTTCCTGTTTGGCGTCGGGATGCAACTGGGTGGCGGCTGCGCCTCCGGCACGCTCTACACGGCCGGCGGCGGCAACACCCGCATGCTGGTCACCCTGTTCTTCTTCATCGTCGGATCGGTGGTCGGGGCGGCCCACCTGCATTGGTGGTCGGCGTTGCCAGCGATCGCCCCGGTCTCGCTGGTCAAGACGATGGGCGCCCTGCCGGCGCTGATCCTGAACCTGGCGGTCTTCGCGGCCATCGCCGGCGCCACGGTCGTGTTGGAGCGGAAGCGGCACGGCGCGCTGCGTCCGAGCAACCAGACGCCCCATCGTGGCTGGCACCGCTTCGTCCAAGGCCCGTGGCCGCTGATCTGGGGTGCCGTGGCGCTCGCCATCCTGAACTTCGCGACGCTGGCCCTGGCCGGTCGCCCCTGGGGCATCACCTCGGCCTTCGTGCTCTGGGGCGCCAAGCCGCTGGACGCTCTGGGCTTCGATGTCGCGTCGTGGCCCTACTTCCAGCCGGCCGAGCGCGCGGCGTCGCTGCGCGACAGCGTGTTCATGGATGTCACCTCGGTGATGGATTTCGGCATCATCCTGGGCGCCCTTCTGGCCGCCGGCCTCGCCGGACGCTTCGCCCCGGTCTGGCGGGTTCCCGCCCGCTCGCTGGCGGCCGCCGTGGTTGGCGGTCTGATGCTGGGCTATGGCGCCCGCCTCGCCTATGGCTGCAACATCGGCGCCTATTTCAGTGGCATCGCGTCCGGCAGCCTGCACGGCTGGGTTTGGCTGGTCGCGGCCTTGATCGGCAATATCGCGGGAACCCGGCTGCGCCCGCTGTTCGGTCTCGAAGTCGAGCGGACGCCCCGGGAAACCGCCTGCTAGCGAGCGTGGGAAACGACCCGGGCCTCAGCGGGCCCGGGTCGCCCTGTCATCACGCAGACGCTGCGCCAGTTCCGGCGTCACCTGTCCGTCGACCGGCAGGTTGGCCTCCCGCTGGTACTGGCGGATGGCGGCGCGGGTGCGTTCCCCGATCCTGCCGTCCACCGCTCCGACATAGAAGCCGCGCATCGTCAATCCGGCCTGTACCTCGGTCTCCGGCGTCGGGTCGTCGGGCCGGACCCGCGAATAGACCTTGGGCAGGTGGAAGCTGACATGGTCCAGCAGTTCCTGGCTCGGGCATCCGGTCACCGTCAGCTTCGCGGCACGCTCGTACTGGCGGATGGCCTCGGACGTGCGCGGACCGAACCGACCGTCGATGCCGCCCGGATCGAACCCGTTGACCGCCAACTCCCGCTGGATGCCCTCGACCATGGGCTGCTGGGACGACTGGCAAGCCGCCCAAGCCGGAGTGCCCGTCACGAGCGCAAGCATCATGGCGCCCGCGCGCAATCCCGCACCTTGCCCCACACCCTTCATCGAAGCATCTCCCGCCAGTCCCAAGACGTCCAGTCCTGGTCCGGGACCTAGTCCGCCGCCTCGCTGTCGCCCTGCCCCTTGATGCGCTGGGCGAGGGCGGCCGCCAGGAACTCGTCGATGTCACCGTCCAGCACCGCTCCGCTCTGGCTGGTTTCGACACCGGTCCGCAGGTCCTTGACCATCTGGTATGGCTGTAACACGTACGATCGGATCTGGTGCCCCCACCCGATGTCGGATTTGGTCGCCTCGAGGGCGGCGGCCGCGTCCTCCCGCTTCTTCAGTTCGGCCTCGTACAGGCGGGCTCGCAGCATGTCGAACGCCTTGGCGCGGTTCTTGTGCTGTGATCGCTCCTGCTGACACTGGACCACGATGTTGGTCGGGATGTGCGTGATGCGCACGGCCGAGTCGGTCTTGTTGATGTGCTGGCCGCCGGCGCCCGACGCCCGGTAGGTGTCGATCCGCAGATCCTTGTCCAGCACCTCGATGGCGATCTTGTCATCGATCACCGGGCTGACCGAGACGCTGGCGAAGCTGGTGTGCCGGCGCGCCTGGCTGTCATAGGGGCTGATCCGGACCAAGCGATGGACGCCGGCCTCGGTCTTCAGCCAGCCATAGGCGTTGTGGCCCTTGATCTGGACCGTGGCGGACTTGATGCCGGCCTCCTCGCCGGCGCTCTCCTCCAGCCACTCGGTCTTGTAGCCGTGCTGTTCGGCCCAGCGCAGGTACATGCGCAGCATCATCTCGGCCCAGTCCTGGGCCTCGGTGCCGCCGGCGCCGGCGTTGACCTCGACATAGCAGTCGTTGGCGTCGGCCTCGCCCGACAGCAGGCTTTCCAGCTCCAGCTTGGCGGCCTTGGCCTTGAGCGCCAGCAGGGTGTTCTCGGCGTCGGTGACCACCGTCTGGTCGCCCTCCGCCTCACCCATCTCGATCAGCTCGATGCTGTCGCTCAGCTCGCGCTCCAAGGCGCGGTAGCCGCCGACGGCGGTGTCCAGATGGGTGCGCTCGCGCATGACGTTCTGCGCGCGCTCGGAATCATTCCAGAGGTTCGGATCCTCGGAGATGGCATTCAGTTCGTCCAGGCGCCTGACCGCGTTCTCCCAGTCAAAGATGCCTCCTCAGCAGCGCCAGCGATTCCCTGATCGCGTTGGCGGCCGCTTCGATCTCGGCTCGCATGGCGGGCCTCCTCGTCGCTGTGGTTGATATCGTCCGTCTTACACGACGCTTACTTAGACCCTTGAAGCTTCCACGCCAAGGGTGATCGACCGGGGGCCGTCGGGAGCGACCTCAGTAAAGGCCGCCCGTCCCACTCGAAGCCGGCGCCGGATCCTGGCCGCGTCCGGGCGGCGGCACGCTGCCCGGCGGCAGATAGGCGCCGCCATTGACCGAGCCCCCCGCCGCGACATCGCTGCCGTCCAGCACATAGTAGTCACCCTCGCGCGGCTCCGTGCCGGGCTTGAAGGCTTCCCAGATGGCGTTGCGCTGGCCCGGCTCGGCGAGTTGGCCGGTGGCGGCGTCGACCCGCACCAGACGGATGCCGGGTGGCATGCGGAACGGGGTCGCCGGCTCGCCCTTGAGGGCGTCGGCCATGAAGTCCTTGAAGACGGGGGCCGACAGCGTCCCGCCCGTCTCCTTGGCGCCCAGCGAGCGCGGCTGGTCGAAGCCGATATACAGGCCGACCGCCAGATCTGGCGAGAACCCGACGAACCACGCGTCGAGCGCGTCGTTGGTGGTGCCGGTCTTGCCGGCCAGCGGCTTGCCGATCGACGCGATCGTCTTTGCGGTGCCGCGCTGGACGACGCCTTCCAGGATCGAGACCATCTGATAGGCGGTCCGTGGATCGATCACGCTCTCGCGCGCGTCAGGCACGTCGGGCACCGCCATGTCGGGCGACCACTCGATGCCCGAGCAGCTGGGGCACGGCCGGGTGTCGTGTTTGAACACGACCTTGCCGGTATGGTCCTGGATGCGGTCGATGAAGGCGGGCACGACCTTCTTGCCGCCGTTGACGATCATCGAATAGGCGGTCGTCATGCGCAGCACCGTCGTCTCGCCGGCGCCCAGCGACATCGACAGCACCCGCGGCAGCTTGTCGACGATGCCGAACCGCTCGGCGTAATTGGCGACCTTGTCCATGCCGACGCTGTTGGCGAGACGGACCGTCATGACGTTCCGCGACTTCTCGATGCCGACCCGCAGGGTGGTGGCGCCCAGGTAATCCTCGGAGTAGTTCTGCGGCCGCCACAGCGGCTGGCCGGGGCCCGGCTGGATCGCGAACGGCGCGTCCATCACCAGGCTGGACGGGGTGAAGCCATTGTCCAACGCCGCCATGTAGACGAACGGCTTGAACGACGAGCCCGGCTGGCGCAAGGCTTGGGTGGCGCGATTGAAGACGCTGATGCGGGAACTGAAGCCGCCGCTCATCGCCAGCACGCGTCCGGTGTGCGGGTCCATCGCCACCAAACCGCCCTGGACCGCCGGGATCTGGCGCAAGCCGTACACACCGGCCGGCAGGTCCTTGCCCTTGGCGTCCTTGGTGACGGGTTCGACCAGGATCACGTCGCCCTTCGCGACCACATCCCCGGCCCGCTTGACCTCGGGACCAGTTCTTTCACCCTCGACCCAGCGGCGCGCCCATTTCAGCTCGGCCAGGGGAACACGGCCCTTGGCGCCATCCGCCAGGCCGATCAGCGCCTCGTCCGCTTCAACCTCGAGCACGGCCGCCATCCGCCAGATCTCGCCACCCGGCGGCACGGCCATGTCGGTTAGTTGCTTGGACCAATTGTCGAAACTCTCCAGCTTGCCGACGGAACCGCGCCAGCCGTGCTTGCGGTCGTAGGCGATCAAGCCGTCGCGCAGGCTGCTGGTGGCGATATCCTGGAGCTTGGGATCGACCGTGGTCCGGACGGAATAGCCGCCCTCGTAGAGGCTGCGCTCGCCGAACCGGGCCAACAGCTCCCGGCGGACCTCCTCGGCGAAGTAATCGGCGGTGACGTAGTCGGTCTCGTCGCGGCGGCGGACCTCAAGCGGCTCGGCCTTGGCCTCCGCCGCCTCCTCCGCCGTGATGGCGCCATCCTCCTGCATGCGCCCGATCACCCAGTTGCGCCGCGCGATGGCCGCGTCGTGCTGGCGCACCGGATGATAGTTGTTGGGCGCCTTGGGCAGGGCCGCCAGATAGGCCGCCTCGGCGATGGTCAACTCGTCGAGCGGCTTGTTGAAATAGTTGAGGGCGGCGGCGGCGACGCCATAGGATCGGTTGCCCAGGAATATCTCGTTCAGGTACAGCTCGAGGATGCGGTCCTTGGAGAACGCCTGCTCCATGCGGAAGGCCAGGATGGCCTCCTTGATCTTGCGCTCGAACGACACCTCGTTGGTCAGCAGGAAGTTCTTGGCGACCTGCTGGGTGATGCCGGACGCGCCGATCATGCGGCGGCCCGTGGCGATGTTCTCCACGTTCGTGACCATGGCGCGCAGGATCGCGACGAAGTCGACGCCGCGATGGCTGTAGAAATTCTGGTCCTCGGCGGAGATGAAGCCGCGGATGACGCGCTTCGGCATCGCCTCGATCGGGATGAAGACCCGCCGCTCGGTCGCGAACTCGGCCAGGACCCGTCCGTCCCCGGCGTGCACGCGCGTGACGGTCGGCGGCTGGTAATCCGCCAACTGGGTGTATTCCGGCAAGCCTTGGCTGAAATGATGGATCGCGAACACGGCGCCGCCGGCGGCCACCACGGCCAGGAACAGAACGGCGGACAGGATTCCGGCTAGTATGCGCATCAGTATTCCACGAATGAAAAACGCTTCCGCGTCCGTTCGGCGGCCGGCCGTGGATGCGAAGCGTTTGGGACCAAACCCACTTGGAGATCAATCTAGCAGATCGAATGGGGCGATGTTGAGGTCAAGACCTGCCGACGCCGGACTTTGCCGCGAAATATCGGTCGATGCTCCGCAGGATTGAACGCGCGATGCGGTCGCGGTGTTCCGCCTGCCCCAGCAAACGCGCGTCCTGGGGACTTGACAGGTAGCCAAGTTCCATCAGCACCGAGGGGGTGTCGGGGGCCGTCAGCACGGCGAACCCGGCGGACCGGTGCGGCCGCGGCACCAGCTTGGTGTGGCGCCCGACCTCGCCGACCAGGATGTTGGCCAGACGCCGCGACTGGTTCATGGTGTCGCGCTGCGCCAGGTCGATCAGGATGCTGACGACCTCGTCGTTCTCCGCCGTCAGGTTGATCCCGCCCAGCGCGTCGGCCCGGTTCTCGCGCGCCGCCAGCATGTCGGCCTCCTTGTCCGACGCCTTGTCGGACAGGGAATAGATCGACATGCCGCGCATGTCGCTGCGGCCGATCGAGTCGGCGTGAAGCGAGATGAACAGGTCCGCCTCCGCCTCGCGGGCCAGCGCAACCCGGTCGCGCAGGCGCAGGAAGACATCGCTGTCCCGCGTCATCACGACGCGGTAGCGACCCGTCGCGGTCAGCTGGTCGCGCACCGCGCGGGCCATGGCGAGCGTGATGTCCTTCTCGTATTCCCCAGTCACGCTGATCGCGCCGGGATCGATCCCGCCATGGCCCGGGTCCAGCGCCACCACCCGGCGGGCGTCGGTCCGCGGCCCCGGCCGCTTCGGCGGCAGCGGCACCGCGCCCCCACCCAGCGCCGCCAGGGTCGCCGAAACCGTTCCGTCATCGGCCGCGGTTCGCGGACCCGAGGGCAGCCTCGGCGGGATGATCGCCGCGTCCATCGGGGATAGGGTGACCGCCGCCGTGTCGGCGGGAGGTTCGGGAAGCCGGGCCACCGGCCTGCCCGAATTCGAAATGGTGGCGACCGGAACGGTGTAGGCGGGGGCGGCTGGCGGGGAGACCCGCTCCTGGACGGCGCGCGAGACGTCGCCTCCCGTCGACGTGACGACCCTGTTCAGGTCACCAGCGAAGGCGCCAGCGCTGACCGACTCGAGATCCACCACCAGCCGGGGCTGTCTGCCGTCGCGTGTGGGGATCAGGAAGGCCTCGCGGACGCGCGTGGGGCCGGCGGTTTCGATCACCAGACGCAGGGTTCCCGGCTGGTTGGGTGCGTAACGGTAACCCCGGATCAAGCCAGCGGTGGCGGCTCCCCGGTTGGCCGAGGCGTCCCAATCCATCTCGGGCAGGTCGACGACGACGCGGTAGGGATCCGGCAGCGTGAAGATCCGGAAATCGACGGCCTCGGAGACTTCCATCACGAACCGGGTTTTGTCCGGGTGCACGCCCAGCCGCGCGTCGATCACGGCGGGACGAGCCATCGCCTGCCCCCCGAGGGCGACGACCAGCCAGAAAGTGGCGAGTACCAGGAACAGCGCGCGCAGCGTCGGCCTCCGCAAGGGCTTTATTGATACACTTCGAGGTAGATATACCCGAAAGAAATCAAAGAGTTCAAGCAAGATCATCAGAAACCGCATGATTTCACCCACCCTGATCGCCCACCGCTTCCCGCCCCACCGCGAGGCCGGCCCCACCACCGCCGGCTGCAACCGGGTGGTTGAACGGCAACACGGCTTCACGACAATTCTGTGATTGAGGAAAGTCCCGCCCCCCATTATGGTAAGGGTGCGACATACCGCATTCCGCCGATCCCTTCTTGGGAAAGGCGGCGTCGCCTTCGGGTAACGCGCTGCCAATCCTTGGTTTTTTCGGGCAGCGCACCGGCCGGGTGACGCTTACGGAACCTGCGGTGGAGGAGAAACCTTGAAGCTGGCTTTGGCCCCGACGGGCCGGAGCCCGGCGTCCGGTGCACCGCCCGTCCTGGCTGCTGTGGAAAGCGCCGTTAGACGATCAGGTGGGTACCGTGCCGAACGCTTCGCCTTTGACGATGACGCGCCGCCACCCGTGAGTCGCGCGGGGGCCCGGCGGCGTCATGAGGTAGACATATGGCAAAGCGCATGTTGATTGACGCGACGCATTCCGAGGAGACTCGGGTCGTCGTCGTCAGTGGTAACAAGCTGGACGAGCTCGATTTCGAAATCGCCAGCAAGAAGCAGTTGAAGGGTAATATCTACCTGGCCAAGGTGACGAGGGTGGAGCCATCGCTCCAGGCGGCCTTCGTCGAATACGGTGGCAATCGCCACGGTTTCCTGGCCTTCTCCGAAATCCACCCCGACTATTATCGGATCCCCGTCGCGGACCGCGAAGCGCTGCTCGCCCAGGAGCGTGACCTGGAAGAGCGCGAGGACACGATCGGGTCCGATATCGAGATGGGCGATCCCCGACCCGGCCGCGGTGCCCGCCGGCATGGACGCTCCGAGTCGTTCGGCGACCACCGCAACGACCCCGGTCAGAATTCCGGACCGAGCCAGGGATCCGAGTCGACCGTGAGCGAGGCTGGCGGCTCCGATCAGCCGCCCTCCGAGGCGTCCCCCGCCGGAACGGCGGATGTCGGTGGCGACCAGCCGCCGTACGAGAGCGCCCCCTCCGATGCGGTGCCGACGCCGGACCACGCTCCGGCCGAGAACTTCCAGCAGGCCCCAGCCCCCGCTCCCCATGCGCCGGACGATATTCCGGAGGACTGGTTCGCCCCGGACGAACGGGCTCCCGACGCCACGCCGGAGCCCGAACAGGGTGGCGGTGACCAAGCTGGCGGCGAGCAGGACCCGGACGGATCGGGCGACGACGGCAAGCCGACGACCTACCAGCCGGCCAGCCTGCCCCGCGACGAGCGGAGCGAGCCCTACGACCCGAACGCCAATTTCCCCGAGGATGCCCAGCCGCAAGCGGCGGCCGCTCCCTCGGTGGATGACGCCATCCATCAGGAATCGACGCAGCCTCCGGCTCCCGCCGTCGAGTTCGGCGCCGGCGCCGAGACCGAGGCGCCGCACCAGGGGTACGGCGACGACTCGGACGCCTCAGACCGCTATGACCGCCAGGACGGGACCACCGAGGCCGGCGACAGCGAGGGCGATGGCCAGCGCTCCCGGCGCGGCCGCGGCGAGGACCGCCGGGTCCAGCGTGGCCGCGGCGGCGATGGCGAGGAGAACTCGGTCGACGATCTCGGCGGCGACGAGGCGGAGGACGTCCAGCGCCGCCGGCCCCGCCCGCTGCGCAGCTACAAGATCCAGGAAGTCATCAAGCGCCGGCAAATCCTGCTGGTCCAGGTGGTCAAGGAGGAGCGCGGCAACAAGGGCGCCGCCCTGACGACCTACCTGTCCCTGCCCGGCCGCTATTGCGTGCTGATGCCCAACACCGGGCGCGGCGGCGGCATTTCCCGCAAGATCACCAACCCGCAGGACCGCAAGCGCCTCAAGGAGATGCTGTCGGATCTGGACATCCCCGAGGGCATGGCGGTGATCCTGCGCACGGCGGGAATGGAGCGGACTAAACCCGAGATCAAGCGCGACCTCGAATACTTGCTCAGGTTGTGGGACAGCATCCGCGACCTGACGCTGCAGTCGAGCGCCCCCGCGCTGATCTACGAGGAAGCCAACCTGATCAAGCGGTCGATTCGCGACCTCTACACCAACGACATCGACGAAGTGCATGTCGAGGGCGAGGCCGGCTTCCGCGTGGCCCGCGACTTCATGCACATGCTGATGCCGAGCCACACCCGCAAGGTCCACCTCTATCAGGACGAGACGATCCCGCTGTTCTTCCGCTACCAGGTTGAAAGCCAGATCGACGCGATCCATAGCCCGGTCTGCCAGCTGAAGTCCGGCGGCTACATCGTGATCAACCAGACCGAGGCGCTGGTCGCGATCGACGTCAACTCCGGCCGTTCGACCCGCGAGCGGAACATCGAGGAGACGGCGTACAAGACCAACCTGGAGGCCGCCGACGAGGTCGCCCGCCAGCTTCGGCTGCGCGATCTGGCCGGCCTGATCGTGATCGACTTCATCGACATGGAGGACGCGCGCAACAACGCGGCCGTCGAGCGTCGCATCAAGGAGGCGATGAAGAACGACCGGGCGCGCATCCAGCTCGGCCGCATCTCGCCGTTCGGGCTCCTGGAGCTGTCGCGCCAGCGGCTGCGCCCGAGCCTGATGGAGACCAATTTCGAGAAATGCCCGCACTGCGCCGGCACCGGAATGGTCCGCTCGATCGAATCGGCCGCCCTGTATGTCCTTCGCGCCATCGAGGAGGAGGGCATCCGCAAGCGGTCCAGTGAGATCACGGTCCATGTCGCGACCAAGATCGCGCTGTACATCCTCAACCAGAAGCGCGACGCGCTGGCCGATATCGAGCGCCGCTACGCCTTCCGCGTCTTCCTGTTCGCCGACGACACCCTGATCCCGCCGGAATTCCGGCTGGAGCGGATCAAGGCGCGCCAGGCCGGCGAGGAGATCGCGCCGGTGATCAGCCCGGAGAGGATCTACGCGGAGACCGACCGCCTGCTCGAGCGCCAAGCCGAGGAGGACGAGGTCACCGAGGTCGAGGAGGCCGCCGAAGCCGTCGAGGCTTCGGAAGCCGAGGCCGCCACCTCCGCCGCCGCTCCCCAGGAGCAGACGGAGGAACGGGGCGACCGCCGCCGCCGCCGGTCCCGCCGCCGCCGCAGGTCCGACGACCGGTCAGAGGCCCGGACGGACGATCAGGGCGACGAGGATCGCGAGGAGACCGCCGAGGATCAGGCCGACGAAACCGCGCTCGACCAATCCGCCGAGGACTTCGACGGCGACGCCGAGACGAATGGCGATGACGACGCGGACGACGGCGACGACACCGAGGATGGCGAGGGCGGCACGTCGGACGAGACCGACGCCAACGGCCTCCGCAAGAAGCGCCGCCGCGGCAAGCGTGGTGGACGTCGGCGCGGTCGTGGCCGGGGCGAGGGCGAGTTCGAGAACGGCTTCACCGAGGACGGTGACCAGCCGGGCGAGCCCCAGGACCAGCCAGGTGCCGAGCCAGCGCCGGTTTCCGTTCCAGAGCCGGTGGCGGCGCGGGTGCCCGAGACGACGTACTACGACGATCTGGGCGACCCGTTCGGCGATATCGGACTGCCGCCGCACGCTCCCGAGCCTGAACCAGAAGCCCAGCCCGAACCAGCACCGGTCGCGGAGCAGCCGCAAGCCGAGCCTGTCGCGGAGGAGATAGCACCCGTGACCGTGGGTGATCCCGCGATCCCGGCGGAGATCGTCGCCGACATCGCGGCGGTACCGGCTGCCCCCGAGCCCGCGCCGGAGCCAGTGACCGAGGAGCCGGTCGCCGAGGCGCCTGCGGTGATCGAACCCGCCTTGGTCGAGCCGCCGGCCAAGCCGGCGCGCAAGAAGGCGGCGCCGCGCAAGAAGAAGGTGGTCGAGCCGGTCGCGGAAGCCGCCGCTCCGGAAGCGCCCGCCGTTGCCGAGGCTCCGGTCACCGAGCCCGCCGCCGCCGCCGAACCGCCCGCCAAGCCGGCGCGCAAGAAGGCGGCGCCGCGCAAGAAGAAGGTGGCCGCCGTGGTCGAGGAGGCGCCGGCTCCGATCGCCGAGCCGCAGGAGCCGACGCCAGCGCTGGCGCCAGCCGAGCCAACTCCCGAGCCGGTGGCCGAAACGGCCGTCCAGCCGGAGGAGGTTGCCCCGGTCGCCGACGAGTCGGCCGAGGAGTCCAAGCCCGCCCGCAAGGGTTGGTGGAACCGCGGCTAACGGCTTCGGCCACATCGGACGCGTTAATCAACATAGGGTGCGATCCTATCGGATCGCACCCTATGCCATACCAGCCGGATGCCGGTCCGCACCGGGCGGCTCGAGGGATTGATGTCAGGCGGGTCTTGGCGGTCCCATCTGGTCGGCCCATTTTATCGTGAGAACGGTGGTGGGGAGAATCCCGCTGTTGCGCCACCAGCGGCGGCCGTTGGCGGCCAAAGGCGGAGGTGACGGCGCTCTTGGCCTCGTTCACTGTCAGGTGAAGCTGGCCGAGGAGACGCCGCTGCAGGACCCGCCCGCCGCCCCCTGATTGAACCGCATCCGCTTCATGGCCCACGGAAGGTTCTCTCACGCCAGGACCGCGTTCAGCGGTCCCGGAACAGCGAGTCACCACAAACGCCGACCCGCCAGCCATAGCCGCCATGTGTCGGAAATTTTCGGCTCCGAGATCAAACGCGTAGCGCCTCGATCACCGCGCGCAGGCCCGCCGACATGAACTTGCGCGTCGGGTAGTAGAGATACAGCCATTCCATCGGCGCGCTCCAGGACGCCAAGCACTCGACCAGCCGACCGTCCGCGATGTGGGGACGCGCCCTCTCCTCCCAAACATATGCGAGACCGACCTCCGACAGAGCCGCTTCGACCATGAGTTCGTGATCGTCAAGCGAGAGCGGCCCGGTCGGTTCGAACTCGATGATCCTTCCCGCCTGGGAGAACTCCCAGGGATACGGCGCCCCGCTCGGGTAGATGTTGCGGATGCAGACATGGTTGCGAAGGTCTTCGGGAGACTTCACCATCGGGTGCCGCTCGAAGTATCTCGCCGACCCCACGACCGCGAAGCGCAGGAGCGGCTTGATCTTCACCGCCGTCATTCCCTCTCGGAGGCTCTCGCCAAGTCGGATGCCAGCATCGAAACCCTCGTCGACGATGTCGACCAGTCGGTCGGTCGCGACAATCTCGAGCTCGAGTTTGGGGTTCCGCGCCATCAGCGGGGCCATGACGGATCGGAAGACGAAGGGAGCGACGGAGTTCGGCGCATTGATGCGCACCTTGCCGAAAGGCGTGTCGCGGAACTGGTTGAGCGCATCGACGGCCGAACCGATGTCTCCAAAGGCCGGCGAGAGCTGGGACAACAGCATCGCCCCCGCGTCCGTCAGGTTCACGCTTCTTGTCGTCCGGTTCAGCAGGCGGATGCCGACCCGCGCTTCCAGATTGCTAACCGCGTGACTGAGCGCGGACGCGGTGACGCCGCGCTCCTCGGCGGCGCGACGAAAGCTCCGGTGCCGTGCGACGGCGTCGAAGGCGGCAAGTTCCGATAGGTCTGTCGCTCGCATTGATGAATCTCGCTCAGTATCGATGCGAGGATTGGCCGTCTAATCCTTCATGTCAAGAAGGCGCAGATTTCTCCTCGTGACCCGGCAAGGCGCCGGACCGACCAAGGAGAAAACCAATGGCCGACTTCATTCCTCCCGCACACAAGACCGCATCGCCCTTCGCCGACATGCGTGGTCACCACGTGGCCGTCCGCACACCCGACCTCGAGACAGCCAAGCGCTGGTATGTCGAGAAGCTCGACTTCCGCGTCGTGGCCGAGTGGGATTACGCCGATGAACGGCTTGCCTACCTCGCTCCAGCAACCGACGACCATTTCCACGTCGAAGTCCTTGGCGGAGGCGAGCCGGCACCGGTGGACGTCCGCCCCTACACCGACCTCGGCGACAGCCTCAAGTACGCGGGTTACCACCACTTCTGCCTGAACGTCGCGAGTGTTGTCGACACGGTCGAAGAACTGCGCCGCCGCGGCGTCACGATCGTCACCGAGCCGTTCGAGCTTCCCGCCATCAGCCGCCGTCTGGCTTTCTTCCGCGATCCGTTCGGCAATCTGATCGAACTGGCGGAAGTCCTCGCCTGATCATTCCACATCGCCGGCGCTTCAAGCGCCGGCCGTTCCGGGGAAATGTCCATGTCAAAGTCCATCATCATCGTCGGCGCGGGTTCCGGTATTGGCCAGGCGGTCGCCGAACGGTTCGGTCGCGAAGGCTGGAGCGTCGTCCTGATCGCCCGCAATGCGGACCGGTTGTCCGCAATTGTCGCCGAGTTGGAAACCCAAGGTATCAGAGCATTCGCGCTGCCGGCCGACGCGTCCCGTCCCGAAGCCATCCGCGCGGCCCTCGCCGAGGCGGAACGCCTTACGGGCAAACTGACCGTCGTGCACTTCAACGCCGCTGTCGTGCGCCAGCAGGATTTGTTCAGCATGAGCGACGATGAGGTCGTAAGCGATCTCGCCATCAACGTGGCGGCCGGTCTCCACACGATCCGTGCGGCCGTCGAACGCTTTGGCGACGCCGGTGGCACCATTCTCGTGACGGGCGGCGGCCTAGCGCTCGCGCCCCATGCCGACTACGCCAGCCTTGGACTCGGCAAGGCGGCGCTGCGCAATGTCGTCGAGGGATTGGCGGCACCCTTGGCGAGCCGGGGTACCCGTATCCGGCTGGCGACCGTGGCGACCCTCGTCGATCCAGGATCGAAAGAAGCGGCGGACGTCGCGGACATATTATGGGCGAAGTCCGCCGATCCGGCGGAGCCCTGGGAGACGATCTATCCGTCGGCCGTTTCGAACGCCGAGGCTGGCGATCGACTGACCGTGGTCGCGCGTCTCACCGCCAAACCCGATCAGGCCGAAGCGCTCGGCGAAGCCCTGCGGGGCCTCGTCGAACCGACCTTGGCTGAAGCGGGCTCGATCGAATACCGACTGCACCGGGACATCGACGACCCGAACATCTGGATCCTCTACGAAACATGGCGCTCGCGGGCCGATCTCGATGCGCATTTCGCGCAGCCATACACGAAAACCGTCCTCGACCGCTTCCCGGAACTGCTGGCCCGCGACGCGGAGCTGACATTCCACACCCCGATCCCTCCGCGCTCGTAGCGGGACAGGCCACCATCACGAACAACGATAGGATTCCCCCAATGAAGGTCTGGTTCATCACTGGAGCGTCGCGCGGCCTCGGCGCCCTTGTCGCCCGGAAGGCCTTAGAACAAGGCGACGCGGTAGTCGCCACCGCCCGCGATCCGAAGGCGGTCACCGATCGCTTCGGCGAGCATCCAAACCTGCTGGCAGTCGCCTTGGACGTTACGGACGAGGCGCAGGCAAATGCGGCGGCCGAGGCCGCTGTGAACCGCTTCGGCCGCATCGATGTCCTCCTCAACAATGCGGGTTTCGGGCTGATGGGTGCGGTGGAGGAAGCGACCGCCGCCGAGGTGGAGACCGTGTACCGCACGAACGTCTTCGGCCTGCTGACGGTGACGCGAGCCGTGCTGCCTCACATGCGCCGCGCGAGGTCGGGCCGCATCCTCAACATCTCCTCGATCGGCGGGTACCGAGGTGCCGCAGGCTTCGGCGTCTACTCCTCCACGAAGTTCGCCGTCGAGGGACTGAGCGAGGCCCTGCATGACGAACTCGCGCCGCTGAGCATCCATGTCACCGTCGTCGAACCCGGCTACTTCCGCACCGACTTTCTCGACGCCTCGTCGTTGTCGGTCAGCCCGACGATCATCGCGGACTACGCCGAGACGGCCGGCAGGGTTCGCGCGGTCGCCGCGGAACTGAGCCATAACCAGCCCGGCGACCCGAACAGGCTCGCGGAGGTGCTGGTGGCTTTCGTAGACGCTCCCCATCCGCCCGTCCGACTTCCACTCGGCAGCGACACCGTCGCGGCGATCGAGGATAAGCATCGGAGGGATTCCGCGATCCTCGATGAATGGCGCGCGGTCTCCGCGTCGACCGACTTCGGCGCGGACCAGGTGCGTCGCTGATATGGACAAGGATCACCGCAACGGTGATCATGGCGAGAGGGTTGACGGCGCGCTTCTCGCGCTCGCCCTCGTCGGCACCGCCTCGTATCCGGTTCTTGTTCGTCGACCCGCGGCTTCGATCCACGCTTCCTTCCCACGATCGGTTGCCCTTCCGCGGTTGCGCTTCACTTCATTCGCCGTGACCAGCTTGTGGCGGGACTCACACCCGCTAGAGAACGCCCATGCTGGGCGCACACGAGAAAAGCCGCCGCCCCGGTTCCAAGCCGAAGCGGCGGAGCCCCCGTATCAGGCCCCCTTGGGCGACACGGTGTCCTCGGGCGTCGGCGGCACCGCCCCGGGTGCCGGGGCCGCGACCTTGGGCTTCGGCAGGTCGAGCTTGATCGACAGCTCCTTCAGCCGTTCCGACGGCACGGGGGCCGGCGCCTGCATCAGGAGATCCTCGGCGCGCTGGTTGAGCGGGAAGACGATGACCTCGCGGATGTTCGGCTCGTCAGCCAGCAGCATGACGATGCGGTCGATACCAGGGGCCGAGCCACCGTGCGGCGGCGCTCCCAGCTTCATGGCGGACAGCATGCCACCGAACCGGGCTTCCAGTTCCTCCGGCGGATAGCCCGCGATCGAGAACGCCTTGTACATCACCTCCGGCAGGTGGTTCCGGATGGCGCCCGACGACAGCTCGATGCCATTGCAGACGATGTCGTACTGATAGGCGTTGATCGTCAGCGGATCCTGGTTCTCCAGTGCGTCCAAGCCGCCCTGCGGCATCGAGAACGGGTTGTGGCTGAAGTCGATCTTGCCGGTCTCCTCGTCGCGCTCGTACATCGGGAAGTCGACGATCCAGCAGAACCTGAACGCGTTCTTCTCCACGATATCCAGGTCGTCGGCGATCTTGGTCCGCGCCAAGCCCGCCAGCTTGGCCGCCGGGGCCGGCTGGTCGCAGACGAAGAAGACGGCGTCGCCCTCGTTCAGGCCGACGGTCTCGCGAAGGGCCGCCTGCGCCGCCTCCGGCACGAACTTGGCGATGGGGCCCTTGCCGCCGGCCGCCTCGAACAGGATGTAGCCGAGCCCCGGTGCGCCCAAGCCCCGCGCCCAGTCGTTCAGCTTGTCGAAGAAGCTGCGCGGCTTGTCGCCGACGTTCGGCGCGCGGATGGCCCGGACCACGCCACCCTTGGCGATCACCGACTTGAACGCCTTGAACTCGACGTCGTCCCGCTCGAACACCGCCGTCACATCGGTGATGACCAATGGGTTGCGCAGAT
Source organism: Skermanella stibiiresistens SB22 (assembly GCF_000576635.1). GTDB lineage: Bacteria > Pseudomonadota > Alphaproteobacteria > Azospirillales > Azospirillaceae > Skermanella > Skermanella stibiiresistens. The sequence goes on from NZ_AVFL01000009.1 coordinate 50,078, forward strand.
CCGGCTTGTCGTTGCCATACTTCAGCATCGATTCGGCATAGGGGATGCGCGGGAACGGGAACGGCGTCAGCTCCGGCTTGACTGGACGGCGGAAGCCGCCGAACTCGTCGAAGATGCCGTGGAGCACCGGCTCGATCGCGGCGAAGACGTCCTCCTGGGTCACGAACGACATCTCGAAGTCGAGCTGGTAGAACTCGCCAGGGCTGCGGTCGGCGCGGCTGTCCTCGTCGCGGAAGCAGGGTGCTATCTGGAAGTAGCGGTCGTAGCCGGCCATCATCAGCAGCTGCTTGAACTGCTGCGGCGCCTGGGGCAGCGCGTAGAACTTGCCGGGGTGCATGCGGCTAGGCACCAGGAAGTCGCGCGCACCCTCCGGGCTGCTCGCGGTCAGGATCGGCGTCTGGAACTCGTTGAAGCCCTGCTCGATCATGCGGCGGCGGACCGACGCGATCACCTGCGAGCGCAGCAGGATGTTCTGCTGCATCTTCTCGCGCCGGAGGTCCAGGAAGCGGTAGCGGAGGCGGACCTCCTCGCCGGCGTCGGCGTCGCTGTTGACCTGGAGCGGCAGCTGCTCGGCGGCGCTCTGGACCACCAGCTCCTGGATCTGGACCTCGATCCTGCCGGTCGGCAGCTTCTCGTTCGTGGTCTCGGGGGTACGGCGGACGACCTTGCCGGTGACGGTGACAACCGATTCCAGACGCAGCCCTTCGGCCACCGGGAACAGCGGGCTGGAGCTGTCGATCACGCACTGCGTCATGCCGTAGTGGTCGCGCAGGTCGATGAACATCAGCTGACCGTGGTCGCGCTTGCGATTGATCCAGCCCGACAGGCGCACGATCTGGCCGGCATCGGTATCGCGCGGGGCACCGCAGGTGTGGGTCCGATAGGGATGCATGAGTGGCGCACCTTGAAATAGCAGTTGTCGGCGCCGCCATGACAAGGACGGCGGCGCCGGATCGGCCAGGGCGACATGCCTGGGCTTCAGCCCGGGGTCCGGCCCTGGAGGTTGGATGATGGCGCAGAAGCACATGGATGCAAGCGCGTTGTCAAGTTGAAGCAGCCCCGCTTTTCCAGGGGCTCCGGGTGTTGTATGACTGTCCCATGACCCTTATTTCGACCACAGCCGATCTGGAGGCGTTGTGCGAACGTCTGAAGTCGGCGGACTACATCACCGTCGACACCGAATTCATGCGGGAGAAGACGTTCTGGCCCAAGCTTTGCCTGATCCAGATCGCTGGACCGGATGAGGCGGTCGCGATCGATCCCCAGGCGGATGGCATCGATCTGACGCCGTTGTTCAACCTGATGGCGGACCAGTCCGTCCTCAAGGTGTTCCACGCGGCGCGCCAGGACGTGGAGATCTTCCACAATCTGGCGGGCGCCATTCCCAAGCCGCTGTTCGACACCCAGGTCGCGGCCATGGTCTGCGGCTTCGGCGACAGCGTCGGGTACGAAACCCTGATCGCGAAGCTGGCGGGCGCCAGGGTCGACAAATCATCGCGCTTCACCGACTGGTCGGCCCGGCCGCTGACCGAGCGCCAGCTGACCTATGCCCTGTCCGACGTGACCCACCTCCGACCGGCCTACGAGAAGCTGAAGCGGCGGCTGGTCCGCACCGGCCGCGCCAGCTGGCTGGACGAGGAGATGGCGGTCCTGACCGATCCCGCGACCTACAAGGTCGAGCCGGACGAGGCCTGGAAGCGGCTGAAGGTGCGGACCGACAAGCCGCGCTTCCTCGCCATCCTGAAGGAGGTCGCGGCGTGGCGCGAGCGCGAGGCCCAGCGCAATGACATTCCGCGCTCCCGCGTGCTGCGCGACGAGGCCCTGCTGGAGATCGCCTCGCACGCCCCGACCTCGGTCGACGATCTGGCGCGGACCCGGGGTCTTGGCCGGAGCGTGGCGGAAGGCCGCTGGGGCTCCGAATTGCTGGCCGCCGTCGAGCGCGGCATCGCCACTCCGGTCGACGCCTGCCCGACCGGCGAACCGCGCGCCGAACTGCCGCCCGGCCTGGCGCCGATCGTCGAGCTGCTGCGCGTGCTGCTGAAGATGAAGTGCGAGGACGAGGAGGTCGCGACCAAGCTGGTCGCCAGCTCCAGCGACCTGGAGGCCATCGCCGCCGACGACGACGCCCCGGTGCCAGCACTCAAGGGCTGGCGCCGCGACATGTTCGGCGACGCGGCCCTCGCCCTCAAGCATGGCCGGGTCGGTCTGGCGATCGAGGACAAACGCGTCAGGCTCGTGCCGATCGGCGTCCCGGCGGAGGACGGCGCGGCCAGCTGAGGCCCGCGCCGCCTACTCTTATCTCGGCGGATTGGACACCGCGACGGCACCCCGGCGGTTCAGCCCCTTGGCGACAACGTCGAGCCGGCGCTGGACCGAATCGCCGATCAGGACCCGGGCATCCTCCGGGATGGTCAGGGTCAGCGTCTCCTCGTCCACCGTCAAGCTGGTCCGCTGAAGCAGGGTGGCGACGCCGCCGGTCAGGGTCTGGGCCAACCGGAGCGCCAGACCCAGGATCGCCGCCTTGGCAGCCACTCCCTCCCGGACCAGCCCGCGGGCGACGGCAGTCAGCGGATCGTCGGGCCGTCCGCCGTAGCGCGCGAAGGCGACCAGCGCCAGGAACGCCCGCTCGTCATGATCGATCCCGGCGAAGGGCATGCGCAGGATGCGCAGATAGGCGTGCTCGGCCCTGTAGTCCGGGTGTTCCGACCAGCCGAGATCGCTCAGCAGACAGGACGCGCGGCGCAGGCGGGCCGAAGGCTCGTCCTCGCCGGCGAACAGCGACGCCGTCCAGTTCGTGATGATCTCGCCCTGGTCGAAGCGGCCGATCCGTTTCGCCAGCCCGGCGCAGGCGCTGATCAGGGGGTCCTTCTGGCGCTCGCTGGCGTCCAGCATGTCGAACAGCAGTCCCTCGCGCAGGCCATGGGCGGAGAACACGACCGTGGAGGGCTGGACGGTCGCCAACAGCCGCTCCAACGCCAGCGCCGCGAATGGCAGGGTGTCGGAGCGCCGCCGCGACACCCCGGACAGCTTGTCCACGGCGGGTCGGCCGAGCCTGGAGATTTCCCCCGCGAAGGCGCGCAGTTCCTCGCCACCGACGGTATAGTGGTGGATGATGTGCAGCGGATGGTTCACCCGCTCCATGTGCAGCTTCGCCAGCGCGCGCCAGCTTCCTCCCACCGGATAGAACGGCCTGCCCTTGTGCTGGGCCAGCCAGGGCAGCGCCTTGAGGTGCTGGTCGATGACGCGGGTCGCCGCCGGTAGCTTGCCGCCGCAGGATTCGACCAGCCTCAGCGGCCCCAGCGGCATGGTCACCTGCGGCCCGATGACGCCCCGGTCCAGCCCGACCAGTTCCAGGCTGCCGCCTCCCAGATCGCCCATCAGCCCATCCGCTCCCGGCGTTCCGGACAGCACCCCCATGGCCGAAAGCCGGGCCTCCTCCTCCCCCGCGATGGTTCGGACGGTCAGCCCGGTGCGCGCCTCGATCTCGCGGACGAAATCGGCGCCATCGCTGGCGTCGCGCACCGCCGCCGTCGCCAGCACGTCGACACGGGCGACATCCATGCCGTCGATCAGGCGTGCGAAGCGACCGATGTTGTCCAGCGCCAGGGTCACCCCCTCGGGGTTCAAGCGCCCCGTCCGCTCCACCTTGCGGCCGAGGCCGCACATGATCTTCTCGTTGAACAGCGGGACGGGCGCCCGATGAAGTCCGTCATAGACGACCAGCCGGATCGAATTGGAGCCGATGTCGATCACGGCGATTCGTTCGGATCGCATCAGGTCGGTGGCCGGACGCCGATCGAGGGTAAGGGTCATGTCGTGGAGCCCGTGGCGCATTGAAACGATCTGTTCTGAATGGCGGCGCTGGATGACGCGCTACTTGGATTGCAGGACCAGCCGGGGTGGAATCCGGGCGCCGGTGGTGGCGCTGCCCCGGCCGGACAGGCTGGGATTGGTCATGAAATAGGTATGGGCACTGAAGGCGTCCTTGTCGATGCCGACTCGCTGGTAGCTTCCGTCGGACGACAGGTACCAACTCTGTGCCTCATCCTTCAGGTTGGCGACCATGATCTGGTCCAGGATCTGCTGGTGAACCGTCGGGTTCTCGATCGGGACCAGCGTCTCGATCCGCCGATCCAGGTTGCGCGGCATCCAGTCGGCCGACGAGATGAACACCTTGGCCTCGGACGACGGCAAAGTGTGTCCATTGCCGAAGCAGATGACGCGGCTATGCTCCAGGAAGCGCCCGACGATGCTCTTGACCCGGATGTTGTCCGATAGGCCCGGCACGCCTGGCCTCAGGCAGCAGATGCCACGGATCACCATGTCGATCTGCACGCCCTCGCCCGACGCCTGGTACAGCTTGTCGATCAGGCGCGAATCAACCAGCGAGTTGAGCTTCAGCCAGATGCGGCCCGGCTTGCCGGAGCGGGCGAAGGCGATCTCCCGGTCGATCATGTCGACCAGCTTCTCGCGCAGCGCCAGCGGGGCGATAGCGATCTTCTTCAGCGATTTGGGCGTCGCGTAGCCGGTCATGTAGTTGAACATGAACGCGGCGTCATGACACAGGCTGGGATCGCAGGTGAAGAAAGACAGGTCGGTGTAGATCTTGGCGGTGATCGGGTGATAGTTGCCGGTCCCGAAGTGGACATAGCTGCGCAGGCCCTTGGCCTCGCGCCGAACCACCAGCGAGACCTTGGCATGGGTCTTGAGGTCGACGAAGCCATAGACCACCTGCGCGCCCGCGCGTTCGAGGTCGCGGGCCCACTGGATATTCGCCTCCTCGTCGAACCGGGCCTTCAACTCGACCAGCGCGGTCACGGTCTTGCCGGCGTCGGCGGCCTCGACCAGCGCCGCGACGATGGGCGAGTTCTTGCTGGTGCGGTACAGCGTCTGCTTGATCGCGACCACCGAAGGATCGCGCGCGGCCTGCCGCAGGAACTGGACGACGACGTCGAAGCTCTCGTAGGGGTGGTGGACGACGATGTCCTTGTGCCGGATCGCCGCGAAGCAATCGCCGCCGAAATCGCGGATCCGTTCGGGAAAGCGCGCGTTGTAGGGCGGAAAGACCAGATCCGGCCGCTCGTCGATGATCAGCTGCTTGGTGTCGGACAGCCCGATCAGCCCCTCCAGCACGAACACGTCGTCGTTGTTGACGTGAAGCTGGTTGCGCAGGAACTCGCGCAGGTCGGGGGCCATGCCGATATTGACCGCCAGTCGGATCACGCTGCCCCGGCGCCGCCGCTTCAGGGCGCTCTCGAAGGTGCGGACCAGATCCTCCGCCTCCTCGTCGATCTCCATCTCGCTGTCGCGCAGGACGCGGAAGACGCCATGCCCGGTCAGCTTGAACGGGGCCGGAAAGATGCGGTCGAGGAACAGCAGGACCAACTGCTCGATCAGCACGAAGCGGACATCCGATCCCGGCAGGCGGATGAACCGCTCCAGCTGCGACGGCATCGGCAACAGGGCGTCCAGGTTCTGGCTGCGGTCCGGATCGTAGAGCTGGAGCGCCAGGCTGAAGCCGAGATTGGGGATGAACGGGAACGGATGGGCTGGATCGACCGCGATCGGGGTCAGGATCGGGAAGATGTCGTCCAGGAAGCGCGCTTCCAGCCAGTCGATCTCGCTGTCGGTCAGTTCGCTCGGATCGACCACGCTGATGCCGGCGTCGCGCAGGTCCTTCCGGATCGTCCGCCAGCCGTTCTGCTGGTCGCGCATCAGCTCGATCACGCGCTGGTTGACGGCCGACAATTGCTGGGCCGGGCTCAGGTTGTCATCGGAAAGCGTCGTGATGCCGGCGCGGACCTGCGCCTTGAGACCGGCGACACGGACCATGTAGAATTCATCGAGGTTGCTGGCCGAGATCGACAGGAAGCGCAGCCGTTCCAGCAAGGGATGATTAAGGTTCAGCGACTCTTCGAGGACCCGCTGGTTGAACGCCAACCACGACAGTTCACGGTTGATGAACCTGTCCGGAGAGTTGGGATCGATCTCGGGTAATTCGATTTCCTGCGCGCTGGTCACGGCTGCCTCGGGCTCGAACAAGGGATTGGAGGGTCACGATAGCGTGACTCGGTTACGGTTTGACAGTCGATCCGTAGCGAAATCGCAATGTTCTCGACGTATCCCGGTCTCCCGAGTCATCCTGCGTCCCGCGAATAGGGACAGTAGAGGGCGCTCGTCAAACACAATGAAGACACTCCACCTGCTGCGTCACGCCAAGTCGGGCTGGGACGATCCCGACATGCCGGATCACGATCGCCCCTTGGCGCCCCGCGGCGCCCGGGCGGCGACGCTGATCGGCCGCCATCTCCTGGCTCGGGGCTTCCATCCCGATCTCATCCTGTGTTCCACCGCCAAACGGGCCGGCGATACGCTGGATCTGGTGCTGTCCCAGCTGGGAGGTGGAGTGGAGGAGCTCCCATTCAAGATATCGCGCGAGCGCGGCCTCTATCTCTGCGGCGAGCGCGCGTTGCTCCATCGGCTGCGCCAATTGCCCGATGACGTGACCAGCGTCCTGCTGGTCGCCCACAACCCCGACCTCCAATATCTGACGCGGGAACTGGCGGGAACCGGCGACGAGGCCGACCTCCGCTCGGTGGCGGGCAAGTTTCCGACAGGGGCGCTGGCGGAGCTGACCTTCGACATCCACGGGTGGAGCGACATCGGACCGCGGACTGGAACGCTGCTCCGGCTGGTCCTTCCTAAAAATTTAACTTAACGATCAGCCCAGGGACGGGTATTGACCCTTATCAAGTCGGCGACCCGTGAGGCTTTTCCCCCCTTGCCAAAGAACCGCGACAGCGCGATTTCCAAAGCCTCGGCGTCCCCTCCGACGGACCGCCCCGCCACTGGCGTGGGCGCGCGGGAGATCGAGCTGAAACTTCACGTGGCGCCCGGCGATCTAACGCGTCTCGCGAGGCACCCGGCCCTTATCGGCCCGCGGAATGGGACGGCCTCCAGCCAGCGTCTCCACACCATCTATTTCGACACGCCGGACAGACGCTTGGCGGCCCATGGCGTGGCCTTGCGGGTGCGGCGCCAGGGTCACAACCATGTCCAGACCGTCAAGACGCTGAACGCCGGCGCCCCCGGCGACGCGGCGGCGGTCGCGATCCGACGCGAGTGGGACTGGCCGATCCCGAGCGAGGACCCCGACATCTCCCTGCTCACCGTGGAAAGCGTCCGCGAGCTGGTGCCCCAGGATGCCTTGCCCGACATCCAGCCTCTCTTCGTTACCGACTTCCAGCGCACCACCCTTCTGGTCCGCCCCGACCCCCTGACGGCGATCGAGGTCGCCTTGGACACCGGCGAGATCCGGGCCGGCGTGACCCACCGACCCATTAGCGAGATCGAGTTGGAGTTGAAGGCCGGATCGATCACCGCGTTGTTCGACCTCGCCTTGCGGATACAGCGCATCGTTCCCCTCCGCATCGGGACGGAAAGCAAGGCGGAGCTGGGCTTCGCGCTGGTTACGGGCACCCTGCCCCAGCCCTCCAAGTCGCAGCCGCTGGCACTGACACCGGCGACCACCGTCGCCGAGGGATTCCGCCACATCGTCCGCAACTGCATGGGGCATGCGCTCGCCAATCAGGCCAGCGTGATGGCGGTGGCCCACGACCCCGCCGTCGGCGACGAGGGTGTCCACCAGATGCGGGTGGCGCTGCGCCGCCTGCGCTCGGCGCTGGGCTTGTTCGACGAGGTCGTGGCCTCTCCCGACGCGGACTCCATGAGGAACGAGGTCAAGTGGCTGGCGAACCGGCTCGGTCCCGCGCGGGACTGGGACATCCTCGACACGGCGTTCTTCGCTTCGTACGCCGAGAAGAAGGGTAACGACAAGGGCGTCAGGCTGCTCGCCCAAGCCATCACCCAATCCCGCGGTTCGGCCCGGGCCCACGCGATCGAGGCGCTAAGGGCGCCGCGGCACACCACGCTGATGCTGGGTCTGGGAAGCTGGCTGGAATCGGGCCGCTGGAACGAGGACGCCGATGCCGGGGTCAGGGAGCTGCTGACCAAACCGATGGCGGACCTCGCTGGGGGCTGGCTCGCCACCCGGCACCGCAAGTCGCTCAAGGCCGGGCGCCAGATCCGCAAGCTGGACGACGATCGTCGACACCAATTGCGCATCAGCTTCAAGAAGTTGCGTTACGCGGTGGAGTTCTTTCGCGGCATCTATCCGGCACCGGCGGTTCGCCCCTATCTTGAGGCGATCGAAACTTTGCAGGACCTGCTCGGCCAACTCAACGACGCAGCCACCAGCCGCCGGCTGATCGAGGCGATCGGGGCTGAATCCGGAAGCGACGTCAAGGCGGCGGCCAAGGAGTTCAAGGAATGGCTCGACCGCAAGACACGGCGCCAGCTGACCGAACTGCCCGACCGCTGGCGTGATTTCGAGAAGGTCCAGCCGTTCTGGGGGTGAGCGGCGGGCGCTCGCCGCCGACCCCCAGAACATCGGGAGCCCCGCATGACAGGCTGGTCGCGAACACCTCTCCTCCCACTCCGCCTATTGCTGGCCACACTGGTGCCCATCCCGGCCCTCGCCGCGACCTTTCCCGAGGTCGGTCACGACATCGACGCGCGCCTGGATCCGGCGGCGCGTCGGCTGGAGGTGACAGACGAGATCACGCTGACCGGCGATGGCACGCTGGAGTTCCGCTTGTCACCGCGGTTCGCCCGCCCGAGTGTCGAGATCGACGGTGCCGCCATCGAGATCGCGGGTAACCCCGACGGCTGGCGCGTGCCGATCCAGGGGACCGGCGAGAAGCGGGTGACGATCACCTATTTGGGCCCACTCGCTCCGCTTGATGCTGGCGGTGGCCCGTTCGGTGGCGAGGAAGCGGGATCCAGCCCGATGGGAAGCTTCCTTCCGGGCGGTGCGGCGTGGCTGCCGGTGATCGACGCGGAGCGCGTCGCCTATCGATTGACGGTGCGGGTTCCCGCTGGTTTCCGCGCCGTGGCGACCGGCACCCTGATCGAGGAGACGCCAGAGCATACCGTCTACTCCGCCGCCCCCGCCTTCGAGGAGCCATCACTGTTCGTCGGCCCGTGGGACATGCGGGAGCGATGGGCGGGAAACCTCCGGCTGAGGACCTATTTCGAACCCGATCTAGCCGGATTGTCGGATGATTACCTCCAAGTCGCCGAAGACCAGATCAAGCGGTTCTCCGACCTGATCGGGCCCTATCCGTTTCAGGGCTTCTCCATCCTGTCGGCTCCCCTTCCCGTCGGGCTGGGCTTCGCCGGCCTGACCTATATCGGCCGCCAGGTGCTGCCGCTGCCCTTCATGCGCGGCCAATCCCTCCCCCACGAGATCCTGCACAACTGGTGGGGCAATGGCGTCCGGGTCGATTACGCCACCGGCAATTGGTGCGAGGGACTGACGACCTACATGGCCGACTATGGCCTGACGGCGGAACGCGATCCCGAGGCGGCGCGAGAAATGCGGTTCGGCTGGTTGCGCGACTACGCGGCCCTGCCGGAGGAGCGCGATGGATCGCTCGTCGACTTCAAGGCGCGGGTCCATGGCGCCGCCAAGATCATTGGCTACGACAAGTCGGCCTACCTGTTCCTGATGCTGCGCGACAGGCTCGGCGACGACGCCTTCGACCGCGGCATCCGGCTGTTCTGGGAACGGCATCGCCTTCGGCAAGCCGGCTGGTCCGACCTTCGCGCGGCGTTCGAGGCCACGTCGGGCCAGGAACTGGGCGAGTTCTTCCACCAGTGGGTGGCGCGGACCGGGGCCCCCAGGCTGCGCCTGGACGAAGCCACGACCAAGCGGACCCGTGGCGGCCACGCCCTCACCGTCAGGATCGGCCAGGGCTCGCCGACCTATCGGCTCGACGTGCCGGTGGTGATCGAGACGGCCGGCGGCAAGCTCCGGCGCACCATCGCCTTGGATGGCCTGGAGACCACCGCGACCCTCGATCTGGACGCCGAACCGGTGGCGATCGCCCTCGATCCGGATTACCGCCTGTTCCGTCATCTGGCACCTGGGGAAGCCCCACCGATCCTGCGCGACGTCACCCTCGATCCGCGAACCAGACTACTGCTGGTGGGCCCCCACCAGGATGCCGCGCGGGAGTTGGCCGGCCGCCTGATGGACGCCGGCGCCACCGCCGGGCGGCCGGTGGCGGGGACGCCTCTCGCCATCATCGGGACGACCGCCGACGTGGCGGAGGCTCTGGCGGAGCATGGCTTGCGGGACGTTCCCGCGGCGCTGGGGGGCAAGGGCACGGCGCGGGTCTGGACCGCCAGCGCCGAGGGGGGAGCCCCCGTGCTGGTCGTGGCGGCGGACGACCGCGCCAGCCTGGAGGCGCTGCTGCGCCCCCTGCCCCATTACGGTCGCCAGAGCTATCTGGTCTTCCAGGGCCGCGAGGCGGTGGACCGCGGCGTCTGGCCCCCCGGCGCCAGCCCGCTCCGCCGCACGGTCACGGCGGAATGAAACTCAGTGTATCGAGAGCACCCAGCTGCAATCAGATCGTGCAATTCGCAGGTCGGCTATAGCGAAGCGGCAGCCGACACCCATTCCGGCGCGCCTGCTTGTCGGCTGCCGCTTCGCTATAGCCGACCTACGGTAGGAAGCAACGCCGTTACGGTGGAAAGCATTGCCGCCGCAGCCCCAAAACAGTCGACTTCAAGCCTTCTTCTCCCATCCTCCCCGGTCGGTCTGCTGCCAATAGGTCAGCGCGTGATTGTCGGCCTTGTACTGTTTCCAGCGGCGCCGGGCGGATTGAACGGCGTCGAAGTCGTTGCCGTCGAACATCTCGCAGACCAGGGTGAAGCCGTCGAGACGGTCGGTTTCGACCCCGTCGGTCAGGATCAGCACCGTGGCACCGTTGGGGTTCTCCTTCTCCGTGGTCAGCCAGATCGGCTGGTGCTCGGCGTCGCCGTCGCGGGCGCTGCCATGGGGCAGGAAGCCGAAGTCCTTATAGGTCCACAGATGCTGGGTCAGCGCCTCCACCCGCTCCTCCGACCCGGCCATGACGACGGCCCGCCAGCCGCGCTCCAGGGTCTTCTCCAGGATTTGCGGCAGGGCGTCCTCCAGCGTCTTCCGCTGAAGATGGTAGAACCGGATCTCGGTCATGTCGGATGGCCGCGCGGGAGACTGGCTACCGCGCGGCCCCCTTCCATCAGGACTCGTAAACGTCGGCGACGTAGCGGTCGAGCAGGCGCACGCCGAACGAGGTGGCGCCCTTCGGGATCGTGCCGGTATCCTTCTTCGACCAGGTCACGCCGGCGATGTCCAGGTGGGCCCACGGGACGTTGTTGACGAACCGCTGTAGGAACTGGGCGCCGATGATGCTGCCGGCGTCGCGGCTGCCCGCGATGTTCTTGACGTCGGCCGCGTCCGAGTTGATCGCCTTGTCGTAGGCGTCGTTCATCGGCATCCGCCACAGCTTCTCGCCGACCTTGCGGCCGGCCGCCGTCAGCTGCTCCGACAGGGCGTCGTCGTTGGAGAACAGCCCCGCGTGCTCCGTTCCCAAGGCCACGATGATGGCGCCGGTCAAGGTCGCCAGATTGACCATGGCGCGTGGCTTGAAGGTGTCCTGGGTGAACCACAGGGCGTCGGCCAGCACCAGCCGTCCCTCCGCGTCGGTGTTCAGCACCTCGATCGTCTGGCCCGACATGCTGGTCACGATGTCACCGGGCCGCTGGGCGCTGCCCGACGGCATGTTCTCGACCAAGCCGACGATGCCGACCGCGTTGACCTTGGCCTTGCGGCCGGCCAGCGCCTTCATCAGGCCCAGGACGACGCCGGCGCCGCCCATGTCCCACTTCATGTCCTCCATGCCGCCGGCCGGCTTGATCGAGATGCCGCCGGTGTCGAAGGTGACGCCCTTGCCGACGAAGGCGACCGGGCGCTTGTCCTCGGCGTCTGGAGCGCCGTCATACTTCATGACGACCAGATACGGCTCCTTGACGCTACCCATGGCGACACCCAGCAGCGCTCCCATGCCGAGGCTCGCCATCTGGTCCTGGTCCAGCACCTGGACCTCGACGCCCAGCGATCCCAGCTCGACGCAGCGGTCCGCCAGGGTGCGCGGATACAGGATGTTGGCCGGCTCGGAGATGACGTCGCGGGTCAGGAAGACGCCGTCGGCGACCGCCTCGCGAGCGGCGTACACCGACGCGGCGCCTTCGGCGTCGGAGGTCAGCAGGGTGATCGCCTGGAGCGACGGCTTGGCCTCCGGCTTCTCCTTGGTGCGGTACTTGTCGAACCGGTAGGAGCGCAGCTGGGCGCCGAACGCGATCTCCGCCGCGACGGTGGCCGGCGCCATCCCGCCGCCCAATTCATCGACGACGACCGTCACCTCGTCGGCGTTTTTGCCCAAGGCCGCCACAATGGCGCCACCGGCATCCTGCAAGGTCAGGTCGGTGATCTGGTCGGGCTTGCCCAGGCCGACCAGGACGATGTGGTTGAGATCGACGCCACCCGGCGCCACGACGGTCAGCAGTTCGTCCGTCTTGCCGGAGAACTTGTTGGCGGCCATCGCGCGCGTCAGCATGCCGCCGGTCTTGCCGTCCAGGTCGGTGCCGGCGGGCGTCAGCGTGCGTTCGGCCAGGACGGGTAGAACGAGCGAGCCGGATTTGGGCAGCGACACGGGAAGGGTCAGATCGGAGAACGTGAATTTCATGTCTACCCTCTTGGTTTATCACAGGCGGCCAGTTAGGGCCTTTTATCCCAACGGCAATTTCGCCGTCCCGGCACTGGGCAAATTGGCCGTCCCGGCATCGGATGGTTGTTTCGACGGCGCGTGTCCGATAAAGAACACGAGCACTACGCTGTCAAGCTACGCCGACCAGGGCTCACGCGCCACTTTCGTCCGTCGGGTGGCCGGTCGGGGTGATGCCCCGGTCATGGGACGACGGGACGGCTGGGTATAAGTTCGAGTCCATGAAACGGTTGACCGCCTATCTCCTGCGCCACCTCACGGTGGCGGCCATCTTCGTCACCGCCGGGTTGACGCTGGTGATCTGGTTGACCCAGTCGCTGCGCCTGCTCGAGATCGTGGTCGACGGTGGAGCCCCCATCTACCTGTTCCTCCAGCTGATGCTGGTCACCCTGCCGACATTCCTGTCGATCGTGCTGCCGATCAGCCTGCTGGCGGCGGTGCTGTTCACCTATAACCGGCTCACGATGGATTCGGAACTGGTGGTGATGCGTTCGGCCGGGCTGGGAACCTGGGGCTTGGCCAAGCCCGCCCTGATCCTGGCGCTGGCCGTGACGATGATCGGTTATGTCCTGACGCTCTATCTGGCCCCGGCGGCGCATCGCGAGCTGGCGCGGCTGGAAGCGTTGGCGAAAAGCGATTTTTCGACCGTGTTCCTGCGCGAGGGCGTGTTCAACGAGGCGGGTGACGGTGTCACCGTCTATGTCAGGCGTCGGATGCAGGACGGCGAGTTGCAGGGGCTGCTGATCCACGATACCCGCACGCCGGGCAAGCCGGTCACCATCATGGCCGACCGCGGCCGGACGGTGGAGGGCGAGGCCGGTACCCGGGTCGTCGTGTTCGACGGCAACCGCCAGGAGGTGGATCTCGCCACCGGCCGCATGTCCCAGCTCTATTTCGACCGTTACGCCGTGGATTTCCGCGTGTTCGAGAAACAGCTGGGCGACCGGCTGCCCGACGCGCGCGAACGGTCGACCTTCGACCTGCTGCACGCGGAGGACCATCCGGAATTGGCGCCGTTCAAGAACCGCCTGACCGCCGAATTGCACCAGCGATACACCAGCCCGGTCTTCTCCCTGGGCTTCACCATGATGGGTGTCGCGATCCTGCTGGTGGGGGAATTCAACCGGCGCGGCCAAAGCCGCAGGATCATCGCCGCGGTCGCGTGCGTGCTGGTCCTGCAGAGCTCGGCGCTGGGCATCACCAATCTGGCGGTCAACAACAACGCGTTCATCCCGCTGCTCTATGTCGTGGTGGCCATTCCCGTGCTGGTCGGCGGGTTCCTGATGCTGCGCCAGCGGCTGCGCGGCAGCCGGGCATTCCGCGCGCGGCCGGCGGCGGCGGGGTGAGGCGACCATGAGAACCTCGGCCACGCTGTCGCGCTATATCGGGCGGCAGTTCCTCCTCTATTTCTGCATGCTGTTGGGCATCCTGCTGTCGATCATCCTGCTGGTCGACACGGTGGAACTGCTGCGCCGCGCCGGCGGCAAGCCGGATGCCACCTTCTCCGTCGTCATCCGCATGGCTTTCTTCAAGCTGCCGGAAATCGGCCAGCAGGTGTTTCCCTTCGTCATCCTGTTCGCCGGCATGTTCACGTTCTGGAGGCTGACGCGCAGCCAGGAACTGGTGGTGGCGCGCGCGGTCGGCGTTTCCGCATGGCAGTTCCTGGCGCCCGTGCTGATCGTGGCGCCGCTGATCGCCATCTTCCAGGTCACGGTGATCAACCCGGTCGGTTCCGTGCTGGTCGCCCGCTACGAGAAGATGGAGGACCGCTACCTGCGCGGCCGGACCAGTTCGCTGGTGGTGTCGGGGTCGGGCCTCTGGCTCCGGCAGGTCCAGGAAAACGGGCAGGTCCTGATCCACGCCGACACCGCCGAAGCCGGCACCGCCACGCTGAAGCCGGTCAACGTCTTCATGTACGACACCAAGGGTGACTTCTCGAGCCGGATCGACGCCGCGTCGGCGACGCTGGAACGGGGACACTGGACGATCCGTGACGGCTGGCTCAACACCGGGACGGCGCCGGTCGAGCGGTTCGCCGAGTACCGGCTGAACACCGATCTGACTTTGGAACGCATCCAGGAAAGCTTCGCCTCGCCGGACAGCCTGTCCTTTTGGGAGCTGCCCGGCTTCATCAAGACGTTGCAGGACACCGGTTTCTCCGCGACCCGGCACCGCCTGCATTTCCAGTCGCTGCTGTCGACACCCCTGCTGTTCTGCGCCATGGTCCTGTTCTCGGCCGCCTTCTCGCTCCGCCAGACCCGCCGGGGCGGGACGATGATGATGGTCGCGGGCGGAGTCGTCACCGGATTCGTGCTGTTCCTGTTCAGCGACGTGGTCCGCGCCTTCGGTATTTCCGAGACGATCCCGGTGCCGCTGGCCGCCTGGGCACCGGCCGGCGCCAGCCTGCTGCTCGGCATCGCCGTACTTCTCCACCTGGAGGACGGATGATGCTAGGGATACGCCGCAAGGATCGCTCCTCGACCCTGGATATTTCGAACCCAAGACCGCCCAAAGCTTTGGAAGGGCCGACAGTGTACAGAACCGTATTTGAAATCATCGGCGGCGTCACCCGCCGGAGCGGAATTATAGCGGCGTCCCTCGCGTCCGCGATACTCGCCCTGGGCACCCTTCCGGCGGCGGCCCAGTTCGCCACTCCCCAGACCATGCCGCAGGGTGGCCAGCAGCAGGCGCCCCAATCGGCTCCCCAGCAGGCTCCCAAGCCCCAGCCCCAGCAGCAGGCACCCCGCCCGGCTCCGCAGGCGACCCCGCGTCCGGCGGCGCCAGCCCAGCAAGCCCGGCCCGCCGAACCGGCTCCGATCGCTCCGCCACCGGCACGCTCGGTCGAGGGTATCGCCGCCGTGGTCAACGACGACATCATCTCCACATCGGACCTGACCGCCCGGTTGCAACTGGCGCTGGTCTCATCCGGCCTGCCGAGCACGGCGGAGACCCGCCAGCGGCTGACACCCCAGGTGCTGCGCGGTCTGGTCGACGAACGGCTTCAGCTCCAAGAGGCGACGAGGTCCAACATCTCGGTCGGCGAGAAGGAGATCGGCGACGCCTTCGCCCGCGTCGCCGAGCAGAACCGGATGGATCGCGACCAGCTGGAGAAGATGCTGGCGAGCCAGGGCGTGCCGCGCAGCACCCTGGAAAGCCAGATCCGCTCCACCATCGCCTGGGGCAAGCTGGTGCAGCGGCGACTGCGCCCGAGCATCGAGATCGGCCAGGACGAGATCGACGCCGTGCTCCAGCGCATCCAAGCCAACGCCGGCAAGCCCGAATACCTGACGGCCGAAATCTTCCTCGCCGTCGACACACCCGACCGCGAGGACGAGATCAAGCGTCTGGCCGACCGGCTGGTGGAGCAGATCGGCCAAGGCGCCAGCTTCCCCGCCGTGGCCCGGCAGTTCTCGCAGTCGGCCGGGGCCAGCAATGGCGGCGACCTGGGTTGGGTCCAGCAGGGCCAATTGCCGGACGAGCTTGACACGGTGCTGCGTGAGTTGAGGCCGGGTCAGGCGTCGCGCCCGATCCGCAGCCTGACCGGCTACCACATCCTGCTGCTGCGCGACCAGCGCACCACCGGAGGCACCCTGCCGCCACGCGATCAGGTCATGGCCTCGCTGGGCCAGGAGCGACTCGACATGCTGCAACGCCGGCTGCTCCGCGACCTGCGCCGCGACGCCTTCGTGGACCTGCGCATCTGATGCGCGGCGATGGTCCAGGCGGAAGCCCTCCGCTCGCCCTGACCATGGGCGAGCCCTCGGGAATCGGTGGCGAGCTGGCGCTGAAGGCCTGGACCTTGAGGACCACGCGGACCGTGCCGCCATTCGTCCTGCTGGACGATCCGGAGCGGATTTCCGCGCTGGCGGCACGGATTGGGCTGGACGTGCCGGTCGTGACAGTCGCGGACCCGGCCTGGGCGGCGCAGGTCTTCGAGCGTGCCCTGCCCGTCCTACCGATCACGCTGGATCATCCGGTGGAACCTGGACGTCCCGATCCGGCCAACGGCGCCGCCGTGCTCGCCAGCATCGATCAGGCGGTGGCTCTGGTCCAGTCGGGCGCCTGCGCCGCGATGGTGACCAACCCGATCCAGAAGAGCGCGCTGTACGCGGCCGGCTTCGGCTATCCGGGACATACGGAATACCTCGCGGCCTTGGCCGACATCGTGACCGAGCCAGTGATGATGCTGGCGGGCGGCGGGCTGCGCGTGGTTCCGATCACCATCCACCTGCCGCTGCGCGACGCGATCGACGCGCTGACGATCGACGGCATCGTTCAGTGCGGGCGTGTCACCGCCGCCGCCTTGACCGCCGATTTCGGCATCGAGCGCCCCCGCCTCGCCCTCGCCGCCCTCAACCCCCATGGCGGGGAAGGCGGCTCGCTCGGAACCGAGGAGATCGAGATCATCGCCCCGGCCGCCGCCCAACTCGCGGACGAGGGATATGACGTGATCGGCCCGCTGCCGGCGGATACCCTGTTCCACACCGCCGCCCGCGCCCGCTACGACGCCGTGCTCTGCATGTACCATGATCAAGCGCTGATCCCGTTGAAGACGGTCGACTTCGACACCGGCGTGAACATCACGCTGGGCCTGCCGTTCGTGCGGACATCGCCCGACCATGGCACGGCGCTGGATATCGCCGGCTCCGGCACGGCCGATCCAAGCAGCCTGATCGCGGCGATGCGGACGGCGGTCGAGATGGCCAGCTTCCGGGCCAGTGGCAAGCTGTCGGCCGCATCGCCCAAATGAGCCGAATCGACGAATTGCCGCCGCTGCGCGATGTCATCGCGCGGTTCGACCTGGGCGCCAAGAAGGCGCTGGGCCAGAACTTCCTGCTCGACCTCAACCTGACCGGCCGGATCGCCCGGGCCGCCGGTGACCTGACCGGCGTCACCGTGATCGAGATCGGTCCGGGACCGGGTGGATTGACGCGGGGCCTGCTGAACACCAACGCCGCCGCCGTCGTGGCGATCGAGCGCGATCCCCGCTGCGTCACGGCCCTGGCCGACCTGATCGAGGCGGCGGAGGGACGGCTCCGACTGGTCGAAGGCGACGCGCTGGAGGCCGATGTCGAGGCGCTCGCCCCCGCCCCCCGCGCCATCGTCGCCAACCTGCCCTACAACGTCGCCACACCCCTGCTGATCGGCTGGCTTCGTCGGATCGACCAGTTCCGCAGCCTGACCCTGATGTTCCAGCGCGAGGTCGCCGACCGCTTGGCCGCGAAGCCGGGCGGCAAGACCTATGGACGGCTATCGGTGATCTCGCAGTGGCGCGCCGATGTCCGGCCGCTGTTCAACCTCCCCGCCCGCGCCTTCACGCCGCCACCGAAGATCGAGTCGACCGTCGTCCAGCTGATCCCCCGCCAGTCTCCCGAACCGGCCGAGTTCGCGGCGATGGAGACGGTGACGGCCGCCGCGTTCGGCCAGCGCCGCAAGATGCTGCGCGCCAGCCTCAAGTCGATCGGCGATGCCGAGTCCTTGATCGAGCAGGCGGGATTGATCCCGACACAGCGCGCGGAGGAGATCCCCGTCGCCGGCTTCGCTGCGCTCGCCAGGGCCTATCAAGCCTCGCGTTCGTAGGTCGGGTGCCGCTGCGCTCTACCCGACCTACGGCCCTACGGCCAAAACTCCGGCACCTGGCTTCCTCAGAGACCTTCCTGAAGCTGGCGCACGAAGTCGGACAGGCCGATCTGGCGTCGGCGCTTGAGGCGCTCGGCCTCCAGGATGGTCTGGACCTGATGGACGCTGGACTCGACGTCGTGATTGACGATCACATAGTCATAATCGAAGTAGTGGCTCATCTCGTCCGAGGCCTTGGCCATCCGGCCGGCGATCACCTCGGCGCTGTCCTGGGCGCGGGCGTGGAGTCGCCGCTCCAACTCCTTCGCGGAGGGCGGCAGCACGAAGATGCTGACCAAGTCCTCGCGGGCGTTCTCGGAGAGTTGCTGGGTGCCCTGCCAGTCGATGTCGAACAGGATCTCCCGTCCCTTGGCGAGCGACAGTTCGACCGGCCCCTTCGGCGTGCCGTAGTAGTTGCCGAAGACACGGGCGTGTTCGAGCAGTTGACGCTCCTCGACCATCCGCTCGAAGGTGTCGCGGTCGATGAAGTGATAATCGACGCCATCGACCTCACCAGGCCGCATCGGCCGCGTCGTCACCGACACCGACATGGTCAGGTTGGTGTTCCGCTGAAGCATCCGGCGCGCGATGGTCGTCTTGCCGGCGCCCGAGGGCGACGACAGCACCAGCATCAGCCCGCGGCGTCCGATCTTCGCCGGGCCAGATCCCGCCGGCTGCATGTCCATGGGTACGGTCATTCGATGTTCTGCGCCTGCTCACGCAATTGTTCGATGGCGGCCTTCAAGGCGAGGCCGGTGCGCGTCAGCTCCACGTCGGACGACTTGGAGCAAAGGGTATTGGCTTCCCGGTTGAACTCCTGACACAGGAAGTCCAGCTGCCTGCCGATGGCGCCGCCCTTGGCGAGCATGTCGCGGGCCGCTGCGATATGGGCCCGCAGGCGGTCCAACTCCTCCCGGACGTCGGCGCGCGTGATCAGCAAAGCCGCTTCCTGGGCCAGCCGCTCCTCGGTCAGGCTCGGGATGGCTTCCAGCAACGCCACGACCTGCCCGCGCAGCTTCTGCCGAAGCGCCTCCGGCTGGAGCGACGCGCAGGCCGACGCCTGATCGGTCAAGCGGGCGATCTCATCCAAATGCTGGTTGAGGACATGGACGAGCCGGGCGCCCTCCGCCAGACGAACGGTGGACAGGTGGTCCAGAGCCTGCTGGAGCGTGGCCGCCATGGCCGCCTCCAGACGCTCGCGATCCTCGCCGCCGTCGGCGTCCTCGACCGTCTCGACAACGCCGCGCACCGCCAGCAAGGCGTCCAGCCGGGGCTTCTCGGTGGCGCCGCCAAGCTCCATCGAAAGCGCTATCAGCTGGTCGAGCAGATCGCGGTTGATCCGGATCTGGTTGGCCGCCGCCGTACGGGTGACGGCCAGCGCCACGTTGACGCTGCCACGGCGGACCCGCTGGGGAATGGCGGCGCGGGCGATCGGCTCCAGCGCGTCGAAACCCGGAGCCAGACGGCAGCGGAGGTCGAGGTTCCTGCTGTTGACGCTCTTGATCTCGAAGGTCCAGGCATGGCCCTGGTCGCGCCCTTCGGCCCGCGCGAAACCAGTCATGCTGGCGACTTGTTGTTGAGCGCTCAACGCTGCCTCGCTAGTACCGTTGGTTGGCCGCCGTTATACCCCTGGTGTCCCGCCACAACAAGCGACTGTGGCCGAGCGTCGAAGAGCCAGCCTTGGAGACATTGTCATGCGCGATCCCCGCGTCATCCTGATCACGGGTGCCTCCAGCGGCATCGGCGAGGCTCTGGCCGAAGCCTATGCCGCTCCCTCGACCACGCTGGTGCTGACCGGGCGCGACCAAGCCCGACTGGATGGCGTGGCGGAGCGCTGCGCCGCGCGCGGGGCGACCGTCCGGGCGGCGGTCATCGACGTCACCGACCGCGACGGCATGCGGCGCTGGCTGGCCGAGGTGGACGCCGCGTCGCCGATCGACCTGTGCGTCGCCAATGCCGGGATCAGCGGCGGGACCGGCGGGCGCGATCCCAGCGGCGCGGTCGGGGAGACCGAGGAGCAAGCCCGGCGCATCCTGGCGGTCAATGTCGATGGGGTGCTCAACACCATCCATCCGCTGATCGGTCCCATGAGGGCGCGCGGCCGCGGCCAATTGGCCCTGGTCAGCTCGATGGCCGGCTTCCACGGGTTTCCCGGAGCGCCGGCCTACTGCGCCAGCAAGGCCGCCGTAAAAAGCTACGGTGAGTCGCTGCGGCTGGACCTCCGCAAGAGCGGCATCCAAGTCTCGGTGATCTGCCCCGGTTTCGTCCGCAGCCGGATCACCGCGCTCAACCGCTTTCCCATGCCGCTCCTGATGGATGCCGACCGGGCGGCCCGGATCATCCGGCGCGGGCTGGAACGCGACCGCTCCCGGATCGCCTTCCCCCTGCCGACCCTCTTCATGAGCTGGCTGATCGGTGCCCTGCCCGCCGGGCTGGCGGACTTGGCGCTGGCGCGGACACCCGCCAAGGAGTGACCAATTGCTTCAGGCGGTGCCGGCGGCTTCCGATTCGGCGGCTTCCAGCACCTCCAGCGCGTCGAGCCAGGTCTGCTCGGCCGCCTCCAGCTTCTTGTCCAGGTCGCCGATCTGGATCTGGAGCTTGGTCACCTTGTCCGGCGGTCCATCGTACAGGCCCGGCTCGGCGAGCTTGACCTGAAGCTCCTGGCGGTCGCGGGTCAGCCGGGCGATCAGCTTCTCCGCGTTCTCGGCCTTGCGCTTCAAAGGGGCCAGGGCCGCGCGCAGCTCGGCGGCGGCGCGGCGCTGATCCTTCTTGTTGCCCCCGCCCTGGTCGCTCTCCTTGCCGTCCGACTTGTCGGCGCGCCGCTTCTCCATCAGCAGCTTCCGATAGTCCTCCAGATCGCCGTCATAGGGCCGGCACGCTCCACCATCGACCAGCAGCAGGCGGTCGGCGGTCAGTTCGATCAGGTGGGGATCGTGGCTGATCAGGATCACCGCCCCCTCGAAACCGTTGATCGCCTGGATCAGCGCCTCGCGGCTGTCGATGTCGAGGTGGTTGGTCGGCTCGTCGAGCATCAACACGTGGGGAGCCTCGCGGGTCATCAGCGCGAACAGCAGCCGCGCCTTCTCGCCGCCCGACAGCTTGGCGATCTGGGTGTCGGCCTTCTGCTGGGGAAAGCCGAACCGGCCCAGATGGGCCCGGACCTTCTCCTCGACCACGTCCTTCATCCACAGCCGCGCCTGCGCCACGGCGGTCAAGCTCAAGTCCAGCTCCTCCGCCTGATGCTGCGCGAAGTAGCCGATCCTGAGCTTGCTCGACCGTCTCATCTCGCCGGCCATCGGCGCCAGCCGGTTCGCCAGCAGCTTGACCAGGGTCGATTTGCCGTTGCCGTTGGCGCCCAGTAGGGCGATGCGGTCGTCCAGGTCGATGCGGAGATCCAAGCCTCGCAGGATCGGCTTGCCGTCATAGCCGACGTCGACATCCTCCAGCTGGATCAGCGGCGGAGCCAGTTGGGCCGGCGACGGAAAATCGAAGCTGACGGTGTGGTCCTCGACGATGCTGACCAGCGGCTCCATCCGCTCCAGCATCTTGATCCGGCTTTGCGCCTGTCGGGCCTTGGACGCCTTGTAGCGGAAGCGGTCGATGTAGGACTGGATATGCTTCCGCTGGGCGATCTGCTTGGTCTGGTTGGCAGCCAGCCGCTCCAGGTTGGCCCGCCGGGTCCGCTCGAACTGGTCGTAGTTGCCGGTGTAGGAGATCAGCTTGGCCTGATCCAGGTGGATCGTCGTGGTCGGGACCTTGTTGAGCAACTCGCGGTCATGGCTGATCAGCAGGATCGTGTGCGGGTAGTTCCGCAGGTAGTTCTCCAGCCAGATCGTCGCTTCCAGGTCCAGGTGGTTGGTCGGCTCGTCCAGCAGCAGCAGTTCGGGCGCCGCGAACAGCACGCCGGCCAGCGCCACGCGCATGCGCCAGCCGCCGGAGAAGTCGCTGCACGGCCGCGTCTGCGCCTCGGCGTCGAAACCAAGGCCGGATAGGATCTGCGCCGCCCGCGCCGGGGCCGAATGGGCATGGATATCGGCCAGCCGGGTGTGGATCTCGCCGATCCGGTGCGGGTCGGCGGCGGTCTCGGCCTCCGCCAGCAGCGCCGTGCGTTCGACATCGGCGGCCAGCACCGTGTCGAGCAGGCTGACGTCGCTGCTCGGCGCCTCCTGCGCCACCATGCCCATGCGTGTCCCCGCGGGCATGGTGATGGATCCGCCGTCCACGGGCATCTGCCCGGCGATCAGACGGAGCAGGGTCGTCTTGCCCGTGCCGTTGCGACCGACCAGCGCGACGCGATGGCCCTTGGGAATGGCGACGGTGGCGTGGTCGAAGATCACACGCCCGCCGAAGCGGAAAATCAGGTCTTTGATATGAAGCATGCCGAGGCAGGTGATAGCATGGCGGATGGGTCGATTTGAAGTCACCGCGCGCCGAAATCGCCATGGCCTCCACGAATGGCAGCCGGTTGCCGGACGCTTGCGCCGGGGATCGGGACGTGTTCGGAAAGACCGGTCGAAAAAAACCCTCGTTGCCAACTCCGCCGAAGCGCGTATATAACGCCGCGAATTTTGCGAGAGCACACAGGAGCCTTCCAACATGGCCGTCGAACGGACCTTGTCCATCATCAAGCCGGACGCGACCCGCCGGAACCTCACGGGTAAGATCAACGCCCGCTTCGAGGAAGCCGGGCTGCGGATCGTGGCGCAGAAGCGCATCCGTCTGACCAAGGAACAGGCGGAGAAGTTCTACGAGGTCCACGCCGAACGCTCGTTCTTCGGCGAGCTGGTCACCTTCATGATCTCCGGTCCGGTCGTGGTCCAGGTCCTGGAAGGCGAGGACGCCGTCCAGCGCAACCGCGACATCATGGGCGCCACCAACCCTGCGAACGCCGCCGCCGGCACCATCCGCAAGGATTTCGCCGAGTCGATCGAGGCGAACTCGGTCCACGGCTCCGACAGCCCGGAGAACGCGGCCAGCGAGATCAAGTTCTTCTTCAGCAAGAGCGAAATCGTCCCCTGATCTAGGGGCCGGTAGGTTTCGGACGGTCAGACGTATCCGCCGACCAGGCGGAACGGCTGGCCGCCCATTCCCGTCTTGAACCGCGCGATCCCCGGAGTCGTCTCGTTGAGACCGCCCAGGTCGAAGCCGGTGATGCCATTGGCCTTCAGCCACAGTGCCGAACGCCAAAGCAGCAGGTGGTGAGCGCGCGACCGCCGCCCCTCCTCCCCATTCCAGCCGACCTGATACGTGGCGGCGACACCATGCCGCACCAGGAAAACGCCCGCGACCGGCCGTCCCTCCCGCAGGGCGGTGAGCTGCACCGGCGGAGCGGTATCCGCCGACAACTCCCTCAGCACCCGCAGGAACGCCGGCGACGGACCCTTGTAGTTCCGCGCCATCTTGTCCTGAAGGTACTTCTCCATCAGCCAGTCGAATCGGCGGCCCGAGGTGTCGGTCTCGACCTCCAGCCCGCTCCGCTCGGCCTGCACCAGCTTGTTCCGCCATTTGCGGTCCAGCCCCGCTCGAAGATCGTCGGGTGTGGGCGTCAGGTCGAGCCAGACCGACTCGTAGCCGGCGCTTCGGCGATGGAAGCCGCTGTCCGATAGGCGCTTGCGCGCCACATCGCCATCGATCATCTCGGGATGGAACACCAGGGGGCGGCCGCGCAGCAGATGGTAGCGGTCGCGGATCATCCGCAGGACCAGCTTCAACATCTCGCCGGGAATCTCGTCGTGGATCCACAAGGGACCGCGGTGGATCTGGCAGGTGGTCAGGAAGGGCAGCCAGCGCTTGGTTTGGACCTGGACCAGACCGACCGGCTTATCCTCGAACCGGATGATGCCGAAATCGGCCTTCCAGCCCTCCGTCTTCGCCAGCGCCTGGGCATAGGGCAAGGTCTGGAGCAGCGTCGGACGCTTGCACCGGTTCAACAGCGCGTTCCATTGGGCGAACGTGCAGTCGTTCCAGTCGATGCGGAAGGGATTGAACGGGAGAACCATGGAACCGGGGGCGACCGCCACGCTGGAAAGGACGGGCGCCGCCCGGTCGGGATGTCAGAGCAGGAAGATCGCCATCAGGACCAGGATGACCGCCACCGCGATGGCACTGTACTTGGTCAAGGCGGTGAACCGCTCATACGTGTCCATATGGGCGCGGTATTCCTCTTTCCTGAACTCGTCTTCACTTTCGGTCACGGCCATCTCCAACCTCTGCTTTCTTATTGGGGTCCCGACGCCCCGATCTAACGGTAGACAAAACCGTTTACAAGCGCAAACCCGCTCGCCGTCATAGGATGATCGGCCTCGTTCGAGCGGGTCAGCCGACGGGGTTCAGCAGCGGCTCCCCAGCCAGCGCGGCTGGACCCATCACGGTCGCCCGCTCGCCCTCGACCCGAACCCTGCCCTCGGCGATCAAGCGGAGCGCCAGCGGGTAGCAGCGATGCTCGGCGACCAGGACCCGGTCGGCCAGGGCATGGTCGTCATCATCCGCCAGCACCGGCACGGCGGCCTGGATGATGATCGGGCCCTCGTCCATCGCCGGACGCACGTAGTGGACGGTGCAGCCGGTGAATCGCACGCCGGCGGCCAAGGCGCGGGCATGGGTGTCCAACCCCTTGAACGACGGCAGCAACGAGGGATGGATGTTGATCATCCGGTCGCGCCAGCGCTCGACGAACTCCGCCGTCAGCAGCCGCATGAACCCGGCGAGGCAAACCAACTCCACACCGGCCGCCGCCAAGGCGCCATCCATCGCCGCCTCGAAGCTCGGCTTGTCGGGGAAATCGCGGTGGCTGACGACTTGGCCCGTGACGCCGGCCAGCCGGGCGCGCTCCAGGCCATAGGCGTCGGCCTTGTTGGACAGGACCAGCACGATCTCCGCCGGGAACTCCGGATCGGCGCAGGCGTCGATCAGGGCCTGAAGGTTGCTGCCGCGCCCCGAGATCAGGACGCCGACCCTCAGGCGTGCCACGCCGTGTCCACTCCGTCGATCACCACGCGCTCGACCTCGCCGATGGCGGGCTGGACTTCGCCGATCCGGTGGACCGACTCGCCAGCCTCGGACAGGATGCGCATGGCCTCGTCCGCCTTGTCCGGCGCCGTGATCACGACCATGCCGATGCCGCAGTTGAAGGTGCGGGCCAGATCCTCGTCCGAGATGCCGGCGCTCTCCGCCATCCAGCGGAACACCGGCAGCAACGGCCACGCGGTCGCATCCAAAGTCACGCCCAGACCCTCGGGCAGCACGCGCGGAATGTTGTCGGTCAACCCGCCGCCTGTGATGTGGGCCAGGGCCTTGACGGTGCCGGCCCGCACGGCGGCCAGCGCCGGCTTGACGTAGATCCGGGTCGGCGCCAGCAACGCCTCGCCCAGGGAGGTGCCCGGAGCGAAGGGCGCTTCGTCCTGATAGGACAGGCCAGCCTTCTCGACGATCCGGCGGACCAGCGAGTAGCCGTTGGAGTGGACGCCGCTCGACGCCAGCCCCAGCACCACGTCGCCCGCCGCGACATCCGTCCCGGTCAGGATCTGGCCGCGCTCGGCGGCGCCGACAGCGAAGCCCGCGAGGTCGTAATCCTTGCCGGCGTACATGCCGGGCATCTCGGCCGTCTCGCCGCCGATCAGGGCGCAGCCGGCGATCCGGCAGCCCTCGGCGATGCCCGCGACAATGTCCCGGCCCGACGCCACGTCCAGCTTGCCGGTCGCGAAGTAATCCAGGAAGAACAGCGGCTCGGCACCCTGCACCACGAGGTCGTTGACGCTCATGGCGACCAGGTCGATCCCGATCGTGTCATGCTTGTTGGCCGCGATGGCGATCTTCAGCTTGGTGCCGACGCCATCGGTGCTGGCGACCAGGATCGGGTCCTTGTAGCCGGCGGCCTTGAGATCGAACAGCGCGCCGAAACCACCCAGTCCCGCATCCGCGCCAACCCGGGCCGTGGCCTTCGCCAGAGGCTTGATCGCATCGACGAGGGCCGCGCCGGCGTCGATGTCGACACCGGCATCCTTATAGGCGTCGCCGGTGTTATTCGATCCGGTGTTATTAGATGTGGTGTTGATGGCGTCCTCGCGTGCGCTGGGTTATAAACCGGGCCGGTCCCAGGTCATGAAACAGCATCACGGGCCGGCATCAAGGGCCGAACATACTCGAAACGGAAGGCTTTGCAATGCTTCACCGCCGTCCGCTGGCATGCCTGTTCCAGCTTGCCGTTGGCATCGTCCTGCTCGCTTTTTCCAGCCCGCTCCGGGCTCAGGAAGCCAGCGATATCTATACCGTCAAGGATGTCGAAATCGATGTCACGGCCGACAACGCGGCGGCGGCGCGCGACCGGGCGATCACCGAGGCGCAGCGCAAGGCCTTCGGAACCCTCTATGGCCGCCTCAGTCCCGACCAGGCCGGCCGCCCGCCCGAATTGAGCGATATCGAGGTCGCCCGGCTGGTCCAGGATTTCGAGGTCCAGCGCGAGCGCAGCTCGGCGGTCCGGTATCTGGCGACGCTGACCGTACGCTTCCGCCCGGCGAACGTACGGACGCTGCTGCAGAACAAGGGCGCCAGCTATGTCGAGGTCCGCAGCAAGCCGGTCCTGGTCCTACCGGTCTACCAGCCGACCGGCGGCGGGCCGATCCTATGGGAGGATCGCACCGCCTGGCGCGCCGCCTGGGAGAACTTCCCGCCTCCCCAAGGCATGGTGCCAATCGTGGTCCCCTATGGCGAGTTGAGCGATATCGCCGATGTCAGCGCCGCCAACGCGATCGACGGCTCCGCGAGTGGCTTCACCTCCATCGCGGAGCGCTATCAGGCGGGCGATGTCCTGGTCGCGGTCCTCGGCGTGCGCGGAGCGGAGCCCGACCCGTCCCAGCCCAACACCGTCAAGCTGACCCGCTACGGCGCGGAAGGCGGCAGGCGGACCGACAGCGTCACGATCCCCGCGGCACCCGGCCAGTCGGTCGACGCCTACCTAGCCGGAGGGGTCGCCGCCGTCATCCGTAATCTGGAGGACAAGTGGCGGCAGGCGAACACGGTCGCCGCCGGTCCGGAGCAGGTGATGCAGGTCGCCGTCCCGATCGCGCGGCTGGAGGATTGGGTCCAGACGAAGCGCCGGCTGGCCCAGGTTCCAACGGTGTCGCGCACCGACCTGCTGTCGCTGACCCGCGGGGCCGCCCGGGTCGAGCTGGCCTATCGCGGCTCGCCCGATGTTCTCCGGAACGCGCTCGCCCAGCAGGACTTGGAACTGACCGAGGCCGCTCCGCTGGACCAGGGCGCCATCCAGGCCGGCCTGCCCGCCACGCCCGGCACGGTCGCGGCCCCCGTCGCGGTGATGGGGCCGGCGGGCCAGCAGCTCGGCGTCTATCAGCCAGGGCCCATCTGGCAGCTGCGCTGGAACGGCTCGCGGGCGACAGGTTCAGCCGGCCGTTCAACACCGTGACCAGCGCCCTCGCACGGGTTCGGGTCTCACCGTCATGAGCATTCCAAACATCATCTCCATGGGGCGGCTGCTATCGGTGCCCCTGGCGGTGTGGCTGATCCTGGAAGGCAGGCTGGACTGGGCGTTCTGGCTGTTCATCGCCGCCGGCTTGTCCGACGCGGTGGATGGATTCATCGCCCGGTCGTTCCGCTCCCGCACCATGCTGGGCGGATTTCTCGACCCGATCGCCGACAAGGCGCTGCTGGTCAGCGTCTATCTGGCCCTGGGCCACACCGGCTACCTGCCCCTTTGGCTGGTGATCCTGGTCGTCTTTCGCGATATCCTGATCGTCGGCGGCGTGCTGCTGCTCTACACGCTCAAGGAGTCGTTCGCGATGCAGCCGTCCTTCATCAGCAAGGTCAACACGACCGTTCAGATAGCGCTGGTGGCGCTGGTGCTCTCGACCTTTGGACTGGGTCTGACGGAGCCTCCGGTGGACTTGGCCTGGATCACGCCGATCATGATCTGGGTGGTGACCGTCACCACCGTCTGGTCGGGCCTCGGCTACGTCGTGACGGGGAGCCGACTGCTGAACCGGCTGGGCGGAACGAAATGACCGAGACACGGCAGCGGCGCTTCTGGCTGCTGGCACTATTGGCGGCGGTGGTCACGCTCTATGTGCTGAGCGACGTGCTGGTGCCCTTCGTCGCTGGCATGGCGATCGCCTATTTCCTCGATCCGATCGCCGACCGGCTGGAGCGCTATGGCGCCGCGCGCTGGCTGGCGACGACCTGCGTCCTGCTGTTCTTCATCTTGGCCCTGATTCTGGCGCTCCTGCTCCTGGTGCCGTTGATCCAGTCCCAGGTGGTGCAACTGGTCGAGACGTTGCCCCGGATCATCGCCTGGGTCAACAATACCGCGATCCCGCGGATCGAAGGCCTGATGACCCAACTGTCGCCGGAGGACCTGGAGCGGCTGCGAACCGCCGTCGGTTCCTACGCCGGAGAGCTGGTGGGTTGGCTGGGGACGGTCCTGCGGTCGATCGTGACCGGAGGCTTCGCGCTGTTCGACGTCCTGACGCTGCTGTTCATCACGCCAATCGTGGCGTTCTATCTTCTGCGCGACTGGGACGTGATGATCGGGACCATCCACGGCTGGCTGCCGCGCCAGCACACCGGAACGATCCTGGACCAAGTCAACGAAATCGACAGGACGCTGGCCGGCTTCGTCCGCGGCCAAGCGACGGTCTGCCTCGTCCTCGGCTTGTTCTACGGACTGGCGCTGTCGATCTTCGGCCTCAACTTCGGTCTGGTGATCGGGTCGATCGCCGGCCTGCTGTCCTTCATCCCCTATGTCGGGTCGCTGGTCGGGTTCGTGTCCAGCGTCGGCATCGCGATGGTCCAGTATGACACCTGGACCCCCGTGGTCATCGTCATCGTCATCTTCGTGGTCGGACAAGCGGTGGAGGGCAACTTCCTCACGCCGAAACTGGTGGGCGACAAGGTCGGCCTGCATCCCGTCTGGGTGATGTTCGCCCTGCTCGCCGGCGGCAGCCTGTTTGGTTTCCTCGGCGTCCTGATGGCGGTTCCGGTCGCCGCCGTGATCGGCGTGCTGACCCGGTTCGCGCTCCAGCGATATCTCGCCAGCGCCTACTACACGAGTTCAGGCGAAGGGGCTGCCGAAGAGGTCTGGCGGCCGTGATCGGAAGGCCGGCGCAGCTGCCGCTCGATCTCGGGCACCGTGCCGCCATGGGCGCCGACGACTTCCTCGTGGCTCCCAGCAACGAGGCGGCGGTCTCGTGGCTCGACCTATGGCCGAACTGGCCGGCGCCGGCCCTGGTGATCTTCGGACCGGCCGGCTGCGGCAAGACCCACCTCGCCCAAGTGTGGCGCGCCCGCACCCAAGCGCCGAGGGTCGAACCCGGCGAGTTGGAAATCGACACCCTGCCCCAGCTGCTGGCACGGACATCCACCGTGGTGATCGACAACGCGGACAGCGGCACGGGGGACGCCCGAATCGAACGCGCGCTGTTCCACCTGTACAATCTCGCCCGGGAAAGTGGGGGCCACCTGCTGCTGACCGCCGAGTCGGCGCCGGCCCATTGGGGGATCAAGCTGCCGGATCTGCGATCCCGCCTGCTGGCGGCTCCCGCCGTCGCCGTGGGTGCTCCCGATGACGCGCTGCTCGCCGCCATCCTGGTCAAGCTGTTCGCCGACCGTCAGGTGCGCGTCGGCGCCGATGTCGTGGGGTTCCTGGTGACCCACATGGAACGGTCGTTCGACGCCGCGCGGCGGCTGGTCGCCGATCTGGACGCCGCCGCCTTGGCCGCCCGTCGCCGAATTACCGTGCCGCTGGCAAGGCGGGTGCTGGAAAGGTCCTGAACCCAAATCGTGAACGGCGACCGGGCTACTCCGCCGCGCCCTCGTCGCCCTGCCGCTTCATCACCTCGCGCCAGCGTGTGACGTTGCGGTTGTGCTCCGCCAGCGTCTTCGCGAAGGCGTGACCGCCCGAGCCGTCGGCGACGAAATAGACGAATTCATGCTGTTCCGGATTCATCACCGCCTCCAGGGACGCTTTCCCCGGATTGGCGATCGGCGCCGGCGGCAAGCCGTCGATCATGTAGGTGTTATAGGGCGACTCGAACTTCCAATCGGCGCGCGTCAGCGGCCGACCCAACGCGCCATCGCCCTCGGTCAAGGCGTAGACCACCGTCGGGTCCGACTGGAGCTTCATGTTCGATAGCAGCCGGTTGACGAAGACCCCTGCGACCTTCGCCCGCTCCCGCGGCACGCTGGTCTCCTTCTCGACGATCGACGCGAGGATCACCGCCTGCTCGGGAGTGTCTAGCGGCAGCGACAGCGACCGTTTGGACCAAGCGGCCTGCAGCGCGGTCCTCATCGCGGCCTGCATGCGCTTCAGCATCTCGGCGCGGCCATCGCCCCAGGAATAATGATAGGTCTCCGGCAGCAGCGATCCTTCCGCCGGCTCGTCGGTGATCTCGCCGGCCAGCGATGGCTCGTCGCGCATCAGCCGCACGACCTGGGACGACGTCAGCCCCTCGGGCACGGTGAAGCGCCGGACGACGGTCTTGCCGCTTTGCAGGATACGAAAGGCCTCGGCGATGCTGACATGGGCCGGAAACGCGTACTCGCCGGCCTTCAAAGCCCGGTTGGCGCCGGCGATCTTGGCGGCGGCGACAAAGACCAGGGGCTGGTCGACGACCCCCGCGTCGGTCAGGGCGGCGCTGATGTTGTCGAGACCGCTGCCGCGCGGAATGACGACGGCGGTTTCCGTCGCCAAGGGACCCGCGCGGTTGACGAGGTGCAGACCCCACAACGCCGCGCCGGCGACCAGGACGATGACGAAGACCGCCCCGATCGCGATCCGGACGGCGACACGCATGAGCGACCTACTTGAATTCCTTGAAGACCAGCGAGGCGTTGGTGCCGCCGAACCCGAACGAGTTCGACAGGGCGGCCTTGACCCGCTTCTCCTTGGCCCGCTTCGGCACCAAGTCGACGCCAAGGCAGCTATCCGACGGATCATCCAGGTTCAAGGTCGGCGGCACGATGCCATCGTTGATCGCCTTGATCGAGAAGATCGCCTCGACCGCACCGGCGGCACCGAGCAAGTGGCCGATCGCCGACTTGGTGGACGACATCGACACGGTCTCGATCGCCGAACCGAACAGCCGCTTGACGGCGCCCAGCTCGATCTCGTCGCCGAGCGGGGTCGAGGTGCCGTGGGCGTTGATGTAGTCGATGCCGGAGGGATCGACGCCAGCCCGCTTGAGCGCGTTGCGCATCGACCGGAAACCGCCGTTACCGTCCTCGGGCGGCGAGGTGATGTGGTAAGCGTCGCCCGACATGCCATAGCCGATCACTTCGGCATAGATCTTGGCGCCACGCCGCTTGGCGTGCTCCAGTTCCTCCAGCACGACGACGCCGGAGCCCTCGCCCATCACGAAGCCATCGCGGCCCTTGTCATAGGGGCGGGAAGCCTCCGATGGGCGGTCGTTGTAGCCGGTCGACAGCGCGCGGGCCGACGAGAAGCCGGCGATGCCCAGGCGGCTCACCGCCGCCTCGGTGCCGCCGGCCAGCATGACGTCGGCGTCTTCCCACATGATCAGGCGGGCGGCGTCGCCAATGGCGTGCGCGCCGGTCGAGCAGGCGGTGACCGCCGAATGATTGGGTCCCTTGAAGCCATACATGATCGAGACATGGCCGGAGGCCAAATTGATCAGGCTCGCGGGAATGAAGAAGGGGGAGATGCGGCGCGGCCCCTTCTCGTGAAGGGTGATCGAGCCCTCGTAGATGCCGATCAGGCCGCCGATGCCGGAGCCGATCATGACACCGGTCTTCTCGCGCTCCTCGTCGGTCTGGGGAACCCATCCACTGTCCGCCACGGCCTCGCGGGCGGCGGCGATGGCCAGCACGATGAACTCGTCCATCTTGCGCTGGTCCTTGGTCGACACGTGGTCGTCCGCGTTGAACAGACCCTCGGCGGTGGGGCCACGGGGCACCTGCCCCGCGATCTTGGCCGGCAGATCGGACACGTCGAACGACGTGATGCCACGCAAGCCGGATTCGCCCTTTATGAGACGTTCCCAGTTGTTCTGAACGCCTACCCCGAGGGGCGACACCATCCCGAGACCGGTTACGACGACACGTCTCATGATTTATCCTGAACTGCTCGTGCCTTGCTTCAAAGGCCCTGGGGCGTGATAAGCCCGGAGATTGTTGGCGCTGGATGGCAGGCGTTGGTCGGCCAGGTCATGGACCTGGCCGTGCCCCCGCGACCCTCGACCGGGGCTCAGGCCGCGGCGTTCGCCTTGATGAAGTCGATCGCGTCCTTGACGGTCAGGATCTTCTCCGCGGCGTCATCGGGGATCTCGCACCCGAACTCCTCCTCGAACGCCATGACCAGCTCGACAGTGTCCAGGCTGTCGGCGCCCAGATCGTCGATGAAGCTGGCATTCTCGGTAACCTTGGCCTCTTCGGCACCCAAGTGCTCGATGACGATCTTCTTAACGCGCTCGGCGATGTCACTCATCTTTACAAACCTTCCCGAATCTTTCGTTTGATTGGGGTGAGCCCCGACGTCTGGACACCAGATATTATCGGCCCAACCCGTTAGTGTCGGCCCCATGAAAAGTGCCGTCACATAACACACTTGAGCGGGGTTGACCAGCACCCCCGCCAACAACCGGCACTGCGCAGCCATGTCACCTTAGATCATGGCCATGCCGCCATTGATATGCAACGTCTGCCCCGTCACGTAGCCGGCCTGTTCGCTCGCCAGATAGACGACGCCGGCGGCGATGTCCCTCGGGTCGCCCAGCCGGCCGGCCGGGACGGCGCCCGTCAGCTTTTGCTTTTGCTCGTCTGGCAGCACGTCGGTCATCGCGGTCGCGATGAAGCCCGGTGCCACACAGTTGACCGTGATGTTCCGCGACGCGACCTCGGCGGCCAGCGCCTTCGACATGCCGATCATGCCGGCCTTGCTCGCCGCGTAGTTCGCCTGCCCCGGATTGCCGGTGACGCCGACGATCGACGTGATGCCGATGATGCGGCCCCAGCGGCGCTTCATCATGCCGCGCAGGACCGCCCGCGACAGGCGGAAGCCCGCCGTCAGGTTGACGTCCAGCACCAGCTGCCAATCCTCGTCCTTCATGCGCATGGCGAGACCATCGCGGGTCAGGCCGGCGTTGTTGACCAGGATGTCCACCTGCCCCATCGCCGATTCGGCCGTCTTGATCAGCGCCTCGGTGGCCGCCGTGTTGCTCAGGTTGGCCGGCGTCACGAAGGCGCGCTCGCCCAGCTCCAAAGCCAGCGCCTCGAGCGCCTCGACCTTGGTGCCGGACAGCGCCACGGAGGCGCCCTGGGCGTGGAGGGCCCGCGCGATGGCGGCTCCGATGCCGCCGGAAGCGCCGGTCACCAGCGCTGATTTACCCGTCAGATCGAACATCAATGGCCTCGACGTGAATTCGGCGGGAGGACCGCGTGACGTGATGCCATCCCCGACGCCATCATTGTAAAGGAATGACTCACGAGACCTTCTTGAGGAAGGCCTCGATGTCGGCCGGCCCCTGGATCGACACGCCGGCGATCTCGCGGTCGATCCGCTTGGCCAACCCGCTCAGGACCTTGCCCGCGCCCAATTCGACCAGGGTGTCGACACCCTGCTCCTTCATGAACAGCACGCTCTCGCGCCAGCGCACCAGCCCCGTGACCTGATCGACCAGCAGGCGGCGGATCTCGTCCGGGCTGATGACGGCTTGCGCCGTCACGTTGGCCACCACCGGCACCGTCGGGCCACGCAGCTCGACATTGGCGAGCGCCTCAGCCATGGCCTCGGCGGCCGGAGCCATCAGCTCGCAGTGGAAGGGTGCGCTGACCGGCAGCAGGATCGACCGCTTGGCGCCCTTGCCCGCCGCGATGGCGATGGCGCGCTCCACAGCGGCGCGGTGTCCGCTGACGACCACCTGCCCCGGCGCGTTGTCGTTGGCGGTCGAGCAGATCTCTCCCTGGGCCGCCTCGGCCGCGATCTCCTGAGCGGCGGCAAGATCCAGCCCCAGCAACGCGGCCATGGCGCCCTCGCCAACCGGCACCGCCTTCTGCATCGCCTGGCCGCGCAGCTTCAACAGGCGCGCGGTGTCGGCCAGACTGAAGGTGCCTGCGGCGGCCAGCGCCGAATACTCGCCCAGGGAATGACCGGCCACGAAGCTCGCGGCCTTGTGCAGTTCCACCCCGCCCTCGCGCTCCAGCACCCGCAGGACGGCGACGCTCACCGCCATCAGCGCCGGCTGGGCGTTCTCCGTCAGCGTCAGGTCGCTCTCGGGCCCCTCGAACATGAGGGAGGAAAGCTTCTGCGACAGAGCCTCGTCGACCTCCTGGAAGGTGTGGCGGGCGATCTGGAAGGCATCGGACAGTTCCCGGCCCATGCCGACAGCTTGGCTACCCTGGCCTGGAAAGACGAACGCGCGGGTCATGACCGGTCCTGTATGACTGGATGGCGCCTCGGAGGGACGCCAAAATGGCCGACAGTCATACCGCTTGAACGAGTTAAGTCAAGACCGCCTGAATCGGAACGCCCCACGCCCCGGCCTTCAGGCTGACGCCAGTCCGATCCAAAGCGGTCCGAACTGATCAGCTTTCAACCGTAGTCGCGCGACGGCTGGTTGAGACGGACCTCGCTCCTTGCCGAAGGCTAATTTTCCGACCGCTGTTTTAAACACAGATGAAGAGGATTCACAGGATGGACACGGATCCATCGAGGTGGACCCCTCATCCACCTCGATGATGAGCGGAAGAGTCGATCCATCTGTGTCCATCCTGTGAATCCTCTTCATCTGTGTAAAAGAATCACATTCCAGTAGGAAAACGGGACCGGAGTGGATCAAGGCCATTCCGATCGCTCTCATGAAAAGGTGAAATTTTCCTAATTAGCCGTCAAATCCATTGACTTTCGGCTAATTTATAGGATTAAAATCTGGTTCAAGTAATCCAACGCCGAAGGCCCGCCATGATCGCCCCAGCCCCCACCAGCATGCGCCCCATGTCCTCAACCGCTCCTCTCGTGACGCGGCAAGAGTTGTTCTGCGAAGCCATGGCGGCGGGGGCGTCCGCGGCCGAGGCGGCACGGCGGTCGGGGTACTCGGCCAAGGGGGCCAAGCAGCGCGGTCACTTCCTGATGAGCCAGGCCGCGATCCGGCTCCGCGTCGACCAGCTTCGCGCCCGGCACCGCGCTTTCCACAAGGCGGAACTCGACAATGCCGCCGAGATCATGGAGATGGCCATCGGCGACGCGCTCGACGCGAAGAAGCCGATGCAGGTCATGCGCGTGGTCGAATTCCGCCTGAAGCTGATCGGCGTCATCCAGGACCGGCGCATCGCCCACCATTATAATGACGACCGTCCGTCCCCCGACGCCGATGTCGAGGACATGCCCGCCGATCCGGCCGAATGGCTGGACGGCATCCCGGCGGGATTGGACGAAACTCCGCCACCAGACGAAGCTCCGGTAGTGACCAAGGATGACCTTCCGGCCGGTTCGGAGGGTGACCCCGAACCGGCCTCGCCCACTCCCCTCCCGCCGGCCAGCGTGATCCAGGCGATCGGGAGCGGGCTTCCCCCGCATTTCATCAGGGATCTCCCGGCCGAAATCCTGGACGACCTGTGCGACGGGATGGCCGACCTGACACCGGCCCAGCTCAGGAAGCTCACGGCCGACCTGGTGGCGTGAACCCCGTCAAACCGTGTTCGGAGCCAGGGCTGTCAAGCTTATTCGCTTGCCCGCGGACCGCCGATGTGTATAGTGCGCCGCTTCCAAAGCTCCTTGCCGGCGCACGCCAAGCGTCCGGCTAGGTCCGACAGGCTGACGCCGGCATTTCGCCGACCCGCAGCTCCGGGCCGCTAACAGCCATGGGGAGACCAAATGGCGAATTACGAGTGCGTGTTCATCGCACGCCAGGACATCTCGACCGCGCAGGTCGAGGCGCTCACCGAGACCTACGCGACGATCATTCGCGAAAACGGTGGCGAGATCTCCAAGACCGAGCAGTGGGGCCTCAAGACCCTCACCTACAAGATCAAGAAGAACCGCAAGGGTCACTACGTGATGTTCAACCTTGTCGCCCCTCCGGCCGCCGTGGCCGAGATGGAGCGCAACATGAGCATCAGCGAAGACATCCTGCGCTTCATGACCGTGCGCGTCGACGAGTTGGAAGCCGGCCCGTCCGCCATGATGCAGAGCCGCAACGAGCGCGGTGATCGTGGCGACCGCGGCGATCGTGGTGACCGCGGCGGCCGTCGTTTCGACGGTGATCGCGGCGACCGTGGTGATCGCGGCGATCGCGGCCCCCGTCCTCCCCGCCGCACTGAATTCGAAGGAGAGCAGGCATGACCGGCCCATCATCCTCCGGCGGCCGCTCTGGTGGCGGTCCCCGTCGTCCGTTCTTCCGCCGCCGCAAGACCTGCCCGTTCTCGGGTCCGAACGCCCCGGCGATCGACTACAAGGACATCAAGCTGCTGTCGCGGTTCATCTCCGAGCGCGGCAAGATCGTGCCGAGCCGGATCACCGCGGTGTCGACCAAGAAGCAGCGCGAGCTGGCGCGAGCCATCAAGCGCGCCCGCTTCCTGGCGCTACTGCCGTACATCGTGAAATAAGCACCCTGTCAAAGGGCGAGGTGGAACGGCGTCATGCGTAATGCCCTGCTGATGTCGATCGGCGGTGGCGTGCTCAGCGCGCTGCTCTATCTTTCCGTGACGACTGGCGGCCTAGGCGCGGTCATCCTGGCGTATCTGGCGCCATTGCCACTGCTGATGGTCGGGTTGGGATTGGGCCTGCGGTCCTTCGCGATCGCCGGCACGCTCGCCGTCCTGATCGTCGCCGCGTTCGGTGGACCGCTCTTCGGACTGTCCTATGGTCTGGCGAACGGCGCCGTCGTGGCGTTGATCATCCGGCAAGCCCTGCTGGCCCGGCCTGGGCCCGATGGGCGGCTGGAATGGTACCCGCCGGGATTGCTGCTGATGGCGCTGACCGGTTTCGGTCTGGCCGGATTGATGGCGGCGGCCCTGCTGACGCTGGGCGATCCGGGTGGGCTCGAAGGGTCGGTGCGGGAGTTCCTCTCGGTCGCCTTCGGCGATGCCGCCGGAGCGGTCGCGACGGTGGAGCCGGGTGGCGGTTCGGCGGCTGGTGAGTTGCCGGCTGGTGAGCTGATCGACGGGTTCGCCCAGGTCTTCCCGGCGATGGTGGTGGTTTCGTGGCTCACGATGGCGATCATCAACGCGGCGCTGGCGCAAGGTGTCCTGCTGCGGTTTGGCCGCAATCTCCGTCCCGCGATGCGGATCGCGGAGGTCGAGTTGCCGAATTGGGCGCCCTTGCCGTTGGCGTTGGCCGGAGCCTTGGCCCTGCTGGGCGGCGATGGTCAGTTGGGCTATCTGGCGCTCAACGTGGCGATCGTGCTGCTGGTGCCATTCTTCTTCGCCGGGCTGGCCGTGGTTCACGCCTTTGCCAGTGGGCGGCAGGCCCGGACCCTGCTGCTGGTGGTGTTCTATTTCTTTTTGCTGGTGTCCGGCTGGCCGATCGCCATGGTCGTCGGCCTTGGTGTGATTGAGCAATGGGCCGGGCTGCGCCGGCGGTTCGTCCGGACCGGCCCGGATCAGGAGAACTAGTCATGGATATCATTCTGTTGGAGCGGGTCGAGAAGCTCGGCCAGATGGGTCAGGTCGTCAAGGTTCGGCCCGGCTATGCGCGCAACTTCCTGCTGCCGCAGAAGAAGGCCCTGCGCGCGACGAAGGCGAACCTCGCCTTCTTCGAGACG
This sequence comes from Skermanella stibiiresistens SB22, assembly GCF_000576635.1. Taxonomy (GTDB): domain Bacteria; phylum Pseudomonadota; class Alphaproteobacteria; order Azospirillales; family Azospirillaceae; genus Skermanella; species Skermanella stibiiresistens. The sequence goes on from NZ_AVFL01000009.1 coordinate 88,092, forward strand.
CAGAAGGCCCAGCTCGAGGCGCAGAACCTCGAGCGCCGCAAGGATGCCGAGCAGGTCGCCGGCAAGATGAAGGGCGTGTCCGTCATCATCACCCGTCAGGCCGCCGAATCCGGCATGCTCTACGGGTCGGTCAACGGCCGCGACATCTCCGAGGCGGTGACCGAGGCCGGCTACACGGTCGAGCGCAATCAGGTCGCGATCAGCGATCCGATCAAGAGCCTCGGCCTGTACGACATCCGCGTCATCCTCCACCCCGAGGTCAGCGTCAACGTCCGCGTGAACGTCGCCCGCACGCTCGAAGAGGCCCAGATGCAGGCCCAGCGTGGCGGCATGGTGTCCACCGCGGACCTGCTGGCCGAAGAGGAAGAGGCCGAGGCCGCCGCCGAAGCCGCCGCCGCCGCAGCGGACGAGGAAGACGAGAACGCCTGACCGGCGTCCTCGGCTTTCCCGTCGAGACCATGCGAAAAGCCCGCCGGCTGTGGCAGCCGGCGGGCTTTTCGTGCTTTCGGAATTGATCCTGTGAAACCCGCCCTCGACGCGAAGGATCGGCAACTCAACCGTTGATCATGGTCTCAAGTTCGTCGGTGTAGACAGCATTCCTGTCCAGTTTAGCCGAGGCATCGCTCGCGGTGAAGTTGAGCATCAGGGAGCCAAGAATGATGCCGATAATCAATCCGGCCGCGGCCCCCATGTGCCCACCACTGTCGTTTTCGTCATGTCTTGGTTCGTGAAACTGCATCAAGCCCTCTCGATATCTGTCTTTGCAACAGACTATCCGGGCAGATGTTGCGACAAGCCTAACGCCGACTGTTGAGCCAAACTTGGCTCAACTTCGCATACCTACAGCGATGCTCGTGCTCAATGGTATTCGTAGGCCCGTGCCTCGAAGTCGCGCTCCATGTCGCGCCACGCGGCGTCCTCGGGATCGGTGTCGAACTCCTCGACCACCTCCTCCATGTCATAGTCGGACCAGCGCAGCACCGAGATCATGAACTCGACCTGATCCGGCCGCAGCCCGACCTTACGCGCCATTTCCGGCATGTCCCGACCTTCGCGGACGTATTGGACGATGTTCCGAACCCGGCGGAAGACATCCTCCTCCACTTCCGGATCATACGCGAAGACGTCAAGGAACTTGCGGGTCCAGGGACCGTCGGCCTCGAAACCCAGGGGCAAGGTCACCTCGTGCCGTTCGGCGATCAGACGCGCCAGTTCGACTTGGGCGGCACTCGGCCGGGCTTCGCCCTCCGATTTCGTGGAGGCGGATTTTCCAGGGCTGTCGGATTTCCGGGCCACGCTGAACCAATCCTTCCTTAACTCGGTAACCGTAATCTCGGTGTCTTGGAAACCTGTCCGGGGCGAAACAGGTCCGGAATGAACTTGATACACTCCCAAGGCTCCCATGATCGCATCCGGAAATCCTCATTGCGAGGGTTAATTTGCAGCATCTTCACAGGCTGTGGATAACTTCCCTCGCCGGGTTCCACAAGCTATCCACAGCCGCGGCGTCTATCTCCACAGGGACCGCTCTGCTAGTCTCCCCACCATGGAAACGATGACCACTGATCCTCGCGCCGCCCGCCCCGCGGATGCCGCCGGCCGACGCGCCAGCTACCGTGTCACCCCGAACAACGCGGAGGCTGAGCAGAGCCTGCTGGGCGCGATCCTGACCAACAACAAGGCCTATGAGAAGGTCGGCGAGTTCCTGAAGCCGGAACACTTCTACGACCCGGTGCATACCCGCATCTTCGAGACGATCCACATCCTGATCCAGCGGGGCGAGGTCGCCGACCCGATCACGCTGAAGCGCTATTTCGAAGGCGATCCGGCGCTGGATAGCGTCGGTGGCGTCGGATATCTCGCCGAACTGGCCGGCAGCGTGGTCTCGGTGGTCAATTCCGAGCATTACGGCCGAATCATCCACGACCTGTACCTCCGCCGCCAGCTCATCGACATGGGCGAGGACATGGTCAACGAGGCGTACAGCCACAACCTGGAGGGTGCCGCCCTCGAACAGATCGAGGGGGCGGAGAAGAAGCTCTTCGATTTGGCGACCACCGGCGACATCCAGGGCGGTTTCCAGCCGTTCAGCCAGTCGCTCCGAGTCGCCATCGAAATGGCGGAGGAGGCGTTCAAGCGGGACAGCCAGGTCACCGGCGTCACGACGGGCCTGATCGACCTCGACCGCAAGCTCGGCGGCCTCCATCCCAGCGACCTGCTGATCCTCGCCGGACGTCCGTCGATGGGTAAGACGGCGCTGGCCACCAACATCGCCTTCGCGGCGGCCAAGGCGCATCTGCGGACCGAGGGCAAGGAAGGCGCCGGCGTCGCGTTCTTCTCGCTCGAAATGTCGGCCGAACAGCTTGCCACCCGTATCCTCGCCGACGAGGCGCAGGTCGCCTCCGAGAAGATCCGGCGTGGCGACCTGAAGCCGGAGGATTTCCAGCGCTTCTCGGAAGCCAGCAGCATCCTGTCGCGCGTCCCCTTCTATGTCGACGACACCCCGGCGCTCAGCATCGCGGCGGTCCGGACCCGGTCGCGGCGGCTGGCGCGGACCGCCGGCGGTCTGGGCCTGATCGTGGTCGACTATCTGCAATTGCTGCGCGGATCCGGCACCAAGGGCAACGAGAACCGGGTGCAGGAGATCTCCGAGATCACCCGTGGCCTCAAGGCCATCGCCAAGGAGCTGGACGTTCCGGTCATGGCGCTGTCCCAGCTCTCCCGCGCGGTCGAGCAGCGCGAAGACAAGCGGCCCCAGCTATCCGACCTTCGTGAATCCGGTTCGATCGAGCAGGACGCCGACGTCGTCATGTTCGTCTTCCGCGAGCAGTATTACCTGGAGCGCGCGGAGCCGAGCCGCCGGCCGGACGAGGCCGACGACAAGTTCAACGACCGCTACCAGCGCTGGCAGCAGCGGCTGGGAGAGGTCCACAACACCGGCGAGGTCATCATCGCCAAGCAGCGGCACGGCCCGATCGGCACCGTCCGCCTGTTCTTCGACGGCCAGTACACCAAGTTCGGCGACTTGGACCAAAGCCATCCCGGCGGCGGTGGCGGCGAGGAATACTGACGCCGGGCGGCTGGCGAATCACAACGGTACGGGGGAGAGCGGCCCAAGGCCCTCTCCCCCGTACCGTTGACAGTGTTATGACGGTTGGGTAGGGTGCGCCGCACAAGGCTGCGCGCTGAGGTGAAGTCGCAACGACTCCAGCAGGTTACATGCATGGTTTCAGCCGTTCCCTCAACGCGTCCGGCCCAAATGCCGTAAATCGGCAGGCGGGCGCGGGTGAGCGGGTCAGCCACCTGCAAGGCTGCCACGGGGGATCAATGGGCTTCCTGACCACGACCGGTCGCGCTTTCCTGGTTTTCTTGGAAGCGACTGGAAGGCTGATGCTGTTCACCAGCCTCGCCATCTCGCATTGCTTTCGGCCGCCTTTCTACTTCCGCCTGATCACACGGCAGATGATCGACATCGGCTACTACTCGCTGCCGGTGGTGGGATTGACCGCCTTGTTCACCGGCATGGTGCTGGCCCTGCAAAGCTATACCGGCTTCGCGCGCTTCCAGGCTGAGGGCGCCGTCGCGACCGTGGTGGTGCTGTCCATCACCCGCGAGCTGGGCCCCGTGCTGGCCGGGTTGATGGTCGCGGGCCGGATCGGCGCCTCGATGGCCGCCGAGATCGGCACCATGAGGGTGACCGAGCAGGTCGACGCCCTCTCCACCTTGGCGACCAACCCCTTCAAATACCTCGTGGCGCCGCGGCTGATCGCCGGGCTGACCATGCTGCCGTTCCTGGTGCTGGTGGCCGACATCATCGGCGTCTTCGGCGGCTTCCTGATCGGCGTCTACCGGCTGGACTTCAACCCCGCCGCCTATATCGGCCGCACCTGGGAATACCTGGAGCCGATGGACGTGATCTCCGGCTTGGTCAAGGCGGGCGTCTTCGGCTTCGTGATCGCGCTGATGGGCTGCTATCACGGCTATCAATCGCGCGGTGGAGCGCAGGGCGTCGGGGCCGCGACCACCAACGCCGTGGTGTCCTCCTCCATCCTGATCCTGGTGTTCAACTACCTGATCACCGGTCTGTTCTTCTCACGATGAGCGCCATGAACTATTTCGCGGACGGCACACCGGTCGGTACGCCACCGGGCACATTCGTCGAGACGCCCAAGCTCAGGCTGACCAACCTCCACAAGGCGTTCGGCTCCAAGGTTGTCCTCAACGGGCTGGACCTGGAGGTCGGCCGCGCGGAATCCCTGGTGGTGATCGGCGGCTCGGGAACCGGCAAGTCGGTCATGCTGAAATGCGCCCTAGGCCTGCTGCGCGCCGACAGCGGCTCGATCCAGATCGACGGCGAGGAGACCACCCGGCTGGGAACACGCGATCGCGAGCGGGTGATGCGCAAGTTCGGCATGCTCTTCCAGGGCGCCGCCCTGTTCGACAGCCTGCCCGTTTGGGAGAACGTCGCCTTCGGCCTGATCCAGGGCCAGAAGATGCGGCGCGACCAAGCGAAGGAAGTCGCGGTGGAGAAGCTGGCGGCGGTCGGTCTCGCCAAGGAGGTCGCCGAGCTTTTTCCCTCGGAGTTGTCGGGTGGCATGCAGAAGCGGGTCGCCTTGGCGCGCGCCATCGCGACGCAGCCGGAGATCATCTTCTTCGACGAGCCGACCACCGGGCTCGATCCGATCATGGCGGACGTGATCAACGACCTGATCATCAAATGCGTCAAGGACCTGGGCGCCACCGCGTTGTCGATCACCCACGACATGGCGAGCGCCCGCAAGATCGCCGACCGCATCGCCATGATCTACAAGGGAAAGATCATCTGGCACGGCCCCGTCTCGGAAATCGACAACTCCGGCAACCCCTATGTCGATCAGTTCATCCACGGGCGGGCCGATGGGCCGATCCAGATGGAGGTCATGCATCCCTGACCCGCGCGCGCGGCGTCGGGCGGGATCTCGCATTCCCGTTCCGTTCATCTTAAATAAACGCCGTTACGCTACCGATTGAACGGTCCAGCCATCGAACGGCCGCGGCTGGCATCCGACCGGGGCAAGTCCCGCGAGGGACGTTTCCGATAGGATGGCGTGCACCTCCATGCTATCCATGCCGCACCGCAACACGTCGAGAACACTGCTACCTTGGCCCGCTCCAACACCCGTTATGTCTGCCAGGCCTGCGGCGCCAGCCACACCAAATGGAGTGGCAAGTGCGACGCGTGCGGCGAGTGGAACACCCTGGTGGAGGAGGCCGTCCCCGAAAGCGCCCCCAAGGGATTGGGCCGCACGGCGGGTGCTGGCCGGCGGATCGATTTCGTCGATCTGAAGGGCGTCTCGGAGCGGGCGCCGCGCCAAATCTCCGGCATCGCCGAATATGACCGCGTATGCGGCGGCGGCATGGTGCCAGGCTCCGCCCTGCTGGTTGGCGGCGATCCCGGCATCGGCAAGTCCACCCTTCTCCTCCAGGTCGTGTGCAGCCTCGCCAGGACGCTGCGCTGCGCCTACATCTCGGGCGAGGAGGCGGTCGATCAGGTCAGGATGCGCGCGTCCAGGCTGGGAACCGCCGAGTCCGCCGTGGCACTGGCGGCGGCGACCAATGTCCGCGACATAGTCGCCTCGCTTGATGCCGCCGACGCGCCCGGTCTCTGCGTCATCGACTCGATCCAGACCATGTATGTCGACACCCTCGACAGCGCCCCCGGCACCGTGGCGCAGGTCCGCGCCTCGGCGCAGGAGTTGATCCGGGTCGCCAAGCGACGCGGCATCATCCTGGTGCTGGTCGGACACGTCACCAAGGAAGGCACCATCGCCGGGCCGCGCGTTCTGGAGCACATGGTCGATACCGTGCTATATTTCGAAGGCGAGCGCGGCCACCAATTCCGCATCTTGCGGGCGGTCAAGAACCGCTTTGGCCCGACCGACGAGATCGGCGTGTTCGAGATGACCGATGCCGGACTGACGGAGGTTTCCAACCCGTCGGAACTGTTCCTGGCGGAACGGCGCGGCGATGTCTCCGGCGCCTGCGTCTTCGCCGGACTCGAAGGCACCCGGCCCGTGCTGGTGGAGATCCAGGCGCTGGTGGCGCCCTCCCCGCTCGGCACGCCACGCCGCGCGGTGGTCGGCTGGGACAACGGCAGGTTGGCGATGGTCCTGGCGGTGCTTGAAGCGCGATGCGGCGTCGCGATCGGCGCCAACGACGTCTATCTCAACGTCGCGGGCGGCCTCCGGATCAGCGAACCCGCCGCCGATCTGGCGGTGGCGGCTGCGCTGGTGTCGTCCTTGACGGGCGAGCCTGTGCCGGCCGACACGGTGGTGTTCGGCGAGATCGGTCTTTCCGGCGAGGTCCGGGCGGTCAGCCAGACCGACGTGCGCCTGAAGGAAGCCGCCAAGCTGGGGTTCGAGAAGTCGCTGATGCCGACGCAGAGGAGCCGCAAGACCAGCGGCCGAGGCGATAGCGGCATCCAGAGGATCGAATTGGCTCATCTCGAGGACTTGATCCCGATGTTCCAGGAAACCCGGTCCGCCTCCTCGGGGCGGGGGCGGGAATGACGCCTTCCATGAACACCCAGATGACGTGACGGATCGCCGACATGGACTCGACATCAATCAACCCGACCGACATCGCCGTCATCGTCATCCTGCTGCTGTCGGCCCTGCTCGCCTTCGCCCGCGGACTGGTGCGGGAGGTCCTGTCGGTCGGCGCCTGGGTTGGTGCCGCCTTCGCGACGCTGTACCTTTTTCCGCACGCCCTGCCCCTGGTCCAGCAGGTCGTCGCCAAGGAGTTGATCGCCAAGGCGGTCGCCGGCCTCTCGGTCTTCTTCGTCTCGCTGATCCTGCTGTCGATCGTCAGCCATCAGATTTCCAAAGGTGTCCGCGGGTCGGCCCTCAGCGCGGTCGATCGCTCGCTCGGGTTCGTTTTCGGGATCGCGCGGGGTGCGGTGATCGTCTGCCTCGCCTATCTAACGGTGGCGTGGGTCTTCCCGCCCACCGACCAGCCCAAATGGCTGCGCGAGGCCCGGACCATGCCGGTGATCCAGACCGGAGCCGAGATGCTTCGCAACCTGGTGCCGGACCGGACCCGCGCGACCACCGATTCCCAGGCGGCCAACGCCGCCGCGACCGCCGCCAACACCGCCAGGATGGCCACCGAGCAGGCCACCCAGGCGGTGCGGGAGGAAGCCCTGAAGCGCCTTTCCACCCCCAAGCCGCCAATGGCCGCCGCCACGAACGCGAGTGCGCCCGTACCGGACTCGGGGTATAAGGACCGTGACAGGACCGAACTCGACCGCTTGATCGAAACCAACCGCTGACAGCCCGCTGTTCCCAAACCCCGCGAAAGGGTTTTGTACCCATGTTGACGACCCATCCGTTCGACGACGACAAACTACGCGAAGAGTGTGGCGTGTTCGGCGTTTACAACCATGGTGAGGCGGCCGCCGTCGCCGCGCTGGGGCTTCACGCGCTTCAGCACCGTGGGCAGGAGGCGGCGGGCATCGTCACCTTCGACGGTGAGCACTATCATATCCAGCATGCCATGGGGCAGGTCGGCGACAACTTCAGCTCCCAGTCGGTCATCGCCAAGCTGCGTGGCCACGCGGGAATTGGGCATGTCCGCTATGCCACCAGCGGCGATACGGTCCTGCGCAATGTACAGCCCCTTTTCGCCGATTTCGAGTTCGGCGGCTTCGCGCTGGCGCACAACGGCAACCTGACCAACGCGCTGATGCTGCGGCGCCAGCTGGTGCGGCGCGGCTGCCTGTTTCAATCGACCACCGACACCGAGGTGATCGTCCACCTGATGGCGACCGCCCGCAGCGGTTCCGTGATCGACCGCATGGTCGAGGCGCTGCGCCAGGTGGAGGGCGCCTACTCGCTGATCGCCTTGGCCAAGGACATGGTGATCGGCGTACGCGACCCGCTGGGTGTACGTCCGCTGGTGCTGGGCAAGGTCGGCGACAGCCACGTGCTCTGTAGCGAGACCTGCGCGCTCGACATCATCGGCGCCGACTTCGTCCGCGACGTCGAGCCCGGCGAGATGATCGTGCTGGACAGCTCCGGCGTCCACAGCCTGCGACCCTTCCTGCCGCAGCACCGCCGCTTCTGTATCTTCGAATACATCTATTTCGCCCGTCCCGACAGCGTTATGGAGGGCCACTCGGTCTATGAGGCGCGCAAGCGCATCGGCATGGAACTGGCGCGGGAGAGCGCCGTCGACGCCGACGTGATCATCCCGGTTCCCGACAGCGGCGTGCCGGCCGCCATCGGCTACGCGGCGGAGAGCGGCATCCCATTCGAGCTTGGCATCATCCGCAACCACTATGTCGGCCGCACCTTCATCGAACCGACGGATCAGATCCGCAACCTGGGCGTCAAGCTGAAGCACAACGCCAACCGGCTGATGATCGAGGACAAGCGCGTCGTCTTGGTCGACGACAGCATCGTGCGCGGCACCACGTCGATCAAGATCATCGAGATGGTTCGCCGCGCCGGCGCCAAGGAGGTCCACATGCGGATCTCCAGCCCGCCGACCAGCCACGCCTGCTTCTATGGCGTCGACACGCCGAAGAAGGAGAAGCTGCTGGCCCACAAGTACTCGATCGACGAGATGGCCAAGTATATCGGCGCCGACAGCTTGGCCTTCATCTCGATCGACGGCTTGTACAAGGCGGTCAAGGAGCCGGGCCGCAACAACGCCCGTCCGCAGTACTGCGATGCCTGTTTCACCGGCGACTATCCGATCCCGCTGCTCGACCGCGACACCCCCGCCGGTGACGGCTCCGAAATCACCTACCGCGCCGAAGCGCGTGGCTGACCAAAATACCTGAAGAGAAGCGTTTAAATGCCGGAACCACGCCTTTCGAACCGCGTCGCCCTGATCACGGGCGCCTCCCGAGGCATCGGTGCCGCCGTGGCCGAGCGGTTCGCCGCCGAGGGTGCGCATGTCATCCTCGCGGCTCGGACCGTTGGCGGCTTGGAGGAGGTCGACGACCGGGTCCGCGCCAAGGGCGGCACCGCCACGCTGGTCCCGGTCGATCTGATGGACCACGACAAGATCGACCAGCTTGGCCAGTCGATCTTCGAACGCTTCGGCCGCTTGGACATCGCCGTCGGCAACGCGGCGATGCTGGGCGATCTCAGCCCGATGTCGCACTACGCCCCCAAGGTGTGGGACCGGGTGTTCTCACTCAACGTTACCGCGAATTATCGTTTGATCCGCAGCCTGGACCGGCTGCTGCGCGGCTCCGATGCCGGGCGCGCCTTATTCGTGACTTCAGGTGTCGCCCGAAACGCCGTCGCGTATTTTGGCGCCTATGCCGCGAGCAAGGCGGCGCTGGAGACGATGGTCAAGATGTACGCGCTGGAAGTCGCGACCACCCCGCTCAAGGTCAACCTGATCGACCCCGGCGTGATCCGGACCAAGCTGCGCGCCCAAGGCTTCCCCGGTGAGGATCCCATGGTCCACCCCGCCCCGGAGGACATCACCGACCGCTTCGTGGAACTGGCCGAACCGGCCTACCGCCGCCACGGCGAGATCGTCCCCGTCTGAAGCTACCCATGCTGACCCGTCCCGCCATCCCGGCAGATGCCGGCTCGATCGCCGAGATCTACAACCAGGGTATCGAGGATCGCGTCGGCACCTTCGAGACCCAGCCCAGGACGATCGACCAGATCCGGGCGTGGTTCGACGCCACGGGACCGTTGGGTCCCTACCCGATCGTCGTGACCGTGGATGCCGGGCGGATCGTCGCTTTCGCCTCGACCTCCCAATATCGGTCCCGTGCCTGCTATGGCGGGATCGCCGAGTTCTCGTTCTATGTCGCCCGCGACGCGCGCGGCCGGGGGGCGGGCCGCGCCGCCTTGGCCGGGCTGATCGAGGCCGCCAGCGCCGCTGGTTACTGGAAGCTCGTTTCCCGCGTCTTCACCGAGAACACCGCCAGCCGCAAGGCCTGCGCCGCCTTGGCCTTCCGTGAGGTCGGCACCTACCTGAAGCACGCCAAGCTCGATGATGTCTGGCGTGACGTGGTCGTCGTCGAACGCCTGATCGAAGAGAACCTGAAATGATCGGATTGGCCGAGCGCTGAGGCCACCCGGCCAATCCCAGTCGTTCAAGCCGCCCGGATGCCCGACAGGAACCGCTCGATTTCATCTCGCAGGGTGTTCGCCTGACCGCTCAACTCCTTGGCGGCTCCCAGCACTTGGGCGGCGGCGGTGCCTGTCTGCGAAGCCGCCTGGGACACCTCGGTCAGATTGGCCGAGACCTCCTGGGTGCCTTGCGCCGCCTGCTGGACGTTGCGCGCGATCTCGTGGGTGGCGGCGTTCTGCTCCTCCACGGCACCGGCGATGCTGGTGGCGATCTCGTGGATCGACGAGATTGTCCGACTGATCCCCTGGATGGCGCCGACCGCGCCGCCGGTCGCCTCACGCATGGCGACGACCTGGGTGGTGATGTCCTCGGTCGCGCGCGCCGTCTGGTTCGCCAAGCTCTTGACCTCGCTGGCGACGACCGCGAAGCCCTTGCCCGCCTCGCCGGCGCGCGCCGCTTCGATCGTGGCGTTGAGCGCCAGCAGGTTGGTCTGTTCGGCGATGGTCTGGATCAGCCCGATCACCTCGCCGATCCGCTGGGCGGCGTCGGACAACCCCTGGACGGTCTCGTTGGTCTGGCCGGCCTCGCGCACGGCCGAGGTGGCGACCATGCTCGACTCGGTGACCTGACGCGAAATGCTGTTGAGCGTCGAGGTCATCTCCTCGGTGGCGCTGGCGACGGTCTGGACGTTGGCGGAAGTCTGCTCGGCGGCGACGGCCGACGCGGCCGACTGGCGCAAGGTCGCGTCCGCGACGGCGGTCATGCCCTGCGCGGTATCGTTGAGTTGGTTGGCCGCCGTCGTGACGCCACCAAGCACCGCCACGGTCTGCCGCTCGAACTGCCGGATCATGTCCTCGACCCGGGTTGCCCGGACCTGCTTCGCCGCCTGCTCCGCCGCCTGCGCCGCCTCCAGTTCCTTGGCCGTCACCAGACCATCCTTGAAGACCTGCACCGCCGCAGCCATCTGGCCGATCTCGTCATGGCGCTCCGTGCCCTGCACCGTCGTGGCGAGTTGACCCTTGGCAAGCGCTCCCATCGTGCCGCACAGCGCGCGGATCGGCCGGGAAATCGACGTTGACAGGAAAAGGCCCGCGGCGGCGCACAGCACCAGCGCCACGACCATGGCGGCGATGATCAGTTTCCAGGTGGTGCTGTACAGGGCGGACGAGGCGTCGCCGACCGCCTGCCCCGACGAGATGGTGACTCGGACCAGTTCCTCCGCCTGCTTCTTCATCTCGCGGAACGCGTTGCGCGAGTCATTGAGGAAGACAGCCGAGGCCTCGTCCTTTTTCCCTTGCCGCGACAGGTCAAACACGGTCTTGGTCGCGCCGACATAGCTGTTCCAAGCCGTCATGTAGCGGCCGTAGATCTCCCGCTCGTGTTCGGATCTATCGAAATCCTCGTATTGCTCACGGGTGTCGGCCAAACGATTCGCGAGGTTCTGGGCGAAGCGCTCCCGCTCCAGCATCAGGTCGACGTTGACCTCGGAAACGTGTCCCGATTCATAGGTGCGGTACTCGTTGGCACCGGTCAGGAGTTCTCCGACATGACCGGTACTCGGCAGCCAACGGTCGCGGAGCTGCTCGGTCATGGCGTTCATCTCGGTGAGCCGGCTCAAGGCGAACAGTCCGAGACCGGCGGAGACGAGGAGTACCAGACCAAACGAGAGGAAAACCTTCGTCTGGATCTTTAGGTTGGTCAGCGCTGTCATTGAATTCTTCCGCTGGGTAGGTCAAGTGGCATGACCAATACCCAACGGAAGTTTCAAATTTGGTAACAAATGGAACCGTTTAGGACAATCTATCCTAAAGGTTGCAATCAATCCTCCGCATAGGGGTTCTTGCCCTTGCGCGTCAGCATACGGATCGGCACACCCGGCAAGTCCAAAGCATCACGCAAGCCATTGACCATATAGCGGATATACGTCTCCGGCAGATCGAGCGGCTTGCTGACCCAAAGAGCGAAGGTCGGCGGCCGCGCCTTGACCTGGGTCATGTAGCGGATCTTGATCCTGCGGCCCTCGACCGCCGGCGGCGGATGCGCCTCGGTCATGCCAGCCAGCCAGCGGTTGAGATCGGCGGTGCTGACGCGCCGGTTCCAAACCTCGTAGATGTTGAAGACGGCGTCGAGCAACCCGTCCAGCTTCTGCTTCCGCAGGGCGGACATGGTCACCACCGGAATGCCCCGCACCTGGGCCAGTTGCGCCTGGAGCTTGTCATCGATCTGCTTGAGTGTGCCGGCGCGGTCGGTGACGATATCCCACTTGTTGACCGCGATGACCAGCGCCCGGCCCTCGTCCAGCACCATGCGGGCGATGGTCAGATCCTGGTGATCCAGGATCGCGTCGGCGTCGACCACCAGCACGACGACCTGGGCAAGCCGAATCACCCGCAGGGCGTCGGCGACCGCCAATTTCTCCAGCTTGTCGTCGACCCGCGCCCTGCGCCGGATGCCGGCGGTGTCGACCAGCCGGATCGGCCTGTCCTTATAGGTCCACTCGACCGAGATCGCGTCGCGCGTCATGCCGGCCTCTGGCCCGGTCAGCACCCGGTCCTCGCCAACCAGGCTGTTCAGCAGAGTCGACTTGCCGACATTGGGCCGTCCCACGATGGCGAGCTGGATCGCCCGCACCGGTTCCGGCTTGCCATCGGCAGTTCCCCCGGCCGCACCATCATCATCCTCGGGTTCGACCTCCTCGGGCGGCGCATACGGCAGCAGGGCTTCGACCAATTCGGCCAAGCCCTCGCCATGCTCGGCGGAGATCGGCACTGGCTCGCCCAGGCCAAGCTCGAACGCCTCGTAGAGGCCGGGAGCGCCCGCCCTGCCCTCGCACTTGTTGGCGAGCAGGATGATCGGGGTGTTGCCCTTGCGGAGCCACGCCGCGAAGTGATGGTCCAGCGGCGTCACTCCCGCCCGCGCGTCGATCAGGAGCAAGGCCACGTCGGCTTCCTCGATCGCCCGCTCGGTCTGCTTCCGCATCCGAGCCTCGAGGCTATCGTCGAACGCCTCCTCCAGACCAGCGGTGTCGATGACGGTCAGGTCGATGCCGGCCAATCGCGCCGGGGCCGCGCGCCAGTCGCGTGTGACGCCGGGTGTGTCGTCAACCAGCGCCAGCTTCTTGCCGACGAGCCGGTTGAACAGGGTGGACTTGCCGACATTGGGCCGGCCGATGATCGCGACGGTGAGAGACATTGCTTCCATGTAGGGAGCCGCGCGCGGCTCCACCACTCCAATAAAAGGCCGCCTCAGCGGTAGGCGGCCAGGGTACCGTCATCAGTCAGGACATAGAGGGTGCCGTCGGCGACCACCGGCGGGATGAAGGTGGAGCCGGGCAGGTCGAGCCGTTGGGTCTCACGGCCATCCTCGGGCGACAGCGCCACGAGTTCGCCGGTCGAGTTCGCCAGCCACAACTGGCCGCCGGCCAAGGTCGGGCCGGTCCAGATTATGGGTCCTTGCCGGTCCGCCGGGTCCTCGTAGCGGGCCAGGGGTGCCACCCAGCGGACCCGCCCGGCCTGCCGGGTCAATGCGATGACCTCGTTGTCATTGCTCAGCACGAAGATGAAGTCACCAGCGACCGCGGGGGTGTCGACGCCGCCAATCTCCTGCTCCCACGCGCGCCCGCCGGTCCGCTCGTCGATCGCGACCATTCGGCCGCTGTGGCTGACCGCCAGAACCAACCCCCGGTCGATCACCGGCATGCCCCGGATATCTGCGAGGTTCGACAGCGCGCCGACCCGGCGCGCGGCGGCGAGATTGTCGGACCACGCGACGCGGCCGTTCTCGGCGCGCAGCGCGAACAGTTCGCCCGAGGAATAGGGCGCCGCGACGATGGTGCCGTCGACCGCCGGGCTGGCCGCCCCCAGCAGGCCCGCCGTCTCCAGGATGCCCGTGTGCGTCCACAGCGTGGCGCCATCGTTGGCGGAATAGGCGATCAGCTGGTTGTCGACGGTGATGACGAAGACGCGGCCATTGACGATCGACGGGGCGGAACGCACCGGGCCGGGCACGCGGGTCCGCCAGCTGATGGCACCCGTCGCCGGATCGACCGACAGCAGTTCGCCGTAACCGGTCGTGACCATCAGTCGGTTGTCGGCGAAGGCGGCGCCGCCACCCAGCGCGCCGCCGGACTCGTTCTCCCGCTCGACGCTGGTTTGCCAGACCTGCTTGCCGGTCGAGGCGTCGAAGGCGGTCAGATCGTATTCGGTGTCGAGCGTGTAGACGCGGCCCTGCGCCACGACCGGCTGCGCCAGCAGACGTGTCTCGGTGGAGGAGCCATAGCCGATATCGGCGGTCCAGACTTGGCGGATTCGCGGCGCCAGTGCCAGATTGCCCATGGCGTGATCGGGGTTGCCGCCCGCCTGGGGCCACGCGGGGTTGGTCGTGGCGGCCGGCAGTTCGACCCGCAGGTCGGCCAGCCGAGGATCGGGCTCCAGTTGACGCTCCAGCCGCAGCACCGAGATCCGCTCGCCGGGGATCGGCGGCGGCTCGCTGTCGCCAAACCAGCTGCCCGACCCACATCCGGCCAGGGACAAGGTCACCATGCCTGCGGCCATCAGCCGGACGGCGGGTCCGCAGCCGATGGCGTTACGGGGAGATGAGGCGCGATCGGAGGTGGCGCGGTCTGGGGTCATTGCGGCTCGGCGGCATAGAGGGCGGCGAGTTCGGTGGCGCGGTTGCGGACACCGGATGGAGCGGTTGCGTCGTCCTGGAGCTGGGCGAACAGCTTGCCGGCCGTCGCCTTGTCTCCGGCGCGGATCGCCAGTAACGCCGTGAGTTCACGGGCGGAATGGCGCCAAGGGCTGCTTTCCGCCGTCAACGGCTCAAGCCGGGCGCGAAGCTGTGCCGGCTCACCGGCCTGCACCTGATGGGTGACCGACAGCAGGGTCGCCAAGTCCCGATAGACCTGCGCCACCGCCGACGAGCCCGCGAGTTCGTCATAGATCTTGGTCGCCGCCGCCCCATCGCCATCACGGGCGCGAAGACCGGCCTCGTAGAACCGGGCCAGGGTTCCCTGCCCCGCGCCGGTCTGCGCGGCGTAGGCCGCCAAGGCATCGGCAGCGGCTTTTGGATCACCGCCGGTGGCGCCGCCCTGGGCTGCCGGCGTGCCGGCCAGACGCAACGCCTCGGCCAATTGCTGGGTCTTCGTCTCGGCTTCCGAGTGCTGCCAATTGCGCCACGTGACGAACCCAGCGGTACCCGCGACGACGAGCAGCACGACGGCCACGATCAGGGCGCCGTACCGCTTCCACAGCTTTTCCAATCGATCACGGCGAAGATCTTCGTCAACTTCGCGGAAGATATCGGTCATATAGCTTTTTCCGGGCAGACGAAGTCCGCCGGTCCTCATGCGTCCGGGTTTGGCCGGATACCAGACGGTCCCCCGCCGGTCAAGGCGGCAAAGCGCCCGCCCCTAGGCACGGGGCTCTATTTCCACTTGATCGAGCAGCCCATGCTCGGGATCTGCTCGGTCGGCCCCTTGCCGGTTTCGGCGATCCGGACCATGGCCTCGAACAGTTCGCGCCGGGCGTTGGGGATCGGTTGGACCTTCGACGCGTCCAGCCTGCCACGGTAGCACAGCTCGAGATCGGCGTTGAATCCGAGGAACTCGGGAGTGCAGACGGCGTCATAGGCCCTGGCGACCTCCTGGGTCTCGTCGATCAGGTAGGGAAAGCCGAAACCGTGCTCCGCCGCGAACCGCTTCATGTTGTCGAAGCCATCGTCGGGATAGCGGGTGATGTCGTTTGGCATGATGGCGATCGCCTTGACGCCACGGGCCTCCAGCTCGCGGCAGTCGCGGACTACGCGATCGATCACCGCCCTGACGTAGGGGCAATGATTGCAGATGAACATGATCAAGGTGCCGTTGCGTCCCCGCGAGTCGGCCAGCGCGTGGGTTTGCCCGTCGATGCCCGGCAGGCGGAAATCGACCGCCTTCCATCCGGAGTCGAGGGTGGTCGATCGTGCCGCCATCTGGCTTTCCGCTCCCGGTTGTTCTTCTTCGTTGCGCCGGACGGCACCCCTTGGGAGCACCCGGCGATGAGGCCAGCAGTCTAGCGCGCTTGGCCACCGCCTCCAACCATCCTTGAGGCCGCGCCTTTGCCCCTCACGGGGCCTGGAAAGCCAGATGCCACTGGCGCAGGAAGTTCTCCCGCTTCAGCCTGTCGAGGAAGACCAGCAGCGACGGGCTGAGCGTGATGGGGATAACGGGACCTGCCGTGCCGCGCCGGACGCCGGCCGAGGTCGCCTCCCCTTCGGTTCCCGACAGGGCATAGAGGACGGAGCGTTCCGCCACCACCTTCTGGCCGCGCTCGGACAGCAGGTAATCGATGAAGCGCCCCGCGAGATCGGCCCGCTTGGCGGCTTTCGGGATGAGCGCCACGCGTGACAGGATCAGCGTGTAATCCTCGGGCAGGACGATCCCGATCCGCGCTCCGGCGTTGATTCGAGCGCGCGCGTAGGAGCCGAGCACGTTGTAGCCGATCAGCACCTCGCCACGCTCGATCATGTCCAGGACATTGGACGTGCAGCACACCAGCCGGGCGCGGGCGGTTCCCAGCGTCGCGACCAGCTGCCAGAACTGGCTGAACAACACGGAGTCCTGGCTGGCGAAGAAGTACCCGATACCGCTTGTCGCCAGATCATAGGTCGCCACCCGTCCCGCGAACCGGCTGGGGTTCTCGCGGATCAGCCGGATCAGCGCGTCGCGCGATCTCGGCGCCTCCGGGGGCGGCACGAGATCCAGGTTATAGGCGATCACCGCGGGCTCATAGGTGAAGCCGAACGCCTCGTCGCGCCAATTGGCCCAATCGGGCAAGGCGCTGGTGGCGTCCGACACGTAGGCTTGCCCATAGCCGTCGTTGACCAGCTTGACCTGCAGATCGGCCGCCGAGCTGATCAGCAGATCGGCCCTCGATTCCACGGCCACCGTCCGCTCGTACAGCTCCCGCGATGTCAACTCGTCGTAGACGATCGTGACATCCGGGGCGACCGCCTGGAAGTCCCGGATGAGCGGCTCCATCGCCGCGAGATCGGTGACCGCGTCGATCCTCAGGATGTCGAGCGCGGCACCGGCCGCGGCGGCAAGAGGTGCTGGATGCAGCGACTCGGCCGCCGTCGCCTCACGCGGCGACCACAGAAGCAGGGCGGCCAGGAGCAACACCGGCACCATGCCCCTCTTGACGGCGGTGGTCGGTCGCGGAAACTCGAGCCGCGCGATCAAACCGCCGCCCGGCCGGTCGAGCAGGGTCAGATCGGCGTCATGCGCATCGGCCACCGCCTTGACGATCGCCAATCCCAAGCCGCTTCCAACGGTTCCCGCGCCGGCCCCGCCCCGCCCGAACCTCTCCAGCACCCGCCCCTTCTCCGCGTCCGCGACGCCCGGTCCGCGATCGGCGACCTCGACCCGCAGGCCCGGCCCGCTGGCGGCCAGGGCCACATCGACCGGGCCATCCAAGCCACCATACTTGACGGCGTTGTCCACCAGGTTGGTGAAGGCCTCGTGCAGGCTGATCGCGTCACCCGGCACCAGTGCCTCCGCCACGTCCTCCTCTATCCTCAGCCGAATGGCGGCGTCCTCGCTGACCGCCTCGGCACGCTGGACCACTTGGGCCAGCAGGCTAGCCAGATCGACCGCCTTCGGCTCCAGCGCCTCGCTCCGGTGGATCACCATGGCGTGGCTGAGCAACTGGTTGGTCAATTGGCTGGCTTCGACCGCGTTTCGGTGGATCCGCGCGACCGAGCGCCGGACCATCTCCGTGTCGGGCTCGTCCGCCGCCAGTTCGGCCTGAAGCCGGAGGCTGGCGAGTGGCGTGCGGATTTGGTGGGCGGCGTCGGCCAGAAAGACCTGCATGGTGTTCAGATTGCCCTGGAGGCGCGCAAGCAGGGTGTTGATCGCGTTGACCAGTTGCGACACCTCGGCGGGCGGCGGCACCGCGATCGGCGAGAAGTCGTTGGGCTGGCGGGCTCGGATGACCCCCTCGATGAACGCCAACGGCGCCAAGGCCCGGCGTACGCCCAGCCAGATCAACCCGGCGCCAACCAGCACGGCCAACGCTATCGGCAGGAAGGCGTTGGTCAGGATGGTCCGGGCCAGTCCGTCCCGCTCCTCCCGCGTCTGCGCCACCGCGATCCTGACCCAACCGGAAAGCTGGGGATGGGAGATCAACCGGTCCAGCGCCGCGACCCGGACCGTCACGTCCTTGTACGACACGTTCCGAAAGCCGGAACGATCGCCGCGCGGGATCGCGACGTCCACCGGCAGGTCCTCGTAACCCGTCACCAGACCGCCGTCCGGCGCCGTGATCTTGTAGAAGACGCGGTCGCGCCGGGCCATGGCCAGGATGTTCAGGGAGGAATAAGGCAGGTCGACGGCGATCCCGCCGCCCTCCACCCTGACGGTGTCGGCGATCGACAGGGCGGCCGCCAGCAAAAGCTGGTCATAGGCGCTGTCCGCCGCCCGCTGGGCGTAGTCGTGAACGAAGGCGAACAACCCGGCCGCGAGCAGCGCCAAGGCTCCGAATAATCGGATCAGCAGGCGCCGGCGCAGCGAGAAGCCGTCACGGTCCGGCACGGACTTCCGCCACATAGCCCAAGCCGCGCACCGTCCTGATCTCGACCGAAGTCCCCTGCAACTTGCGCCGCAGGCGGGAGACGTACAGCTCGATCGCGTTGGGCGCCGCCGGCTGGTCCAGGCTGAACAAACGATTCAACAGATCGTCCTTGCCCAGGACACTGTCCAGATTGGTCAGGAACAACTCCAGCAGGCGGAACTCGCGCCCGCTCAACTCCAGGGGCCGGCCCTCGACCAGCGCGCGTTTGGCCGCCATGTCGAACAGCAGGTTGCCGAACTGGGTGGCCGAGGCCGCGATCCCGTGCGAGCGGCGCAGCAAGGCCCGGCAGCGGGCCTCCAGTTCGCGCAGGTCGAACGGCTTGACGATGAAGTCGTCGGCGCCGAGGTCCAGCAGGTCGACCTTGACGTTGACCTGGGAGCGCGCGGTCACCACCAGCACCGGCGTCCGGTCGCGGCGGCGCCTCAGCTTGGTCAGCAGCGCCTGCCCGTCGATGCCCGGCAGCATGATGTCCAGGATGACGAGTTGATAACTCTCCTGGGTCAGCAACTCCTCCGCCGCCTCGCCATCCGGCGCCCAATCCACCGCGTATCCGAGGTTGCGCAACCGACGCACGACGGCGTCGGCCAAGTCCTCGGTGTCTTCGACCATCAGGATTCGCATGGGATCACCCGCCGCCCGCTCGCCCCCGGCTCAGCCCCGGTCACGCGGCTGGCGGCGGCACCAGCCGCGGCCGCCGATCCTCGTCGATCGCCACGAAGGTGAAGGTCGCCTCCGTCACCTTGAAGCTCTCGTCGCCGTCACGGCTCCGCCGCCACGCCTCGATCCTGATGCTCATCGACGTCCTCCCCACCCGCACGATCTCGGCGTAGAGGCTGACCTCGTCGCCAACGAAAACGGGAGAGTGGAATACCATGCTGTCAGCCGCCACGGTAGCACATCGGCCCCGCGCCCGCCGCGCCGCCGCGTTGCCGGCCGCCAAGTCCATCTGGGCCATCAGCCAGCCGCCGAAGATGTCCCCGGCCGGGTTGGTGTCGGCCGGCATGGCGACGGTGCGGATGACCGGTTCGCCGCTGGGAAGTCCTCCCTGCGGGGCGCTGGCCGGTTGCCCACCGGGTGCGGGATTTTCGTCGGTCATGGCGTTCCAGTCTTTCCCTTGTCTTTGACCGATAGCCGCCGAAGCCACAACGGCACGAAAACGTTCAGAACGATCAGTCTAACGACATGATGGGCGCCGACGAAGGCTGGGTCGAGCCCCAGCGCGAAGGCCATGATCGTCATGGCCTCCACCCCACCGGGCGCGTAAGCGAGCCACACTTGGCCGAATGGCAGATCGAGCAGCCAGTGGGCCGCGAAGGCGAACAGCGCCGAGACGCCAAGGGCCAGCAGGACGCTTTCCAGCGCTCCCCGGAACGCGCCCCGCAGCGATGAGAACGACGCGTTGCCGAAGCGGCAGCCGATGACGCAGCCGGTGACCACGAAGCCGATGATCAGCAGCGGCCCTGGGAGCCGTCCCTCGACCACGCCGATCGCGTGGACGGCGGCGCTGACCAGGATGCCGCCCAGCAAGCCGCCGGCGGGTACGCCGACGCGGTCCAGCGCCACGCCGACGACCCACCCCGCCGCCAGCACGCCGGCGGCCTCCAGCAGAGATAGCTGGATGTCGGTCGTGACCGGGACGGCGTGGTCCGCACCCGGCAACAACCATGGCATGAGGGCCACCAGGACGAACAGCCGGAGACTTTGGGCGAACGCGATGCGCGGCAGATCTGCTCCCCCGCGCAACGCCATGACCAGCACTTGCGACAGGGCTCCGGGGATCGATGAATAGCGCGCGGTGGCGGCCTCCCACTTCCAGACGCGTGTCAGGTAGGTCGTGCTGGCGCCGATCATGACCACGACCGCCACCGCCAGAATGGCGAGGCTGCCCGGCCAGGCCGCGATCTCGGCGATCGTTCCGGGTGTGACGGCGCTGCCGATCGACGTGCCGAGCACGACGAAGACGATCGTCCTGATCCAGTCGGGGACCCTCATGGGCAGGCCGAGGCCGGCCGCCACCGCGACCGCCATCATGGCGCCGGTCAGCCACGCGGCGGGAAACCCCGCCAGGGCCAGCAAGGCTCCCCCCGCGGTGCCCGTCAGAACCGTCAGGCAGAAGTTGATCACGCGTCCCCCGGAGCGGCCCTGGGGTCGCTGACGCCCACGATGGAAGAACGGGAGAAGCTATGGGTGTTGGGCTCTGATCGCACCGGAAGCCGCACGGATGGCGACGGCATCGGCTTTCCTCCAGGAATTTTTCTTTTTTCCAGCCGCGTCGTCATCCTTGGGATGCGAAGCGGCCACCTGGAGTAGAACAGCAGATAAAGCTGTCAGGCACCTGTCAAAAAATTATGGATCCCGAGAATGCGCTCCGGCCGCTTGGCGGCGGGGGTACCCCAGCCGCCAATCGGCCGTCAGCGCTGGAGTTCGGAAGCCACGATCACGGCCTGCGTGCGGTTCTTGACGCCGAGCGACTTGAAGATGGCGGTGACGTGGATCTTGACCGTTCCCTCGGAAAGGCCGAGTTCGTAGGCGATCTGCTTGTTGGACTTGCCTTCGCGCAGGCAGTTGAGAACTTCCCACTGGCGCTGGGTGAGTTGATGGTGGTTGGCGCCCCGCTCCCCGCCCTGCTGGTCGAAGTTCTGGTGCATCGGCATCGCCTTGGCGGCGACATCGGCGTGGATCGCCGAAGGCGGCAGGTAGATGCCACCCGAGAACACGAGGTTCAGCGCGCTCAGCATGATCTTGACGCTGGACGACTTGGGAATGAAGCCGGCGGCACCCGCGTCCAGGGAATTGCGGACGTCGGATTGATTCTCCGACGCGGAGACCACGACGACCGGTGTATCCGACGCGATCGTACAGATCTGCTCGAGTCCAGTGAAACCGGTCCAGCCCGGCATCTGCAGATCGATCAGGATCAGGTCGAAGGCGTCGCCCTCTTTCTGGAGCTGCTCCAGGACCTCGTCGAAGTTGCTGGCGTCGGTGAACTCCGCATCGGCGCTCAACTGCTCCAAGAGGCGGCGCAACCCTTCCCTGAACAATAAATGGTCGTCACCGATCAAAATTCTCATCGCCGCACCTCAAAGACTGCAAATCGCCATTAGGCATCGAAACGTTCGTCAAGGGACTTCGGGCGCAAGATCAAGCCGGTGGCACACGAGATCGTGATCCATACCATCGTTCGGGCCCCCCTCGACCACGATGCACGAGTGGTGACTTCAACCTCTTTGCGACAGCCGTCTCCCCTCCAAACCGCCTCGGCCCCCGACGTCGATCTCGGGAAATCGAACTCACTTGAAGGGGGCGACCCTAGAAGACCAGCTTCTGGCCCAGTTTCCTATGACTAGACGATATAGCATGGAGTTGACGAAAACGCGCATCGCAATCGTCGTGAAAAATCAACTTTCGAGGTATGATGGCCTCTCCAACACACTTCCCTCAACACCAAACCACCCCAATGAGAGTGGTATCATAAGAGGCGCGGAGTCGGCATCCGGCATCGACTCCGACAAACCCCTACTCCCCCTCAGCCAGATCAAGCAAGGCGGTCCATCGGCGGGGAAATTGGATTATACCGTCTGTCCATTGACAGTCCTGTTTTATTCCGTGCCTTCGATTCGCCTCAATGCGTACAATAGCTTTCGGCGTATGCCCGATCATCGCCAGTATTTGCACGATTCGACACCGATCGGACGCGGCGACGGCGTCTAACCTAACGTGGCAATCCATGGAAACTCAAGGTCCGAACCTGCGGGCACGTCCGCGAACACAATCGAAGGAGATAACCTGATCCGCATTTCACAACCTGAATTGGATGCGATCCTGCGATTTCGCGCAGGCCTTACCCGGATGGGTTGCCACGATCAGCAGGAATATAACCTCATTGCTTTATTTCGGCGCTGCAATGTCTGCGATATTGTAAATTAACCAATCCAAACTACTTTGGATTTTAGCTTCTTCGCCTTTAGTGACTTGGTGTTTGCTACTCCGCTTCTTACGACAACCCGTTTAATTCTTTGAGATCTTAGAATGTCGAGAAGTCATCCGATGGCCCGCCATCACACCCCGCGCGAATTCACCCAAGGCGTCTTCGCGCCGAAAGTCAGAGCAGCGCCATGCATGTGCACAATGACCAGACCACCAGGAAGTCTTTTCCCCAGGGTTTGGATGAAACTAGGTTGACCGCAGTGACGCCCATGCACGTTTGCCTTGTCGTCGATGACGATGCCGTAGCCGATCATCTTGTCTCGGCGTTGGAGAAGGCTGGGAGACACCGGATCTCGGTGTTCCACGACATCTCCGACCTGCAGCAGAGCAACATCACGCCGGACGCGATCCTGATCGGTGTCCAGCAGTTCGCGGCGCTCCGCGAGAACGAGCCGATGGTCTATCTTCGGCTGTCGCGCCGCAGCCGCATCGTGGTGGTGCTGAGCAGCCGGGAGTTGCTTGACGCGGCGCACATCCTGGCTTTCGCCGACGCGTGGGTCTTCCAGGACATCAACGCCGACAGGATCAACGAGTTGATCGATCTTGGGCTGGAGGGCCATTGCCTGATGCCCAAGCAGTTCTTGTCACGCCTGGGCGTCGACGAGATCAGGCTGACCCTGCTGCCGCGCCTGTCCGATGTCGAGTTCCGGACCCTGCTGCTGCTCGGCGAGGGCTTGAACAACCGCACGATCGCCGACCAGTTGGAGCTTTCGGAAGCCGTCATCAAGTCGATGGTGCGCAGCGTGCTGTCGAAGCTGCATTTCCGCAACCGGACCGAAGCCGGCGTCTTCGCCGCCCGGCAACAGCCCTCCCTGGAAATCGCGCGGAACTCCGAGCGGCCGTCACTGGCCGCCAGATCGTCCGAAGGCTGAACGGGGGGCATCGCGCGCCCTGGCGACATCGCTTCCATCCAACGTCGCCCCAACGGACGTCGGCCCGCGCGGTCCACGAAAAATGAAAGCCGGCTCCCGCGTCATGCGGGGAGCCGGCTTTTCCATTCTCGATGATCAGCCCGGGAACCGGGTTGGCCCAAACCGCCGGTTCAGGCGATCGACGCCGCCGCCGTTCCCGTCAACTCGCCACCGATACCGTTATTCAAGGCCCAGATCGCGGCCTGGGTGCGGTTCGACGCGTTGATCTTGCGCAGCAGGCTCTTGAGGTGGACCTTGACCGTCGCCTCGGTGATGTTCAGGTGATTGGCGATCATCTTGTTGCTGTCGCCGTTCAGAAGGCAGCGCAGGATCTGGACCTCGCGCTGGGACAAGCCCTTCCGCGAGATCGGCATCTCCAAGCCATTGCCATTGACCCGGCCACTGATCAACAGCGCCGCCAAATGGGTCGGGAACACCTTCTCGCCCATCATCACCAAACGAAGCGACTGGGCCAGGGCGTCAGCCGACAAATCCTTCATCAGGTAACCGTCGGCGCCGGCCTCCAAGGCGTTCGCCAAGCGGCGGGTGCACAAGTCGGTGGTCAGGACGACCATGCGGGTATCCGGCAGGAGCGCCCGCAAACGACGCATCGCCTCGGCCTCGTCATCGCCACCGCTGACCAGATCCATCAGCACGAGTTGCGGCTTCAACCCGGACTCGGCGATCGCCACGCCTTCGCGGAGATTTCCCGCCTCGGCGACGATCTGGAAAGGACTGTCGTCCAGGAGACGCTTCAGCCCCTCCCGGAAAAGTTTGTTCGAGTCGATCAGGAAGGCTTCGATACGTTGCATAATCCGCTCCCGCGCTGAAAGGCAATTGTGGTTCTTGTTTCTTCCATCGACTGCTCGATAAGGTGGCCAGCCCCGACCATCACGTCCTTGATGGCCAAAACCCCTTCTCTCTTTCGGATGAAACTACCTGACTTTGTTCCGCCTGGATATTCCCCTTTGGAATAAATTAGGCGCGCATTAGACATATGCCCAATTCACTTCAATGACTAGGGTACTCACAGGCGGGTTTCCACTCCGAAATTTCGAGCCGTCACCCTGGAAGATGATTACCCATCACCGTTCGCATGAGCGAACGGCATTACCCGATCTCACCGGTTTACTTTAGATTACTGCGTTATTAAGCATATAGTGCATCGCACAATGATGCCGGTCAATATCGCATTGCGCCCAAATCACCCATACGTTTAATAATTTCCTGAGCTACGCTTAACCACGACGCGGTAAGACCATCCCAAAGCAGGATGCCAACATCGTTCTTCATGCTGGCAACCCATGAGACCACCACCTAAGATCCAGGAGATGCCATACCTCCTGGCTCGCTGAAAATATGGTTAATATAAATTTACGATTTCCGCCAGAGGCTGCGACGTCACACTATCCCGGCTATCACATCATTCGGGCGTTGTGCGACCTTTCGAGCACACTTTTGATGCCACACCACTCCCATTGGGTAACGAAGATGGCGAAAATTCGGCGACGACGCGCCATTCCCAAGGCGAATGGGAGCCGTTGGCATCATCGGGGAGATGATAGCCGGTCAAGATGACGCTTTTGCAGGGGGTGGGCTTGTTCGTCGCCGGATATCTGGCGTTGCTCGCCCGGAGCGCGTGGAAACAGGGGGAGATCAGGCAGTTCCTGATGAGCTGTCTGTTGCTCGCGACGCTGTTTGGTGTCTTGGCGGCGGTCGTCGCGGCCTATGTTCGGTGGATGGCGAACTGATCGCCCGGGATCGGGGAAACGCCTAGGATTTCCCCGATCCTTCCATCAGCCTGGTTCAGATCAGGCCGCGTTCCTTCGCCTGACGCATCAGGACGTACTGGCGCATCATCTGATTGCGGAAACGATAGCGGAAACCGCCGGGTTCCACGATCCGCTGAAGCACGCCGCCCCGCTCGTCGTCGCTCAATCGGCTGAGCGGATATTGGAGGGACAGCAGAGGCAGGGGCTCGCCGGTTTCCCGGATCGGAACCTGAGCCATGTCGCCCGGGTGGAAGCTGCCGTACTCGTCCGACCGGCACTGGGCCGCGACATACAGGACATCCGCGAACGACGCCTTGCGGTCCGGGCCGAGGGCCTTGTTGTACGCCTCGACGATGCCGCGTTCCGCTTCCTGGACGCACCGTGCCACGGCATAGACCAGATCGCTGTCGCTGACATGGTTGGCGCCCCGGCTGACGGCGCTGCGGGCGGCGTGCAACGCCAGCAGCTGGGCGTAATAAGGCAGCCCCTTGGCCAGCATCACGATGATGTCGCGCGACTGTTCGCTGAACCCGACGCCAGCGGCCTCCGAACCGGCCACGATGATGCGGTCGATCTCCTTGTCGCTCATCAGCGGCAGGTGGACCGCCACCAGCGAACGCTGGATCGATGGATGCTTGCCGAGCAGCTGGTCGAGGCTTTCGGCCACGCCGACCACGAACAATGTGACCGGAATCGAGCTGTCCGTCAGGTTCTTGATCAGCTCGGCCAGCTTGTTGCGCAGGTCCTCGCTGGTGACGCGGTCGTACTCGTCCATCACGAGCAGGACATGGGCACCCTGGATCTCGGCCAGCACGTCGTTCAGCTCGGTCACGCTGAAATTGCCCTGGGGCAGCAGTTCGTCGAAACTGGACATGGTGCGCCGGGCGGCGAAGGGATTGTCCACCTCCGACCGGTAGAAGGTTCCGGGAATCCGCCGCAGGAAGTTGCGGAAAATATCCTCGAAGCTCAGCTCCGCGCTGCAGGTCAGCTTGAGCGTGAAGTAGCCCGCCTGCTGGGCGATCTGCTGGATCGCGTTGGCGAGCGAGGTCTTGCCGCGGCCGCGGTCGCCGAACAGGACGACGTGTGCCCGCTCCTCCTCGATCGCCGCGATGATCCGACGCAGCGTGTTGAGCCGCCCGACGAAGAGGGAGTTGACCTCCTGCTTCGGCCGCGTCGGCGTGAAGGCCTCGCGCAGCGCCTTGTTCATCTCGGGCGTCAAACCCGGAAGATTGCCGCTGACCCGCGACCGCAGGGTGCCGGCGACCGGCAGCGAGAAGCGGGGAAGCTCGAGGTCCTCGTCGTCCGACCGGGCGCCGCGGGCATGGGGGTGGTGATCGTCCGCCTTGCGGGCGTGCAGCAGGTCGGTGGCCGACCTCATCAGCAAGCCGCGATCCTCGACGGCCGATCCAGCGGCGGAAGCACCGACGCCGGCGTGCCTGGGCTGGGGAATCACGTCGTCTTCGATGTAGTCGTCATCGTCATCCGCCGCCAGATCGGACACCAGCCGCGGCCCAAACGGTGTCACGCGCGGGTCCAGATCCGGGCGGACATTCTCACCTACGCCGGCCTCACCGAACTGGGGATTACGCCGTTTCCGGAAAAAGTTACGCATACGTCGGTTTTACCTTTGAACACACGGTTGATGCCACGGCCATCGTCGAAAACCATGCCAGTATCAATTTGGGCGCAAGTGAAGCGTTCCCTCCGGGGCGCGTTGGTATATACCCCGGAGGAAACAAGCCTTCACGACGCGAGCGCCGTCCTTCTCGCGGCACCGCCGGCCCCGGCTTCGCTGGAGCGTGGGTTGAGGACCGACCGCTCGATCTCCAGCCAAGCCCGCAGCGCGAGGCTGTCGGGAAGCTCGACGTCATCCATGCCGATGATGTCGCCGCGCTTCAGCGGGCGCTTGATCACCGCGTCGGCCAGCAGCCCGATCGGAACGTGCCCGGCGGTGTCGGCGATGCGGACGGCCTCGCCCCGCACGTCGAAGCTGCCGATGCCCGACGCGATCCTGTCGCCTGGCTTCAGGTCGCGCTTGACCACGGTGCAGACGCTGGCGACCGGAGCGGCCGAGTTGTCCAGCAGGATGCGCCGCTCGTTGACGACCCGTTTGATGGTCTTCAGGATTTCCAGGTGTACGAAGATATTGTGCTTCAGGACGACATAATAAGGGCCGTCGCCCAATTTCAGGTAGCGCAGCGCGCCTTTCTGCCGGGGATCGTGCTTGCCGACGATGAAGACGCCGTGCGGCAGCTTCAGCGACAGGACATAGTCGCTGATCGGCTTGCCGAGCCGGTCGGCCGCCTCGGCGAGCTGGGTACCGCCCACCTTCAGGTCATCCTCGGGAACGCCGAGCATGCCGGGCTTGGCGATTTCCGCGCCCAGGCCGTTGGCGACGAAGGCTTGCTCGATCTGCACCTTGGTGCCATCGGTGAACGAAGTCACCATCGGCAGGCTGATGCCGCTCTTGTTGCCCCAGTAGGTCATGTCCTCGAGGCTCGGGTCGTGGTTCAGGAACCCCTTGATGTTCCCGTAGACCAGCGGCTCGAAGCCCATCTCGAGGACGTCTTCCCGGAGTGCCGCCTGATCGCCCGGCTGGTCGCCCTCGGCCTCGGTCACCAGACCCTTGCCGACGAAATACGAGCCCGAGGTGATGTGGAATTCCGAGTTCATCGTGACCACGGGCAGGTTGGCGCTGAGCGCCGCCGCCACGACATCGGTCGCGTGGATCGCGTCGCCGGTGCATTCCAGCACGACGTCGGAGTTCTCGATCAAGTCAGCCAGCGAGTTGGTCAGCAACTCGGGCCGGGGGAAGCCGGCGCATCCTTCGATCGGACGCCGGGTCAGCACGCGCGAGGCCTTGTAGCCACGCTGCCGGTCCAGCGCCATGATGAAATGCGAGGAAATGAAGCCGGTGCCGACGACACCGATCCGGATTTCCGGACTGTCCTGCATGGTAGTCTCCCTGGTGGGCGATCGTCAGGCGACGATGCCCGGATAATCGACGTGATCGCTGTCTGTCTTGAATTCCGGCTGCCAGCCGGAGAAGTCCTGCTCAAGCAGCTTCAGCAGGTACTTCCCGTATCCCGACTTCATCAGCGGGGCCGTCAGCGCCGCGAGTTGGTCGTTGGTGATGTAACCCATGCGCCAGGCGATCTCCTCCGGGCAAGCCACCTTCAGACCCTGCCGCGCCTCGATGACCTCGATGAAGTTACCGGCGCTCAGCAGGCTGTCGTGGGTCCCGGTGTCGATCCAGGCGGTGCCGCGTCCGAGCAGTTCGACCGACAGCTTGCCCCGGTCCAGATAGACACGGTTGAGGTCGGTGATCTCAAGCTCGCCCCGCGCGCTGGGCTTCAGGTCCTTGGCGATCGACACGACATCGTTGTCGTAGAAGTAGAGGCCGGTGACCGCGAAGTTGGACTTCGGTTTGGCCGGCTTCTCCTCGATGTCGGTGACCCGGCCGTTCTGGTCGAACGCCACCACGCCGTAACGCTCGGGATCGCTGACCTGGTAGGCGAACACCACGCTGCCGTCGGTCAGCTTCGCCGCGCGCTGGAGGCGATCGGTGATGCCGTAGCCGAAGAAGATGTTGTCACCCAGGATCAGCGAGACCGGATCGTTTCCGATGAAGTCCTCGCCGATCACGAAGGCCTGCGCCAAACCGTCCGGCCGGGGCTGGACGGCGTAGCTGATGTTCATGCCCCAGCGCGAGCCGTCACCCAGCAGCCGTGCGAACAGGTCGCGGTCCTGCGGCGTCGTGATGATCAGCACGTCCCGGATGCCCGCCAGCATCAGGGTGCTGAGCGGGTAGTAGATCATCGGCTTGTCGTAGACGGGGAGAAGCTGCTTGCTCACCACACTGGTGATGGGAGCAAGCCGCGTCCCTGACCCGCCGGCCAGGATGATCCCTTTCATTCAGCCGCCTCCGAACGGCGCAGGCTGTCGATCTCCTCGGCCGGGATGTCGAAGATCCCGCCATAGAGCTCGACCTTGCGGATGATCTCGTGCCACTTGACCAGGTTCTTGTACCAATCCAGCGTGATGGTCTCGCTGGTGCGGTCCAGTTCACCGGACTCCAGCTTGGCCGCGATCTCGCGGATGCCGTCCTCGGCGACGCGGGTCGCCTTGTAGCCGAGCGATTCGATCTTATCGAACGAAACGCGGTAGGAACGGGTGTCGGCGTCGCCGTACCACTCGATCTCGACCTTGTTCGGCAGGGTGTCGACCACGATCTGGGCCAGCTGGCCGATCTGGTAGTTGTTGGCTTCCGACCCGACGTTGAAGATCTTGCCGTTCACCTTGTCCGCCGGCGCGGTCAGCATGAACATCTGGGCGGCGGCCGTGTCACGGACGTGGACCATCGGGCGCCACTGCGAGCCATCACGCATCAGCGGCAGCTTGCTGGTCTTCCAGGCGCCATAGGTCATGCCGTTGACGGCCAGGTCCAGGCGCATGCGCGGGCTGTAGCCATAGACGGTGGCCTGACGCAGCACCACGACCGTGAACTTGTCGTCGGCCAGCGGCAGCACGCCATGCTCGGCCTGCTCGTTGGCCTTGGCGTAGGTCGTCAGCGGGTTGGTCGCCGTTTCCTCGTTGGCTATGACGCCGTCGGGCTGGAAGCCGTAGATGCTGCACGACGACGGCAGCACATAGCGCTTGACGCCGGCCTGCTTCGCCAGCTCGGCGCAGCGGACGCGGGCCCGGTGGTTGACGGCCCAGGTGACGTCCTGGAACAACTCGCCGCTGGGATCGTTGGAGATCGCGGCCAGGTCGATCACGGCGTCGACGCCGGCGAAGTCCTCGACCTTCAGGCGGCGGACGTCCTCGCGGACCATCTCCAGGTCCGGGTGGGACCTCAGCAGTTCATGACCGAAAAAGAACCGGTCGACCGCGCGCACGGCGTAGCCCTGCTCGAGCAGCATCGGAACCAGGGTTGTGCCGATATAACCGCCGGCGCCGGTGACCATCACACGCTGCATTATCTTTTCCTCGGCTGGTACGTAGTTGGGCAATACATTGGGCCGCGTTTCTTCGCGGATACCTGAACCCAGTGTGTTGGCGAATTTTGTGTCGGTATCCTCGGATGAGGACTGGGCGACCGCGTCTGTTTGACTGTGCCCATATTAGGCGAATGCCGGGCTGACCACAGCTATCGCTTCGGTAGTTACTCGATTAATCGAACGGAGATGCCGAAACTTCGTTCCGCATTCGCTGGAGAGGAAATCGGGGTGCTCTTAACAGGGTCCCCCTTTCACACTCCCCAGGCCACGGCGATACTCTCCTCAGAAGGCATCCTTTAGATCACGCAATCTTGGCTGAACTTTGTCCTTGTCGGACAGCACAGCCTGATCGGCGGTAATCGGCCATTCGATTCCAAGATCAGGATCGTTCCACAACAGTCCACGATCATGGCTCGGCGCGTAATAGTTGGTCACCTTGTAAATGACCTCCGTTTCCGGCTCGAGCGTCACGAAGCCGTGGGCGAAGCCGGCCGGAACCAGGATCTGGGTTCCCGTTTCCGCGTCCAAGCGCGCCTTGACGTGCTTGCCGAAGGTCGGGGAACCACGCCGCAGGTCGACCGCGACATCCAGGATGGCGCCTTTGACCACGCGGACGAGCTTGTCCTGGGCATAGGGCTCCAGCTGGAAGTGCAGGCCGCGCACCGTGCCGGCCGGAACCGACAGGGAGTGGTTGTCCTGCACGAACTCCTTCGTGAAGCCGACGCCTTCCAGGGCTTTCCTGTTGTAGGTCTCGGCGAAGAAGCCGCGGTGATCGCCGAACTTGCGGGGCGTCAGCAGCTTGACATCGGGGATGTCGGTATCAACGATTTGCATTGTCGTGGCTCAGAAGAAACGTTCGGGAATGCGGACCACGTCGTCCGGGAGAACCTTGGTGTTGATCGGCGCGCGGCGCTCGACCTTCTCGGGATCGTTGCCGCGGGTGACCAGCACGTAATCCTGGCGGCCGCGATAGGTGTAGCCGCCGGCCATCGCCACGGCGGTGGTCGCGGTCATGCCGTTGACATAGGCGTACTGACCGGGCCTGGACACTTCGCCGATGATGTAGAAGGGGCGGAACGTGACCACCTCGGCGCTGACGCGAGCGTCGCGGACATAGCCTTCGTTCAGCTTCTGGGCGATCGCGATCTCGAGCTGGCGGGCCGTCTTGCCCTTGGCCTCGATCTCGCCGACCAGCGGCATCGCGACATAGCCGGCGCCATCGACACGGAGGGGACCGGAAAGCTGTTCCTGGCCGAAGACGGTGACCCGGACCTCGTCGCCAGCTCCGAGCTGATATTCACCGACCGACGCGGTCTGCGTCTCGAGCGGCGCGTTCGAGCCGGTGTTCTGGCAGGCCGCCAAGCTGACGGCGACGACGCAGCCGGTCGCAACTTTCTTCCAGGTATTAAAAAGCATCGGTTCCTCTATCTCTGGGCCTTGCCGGGTCATGGGGCCGGGTCTCGGGAAGCGAAATCGGGTCGGTGACAACCCGTGACTTCATCCTTCCGACCACCTGAATAGTATCGACAACACCCTCAAACTGAAAAAGCGGATAGGAATTAAGCCTATGGCATTAAAGGATGACATTGAATCCGCTTTTTCATCCACGGATCGGTATCCCTTGGCGTTACCGAGCTTTTCGGACTTTCCGCCCCAGCGCGCGAGGGGTGAAGTCCTTGGCGCGACTATCAGATATTTCGGGTTATCCCCGAAAAGCGAAACGGCGCCTGTTGGACAGGCGCCGCCTCAAGATTGAAACCGTTCGCTGAAACGGTCGATGTCGGCGAACCGAGCTAGAGCTGGGCGCCGATCCGGAGAGCTATCAAGTTCCGGTCGTAGTCGTTACCTTGCAGGTTCGATTCCCGGCGCGAGTACGTATAGGTGCCGCGCAGGTAGAGATTACGGTTCAAGGTGTAGGTGGCGCCGGCCTGCAACAGGTAGAAGTCATCGGACCGGCTGGTATTCTGGTAATCGTCCATCTGGTACTCGCCGCGCGCCGTCAGGATGACGTTGCGAAGCAGCTCGTGGTCGACACCGATCCCGAAGGTCGAGCGGTCGCGCGGATTGGGCGTCGTGCCGAAGCCTTCCTCGACACCGCGCGACACCTTGCCATTGATCGTGGTCAGCTGGGTCACCGCGTAGTCGAGCGACAGGCCATAGGCGAGGCCGGTGAAGTCCTCGTAGACCTGCTCGTCGTAGTTCCGCGCCAAGTAACCGACGAAGACCTCGCCGGTCAGCAGGCCCGTCAGGTCCAGCGACGTGCCGACCACGGCCTCGTAGCCGTCGCTGTCGGGCTTGATGGTGCCGGTGTCGTATTCGGTCCGGGTATAGGTGACCCGCAGGAACGGCTGATAGCCCGGATACAGGTCGTAACCGATCTGGCCCGTCGCGGTGTAGGCCCAGCGGTCCCGGTCGTCCTGGTCGAGGTTGCCACCGGCGATCGAGGCGACATCGTCGTAGTCCTCGTTCTCGGCGCCGATGCCGAAGCTGCCAACCACGCGGTTGTAACGCTGGTTGTACTCGAGCTCGGCTCCGCTGCGGGTGAACTCGACTGGTTCCGACGCCGCGTCGGGGCTATCGGGATCTCCGCGGTCGTCATGCAGCTTGCGGTGCTGCAGGTCGAGCGACAGCGCCGAGTCCCCGGTGATGTCGAGCCGGCCGCCACCAGTCACGAAGTAGTCGATGTAGTTCTCGCTGGTGTTGTCGGCGTAGCGCCCGAAATCGGCGCCCGCGCCGAAACGGAGCGCGTGGCGGCTGAACGTAGACTCGACGGCGACCGACGGCAGCACCTGGAACAGGAAGTCGCCTTCCTTGTCGTCGTCCGACGCGAAGACGTTGTCGTCGTAGCTGGTTCCCAGTTCGACCTTCGGGAAGATCAGGAAGCCGCCCTGGCGAATGCCCAATGGATCCAGTTCCGGGCGCGGACGGTTCACGACACTGGCCCCCCGCTGAAGCTCTTGGGCAATCACCACCGTGCTGGTTCCCGCCAGCAGGGTGGCCGTGCCCAGAAGCAGTGACAAGGTCTTGATCTTCATCGCCCCCACCGAAAATGGCATATCGTTGAACGTTCCAAAAAAACCCACCGCCGGATCGACACGTACCGGCCCAAAGCTAATGAAGCCAGAAACGAGCCGGCAAGCAACCATGCCAAGGTCGTGACGCGCGTTTGGGCAGCCTGTGTGCCCATTAGACAACATATATCGAGGTGATTATGACCTTTTGGATAGGCTGGAGTCTTAATCTCCCTTCCCAGGAGCGATCCGGCCATCCATCCGTCAGGATTCCATTTTGGCGAGCCTGCGTCCCAGACTGCGGCAATACTCCGGCAACGCGCCGCTCGGCCAGTACCAATCCGTCGCCGACATCAGCTTGCCGATATCCAGCGCGAACTCGTCATGGATGCGGGGCGATGTCACCACCAGTTCGCCCTTGCCGAAACCCTCGATGACCCAGAGCGCCATCCGGCCGATCTCGACGCAGGCTCCCGAACCGACATTGTAGGTTCCGCCCAGCCGGTGATTGAGCACCGCCTTGATCGCCGCCGCGACCTGCTCGATCGGCAGGAAGTCGCGCCGCGCGAAGGGGCTGACGTCCAGCGTCACCCTGCCCTCGTTGGCGAGCCGCCCCAGCATGACGCTCATGAAACTCGGCCGGCCGTCAATCCTGTCATATCCAACGACATTGCCGACCCGCAGGACCGTCAGCCGATCGCCGAGGAGGTTCGCCAGCAGGCGCTCGATCGTCAGCTTGTTGCGGCCATAGGCGTCGACCGGTCCGACCGGCGCATCCTCGGAAGCGCCGAAGGCGTATTCGGGAGCGTAGACCTTGCGGGTGCTGAGCATGACATAGCCGAGCCCCAGTTCGGCCGCCGCCCGTCCCAACCTCAGGTCGATATCCAGCTCGGCGCGGTAGGGACCGCTCCGCAACTCCGGATGATAGGCGAAATTGACGATCCGGCCGACGCCCTCCAGGAGGTCCGGGCGGTCCAGCTCGTCATGGCCGACGAAGCGGCAGTTCGCCACTCCCCCATGGTCACGGAAGGCGCGGGCAAGCAGGCTGTTGCGGCCGACGATCAGGGTCGCGTCCCCCATCAGTCCTCTCGTCACGGCGGTTCGGTTTCCGGCTTCGGGCGCGGGATCTTGTGCAATCCCAGGATCAGGCATCATAGGGATGCCAAGCGGCCACGCGACGGGGCAAGTGGCTTCATTCGATCGGATTACATTCGATAGCAATTCATTAAAAATATCATGGTATGGTCACTCACCATCAACGCGGGAACCATCCATGTCAGCCGTATCGTCCAACCGCCGGGTCACCTACACCATATCGACACTCAACCGCGGAAGCTGGACCCCCGGCAAGGCGATAGACAACCTGGACGCGGCACTGGCTGGAGCGCGGAAGCTTCTCGACACAACCAAGGTCGAGCGTGTTCGGGTCGAGCAGTGCTTCAGCGATCCCGCCGTCAACCGCGCCGTCATGACGACCGTATTCGAGGAGGCCGGTACGCCGCCCCGCAAGTTCGAAGTCACCGCCTGGATGCTCCTGGCGGGATCCGTTGTCCTCGGGATCGGCGCGTTCGTCGTCACCCGCTTTCTGCTGAAGGGGTCCGTCACCTGACCTGAGGATGCGGGAGCCTGAACTTTTCCCTGTCCCCGTCCTTATGCTCTCAGCACAAGCGAGGAGTTGAGGACATGACCGGCGAACACGATCCCAAGCAGCCCACCGATCCGAGGAAGCCGACGGAGAAGCCCGTCCCGCCCCAGCACCCGGGCAACGACCCCGCCATGCCACCCTATACTCCCGGAGGCGTGCCCGAGCCCGCCATGGAGGACCAGGAGGAGGCGGCGGCCGAGGAGGAACGGGAAGTGCCGCCCTCGGTCTATCCACCCAAGCGCGCGCCTTGAGTCAGGCACATGCGTTGCCGCGCTGCAACAGTTTAGGTCAAAGACGCTTCCGAGTGGGACCGAGGCCAGCTTCCATCTTGCATCGGCTGCCATAATCATTAATTTTTGCATTGCAGCAAGCGATTGCTGCTTCGCCCTTGTTGGGCGTTTCCTCCCTAGACTCAGGCCGCTCATTGGGCGGCCTTTTTTCTGCCCGCACGCCGGAGCCCGCACGTTCCCAGCACCGGGCGCAGTCCGGCGCCGTGTCAGGACGGTGGCTTGATCCGGCCAACCACGGTGCCATCCGGACGCGCCACCACGATCTCGCCGGATGCCGGCACGACGCCGGTCAACGCCGTGACGTTGACTTGATGTGTCACCATCACCAGCGTTCCCGGCCCGGTCCAGCCGGCCATGGCCTCCCTCACCGCGGCGCTTTGCCTTTTCTCCTCCCCTGACGACTCGAAGAACGAGTTGAGGGGTTCGAACCGGACGACCGGCCCGACATCCATCAGGGTCGCCGTGTCGACACAGCGGCACCAGGCGCTGGTCAGTACCCGCCCTGCCCGCATTCCCCGCTCCGCCAGGACGGCGCCGATGCGCGTGGCCTGTTCGCGCCCCGCGTCGGACAGCACCCGTTGAGTGGCGCAATCGTCCAAGCGGAAGCCCGGAGGGTCCCCGATGCCTGGAACCGTGGTGGCGTGCCTCATCAGGATGACATTGCCACCGTCGCGAAGGGCGGCCCAAGCGGCGGATTCGTCGGCCCGCGCCGGAGTCGACGAGACAACCGCCACGAACAACGCGAGGAGCAAGGAAAGCGGTCGATACCCGGCCATGCGGATGGTCCCCTGGAACGTGATGGATCACATCCGCATCAGGTAGGCCGCTCCCGCCGCGAGCCTAGTCCGCCAAGCCGGGAACCACGCCTGACTTCCTGGAACGGTGGCCGATCGCGAAGGCCTCCTCCGGCGACTTGACCAGATGATGGCGGCCATACAGGCCGAAATAGGCGATGCCGATCAGGAACCAGATGGCGCAGCCCCAAACGCCCGGCAGGTAGTCCGGATTGAAGAACAACGACACGAAGGTCACGACCGCGATGACCAGGGCGACCACGGCGCCGGGCACGCCCAGCGGGCTGACGAACGGCCGCTCGATGTCCGGCAGCTTGGAGCGCAGCAGGATGAACGAGGCCAATTGCATGATGTAGCTGATCATGGCGCCGAACACGGCCATGTTGAGCAAGGCCGCTCCGACCAACTTGCTACCGGAATACTGCATGGCGAGCGCCACCAGAAAGCCCAGCGCCGCGCCGGCGAACAGCGCCACATGGGGCGTCTTCCGCTCGCCATGGGTGACCGAAAGCCATTTGGGGAAATAGCCGGCGCGGGCGAGGCTGTAGATGTTGCGGCCATAGGCGTAGATGATCGCGTGGAAGCTGGCGATCAGTCCGGCCGCCGCCGTGACCGCCAGCAGCTTGACGCCGATGCCGTCTCCGAAGATCGTCTGGAAGCCCAGGAACAGCGGCTCGGTCGAGGTCCCGATCTCCTTCGCTCCGGGAGCCATCCCGGCGGACAGGAACAGCGTCAGGAAGGCCAGGGTGATCAGCGTCAGGATCCCCAGCAGCAAGCCGCGCGGCATGTCGCGCTTCGGATCGTGGGCTTCCTCGGCGGCCAGCGGAAGCTGCTCGATCGCCAGGAAGAACCAGATGGCGAAGGGCAGCGACGCCAGGATTCCCGCCATTCCAAACGGCAGGAAGGCGCTGTTGCCCGGTCCCGGCTCGATGTTGAGCGCGTTGGTCGTGAAGTCGAAATGGCTTATCGCGCCGAGGAAGAAGACGATCAGGATGGCCAATGCCACGAAGGTGATCACCAGGGTGAACTTGAAGCTCAGTTCGACGCCCCAATAGTTCAGTCCGACGAAGACGACGTAGCAGATCAGCCACCACATCGGCGCCAGTTCCGTCGGGGTCTCGAAGATGGCGCCCAGGTAGCCGCCGATGCCGACCACGATGACGGCCGGCGTCAGGACATACTCCATGTTCTCGCCGAGTCCCGTCAGGAACCCTCCCCAGGGTCCCATCGCCGAGCGCCCGAAGCTATAGGCGCCGCCGGTGTGCGGCAGGGCCGGCGACATCTCCGCCAGACTGAAACACAGGCCCAGATACATCACGACGACGATCAGCGTCGCGATGAACAGGCCGCCGAAACCGCCCGCCGCCAAGCCGAAGTTCCATCCGAAGAAATCGCCGGAGATGACGGCGCCGACCCCCAGCGCCCAAAGCGACCACACCCCCGCGTATTTCCGCAAGCCCCGCTTCTCGAAGTAGCCAGCCTCCACCGAATGGTACCGAACGCCGTCTATGCTCTCAGGCTCCGACATGCCGATCTCCAACATTTGGTGTGAACGGATCAGTTGTGGCTTCAGGCCCCTAGCGAATTCCCCTCAAACGCTCGCTGCGCCGGCGCAGGACTTCCATCACGGTCATCAGCAGGATCGACAGCACGATCAGCAGCGTGGCCGCCGCCGCGATCACCGGACTGATGTTCTCGCGGATGCCGTCGAACATCTGGCGCGGCAGGGTGCGCTCGCCCGGCCCGGTCAGGAACAGGGCCACCACCACCTCGTCGAACGAGGTGACGAAGGCGAACAGCGCGCCGGAGACGACTCCGGGCAGGATGATCGGCAGGGTGACCCGGAAGAAGGCGGTCGTCTGGTTGGCTCCCAGGCTGGCCGCCGCGCGGGACAGATTGGTGTCGAACCCCTGGAGGGTGGCGGAGACCGTGATAACCACGAAGGGCGCCGCCAATGCCGTGTGCGCCAGTGTCAATCCCAGCAGGCTGCCGGTCAGGCCCAGCGGCGCGTAGAAGAAGTAGACGCCGACCGCGACGATCACCAGCGGGACCACCATTGGCGAGATCACCAGCGCCATCACCAGGGCGTGCCCCGGGAACCGCGCCCGCTGGAGCCCCAGCGAAGCCAGGGTGCCCAGCACCGTCGCGAGCAGCGTCGAGGAGATCGCCACGACCACGCTGTTGCGGAGCGACGACAGCCAGCGTTCCGAACCGAGCAGTTCGTGGTACCAGCGCAGCGACAGGCCGGGCAGCGGGAAATTGAGGAACGACCCGCTGCTGAACGACAGTGGGATGATCACCAGGATCGGCAGGATCAGGAACGCCAGCACCAGCGCCGTGAGCGCCCACAAGGCCACATGCCAAGCCTTCTGCGCGCCGGTGGCGTGGGGCGGTAGGTTGAGGATCGATCCCATGCCCCTACCCCATCCGCATGCGGTCGATGCCGACCAGCCGGGCGTAGACCCAGTAGAGCAGCAGCGTCGCGATCAGCAGCACGGAGCCCAAGGCCGCCGCCATGCCCCAGTTGATCGTCTGGTTGGTGAAGAAGGCCACGAAATAGCTGACCATCTGGTCCCCGGCACCTCCGACCAGCGCCGGCGTGATGTAGTAGCCGACGCCCAGGATGAAGACGAGCAGGCACCCGGCGCCAACCCCCGGTATCGTCTGCGGCAGGTAGACCCGCCGGAACGCGGTGAACGGCGTGGCGCCCAGCGAGGTCGCCGCCCGCATGTAGGCCGGCGAGATGCCGCGCATGACGCTGTAGAGCGGCAGCACCATGAAGGGCAGCAGGATGTGGATCATCGCGACATAGACACCCACCCGGTTATAGACCAGTTGCAGCGGCTCCGAGATCAATCCGACCCACTGCAACGCCTCGTTGATCGGTCCCTCCCGCTGGAGCAGCACGACCCAGGCTCCGGTGCGGACCAGGATCGATGTCCAGAACGGCAGCAGGACCAGGATCATCAGCAGGTTGGAGACGCGGGGCGGCAGTGACGCGAGCTTGAAGGCCAGGGGATAGCCCAGGACCAGGCACCAGACCGTCACGACCGCCGCCATCCAGAACGTCCGGATGAAGATGTCGATGTAGATCGCCCGGTCCGACGCCACCTTGACGATCGAACCGGAGGCGTCCATCTCGCGATCGACCGACGCCAGCATGTAGAGCGGTGTCACCGGTGCCGCCGCCCGACGCATCACCGCCCAGGTCGCCGGATCGCCCCAGGTCTTGTCGCGGGCGGTCAGGGTGTCGCGCCATGTCCCATTCGGGGTTTCCGGCAGGCCGCGCGCGGTGGCGAACAGCACGGAGCGCATGTTCGGCACTTCATAGGTCAGCCGCTTGGCGACTCCGGCCAGGGTGCGATCACGCTGGCCGGCCGCCAACTCCCGCGCGAAGCTGGCGAACACCGGCTCCGGCGGCAGATCGATGCCATCCCATTGCCGCAACGCCGCCGCAGTCTCCGGCATCGTGGTGGGCAATTCGGAGTTTTCCACGCTGCGGATCAGCATTCCCACGATCGGTGCCAGGAAGAACACCGCCAGGAAGATCAGCAGCGGCGCCACCAGCGCCGCCGCCTCCAGCTTGCGGCGGCGCTCGGTCCGGCGGAGTTGCGCCTTCAGGTTCCTCGACTCGATCCGAGCGCCGCTCCGCCCCGTCAGGCTGGATGCCGTCACCGGCTCACTGACCGATCCAGGCGTTGAAACGCTCCGTCAGCCGCTCGGTGTTGGCGACCCAGAACTCGGTGTCCAACTGGACCTCCACCGCGAGGTTGCCGGGTTCGGTCGGCATGATCGGCAGCACGGCGGGATCGACCAGGGCGGCCGCCTCCTTGCTGGTGACGCCATAGGGGATCTTGGGCGGCAGGTTCTTCTGGTTGGCGGCGTCGCTCATGAACGCGATCAAGTCCATGGCGGCCTCCTTGTTGGGACTGTCGCGCAGGATCACCCAGCTATCCACGGCGTAGACGCCGCCTTGCCAGACGATCTTGAAATCGCGGTTGTCGCTCTTGTTGGCGGCGGTGACCCGCGCGTTGTAGGCGCTGGTCATGGCGACCTCGCCCGAGGCCAGCAGTTGCAGCGGCTGGGCGCCCGCCTCCCACCACACGACGTTGGACTTGATCTGGTCCAGCTTCTTGAAGGCGCGATCGACGCCGGCGTCGGTCCGCAGCACCTCGTAGACTTGCTCCGACGGCACGCCATCGGCCATCAGCGCGAATTCCAGGGTGTATTTCGGGCCGCGGCGAAGCCCGCGCTTGCCGGGAAACTTGGAGACATCCCAGAAGTCGGCCCAGCTCTTCGGCCCGTCCTTGATCTTGGCGCCGTCATAGGTGATCAGCGTGGTCCAGACGATGGCGCCGACGCCGCAATCATCGACGGCGGCGGGGATGAACTTGTCGCGACCGCCCAGCGCCGCCCAGTCCAGTTGCTCGAACAACCCTTCCTCGCAGCCCAACACCAGTTCCTCGGCCTCGACTTGGACGACGTCCCAATCGGAATTGCCTCCCTCGACCTTGGCGCGAAGGGCGCCGACGCCGCCGTTCCAGCTATCCTCGACCAGCTTGGTGTTGGTCTGTTTCATGAAAGGCTGGAAGTAGACCTCGCGCTGCGCGTCCTGATAGGAGCCACCCCAGGACGTCACGGTCAGATCGCGCGCCTCGGCGCCGCCAACCGCCATGGCCATCAACGCCACGCCTAGGAAAAGGCTGGATCTGCATCCCATCGTCGTCACCCTGTCTCTCGTTTTATGATTATCCCATAGCTTTCATCACCTTGCCCCGGCGTGTCCAGAGTATCGATCGGCTTCCGACCGACTCAGTCCGACACCAAACATCCATCCGAGTTGCTGACCATGGATAGGGACGAGCCGTCACGTCCGCCGCCGACGCCGCGTGTACAGCTTCAATTCCGCTAGCGAAACGACTCCCAGCGCGACACCCACCACGGCGTAGGCGATCATTCCGGCGGCGATCAGGGTCCCTAGGGCCAATGTTCTGGTCGCCAAATCCGGCGCCGACAGGAAGCCATCCAGCCCGAGCCGAGCGGCCCACAGCACGCCCGCCATCACCAACGCCGCCACCAACTGGCGCGGCACCCGGCGGCGCAACCGCTCGTCCAGCACCAGGAAGCCCCGCCGGAACAGCAGCGTCGCCAGCAGCGCGCAGTTGACCCACGACGCGGCCGAGGTCGCCAAGGCCAAGCCCACCTGCGACAGCGGCTGCATCAGCACCAGCTTCAGCGCCACGTTGACCGACACGACCACCAGCGCGATCTTGACCGGGGTCTTGGTGTCCTCCCGGGCGTAGAAGCCCGGCAGCAGGCTGCGGACCAGCACGAAGGCCGGCAGTCCGAGCGCGTAGGCCATCAGGGTCGCGGCCGTCGCCCGCGCGTCCGCTTCCTGGAACGCGCCGCGCTCGAACAGCACCGAGATGATCGGCGAACCCGCCGCCAGGAACGCGGCGGCCGCCGGCAGGGTGAACAGCAGCGACAACTCGATCGCCCGGTTCTGGCTGTCGCTGGCGGCGGCGAGGTTGCCGCCCTTCAGCGCGCGGGATAGTTCCGGCAGCAGAACGGTACCGATGGCGATCCCGATGACGCCAAGCGGCAGCTGGTTGATGCGGTCGGCGTAGTAGAGGTACGACACCGCTCCGGTCGGAAGCAGCGATGCTATCAGCGTGTCGATGAACAGGTTGATCTGGGTGACGCCCGCCCCCAGCGCGGCCGGCCCCAGCACGGTCAGGAACCGCCTGACCCCCGGCGTCAGCCGAGGCGGGACCAGCCTCAACGACATGCCCGCCCGCCGGCAATCCCACGCGAGATACAGGAACTGCGCGACGCCGGCCGCCAGCACGCCCCAGGCCAGCGCGTGGCCCGCCGTCGGCAGCAGGGGCGTCAGCCCGACCAGCGCTCCGATCAGGCACAGGTTGAGCAGGATGGGAGCCGCGGCGGCCGCCGCGAATCGCTCGATGCTGTTCAACACGGCACCCATCAGCGACACCAGCGAGATGAACAGCAGGTAGGGGAATGTGATTCGGGTGAACAGGACCGCCAGATCGTACTTCATCGGCTCGTCCGCGAAGCCGGGGGCGAAGATGACCATGAACCACGGCATGATCAGTTCGAACACCAGCAGCAGGATCAGCTGGACCACCAGGAGGAACGCCATGACCTGTTCGGCGAAGATGCGGGCCTGCGATCTGCCCTGCCCGACCAGGAACGCGGAGAACATCGGCACGAACGCCGCGTTGAAGGCGCCCTCGGCGAACAGCGCCCTGAAGTGGTTGGGCAGCCGGAACGCCACGAAGAAGGCGTCGGCGATCGGCCCCGCCCCCAGCAGCGCCGCGGTCAGGATATCGCGGATGAAGCCCAGGACGCGGCTGGCGAGCGTCAGGCCGCCAACGGAGAGGATCTTGCGGAACACGGTGGGGTGACCTCCCGCCGGTGGTGGCCGGCGGCGGAACGGATGGGATCGGGCGGTGCCCTCAGACGGGATCGAGCGCCCTGCAGTCCTCCGCCGCCCAACATACCGAGACGGCGTGGCCCGCCTGGAACACTTGGGCATCGTCGGCGAAAGGCACTTTGACCATGAAATCGTCGCTGTCCGCAACCGCCAGCCGAAGCCGCAGGTGGTCGCCCAGGTAGATCCGCTCCAACACCCG
Source organism: Skermanella stibiiresistens SB22 (assembly GCF_000576635.1). GTDB lineage: Bacteria > Pseudomonadota > Alphaproteobacteria > Azospirillales > Azospirillaceae > Skermanella > Skermanella stibiiresistens. The sequence continues at coordinate 130,850 of NZ_AVFL01000009.1, forward strand.
CGCGTTCAGCCGGTTGTCCCGTCCCACCCCGGCGGCGTCCAGCACGATCCGCTCCGGCCGGACCGACAGCGTCGTCGTCTCGCCCGCCTGTCCTACGGCCACCGCCGTCGCCAGCACGGTCTCGCCATTCGTCAGGTCGACTCGGCACTTGCCGCCCGCGACATCGCGGACGACACCCTTCAGGCGGTTGTTCTCGCCGATGAAGTTGGCGACGAAGCTGTTGCACGGCTGCTGGTAGAGCCGATCGGGCACGTCGATCTGCTGGATGACGCCATGGTTGAACACGGCGATCCTGTCCGACATGGTCAGCGCCTCGGTCTGGTCATGGGTGACATAAACCACCGTGACGCCAAGCGACTCGTGGATGTGCTTGATCTCCAGCTGCATATGCTCGCGCAGCTGCTTGTCCAGGGCGCCCAGCGGCTCGTCCATCAGGACCAGTTGCGGATCGAACACGAGGGCCCGCGCCAGGGCGACCCGCTGCTGCTGGCCACCGGACAATTCGGCGGGACGCCGCGCGTCGAACTTCTCCAGGTGGACCATGCGCAGCGCCTTGCCGACCCGGTCCTCGATCTCCGCCTTCGGCATCTTCCGCACCGACAGCGGGAACGCCAAATTCTCGGCCACTGTCATGTGGGGAAACAGCGCGTAGTTCTGGAACACCATCCCTATGTCGCGCTTGTGCGGCGGCAGCCCCGCGATCGACCGCCCAGCCAACCGTATGTCGCCCGATGTCGGCACCTCGAACCCCGCCAGCATCATCAGCGAGGTCGTCTTGCCGGAACCCGACGGCCCCAGCAGGGTCAGGAACTCGCCCCGCCTGATCTGGAGGTTGAGGTTTTTGACGACCAGCGTCTCGCCGTCGTAGGTCTTGCGGACATCCTTGAATTCGACATGCGGCGAATCAGGGGCGGAAGCGCCGGCGGAGCGGGAGGTATCGGTCTGTGTCATGGCCTCAGGATAACTGAAAAGGGCGCGGCCACCAGCCCTTTGGCCGAGGCATCGGCCACCCCGGTTGGTCGCCATGATGTTGATGCGATTAGGGGATATGGAGAGAGATAGCGGGCACCTCCGATGGACGCGGAGCGTTCACCCGTTTTTTGCGTTCATGAATTGAGCTGGGGTTGATAGACTGTCAAGGCTCAACACATGGGAACTGATGGTACTCCGCCTGTGAAATGCTGAATACTGGCGGCATTGGGTAATCCTTTTGATAGAACATGACATGATCAACAACCGCTTCGGTCTTCACGAAGAGCCTTTCACGATTACGCCAGCCACGCGTTTCACCTACGCGTCGCAGGAGCATGAGGAAGCGTTCAATGGCTTCACTCTTGCCGTGGTGGCGCGTCGGCGGGTCATGGCTCTTTACGGCGAGACGGGATCGGGAAAGACCACCCTCCTCCAGACCCTGCTGGACCAGCTCGAATCGGAAGGCACCATGGTGCTGGCGATCGCGGCCAGGACGGGCATGGGGGTGGAGGACCTGATCCAGGAGGCCGGCGGTGAGCTGTTCCTGGACGAGACCGGCGGCCAGCCCCTCGGCGACATGGACTCGCTGGTCGAGAGGCTGGAACAGCGGCTGGAGGAAACCGGCACCGGCGTGCTGATCATCGACGAGGCGCATCTGCTGGACGTGCCGGTCCTCTATGACTTGGTGGAGATGGCGACCTCCGACACCGAGACCGGTCGCTTCCTCCAGGTCCTGTTCGCCGGGGAACCCGATCTGGAGCGCATGCTGGCCGAGCCCGGCCTCGACGACACCATGCGGCGGCTGGGCGTGTCCTATCACCTGCCGCCGTTGGAGCGCGAACAGGTCGACAGCTACATCCGCGAGCGCCTGAGCCAAGCGGGGGCCATCCGCGACGATATCTTCGAGCCGTCCGCGATCGAGGCGATCACCCATGTTTCCGGCGGCCTGCTGCAACTGGTCAACACGCTGGCCGACGTCTCCATCAACGGTGCGGCGCGAGCCGGCGAGCGCGTGATCACCCGAGGCCGGGTCGAGCAGGTGGCGCGCGAACTGGGGCTGCAATTTTCGATTGAACCGCAGCACACACTCAAGCAGGAACCCATCCTCACCGAGGTCCGGGAGCCGATTCCCCGTTTGCGGCCGATCCAGCCGCCGCCCCCGATGGAGTCCGGGCCGCCGCCCTCGATGGAGCCCGCGCCGCCACCCCGCGCGCCGGAACCCGTGCGTCCCATCCACCACCAGCAGCCTCCCAGCCATCTACCCAACGCCCGCCATCCGTCCCAGTGGACCGAACGGAATCCCGAGCCTTATCCCGAATGGGACGAGGAACCCCGGCCCGGTCCGTCGGCCCATCCTGTACGCCGCGACCGCGGACCGGCGGCTCAGCTGACGGCCAGCGCCTACGCTCCCACGCGGCTGGAGACGCCGCGCCGTCGCCGTTGGCCGCTGGTGGCGGCCGCCTTGGTTGCGATGGCGATGGGCGCCGGCGTCACGGCGGCTCTCCTGGAGCCACAAGCGGTCGAGCGCGCCTTCCAGAACGCCACCGGGAAACCACTTCCCTGGGTCGCCGACGCGAATCGCGACGACACCGATATGGCGGCGCCGCCCGAGACGGAATACGAACCGGTCCCGATCAACCCGGCGCCCGTACCCCAACCGGCGCAGCCGCCCGTGGCGGCGGCTCCGACACCGCCCGCACCTGTCGCCGAGGCCCCTCCGACCCCACCGGTCCCCGCGACGCCACCAGCGAACGGCGGCTCCATCAGCGGAGCCAACGCGGCGAACGAGCAGCGGCTGACCGAACTGGTCGACCGGGCCAACCGGCTGATCGACCAGAGGCTCTTGACGACGCCGCCGGGCGGCAACGCGTACGAGACCTATCAGCAGATCGCGCAGATCGCGCCCAACGATCCTCGCGCCGCGACCATCCTCGCGACCATCAAGGACACCTATCGTCGCTGGGGCATCGCGGCGGAGGAACGTGGCCAGTTCGACAACGCCGCCAACTTCTACCGGCGTGGCCTGACCGTCGATCAGAACGACCAAACCTTGCAGGCGCAGTTGCGGGAACTGGACCGGAAGCGCCAAACCGCCACGGCCAGCGCCGAGCCGGCGGCTCCTGCGGCCGGGACCGCCGCCGTGACACCACAGCCAGCACCCGATCAGGTGCTGCGCCTGCCGCCGGACTACGACGACGCGGGCGATCGGGGCGGCACCGACCAGCCACTTCCCACGCCCAACCGTTTCGCGACGCGGGAGGACATGCTCCAGGCGTTCCAGCAGCCGGCCATGCTCGACTCGGTCATCCAGGCCGGGCGCGACCTCGACTACGAACTGCCCGACGGCAAGACCGCGCTGATGCTGGCGTCGGAGCAGGGCAACTCCGCGGCGGTGCGCAAGCTGCTGACGGCGGGCGCCGCCCCCAACGCGCGCAGCCGCAACGGCGGCACGGCCTTGATGTACGCGGCCTCGATCGGCAACAACGCGATCGTGCGTTCGCTGATCCAATCCGGCGGGGCCGTCAACTCCATGAACGTCGAGGGCAAGACGGCGCTGATGGCCGCCGCATCCCGCGGTCAGGTCGACACGGTCCGCATCCTGCTGGAAAGCGGCGCCAATATCGGCACCACCAGCATCCATGGCCGCAACGCCCTGAGCTATGCCCAGGAAGGTGGCCACCGCGCCGTGGTCGACCTGCTGAACTCCTTCGATCCCCAGGCCGCCGCGCGTCGCCCGACGCGTCCCGGCAACGAAATTGGGCAACTGAACTGATCATCATGAACGCGCATCGCATCGGCGCCGCCTTGGCGGCGCTTTTCCTGCTGGCCGCCTGCGACGATTACGGGCGCGTCACCCAGACCCAGGTCGATCCCGGCTACAATCCAGGGGAACTGGGCTATGCCGGCGGCAAGGACGCCACGCTGACCACGCTGATCTACGGCAATCCCAGCGACGTCAACGCGGCGCTGTTCACCCAACAGGTGCTGACCTCGATGAACAGGGTCCAGGCCGGCCCCGGCCTCAAATTCGCCCAGGACGCCGGGCCGGGCGGGCAGCCGCTATACAAGGTCGTGATGGTCTTCAACCCGGAAAGCCAAGTGATCGACGCGGAATTGTGCGCGGCGCAGATCCCGCCGTCACAGCCGTTCGACAAGGACATCAGCGTCCGGGCGGCTTATTGCCGGGGTGGCCGCGCCCTGACCGGCGCCATCGGCACCATCAAGGCCGATGTGGCGGCCAAACCCGACCGGATGGACCGCTTCATCCGCGACCTGACCTTCACCCTGTTCCCGCTAAACCGCGGATAAACCCGGTCGGGTCAGCTACTTGGCCGCCTCGACCAGCGCCACCAGGCCGGACAGCAGGTCTATCGGGCGCGGCGGGCATCCAGGGATATGCAGATCGACCGGGATGACCGCCGCGACGCCTCCGACGATGCCGTAGCTGCCCTTGAACAACCCGCCATCCAGGGCGCAGCCGCCGACCGCCACCACCCATTTCGGATCGGGCGTCGCGTCCCAGGTGCGGAACAGGGCGTCCCGCATGTTGCCGGTGACCGGGCCCGTCACCAGCAGCACATCGGCGTGGCGCGGCGAGGCCACGAAGCGCAGGCCGAATCGCTCCAGATCGTAGACGACGTTGTTGAGGGCGTGGATCTCCAGTTCGCAGCCGTTGCACGATCCGGCGTCGACCTCGCGGATCGACAGGCTGCGCCCCAGGCGGGTCCGCGCCGCCCGGTCGAGCCGGCTGGCCAATTCCTCGACTCCGGCTTCCGCCGGCCCCGGCCCGGTCATGGTGCGCGGGCCGCGCATCAGATTGCGGGCGATGGTCTTCAGCATGGTGGCATCCTACAGGTCATGCCCCGAGTACGAACAGTTGAAGCTCTTGTTGCAGAGCGGGAAGTCGGCGACGATGTTCCCCTCGATCGCGGCCTCCAGCAGGGGCCATTGGAACCACGACGGATCGCGCGGGTGGCACCGGGTCACGACGCCGTCCTCCCGAACCTCGACCCAGGTCATGATCTCGCCCCGGAAACTCTCCACCAAGGCCATCCCCTGCCCCGCCGTCGCGTTTAGCGACGCGCGGATCGGCCCGGCCGGCAACCGCTCCAGGATCTGGTCGATCAGGCCAAGGCTCGCCTCGACCTCCTTGATGCGGACCCAGACGCGGGCGTTGACGTCCCCCTCGTGGAAGACCGGGACCTCGAATTCCAAGTCGTCATAGGGCGCGTGGCCGGGATCACGTCTCGCGTCGAGCACCCGGCCCGACGCCCGGCCGACATGGCCTCCCGCGCCGAACCGCCGGACCAGTTCGGGCCCGACCCGTCCGGTCGCGACCGTCCGGTCCTGCAACGAGGCTTTCTCGTCATAGGTCTTGACCAATCCCGGGAAGGTCGCCCGGATCTCCGCCAACAGCGACTCCAGCGTGTCGCGCCCGGCGTCGGGAAGATCGACGGCGACCCCGCCCGGCACCACCCGGTCCATCATCAGCCGGTGGCCGAAACACGCGTCGGCGGCCCGCAGGATCTTTTCCCGCAGCAAGCCGCATTCCGCCAGCATGTAGGCGAAGGCGGCGTCGTTGCAGATCGCCCCGATATCGCCGATGTGGTTGGCCAGCCGCTCCAACTCCGCCATCAGCGCCCGCAGCCAGACGGCGCGCTCGGGCACCGCGGAGCCGGTAGCCGCCTCGACGGCACGGGCGAAGGCCAGCGAATGCGCCACCGTGCTGTCACCCGAGACCCGTGCCGCCAGCTTGGCGACCTCGCCGATCGACCGGCCGCCCATCAGCCATTCCGTGCCCTTGTGGACATAGCCAAGCCTCTGCTCCAGCCGGACCACCGTCTCGCCGTTGCAGGTGAAGCGGAAATGGCCGGGCTCGATGATGCCGGCGTGGACGGGACCGACCGGGATCTGGTGCAGGCCAGCCCCTTCGATCGGCAGAAAGGGATAGGGTTCCGGATTGCCCAGCGGATCGGGCGGATCGGCCGACAGCGGCAGCCGGATCGGCCAGGAATCGTGGTCCAGCCACGGACGTGGATCGACCAGCGACTCGGCCATCAGGCCGAACAGATCCTGCGCCGCGCGCTCCAGCCGAATGGCGCTGGGCCGGACCCCGCCGACAGAGGGAAAGCGCCCTTCGGGGCAGGTCAGGGAGACGACCGCGACCGTCCCCGCCAGATCTTCCCGCAGCGCCATGTGGACCAGTGCCGTATCCGCCCACAGCCCCACCAGCGACCAGTCGGTCTTCTCCGCCAGCGTGGTGATCAAACCGGCCCAGGCGTCGCGGTCGAGATCGAAGCGAGGAAACGGGCGGTGGTTGCCGGCGGGGGTTCCGATCGATGCCAGATGATCGAGCATGGCGATTTCCCTCCCTCAGCCCAGCAGTCGGGCGACGGCTTGGAACCACTCGACCAGTGGTTCGGGTAGCCAGATGCCGGCCACCAGCACCAGGATCAGGTGGAGCACCATCGGAAAGGCGCTGGACGCGGCCGGCGCCATCGATCCCGTCGGCTCGCCGAATGCCAGGGATTGAAGACGCAGGATCAGCGCGCCGAACGCCACGACGATGCCCAGCACCAGCGGCAGCGCCAGCAGCGGCTCGCGGGCGAAGGTGGTCGTCACCAGCAGGAACTCGCTGAGGAAGATGCCGAACGGCGGCAGTCCCACGATGGCGAGCACGCCGGCCACCAGCCCCCAGCCGATCACCGGATGGCTGACCGTCAGTCCGCGGATCTCCGAGATGCGCTGGGTGCCCTTGACCTGGGTGGCGAGGCCGACGGCGATGAAGATCGCCGATTTGGTCAGGCTGTGCATCGTCATGTGCAGCAGGCCCGCGAAATTGGCGATCGGCCCGCCGATCCCGAAGGCGAAGGTGATGATGCCCATGTGCTCGATCGAGCTATAGGCGAACAGCCGCTTTATGTCGCGCCGCCGGTACAGCATGAAGGCAGCCAGCAGCAGCGAGGCCAGCCCCATCACCATCATCAGCGGACCGGGCGCCAGCGACTGGCCGTTGGCCGTCATCAGCATCTTGAAGCGCAGGACGGCGTAGAGCGCCACGTTGAGCAGCAGGCCGGACAGCACGGCGGAGATCGGCGTCGGTCCCTCCGCGTGGGCGTCGGGCAGCCAGGCGTGCAGCGGCGCCAAGCCGACCTTGGTGCCATAGCCGATCAGGATGAAGACGAAGGCGAGGTTCAGCAGGTCGGGGCTGACGCGGTGGATCTCCAGCATCAGGGCCGACCACGTCATGGCGGGCATGCCGCCGCCCATCACCGGCCGCGCCGCCAGGAAGATCAGGATGGTGCCGAACAGCGCCAGCGCGATGCCGACGCCGCACAGGATGAAGTACTTCCACGCCGCCTCGATCGCCGCCGGGGTGCGGTAGAGGCTGACCATCAGCACGGTGGTCAGCGTGGCGCCCTCGACCGCCACCCACAGCACGCCCAGATTATTGGCGAGCAGGGCCAGCAGCATGGTGAACACGAAGGCTTGGTACATCGAGTGGTAGAAGCGGACGAACACCGGCTTCAGCCGCTCGATCTCGATCTCGTGCTCGATGTAGCTGGCGCTGAACAGCGAGGTGGTGAAGGACACGAAGGCGGTCAGCGCCACCAGATAGATGTTGAAGTCGTCGACCAGGAACAGCGGCGTCGTCTCGGGCCGGTCCGTGAACAGGCTGAGGGAGGCGACCAGCGTCAGGCCCGCCGCCAGCGAGTTGAGCCGTGCCGCCAGCCAGTGATCCCGCACGGCGGCCAGCCCGAACGCCGCCAGGAACGGCAGGGCGAGGATCACGTAAACTGGATTGACCGGAAGCAGGATCACCGGCGCTCCCCGCGGAAGTCTTCGAGAGTGCGGAGGTCGAGGGTGTCGAACCGCTCCCGGATGTGGAAGAAGAAGATTCCGAAGATGATGAAGGCGACCATCACGGCGAAGGCGACCAGCATCTCGACGATCAGGGGCATGCCCTCGACGCCGATCGCGGCCAGGATCAGCCCGTTCTCCAGCGACATGAAGCCGATCACCTGACCGATCGCGTTGCGGCGGGTGATCATGGTCAGCAGCCCCAGCAGGACGACCGACAGCGCCAGCGCCAGATCCTCGCGCGTCAGAGCCGTCACGTCGGGTGTCACCGGCAGCACCAGCAGGATCGACAGCGTCACCAGGCTGACGCCGGCGATCATGGTCGGGCCGACTCCCAGCGCGGTGTCGACGGTCCGCTCGATCCTCAGCTTCTGGATCACGCGGTTCAAGGCGACCGGGATGACGATCGCCTTCATGCTCAACGCCAGCAGGGCGGTGATGTAGAGGTGCGGCGCGTCCTGGATGTAGCCTTGCCACGCCGCGGCCGCCGCCAGGACGGTGGACTGCGCGGCGAAGACCTGGATGATGGAGGACAGGCGGCGCTGATAGAGCAAGGCGAAGCTCATCAGCAGGACCACGGCACCCAGCATGTGGGCTATGTCGTAATGGATGCTGGGCATCCTAGCGCCTCACAGTCCGGTCGAAACGTAAAGGAAGATGGCGCCCAGCAGGCTGAGCAGCAGCGCGCCACCAAGGAACTCGCCATAGCGGAACACCCGCATCTTGGCGATGCTGGTCTCGAACACGGCCAGGGCCACGGCGCCACAGGCCAGCTTCAGGACGAAGGTCACCAAGCCGATCAGGATGGCGAGCGGCCCGTCCCCGGGCTGGGCGATGCCCCACGGCAGGAAGACGCAGCCGATCAGCGCCATGTAGAGCGCCAGCTTCAGCATGGCGGCGGCTTCGATCAGCGCCAGATGCCGGCCCGAATACTCCAGCACCATGGCCTCGTGGACCATGGTCAGTTCCAGATGCGTCGCGGGGTTGTCGACCGGGATGCGGCCGTTCTCGGCGATCGCGACCATCAGCAGCGATATCGCCGCCAGCGCCAGCGAGATCCGCAGGCCGACCTCGCCGTCCAGCATGAAATCGACGATCATCGACAGCGAGGTCGTCCGGACCAGGATGGCGATGGAGAAGATCACCATCAGCATGGCGGGCTCGGCCAGCGCCGCGATCATCATCTCGCGCGACGACCCCAACCCGCCGAAGCTGGTCCCGACATCCATCCCCGCCAGCGCGAGGAAGAACCGGGCGCTGGCCAGCAGCGCGACCAACGCGATCAGGTCGGCGGTCGCCGTCAAGGCCAGCGCCGTGGTGAAGGTCGGGACCAGCGCCGCCGCCAGCCAAATCGCGGTGAACACCAGATAGGGCGTCACCCGGAACAGCCAGGAGGCGTTGTCGGCCAGCACGACCTCCTTCCGCAGGAGCCGGTGGAGATCGAGATAGGGCTGGATCAGTGGCGGACCGCGCCGCCCGATCAGCCTTGCCTTGACCACCCGGACTAGCCCGACCAGCCCGGGGGCCACGGCCAGCACCAGCAGCATTTGGACGACTTGATAGATCCCCGCGAGGAGCGCCTGGATGAAGATCATTGCGACACCGCCACCAGGACCAGCAGCGTCACCAGCGCCAGGAACATCAGGGTCAGATAGCGCCGGATGGTCAGGAACTGGAGATGATCGACCTTGTCGGCGATCCAGCCCACCAGCTTGACGACCGGCGTGAACAGCCAGTCCCAGGCGGGATCGCGCAGTTCCAGCTCGAAGCGCGCCGGCCGCGTCTCGCCCGGCGCCGGCATGTCCACGATGTCGCGGGCGCCGAACAGCTGGCTGACGAAGACCCGCCGGATCGGCTGGGCGAAGCTGCTGGCGGAATATTGGCCGAGCGGCGCCGGATCGGTGAAGCCGCAGCCCCACGGGATCGACCGGCGCACCCGGTTCGACGCGTAGCGGTGGATCATGTACACGGCCAGGATGGTCAGGATCAGGATGGTCATGAACATCATGAACCCGCTGTAGCTGTTGCCGAAGGCGCTGGCCGGCGCCAGCCAGACCCAGCCGCCATGGCCGCCCGCGTCGAACATGCCCTCGCCGACGCTCAGCCGGTTGACCGGCTCGATCAGCGAGATCGCCAGCTTCGGCAGGACGCCGATCACCAGGCACAGGACGGCCGGCACCGCGATGGCGGTCAGCATGACGGGATCGACCTCGCGCGCCTGCTCCGCCCGCGCCGAGCGCGCCCGCCCCAGGAAGGCGATGCCGTAGAACCGCACGAAGCAGGCGGCGGCCAGCGCCGTCGACAACGCCAGCAACGCGCCGATCACCGCGAAACCGATCTTCAGTTCCCATTGTTCCAGCAGCGGCCCGTTGAGCACCGCCTGGAACAGCATCCACTCCGCCACGAAGCCGTTCAGCGGTGGCAGGGAGGAGATCGCGGCGGCGCCGATCAGGCAGAACAAGGCGGTCGCCGGCATCCGGTGGATCAGCCCGCCCAATTGGTTGAGATCGCGCTCGCCGGTCGCCGTCAGGATGGAGCCGGCGCTGAAGAACAGGATGCTCTTGAACAGACTGTGATTGAGGACATGGAGCATCGCGGCGGTCATGGCGAGGGCCGCCAGCGCCGGGACGCCCGACGCCTTGAACACCAGCGCCAGACCCAGCCCGATCACGATGACGCCGATGTTCTCGACCGTCGAATAGGCCAGCAGCTTCTTGATGTCGTCCTGCATCAGGGCGTGGAGCACGCCGACCACGGCGGTGACGGCGCCAATCACCGCCAGGACCGCTCCCCACCACCACAGCGGCTGTCCGATCAGGTCGAACAGCACCCGCATCAGGCCGTAGATCGCGACCTTGGTCATGACCCCGCTCATCAGCGCGGAGATATGGCTGGGCGCGGCGGGATGGGCGAGCGGCAGCCAGACATGCAGCGGCACCAGACCGGCCTTGGAGCCGGCGCCCAGCAGCACGAGCAGCACGGCGAAGCTGGCCGGCACCGGCTCCAGCTGATGCGCCCGGATCGCGGCGAAGCCGTAATCGCCGCTGGCGCCCGCCAGAATGCCGAACCCGAGCAGCAGGCAGGCGGTGCCGAAGCTCGCCATCACCAGATAGACATAGGCGGCGCGGCGCGTCTCATCCTCCCGGTGGGTCGCCAGGACGAGCAACCAGGACGACAGGGACATGAACTCCCAGGCCGCCAGGAAGACGAAGGCGTCGTCCGCGACCAGGACGAGGTTCATCGCGGCGATGAACAGCGGGAAGACCGGCAGCACCCGTCCCGGCTCCGCGTCGTGCCGGGCATAGCTCCAGCCGAACACGGCGGCGAGGCAGCCACCTAGGTTGACCGCCAGCAGGAAGATCGCGGACAGGGCGTCGAGACGCAGATTGGCGTGCAGCCAGGGCAATCCGATCGGCAGGGTCAGCGTCTCGACCCCGGAGTCGTTCGCCGCCAAGCGCGCCAGCACGGCCACCGCCGCGGCGCCGCAGGTCAGCGCCATGCCGGCGTGGACGACCTCGTGGGCGTGGCTGAACCAGGGGCGGGCGGCTCCCACGGTGGCGAGGACCAGCATCGCCAGGATGCACAGACTAATGAACGCCAAGACCGGGAACCGCCTGAAAAACCATGGGATGGAACCATTGGGGAGGTATTCGGATACGTGCCCGCTTATAGCATGGCGCCCGGTGGATCGGGCAAACATCACGTTGGGGGAATATCGACCCCTGGGTGCGACAAAGGTGTCGCGTCGGCGAGGACGGATCCAATGGAAGAAACCGGCCCGCGCCAGAAGCGGGGCCGGAGTTTTTCAGTCAGGGAGGAAACGCACCACGGTGCGTCCGCGACCCGAGAATGCCGCAACCGGGATCAAGAATAGGTTAACCCCCAGCTCCCAGGAGTTGTCTGGTTCAGTTTGCCGCGGGGAAGGCGCCGCGAAGACGCCCCCAGGCCAGGGTCGGCCAGATCGCCGTCAGGACGAGGGTTGCCAGCACTTGGGCCAGCTGCCCCCTCCAGCCCAGCGACGCCGCCTCGAAGCGGCAGGGACGGACGGCCAGACAACCCAGCCCAAGATAGAGAATCGACAAAACAACAAGGGGCTCCGGCATGGGAAAACTCCGCTGTGACCCCCGAAAATTGTCGCGACTTGCTTAATTTCACGTTAACCAAGATGCCGATATGCCTGGATCCAGATAAGGTCCCTAGCCTTGAGCCTCCCACACGGGGTATAGGGGGGCCACCCGACCTCCGGTTTTCACTGCAGCCGTGCCTTCACCGACATGATCAGCATCAGCAAACGTATCGCCGACGAACTCTCAGCCCGGGAGGCCCAGGTCAACGCCGCCATCGCGCTGCTTGACGAAGGCTCCACCGTCCCGTTCATCGCGCGGTACCGCAAGGAAGCCACCGGGGGTCTCGATGACACCCAGCTCCGTACCCTCGAGGAACGCCTGCGCTATCTGCGCGAGCTGGAGGAGCGCCGCGCCGCGATCCTGTCCAGCGTCGCCGAGCAGGGCAAGCTGACGGACGAGTTGAAGGGCCAACTGGAGGCGGCGGACACCAAGACCCGCCTCGAGGACCTTTACCTGCCCTATAAGCAGAAGCGCCGCACCAAGGCGCTGATCGCCCGCGAGGCCGGCCTCGAGCCGCTGGCGCTGGGCCTGCTGGAGAACCCGGTCGTGGCACCCGACGCGGCCGCCATCGCCTTCGTCGATCTCGAGAAGGGCATTCCCGACGTCAAATCGGCGCTGGAGGGAGCCCGTCACATCCTGGTCGAGCGCTTCGGCGAGGATGCCGAACTGGTCGGCCGGCTGCGCGCCTTCGTCGCGGACAACGGCCGCGTCGTCTCCGCCGTGGTCGAGGCCAAGCGCGACGAGGGCGCCAAGTTCTCCGACTACTTCGAGTTCTCGGAACCGCTGAAGCAGATTCCGTCGCACCGGGCGCTCGCGATGTTCCGCGGCCGGACCCAGGGCGTGCTCGACCTCAAGATCGAGGTGGGCGATCCGGCGACCGACCTCGTCCATCCCGCCGAGGCGATCATCGCCCGCCATCTCGGCATCCAGGACGCCGGCCGCGCCGCCGACAAGTGGCTGCTGGAAACTGTGCGCTGGGCGTGGAAGACCAAGATCGGCCTCCACATCGAGCTGGACCTGCTGGGCGACCTGCGCGACCGCTCCGAGGACGAGGCGATCCGGGTCTTCGCCCGTAACCTGCACGACCTGCTGCTGGCCGCCCCGGCCGGTCCGCGCGCCACCATCGGCCTCGACCCCGGCATCCGGACCGGCGTCAAGGTCGCCGTGGTGGACGCCACCGGCAAGGTGGTCGAGACGACGGTGATCTACCCGCATCAGCCCAAGAACGACTGGGACGGCTCCATCGCGGTGATCGCCGCCCTGGCGATCCGCCACAAGATCGAGCTGGTCAGCATCGGCAACGGCACCGCCAGCCGCGAGACCGACAAGCTGGTCACCGACGTGATGAAGCGCCATCCGGAACTGAACCTCGCCAAGCTGGTCGTGTCGGAGGCCGGCGCCTCGGTCTATTCCGCCTCCGAAGTGGCGGCGCTGGAGTTCCCCCAGCTCGACGTCTCGTTGCGGGGCGCCGTGTCGATCGCCCGCCGCCTCCAGGACCCGCTGGCCGAACTGGTCAAGATCGAGCCGAAGTCGATCGGCGTCGGCCAGTACCAGCACGATGTCGGGGCCTCCAAGCTGGCCCGCAGCCTGGACGCCGTGGTCGAGGACTGCGTGAACGCCGTCGGCGTCGATCTCAACACCGCCTCGGTCCCGCTGCTGGCGCGGGTCTCCGGCTTGTCCGAGAGCGTCGCCCGCAACATCGTCGAATACCGTGACCGCAACGGCGCCTTCCGCACCCGCAAGCAGTTGAACGATGTCGCCCGGCTCGGGCCCAAGGCGTTCGAGCAGGCGGCGGGCTTCCTCCGCATCGCCGACGGCGACGATCCACTGGACGCCTCCGCCGTCCACCCCGAATCCTACCCCGTGGTCGAGCGGATCCTCGCCCAAGCCGGCAAGCCGCTGAACCAGCTGATCGGCGACGCCCCCTTCCTGCGCTCGCTGAGCCCGGAGGAGTTCACCGACGGGAAGTTCGGCCTGCCGACCGTCCAGGACATCATCGCCGAGCTGGAGAAGCCGGGCCGCGACCCGCGCCCGGAATTCAAGACCGCCGTCTTCAAGGATGGCGTGACCGAGATGAAGGACCTGGACCTCGGCATGGTGCTGGAGGGCGTCGTGACCAACGTCACCGCGTTCGGCGCGTTTGTCGACATCGGCGTCCACCAGGACGGTCTGGTCCACATCTCCCAGCTGGCCAACAAGTTCGTCAAGGACCCGCACACCGTCGTCAAGGCCGGCGACGTGGTCAAGGTCAAGGTGCTCGAGGTCGACCTCAAGCGGAAGCGCATCGCCCTGACCATGCGTCTGGAGGAGCCGGCCGCGCGTCCCGCCGCCCGCCCGGAACGGACGGAGCAGCGGACGGAGCGCTCGGGCGAGCCGCAGCAGCGCCCGGCGGCGCAGGCGCAAAAGCCCCGCGATCAGCGGGACCGCCGTCCTGGCGCCGGTGGTGGTGGCTCCGGTGGCGCGCCCGGCGGCGGTGGCCCGGGTGGCGGCAAGCGGCCGGAGCGGTCGGAGAAGCGGCCCCCGCGTGACCGGGAGCCAGCGGTGATGTCGGCCGGGCCCGCCCTTGGCGGCGCCTTGGCGGAAGCCTTCGCCCGCGCCCAGGCGGCCAAACAGAAGTAGTGACCCGGTGATCGGGGGCTCCCGTTCCGGAGCCCCCGATCACCGGGTCACTCGAAATCCAGGCCGACGTCGAAGTTGGTGACGCTGTGGGTCAGCCAGCCGACAGAGATCATGTCAACGCCGGTTTCCGCCACGGCCCGCACCGTCTCGGCGGTGATGTTGCCCGACGCCTCGGTCAGCATCCGGCCATCCACCATCCGCACGGCGTCGCGCAGCTGGTCCGGCCGCATGTTGTCGAGCAGGACGGCATCGACCCTCAGCGCCAGCAGCTCCACCAATTGCTCCAGGGTATCGACCTCGACCTCGATCTTGACCATGTGGCCGAGCCCGGCGCGGGCGGCGGCCACCGCCGCGTGGATCCCGCCGGCGGCGACCAGATGGTTGTCCTTGATCAGGACGGCGTCATCCAGGCCGAAGCGGTGGTTGCTGCCTTCCCCCTGGCGCACCGCCTCCTTCTCCAGCGCGCGGAGGCCGGGGGTCGTCTTGCGGGTGCAGGTGATCCGCGCCTTGCATCCCTCGACCGCCTGGACAAGGCCACGCGTCGCGGTCGCGATGCCGCAGAGGCGACCCAGCAGGTTCAGGGCGGTGCGTTCCGCCGACAGGATTGGCCGGGCGGCGCCCCACACCACCGCCAGCGTGTCGCCGGGAAGCACGTCGCTCCCGTCGGGTGTCAGGATCTCGATCGACAGCGTGGGGTCGAGCAGGCGGAAGGCCGAGAGCGAGACGGTCAACCCGGCGACGCGGCCGGGGCGCCGGGCCACCAGCTTGGCGCGCGCCGTGGCACTGGCCGGGACGACGGTGTCGGTCGTCAGATCCCCGGCGCGGCCGAGATCCTCCAGCAGCGCCGCCCGGACGAGCGGTTCATAGACCAACGGGTACGGCATGGCGGGCCTCCTTCGGGTACGGGATGGCATCGGAGCGGTCCAGGTCTCCCAAGGTGAGGAAACTCCGGCGCCGTGAGGCTTCCAAGGCTTGGGGAAAGTCGGAGCGGTGATGGGCGCCGCGGCTCTCCTCGCGGCACAGGGCCGCGTGGGTGATCAGCTTCGCCACCAGCAGGAGGTTGCGGACCTCGCCCCAGGCGACGGTCTGGGCGAAGGTGCCGGTGCCGCCGCTGACGAAGTCGAACGCCGTCCGCAGGTCTTCGATCAGGTTTAGTCCCTGGGCCAGCCCCTGCCCGTCCCGCGACAAACCGACATGGTCGTACATCACGCCGCGGAGTTGACGGCGGAGCAGCGCCAGCGCGGTTTCCGATCCGCCGGCGGCGGGAACCTCCGGCACCGCGATTGGGGGAAGCGGGCCATCGTCCCCGGAGGCCAGGATCGCCCGCGCCACCCGGTCGCCGAACACCAGGGCTTCCAGCAGCGAATTGCTGGCGAGCCGGTTGGCGCCGTGGACCCCCGTGTCGGCCGTCTCGCCGCAGGCGTAAAGCCCGGCGACGCTTGTCCGTCCCGCAGCGTCCGTGACCACGCCGCCCATGTGGTAATGGGCGGCGGGCGCCACCGGAACAGGCTCCGTCCAGGGGTCGATGCCGGCTTCGGCGCAGAGGCCGAGCACCGTCGGGAAGTGGCTGGCGTCGTGGGCGAGCACGGCGCGGAGGTCGAGCGTGACCCGTTCCCCCGCGGCGACCCGGCGCCAGACTGCGCGGGCGACGATGTCGCGTGGCGCGAGTTCGGCGTCGGGATGCTCGGCCGGCATGAAGCGGCGGCCGGCACCGTCGAGCAGCACCGCCCCCGCCCCGCGCAGGGCCTCGGTCAACAACGGCAGCGGCCGGCCCGAGCCGTCGCCGGCCGCCAGCGCGGTCGGGTGGAACTGGACGAACTCCAGATCGCCCAGCACCGCCCCGGCGCGCGCCGCCATCGCCAGCCCGTCGCCGGTGTTCTCCACCGGGTTGGTGGTGTGCAGGAAGACACCGCCGGTCCCGCCGGTCGCCAGCACGACCTGGGCGGCGCGGTGGAAGACCCAGCCAGCCTCGGCGTGGCGGGCCAGGACGCCCCGGACCCGCCCGTCGCGGACGACGAGATCGTGGGCGAAGGCCTCGGCCATGACGGTGATCGAGGGGGTGCGGCGGACCCGTTCTACCATTTCGTGGACCAGGACGCGGCCGGTCGCGTCACCCCCGGCATGGACGATGCGGGCGCGGCCATGGGCGGCCTCGCGCCCGAGCGATGGCGTGCCATCCGCCGCGAGGTCGAACGGAAAGGCGGCTGCCAACAACCGGCGGACCCGCTCCGCCCCCTCGGCGGCCAGGATGCCGGCCATCACGGCGTCGGCGATGCCGGCGCCGGCCTTGACGGTATCGGCGGCGTGGTCGGCCGGGTCGTCGCCCGCCCCGATCGCGGCGGCGACGCCGCCCTGGGCGTGGGGGCTCGATCCGCCAGCCAGTTCCGCTGTCTTGGTCAGCAGCGTGACCGGCCGGGGGGAGAGACGGAGCGCCGCGGTCAGTCCGGCGAGGCCGGAGCCGATCACCACCGTTCCGGCGTCGCGGATGCCCGGCAGGCCCCTGCCCCGCCGGTCTCGATAAGTTGCCATGGCTTGTTTCCCCTCAACGTCCGACCGCGATCATCCGCTCGACCGCGACGCGCGCCCGGTCGGCGACGGCGGGATCGATCTCGACGCGCGGTTCCATCGTCTGGAGGCTCTCCAGGATGTTGGAGAGCGTGATGCGCTTCATGTGCGGGCACAGATTGCAGGGGCGGATGAACTCCACGTCCGGCAAGCCGGTCGCGACGTTGTCGCTCATCGAGCATTCGGTGACCATCAGCACGCGGGCCGGCCGGTGGTCGCCGACATAATCGATCATCTGGGCGGTCGAGCCGACGAAGTCGGAGGCAGCCAGCACGTCCGGCGGGCATTCCGGATGGGCGATGATGGTCAGGCCATCGAACCTGGCCCGGTACTCGCGAAGCTGGTCGCCCGTGAAGCGCTCATGGACCTCGCAATGTCCTTTCCAGGCGATGATCCCCACCTTGGTCTGGGTCGCGACATACTTGGCGAGGTATTCGTCCGGCAGGAACAGGACGCGGTCGACGCCGAGGCTTTCCACCACCTGTACCGCGTTGCCCGAGGTGCAGCAGATGTCCGACTCCGCTTTGACGTCGGCGGAGGTGTTGACGTAGGTCACGACCGGCACGCCCGGATACCGTTGCCTCAGCAGCCGGATGTCGGCACCCGTGATGCTGTCGGCCAGCGAGCAGCCCGCCGACATGTCCGGCATCAGGACGATCTTGCCAGGGTTCAGCAGCTTGGCCGTCTCCGCCATGAAGTGGACGCCCGCCATGACGATGACATCCGCGTCCGCCGTCGCGGCCTTGCGGGCCAGCGCCAGACTGTCGCCGACGATATCGGCGACGCCGTGGAAGATCTCCGGCGTCTGGTAGTTGTGCGCCAGCACGACGGCGTTGCGCTCGCGCTTCAAGCTGTTGATGGCGTGGATCAACGGCGCGTGGAACGGCCATTCCACGGCGGGGACGACCCTGCTCATGCGCTCGAAGATCGGAGCGGTGGCCTTGGCGACCTCGGGCGTGTAGGCGAGTGCGGCAGCTGCGGACATGGCTTGGTTCCAACTCCCAATGACGGCTATTTCTGCTCTATCTGAGCACATCTGATTTATAATCTCAATGAGTATATTTGCTATATGCTCATTATGAGCTTATTAGACGGCAAGAAATAGGGGCGGCCGCCGTGGCGACCGCCCCCTCAGGTGAAAGCCAAGCCTTCGCGGAAGATCAGGGAGGTGTCGCCTGCGCCATAGCGACGCCGCCGCCCATGATGAAGACGTCCAGCGGCAGCGCGTTCAGCGAACCGTCGGTCCGGCTGACCAGGACCAGGAAGCCGGCAGCGACGCCGTCACGGCTGACGCGGACCACCAGATCCTCGACCGGCGGGCCAGCCACATCGACGGAGGCGATCACCTCCATGGTCCAGGTGGATTGACCGCGCGCCAGGATGACCCGGCGGTCGCCGATCTCGACATGGTCGGAACCGATGCCGGCCAGCCGAGCGGCCTTGACCGCCCACGCCGGTGCCAGTGACTGGAGCGACGCCGGGTCCAGCCGGGTGAACACCGCCTGCCCCAGGCCCGCCAGCGTCGACAGGTGCTGCTCCGGCTCGCGGGCAGTGTGGAGGACGCGCAGCACGGCGCAATCGCGATAGGCCGACGCCAACGGATGGCTGTTCAACGCCCGGGCCCGTCCATCATGCCCGGACAACGCCATGAAGCCGGCGCAGCTGTCGGTCTTATACCGGCCATCGGCAGTCTCGACTTCGATCAGCGGCCGCGTGGCGGCCATCGCCTGAGTGTAATGCTCGAGCTTGTTCCGCAGATCGGGATCCAGGATGCCGGAGAACTTGCTTTCCTCGGCGCCTTCGGAGGCTGGTGCCGTCGAGCCCAGGGTGGCGATGACGAACAGCACCAGCAGGAAAAGACCGGTGATGATGACCCGGTATAGCGGGAACGGACGATCCATCTCGGGCAGGGAAGGTGAAGGGGGCATGGCTGGCCTTGCTGCTTCTGATCACGCCGACAACGGCTATGTTGCATTGCAGCATAAGACCTACCCCAAAGCCAGATCCCGCACCATGCGCCAAGGCGCCACACTGCCATGTGCCACAGGCATGCGTGGTAGGCGGGTGTGACGCCGCCTCACCCGGCCTCGCCATCCTCCCGTGCCGCCGTGGACGGTGCGCGTTCCCGCAGCACGTCGCGGCGGAACCGGAACAGCTCGGCCG
The DNA here is from genome assembly GCF_000576635.1 of Skermanella stibiiresistens SB22. Taxonomy (GTDB): domain Bacteria; phylum Pseudomonadota; class Alphaproteobacteria; order Azospirillales; family Azospirillaceae; genus Skermanella; species Skermanella stibiiresistens. Next base: position 150,157 of record NZ_AVFL01000009.1, read on the forward strand.
GGCGTCCGCCCGTCCTGCTTTCCCGCTGGCCGGTCGGCTCGACCAAGCCGCCGGCCACCATCAGGCGGCGGAAGTTCTGCTTGTGCAGCACGGCGCCGGATAGCGCCTCCACCACCTGCTGGAGCCGGAACAGCGTGAAGGTCGGCGGCAGCAGTTCGAACACCAACGGCCGGTACCTCAACTTGCCGCGCAACCGGCTCAGCGCCGCCGCCAGGATGCGGCGGTTGTCCGACGCCATCGGCTTGCCCAGGGCCCGCGGCGTCTCGGCCACCAGCGCCGCCATCGGGTCCTCGGCGCCGGCCAGCCGGATCGCCTCGCGGTCGCGCCGCGCCTCGACCAGCAGGCCCGCCTCGTAGAGCAGTTCGTAGCGGTCGAGCGCGCGGTCGAAGTCCCACGGCGCGTCCGTCGCGTCCGGCCCGAAGCAGAGGACGACACGCTCGGAGCGCCGCCGCCGCTCGCTCTCGTCGTCCGTCCGGCCGACCCAGCGCGACAAGGCCGGGCGGATGACCCGCTCGATCAGCGGCGGCCGCCCCGTCCGCCAATCCTCCCAGGGCAGGAACTCGTACCAGTCGCGCCACTCGGCATCGCCGGCCCCGGAAAGCGGCGCCTCCTGGACCAGCGTCAGGTAGCCGACCGACACGACGCGGGGGCCACCGGCCAGTTCGCCATGATCGCGATAGCGGTCGCCGAAGGTATAGAGCTGCTCGACATAGCGGAGCGGCAGACCGCTCAGCCGCTCGACCCAGGACCGCAATCCGCTCTCCAGCGTGCGGTGAAGCCCCGGATCGAAGGGGCCCGACGGCAGCGCGTCGCGGTGGGGCGCCGGCATGCCTTCCACCCCCTCCACCGGCAGCGGCGGCGTTGGTGTCCGCACCACCAGGACGCGCGGCGTGTCGCCCGTCACGGCGACCACCACCGCCGTCAGTCCGATCACCATGGCATCCATGCGAGACGACCCCGATCCTCAAAGCTCCTGGAGCCCGTGTTTGGCAGCGCGGCCTTGGATTTACAAGGTCATACGGGGCATCGCGGCGGCGGTTGCCGAATTCCGGCTTTACCGAGGGGGTCGATCGGGGTTCATATGCGGCGCCAGAAAAACAGAGGAAAAAAGCCATGGCGAAGTACAGGATTGCCGTGATCCCCGGTGACGGCATCGGCAAGGAGGTCATGCCGGAGGGCATCCGGGTGCTCGACACCATCGCCGCCCGGTTCGGCATCGAATTCACCTGGGACCATCTGGACTGGAGCTGCGACCGTTACCACAGCGACGGCGCCATGATGCCCGCCGATGGCCTGGATACCATCAAGGGACATGACGCGATCTATCTCGGCGCCGTGGGGTGGCCGACCGTGCCGGACCATGTGTCGCTGTGGGAACTGCTGATCCCGATCCGGCGCGACTTTCAACAATACGTCAACCTGCGCCCGGTCCGCCTGTTCGACGGCGTGCCCTGCCCGCTCGCCGGCCGGCCGGAGATCGATTTCTGGATCGTGCGCGAGAACAACGAGGGAGAGTATTCGGAAATCGGCGGCAGGCTTTACGCCGGGACAGACGCCGAGATGGCCGTGCAGCAAAACGTGTTCACACGGCGGGGCGTTGACAGGGTCATGCGATACGCCTTTGAGTTGGCCAAATCAAGGCCGAACAAGCACCTGACCTCCGCGACGAAATCGAACGGCATCATCCACACCATGCCGTTCTGGGACGAGCGGTTCAAGGTGATGGGCGAGGCCTATCCGGAGGTCAGGACCGACCAGTACCACATCGACATCCTGACCGCGCATTTCGTCCGCAACCCGTCGCGGTTCGACGTGGTGGTGGGCAGCAACCTGTTCGGTGACATCCTGTCGGACCTGGGTCCGGCGGTCACTGGCACGATCGGCATCGCGCCGTCCGCCAACATCAATCCCGAGCGCGACTTCCCGTCGATGTTCGAGCCGGTCCACGGCTCGGCTCCCGACATCGCGGGCAAGGGCATCGCCAACCCGATCGGTCAGATCTGGTCGGGCGCCATGATGCTGGACCATCTGGGTCACCCGGACGCGGGCCGAGCCATCGTCAAGGCGATCGAGCGGGTCCTGACCCAGCCGGAGTTGCTGACGCCCGACATGGGCGGCAAGGCCACCACCGCCGGGCTGGGCAAGGCGGTCGCCGACGCGCTTTAGGCGTAGGCCAGGTTTGGCCGGGGGTCAGCGGCGGGTGGTGTCGTCCAGCACGACATAGTCCACGTCGGTCAGGATCTCCGGCTGGCCCTTGGGCTGGGGACCCGCCGATTGGCGTTGCCGCCTTTGCTGGACGGGAGCCGGCATCACCTTGCGCAGCACGCCGCGCGCCGCCGCGATCGCCAGCACCAGGCTCAGCACGAGCAGGGAGATCGGCAGCGCCAGCAGCAGGAGCAACGGCACGACCAATCCCTTGAACCAGTTCGGGACGACCGGTCGCCGGGGCTCTGGGCCAAAGAATTGCTCATAGGCGTACATGGCGGACAGTTCCTCTTCCATTCGGACAACCGGATATCACGGCTTATATAAGCTCTCCGTCATGGCGAAACTGGGGCATTTCACCTTGAACCAACATTACCCGTCCATGAATTCGGTGTAATGGTTTCCAGCTGGGACGCCGCGGGCGGTTGCCGGGGCGGCGATCGCCGGTCCAGGAAATCCCGCAGGCCGTCGAGCTGCGGGATGTGCATGACCTGCTGGTTGAACGGGATGGCGATGCCCGCCCGGTCGAAGGACTCCGCGATGGCGAACCGGAGGTCGCTGGCGGTGGGCAGGAAGAAATCGACATCCGGGATGAAGCAGCGCAACTCGAAGTCCAGCGAGCTGGCGCCGAAATCCTTGAAGACCACCATCGGCGCCGGCATCGTGGCGACGCGGGGATGGGCGGTGGCGCAGGCCAGCAGGGTTTCCCGCACCAGCTTGAGGTCCGAGCCGTACTCGACCCCGATCTTGATATCGATCCGGCCGAACTTGTCCTTGAAAGTCCAGTTGACCACCGCCTTGGACACCAGTTCGGAGTTGGGGATGATCACCGAGGCGCGCTGGAAGGTCTGAAGCTCGGTCGCGCGGACGCTGATGCGCTTGACCACGCCCTCCATGTCGCCGACCACGACCCAGTCGCCGACCTTGATCGGGCGCTCGACCAGCAGGATCAGGCCGGCGGCGAAGTTGCTGACGACGTTCTGGAGGCCGAAACCGATGCCGACCGACAGGGCGCCGGCGATCAGCGCCAGGTTGGACAGGTCGAGCCCCAACGCCCCGATCGCCACCAGCAGCGCCACCATGAACCCGAAATAGCCGACGCCGGTCTTGATCGAGTTCTGGACGCCCCGGTCGATCTGGAGCCGCTGGAGCACCCGGACATCCAGCACCCGTTGGACGTGGCGGGTGACCATGACCGCGGCGCTGAACAGCAGGATCGCCGCGATGATGTCGGCCGGAGCCAGCCGGACCCCACCGACCGTGACGCCGCGCATGAAGGTGTCGACGAAGCCCTGGAGTTCCGTCCAGTCGATGCCGCTGAGCGGCAGCAGGATCACGGCGGCCAAGGCGATCAGGCCAACGTCGATCATGACCCTGGCGCACCAGTCCGCCGCCTGGACGCCCTTCTCCGACCGGACCAGCAGGCGGCGCAACTCGGCGAGGGGACCCCGCTCGCGCTCCATCACCATCGCGACGCCCTCGTGGGCGACGCCCCGGAGCGGCAGCAGCAAGCCGGCGACGGCGATGGTGGCCAGGGCCAGCATGCCGACATAGATCGACAAGTTGTGGAAACCGGCGATCGAGGCGCCTAGCGTCGCCAGGGCGATGACGCCGCCAATGTGGCGGAGTTGGACCCAGGATCCACCGGACGGTTCCGGTCCGGCATCGCGGCCGGCCTCGGGCGCCGGCCCCGCCGAACGCGGCACCCAGAGCTTGCCCGGCAGCAGGAACATCAGCGTCGCGGTGGCCAGCAGCATGGTGCCGAAGCCGGTGACCGCCTGAAGCTCCGGCGGCGACAGCATGGTCCGTTGAAGCACGACGGCGCCGCCGGCCACGCCGACACCGACCGCGAATAGGGTGATCCGGTTGACCAGGGACCGAGCCGGGACTGGATCGAGCGCGCTCAACCGCCACGCCGGACGGTCGGGCGCCAGGATCGCGGCGGCCAAGCCGGAGAAGAACAGGAAGAAGGCCGCTCCTCCCGCCGCGGCGGCGATCAGGGCCTGCAAGGGCAGTGTCTTCGGATCGCCCGCCATGATCTGGCGCAGCGCCAGGGCCAAGGCGACGGTGGGGAGGACCGTCAAGAGGCAGCGTCCCACGACCTCGACCGCCAGGGCGACGACACGTTGCCGCCGCGTGGGATGTGTGATGTCCCGCCGCCGCCCGAACCGTCCGAGCAACCAGCGCCGCACCGGCCACGCGAGGCCCAGCGCCACCAGGAACGCGGCGGCCAGTTCGAAGCCTTGATCGGCCCAGGCCGGATCATCCGCGGTGGCGGAGAAGGCCTGCGACACCCTGTCGCGTAGAAACGCGGCTTGTGGCGGTAGCGCGGTCCAGGTCGATCGGTTGAGCGGCAAGGGTCCGCGCTTGAACAGGGTATCGGTGAACTGCCGCATCCTCTTGTCGGTGGCGGTCCGCATCAGGATGTCCGCGCGCGTCGCGATCAGTTCGGCCTGCCGCCCCCGCCCATCCAGCTCGGCGATGATCCTGGCGAGGCGCTGGCGTTCCGCCGCGACGGCGGCGGCTTCCGCCAGCGCGCCCTCGGCTGGGGGAGCGCCCAGCGCTTCGGCCAATTGCTGGTTGACCGCCATCTCCGTCACGGCGGCCGCCGTCGCTTGGTGGGCCTGCTCGAGCAGCCCGGAAAGCTCCATGCGAAGCGTCTGGTATTCGGCTTCGTCCAACGCGCCGCGCGCCACCCGGTTCGCCGCCTTCTCCAGCGCCGCTTGCCACCCGGCCAAAGCCGCCTTGAACTCGATGGGTGCAGCCGGGGCCGTCTGCGCGCCCGCGGGTGAAATGACCGACAAAGCCGTGAGGAGCAGGAGCGCCAAAATGAAAACCGTCCGCGACGGCTGTCGCGGACGGTGGAACCACACGGAGGGCGGCTTGCGCATCTGGATAATCAAACCCATGGCTGAAAAACCGGCCAAGCCGGATGCGCTTTTCTAGCATGCCTCCCAAGTGACGGCTGAGATTTTATGGTGTCGCGGACAGGACCAACACGCGGATGGAACCGAAGGCGCGGAACGGCCTGCCCGACTAGGCCGGAACGGCCTGGAGCCTGCGGGTGGCGGGCATGTCGCCGGACATCGACTGTTCCGGCGTGATGCCGTTGTTCATGGCCCAGATCGCCGCCTGGGTGCGGTTGTTGACATCGATCTTGCGCAGCAGGGTCTTGAGGTGGACCTTGACCGTCGCCTCGGTGATGCCGAGCTTGTTGGCGATCAGCTTATTGCTGGCGCCCATCACGAGATGCTGGAGGATCTCACGCTCGCGACCCGACAGGCCACGCCACGAACCCTGCGGAGCCGGAGCAGAGATCTGGGTCAGCAGCAGGGCTGCGAGGTTGGTCGGGAACACCTTCTCGCCGATGACGACGAGCTGGAGCGACTGGATCAGAGCCTCCGGGGATACGTCCTTCAACAGGTAACCGTCGGCGCCGGCGCCCATGGCGGCCTTGAGCCGGTCAGCGGAAAGTTCGGAGGCGAGGACGACGATCCTGGCATCGGGAAAGCCGGCGCGCAGCTGGGACAGGGTCTCGTCGGCATCGACGGGGTAGTCCACGATGACCAGCTTGGACTTGACGGACTCGGCTTCCACCGCCTGCTGGATCGAAGCGTACTCGCTGACGAGATGGAACGGGCTGTCAGCCAGCAGGTGCTTGATGCCTTCGCGGAACAGGCGATTCGGTTCGATCAGGATCGTGTCGTGTTCGGTCATCTGGAATTCCCTCAAATCAGCGCATTGGTGTGTCATAAGCGTATCGTTTCTTGCGATAAAGGAAGAAACGCCGCCATTGGAGGCATTCAAGTCCGCTCACTCCGAGGGGTCTCTACCTCTCTTGAGCGCATAATGCTTGCTGCCTTTGCTGTGGTCAACATTTGTTTAACGGCTTTTTAACCGCTTTTTCGGATAGACCTGCCCTCTCGTGTCTAAAACGGAGGGCCTAGTACTTTGGATGGGTCTAACTCCTAGGCAACGTCAAAACGCCCGCCGGCCCGGGGCCGCGGCATCCGATTCCCTCTAAAGGAGTGCCATGGAGCTTCCGAAGGCTCCGATTTCAGCCCATGCCAACCGACAGAAGCATGAACACCAAAATCGCGGTAATCGTCCCAGCCATCAAATAGACCGGCGGAAGACCATCTTGGTTGCGATTTTTGTTGGTTTTCATCGTGACCTCCAGAGTGTGGAAGTTGTGACACGTTGTGACTTATGGAAAATTTATCGTAGTCGCGGCTTATGTGGGAGCCAAGGAAAACCGCGATTTCGGTCAGCCAAACTGCCCGATTCGTCTGGTTCCGCATCCGGTAGGATAGCGGAACAAGGTTAACCTCAAGGCTGTTGCCGACACGGTTGACGAGGGCGCCTGGACGCTCCCGGCGACTCCAAACAGCCGGAGGCGACGTGATGCCGATACCTGACTGGACACCCCTGCTCACCGTGATTCAGATGATTTCGGCGGTGGCCTCGTGGCATCCGGACGCGGCCTCGATCGATCGTAACGACGCCTTGTGCCTCGCGCGCAACATTTACTTCGAGGCCCGCGGGGAAAGCTCGCAAGGACAATACGCGGTCGCCGCCGTGACGATGAACAGGGTGCGCGAGCGGCGCTGGCCCGACGGCATCTGCGGTGTCGTCTATCAAAGCAAGCAGTTCTCCTGGACGATCACAAGGCCAGCCTCCCGCCCGACGCAAATCCAGGATCGCGTGGCTTGGGCGCGCGCGGCGGAGGTGGCGGTGCTGTCGCTGGTGGGGCTGGCACCCGATCACAGCCGGGGCGCCACCCACTACGTGGCGCCGAAACGGTTGCGGCGGATGCCGGTTTGGACGGCGGCGATGGATGTCAGTCACAGGATCGACGGACATGTGTTCTTTTCCGAACGGCGTGGCAAACAAGGGCCGCGCAGGAACGCTCCCCGGTTGACCGTGGTGGCGGACGCGGGTGGTGGCATTGGGCTCGTGGTTCCCCCGACGCTGGTCGCCGAGATGAGGCGGTCGGTCGAATCCATCGGTGTCCCGGGAACGTGCGGCACGCTTCGCCTGCTGCCAACCGTCAATGTCGAGGCCGCGCTGCTGGACGAGCCGGACTTGGCGGGCGAAACGCGGCGGCGTCCGGTGAGGCGTTTCCCGGAGCCACAACCCTGGAGCATCGCGGCGGACGGCATGCTGGATCGCAGGATCAGGTCGGGCGCGCGGCGGGTTCGGGCGGCTTGATGTGACGGACTTGATGACCAGCACCAGCTTGGAAAATGCCCCAAAAGGTCATTGAAGGTCATCATCTTCGCGGCGCGGGTCATCGTAAGCCGTGATCCTCGCGGCGTTCGGGCCAGCGTTCCCGGGGCAGGATCTCGAAATCGGCGTCGAAGAAGCCGGTCGCTGGAGCGCGATCGAAAAGCTGCTTCCTCAGCGCGGGAGGCAGCCGTTCCATCGCGTCGAAGCAGCCCACGATCCGCTTTGCCTTCGCCTCCACAATCCCTTCCGGTTGCTCGGACACCCCAGACGGCGCCGCTGCGGCTGACGGATCGGAAGGAGGTTCGGAAGGCGGTTCGGGCTTGCGGGATTTGGCGCGTGGCGCGTTGAGGCCTCGGAACCGGGCGATCTGGTCCGCCGCCCGGAGGACGGCGGAGTGGTTGCCCTTTTCCAAGGCGTCGTACATCATCCGCTTCAGCACGGCGACGAGTTCGTCCAACTCCTCCTGTCGGCGCTGGTCCGCCTCGTCGATCAACTCGGTGACACGCGTGGCGACACGTTCATCCGCAATGAGACGCGACCCGGCCTGACGCGCGGTATCCCACGAATGGCCGGAGCGCCGCGCGGCTTCCGCGAGGTCGTGACCGGCGGCGACGAGACGGGCGAAAGCCTCGTGCGCGGGAGGCAGGGCGCATGGGAGCGCGTTAGCTGGTTTCGAGGCTGGGAGTGTGTTTGCTTCTGGCATGATGGGATGATCTCCAGCGAGTCTGAATAGGCTTTTTATCTCATAAACCATAGGATTACAATCTATTTGGGTTTTCGTCGCGACTCATGAAGCTTGCAACAGGCACCCTACATGTAAAACGGGCGCAAAACACTGTTCATTTACAATACTGGATATGCTTAGTTTTCTCGTAGGTCGGCTAGAGCGAAGCAGCAGCCGACAGACAGGAGTTTTTGGAGTGATTTCGGCTGCCGCTTCGCTCTAGCCGACCTACACTAAAATGAATTTTTCTGTGAACCATACGATTTCGCAAAGCGAATGACTTGATTTTGACCATAAATTTATTCATTGGGCGCCTAGGTCACATTGGCTGCCAGGAAGATCGAACCAAGATGTTCCGACCCCGCAAACACCCTTGTCACCCCCTCGAGAGTTAGTTAAGCTTCCTAACTGCTAGCGGAACATAGGGGATGGCGTGTTGAGGGACGGGGCTGTCATCGGAATCGATATCGGGGGGACCAAGACGCATGTCGTCGTGGCGCGCGGCGGCGCGACGCTGGTCGATAGGACGATTCCCACGGTCGATTGGCGGGAGCGGGAAGCGGCGGCGGACGCGGCCAGCCTCGCCAGGCTGATCCAATCGATCGGCCCCGACGGATTGGAGCCGGCGGTCACCGTGATCGGCGCCCATGGCTGCGATCACGCCGAGGAATGCCTCGTGTTCCAAGGATTGGTCGCCACGCATCTGCCGGGCGCCGTGCTCGTGCTCAACGACAGCGAGTTGCTGCTGCCGGCCGCCGGACACGAGGCCGGCATCTCGGTGATCGCCGGGACCGGGTCGATCGCGGTCGCCCGGCTGCCGAATGGGACGATGCTGACTGCCGGGGGTTGGGGCTGGCTGCTGGGCGACGAGGGCAGCGCCAGCGGCTTGGTGCGGACCGCCGCACGCGCCGTGCGGGACGCCGCCGATCTGGGCCGGGCATCCGACGCGCTGGAGGCCAACCTGATGGCCTCGTTGGGGTTGAGCGATCCGACGGCCTTGGGCAGGACGCTGTCGAACGAGGGGTCGGCGGCCCGGATCGGGCGCCACGTGCCGGCAGTGTTCGCCGCCGCCGAGTCCGGCTCCCTCCTGGCCAACAAGGTGATCATCGAAGGCGGCCGCGAGTTGGCGCGGCTGGTCGGACGGCTGGTGCGGCGGGGCGCCGAGGGTGGGCAGGTCGTCGCCGGTGGCGGCGTCATCGCGCGCCAGCCCGCCTTGATGGCCGCCTTCCAGGACGGTGTGCTGCTGGAGGCTCCAGGCTGGCGGGTCACGCTCCTGACGGCGCCGCCGGTGCTGGGCGCCATCCACTTGGCGGAGCGGCTGTCGAGGGGCGAGACGATCGGCCATTTGCCGCCACCGAGTTCCGGCGGCGATCGAGGTTACAGGAGGACCGGATGACCACCACCGCGGGAGAGGCAGGAGTGGGAAGGTCGGACGACGTCCGCGACAAACGGATCGTACCCCGGCGGAATTGGGGCGAGTGGATCCTCGCGGCGCTCCTGATGCTTGGGGTGGGCGGGTTCGCCCTCCTCGTCGCCAGCAGTCCCAACGTCGCGTGGAGCGCCATCGGCGAATACCTGTTCGATCCCACGATCATCGAGGGGATCAAGCTGACGCTGTTGTTCACCGTCCTGGCGATGGTGATCAGCATCGTGGCCGGCGTCGTGATCGCCATGATGCGGCTGTCGTCCAACCCCGTGCTGTCGGGTTTCGCCAGCGTCTATATCTGGTTCTTCCGGGGCACGCCGCTGCTGGTCCAGATCATCTTCTGGTTCAACATCCAGCTGTTCATTCCCAGCATCGACATCGGCCCGATCCATCTGGAGACCAACACGCTGATCTCCGCCTTCACGGCTGCGCTGCTGGCGCTGAGCCTGAACGAGACCGCCTACATGGCCGAGATCGTCCGAGGCGGCTTGCTGGCGGTGGACAAGGGACAGAGCGAGGCGGCGACCGCGCTTGGCTACACGCCGTTCCAGACGCTGACGCGCGTGGTGCTGCCCCAGGCGTTGCGGGTGATCATCCCGCCGGTCGGCAACCAGACCATCTCGATGCTCAAGACCACGTCGCTGGTCTCGGTCGTGGCGGCCCAGGATCTGCTGACCCGCGTCCAGAACATCTACGCCAAGAACTTCCTGATCATCGAACTGCTGCTGGTCGCCAGCATCTGGTACCTGGTCATGACCACGGTCGCGTCGCTGGTCCAGGGCTGGATCGAACGCCGCTTGGGACAGTCGGAAAGCGAGCCGCCACGGCTGTGGCGCGCCTTCCGCCGGCTGTCCGCCGCCATGGGGAGCAAGGGCTGATGAGCGCCATGCCGACACCGGCGTCCACGCCGGAACCATCCCGTTCCAAAGCCGCCGGGCCGATGGTCGAGGCGATCGGGGTGCGCAAGAGCTTCGGCGCGGTCGAGGTGCTTTCCGGCATCGACATGACCATCCTGCCGCGCGAGGTGGTCTGTCTGCTGGGGCCATCCGGCAGCGGAAAATCGACGCTGCTGCGCTGCATCAACCATCTGGAGAAGCTGAGCGGCGGCCGCATCCTGGTCGACGGCGAGCTGATCGGCTATCGCGAGCGGGGCGACCGCCTCCACGAGCTGGGCAGTGCCGAGCTGGCGCGCCAGCGGCGCGACATCGGGATGGTGTTCCAGCGCTTCAACCTGTTTCCCCATCTCGACGTGGTGGGAAACATCACCCAGGCCCCCATGCTGATCAAGGGCGAGAGCCGCGCGGAGGCGACCCGGCGCGCCCACGAGCTGCTGGAGATCGTCGATCTGGCGGGTAAGGCCAACGCCTATCCGCACCAGCTTTCCGGCGGGCAGCAGCAGCGCGTCGCCATCGCGCGGGCGCTGGCCATGCGGCCCAAGCTGATGCTGTTCGACGAGCCGACCTCCGCGCTGGACCCGGAACTGGTCGGCGAGGTGCTGGCGGTGATGAAGCGGCTGGCGTTGGAGGGCATGACCATGCTGGTCGTGACCCACGAGATGGGGTTCGCGCGCGAGGTCGCCGACCGCGTGATCTTCATGGACCGGGGCGTGGTGGTCGAGCAAGGGACCGCCGCCGACGTGATCGCGCGGCCCCGGCACGACCGCACCAAGGCCTTTCTCAAGCGTGTCCTGTGATGGCGGGTTTCGCCACGGTACGGCACGGCCTTTTCAAGAGTTCAAAACCGGAGGGACTAGGGATGAGCAAGTTGGGGATGATCAAGTTCAGGACCCTGTTGTGCGCGGCGGCGGCGGCTTTCGTGTTCGCCAGCGGAATGGCGGCGCAAGCGGCGGAGGTTGACCAGAAGCTCCGCGCGATGCTGCCGGAGAAGATCCGCGCCGCCGGGGAGATCAAGGTCGGCACCGACCCGCAGCAGCCGCCCTACGACTTCTACGACGAGGACAACAAGACCCTGATCGGTCTGGAGCAGGACTTGTCGAAGGAGATGGCCCAGCGGCTGGGCGTCAAGTTCACGTCGTTCCCGGCGCAGTTCGCCAGCATCATCCCGGCGATCCAGGCCGGGCGCTTCGATCTTGGCATCTCGGCCTTCGGCGACTTCATGGAGCGCGAGAAGATCCTGGACGTGATCGATTACACCCTCGAAGGCACCGGCATGATCGTGCCGGAGGGCAACCCGCACAAGATCACCAAGCTGAGCGACGCCTGCGGACTACGCGCCGGCGCCGTCCAGGGCTCCATCCCGTTGCGGCTGTTGGACAAGCAGAAGGAGCTTTGCCCGGCGGACAAGCCGCTGGAGGTGATGCAGTTCCCGTCCAACGATCAGGCCAAGGTCGCCATGCGCAGCGGCCGGGTCGACGTGGCGATGGATACGGTCGGCGTCGCGGCCTACACGCTGGCCCATCAGCCGGCCACAGGCAAGAAGCTGGAACTGGTCGAGACCGCCAAATACGCGGTCGGCTATCAGGGCATCCTGGTCGGCAAGAACAATCCCGAACTGCGCGACGCCATCGCGGCGACCCTGCAAAGCATGATCGAGGATGGGTCCTATCAAAAGATCTTCGAGAAGTGGGGCCTGACCCAGAACATGGTCGAGAAGATCACCATCAACGACGCGGCGCGCTACGCCGATTACATGAAGCTCGACTGAACCTTATCTATCGAAAAGCACAGGCTCACTCTCGATGACTGACAAGATACCCTACCGCGACGGCGTGGCCCTTCAACCAAAGTCGCTGGACACCAGCCGGGGCATCGTCACCGCCGCCTTGGACAAGGCCGACCTGAAGGCGTTCAAGCCGGGCGCCACCATCGCGGTGGCCGGCATCGGCGCCAGCCTCTACGCGGCGCAGGCGGCCACGGCCCAGATGCGGCTCCAGGGTCTCCGCGCGATGGCCTTCCCCGGCACCGAGCTTTACGATCCCCGGATCGACGTGGCCGACGTGTATGTGGCCCTGTCCGCCTCGGGCCGGAGCGTCGAGCCGGCCAAAGCCATGGAAGCGCGGCCGAACGCCGTGACCTTCGGCATCGCCAAGGCGGCGGACACTCCCCTCGCCAAGGTCGTCAAGACCATGATCGGCACCGGCAGCGGCGCCGACAGTGGGCCCAATACCACCAGCTATGTCGGCTCGCTCCAAGCACTGGGATTGTTGGCCGATCGGATCGGGACGCCGTCGGGGGCCGATTGGACGGCGCTTCCGGGCAAGGTCGAGGAGGTTCTGGCCTTGGTGGTGGAACCGGTCCGGCGGGCGGCCGACCTGCTCACGGGGCGGACGTCGATCGATTGCGTCGGCGCCGGCCTGGCGTTCGGCACGGCGGGCTACGCGGCCTTGCTGATCCGCGAGGCGGTGCGGGCTCCCGCGCAGAACTGGGACACGCTGAACTTCCTGCACGGCCCGATGGAGCCGAACGACGGCGGCACCAGCGTGCTGCTGTTCGGCGACGGACGCGAGGTGCCGCTGGCGCGCGATCTGGCGGGCTTCGGCATTCCCACCGTGCTGGTGACCTCGCGGACCGACCTGAAGGACGCCGCCAACCTGGTGGTGATCACCGTTCCGGCGCTGGGCACGGGCTTGCCCGACGCCATCCTCCAGGCGCTGCCGGCGCAGTTGCTGACCGCCGACATGTCGGAAGCCGTCGGGCTGCCGGTCTGCGAGTTCCGCTATCGGCAGACCGACACCAAGCTGGCGGTGCCGGCGGCCGCGTGATCGCTGGCGGTTGACGGCTGGCGGCTACTCGCCGGTCAGGATGAAGGCGGGGTGGCGTTCCTCGCCCAGCAGGGCGCCCAGGCTGAAATCGACCGCCAGCCTGACGGCGCCTTGCACCGTGCCGCGGACACTGAACTCGCTCACCCGGATTTCGGTCGGCCACGCCAACTCGGCGACGGTCCGGCCAACCTGATCCAGCATCAGCGGGTTCTGGCCGACGCCTCCCCCCAACACGATCAAGCCGGGATCGAGCATCCCGACGCAAGCCGCGGCCAGCCGGCCGATGTCGGTGGCGTGGCGGGTGACGCAAGCCATGGCGTGGGGGGAGGTCGCGGCCCGCGCGAACAACTCCTCCGCCGACGCCGGGGGTGCCCCCTCCCCCGCCGGCCACTCGCGGACGCAGCGGGATATCAGTTGGGCGGAACCCAGATAGGTCTCCAGCCCCTCGAATTCCGGGTTGGTGGTGGCGGACCACGGAAATGGCAGCCGGCCGATCTCGCCGGCCCCGCCATTGGCGCCGCGGAACAGGCGCCCATTGATGATGATCCCAAGCCCAATGCGAACACCGACCTGAAGGAAGGCGAAGGTCTCCCGGCCCTGGGCGGCGCCGTGGTGCAGTTCGGCCAGGGCGGCGCAGTTGACGTTGTTCTCCAGCAGGATCGGCACCTGGAACCGCTCGCGCAGGCCGGCGACCAAGTCGGTGATCCTGTGGAGACGCGACAGGCCCATGTGGGAGGCCGAGACGATCGTCGGCACCGCCACCGCGATGGCCCGCAGCGGTCCAGGCCGGCCGTCCAACTTTTCCATCAGGCGGTCGGCGACGGAGTTGACACCCTCCACTGGATCGGCCGGCGACTTCAGGTCGTGGTGGATCTCGGCGATCCGCGCGCCGTCCAGCGACGAGGCGACGGCGTGGACGTGGGTGGTGCCGGCGTCGATCCCGATGGCGTGGCCCGCCTCCGGCCCCAGCCCATAGATCACCGCCGTCCTGCCGGTGGCACCCCGCGCGATGCCGTGCGACGCCACCAGCCCATAGGCCTCGAGTTCGTTGACCGCCGCCGACATGGTCGGCTTGGAGAACGCCAGGGTTTGGCTGAGCTGGGGCCGGGTAACGGGACCGGACGCCGCCAGGGTGCGAAGCACGGCGCGGGCGCTGACGGTGAGCGGAAGACTTGGTTTCAAGGATCGGGGCTCGATATCCGTGGGAAGTTCCGAGGGTGGGATAATAGGACCCGCGCGAGGCTGGCGACAGGGCGCTTCAACGGTGTGTCGCGCGATGGGTGGATGGCGTCAGGCTTGCTCGGGTTCAGGGTCGGAGTCAGGTGCATTCGGGCATTGATCCAAAGTATTCTTGCCCAGTGGAGAACAGAGTTTATGCTGTGATCGTGGATATCGCATCGCGGTATTCATTATTACCCCCGGCGATGGCCGGGAATGTGTCTTGACGCGACGTCTCCCAGACGTGAAGCCTCCCTGTTTGACTCGCCGGGTCTCCTTGACCCGGCGGTCTTTTTTTTTGAGACTATTGCCTGACTATTGTTGCGTTTTTATTTACATCTCACCAGTCGGGCGAGGTGTCGAAGGCGCGCAGGGCCGCTTCCGCCGCCTCGCGCACCGTCGTGTCCGCGTCCTCGGTCATGGCGCCCAGCGCCGCCGCGATACGGCCGAGCTTGGAACCGGACTTGGCGTTTTCCTTGGGATCCTCCTCCCGGTCGGCCAGGGCCTCGATCACGGCGAGGCGGACGGTGGGGCGGCCATCGCGCGACAGGCGGATCAGCTGGGGGACGACGGTCGCCTGCTCCATGGCGCCAAGGGCCCTGACGATCGCGCAACGGCCCTCCTCGTCACACCGGTCCGCCGCTCGGGCCAGCTTGACCGGCGTGTCGTCGTCGGCGACGGCGGCCAGCGCGCGGGCGACTCGGGGGATGTCGATCGGAGTGGCGCGGTCGAGCAGTTCCTCGAGCGGCTCGCGGGCGGCGGCGTGGCCCAGCTCACCCAGCGCCAAGCGGGCGGACTTCGAGACGCCGCGGTCGGGGTCGTTCAGAAGCGGAGTGATAGCCTCGATATCGTCGCGGCGCTGGAGCGCCGCCGCGAGGGCGCAGGCGGATTGACGCACGCGTGGGTCCAGGTGGCGGAGGCCGGGGCGGATCAACTCGGCCGCCGGCCGGCAGCCGATTGCCGCGAAACAGTCCAGCGCCGCCGCCGTGGCGGCCGGGCTGAACAGGCCCCTGCCGATCAGGTCGATCAGGGGAACGGCCGCCGATGCCGGACCGATGCGGCCGAGCGCCTCCAGTGCGGCCACGACCTCGGGCGCGGGCTGTTGGCTGTCGAAACCGGCGAAGCGGCGGCAGGTCCGGATCAGCAGCGGGACGGCCAGGGGCTCGTGGCGCTCCGCCAGTTCCGCGATGGTGGCGATCAGCGGCGGGTCGTCC
Source organism: Skermanella stibiiresistens SB22 (assembly GCF_000576635.1). Lineage (GTDB taxonomy): Bacteria > Pseudomonadota > Alphaproteobacteria > Azospirillales > Azospirillaceae > Skermanella > Skermanella stibiiresistens. The sequence goes on from NZ_AVFL01000009.1 coordinate 165,894, forward strand.
GGCGGCTCGGCGTAGAGGTGCAGGCTGAGCGCGTCGATCAGGTGATCGGTCGGCCACTCGCCGATCGGGCGCGCGGGTGTGGTTTCCACCGCCGGAGAGGGCGGCGGATCGGCGGGAACCGCGGTCTCCAGCCTGGGCGCGAAGAGGTCGGGCTGGTCGGTGGCGCCGCGCTTCTTGGACCGCCCGGCCCTGGGATTGGAATTGCGTTTCACGGAGTCCGGGATAGGAGCCGGACAGGCGGGGTATTGTCAATGATGGGCTATGCCGCGCCGGACAGCCAATCCCGCAGCTTGGACCAGCGTCGGCGGGTGTGCTGGCCCTTGATGGCGATGGCCAGGGCCTTGCGCTGGCCGACTATGACGACCAATCGCTTGCCGCGGGTGATGCCGGTATAGACCAGATTGCGCTGGAGCATGGTGTAGTGCTGGGTCGTCAGGGGCAGGACGACGGCGGGATATTCCGAGCCCTGTGACTTGTGGATCGTCGTGGCGTAGGCGAGCACGACCTGATCCAGCTCGCCGGCGTCATAGGCGACCTCCCGGCCGTCGAACTCGATCAGCAGGCTGTTGTCGTCGGGGTCGATGCGCCGGACCACGCCGAGGTCGCCGTTGTAGACCTCCTTGTCATAGTCGTTCTCGACCTGCATCACCTTGTCGCCCTCGCGGAAGGTCCAGCCGAACCGCTCGATCCGGGGCTCGTCGTCGCGGGCGGGATTGAGCACCTTCTGAAGCTCGATGTTGAGCGAGCGGGCGCCCAGCCCTCCCCGGTTCATCGGGCAGAGCACCTGGATGTCACGGACCGGGTCCAGGCCGAACCGGCGCGGGATGCGGTCGCGGACCATGTGGATCAGCTTGCGGACGCCGTCCTCGGGGTCGGCGGCCTCGACGAAGTAGAAGTCGGTCAGATCCTCGCCGGAATATGGCTCGGGCATCAGGCCGTTGTTGATCCGGTGGGCGTTGACGATGATGCGGCTCTCGGCGGCCTGCCGGAACACCTCGGTCAGCCGGACGGCCGGCACCGCGCCGGAATTGATCACGTCGGCCAGCACCTGCCCCGGCCCGACTGAGGGAAGCTGGTCGACGTCGCCGACCAGCAGCACGGCCGCCTTGTCCGGGACGGCGCGCAGCAGCGCGTTCATCAGCGGCACGTCGACCATCGAGGTCTCGTCGACCACCAGCAGGTCGCAGTCGAGCGGCTGCGTCTCGGAGCGCTTGAAGCCGCCATTGGCGGGATCGGTTTCCAGCAGGCGATGGATGGTGCGGGCCTCCAGGCCGGTGCTCTCCGACAGGCGCTTGGCCGCCCGGCCAGTCGGGGCCGCCAGGGCCAGCTCCAGGTTCTTGACCGCCAGGATCTTGAGGATCGAATTGACCAGCGTCGTCTTGCCGACGCCGGGACCGCCGGTGACGACCAGCAGCTTGGACGAGATCGCCAGCCTGACGGCGGCGCGTTGGCTGTCCGCCAGGGTCAGGCCGGTTTTCCCCTCGACCCAGGGGATCGCCACCTCGGGGTCGATCGCCCCCCACGGTGGGCGGCCGGCCGCCAGATCGATCAGGCGGCCGGCGATGCCCCGCTCGGACCGGTGGAGGCCGGAGAGGAACACGGCGGGGCCACCGTCCAGGGTGTCGGCGGTGACGGTGCCGTCGGCGGTCTCCAGCGCCACCGCGTCCTCGATCAGCGGGCGCGGGATCTCCAGCAGCTTTTCGGCGAGAGCCAGCAAGTCCCCGCGCGGCAAGCCGCAATGGCCCTCGTCCATCGCCTCGGCCAGGGCATAGGCGATGCCGGCGCGGGCGCGGACCATGGCGGTCTTCTCGATGCCCAGCTTGGCGGCGATGGCGTCGGCGGTGATGAATCCGATGCCCCGGATGTCGCGGGCCAGCCGGTAGGGGTTCTCCGAGATCAGCTGGATCGCGTCCGGCCCGTAGGTCTTGAAGATGCGGACTGCGCGCGAGGTCCCGACACCATGCGAGTGCAGGAACAGCATGATCTCCCGGATCACCTTCTGGTCGGCCCATCCGGCGATGATGCGGTTGGCGCGGACAGGGCCGATGCCGGTGACCTCGCGCAGCCGTTCGGCCTCCCGTTCGATCACGTCGAAGACGTCGACGCCAAAGGCCTTGATCAGCTTCTTGGCGTAGACCGGGCCGATGCCGCGGATCATGCCGGAGCCGAGATACTTCTCGATCCCCTCCGCCGTGGTCGGCATGGTCGTGCGCAGGAAGCCGGCCTTGAACTGGAGACCATGGGTGCGGTCGTTGTGCCAGGCGCCGGAGGCCTGCATGAACTCCCCGGCGGAGATCGTGGCGGCGTGGCCGACGACGGTGATCAGGTCGCGGTGGCCGCGCGCCTTCACGCGGAGGACGCAAAAGCCGTTCTCCGCGTTGTGGAAGGTCACCCGCTCGACCAGACCGGCGAGAACCTCCCGGTCGGGCGCCGAGGGTGCTGGGGTCGGGCTCCTCTCGGGAGGTGCCATCCTGTCCTGGACCGCCGTCATCGCCATGGTTGGATGCCCAGCCTAACCCGAAACCGCGTCGGCGTGTTGACGGGAGTTCGCCTTGCGGCGGGGTTTTGGAGCCTGTGACCGGGGAGCGGGTGGCTGGACGGGTTCCTCCTCCGTGATGGGCAAGGGCTGCCGGGCGCCGTAGCGGTCCAGGATCTCGCGCACCGCCTTCTCGTGGCGGCGTTCCAGGTCCTTGCGGGAGAGGGCCAGCAGGTTGCGGGCTTTCTTCACCTGGATCAGGGTGCGGGCCTCCGCCGCGGCGGCGTCATCCTCGAAGACCAGCCAAAGCCTCAGGCGCCCCTTGGTCAGGCTCAAGGCGTGTTCGACGCGCGCGGTCACGGTATCGGACGGACGGTTTTTCGGTGTGGCCATGTCGGTGGTTCAATCTCTCGGACAGGGGATCATGAGCGGGCTCGCGGTCCATACCCTCGATCATGCCATATGATGTTCATGTTTTGTTCCATAAACAACGGGAGATGGGGAGGAGATGGCGGTCATTCGGCCGCCACCTGATAACGCTCCTCATGCGGTGGGATGACGCCCAGGGTCATTCCGACTTCCTCGTTGGTCATCGGCCGGGGGTACGCCTGGACATAGCGGTCCAGGGCGGCGACGCAGTCGGCCACGGTGCCGACGCCGACCGATTTGCAGTCCTCGAAGGCGTGGGGTGTCGGGCGGAACCAGTGCGTGACGTAGCACCCGGCGTTGGACTGCTGCCCGATGGTGAAGGCGAAGCGGCCTTCGAAACCGATCCGGGCATGGGCGTCGCGCAGGCGGGCTTGCAGGTCCTCGATCGTCATTGCGGACTTCCTCTTCATGATCACGCCGCCTCGTCCATGCTGCCGTCGATCCGGTGGCGCGCCCAGTCGGCGTCGGTCCACAAGGCTTCGGAGACGGCGCGCAGATGGCGGGCCATCGCTGGCTTGGTATCCGGCCGGACCAGCCGGTCGAGGTGGCAGGCGAGACCCTTGGCCTCGGCGTGGACCCAGCGGGCGAAACGCCGGTCCCGTTCGGCCGGGGAGCGGTACCAGCGCGGCATCTGGTCGAAGGTGCTCTCCAACTCGTCCTCCCAGGCGGTGCGGGTCAGCAACCCGCTGGGGGAGCGGAACAGCTCGCTGGCCGGCTGGTCGGCGGCGGTGGTCTTTTCGGTAACTTCAAAACTGGTGGATTTGGCCATCATCGTCATGGCGAAGGGGTCCTCCGGTGAGGCTTCCCCTGATGGGGAGCTGCGTTCACGCAGTCATACTAAGATGGTGTCGCGGACGAAAATTGCGATATCGCAGCCATCAAAATGGCAGCTCATCGAAGGCGAATCTGTTGTCGAACACCGGCTGGTTCACCGCCGCGAAATCGTCCCGCTCCTTGGCGCCGGAGAGGATCTGGAAGCGGCTGGTGAAGCGGTCGAGCACGACCTCGGTGGAGTGGTTCTCGCGGCCATCCTTGCCGTTCCAACGGCGGGTGCGGACCTGGCCCTCCAAGGCCACCAGGGTGCCCTTGCGGGCGCGCTTGGCGACCACGTCCACCAGTTTCTCGTCCCACACGACGACGCGGTGCCACTCGGCCCGCTCCTCGCCCTTGGCGACCTCGCTGGTGGCGAGGCTGAAGCTCGCCATGCGATTGCCGCCGGCCGTGCTGGTGATCTCGGGATCGCGGCCCAGGCGGCCGACGGCGATGAAGCGCTGGTACATGGGTGGGCCTCCTCCGGGGACCGGGAGAGACGGCGTCAGGCCGCCTGCCGGTCACTCTCCTCTCGTTTCAGGATCTCGTTCTTCTTCTGGGAAAAGCAGGTGATCAGGCGGTTCTGCGCGGCCTTGTCGACCGTGCCGATCTCGCGGATGCGGGCGTTGACGCCGCTCCGCCACAGGTCGTCCAGGCCATCGAGGTCCTGGATGGCGGCCAGCTTCTCCCTGACCTCCTCCTCGAACCGCTCGATCCCGGCGGGTTGCAGGTCGGGGTTGGCCTTGACGGTGTAGAAGGTCTCCAACTCCTCGCGGTACTTGCTGTCGTCGAACTGGCCCAGGTAGATGTCGGCGGCCAAGCCGATCTGGAGCATGCATTTGCCGATGGCGTCGGTCATCGACATCTTGAAGCACTCGTCGTCCGGCCGCTCGGTGCCGTCGCGGCTGCGGCGAACCATCTCGGTGCCGCCCCATTGCGGTCCGGTGAAGTGCTTCTCGCCGGTCTCCCGGTCGATGTACCAGACGCGGCAGCAGATGAAGACCATGCGCTCGGCGATGGTCCACTCCAGCTGCTCATAGCCCCAGCCCTTGCCGACCGGGCCGAACACCTCGGTCATCATCTGGAGCCGCCACGCCGGGTCGATCTGGGTTCCCCGGAAGCCGCCGGCGCGCTGGAAAGGCTTGGTCGCCTTGGGGTCCGTGCGCTTCAGGGCGTTCCAGAATTCCAGATTGTCACGCGGCTGGACGTTCGCCGGGGCTTCTGGGGTCGTCATGGTCTCCCTCGCTCTGGGCATGGATGAAAGCCTCCAATGATCAATCGTTGGAATTGGCGTCGAACTGTTTGAAGTCGGGCTCCGGCATCCAGGTCTCCGCCTTCGCCCTGTGCTTGAGCGGCAGGTCGCCGACGCGGAGCGACAGCTTGCCGTCGCGCGAGCGGCTGAGCACGATGCCGCGGGTGTCGGAGTTCGAGACGGGCGGGACATAGGCGACCCGGGCCCGCTCCGGCATCAGGGACTTCAGCTCCGCCTCGGCGGCGCGGTAGGCCCGGAAACCCTCTTGATTGTCGATCAGGATGTCGCCGACCGTGACGAACCTGTTGTGCATCGACATGTCGAGCACACCCATGTCGTCGAAGTCGGGCGCCTCGACCGCCATCGGATCGGCCGGTTCGAGGTCGTTCTCGACATGCCACCAAAACGCCTGGATCGTCTCCAGCAGCAGCGCGGCGTTAGCCGCGTCACGCTCCACCATCAGGCTGGAATATCCCGACGGACGCAGGACGGAGAGGACGCAGCGGGTTAGGCCCGACACCATCATCTGGTGCTGGAGTTGCCAATAGTACCGCTCGGCAAGATCCTCGTCGCTCTTGAAGCCGGAATGGAACTTGGCTTCCAGGATGGTGTCGGGGGGAGCCGACGGATCCTCCGGCGGCGCTCCCCAGGTCAGGAAATCCAGGTTGGCGACGATGTGGTCGTGATCGGGATGGACATGGGTGCGGTGGTCGGCGGGATAGGCGCCGATCCCGGTCCGGTGGGTGTGGAAACGGGCGTGGAGGTGCTCGGTCGCGATGCCGATCTGGACGGCGGGCACGAAGTCCAGGTGCCGCGGTTCCACCCTGCCCGTCTTCTCGCGCCACAGCTCGACCCAATGGCCGGCCATGACGCGGACGGCGTCGCTGGAGCCTAGGCGGCGAGCCCGGAATTCCCTCTGATCCTTGGACAAAGCCATCGGCGTTTCCCGACCGGATTTCCCGGCTCCCAGTTTCCCGAGCCACTGCATGTTCGCATCTAAGTGACTCTTATATGGGCAGAACTTCGCCGATGTTAACTGCGAAATCGCACTTATCCAAGAACAAAATGAGAACTCTGTGGATAAGTTTCAGCGGGCGCCGGGGAGCGCCGTCAGGAACGCGGAGATGGCCGTTCAGGTCGTCAGTTCAGCGCGGAGAGGGCGAACCACGAGGATGGCGACGCCCACCATTCCGACGCCGTCGATCACCATGGGACAGCATTGGGGATCGGTGCTGATGGGGACGAGTTGGGGATGGTAGTAGCGGTAGGCGCAGAGCGAGGTGCCGTCGACGGTGATGACCATGTCACCCTTGCGGGGCGGCACGTGGTCGACCGGCTCGATCACGATCTGGTCCTGCGGCAGCAGCCCGCCGGCGTTCATATGGAGCGAGTTGATTTGCAGGGCGAAGGCGCGGGGCGATGTCCTCTGGTCCATCAGGACACAGCGGGAGCCCCGCCGGAGCAAACCCGCGAGGTAGTCCTCCACCTCCGGGTGGGACAGTTTCATCACCCGCAGGATCTGTTCGTGGCTGAGCACGGGAACGCGGCAGGCGGTGTCGGTCGGGCGGTCGTCTGACAGGAAGCGCGGTTCCGATCCGGCGGCGAAAGCGAGGCGGCCGATCGTCTCGGCGCTGGGCAGGCTGGCGGTCTCGGGATCCTTGAGGAAGCGGGTCAGGTTGGTGGCGGTGACATCAGCCCGTTTGGCCCAGGCGGCGGCCGTCCACTCGCGCTCGTCCATGACGGTCCGAAGCCAGCGGTGGAGCGACTCCCTGATCTGCTGCATTGGCCAAATCCCTTAACTGCGAAAAACCGGCGGCACCTTGGCGGCGTCCATGCAAGTTCGCAAGATAACGGTGCCTCAATGCAAGAATTCAGTGAATATTTCTGCGTTTTCGCATGTCGGCACGCTCATCCTAGGACCGATAACAGCTATAATGGGAAAGTTACCCCATGAACAGACCTTTTTCCGGCCAGACGCCGCCGAATCACCTCAGACGGTGTAGGCGAGGCGCAGGCCGCCCCAGTGGCGGCCCATGACGGTGATGGGTGCCGAGACGTCCTTCATCAGGCGATACTGGCCGCCGCCCATGTCGCGGCGGTAGGTTTGCAGCAGGAACGGACGCGTGTTGCGGCCGGCCGCCAAGCCGACGCGGTCGTCGAAGATGCGGCGATTGCGGCCGTTCGCCGTGTTCCAGGCGACATCCGGGCCGTGCGGCTTCGAGAACTTGACGTTGTGCGTCGGCAGGTAGCCATTGCGGTCGATCGCCACGCAGAAGACCATGCGGGGTTCGGTCCTCAGCATCTCCTCCTGGATGGCCGGCAGGACCGCGTCGGTGAAGTCGGTGAACCGGGCGCGGAACTGCTGGGGATTGGTGCCGGCGATCGGCTTGTAGGCCTCGTCGAACAGGGCGTCCAGGGTCACCCGCTTGGCCCGCACCGCGTCCTCGAATTGGGCGGAGATCCGGGCGGCCGCGTCGCGGGCATGGCGGATGAAGGGGGTGTCGACCGTCTCGACGTCCAGTTCGGCGGTGATGCCGATCAGGCGTTCGCTGATGCCCAGCAGGTTGACCACCCGGTCCCGGGCGGAGTTGAGGTCGCTGCTGGAGAGTTCGACGTCGCCGGCCATGTCGGCGATGCGCTCCTCGAAACCCAGCGAGGTTTCGGCGATGGCGGTGGCGGCCTCGTCGATCCGGGTGGTCTCGCGGTCGACCTCGACCATGGCGTTGCCGACGACGGTGATCATGGAGCCAAGCGCCGTGGTGCCGGCGCCGACCGCCTTGGCCGTCCGCATGCTCTCGGCGCTTTCGGTCAACAGGAGGCGGGCCTGCTCGTTGAGGAAGCGCAGGGTGGCGTCGATGTCGGCGGTGGCCTCACCCGTCTTGTTGGCGAGCGCCTTGACCTCGCCCGCGACGACCGCGAAGCCGCGGCCGGCTTCGCCAGCCCGCGCCGCCTCGATCGTCGCGTTGAGCGCCAGCAGGTTGGTCTGCTTGGCGATGGCGTTGATCTCCTGGGCGACCTTGCCGATCCGGTTGAGCGCCTCGCGCAGCCCGCCGAGCTGGCGCTCCATGCCGGTGACCCCCTCGACCAGCGCGCCGATGTCGTTGAGCGACTCGCGGAGGCGGGTCCGTGACCCCTCGACCTCGGTCAAGGCGCCTTGCGCCACCGAACGGGCGGATTTGGCGGCTGTCTGGATGCGGGCTGTGCTGCTGGACATGCCGGCGGCCGCCTCGCGCAGGCCCACGAAGACCATGGCCTTCTTGGCCATGCGGGAGCTGACATCCTCCACGCTGCCCGCGACGTCGGCGATTTCGATCCCCAGGGTGCCCGCCTCTTGCGCTACGGCTCCGATCAGAAACGACTTTTCGTTCATCATGGTATCCATGGGCCGGCTGATCCGTGTTCTTGATTGTTTTAGGCCGGATTCTCTCCGCACCAAAATCTTCAGCCTTCTTCGTTAAACGATCCTTAACTGGCGAAGGGATCGTCATCGTCCCGTCGCTATTGTTTCTCCAGGATCCGCCAGCCGGAGCCATCGCGGGCGAGCTTGAGGCGCGCTTTGGCCGCACGCTGGTTCAGGATGCGGGCGCCGTTGACCTCGACCAGCAGGTCGAACTGGACGGAGGCGACGTGGATGCCCTTGCTGTCGCTGACCGCCCCCAGCGTCCTCAGGTTCACGATCCGGATGGCGTCGGGCACGATCTCGCCGCCGAGGTTCCTGTGCCGCTCCCCAGCACTGGCCTTGGCCATCGCGAGTTCCTGGTTGACCGAGGTCTCAAGCAGCGCGCCGATCGTCTCGTCACTGGGGGCGTCGTCGAAGCAGCCCGTGAGGAGCAGCGGCAGGAGCAGGAGGAAAGCGGCCAGTCTTCTCAGCATCCTGCCGCTCCCATCGACGCGGTGTTGACGCGTCGATGATGGCGGCATCGCGGTTAAGAAATCACATCATCCACCAATGTCCGAACCCACATGATCCTGGCCGCGCCTGATCCTGCCGGCCTCCGCGATGCGGGTGTCCAAACGCTCGTCGGTCAGGCCGTAGGGCTCCTGGTGGACCAGCACCTCGGAGAGCGGGAACGCCGCCATCAGCTGGCGCTCCACCTCGTCCGTGATGTCGTGGGCCTGGGCCAGCGTCAGATCGCTGTCCAATTCCAGATGAAGTTCGATGAACAGCATGTTGCCGGCGTTGCGGGTGCGCAGGTCGTGCATGTCGCGCGTGGCCGGGTGATCCATCACGATCTCGCGGATGCGCTTGCGGTCGGCGTGCGGGATCTCCCGGTCCATCAGCGCCGCCAGCGAACCGTTGGCGATGCGGATCGCGCCGATGATCAGGAAGGCCGCGATGCCGAGGGCGAAGATCGGGTCGAGGATCGCGATGCCGGTCATCCCCGTCACCACCAGCGCCGTGATCACCGCCAGGTTCATGAACAGGTCGCCGCTGTAGTGCAGGCTGTCGGCCCCGATCGCCATGGACCCGGTGCGCCGGATCACCTGGCGCTGGAACGTCACCAGTCCCAGCGTCAGGACGATCGACAGGATCATGACCGCGATGCCGGCCGTGCTTTCCTGGACCGGCTGGGGATTGATCAGGCGGTTGATCGCCTCGTAGCTGAGGAACACGGCGGAGCCGACCACGAAAGCCGCCTGGGCGAGGGCGGCCAGCGGCTCCGCCTTGCCATGGCCGTAGCGGTGCGAGCGGTCGGGTGGCCGCAAGGCGACGCGGACGCCGAGCAGCGTGACGATCGACGCCAGCAGGTCGGACGAACTGTCGATCAGCGATGACAGGATGCTGACCGATTCCGTGTAGAGATAGGCGCCGAGCTTGGCGACGATCAGGATGACCGCGACCGAGACGCTGGCGTAGGTCGCGGTCTGGCGCAGCCTCGCGTCGTCCGCGGCCGACGAGCCGCCTCTCCCACCACCATTGCCGCCACCATTGCCAACAGGCTGGGCCATGGCCTTGTCCTCCCCCTTGCGCGCGCGATCCGCCACGTCGTGGGGAATGTCCTAGGGAAAGAGCCGCTCCGTTGTCCACCCCGGTTCGGCATTTTCGGATGGCGTCCGATGGAACACCACACGATCGTGGAGGCGGAAAGGCCGGTCCTGCCAGAACTCGATCCGCCTCGGCAGCACCCGGAAGCCCGACCAGAACTCCGGCCGCGGGATGGTGCCGACGGCGTGGCGGGCGGTGAACTCCGCCACGCGCTTCTCCAACTCCCAGCGGCCCTCCAGCGGGCGCGACTGCCGCGACGCCCAGGCGCCGATCTGGCTGCCGCGTGGCCGGCTGTGGTAATATTCATCCGCCTCGGCGTCGGTGACGCGCTGGACGGCGCCTTCGACCCGGACCTGGCGCTTGAGGGACTTCCAATGGAAGCACAGGGCGGCGTTGGGATTTTCCGCCAGTTGACCGCCCTTGCGGCTTTCCAGGTTGGTGTAGAAGACGAACCCCTCGGGATCGAGCCCCTTCAGCAGCACCATACGGACCGAAGGCAAGCCCGCCGCGTCGGCGGTCGCGAGCGACATGGCGTTGGGGTCCTCGGGTTCGGACTTCTCCGCCTCGGCCATCCAGGCGCGGAACAGGCCGAAGGGATCATTCGAATTCGTGTCAATCATCTGTGATGCCGGTCATAGGTTCGGACGACAACGGAATATACATCAATCTGACCGATACCAGTGTCCAGGATGCTGGTATTTCCACGAGGCTTGGTAGGAAAGATGCTCAAGAAAATCGTTCCACCACTGCTGGCGCTGACCCTGGTGACCGGCTGCGCCGAAGGTTATGGCCCCAAGCAGGGCATTGGCGCGCTGGGCGGCGCCGCCGCTGGCGGCTTGCTGGGATCGACGATCGGCGGGGGCACCGGCAAGCTGGTCGCCGTTGGCGCCGGTACGCTGTTGGGCGCCTTTCTCGGCAACGAGGTCGGATCCTCGCTCGACCGCGCCGACCAGGCTTACGCCGGCCGGGCGGTGCAAAAAGCTTACGTGGCCCCGATCGGGCAGAAGATCATCTGGAACAACCCCCAGAGCGGCAACTCCGGCGTGATCACGCCGACTCGGGAGGGTCACGATCCCAGCACCAACGCCTATTGCCGGGAATACCAGCAAACGGTTACTGTCGGCGGGAGAACACAACAGGCCTTTGGTCAGGCTTGTCAGCAACCGGACGGCACTTGGAAAATCGTGAGTTGAACCGCACGTATCCAGGATCCGCGCCTTCCGGCGGATCGATGGCCTGACCAGGCGGCCGCCACCCATCCGGGATGGCGGCTGTCCGCCGTAGCGCCGACTATTTGACAGGATATGTGACCTCGTGGCCGTCATGCGCGACCCTTATCAGGTCTTGGGATTGACCAAGTCGGCCTCCGCCGAAGAGATCAAGCAGGCTTACCGACGCCTCGCCAAGCAGTTCCACCCCGATCTCAATCCGGGCCGGCCCGACATCGAGCAGCGTTTCAAGGACGTCTCGGGCGCTTACAACCTGCTGTCCGACGCGGAGAAGCGCGGCCGATTCGACCGGGGCGAGATCGACGCGAACGGCAACGAGCGGCCGATGCACCGGGCCTATGCCGGCGGCGGCGCGCGCGGGGCCGGCGGCGATTATGGCGGCTTCGACGCCGAGGACATCTTCTCCGACCTCTTCGGGGCCGGGCGCCGGCGTGGCGCCGCGGGCGCCGCGGGGGGCGGCTTCAAGTCGCGCGGCACCGACATCGCCTATTCGGTCACCGTACCGTTCACCGAGGCGGCGCTGGGAACGAAGCGGCGGATCAACCTGTCCACCGGCAAGAGCATCGACGTCGCCATCCCGCCAGGCACGGAGGATCAGCAGAAGCTGAGGCTGAAGGGCCAGGGCATGAGCGGCATCGGCGGCGGTCCCGCCGGCGACGCGATCATCGAGGTGCATGTCGAGGCGCACCCCTTCTTCGTCCGCAAGGACCAGGATATCCATCTGGAGTTGCCGATCAGCCTGCCGGAGGCTGTGCTGGGCGCCACCATCAAGGTGCCGACCTTGGACGGCCAAGTCGCGGTCAAGGTTCCACGGGGCTCGAACACCGGTGGGACGCTGCGGCTGAAAGGCAAGGGCATCGCCGATCCCAAGGGCGGGCCATCGGGCGACCAGTACGTGAAGCTGAAGGTGTTCCTGCCGGATCCGCCGGACGCCGAGTTGTCGACGTTCCTGGAGCGCTGGTCGAAGGACCGGAGCTATGACGTGCGGAAGAAATTCGGGATCGGCTGAGGCTGGGCTGGGCTGGGCCAAGCTACAGTGGATGTTTCCAGCGATCGGGGGCGGCGGGGTGGAAACTCCGTCGCCCCTTCCCTTTCCCGGAGCCGTGCGTCAGCTTATTCGATCACGCGGATCGACGGGCGGGTCGGACGGGTGGGCTCGTCGTCGCGGACCGGCCGGGGAGCGCGGGACCGGGGAGCCTGCTGGCTCATGGTCGGATCGGCGACGGCGCTGCCGGTATCGATCAGTTCGCGCAGGCGGCGCTCGGCCCGCTCGACCGTGCTGAAGATGCGGGTCTCGCCAGCGTCGATGGCGGCGAGCAGGGCACGCAGCATCTGGCGCATGCGCTCGTTCTCGCCTTCCAGCTTGGCGGCGGCCCCGCGGGCGACCCGCAACTCCTGCGCTTGGCGCTCGACCACGGCGGCCAGTGTCTCGATCTGGGTGATCAAGCCACTGTTGCCCGGCCGGTCACGTCCAGCGCCTTCGAGACGGGCCAGCGTATTGTTGAATTCGTCGAACAGGGCGTCGTCGCCGCCACGGTGGTAGTCGGCCGTGCGGCGCGATGCGGAACTTCCACCATCCAGATCGGCGCCCCGGGGGCGGATTTCAAAACTGCCCGACACTTTCGTCTCCAATACCCGTTTGACGGAGTGCCCGTCCCCTGGAGACAATTTTAGGGCCTGGATAGTCAACAAGCGGTTAAACGACAGCGGTTCAAGCGTCTCATCATCGCCGCAATTTCGGCCGATACCCTATGGCCTAAGGAAGGGGTCGGCGCTGGTACATAGGCGCTCTGGCAACGGCTTGCGGACTTGACGAGCGCGCCGCGAACCGCGCTTATTCCAATCCAAGGGTTTTGATCGATACTCAATGAAAACAAGGAACAGGTCGGGCTGAGATCATGATTTACGCGACAGCGAGTGCCTGGGCACAGGATATCCGGCAGCGGTTCAACAACACTCCGTTCAACATCGGGCCAGTGGCCAACCTGATCGGTGCGCTGGGTCTGATCTGCTTCGCCTTCGTGGGGGTCACGCTGTGGCTGGACCAGACCCGCTCGGCCTTCGTGGCCTTGGCCGCCGTCGTGATCCTCGCGGTCGGGTTGATCATGTTCGGCACCTCGATCGTGCTCCGCGCCGGATTGCCGCATGCGGCGCCGGCGAAGAAGCCGGCGGCGCTGGCGCACCACGCCGCCGAGTGAGCCTCCCGGCGAGTGACGGGGCGGCGGCCACCGGCTGATCGGCCCCCTCCCCGTCGCGCCGGCCGCTCGTCACACCTCGCGCCCACCATTCGCGGGTGTCGACGCGAAGACCGTGGTGATGAAGACGACCACGACCACGCCGAAGAACGCCAGCGCCGCGACCGGAGTATGGAACACCAACAGCGCCACGGTCGCCAGCGATAGAGCCAAGAATTTCCACATAGTCGCCTTGCCAATTCCATTATCGATAGTAGTACATCCACCCCGAGTCAGGGTGTTGCTTGACCTCATTCCAAGATGGTGGCTTTTCGGTGTCTTGCAGATGTGGTGAATATTAAATTCCTGTCATTAAGCACTCATTCACCAACATTTGGATACTTTGCTCCTACCGCCATGGAGCAAATTGGAATGCCAGTCAGCAGCTATCTCTTGAATCCGATCCGGAGCCTTGAGGAGGTCCGATCGGAACTGATCCGCGACGAGTCGCGGATCGATGTGGACGATGACGCGCGGAACGCCGCAGAGGCCGTCGGGAGCGCGCATGGGGATCTAGCCCGCAGCCTCATTGATCCATGAGAAACGGCTGCTCATCGCCCATGGAGAAGAGACACCGGAACACCAGCACCGCGATGCGTCGGCTCATTGATGAGGCACGCGGCGACTCTCGGCCATCCGTGGACGGCGACACCGTTTTCAATCGCCTGATCGACAGGTACGAAACCATGGCCAACGAAGGCGATGCGCGGCGACGCAATGCCGGTTTAGCGCCTTGGCCACCTCAGAACTGGAAACGATCGGCGACTTCATGGCAGGGGAAAATCCCCATCGGGCGATGACCTTCTTGCGGGAGTTGCGGGACTACTGTTCCCATCGCGCGCGTCAGCCATGCCGCGCGCGATGGGAACAGTCTGCCATGACGAGCGACATCGCCGATGATGGGGACACCAAGGCGGTTAGCCTGGTTCAGGCCTTGACCCTCGCGTCGTTGACGCGGTTGATCGGCGCGCCGGCCAGGGCGGCAATGGCGGTTTCCGCGGATTTGCGGCGGAGGTCGACGATGCTGGAGGGGCTGTAGAAGGCGGCGTGGGGACTGAGCAGGAGGCGGCCGGCGATCCAGGGTTCGCGGGCCGCCCAGGCGCGGATCAGGGGATGGTCGGGTTCCGCCGGTTCGACCGGCAGCACGTCCAGCGCGGCGCCTCCGAGCTTGCCGTCCTTGAGGGCGGCGTGGAGGGCGTCAAGGTCGACCACCGCGCCGCGGGCGGTGTTGACCAGGATCTGGCCGGGCTTGGCGGCGGCCAGGGCTTCGGCGTTGATCATGCCGCGGGTCGTACCGGTCAGCGGGCAATGCAGGCTGACGATGTCGGAGCGGGACATCAGGTCGGCCAGCGAGTTGGTCCGCTGGAAGCCGAACGACAGTTCGGTGCCGGTCGGCAGGGCCGGATCGTAGAACAACACGTCCATGCCGAAAGCCCGGGCCCGGAGCGCCGCGGCGGTGCCGATGCGACCCAATCCCACGACCCCGAAGGTCAACCCGCGCATGCGGCGGACGAGGGGCGGCTTCTCGAATCGCCAGCCGCCCACCGGGTCGGCGCGCAGGTGTTCGTCATAGCTGGCGACCCCCCGCGTCAGCGTCATCATCATGGCGATGGCGTGGTCGGCCACGTCGGTGGTGCCATAGTCGGGGACGTTGCAGACGGGGATGCCGCGCGCGGCGGCCATGTCGACGTCGATGTTGTCGAAGCCGACACCGGCGCGGACGATCACCTTGCAGCGCTCAAGCCAGTCCAGCCACGGGCCGCGATACTGGATCACGTGATAGCAGATCACCGCGTCGCAGGCGCGCCAGCTCTCCTCCGGCACCTCCGTCTCGCGGGTGGCGCGGTGGACTTCGAAGGTGACGCCGGCTCCGGCGGCGGCGCGCTCGATCTCGGCGTCGTCGAGGAACTGGGCGTCGGGGATGAGGATTCGCATTCTGGTGCCGTCCCTGCCTTAGAAGTAACCGGCGCCGTTGGCGCCGACATAGACACTGTAGAGCGACGTGGTTCCGGTGATGAACAGACGGTTGCGCTTGGGTCCGCCGAACGCGACGTTGGAGACCACCTCGGGGACCAGGACCTTGCCGATCAGGTCGCCGTTGGACGAGTAGCAGTGGACGCCGTCGCCGGCGCTGGTCCAGACGTTGCCGTCGGTGTCCAGCCGGAAGCCGTCGGCCAGGCCGGGGCTGATTGTCGCGAAGATCCTTCCTCCCGATAGGCCGCCGGACAACGTGCCCGACGTGGACACGTCGAAGGCGCGGATGTGGTGCGGACCGTCCGGGGTGTGCGAGGCGCCGGTGTCGGCGACGTAGAGGATGTGCTCGTCCGGCGAGAAGGCGATGCCGTTGGGCTTGTCGAAGTCGTCGGCCACGACCGTCAGCGCGCCGGTGTCCGGATCGATCCGGTAAACGTGGCAACCATCCTGTTCCATCTCGGCCTTGTGGCCCTCGTAGTCGGTCAGGATGCCGTAGGGGGGGTCGGTGAACCAGATCGAGCCGTCCGACTTGACCACCACGTCGTTGGGCGAGTTGAGGCGACGGCCCTTGTGGCTGTCGGCCAGCACGGTGATGGTGCCATCGAACTCCGTCCGCGTGACGCGGCGGGCGCCATGCTCGCAGGTGACCAGCCGGCCCTGGCGGTCGCGTGTGTTGCCGTTGGAATTATTGGACGGGTCGCGGTAGACGCTGACGGCTCCGCCCTCCGGCGCGCCGGAGACCCAGCGCATCATGCGGTTGTTGGGGATGTCGCTCCACAGAAGGTAGTTGCCATCGCCGAACCAGACGGGGCCTTCCGCCCAGCGCATTCCCGTGTGCAGGCGTTCGAGCCGGACATTGCCCAGCGCGTAACGCTTAAACCGGTCATCGATGACTTTGAACGGCCATTCCTTGAGATCCATGATTTCCCCCCGGGCTGAACTTCTTGGCGTCGGTTTTTTGTTGCCAGCACGGACGATCCGCTGCCCCATACGCGGCGTCAACCCGTAAACTTCGCATAGTAGAATCAAGAAGATGTCAGGAGGGTTCAGCATGCCCCGCTTCGCCGCGGATCAACTGGTCGGCTACGCCGGCTCCCTGTTGCGGGCCTCCGGCCTGTCAGCCGCCCGCGCCCAAACGATAGCCGAGATCCTGGTGGAGGGCGACCTGTTCGGCCACACCACCCACGGGCTGCAACTGCTACCCGGTTACCTGAAGGAGATCGACTCCGGAACCATGACGGTGACCGGCGATCCCGAGACGCTGGCCGATACCGGCCCGGCGATCACCTGGGATGGCCGCCGCCTGCCGGGTCCGTGGCTGGTCGTCCAGGCGCTCGACCTCGCCAGCCAGCGGGCGGTCCAATACGGCACCGCCACGGTGGTGATCCGGCGCAGCCACCATATCGCCTGCCTCGCGGCGTATCTGAAGCGCGCGACCGACCGTGGACTGGCGATCATCCTGGCCAGTTCCGACCCGGCCGGCGCCAGCGTCACGCCCCATGGCGGCGTCGGCCGGCTGATGACGCCCAACCCGCTGGCGGCGGGCTGGCCCACGGCCAGCGGGCCGGTGCTGCTGGACGTCAGCATGTCGACCACGACCAACGGCCTGACCAACCGCTGCCACGCGGAGGGCAAGCCCCTGCCCCACCCATGGCTGATCGACGGCCATGGCGAGCCGACCGCCGACGCCTCGGCCTATTTCGCCGATCCGCCCGGCGCCATCCTGCCACTGGGCGGCTTGGACCTGGGGCACAAGGGCTACGCGCTGGGCCTGATGATCGAGATGATGACCTCGGCGCTGGGCGGGTATGGCCGGGCCGATGGCGAGACCGGCTGGGGTGCCGCGGTCTTCCTCCAAGTGTTCGATCCCGACGCGTTCGGCGGGCGCGATGGCTTCCTGCGCGAGACGAGTTGGCTGGCCGACGCCGCCCGCGCGATCCCGCCGCGTCCGGGAGCTCCCCCCGTGAGGTTGCCGGGTGAGGCCGGCCTGAAGCGGCGGGCGGAGCAGCTTAGGGCCGGGGTGGAGCTGTATGGCGGCATCCGGGAGGCGCTGGAGCCCTGGGCCAAGCGCTTCGGGGTCGAGCCGCCACCGGAGGCGTGAAGCCGGGAGTATCGGGCTTCGCTTGATCCTGATCAATGAACCGACCGGTCCAAGGGCGGATGCTGTTCCCCTGTGAAAAAGCGAGGGGAGACATGCCATGGCGCTCAAGAACCTGTTGGTCGTCGTCGACAATGGCAAGCAGGCCGCCGCCCGCATCGACGCCGCGGCGGCCCTGGCGGCCCGGCACGACGCCCATTTGACGGGACTGTTCATCATCGCGCCGCCCGTCCTGCCGAGCTATGTCGCGGGTGAGCTGGGGGAGAGCGTCATCGCCCTGCAACGGCGACTGGCGCAGGAGAACGCCGACGAAGCCGGCGCGCTGTTCCGCCAGCGGGTCGAACTGGCGGGCATCGGCGGCAGGGCGGAATGGCGGGCCTTGCGCGGCAACCCGACCGAGGTCACGGAGATCGTCGGGCGCTACGCCGATTTGGTGATCCTGGGGCAAGTCGATCCCGACGAGCACCGCGATGTTCCGCCGATCCACCCGGAGGACGTCCTGTTCGACTGTGGCCGGCCCGTCCTGGTGGTGCCTTACGCCGGCCGGTTCCAAACCATCGGCGATCAGGTGGTGGTCGGCTGGAACGCCAGCCGCGAGGCGGCGCGCGCGGTCAACGACGCCATGGCCCTGCTGGAAACCGCCAGGAAGGTCAGCGTGCTGGCGGTCAACCCGAAGAGCGGCCTGAATGGCCTGGGCGACGAGCCGGGCGCCGATATCAGCCTCCATCTGGCCCGGCACGGCGTTCCGGTCACGGCCGACCACATCAAGGCGAACGGCATGGATCCGGGAGACATGATCCTGAACTACGCCACCGACATGTCGGCCGATCTGCTGGTGATGGGCGCATATGGGAGGTCTCGGCTGCGCGAACTGGTCTTGGGCGGCGTGACGCGTCATATTATGCGCCACATGACCATCCCGGTGCTGTTCTCCCACTGAGCGGCGCCGGCGCGCACCTCGGAATGGGACCACCATGATCGTTGTTTTCGGCTCGCTCAACATGGACCTCGTCATGACGGTCCCCACGTTACCGAAGCCGGGCGAGACGGTCCTGTGTCCGGGATATCAGTTGAAGCCGGGCGGAAAGGGGAACAACCAAGCGATCGCCGCCGCCCGCGCCGGGGCGCCGGTCGCCATGGCCGGCTGCGTCGGCCCCGACGCCTTCGGCTCGGGTCTGATCGAGAACCTGGTGCGGAACGGCGTCGACACGACGGGCGTCCACGTCGCGGAGGAGGCGACCGGCTGCGCCATGATCTGCGTGGACAAGGCCGGCGAGAACTTCATCTCGGTCGCCAGCGGCGCCAACCTGACGGCGTCGGCGGCCCGCGTCCCCGACGAGGCGCTGGGATCGGGCACCACGGTGCTGATGCAGATGGAGGTCCCGGCGGAGGAGAATTGGGCTCTGATCCGGCGCGCCCATGGGCTGGGCGCCCGCACCGTCCTGAACGTGGCGCCGGCCGCCGACGTGCCGACCGAAATCCTCAAGCTGGTCGACATCCTGATCGTCAACGAGCACGAGGCCGCCGAGATCGCGGCGCGGCTGGAACTGACCAGCATCTCGGAGATGGGGCTGGCCCGGGACCTCGCCCGCACCTGCGGCGTCACCTGCGTCGTCACGCTGGGCGGGGCCGGCGCGCTGATGGCCGAGCCCGGCGGCGCGCTGTGGACGGCGGCGGCGCTGAAGATCTCGCCGGTGGACACCACCGGGGCCGGCGACGCCTTCTGCGGCATCCTGACGGCGGCATTGGACGCCGGCATGAGCCCGGAGGACGCCCTGCACCGGGCCAGCGTCGGAGCCGCCATCGCCTGCCTGGGACTGGGCGCGCAGGAAAGCTTGCCGACCGCCGAGGCGATCGACGCGCGGTTGGCCGACGTGTCGGCGCCGCTCCGCCTATCCTGACGGGGCGCGCATCCCGAACCGGGCCTCCTATCCCGATCCTCATCCGTCTGCTAACGTGCGGGTCATCCGGCCGGAAACCCAGCACCTGACAGAGACGACACATGCCCATCATCAATCGCATCGCCGATTTCCACGATGAGATGACCGCTTGGCGGCGCGACCTCCACGCCCATCCCGAGACCGCCTTCGAGGAATTCCGCACGTCCGGGATCGTGGCGGCGAAGCTGGAGGAATGGGGCATCGCCGTTCACCGGGGCCTGGGCGGAACCGGCGTCGTCGGCACGCTGAAAGCGGGAAGCGCCTCGGGTGCCGAACGGGTGATCGCGTTGCGCGCCGACATGGATGCGCTGAATATGCGCGAGGAGAACGACTTCCCTCACGCCTCCACGGTTCCCGGCAAGATGCATGGCTGCGGCCATGACGGCCACACCACCATGCTGCTGGGAGCGGCGCGCTATCTGGCCGAGACCCGGAATTTCGACGGCACCGTCCACTTCATCTTCCAGCCCGCCGAGGAGGGCAAGGGCGGCGCCCAGAAGATGGTCGAGGATGGCCTGTTCGACCTGTTCCCGGCCAAGGGGGTCTATGGCATGCACAACTGGCCGGAGATGCCGTCCGGTTCGATCGCGGTGCGGACCGGGCCGATCATGGCGGCGGCCGACCAGTTCGACATCACGGTGCGTGGCAACGGCGCGCATGGCGCGATGCCCCATCACGGCATCGATCCGGTGGTGGTGGCATCCCACATCGTGACGGCGTTGCAATCCCTGGTCAGCCGCAACACCGACCCGTTGCGCTCGGCGGTGGTCAGCGTGACCCAGATCCACGGTGGCTCGACCTATAACGTGATCCCGTCGGACGTGACCCTGAGCGGCACCGTGCGGACCTTCGAGCTCGCAGTGCAGGATCAGGTCGAGGCGGGGTTGAATCGGATCGCGACCGCCACGGCGGAGGCTTTCGGCGCGCTGGCGGAGGTCGATTACCGCCGGAACTATCCGGCCACGGTCAACACGGCCGAGGAGACAAGCTTCGCCGGCCGGGTCGCCGCCGAGGTGGTCGGCGAGGCCGGAGTGATTTATGATCCGGCGCCCAGCATGGGAGCGGAGGATTTCGCGTTCATGCTCAACGAACGGCCGGGCTCCTATGTCTGGATCGGACAGGCGGGCGGGCCCAGCGCCTGCATGGTCCACAACCCGCGCTACGACTTCAACGACGAGATCCTGCCCATCGGCGCCAGTTACTGGGCGAAGCTGGTCGAGACCGCCCTGCCGCGAGCCGCCTGAACATGCGTCACATCTCCAACGCGGCGTTCGGGGGCATCCTGCTGTCCGCCGCCAGCCTGCCGATGACCGGCTGCACCACCGCGATGAACCTGCTGGCCGGCGAACCCCTCTCCAACCCGGAGGGCGCCGAGATCGCCCAAGCTCCGCCCGGCATCAACGGCCAGTTCGAGTGGACCGGCACACAGGGCTCCGTCCAGGGCCGCACCACGATCGTCGCCCGCACCCCCGAGGAATGGGCCAACCTGTGGCAACTGGCGAACGAACCGATGCCGGGTCCGCTGCCGGCGGGCTGGATGGGCATCGGCGCCTTCCTGGGCATGCGCCAGACCGCCGGCTATTCGGTCGCGATCGAGAACATCGCCCAGCAGGTCATCACCGACCAGAGGCTGGTCGACCAAGGCCTGCCGAGCAGCCGGGAACTGGTGATCTCGTTCGGCGAGCGCATCCCGGCGCCGGGCGGCATGACGGCGCAGATGCTGACCTCGCCCTATGTCATCCGCATCATCCCGCGCGACGATTCGCCGGTGCGGTTCGTTCAGACCCGCTAAGGACGAGCGTGGGGGAAGAGGCCGCCGTCACGTCAGGGTGACGGTGGTTCCCTCGCGGGCGGCGAAGACGGGGGACCAGACCGACTGGGCTTCCGCCTCCAGCCGGGTCATGACGGCGTCGTCGTGGTCGGGCTCGTGGTGGAACAGGGCCAAGCGGTTGGCGCCGGCCATCTGGCACAGCTTGATGCCCTCGACCCAGGTGGAATGACCCCAGCCGGCCTTGCAGGCGAACTCCTGCTCGGTGTAGGTCGAGTCGTAGATCACCAGATCGGCCCCCTCGATCAGGTCGAGGATGTTGCGGTCGGGCGAGCCGGGAATGTGCTCGGTATCCGTGACATAGGCTAGCGACTGGCCCTCGTGGTCGATCCGGTAGGCGCAGGCGCCGTCGGGATGATTGAGGGCGGCCGTGCGGACATGGATGTCGCCTTCCAGGATAAGCGTGTCGGCCGGTCGGAAGTTCTCGAAGGTGAGGTCGGCCTTCATGGTCCGCATCGGCACAGGGAAGAGCGGCGGCTCCATCTGGCTCGCCAGGATGGAATGGATGTTCGGGCAGCCCTTGAAGCGCGCCGCCATCACCCGGAACGAGAATTCCGGATTGTAGGCCGGCTGGAAGAACGGCATCCCCGCGATGTGGTCGAGATGGAAATGACTGAGCAGGACCGTGGCGTCACGCCCCGGGCGCTTCATCATGTCCTTGCCGAGGCCGCGGAAGCCGGTGCCGCAATCCAGGATGATGGTCCGGTCGCCCACCGTGACTTCGACACAACTCGTGTTGCCACCGAACAGCACATGCGTCGGTGATGGACAGGGAATTGTGCCGCGCACCCCCCAGAAGGTAGCACTGAACGCCATGGCAAGCCCGTGGTGGCAAAAAGTCGAACGCGTAATCTACCACTTCACGCGCACCGCCATAGTGACGCGGATCACAACTTTGGACAACCGACGAAAATGGTATGGCGGTCCCTCACCCCATGATGGTGGTGGTTTTGAGGGTCTCTTCCACAACCGCCGGATCGATGAACAAGCTCGCGATGAAACCGGTGACATAGAAAGCGGCTCCCTCGTCCCACCGCGTCAGGTGATCGGCGAGGAACGGTTGCCTGCGCAGGGCGGCCACGAGGGCGCTGGTCATGGCGTTGATGAACAGGAAGCCCGCCAGCATGACGGGGAACAGCTGGGGCGGCCACAGCGAGGCCAGCAGCAGGGACAATCCGGTCAACATCGCGAACCTAACCAACGCGCGGTTGTTCGGATCGGTGGGTTCGGGATCGCGGCGCCGGTTGGTATCGGACCGGTTGGTATCGGAGTCGAACATCTGTCGTCTTCCCAATGCCGGGGTCGGATTGGCGTGTCGTCGCCAAGGATCTATCGTCCCAGATTGGCCCGGACATGCCGAAAAACAAGCCCGGACGCGCTTGCCCGGGCTTGGGGTCCCCCTGGTGGGATAGGCGTCAGAAACAGGCGATCAGGGCACGCTTGAGGTCGTCGGGGTTGACCGGCTTGTGCAGCAGCCTGCATTGCGCCTTCTGGACCTCGATCAGGCGCTCGGGCGAGGTGTCGCCGGTCATGACGATGCCGGCGATCTCGGAGTGCGGGTGGTGCTGGCGGACCAAGTCGATCACCTCGGCTCCGGTGGCGCCGTTGGGCAGGCGGTAATCGGTCAGCACCAGATCGAGCGGCCGCTCCAATTCGGGCAGCAGTTCGGCGACCTCGTCCAAGCCGCCCGCCTTGACCACCCGCATGCCCCAATCCTCCAACACCATGTGCAGGGCGGTCAGGACGGCGTGGTCGTCATCGACCACCAGGATGTCGCGGTCGGCCAGGATGCGGTCCTGCCATTGCTCCGGTCCACGCCAGACCTTCTCCGGCTGTTTGACCGGCTCCGCCGAGATCGGCACGGTGACGGTGAAGATGGATCCCTCCCCCACCTTGGACCGGACGCGGATGTCGTGGCCGAGCAGGCGCGCGGTGCGGGCGACGGTGCCCAGGCCCAAGCCGATGCCCCGGCTGCGGTCGCGGGCTGGATTGTCCAATTGGAGGAAGTCCTGGAAGATCGCCTCGGTCTGGTTTTCCGGGATGCCTGGTCCGGTGTCGGCGACATGGATTTCCACCGCGTCCTCGTGCCGGACGCATTCCAGCAGGATGCAACCGCGCATGGTGAACTTGACGGCGTTGGACAACAGGTTGCGCAGGATCTGCTCGAGCAGGACCGGGTCGCTGAGCACCGCGACCTTGGTCGGGCGCACCTCGAACATCAGGCGGGCCGCCGTGGTCTGGCCCTCGAACTCGGCGGCCAGCGGCTCCAGCAACTCATCTAGGTTGAAGGGCTGGATCACCGGCTTGACGATGCCGGCGTCCAGCCGCGCCGCGTCGAGCAGGCCGTTGAGCATGCCTTGCAGGCCCTTGACCGAGACGTCGATCATGCCGATCAGGTCGCGGGCGTCAGGCGGCAGGGTCTTGTTGTTCAGCAGGTCGAGGAACAGCGAGACGGCTTGGATCGGCTGACGGAGATCGTGGCTGACCGCCGCCAGGAAACGGGTCTTGGCGGCGCTGGCCTCGGTCGCGGCGTCGCGCGCGCGGCGCAGCTCCTGTTCGGCCAGCCAATCGACCGTGATGTCGCGGATGATCCCGACCATCCGCTGCGCGGTCCCGTCGGGACGGCGGATGACCTCGCCGACCGAGGCGATCCAGGCGATCCTGCCTTCGGGGTGGACGACGCGGAAGATGTGGTTCCAATCCGACCGGCCGGCGGTGGCGTCGTCCAACCCCTGTCGGAAGGCCTCGACATCGTCGGGATGGACGCGGTCCAGGAAGGGGTCGATGCTCGATCCGATCTCGCCCGGCTGGAAGCCGAACAGGCGGTCGACGAGCACGGAGCGGATCATGGCGCCGCTGGCTGGGTCGTACTCGAACTCGCCCAGTGCCGCCGCTTGGGTCGCCAGCCGCAGCCGGCGCTCGCCGTCGCGGACCGCCCGCTCCGCCTTGGCCCGCTCGACCGCCTCGCCGATCAGTTCGGCCACGCGTTCGGCCATGTCGATCTCGTCGTTGTTCCACTGGCGGGGCTGGCGGTCGTGGAGCGAGCAGAGCGCCAGCAGCCGGCCGGAGCGGGTCAGCGGGACGGCGAGCAGCGACCGGGCGCTGATCCGCTCGAACGCGGCGACGCCACTGGCGGTGCGCTCGTCTATCCGGACATCCTCCACCACCAGGGTGTGGCCGCGCTTGAGATGCTCCATGGCCTCCGGACCGAAATCCGACAGCCGGATATCGGCCGGCACCTCGTTCACGCCGTCGCGGAACTGGCGGAAGCCGGTGATGGTGAGGCGCCCGGGATCGATCTCGGCGAAGACCATGCGCGACACGTTGAAGTGGCGGCCCGCCAGAACCAGGGCCACCTCCATCATGTCGGTCGGATCGACCAGCAGCCGCACCGCCTCGTTGAGGTCCGCCATCAGCCTCTGGCGTCCTTCGTGCTGCTTGCGCGACGTGATGTCAGTCTCGATGATGCCGAGACCGTCCGGCGAGGGATAGACGTGGTATTCCGACCATTTGCCGAGCCGTGGGTGGAAGGCCTCCGCGTGGACCGGCACCTGCTCGCTCTCCGCCCGGTGGGCGGCGGCTTGGAGGGGGCTGCCGATCGCCTCGGGGAACAACTCCCAGAACGAACGGCCGATCATGTCCTCGGGTGCCAAGCCGCAGGCCTCGGCGGCCATGCGGTTGACCCGGGTGAAGCGCCAGCCGTGATCGACCGACATGAAGGCGTCGGTCAGGCTGGACAGGACGGTGTTGAGGGTCGAGCGCGCCGTCGTCGCCTCGACCACCGAGACGAAGGCAAGCGACGCCGCGGCCATCAGGGCCTCGATGGCGCCGCGCAGCTCCGGTGCCGCCGTTTCGTCCAAGAAGGCGGCGAGCCGGTGGGTCGGATTGCCCAGTCGGTCGGTGACCGCGACCATCAGGAGTTCGCCGGCGAGGCTGGCGCCGGAAGCGCGGCTGGCCGAACCCGGTCCACCGATCAGGTCCACCGCGACGGCGCCGTCGCCGCGCGGGAAGCCCGGCGCTTTCCCGTTCGGGACACCCTTGTGGGCGCCATTGTGGGGGCCGTGGACGCGGAACAGGGTTTCCAGCGGGCAACCGGCGGGAAGGTCGGCGCCGATCCGCGCGGCCAGTTCGATCAGCGCCGGGTTGGCGTGCAGCAGGGGTGATCTGGCGGTGTCCCCGGCGGGACCGGCGCCCGCCACCAGCATCGGCACGGGCGCCCGCACCAGGACCATGAGGGCGTCGGGCAAGGGAAGGTCGGGGGATTTGGACTCCCCGCGCGGACCCGGACCAAGCTGGGCGCGGTCATGACGCCGCTCGTTGGAGGAACTCCCTGGGACCGCGTCTCCTGCGATGGTATCTGCCATAATCCGAATGGGCCCGAGGAACCAAATTTCGCCTACACCGCGATTTATAGCCTATAACCGCACGAAAGGCGATTCGATCCGGACTAATGACAAATACCACCGGTCTATCCGCATTGGAAGTTCCCGCCTTGGAAACTCACGGACTGGTGCGTCGTATCGTGGGATTGCCGCTGAGGTCGGCGGTGGTCGGTGGTGCCGGCACGACGTCCTTGAGGTGGATGTCGGTCTTGTGATCGAAAAGCTGGAGCAACAGCTCCTCGATGTCCCGGTCGCCCTTGCCGGCGCAGTCGTTGAACACGCGGGCGACCGCCTTTCGCTGGAAGTCGGCGCGCAACGCCTCCTCTCCCCGGTAGCCGGTCTCGCGGACGACCGCCACGGCGGATCGGAACGGCGGCAGCAATCCAAGCGGCAGCTTGGAACGCTCGAACGCGGCGCGCAGGCCGAGTTGCCCCTCGTCGTATATCAGGAGCCTGGCGTTCGCCATGGCGAGACCGCAGCGGACGGCGATGCCGGCGATGAAGAGATCGAGATCGCCGCAACACAGCGAGCGGAACAGAAGCGATGGGGTCAGCCTGTTGTTCGCCTGAAGATGCCTGACGAACACCTCGACATCGCGGAAGCGGCCGGTCATGGGCTTGAGCAGCAGGAGGGTCGCGGCCTCCCTGCCGTGCTCGACCAAGCCGCCGAGCAAACCGGCGGGCAGGTCGTGGCGGCTGGCCAACTCGTCCCGGATCTCCTCCGAGACGTAATGGATCAGCTTTTCGATCACGGTGATCGGCAGGTCGTCCCGGCTCGCCATCGATTCGCTGATCGTCTCGATCGCGCCGAAGCGGTCCAGGGTCTTGTGCAGCGTCGGTTCCGTGAGGCTGGCGCCGGGATTGCGCACCAGCCGTTCGATCGCGGTGATGTTGGCGGTGTCGACGAGGGCCTCCGACACCGTGGCCGACACCTCGTCGCGGGCCGCGATGGCGACCTGCTTCTTGCTGTCGCGCTGCTTGACCACGTCGACCAGGAAATCGTCGGCAAGGACCGTCGCGTGGCGCAGAACCGGGAACGCCACCTCGGCGACGTCCTGGGCCAGCCGCTTGGCGAGGTCGGTGGTGAGCAGCGGGCTGTTGTGGATCTGCCAGGCGACCGCCTCGCGGACAGCCATCTCGGCATCGATCGCGAGGCGCTGGAGGATCTGGCCCACCAGTTCCTGTTCCTTGCCGGTAAAGCGTCCGGACTCGAAGTCCGCGATCACTTTCGACATGGTTTCGATGCGGGCCTGCGGGGATCGATCCACCAGCAGCCGCTTGACATCTTGTTCCGAAAGACCTGATCCGGCCATCATCCCCTCCCGCCCGAAGGGACGGCCGCGAACGCGAGACTTATTGGTTCGTCATCGTGCGGATTTATTCGCAACAAAACGTTAAGGCCGCGTCCGTCATCGGCTCCGTCCTGGGGATACCGGGGGATCGGTGCCGGGAGGATCAGGCCTTGATGTTGAGCATCTTGCCGGCGCCGCCGCTGGACTGGGCGGAACTCTGGACGAGTTCCTTGGTGTTCTGCATCGCCTGGGTGACGACCTGGGCCTGCGTTTCCTGGCTCTTCTTGGCGATTTTCATGCCGACGACGCCAAGCTGCGTGGGATATTGACCGACTTCCATGGTTCCGCTCCGCCTTTTGCGAAAGTGCGAGATTGCGAAATCAGATTAACTCTTTCTATCGATAGGGTCAACGCCGATGCGCTTGGCGATTTCATGTCACATTTGAGATAATTTATTTATCGAAAGTTTTAACCTCTCCTCCATTAGGATATAGACAAGTCATGGGACGGTTGAACGCCGCCGAGCCTCGTGGCTCACGATCCAAAAAGGATCCCTGCCCATAAAGGACCCCCTGCGTGCCCGAAGCCATCGACACCAATTCCGAAGCCGTTGGAACAACCCGCGTTTTCTATGAACTGCACACCTACCACGGCAGTTACTGGATGTGCGCGAAGACCACGCTGGATCGGGATGAGGCGGAGAGTGGCGCGCGGAACGCGCAGGCGGACAAGGTGGGTTTCGGCGCCCGGGTCGCCCTGTGCACGGAATACGCGGACTACGACCACGTCAGCAGAACCATCCTGTCCCGCACGCTTTGGCGTGATGGCGCGGTTGACGTCTCGGCCCCCCTGATCATGCCGGTTCCCGGCGGTGATGGCATATGCAGGACCGTGGCCGACCTGCGGAGCGACAGGGCGCGGGAGACGATGGCGGCGGCCTTGCAGCGCTACCTGGACGACAACCGGCTGACACCCCTGGAACTGCTGCATTCCGACGCCAACGCGCTGCGCCTGAACGACGCGGGCACCACCCTCCAGGGCGCCCTGCAGAAGGTGGCGATAGCACAGGTCCAGGGAACCGACGTGCCGGTCCAGCGCCGATTCAAGGACTTGCTGGCCCTGGGCGACCAAGTGCTGGCGGAGTTGCGGGCCGACGCCAAGCGCGTTCCCGTCAAGGCCTGCGTTCCCGGGAGCTATGGCGCGCAATGCGCGGCGCTGGAGGCCAAGCATCCCGACGCCGCCGCGTATCACATCCTGCGGGCGCTCTCGCTCTACCTGGCCGAGGCCCCCAAAGGCTGGATCGGCAAGTTGGACGCCCTGGGCCATCTGGTGGAGGAGCGGCTGCCGGCGCGCCACGTGATGCCCCTGGACGCGATCCTGTCCGAGATCGCCAACGCCTCCACCGTGACCAACGATCTGACCGGGCCGAACCCGGCCGACCGCCTGACCCACATCAGGTCGCTGCTCGACCTGCACGCGGGCCGCTACGAGGCGCCGGCCAACCGGGCGTCGGATGGCATCCGGGCGCTCAACTGGCTGATCCGCGAGGGCCGCTGCCCGCGGACGCGCAGCACGATCGAGCGCCGGGTGATCCGCGAGTTGACGAACATCGCCCCGCTGAAGGCGGAGCGGGCGCTGTGGAACCAGGCTCAGACGCTGCATCTGTTGATGGAGCTGTTCAAGGAGACCCCGCCGCTGGCCCATGACATCGAGATGCTGGAGACGCTGGAGCAGCGCGCCCTTCGCCTGATCAACCCGGAAAGCGTGGCGGAGGCCATCGGCCAGTGCAAGCTGCCGTCGGAGAAGGTGCGGACGCTGGTGCGGATCGTCGACCTGATGCCCTATGTCGCCAGCAAGGCCAAGATGACGGAGTTCGTGCGCGCCGCGTGGTCGCCCGACGATCTGGTTCGGGAAGGCGGCGGCAAGGACCGTCCCGCCGCCCTGCCCATCCTGGTCGGCATGCATCGCGACATCGCCGGCGCGGAGATGGATCCGGACACCCAGGCCAAGCTGCTGACCGATCTGGACGCCACCATGCTGGACATCGTCCGGATCGACGTGCTGAACGCGCCGAATCGAACCTTCATGGACCGAATCCTCCAGTTGATGAAGCTGTGCGCCGCCTCTCCCCTGCCCGAGGGCAAGGCGCGCGCCTGCGCGGTCGACGCGGTCGGCCGCGCGGTCAACAGCCCGGAGTTCTTGGACCCGTTCCTGAAGCGGTTCAAGGCCGAGGCCGAGCGCAAGCAGGCGCTGCTGTCGCTGCGCAGCCTGCTGAAATCGTCGGGGCTGGCGGGACGCTGAGGTTCCCGGTAGGGACGCCTCAGCGGAAGTTGCGGCCGTCGGGGAAGACCTTCGCGACCTCGTTTCTCCTTTGATCCGGTTTCTCCCGCTGGCTTGGCTTCTCGCGCTGGTCGGGGACCGGGCGCTTGACCTCGTCGGCGCGCGCCATGCCGCCGGCCATGGCACGGGGCTGGAAGAAGTCCGGCTCGGCGGTCAGCTCGCGCAGGCGCGGGCTCTGGTCGGTCAGGTGATCGGCCAGCAGGTGGACGACGCCGTCATGGCGCTCGACCCGGCCGGTGGCGGAGATCATGCGGGCGGTCAGGATGACCTTGCGGAACCGCTCGAACACGGGCGGGACGACGATCAGGTTGGCCACACCATGCTCGTCCTCCAGCGTGATGAAGACGACCCCGGCGGCGCTGCCGGGCCGCTGGCGCACCAGCACGAGGCCGGCGACGGTCAGCCGCGTGTTGTGCCGGACCTCGTCGAGGCGGGTGCTGGGCGAGACCCCGGCCCGCTCCAGCCCCGGCCGCAGCAGGCTGAGCGGATGACACTTCAACGACAGCGACAGGCTGGCGTAGTCCTCCACCACATGCTCGCCGAGCGCCATGTCGGGGAGCGTGACCGCCGACTCCGGCAGGGCGGGCCCCTCGATCCGGGCTAACAACGGCAAGGGCTCCGGCCCCAGCGCCTGGACGACCCAGAGCGCCGCCCGGCGGTCGAGGCCCAGCGAACGCCACGCGTCGGCCTGGGCCAGCAGTTCCAGGGCGGACGACGACAACCGGGCGCGGCGGCGGACATCGTGCGGATCCTGGAACGGCGCCGCCGACCGCGCCGCCACCAGCGCCGCCGCGTCGGCCCGCCGGAAACCCTTGATCTGGCGAAGGCCCAGGCGGAGCGCGCGATATCCGGAACCGGTGGGGTCGCGAGTGGGTTCCAGCCCGCAGTCCCAGTCGGAGTGCCCGACATCCGGCCCCAGCACGGTGACGCCATGGTCGCGGGCGTCGCGCACGATCTGGGCCGGGGCGTAGAAGCCCATGGGCTGGCTGTTCAGCAGGGCGCAGGCGAAGACGTCGGGATGGTGGCACTTCATCCAGGCCGAGACGTAGACCAGCAGCGCGAAGCTGGCGGCGTGGCTCTCTGGGAAGCCATAGGTGCCGAAGCCCTCGATCTGGCGGAAGCAGCTTTCGGCGAAATCCCGGTCGTAGCCCCGCTCGACCATGCCGCCGATCATCTTGTCCTCGAAGGTGTGGATGATGCCGGACTTGCGGAAGGTCGCCATGGCGCGGCGCAGCTGGTCCGCCTCCGACGGGGTGAACCCGGCGGCGACGATGGCGATCCGCATCGCCTGCTCCTGGAACAACGGCACGCCCAGGGTCTTCTCCAATACCTGGCGCAACTCGTCCCGCTGGTAGTCGACCTTCTCCTTGCCCTGGCGGCGGCGCAGGTAGGGGTGGACCATGTCGCCCTGGATCGGACCGGGACGGACGATCGCGACCTCGATCACCAGATCGTAGAAGGTGTTCGGGCGGAGGCGCGGCAGCATCGACATCTGGGCCCGGCTCTCGACCTGGAAGACACCCAGGCTGTCGGCCCGGCACAGCATCTCGTAGACCTTGGCGTCCTCGGCCGGGACGGAGGCCAGGGTATGATCGACGCCGTGGTGGTCGCGCAGCAGGTCGAAGCCCTTCCGCAGGCAGGTCAGCATGCCGAGCGCCAGCACGTCGACCTTGAGGATGCCGAGCGCGTCGATGTCGTCCTTGTCCCACTCGATCGTCGTGCGGTCGGGCATGGCGGCGTTGACGATGGGGCACAGTTCCGACAACGGCCCCCGCGTGATGATGAAACCGCCGACATGCTGGCTCAGGTGGCGGGGAAAGTTGATCAATTCGCCGGCGAGGTCCAGCACCATGCGGAGCGTCGTGTCGGTCGGGTCCAAGCCGTGCTCGCGCGCCCGATCCTCGTCGATGCCGTCCCTGCCCCAGCCCCAGATCGACCCGGCGAGCCTGGCCACCGTGTCCTCCGACAAGCCCAGCGCCTTGCCGACCTCGCGGATGGCGCCGCGCGCCCGATAGCGGCTGACGGTTGCGGCGATGCCGGCGCGGTCGCGCCCGTATTTGGCGTAGATGTACTGGATGACCTCCTCGCGCCGCTCGTGCTCGAAATCCACGTCGATGTCGGGCGGCTCGTTGCGGGCGGCGGAGACGAACCGCTCGAACAGCAGGTCGGAGCGCGCCGGGTCCACGGCGGTGATGCCCAGGCAATAGCACACCGCCGAGTTGGCCGCCGAGCCGCGGCCTTGGCACAGGATGCCGCGTGAGCGGGCGAAGCGGACGATGTCGTGGACGGTCAGGAAATAGGGCGCGTAGCCAAGCTGGTCGATCAGCGGCAGCTCATGGTCAATCGCCGCCTGGACCTTGGCCGGGACGCCGTCGGGATACCGCTCGGCGGCGCCCAGCGCCGTGAGGTGGGCCAGTTCCGCCTGGGTGGTCCTGCCGGCGGTGGTGATCTCGTCGGGATATTCATAGCGCAGTTCGTCCAGCGAGAAGACGCAGGCCTCGGCGATCTCGACCGTGCGGGCGACGGCGTCGGGGTGGCGGCGGAACAGCCGGGCCATCTCCTCCGGCGCCTTCAGGTGGCGCTCGGCGTTGGCGGCCAGCAGATAGCCGGCCTCATGGATGGTGCGATGCTCGCGGATGCAGGTCAGGACATCCTGGAGCACGCGGCGGTGCGGCGCGTGGTAGTGGACATCGTTGGTGGCGACCAGCGGCACCCGGACTTCGGCGGACAGGGCCTCCAGCCGGACCAGCCGGCGGGCGTCGTCACCCCGGTAGAGGTGGCTGGCCGCCAGATACAGGCGCTTTCGGAACAGCGCGCGGTACTCCCCGAGGGCCTTGGTGAAACCGGCGTCGGGATGGTCGGGGGCGAGCGCCACCAGGATCTGGCCCTCGGCATGGTCGCGGAGATCGGCGACGGTCAGGTGGCACTGGCCCTTGGGAGCCCGCAGCCGCCCGACTGTCAGCAGCCGCGACAGCCTGCCATAGGCGGCGCGGTCGGTCGGCAGGCAGAGCAGGCTTGGCCCGTCGGTCAGGTCGAGCCTGCACCCGACCACCAGCCGGATGCCGGCATCCTTGGCGGCGAGATGGGCGCGGACCACGCCGGCCAGACTGTTGCGGTCGGTCACCGCGATGGCGGAATGACCGAGCGCCGCGGCGGTCAGCGCCAGTTCCTCGGCGTGGGAGGCGCCGCGCAGGAAACTGAAATTGGTCGAGACCTGAAGCTCGGCGTAGCCGGGATTCCTCATGGCCGGAAGCTCTTCATGGAAAAACGCCGTGCAGGTACCAGCGCGCCGTGCGCCCCGGCTGGTAGAGCCCGGCGCGGTAGACCCAGAACCGCTGGCCTTCGGTGTCCTCGACCCGGTAGTAGTCGCGCAGCTCGTTCAGCTCGCGCCACCATTCAGGCTCCAGCCGCTCCGGTCCCTCGGCGTGGACGACCTTGTGGGCGACGCCGCGCCAGCGGAAGGACAGGGGCGGATCGTCCGGCACCGGGGCGATCACGTCGATTGGTTCCGGCCGGGCCAGCAGCCGGAGCGGGCGGGTGCGATCGGCTGGCCAGATGGCGGCCGCCGTCGAGGGTGGGGAGGTCGGCGGCGAGAGCGCCGGCACGGCCTCCACGGCGTTTTCCGGCCACCAGCTCTCGCGCGGCAGCAGGCGCTGGACGCGGATGAGGCCGAAGCGGTTGCCCAGCCGGTCGACCAACTCACCCTCCTCATGGGTACCCGCGAGCGTCGGCGCGGCGTCGCCGACGGGCATCTCGACCTGGGACGCGGCGAGCGGTTCGGCGGTGGCGGAGAGGATCATGATCTCGACGCCGGGGCCGGGCTCCACCCGGTCCAGCTTGCCGGCGAACAAACGGGCGAGATGTCCGGCCGCGCGGACCGGCCGGCTGGTGCCGACGATGGAGCGCTCGACCCGGCCATCGACCCGGAAGAACCGCAGTTCGAGCCGGCGCGCTCCCCTGCCCGCCCGTTCCAGTCCGGCGCACAGCTCGTCCAGCAGGTGGAGCGTCGCGGTGGTCAGGTTCTCCGGCGTCGAGATCGGTTCGGCGAAGGCGGCGCGGGCGACGTGGGGCGTGACCGGCCGGCGCGGCGAGATCGGCTCCGGCGCGACACCCAGGGCGAGGTCGAGCATCCTGGTGACGATCACGCCGAACCGTGTGGTGATCCCGGCGCGCGGCATGCCATAGAGATCGCCGACCCGCCGCATGCCGAGCCGGCGCAGCCCAGCCGCCGTGTCGGGCGGCAGCCGTAGCGCCTCGACAGGCAGCCCCGCCAAGGCTTGGCGCCCCTGTCCGGGAGGTACCGCGACGATGGGGTCGCGCACATGGCGCGCCATGCCCCAGGCGGCGCCCGCCGTGTCGGCCACCGCCGCCTTGGCCTGATAGCCGAACGCCTTCAGCCGGGCGACGATGTCGTCGAGCAGCGCCGCCTCGCCACCGAACAGATGGCCGCAGCCAGTCACGTCCAGGAACAGGCCATCGGGCGCGTCCAGCCCGACCCAGGGGGTGTAGCGCCCGCACCAGTCGGCCAGTCCATCCAGCGCCAGCGCGTCGGCCGCGAAATCGGCGTCGATGGGGGTGACGGAGGGCTCCAGCGCGCGGGCGTCGGCCAGAGTCGCGCCGGGTTGGACGCCAGCCGATTCGGCCACCGCGTTGACCGCGACGACGATCATCCGCCCCCGGTCCCCCAGGATCGTGACGAGCGGCACCTCCCGCAAAGCCGGCTTGCGCCGGGCCAGCCGATCGACCGCCAGCCTGGAAAGCCACAAGGAGAGAACCCGCCGCGCCATCGATACCCCACCTCCATATCCTCCCGTCCGTCCCTCCCGTTTGAGGTGAACAAATCAAGAACACACGAGGCGAACGGGAAGGTCAAGGCAGTCGGTGGAAAAACTTCCCCTTCAGGAGGGGGTAGTCTGGTCAGGGATCAGGGGTTCAGGGTCGGATGGTGGGTTCCGGATCGTGATGGCAGACGCAGATCTTGTTGCCATCCGGATCACGGAAATAGGCCCCGTAATAGTTGGGATGGTACCGGGGCCGCAAGCCCGGCGGTCCCTCGTCCCGTCCACCGTTGGCGAGAGCGAAGGCGTGGGCGCGGTCGACGGCTTCCCGGCTGGGTGCCAGGAGGGCCACCATGGTGCCGTTGCCGGGTGCGGCGTCCCGGCCATCGAACGGCGTCCCGATCAGGAAGAGCGGCCTTCCGCCATCCTTCGGCATCCATCCCGCCCAGCCATTCTCCGGCTCGCGGAACTTCAGCGGGTAGCCAAGCTCGGCCATGATCCCGCAGTGGAAAGTGAAAGCCCGATCGAAGTCGGTGATCCCGATGTGGACGTGGGAGAACATTGGGCCCCTCAAAACAACCGTGATAGAAGCTTGCTCATGGCCGCGCCATTTCCAAGTCCACATCCACCTTCCCACGTCACCACGCTGATCAATCATCAGATCATTGATGAATTCACATGAATTAGTTTGCACGGTAAACAAAAATCTTAGGTAGACAACATTATTTATATAGGAAAATATCCAGATTTACTTTGTTAATCGAAATTCACATACAGACGCATAGCCACGTGTGAGATGGAGATCCTGATTTGAGTTGGTTTCTGTTCATCGATGAATCAGGTCAGGATCGTCGTCAATCCCCATACGAGGTTCTCGCCGGCATAGCCGTTGAAGACCGTCGACTATGGGCGTTGATAACCGAGCTTAACAACGCTCAACGATTCCACTTCGATCTTCCATTATTTCAAGCTTATGGACAGGAAGCCAAAGCACAGAAGCTACTGAAGACCAAAACCTTCAAGCATGCGGCTCAAATGGAAGCCATTCCCATTATCGAACGACGGAAGCTCGCCCGAGAGATCTTGGAGGATGGCACAGCCGTGACCAAAGCACGTTTGACCGCTCTCGCTCAAGCGAAGATTGCATATTGTCGCGATGCTTTGGATATATGTAAGAACTTCAAGTGCGTGGCATTCGCCAGCATCGTCTCCAACAATCTCCCCAGACAACCAGTCTCCTACCTACGCAAGGACTATGCATTCTTGTTCGAGCGATTCTACCAGTTCCTAAACGCGGAACAAGGAGATCCCATGGGAACGATCATCTTCGACGAACTGGATAAGAGTCAAAGCCATATACTATTGACTCAGATGGAGGAGTATTTCCTAAAGACGAAGAATGGCCGGACACGCTCACGTCTGATCATTCCCCAGCCATTGTTCGTCCACAGCGACTTGACCACCATGGTGCAGATGGCTGATATTTTAGCCTACGTCATCAGCTGGGGAGTTCGGTTACGCTTCATGGTCGAACCCAAGCGTGACGAGTTGGATGAAATGGCGCGCGGAGCGCTGGCTTTGCGGTATCATAACCAGCGGCCAAGCGGCGACCACGTTTGGGGCTTCAAAGTGATCCGCAGCTTGGAATTGAGCGCGAGGTTGGTTCCAGCACTGCCAATGGCCTAGAATTCAAACGACCCGCAAATAAAAAAGGCAATGTAGCCTTTTCAGACCAACAAAGCCTCCACTACCCATATGGCATGCCGCATGCCGCGCGTCAATGATCTTGAACACCGCGGCTCTCATCGACTCAAGTCGGACTCTTGGGCATCGCCACCTCCGCCACCGGAGTGCTCGAACTCGGCGGCGGTTTCACGGCTAGGCGTGCCAGGAATTCCTGGATGTTCGCGCGGATGGCGCCTTCGTTGGCCATGCGGACGCGGTCGTCGGCGGCGAAGGCTTGGCCGTAGGGGACGGTGTGCTCGGTGGTGACCGTTTCGGCTTGGCTCGGTTCCTCGTTGACGGCGTCGACCAGTTCGTAGCGGACCTTGGCGGTCACGGTCATGGCGAGGCCGACCAACGGCTGGCGGATTTCCAGCAGATGGGCGCGGAGGATGTAGCGCGGCGCCTCGCCCTCGGACAGCCAGCCGTAGGTGCGCAGGCTATCGTTGAGGGCGCCCCGGAAATCCTCGTCGCCAACCTCGGAGGTCCAGAGCGGGTTGGTCTCCCGCCCGCCATCGACGGAGGCGACGGCGATGCCGCCGATCAGTCCCCCGTCGAACGGTTCGATCGGGGCCGAGAGGTTGGAGACCGCCATGTTGGCGCGCCCGGCCGGTCCCGCGCAGGCCCCGACGGCCAGAACCATGACGGCCAGGGTCATGATGAGCATCATCAGGCGTGTGGTCCGTCGCATCATGTCACCCATCGGTTCGTTCGTCGGAGCGAGTGAACCGTTAACAACCGGAGACGCGGTTTTGGCCCGTTCCGAAACCTATTTGACCGCGTCGAGCCAAACCATCGCGTCCTCCAAAGCCAAACTCAGCCCGCCCGGATGGTCGCGATCAGGGATTCCACCTCGCGGCTGAGATGGTCCGACTGGCGCGAAAGGTCGTCGGACGCCGCCAGGACATCGGCGGCGGCGCTGCCGGTTTCACCGGCGGCCCGCGTGACCTCGCCGATATTGCGGCTGACCTCCGTGGTGCCGTGCGCCGCCTCGTGGACGTTGCGGGAGATTTCCTGGGTGGCGGCGGCTTGCTGTTCGACCGCGGCGGCGATGGTCGAGGCGATCTCGTCGATGCCGACGATGGTCCGGCCGATGTGGCGGATGGCGCCGACGGCGCCGCCCGTCGCCGACTGGATCGAGCCGATCTGGCTGGAAATCTCCTCCGTCGCCTTGGCGGTCTGGGTCGCCAGCAGCTTGACCTCGCTGGCGACCACCGCGAAGCCCTTGCCGGCCTCCCCGGCGCGCGCAGCCTCGATCGTGGCGTTGAGCGCCAGCAGGTTGGTCTGGCTGGCGATGTCCTGGATCAGCTGCACCACCTCGCCGATCCGGGCCACCGCCGTCGCCAAGCCCTCCACCGTCTGGTTGGTATGCTCGGCCTCGGCGACGGCGGAGCGCGCCATCCGGGCGCTGTCGGCGACTTGCCGGCCGATCTCGCCGATCGAGCCGCTCAACTCCTCGGTGGCACTGGCGACGGTCCCGACATTGGCCAGCGCCTGTTCGCTGGCCGATGCCACCTGATTGGCCTGGGAACTGGTCTGCCCCGCGATCGCGGACAGGTTCCGGGCGCTGCCCTGCATCTGGCGCGCGGCGCTGGCGACCGCGTCGACCACGCCCCTGACGGTGGCGTCGAAGGTTTCGGCCAGCCGCCGCATCCCCGCGCGCCGGTTCTCCTCCGCCTCCAGTTTCTGGCGCTCGTTGTCGGACTGGAGCCGGAGGCGCTCGCGCGCGTTCTCCCGAAATGTGGCCAGCGCCCGGGACATGGCGCCGATCTCGTCGTTCCGGGCGTGGATCGGGATCTGGACATCCAGGTGGCCATCCGCGAGATCGGTCATGGCCGATGTCATGCCATGGACCGGCTTGATCACCATGTGGCGGAGCATCAGCAGGAGCAGCGTCACCACCGCCGCCACGATCACCGCGGCCAAAACCATCTCGTTGACCAGCGAACTCCGCAAGGACGCGTTGCTCGCCTCGAAACTCCAGGCGACCGTGAAGAAGCCCACGATCTTGTTGTCCTTGCCGAACCGGGTCGGCGCCATCACGACGAAATGATCGCTGGTGGCGTAGTGGACCACCTCCCCCGTCAGCAAGGTCTCGCGCGCCGCCGCGAAGGCGGCTTCCAAGTCGTAGGGCGGGCGATCCGCCACCATCTTGGCGGTCAGCCGCTTGCCGGAATCGTCGAACACCGCCAACGCCGCCGCGTCGACTCGCTCGCTGGCGGCGACAATTTCCAGGAAAGCATCGATGGCGGGAACCTTGCGCCAGCGCACGACCTCCGCCGCGTCGAGCGTCAGCCGCTCCGACAAGGCCAGGGCGCCGTCCTCGACCGCCCGCCGCAGGTTCCGATGGGCGCTCAGGCTCTGGACGGTGACGAGGAGGGCGACACCGACGACCACCAGGGCCGCGACCGAGAAAGCCAGCCGCCGCCCGATGCTGGTGGTCGCGACGGTGTTTCTGACGCTACCCATGACAATGAACCCCCGACCTCTGGTACCTCTGGATCACCCGTGGCCGACGGTGCCTCACTTGGCCGGCATGTAGGGGCTCCAGGGCTTCGGCTCGACCAATCCGGGCGACTTCCAGACCAATTGCATCTGGCCCGACGGCAGGATCTCGCCGATCACGACGGGCTTGTGCAGGTGCTGGGTCTCGGCGTCGTAGATCACGTCGAAGCCCGACAGCGAGCGCACGGTCAGGCCCTTCATCGCGGCGCGGACCGCGGCCACGTCGGTCGATCCCGCCTTCTCCACCGCCTTGACCCAGAGCTGGAAGCCCATGACATGCGCCTCCATCGGGTCGTTGACGACGCGCAGCTCGTCCTTGATGAAGGTCTGCCACCGGGCGATGAAGTCGGCGTTCTCGGAGGCATCCGACGACATGAAGTAGTTCCAGGCGGTCAGGTGGCCGACCAGTGGGGTGACGTCCAGGCCGGCCAGCTCACCCTCGCCGACCGAGAAGGCCATGACCGGGATGTCCGAGGCGGTGATGCCCTGCTTGGCCAACTCGTTGTAGAAGCCGGTGTTGGCGTCGCCGTTGATCGTGGAGACCACCGCCGTCTTCTTGCCCTTGCCGGCGAAGTCCTTGATCTCGGTGACGATCTTGGCCCAGTCCTGATGACCGAACGGCGTGTAGTTGACGATGATGTCGCTTTCCGCGACGCCCTTGGTCTTGAGGAAGTTGACCAGGATCTCGTTGGTCGTGCGCGGATAGACGTAATCGGTGCCGGCCAGATAGAAGCGCTTGACCGATCCGCCATCGGCGCTCATCAGGTATTCGACCGCCGGGATGGCCTGCTGGTTCGGCGTGGCGCCTGTGTAGACCACGTTCGGCGACTGTTCCTGCCCCTCGTACTGGACGGGGTAGAACAGCAGGCCGTCGCGCTTCTCGAACACCGGCAGCACGTGCTTGCGCGATACCGAGGTCCAGCAGCCGAACACCGCCGACACCTTGTCCTCGCCCAGCAGCTTTTCGGCCGCGGTGGCGAAGGTCGGCCAGTCGGACTTGGGATCGACCACGACCGCCTCGATCGGGCGGCCAAGCACGCCGCCCTTCTTGTTCTGCTCCGCCACCATCATCAGGATCGTGTCCTTCAGCGTGATCTCGCTGATGGCCATGGTGCCGGTCAGCGAATGCAGGACGCCGATCTTGACGGGCTCCGCCGCGACCGCGGCTGTCGCCAGGAGGGGGGACAGGAGAAAAGCGGAGGCGAGGCCCAGAAGCCGGTTACGGATGCCTGACATGGTGATGCGGTCCACCCCTTGAAGAATAGTCGAACCATACCTTTGGACAGATGATCGGCGTGCCGAGCATATGACTTTTGGATAGATTTGAGGGAATTTATATCTTGAGCGTTAATGAAACATACCAAGGTGGGGCGAGACGAGTACGGGCGATCCCGCCGCGTGGCGGTTGGCTGGCGGGGCGATGCCCATATCCGGGCGCTCGCCGCCAAGCCGCGGCCTGGACGGGCGGCTGTCGGCGCACCACATTCCCATTATGAAAAATCTGATGATCCTGGCGGCTTTGCTGCTGCCGATCAGCGCGGCGATGGCGCAGGCGCCGGTCGATAGGAACCCCGCGGCTCCGTACCGGTTCTCTCCCCCACCCCGGCAACTCGATCCGGTCGATCGAGGCCGGGCCGAGCTTTATCGTGACCAGCTTCGCCAATCCGAGACCCGGCGCGAACAACTGGATGGTCAGGGCAAGCTCGACACCCTGGACCGGCGCGAGTTGCTGGACACGAGGAACGAATCGCGCCGGATGGACAGGACCTTGGGACGGTAAGCCGCTCCCGGCGTCATTCCGGATCCGGATGGGATTGTCGGAGACGCAGGGCGTCGGCGATGGCGCGGCGCAACTGGCGAGCCTCGAAAGGTTTGCGGAGGAAGATCTCGGCCTGGGCCTGTTCCGCCTGTGCCGCGTCGATCTGACCCGAGATCATCAGCGCTCCGATGTTGAACCGCTGGCGCATTTCCCGCGCCACCGCGATGCCGTCGCCGCCATCCGCCAAGCGCACATCCATCACCACCAGATCGGGCCGGTGTTCCTCGGCCAGCCGAATCGCCTCGGCCCGGGTGCGGGCGAGACCGCACACCTGATACTCCATACCCTCGATAAGCCGCTCCAGATCCATCGCGATCAGCATCTGATCCTCGACGATCAAAATCTTGCAGCCTTCGGTCATCAACTCCTCCCACTCGGCGGCGCCATACATCTGGCCGCCATGACAGCACACTCCATCGACTTGGGGCTCTGGTCGATGGCTAGGAAGGAGTAGAGGGCGATCGCAAGATCGAAAAGGTCGAAGCCAGATGAGCCCGTCATCATTCCATGGCTGAAAAGGCGGAACTTAACCAAGGCCTGAGGGGTTGGGCCGTCACTGTTCAACCCCAGGGGTGCATCCCATGGCGACCTCCGCCGCCGTCCCGGCTTCCGCCGATCCGGTCACGATCGATCTAGCCGCCTCCGCCACCGACATCCTGACCGCCTTGCGGGGAGAAGCGCTCGACACGCTGACCAAGCAGGTGCTGCCAGCCTATCTGCCGCGCAATCGCTGGTACGGGGCCAAGGATGCCGGAACACCCTCCGTCGGTCTGGACGAGAGTGGCCGGATCGACACCGACGAGGGGCCCGCGGTGCTGGCGACGTTGCGGGTCAGTCCTCCGGGTGCCGCCGAGCAGCGTTACTTCCTGCCGCTGATGATCCTGTGGGGCGATCAGGTCGGAGTTGGGGATCCGGCGGTGCTGGCGCGGGTGCGGCAGGATCGCCGCGCCGGTGTGCTGGTCGACGCCTTCGCGCGGGACAGCTTCGTGCGGGCGCTGCTGCGGGAGATGGGCGGAACCGGCGAGCCCGAGCCCACCATACAGCGGTCGCGGACGGAGCAGTCCAACACGTCGATCCGGATCGGCGACGGAGCCATGCTGAAGGGATTCCGGAAGCTCGAGCCGGGCACCCATCCCGAGGTCGAGGTCGGCCGCTTCCTGACCAAGGCGGCGCGGTTCGCCAATACGCCGGCCCTGATGGGCTCGATCGAGCGCCCCGACGCCTCCGGCCAGCCTGTGGCGTTGTGCGTGCTCCAGGCGCTGGTTCCGGAGGCGGAGGACGCCTGGGGCCATGTACTGGCGCGGACCCGGACGCCGGTCGATCCCGAGTTGGCGGCCCTGGTGGGACGGCTGGGCCAGCGCACCGCCGAGATGCACCACGCGCTGGCGACCCTGACCGATGATCGGAATTTTCAGCCGGAGCCGGTCGATGCCGGGGTGATCTCCGAGTGGGTGGAGGCGGTCAAGACCATGGCGCGCACCACCCTGGCGTCGCTGGAGCGGGCATTGCCCCGCCTCGACCCGGCGGTCCGCCGCCAAGCCGAGGATCTGGTCACCCGGCGGGACGAGTTGATCGCCCGGTTCGACGCCCTGGCGCCCAAGGATCTGGAGGTCAGCCGCACCCGCCTGCATGGCGATTATCACCTGGGCCAAGTCCTGGTGTCGCGCGGCGACGTCTTCATCATCGATTTCGAGGGCGAACCGATGCGCCCGCTGGCCGAGCGGCGCGCCAAGCATTCGCCGCTGCGCGATGTCGCCGGCATGCTGCGCTCCTTCGCCTACGCCGCCGCGACCGCCAAGCCGGAACGGCCGGACGACTGGACCCGGACGGTTACGGCCGCCTTCCTCGACGCCTACCGCGCCGCCATCACCGGCGCACCGGGCTATCCCAAGGACCCGGCGCACGCCGAGAGCCTGCTGCGCCTGTTCCTGTTCGAGAAGGCGCTCTACGAGGTTGGCTATGAGCTGGCGAACCGGCCGGACTGGGTGGCGATCCCGCTGAAGGGCGTGATCGGCTTGTTGGACGATCCCGTCGCCTCGGCCACTCCCGCGCTGGACCGGCTGGCGGAACGGGCCGGCATCGAGCTGGAGTACAAGAACGCCGCCAACCAGACCATCCGCGTCGCCGAGGCGACCAAGCGCAACATGCTGGCCGCCATGGGGTATGAGGCCCAGGACGAAACGCAGGCGGAACGGCGGCTGAACGCCCTGGACGAGGCGGAGTTGGCGACTCCGCTGCCGCCGGTCGTGGTGGTGCGGGCGAGCCTGCGAAGTGTCGAGGTGCCGGTCGCCTTCGTTCCCAGCGCCGCGCGGCTGCGCTGGCGGGTGACCGAGGAGGGCGGCGGCCAGCACGAGGGTGCGGTGGTCTTCTCCGACCTGGAACTGCTTCGCACCGGCGAGTTTCAGGGGCGCGCGGTCGAACTTCGCCGGCTGACGCTCGATCTGGAACTGCCCCCTGGGTATCACCGGCTGACGGTGGCTGGCGGCGGCATGGACGAGGCGACGATGCCGCTGATCGTCACGCCGGACAGTTGCCATCTTCCCGACGAGGTCAAAACCGGTGCCGGCATCTGGGGCATCTCCGCCCAACTGTATCTGCTGCGTTCGAAGGACGACTGGGGCATCGGCGATTTCGCCGATCTGACGAAGCTGGTCGGCGACGCCGCCGATCTGGGCGCCTCGGTGATCGGCCTGAACCCGCTGCACACCATGTTCCCGGACAACCCGGAGCACGCCAGCCCCTATTCCCCGGCGAGCCGCCTTTATCTCAACATCCTCTACATCGATCCCGTCAAGGTGCCCGAGTTCGCCGGCTGCGAGCGGTGCCGCGCCTTGACCGAAGGGCCGGAGTTCAAGCGGCGTCTGGAAGCGTGCCGGACCACCGACCTGGTCGATTACAGCGAGGCGGCGGCGTTGAAGCTGCCGGTTCTGGAGATCCTGTTCCAACAGTTCCAGGAACAGGCGACCCCCGAGCGCCGCGCGGCTTTCCAGAAGTTCCGCGACGGGCAGGGCGAGCCTCTTGAACGGCTATGCCGGTATCTGGCGCTGCGCCAGCACTTTGCCCCGGATCGGGCGGATTGGCGGTCATGGCCGGAGGAATTCCGGAAGCCGGACAGCGACGCGGTCAACCATTTCGCCACCGAAAACGCCTCCCGGATCGATTTCCACGCCTGGACCCAATGGGTCGCTGACGAGCAGTTGGCGGAAGCCGCCGCCGAGGCCAAGGCGCGTGGGATGGTCGTTGGCCTGTACCG
Organism: Skermanella stibiiresistens SB22; assembly: GCF_000576635.1. Taxonomy (GTDB): domain Bacteria; phylum Pseudomonadota; class Alphaproteobacteria; order Azospirillales; family Azospirillaceae; genus Skermanella; species Skermanella stibiiresistens. The sequence continues at coordinate 209,241 of NZ_AVFL01000009.1, forward strand.
CGACTTGGCGGTCGGCGCCGACAGCGGCGGTGCCGAGACCTGGGCCAGCCCCGGCGTGGTCGTGACGGCGGCCCATGTCGGAGCGCCGCCGGACCTGTTCAATCCCGCCGGGCAGGATTGGGGCCTGCCGCCGTTCGATCCGCGGGCGCTGCGCGAGCAAGCCTATGCCGGCTTCATCGATCTGGTGCGCGCCAACATGCGCCACGCCGGCGGCTTGCGGATCGACCACGTCATGGCGCTTCAACACCTGTACTGGATCCCGGAGGGCAAGCCGGCGTCCGAGGGGGTGTACGTGGCCTATCCGATGGATGACATGGTCGGCATCCTGGCGCTGGAGAGCCAGCGGCAGAAATGCCTGGTGGTCGGCGAGGATCTGGGCACCGTGCCTGAGGGTTTCCGGGAGCGCATGACCGAGGCCGGCATCCTGTCGTACCGCGTCGTGATCTTTGAATACGCCGAGAGCGGCGGCTTCAATGGGCCGGAGGATTACCCGAAGCTGGCACTCTCGACCGTCGGCAGCCACGATCTCGCGACCTTGCGCGGCTGGTGGGAAGGCCACGACATCGGGCTGAAGGAACAGCATGGCCTTTATCCCGGTGCCGATGAGGCGCGGAACCAGGCGGACCTGCGGAGCCGGGACAAGCAATCCCTGCTCGACGCCCTCAAGGCGGCTGGCCTCGATCTGCCGGCGGGATATTCGGTCGACTCCGATTATGACGACGCCCTGTCGCGGGCGGTCCACATCTTCCTGGCGCGGACTCGTTCCGGCATCGCGATGGTCCAGATCGACGACCTGACGGACGAGCCGGTCCAGGTCAACCTCCCCGCGACCACCGACCAGCATCCCAACTGGAGGCGCAAGCAGTCGCTGGCCTTGGAGGAACTAAACGGCAACCAACGCGTTGTCGCGCTGGCACAAATCTTCCGGGACGCCCGCCCGCTCTCCCCCTCCGCCAAAAAGGCCGACCACCGATGAGTAATCCAGCCGGCACGCCCATTCCGCGGGCAACCTATCGCCTTCAGTTCAACAAGGATTTCCAGTTCGACGACGCGAGCGCGCTGACCGAGTACATGGCCCGGCTGGGCATCAGCCACCTCTACGCGTCGCCGTACATGAAGGCACGGCCGGGCAGCACGCATGGCTACGACATCGTCGACCACAACGCCATCAATCCGGAACTGGGCGGCGAGGAAGGCTTCAAGCGGATGATCGCCGCGCTGAAGCAGGCTGGCCTGGGGCAGATCGTCGATTTCGTGCCGAACCACATGGGCGTCGGCGGCGCCGACAATGTCTGGTGGCTGAACATCCTGGAGTGGGGCCAGGATTCCGCCTATGCCGGCTATCTGGACATCGACTGGGACCCCGACCGCCGCTTCCTCCAGGGCAAGCTGCTGATCCCGTTCCTGGGCGACCAGTATGGCAAGGTGCTGGAGGACGGCGAACTGGCGCTGAAATTCGACGCCGAGGAGGGCAGCTTCGCGGTCTGGGCCTATGGCAGCCACAAGCTGCCGATCTGCCCGCTGAACTACGCCGAGATCCTGGGCCACGACCACGCCGACCTGGAGAAGCTGGGCGACGCCTTCGACGCGCTGCCGACCTTCCGTCCGCATGTCGAGCGGCGCGCGTCGGAGTTGAAGGCGGAGCTGGCCGGTCTGGTCGCCGACAAGCCCGACGTCGCCGAGGCGATCGAGGCGCGCCTGAAAAAGTTCACCGGCACGGCGGGCGAGCCCGACAGCTTCCGGCCGCTGCATGGGCTGATCCAGCAGCAGAACTGGCGCGCCGCGTACTTCAAGGTCGCGGCCGACGACATCAACTATCGCCGCTTCTTCAACATCAACGAGCTGGCCGGCCTGCGCATGGAGCAGCCGGAACTGTTCGACCTGACGCACAAGCTGGTCCTGGACCTGGTCGAGGACGGCACGCTCGACGGCATCCGGATCGACCACATCGACGGTCTGGTCGATCCCAAGGGCTATTGCATCCGCCTGCGCGAGAAGGCGTCGAAGCCATTCTATCTGGTGGTCGAGAAGATCCTGGCGCATCACGAGCGCCTGCGCGAGGACTGGCCTATCGAGGGCACGACCGGCTACGAGTTCACCAACCTCGTCAACGGGTTGTTCGTTGATCCGGCCGGCGAGGAGGCCTTCAACCGGATCTACACCGAGTTCACCGAGCTGGATCAATCCTTCGAGGACATCGTCCACGAGAGCAAGATCCGCATCATGGAACACGAGATGGCGAGCGAGCTGAACGTGCTCGCCCGCGACGCCGCCCGTGTGGCGCGCTCCAACTGGCGGACGGCCGACTTCACCAACAATATCCTGCATTCCGCGCTGAAGGAGATCGTCGCCCGCTTCCCGGTCTATCGGACCTATATCGACGGCTCGACCCCGGCGGAGAGCGACCGGCGCGACATCGACTGGGCCATCACCCAGGCGCGACGCGCGGTGGACGCGGCCGACCCGAGCGTGTTCGACTTCCTGCAAGCCCTGCTGTCCGGCGATCTGGTGGCCGAGCCGCGCAACGGCTACAGCCGGTTCGCCGTGATCCGTCTGGCGATGCGGGTGCAGCAGTACAGCGGGCCGGTGATGGCCAAGGGGTTGGAGGATACCGCCTTCTACCGCTACAACCGATTGGTCTCGCTCAACGAGGTCGGTGGCCACCCCGACCAGTTCGGAGTCAGCGTCAGCGCCTTCCACTACGCCAACCTCGAGCGGGCGCGCCGCTGGCCGCACGCGATGCTGGGGACCTCGACCCACGATACCAAGCGCGGCGAGGACACCCGCGCCCGGATCGACGTGCTGTCCGAGATGCCCGACGAATGGGAGCGCCAGATCCGCATCTGGAGCCGGATGGTCCGCGCCCGGCGCGGCGACATGGCCGGCACCGCCCCGCCGGACAAGAACGACGAGTACCTGCTGTACCAACTGCTGATCGGGTCCTGGCCGGCCGAGCTGACGAACATCACGCAGCCGGACGCATCGTTGCTGAAGGGCTATATCGAACGTGTCGAAGGCGCGATGATCAAGTCGATCCGCGAGGCCAAGGTGCATTCGACCTGGGCCGCCCCCAACACGGAATACGAGGAGGCGGTGACCGCCTTCCTGCACGAGTGCCTGGACGTGTCGCGCCGGAGCCCCTTCCTGGAGGCCTTCGTGCCGTTCCAAGCCAAGGTCGCCAAGCTGGGCGCCCTCAACGGGTTGTCGCAGGCGTTGCTGAAGCTGACGGTGCCGGGCGTGCCGGACATCTACCAGGGTTCCGAGATGTGGAACCTCAGCCTGGTCGATCCAGACAACCGGCTGCCGGTGGATTACGAGACGCATCAGCGGGCGCTGGACCAGTTGGAAGGCGAGCTGGAGCAGGACCCGGCCTCCCTGCCCGCCCTGTTCGACCACTGGCAGGACGGCGTCATCAAGCTGGCGGTGACCCGGCAGGCGTTGAGGCTGCGGGCGGAGAAGCCCGATCTTTTCGCCCACGGATCGTATGAGGCGCTGACCGTCCAGGGTGCCAAGCCGGAGCAGATCTGCGCCTTCGCGCGGGTCCACGAGGGCGACAGCGTGATCGTGGCGGTGCCGCGTCTGGTCTGCCGGCTGGAGGCCGATCCCGACTGGGGCGACACGGCGGTGCTGCTGCCGACCGTGGTCGGCGCCGGCCGCTGGCGGAACCTGCTGACCAACGCGGTGATCGAGGCCGAACCGCGTGAGGATGGCGCGGCATTCCCCGCTGGCGCGTTGATGGGCGGCTTCCCATTGGCCTTGCTGGTGCCGGTTTCGGACTGAGGCGATCCGAGGCGCTAGTCCGTCTCGGTCCTCACGGCGTCGAACGCGCGCCGGGCCCTGCCGATCTCCCGATGGTTCGTCTCCGCCCAGCGGATCAAGCCAGCGAGGGGATCGAGCAGGGTCTGGCCCAGCGGCGTCAGGCGGTATTCGACGCTCGGCGGCTGGGTCGGGAAGACATGGCGGCTGATCAATCCGTCGCGCTGAAGATCGCGCAGGGTTTGGGTCAGCATGCGCTGGGAGATATCCGCGATCTCCCGCCGAAGCTCGCCAAATCGATGCGGCCGTCCACCGAGTGTCACCAGAATCAGCGTGCTCCACTTGTCGCCGAGTTGGTCGAGCACGTCCCGGATCGGGCAATTGACCAAATCCGGGTACCGGTCGCGCCAAGTCTTCAAACCTTCGCTGAGTTCCTTGCTGGCGCTGAGTTCCCTGGCGGGACCGTCGATACGCCTCTTGGCGGTGGTGGTTCCCTCCATGTGCCTATCTCCCTGATTCCTGCCTTCTTTACAGCGGGTCGCCGTTCTCCCCAATTACAGCAAGTCTAATTTCGAGACCATGGCTCTCATCGAGACCATGCGCTCGTTTGCTGAGGAATTGGGATGATGGGTGATCGGGTCAAGACTCTGATGGTTACCGGCGCTGGGGGACACTTGGGCCGGCGTGTCGTGGAGATCCTGTTGGCGGGCGGTCAAGGAAAGGTGATCGCCGGTTCGCGCGATCCGTCCAAGCTGACCGCCCTCGCCGAGTTGGGGGCTGAGATCCGGAAAGTCGATTTCGACGATCCCGACCTCGCAGGTACCTTCGCCGGGGTCGACCGCCTGCTGATCGTCTCCACCGACGAGATCGCTGTTCCCGGCCGGCGCCTCGCGCAGCACAAGGCGGCGGTGGATGCCGCGGTGAAGGCGGGCGTCGGTCATGTGGTCTACACATCGATGCCGAACCCCGAGCCCGGCTCGCCGATCCCCTTCGCGCCGGATCATTTCGGGACCGAACAGGCCCTGGCCGCCAGCGGGCTTGGCTGGACCGTTTTGCGCGACAGCTGGTACGCCGAGAACCTCCTCCTCTCGCTTCCCCATGTCCTGGCCACGGGCCAGTGGTTCACGTCGGCCGGGGATGGCCGCGTCGCCCACGTGACGCGCGACGACTGCGCGCGGGCCGCCGCGGCGGCTTTGGCGGCCGGGGAGAGAGGGAACGCCCGCTACGACGTGACCGGCCCCGAAGCCCTCACCACCACCGAGATCGCCGCTATCGCCAGTGACGTGTTCGGCAGGCCGATCACTGTGGTCCAGGTCACCGACGAACAGTTGGCGGAGGGCATGGTGGCATCCGGGGTTCCGGCATTCCTGGCGCCGATCCTGGTTTCGTTCGACACCAATACCCGCGTTGGCCGGGCGGATTTGGTCGGCGATGGCGTCAAGACGCTGACAGGCGAGGACCCGACGAGCCTGCGGGATTACCTGACCGCGAACAAGGCGGCGTTCCTGAAGGCGGTGTGAACTTCGGTACCCGACCACGTTGTGCCCGCTTGCCCTGACGGTCACGGGGGCGGTGACGGGTGTGTGGCTTGGGGAGGGTCATCATCGGTGACCTTGGAAAAAACTCGCCGAAGGTCATCCTTGGTCACTGTGGGTCACTATCCCGGCCGGAAGGTCATCATTCTTCCGGTCGGGGGTCACTGTCGTGGCTCCCGACGGCGGGTGTGAACCGCAGCCGGGAGCTTCACGGCGCGACCCCTGAGGGCTTGGAGACCAAGCGGGACCTCAGGCGGGCGATCAGGCGTCGGTGGCGGCCTTGTCGGGGCCGATCATCAACTCCATCATTTCCCGTTCGATCCGATCCTTTTCCTCCTGCCAGCGCCTGCGGTCGCGGGCGATGGCGGTTAGGCCGGTTCGGCGGAACCAGTCATTCTGAAGGTTCCGCCGCTCATGCCACGCGGCGACACGCGCGCTGTGCCGCCGGTTGATTTCGTGCCGCTCTTCCGGGTCGGGGCTCAAGTTTCGCTGGTAAGCGCGGGTGAAATCGACGAGCGAGGGGCGCAGCGGGGTGGAGGATGGCAGTCCCAAGGCATCCAATTCCGCCCTGGTCCACTCCGCCCAGCGCGACAAGACTTTTTGCCCCGGTGCCACGCCCGGCCGAAACCGGGCCGGGATCGACAGCAGCGTCGTGGCATGGGCCGCTTCGATGTCACGAAGCCGCCTGCCGGTGTCGCGGTAGCGATCCAGGAGGGCGAGAAGCCCCGCCGGAAAGCCGCTTGGGAGCGACCCCGCCGATGAGGCCCCCGCCCTGAACGGAGCCGCCGCGATCAACAGGGCGGCCACGGCGGTGGAGAACAAGAATCGGCGCGAAACCGCGCCGGGTGTGGTAAGGCTGGCATCAGCCATCGATGATGTCCTTGAAGGTTGCATCGTTGGTCAGGTTGGGTTTGGGGAATGGCCGTTCCCCTGCCCAACCGCCCTCGCGGTTGCGGAAGGTGCGCCGACACTGGACCGAATACGGTGGTAGGTCAAGGCGAATGGGGTTATTTGAGACAAAATTCCGGGTGGCTCGCTCTTGGCGAGAGTGGGTGGCGTGATTTACGGGTTCAAAGATCCGGCTGGCGTCATGGTGGTGGTATAGCCGCGCGGAGTTAGGAATTCAATCCGGATTTTTGACGTGAGCAGCTGGTGAGGCGGTCAGGCGGCAAGTTGAAACGATGCCGTATGGCTTCGCAGAAGAGTGAAAATATCGATGTATGGCACCTTGATGCGTGACAACCTCCGAGAGTGGAAAACCCTTTTAGAGCGTTAGAGGGCCTACACTATTCCTAACCCGTTCTTCATGCGCAGATTTACATCGAAATAAGAGACATATTCTTCTTAGTGCAGGGATTTGCATGCATGTTGATTTACTTATCATACTAATTAGTGCATAGCCAATAAATCTTGCCATCCATACGAGCCCTCTCTACAGTATATGAATGAGCGTTAGTCCGAACAGTGAGGAAATTTTTATGCCCATTGAAATTCCAAGCTCCGACGAGAGGCGCTCAGCTCTTCGAGCTATTGTTGAAAGTATAGCTAGTTTTGAACCTATAACAGGCGCTTTAACGCGTATATACACGTACACACACCCATCGCAGTTCGAGCGTGACATCGAGACGTGGCGGAAAAATATTACAATCGCAGCAAATTTCCATGAGACAGCTATTGAAGAACTAGAATCAATCCTCCGACCAAAGCTGCGTATTGGCGAAGTCGCGGCGCAAATCTCGACTTATTTGGTCAGAGCTACGACAAATGGATTTTACGACATGCATGGTTGGAACGAGATCAAAGCGGCATTTCCAAATGCAAATGAGATCGAAATCCATGATGCCCTTGCTGAACTGAAGCACTGCGGACTAATTCATGTACATTCCGCCATAGGTGCGCCGGTAGCCGCAATTCACACCACTTATGATCTATTTTGGGCCTTCGACGGGGCTGTGATGGGCTACGACACCAGAGCGGATGCCGTTTACCTAGCTGAATCCCTACTGGAAGATGACTGCAACGCAGTGATACCGAGATTGCATGAAAAGACCGGTTGGAATAGGCGGCGCTTTAATCCGCCATTGGCTTACTTGTTGCAATTCTTCGCTCCCGGTCGCATAAGCAATGAACTCCAGAATCAGTATCCGACAACTAATGTGATCATAACCGCAGATGAACGATATCATTTGAAAGCGTTTGCGCAACAACATCGGAAGCCTGATGTGTAACTTGTTAAACATGGTAAATTACAATTAAATACTTCACAGATTAAAGGATTTTTGGGAATAAAATTAGCACTTAGAAAATAAAAATTCACTACTCAATTTTGTAAAAATTTAAAACCTTCACCCTAAAAAGAGAAAACTACCATGCAAAGTCTTCCTTCGCTGATTGAAAGTATCGTTAAATCTGGCTTTAGTGGAGATATTAAGGTTATCCTGGCCATTTTGTTATTCTTTATACTTGGTGTACTGGCAATATTCTCGCGATCTCCAGCGATAAAGGATCGGTCCTTTGAGTTGATTCTCCTTTCCATATTATGCCCGACAATAATGATTATCGCAGTCCAAAAAAATGCGCGGCATGAAATCTACGCAGGGCTTTTAGGTACCCTCATAGGATACTTCTTCAATGCTTCTAAAACCAGAATTGAAGCCAAATCTAATGAAAAAGGTAAATAGCTGTTCTGTTAAAAACAGCCAGGATCGTTGAAAATGCATCATGCTTGAAGCTGCTCTGCTTAATGACTTGTCCCTATACCCACAGTCCGCCGCTGCACTTACAGCGTGTGACAATGCATGTACATGGCAATGCGGCCAATTGGGAGATCCCCCATGCGACAGCCGGTGACGATGCATTTCGACCCAGCCGTGCTGTTGGCTGCCAGGAGCAAGGCAGCCAGTGACAATAGAACGCCTACCAGATATATCGAGACCCTGATGCGCCATGACCTTCACATGGAAGATGCCGAACCAACTCTTGAGGTGATCGCCCCCGCTGGCATTCGCGATTCTGTCATTGTTCCAAATCCCCATGAGACGGCAGAGGAGAGGAAGCATCGTGATGAGGTGTTCTTCGCCGTTCTTGATGCTGGCGGATATTAGTGGCGATGCCGTTCAAGGCATGAAAAACAAAGCGGCTGGAGTCATCAAAAGGCGTGATGCTTGACCGTTAAAATACCTTAAGGAGCCCGGTGTCTTTCAAGACCTTATTGGCAGGGTGCTTTGATTTGAAATTATTATCAACCAAGACGTTGGTGATGGCGCTATACCATATCTCATGGTCGCCTTTTCCGCTTCTAACCCAATAGCATCCAGCGTCTCGGAGAAGCTGTTTCAGACGCGGCGTGTATCCGACCATCAGGAGAGACAACGAAGATTTTCCAGCCGTTCGGCCATCAGGTGGATGGGGAGATCCGCTCCCGGCTCGAAATCGATCAGATAGCTGTTCATCATGACCAATTCCGGAATTATGACGCGCAGCTTCGCCAATAGCTCTTCAGTGGTTTCAGCTTCGGCGCTCAGCCCCGGCACATGGCTTTCGGAGACATACCACACGCGGGCCTCATCATCCCAACATGCGTGAACTTTGAAAGGCTTGCTGACCATCGTCGCGCCCTTTTCATCCAGCCCGGCATCCAGCGTCACCATACCGTGGGGCTTTTCTCCACGTTTCAACATGGCACTAGGTCATTAAGAGTGCCACGCATCCTTGGTTGTATCATGCGTGGTCGGGCGTCCATCAACCAATACGGCCAGTGCTGTCAGCGAGATGACAGCGTCTCGATCCTCGCCGCTAGCCCTCGGCTTCCCTTCGGTGTTCAAACCCTTCCTGTACAACTGTCAATGGATGAACATCTTCAGAAAAATGTCAATCTGAAAGGCGAGGACGAAGCCCATCATCCACTTCAGCAAACTCATATCGGCCTTGAGGATGCCAACGTCATCATCCCGCTTGCTCAATGCCGCCGCAGCTTTCACGGCCTTTTCCTCAGGTACGTCTATGGAACGAAATGCCTCGTAAGCTCCATTTTGCATTGTCGTCATGACGCCGGACAAAGAAATGGCCCCGCGTGGGCGAGGCCATATTGCCGCAGGGGTCTGGCTTGGGATTGGCGCGCCCTGCTGGATTCGAACCAGCGACCGTCCGCTTAGAAGGCGGGTGCTCTATCCAGCTGAGCTAAGGGCGCTCGCCCGGCCCGAGGACCGGATGCCCGGCGCGTCGTCAGCGTACGCGGTCGGGGCGGAAATTGTCGGCGTAGTTGCGCGGGCGGACGCGGCGCTGGTGGGCGTCCTGGACCATGAACTCCCAGCCCTTGCGTTCGGCGAAGGCAACGGCCTCGTCCTTGGTCGGGAACTTGAGGCGCACCTGGTTGAGGGTGTCGCCGGACGAGATCCAACCCATCAGGGGCTCGGCGCGTCGCGCCGTCGCGATTTCGTATTCAAGAACCCAATGACTCTGCTTGCCACGCCCCGACTGCATGGTCGACTTACTGGGCTGATAAATACGCACCTGCATGGTTCGCTTCTCCACGACTTCTAGCATATGGTCGGAGCGCCGAGATTCGAACTCGGGACCCTCTGCTCCCAAAGCAGATGCGCTACCAGACTGCGCTACGCTCCGCCATGCCGGTGACATACAACATCGCCGCGTTCCCGGCAACCCACCGCCCCGGATAGGGTGTCAAGAAAGTTGGGGCGGTCCTGTGTACCGGGAGGTCTGTTCATGGGCGGCGGTTTGAGAGTGCGGTACGCGGGTGGCGGGGTTCGGTTGGCTGGTTTTCGGTGCGGGCGGGCTTGACCCGCGTATCCACGTGCGAATCTGGAACGCTCCCTAGGTACCACGTGGATACGCGGGTCAAGCCCGCGCATGACGAAATTCGATGAGGCTGGCGGAGCTTCAGACGAGGCCAAGCCTAAAGTTAGCGCCTATGGGATGCCTACCGGGATATCGTCTGGACATCTCCTGAGCGCCATGGCATTCGGCGGCACTTGATCAGGTCCATACGAACCGCACGGGGATGTCCGAGTGACCCAGCAATCCATGTTCCTGCCGCCGGCGATCCACCAGTACATCCTCGACAACTCGCTGCGCGAGCCGCCGGTGTTGGCGCGGCTGCGGGCGGAGACGGCCACCCTGACAGAGGGCTTCTACCAGATAGCGCCCGAGGAAGGGCAGATGCTGACCCTGGTGCTGGAGCTGCTGCGGGCGCGGCGGACGCTGGATATCGGGGTGTTCACCGGCTACAGCGCGACCGTCGCGGCGCTGGCGCTGCCGCCGGAGGGGCGGGTGATCGCCTGTGACGTCAGCGTGGAGTGGACGGATGTGGCGCGGCGCTATTGGGACGAGGCGGGGGTCGCCGACAAGATCGACCTGCGGCTGGCGCCGGCGACCGAGACGCTGGCGGCGCTGATCGGCGAAGGGGCGGCGGGCAGCTTCGACTTCGCGCTGATCGACGCCGACAAGGAGCTTTACCCGACATACTACGAACAGGCGCTGACCCTGACGCGGCCGGGCGGCGTGATCGCGATCGACAATACCTTGTGGCGCGGCACTGTCGCCGATCCCGACGCCAACAAGGCGAAGACCCGGACCTTCCGCGAGTTCAACGCCTTCGTCCATGCCGACGAGCGGGTGACGCAGGTCCTGCTGCCGCTGGGTGACGGGTTGACCCTGGCGCGGAAGCGGCCCTGAGCGAGAGGGCTTTGGGTTTTATTGGGCCGGCAGCGACTTGTGGATCACGCGGTCGCCGGCGTGGATGCCCAGGCGCTTCGCCATGCCGCCGCCGATCTCCAGCACCGCGTGGACCGGGCCGGCGGAGCTGATCGTGTCGAGCGACTGGGGCACGGCGTTCTCGTGGATGTTGACGATGACGCCGCCCGCTCCGATGAACACCATGTCCAGCGGGATGAAGGTGTTCTTCATCCACATCGACATGGGCTGTTCCTTCGGCAGCACGAACAGCATGCCGGCGTCGGGCTCCAGGCTTTGCCGGAACATCAGCCCCTGAGCCATCTGGCGCGGCGTCTCCGCCAGTTCGATGGTGAAGCCGAACTTGCCGCCGGACGCGGTCTCGATGGTCAGACGGTCGGTGCGGAAGGTCTCCGCGGCGGATGAGGGACCCAGGCCGGCCGCGACAAGCAGCAGGACGAGGGTGAGGGTTCTGATGATCGCGGCAGCCATGATCCAGTCGCTACAGGAGCTTGTCGGGGATGTAAAGCATTTGAGCGGAGGCGATCCGGTCAAGACATGACGGTGTCGACCACGCGCCGGATCTCGTCCCGCACCGGACCGGGCCGGGGCTGGTCGGCCAACGTCGTGAACCAGTGCTCCGGCGGGTTTTGGCCCTGGCGTCGGGTCCAGGTCAGGGCGCGCAGGATCTCCTCCGCATCCTCCGTCACGGGAACCGCGGGGTCGATGCCGTTGAGGGTGGCCCAAACGCCCGTCCAGCAGCGGCCGACCGACCACGGGTTATAGCCGCCTCCCCCCAGGACGAGCACGCGCGGGGCCAGGGTCGCCAGTTGGCGGACGGCGTCCCACAAGGCGCGGTTCGACAGCTCCAAGCGGCTCATGGGATCGTCGGCCAGGGCGTCGGCGCCGCACTGGATCACCACGGCATCGGCGGCGAATTCGCGTCCGAGTGGCATCAGCGCCGTGTCCAGGATGTAGGCCAGTTCGCTGTCGTTCAACTCGACCGGCACCGGCACGTTCCGCGCCATGCCGCCCGCCCGGTCCTCGACCTTGCCGGTGAAGGGCCAGCGGGTGCCCTCGTGGACCGAGACGGTCAGGACACGGTCGTCGTCGGCGAAGCCGTACTCGACGCCGTCGCCGTGGTGGGCGTCCAGGTCGACGTAATAGACGCGCTTCAACCCGCCATCGAGCATGGCGAGGATGGCGAGGACCGGGTCGTTGAAATAGCAGAAGCCGCTGGCGCGATCGCGGCGGCCATGGTGGGTTCCGCCGGCGGGGTTGTAGATGACGCCCTCGTGCTCGGCCAGCAGGCGCCCCGCCAGGATCGAGCCGCCGGCGGCGGTGGCGGGGCGGCGGAACACCTCGGCGAAGATCGGGTTCTCCAGCCGGCCGATGTTGTAGCGGTCGCGCGCCTCGGCATCCAGCCGCTGTTCGGCCTCCGCCCGGCGCACCGTCTCTATATAGGTGCGGTCGTGGAAGCGGGCGAGCTGGTCGGGCGTCGCCGTCGGGCTGTCCAGATAGACCCGGTGATCCAGCCACCCCATCGCCCGCGACAGGTCGATCGCGGTCGAGACGCGCGGGATCGCGAGCGGGTGCTTCCTGCCATAGGTGGAGCCCCGGTAGATCTCGTTTCCGATGAAGAGGGGGCCGATCGGGGCCGGTCCGCTGGCGATGGGGCCGGGGCTGGGACTGCCGGGATCGGGGTCGGCTGGGAGCGGTGGAAATGGGTTCGGCATGGCAGGTCAACTAGGCTGGCCCTTCCGCTTCGTCAACTATGTGCCCCCTCACGCATCCGCATGGCTTGCCAGACCGTCACGGACTTGCAATAGTCTCCCCAACCTCACTGGGGGGAGCCGATGGTCGGCTGAGAGGTCCCAAGGCGTGGGACGACCCCTGGAACCTGATCCGGTTGATACCGGCGTAGGGATCAGTGACCCATGCACGACCTCGTGCGGCCGACGCTGTCGGCCCCTATACCCAGCATCGGAGTCCGGATCGAAGGCGCGCGCCTGACCTATGGCGGCGTGCGGCTGTTCGACGGGCTGGACTTCGCTTTGGAAGGCGGCCGCTGCACCTGTCTGCTCGGGCCGAGCGGCGTCGGCAAGACCACGCTGCTGCGCCTGATCGCCGGCTTGGCCGATCCCGAGCCGCCCACCAAGCTGATCGCCGAGGATGGCGGACCGCTGGAGGGCCGCGTCGCCTATATGGCGCAACAGGATCTGCTGCTGCCCTGGCTGGGCGCGCTCGACAACGTGCTGCTGGGTCCCAGGCTGCGGGGCGAGGCGATCGGGGCGGCGGTGGTGGACCGCGCGCGGGGCCTGCTGGATGCCGTGGGACTGGGCGACCGTCTTAGGGCGCGGCCGTCGGAACTGTCGGGCGGCATGCGGCAGCGGGTGGCGCTGGCACGGACGCTGATGGAGGACCGCCCCATCGTGCTGATGGACGAGCCGTTCTCGGCGCTTGACGCCATCACCCGGCTGCGGCTCCAGGAAATGGCGGCCCGGCTGCTGGCCGGCAAGACCGTGTTGCTGGTCACCCACGACCCGCTGGAAGCCTTGCGGATCGGGCACCGCATCCATGTGATGGCGGGCCAGCCGGCGGAGATTGGGCCGGCGATCTCGCCGGAAGGAACCCCTCCCCGGCCGCCGGACGATCCGGCGCTGCTGGCGCGGCAGGCCGAACTGCTTCGGCGGCTGGCGTCATGATCGGCCGGGTGTTTCGACCGATGGTGACCGCCGTCGTGCTGATCGCGGCGTGGCAGGCGCTTGTCTGGGGCACGGGGGTTCCACGCTTCATCCTGCCCGATCCAGCGTGGGTCGCGGTGGCGCTGTACGAGCGGGCGGGCACGATCGGATTCCACGCGCTGTTCACGATCGGCGAGATCCTGGGTGGACTGGCGCTGGGCATCGTGCTGGGTGCCGTCACGGCCTTGACGCTCAGCTATTTTCGGCCGGCGCGGCGCTGGCTGATGCCGGTGCTGGTGTTCAGTCAAGCGATCCCCGTGTTCGCCCTGGCGCCGCTGCTGGTGCTGTGGATGGGCTATGGCATGGCGTCGAAGATCGCGATGGCGACGCTGATCATCTATTTTCCGGTGACATCCGCTTTCTTCGACGGATTGCGCCGAACCGAGCCCGGATGGCTGGACTTGGCGCGCACCATGGGCGGGTCGCGCTGGAGCACCCTGCTGCGGATCCGCCTTCCCGCGGCCCTGCCCGCCTTCGCCTCCGGGTTGAGGGTGGCCACGGCGGTGGCCCCGATCGGCGCCGTGGTCGGCGAGTGGGTCGGGGCGTCCGCCGGTCTGGGATATCTGATGCTGCACGCCAATGGACGCATGCAGGTGGACCTGATGTTCGCGGCCCTGCTGACCTTGGCCGTCATCTCGGTCGCCCTCTATTTCGCGGTGGACGCGCTGCTGCGCCGCGCCCTGCCGTGGCAACCCGATAAAAATCCAAATGACGAGAGGGACTGAACACCCATGGGTATCGAAGCATCGCGCCGCTCCGTCCTGAGAGCCGGCTGGCAGGTCGCGCTGGTCGCCGGTGTCGCGCTGACGGCGGGGGGTCTCGCGTTCCCGAGGCCGGCCGCCGCTGCGGACAAGCTGACCGTGCTGCTGGACTGGTTCGTCAACCCCGACCACGCGCCGCTCTATGTGGCGCGCGAGATGGGCTATTTCCGCGACGCCGGGCTGGAGGTCGAGATGGTGGCCCCGGCCGATCCCAACGACCCGCCCAAGCTGGTCGCCGCCGGACAAGCCGATTTGGCGGTGTCGTACCAGCCGCAGCTTCAGATGCAGGCGGCGGAGGGCTTGCCGCTGACCCGGATCGGCACGCTGATCGCCACCCCGCTGAACACGGTGGTGGTGCTGGCCGATGGTCCGGTCAAGTCGATCGCGGACCTGAAGGGGCGCAAGGTCGGCTTCTCGGTTGGCGGGCTGGAGGAAGCGCTGCTTGGCGCCATGCTCGAGAACGCTGGGCTGAAGCTGTCCGACGTGACGCTGGTCAACGTCAATTTCAGCCTGTCGCCGGCGCTGCTGTCGGGACAGGTCGACGCGGTGGTCGGCGCCTATCGGAACTTCGAGCTGAACCAGATGGACATCGAGGGCCGCGCCGGCCGGGCCTTCTATCCCGAGGAGCATGGCGTGCCGCCCTATGACGAGCTGGTCGTGGTCGCCAACAGCGCGAAAGTCGGCGATCCCCGCCTGCCCCGCTTCATGGACGCGGTCGAGCGCGGCACGATGTACCTGATCAACCATCCGGAAGAGGCCTGGAAGCTGTTCGTCAAGGCCAACCCGGATCTGGACGACGAGTTGAACCGGCGCGCGTGGCGCGACACCCTGCCCCGCTTCGCCCATAGCCCCGGAGCCTTGGACACCCGCCGCTACGAGCGGTTCGCCCGCTTCCTGAAGGAGCGCGAGTTGATCGGGGAGGTGCCGAAGCTGGAACAGTACGCCGTCGAACTGCGCTGACGTCAGTTCCCTGATGGCGTTTTGCCGCATGCGGGCGTGTGGTGATCGGGTTGATCCTATCGCCCACTGAAGTATCGTGCGGCATGACTCAACTGAGACGCGCGCTTACCGATCCTGAGCGGCTTGACTGGCTGCGATTGATCCGGACCGAGAATGTCGGTCCGGTGACCTTCGCGCGCTTGATGGAGCGGTTCGACACCGCCGGGCAGGCCATTACGGCACTGCCCGATCTGGCGCGGCGCGGCGGGCGCAAGGCGCCGCTGAAGGTGTGCTCCAAGGCGGAAGCCGAGCGGGAGGTCGCGGCGGCGCGCAAGCTCGGCGTGCGGCTTATCGCCTCGTGTGAACCCGACTATCCGATACCGCTGGCGGCGACCGACGACGCGCCGCCGATCATCGCGGTGCGCGGCCACCCGCATCTCTTGACGAAGCGCTGCGTCGCCATGGTCGGCGCCCGCAACGCCTCGACCAATGGCAAGCGGTTCGCGGAGTCGCTGGCCCGCGACCTGGGCGCCGCCGGGTATGTCGTGGTCTCCGGCATGGCCCGCGGGATCGACACCAGCGCCCACCAGGGTGCCATGGAGCGCGGGACGATCGCCGTCGTGGCCGGCGGCGTGGACGTCATATATCCCGAGGAGAATGGCGGACTGTACGCCCGGCTGGTCGACCAGGGCGCCGTCGTGGCCGAGTGCTCCCTGGGAACTCAGCCGATCGCCCGCCACTTTCCCCGGCGCAACCGTGTCATATCCGGACTGTCGCTGGGTGTCGTGGTGGTCGAGGCCACGCCGAAATCCGGCTCGCTGATCACCGCCCGGTTGGCGGGGGAACAAGGGCGCGAGGTCTTCGCGGTGCCGGGCTCGCCGCTCGACCCGCGCTGCCAGGGACCTAACGATCTGCTGCGCAGCGGGGCGCATCTGACGGAGACGGTCCAGGACATCATCAACGTTCTGGAGGCCGTTGCCATACCCCGCATGCGCGAGAAGGAAGGAGACTTGTTCTCGGCAGCCAAGGGCATGCAACTGGATGACGCGAGCTTCGAGGAAATTCGCGATCGGTTGCTCGAATGCCTCGGTTACTCACCGGTCCCCGTTGACGAACTGGTCAGAGGGTGCCAATTGTCTGCGTCGGTGGTACGGAGCGTGCTGACCGAACTCGACCTTGCCGGTCGTGTTCAGCAGTTGCCCGGAAATCAGGTCGTCCTGATTCAGCAATAAAAACTGAAAAAGTGACCGAACGCAAACAAGAGGCGGGTTTCGCTTGTCTGGCAGCAATCTAGTCATCGTCGAATCTCCGGCCAAAGCGAAGACGATCAACAAGTATCTTGGTCCGGACTTCACCGTTTTGGCCAGCTTTGGCCATATTCGGGATCTCCCCCCTAAGGACGGCTCTGTTCGTCCCGAGGAAGACTTCGCCATGTCCTGGGAGCTGGGCGACCGCTCCAAAAAGCATGTCGACGAAATTTCGCGCGCCATCCGCGGCGTCGATCACGTCTTCCTGGCGACCGACCCGGATCGCGAAGGGGAAGCCATCGCCTGGCACGTCCAGGAGGTTCTGCGGGAAGCCAAGCTGCTGGACAAGGTCGATGTCCGCCGCGTCACCTTCAACGAGATCACCAAGGGCGCCGTGCTGGAGGCGATGCAGCGGCCGCGCGAGCTGAACCAGGAATTGATCGAGGCCTATCTGGCGCGCCGCGCGCTGGACTATCTGGTGGGCTTCACCCTATCCCCGGTCCTGTGGCGGAAGCTGCCGGGATCGCGCTCCGCCGGGCGCGTCCAGTCCGTGGCGCTTCGGCTGATCTGCGAGCGCGAGGCCGAGATCGAGGTCTTCCGCCCGCAGGAATACTGGTCGATCGAAATCGCGTTCCAGACCGCCGAGGGCGCCGTGGTCAAGGCGCGGCTGACCCAGTTGGACGGCAAGCGGCTGGACAAGTTCGCGCTGGGTGAGGCGGGTGCCGCCAACGCCGTGGTCGACCGGCTGAAGCCGCTGAGCTACGCCGTCCACTCGGTCGAGCACAAGCAGGTCAAGCGGAACCCCTACCCGCCCTTCACGACCTCGACCCTCCAGCAGGAGGCGTCGCGCAAGCTGGGGATGGGCGCCACCCGGACCATGCGGGTCGCCCAGAAGCTATACGAGGGCATCGACATCGGCGGCGAGACCGTCGGCCTGATCACCTATATGCGTACCGACGGCGTGCAGCTTTCCAACGACGCCATCGGACAGGTGCGCGAGCTGATCGGGTCGCAGTATGGCGCCGAGTATGTTCCCGGCGCCGCCCGGATCTACAAGAGCACCGCCAAGAACGCCCAGGAGGCCCACGAGGCGATCCGCCCGACCGACCTGACCCGGCGGCCGGAACAGGTCGCGGGGACCCTGGACCGGGACGAGCTGCGGCTGTACGAGCTGATCTGGAAGCGCACCGTCGCCTCGCAGATGGAGAGCGCCGTGCTCGACCAAGTCGCGGTGGACATCGCGTCCGCCGACGGCAAGGCGATGCTGAGGGCGACCGGCTCGGTCGTGCTGTTCGACGGCTTCCTCAGGGTCTACCAGGAGGAGCGCGACGACTCGGTCGACGAGAAGGCCGGCGCCGAGGACGAGGCCGACGCGCGCCTGCCGCCGGTCAAGGAAGGCGACGGGATGAAGCGCGGCGAGGTCGACGCCGAGCAGCACTTCACCCAGCCGCCGCCGCGCTACACCGAGGCCAGTCTGGTCAAGAAGCTGGAGGAGCTAGGCATCGGCCGGCCCTCGACCTATGCCAGCATCATGCAGGTGCTCCAGGACCGCGAGTATGTCGAGCTGGACAAGCGGCGCTTCGTCCCGCAGGACCGCGGGCGGTTGGTCACGGCCTTCCTGAGCAGCTTCTTCGAGCGGTATGTCGAGTACAACTTCACCGCCGACCTGGAAGCCAAGCTGGACGACGTGTCGGGCGGGCTGCTGGACTGGAAGACGGTCCTGCGCGATTTCTGGAAGTCGTTCTCGGCGGCGATCGAGGGCACCAAGGACCTGACGATCACCCAGGTGATCGACGAGTTGGACAAGGATCTCGGGCCGCACTTCTTCCCCAACACGACCAAGGACGGCCCCGACCCGCGCGTCTGCCCGTCCTGCGGCGCCGGCAGGCTCGGCCTCAAGCTGAGCCGGAATGGCGCCTTCATCGGCTGCTCCAACTATCCGGAATGCCGCTACACCCGCTCGCTGGCGGTGGCCACCGGCGGCGAGGAGGCCGACGCCCTGGCCGATGGTCCGCGCGAGCTGGGCCTGGATCCGGAGACCGGTTTGCCGGTCAGCGTGCGGCGCGGCCCCTATGGCGCCTATGTCCAACTGGGTCCGAAACCGGAGGCGGCCGCCCCCCCGGTCGAGGTCGCGGCCCCCGCTCCGGAGCCGGAGGCCGAGGCCGGCAAGGGTGCGAAGGCGAAGAAACCCAAGGCGAAGGCCAAACCGAAGGCCGAGGTCGAGAAGCCCAAGCGCGTCTCGCTGCCCAAGGGCATGGGACCGACAGAGATCGACCTGGAGACCGCGCTGAAGCTGCTGGCTCTGCCGCGCGATGTCGGGCCGCATCCGGAGACCAAGGACATGATCACCGCCGGCATCGGCCGGTTCGGGCCGTATCTCAAGCTCGGTCCGACCTACAAGTCGCTGGCGCCGGACGATGACGTGCTGAGCATCGGGCTGAACCGGGCGGTCGTCCTGCTGGCCGAGGCCAAGAAGGGTCCGGCGCAGGTGCCGGGCCGGGCGATGGGCGACCATCCACGCGACGGCAAGCCGGTCAGCCTCAACAACGGCCGCTTCGGACCCTATGTCAAGCATGGCAAGGTGATGGCGTCGCTGCCCAAGGCGATGGTCGAGCACGCCGATACGCTGACCATGCAGCAGGCGGTGGAACTGCTGGACGCCAAGATCGCCAAGGATGGCGGCAAGGTGCCGGCGGCCAAGGCTCCGAAGGCCAAGGCGGCGAAGGCCACCGCTGCGGACGGGAAGGCCGAGGTCGCCGAGGAGGCGGCTGCGAAGAAGCCGACGGCGGCCAAGGCGGCGCCGAAGAAGGCGCCCGGCAAGAAGCCGGCGGCCGCGAGCAAGACCGCCGCCCCGAAGACGGCGGCGAGCAAGCCCAAGGCGCGGGCAGTCGCGTCGGGCGATTGACCTGAAACTGGAGAAAACGACCGTCCGTTGACCGAAGAGACCCCAAAGAAGCCCGGCGCCGTCCCGACGCGCGACGAGATCCTGGCCTTCATCCGGAACAGCCCGGTTCCCGTGGGCAAGCGGGAGATCGCCCGGGAGTTCAAGCTGAAGGGCGACGACCGCATCGCCCTCAAGGAACTGCTGAAGGACTTGGAGGGCGATGGCTCGGTAGAGCGGGACAGGGGCCGGCGGCTGGCCCCTCCGGCGGCCCTGCCGGCGGTCAGCGTGCTCGAGGTGGTCGAGATCGACACCGACGGCGAGGTGCTGGCCCGGCCAATCACCTGGACCTTGGACGAGCCGCCGCCGAGGATCCTGATGCAGCCGGAGCGGCGCGGCCACCCGGCGTTGGCCGTGGGTGACAGGGTGCTGGCCCAGTTGAGCCGGCAGAAGGACCGCGTCTATATCGGCCGCACCATCCGCAAGCTGGAGAGGCACGGCAGCGCGCGGGTGCTGGGCATCTACGAGATGACGCCCGACGGCGCGCGGCTACGCCCGACCGACAAGCGCCAGCGCGCGGACTTCATCGTCACGCCGGCCAACTCGGGCGACGCCGAGAACGGCGAGCTGGTGGTGGCGGAGGTGCTGCCCTCCAGCCGGTTCGGCCTGAAGCAGGCCAAGGTGGTCGAGCGGCTGGGCGACATGGCAAACCCGCGCTCGATTAGCCTGATCGCGATCCACTCCCAGGACCTGCCCACCGTGTTCAGCGAGGCGGCGCTGGAGGAGGCTGGCCGCGCGGCGGCGCCGACGCTGGAGGGCCGCACCGATCTGCGCGACATCCCGCTGGTGACGATCGACGGCGTCGACGCGCGCGATTTCGACGACGCCGTCTGGGCGGAGCCGGATCCGGACGTCGCGGGCGGCTGGCACCTGATGGTCGCCATCGCCGATGTCGCCTTCTATGTCCGGCCCGGCAAGCCGCTGGACCGGTCCGCGTTCCAGCGCGGCAACTCGGCCTATTTCCCCGACCGCGTCGTGCCGATGTTGCCGGAGGCGCTGTCGAACGACCTCTGCTCGCTGCGCCCCGGCGAGGACAGGGCATGCCTGGCGGTCCACTTGTGGATCGACGCGCGCGGAGAATTGACCCGGCACCAGTTCGTCCGCGGGCTGATGCGCTCGGCGGCGCGGCTGACCTATGAACAGGTCCAGGCGGCGCGCGACGGCGCGCCGGATGACGCGGCCGGCCCCCTGCTCTCCCCGGTGATCGAGCCGCTGTACGGAGCCTACGCGACGCTGAACGCCGCCCGCGCGCGACGCGGCACGCTGGAACTGGATCTGCCGGAACGGCAGGTCAGGCTGGACGAGCGCGGCGGCGTGGTCGCCATCACGCCGCGCCAGCGGCTCGACAGCCATCGGCTGATCGAGGAGTTCATGATCTCGGCCAACGTCGCCGCCGCCGAGGCGCTGGAGGCCAAGGGGGCGCCGTGCCTGTACCGCGTCCACGACCAGCCCTCGATGGACAAGCTGGAATCGCTGCGCGAGTTCCTGCACGGGCTGGGGCTAAAGCTGGCGCAGGGCCCCCTGAAGCCGTCGGATTTCACCCGCATCCTGGAGCGGGTCGCGGAAACGCCCGAGGCTTCGCTGGTCAGTCAGGTCGTCCTGCGCTCGCAGGCGCAGGCATCCTACAGTCCGGAGAACATCGGGCATTTCGGGTTGGCGCTGCGCCGCTACGCCCATTTCACCTCGCCGATCCGCCGCTACGCCGATCTGGTGGTCCACCGCTCGCTGATCCGCGCGTTCGGACTGGGCGCGGGCGGGCTGGACGACGCCGAGGCGGAGCGGATGGTGGAGATCGCGGAGCATATCTCCTCGACCGAGCGGCGCGCGGCGGTGGCCGAACGAGACGCGGTCGATCGCTTCACCGCCGCATTCCTGGCCGAGCGGGTCGGCGCCACCTTCAGCGGACGAATCACGGGCGTCACGCGGTTCGGCTTGTTCGTGGAACTGGACGAGACCGGCGCCGATGGGCTGGTCCCGGTCAGCAGCCTACCCGACGACCGCTACGAGCACTTGGAGAAGCAGCACGCGCTGGTCGGCCAACGGTCGGGCCGGCGCTATCGGCTTGGCGCCGCCGTGAAGGTCAAGCTGGTCGAGGCGGATCCCGTGCTTGGCAGCACCCTGTTCGCCCTGTTGGAGCCGGGAGACACCGATCCGCCCTGGACGCGCGAACTGAGGACGGGAAAGCGGCGCGATCGGTGATCACACCCGCGCCACTACCAAATCCCGCGAATCGTGATAAAACGATATTCCATGGATGACTTGCCCCTGACGCACCATAGCCGGGACCTCGATCCGCCGCCCGGCTCGTTTCTGACCGGATTGCTGCGGGGCATCCGTAAACGCTGCCCGCAATGCGGCGAAAGCCACATCTTCTCGCGCTACGTGACGGTCAATCCGACCTGTCGCCATTGCGGTCTGGACATCAGCGCCTACCGCGCCGACGACGCGCCGCCCTACTTCACCATCTTCGTGGTCGGCCACATCGTCATCCCCGGCATGCTCTTGCTCGAACAGAATTTCCACCCGGCGTCCTGGGTCCACATGGCGACCTGGGTGCCGATGACGCTGCTGCTGACACTGGCCTTGCTTCCCCCGATCAAGGGAGCCGTAATCGGAGCGCAATGGGCACTTCGCATGAAAAGCTGAGGCCACGCCGCCGCTGTCCCGGCGCGCTCCTGGGTATCCTGCTGATGGCGGGATGCACGGCGGAGCCGTCCTCGCTGGCGGCCCAACCGCCCGCGGCGCATTCCCTGGCCGGTCCCCTGACCAGTCCCTTGGCGGGACCACTTGCCCAGCCCTCGGCCCAGATCGGTGAGCAGGTCTTCGCCGTCGGCTATGGCAGGATCGCGGAGATCTACCTGAACCCCGTGGACATGGGGCAATTGACGACCGATGGCCTGCGCGGCCTCGCCAAGATGGATGGCTCCCTCGCGGTCGAGCGATCCGCCAGCATCGTCCGGGTGTCCAGCAACGGCCTGCCCCTCGGCGAGTTCACGGCGCCCCCCGCCAACGACGCCGGCGGATGGGCCAGCGTCACCGCGCAGGCGATCGAGCGCGTCCGGCTGACATCCACCCCACTCCGCCAAGCGTCGTCCGAGGAAATCTACCAGACCGTGTTCGACGCCATCATGGGCGATCTCGACGCCTATTCCCGCTACACCAGCGCCCAGCGGGCCGGCGGCGAACGGGCGCAGCGCGAAGGTTATGGCGGCGTCGGGATGGGGGTCGAGTTCGTCGGCGGCAAGTTCGTCATCAACGACCTGCTGGGTCACGCGCCGGCCACACGCGCCGGGCTGAAGGCCAGCGAGGTGATCACGGCGATCGACGGCGACGCGACAGGCACCATGATCCTTCAGGATGTCCGCGATCGGCTGCGGGGACCGTCCGGCACCCTCGTCCTGGTCACGGTCGAATCCGCCAGCGGGACACAGAGCCGGCGGGTGGCGCTGCGCCGCGAACGAGTGATCCCCAACACCGTCACGAGTTCGATCGACAACGGCGTGGCCGTGATCTCGATCGAGCGCTTCAACGCCGCGACGTCGCTCAACGTCCGGGAGGCGATCGACGTCGCGCGCACCCAGATGGGCCGCAAGGCCGAGGGCTTCGTGCTCGACCTGAGGGGCAATCCCGGGGGGCTGCTGGATCAGGCCGTGGCGGTCGCCGACCTATTCATCCCGCAGGGACGGATCATCACGACGGCGGGGCGGCATCCCGACAGCATCCAGCAGTTCGACGCGACGCTGGACGACCAGACCGATGGACTGCCGCTGGTGGTGCTGATGGACGGTCGGTCGGCCTCCGCCTCGGAGATCGTGGCGGCGGCCTTGCAGGACACCGGCCGGGCGGTGGTCGTCGGGGCCTCCTCGTTCGGCAAGGGCAGCGTCCAGACCGTCACCCGCCTGCCGAACGACGGCGAGCTGTTCCTGACCTGGTCGAGGATCTACGCGCCGTCCGGCTACACGCTGCACCGCCAGGGCGTGACGCCGACGATCTGCACCAGCAAGGACGCCAGCGACCCGGACGCCGTGATCGGCGACCTGCGCCAGGGCCACCTTGGCATGCCGGCCACGCTGGCCAGTTGGCGCGCGGCGGCGCCCGACGACGAGACGGCGCTGCATCAGCTGCGCGACGCCTGCCCCTGGAAGACCCACGAGGCCGACCTGGACCTGCGCGTCGCCAAGCGGCTGCTGGCGGACCAGTCGCTGTACCAGCGGGCCCTGCAACTGTCGACCACGCTGCTCGCCGAACGCTGAGGCAAGGCCGCCTGGATGGTGGCTAAAATCGTGACTTTGACTTGACTCTGCCGGTTGGCGGGGTATCTTCCGCGCTCACTTTGTCGTGCTACCGGGTCAACGCGATCCTGGGGCATCGCGGACGAACACGGGATTTAGAGTTATGGCGAAACAGAATACCGTTCTGATCCGGCTTGTCAGCACGGCTGGCACTGGCTTCTTCTATGTGAAGAAGAAGAACCCCCGCAAGACCACCGAGAAGCTTGAGTTCCGGAAGTATGATCCGGTCGTGCGCCAGCACGTCGCTTTCAAGGAAGCGAAGATCAAGTGATCCGGCGCCGGTTTTCCGGCACGCGGTAACGATCTCGGCAAAACGAAAGGCCGCCCTCCGGGGCGGCCTTTCGTGTTTTGGCTTCTCTCGATTTGGGCGGCTGGTCGAGAGATCGGCGGAGGACCCTGTCCCCCGCCCCCGCACCGACTATTGGACCTCGACCGGATCGTCGGCGGCGACCGTCTTGTTTCGGCCGGATCGCTTGGCGCGGTACAGCGCGTCGTCGGCCCGCTTGAGCATGCCCTCGGCCGTGTCGGTGGAGCCGTTGACGACCGAGATGCCGATGCTGATCGTCACGGTGATCTCGCCCACGGGGGCCGACACCGCGAAGAAGTCCTCGCCGACCCGGCGGCGCAAGCGTTCCGCCACCGCGACCGCCGAATCACGGTCCGTGTCGGGCATCACGACGATGAACTCCTCGCCGCCATAGCGCGCCACCAAATCGAAGTTTCGCAGGTTTCGGTTGGCGCGGACCGCGACCTCCTTCAGCACCTCGTCGCCGACGCCATGACCATAGGTGTCGTTGACGGTTTTGAAGTGGTCGATGTCGAACATCAGGATCGCGACCGGCTTCTGGCTCTCCCAACTCCGTTCCATCAATCGTGGCAGATGCGCGTTGACGTAGCGGCGGTTGAACACGCCGGTGAGGCTGTCGGTCAGGGCCATGGACAGGCTCTGCTCGTAGTTGTGCCGCAGTTTCTCGTGGTAGCGCTTGCGGCGCACCTGGGTGCGGACACGGGCGAGCAGTTCGTTCCGGTCGATCGGCTTCAGCAGATAGTCGTTGGCGCCCAGTTCCAGGCCTTTGGCGACCCGGCTGAGGTCGCCCTCGTCCGCCACCAGCAGAATGGGCGCTTGACGGGTGCGCTCGTGGCTGCGGAGCAGCGAGCAGAGCCGCAACGCGTCCTCGTTCAGCAGCGTCAAGCTGACGATGATCAGTTCGAAGTCCTCGGACAAGCCGAGGTCCAGCGCCTTGGCGGAAGTGTCGGCCGAGACGACGCTGTCGGTGTCGCGCCGCAAGGTCTCGGTGATCTTCTCCAGGTCGATCGGGCTGTCCTCGACCACCAGCACGCGGGCCTCCGACGCCGTCTCGTTCTTGACTGTCAGCGTCTGATCCAGGATGCCGAACTGGCCCGAGGTGGATTCGCGGAGTCGCCACTCGTCCATCATCATCTTGAGACGGACCAGCGACCGGACACGCGCGAACAGGGCGATATCGTTGACCGGCTTGGTCAGGAAGTCGTCGGCACCGGCCTCCAATCCGCGCACCCGGTCGGACGCGTCGGACAGGGCCGTAATCATGACGACCGGGATATGCATGGTGGTGGGGTCGGATCGAATGCGCTCGCACACCTCGAATCCGTCCATGCCAGGCATCATGACATCCAGGAGGACAATGTCCGGCGCTTCCTTCTTGATTCGCTCGAGAGCCTCCGGCCCGTTGAAGGCCGTGATGACTTCGAAATATTCACGGGTGAGTTTCGCCGCCAGCAACTTTACGTTGGGCAGGACGTCGTCAACTACGAGAACGCGCGCCGACATGGCCCCTCAGTTTCCGGCCGCTTCCATGAGAGCCCCGTCAGCTCAGGAAGCGTTGAACGGTTTCGAGAAATTTAGCGACGGAGATCGGCTTCGCGATGTAGTCCTCGCAACCCCCTTCGCGAATCTTCTCCTCATCACCCTTCATGGCGAACGCGGTGACCGCGATGATGGGAATCGCCTTCAGGTCGTCGTCTTCCTTGATCCATTTGGTCACTTCCAGACCCGACACCTCGGGAAGCTGGATGTCCATCAGGATCAGGTCCGGACGGTGCAGACGCGCCAGCTTGAGCGCCTCCATGCCATCCTTGGTCTGCAACGTGTCATAGCCGTGGGCTTCGAGCAGGTCATGAAACAGCTTCATGTTCAGTTCGTTGTCTTCCACGATCAGTACCCGCTTGGCACCCTCCGGGTCGGTGGACTTGACTTGGCCCCAAGCTTGATCGGCGGACATTATAGCTCTCCATGACCTCGTACAACCGGCTGGGCGACAGCCTTTTACCGGAAGTGCCAAGTGTGCCGTTGACCGCACACCCCCACCTACTTCTAGGAGGCGAAGGTTAAGGTGTGGTTACCGTGTTGCGGCCGTAAGGATTTAGGGTACACGAAACAGACAATCCGAATGGATGTTTTGCGATGGATACGGACAACGAGGGAACCGGCGTGACATGATCGGCCATCCGGAACCGGCGGCAACCTTACACGGCTCCCCGCCGCGCGTCCATGAACTGTGGCGATCCCGCGGCGAAGCGGAGCCGCGCCGACGGACGATCACGGGCGTTTGATGGAATTCGACACGAGGGGCGCCGACCGCCCGACCGATCAGGGGCCGGAGCTTTCCGGCCTGTGCCGCGACTGCGGGGCGGCCGTGCCGGCCAAGGCCGCGCGCTGCCCAGCCTGCTCATCCCGGCGCCTCACGCGCCACGCCGAACTGAACACGCTGTCGATCGCCCATATCGACTGCGACGCGTTCTATGCCAGCGTCGAGAAGCGTGACAATCCCCAGTTGGCGGATCTGCCGGTGATCGTCGGCGGCGGCCAGCGGGGCGTCGTATCGGCCTGCTGCTACGTGGCGAGGCTCTATGGCGTGCGCTCCGCGATGCCGATGTTCAAGGCCTTGTCGCTGTGCCCCCACGCGGTCGTGCTGCCACCCAACATGAGGAAGTATCAGACGGTTGGCCGCGAGGTCCGGGCCATGATGCTGGAGCTGACTCCCCTGGTGCAGCCGCTGTCGATCGACGAGGCGTTCCTGGACCTGACCGGCACCGAACGGCTGCACGGTGGCAGCCCGGCGCGCTCCCTCATCCTGCTGGTGCGGCGGCTGGAGACGGAGATCGGCATCACCGCCTCGATCGGCCTCAGCTACAACAAGTTCCTGGCGAAGGTGGCGAGCGACCTGGACAAGCCACGCGGCTTCAAGGCGATTGGCCGCGCCGAGGCCTTGGACTTCCTGGCATCCCAGCCGGTCGGGCTGATCTGGGGCGTCGGCGACGCGCTGCGGCGGAAGCTGGAGCAGGACGGCATCTCGACCATCGCCGACCTCCGCGAGCGCGATGAACACCACCTGATGAAGCGATACGGCGTGATGGGGCGCCGGCTGTTCCGCTTCGCGCGTGGCGAGGATCTCCGGACGGTAGATCCGAACGAGGAGACCAAGAGCGTCTCGGCGGAGACAACATTCCGGAAAGACATCGCCAACCTCGACGATCTGAAGAGCAGGCTATGGCCGCTGTGCGAAACCGTGGCGCGCCGCCTGAAGGCGCAGGGGCTGGTGGGCGGCTCCGTCACGCTGAAGCTGAAGACCGGGGATTTCCGCCTGGTGACGCGGAGCCGTAAGATGGGATCGCCCACCCAGATGGCGGATCCCATCTTCCATACCGCCCTGCCCCTGCTGGAACGGGAGGCGACCGGCACGCTGTTCCGGCTGATCGGGGTCGGCTGCGCGGACTTGACGGAATCCGACCGCGCCGATCCGCCGGACCTGCTCCACCCAAACCTGCCCGACCCGGAGCGAACGCGCCGCGATCAGGTGGAGCGGACGATGGACACGATCCGCGATCGCTTGGGCGAGACGGCGGTGGTCAAGGGACGCGGCTGGAGCGGTTCGGCGGCCCCCCAGCTTCCCGGCCTGCCGCCACCGGCGCCGAGGCGACGGAAACGCCGCTGACCCGCCGGTGCTGGCGTCAGCAGCGCGGCCGGGGAAGCGACTCGATCTGTTCCAGCACGGCGGCTACGGTGAAGTCGCCGTAATCGATCAGCATCGACTGCGCGACGCCATTCTCCAGCAGTTGGAGGCCCATCTCGTATTCCGGAGCGGCGTCGTCGCTCGCCAACGGGAAGAACGCCATCCGGACCGGCCAGATCTTGCCGTGGAACAGCCTGGAATCGAACCGCTTGTCCTGGGCCAGATCCTTCCGCAGCCCCATCACCGTGTTGATCTCGGTGGCGCCCTCGGTGTCCGAGCCGTCGAAGACGGTGGTGCCGAACACCTTGTCGCCATCGGCGGCGTGCCTCAGCAACTGGATGGTGTGCATGCTGGGGAACAGGGTCCCACCCGGCAATTCGATCTCCTGCTCCTCCGGCTTGACGTAGCGCGCGACACCGGGGCGGTCGGCGTGGGCCTCGGCGGTACCCCGAAGCTCCTCGTCCAGTTCGCCGTTGACCAGCTTCCTCACGTTGAACCGGTAGGTCTGACCGTCCTTGGCCTCCCACGTGGCGTAATTGGTCGACATGTCGACCTGCTCGCCCTCGGAATACTGGAAGCGCAGTTGGAACCGCTGCTCGATGGTCCAGCCGTCGCAGGCGTCGGCCCACTCGAACATCATCTGCCCGCGCACGTCCGAAACGGTGCTGTTGTTGCGCGACGAGGCCAGCGACATCTTGTAGATCGCCCGGTGCGGAGCGATTTCGACGGCGGCTTGGGCGGGCGATGCCGAAGGCAGGCAAGTCATGAGGCCGAGCGCCGTCAACAAGGCGGCGCGGGCGACGGGACGAAAATCTTTCAAGGCAACGACCACAAATTGGTTTACAGCGGTTTACGGCGTGAAGCTCACGGGTAAGCATAGTAGTTTCGCGCGCGGGAAAAAGCCGAAGCAATCTTTTTTGGCGTTTGCCCCAGAAACAACGAATTCAAGCGCCCAGGAATATCCCTATGAACGCCTCCAATGGGACGAGAAAACCTGTCCTGCTCCTGACACGCCGGTATCCGGATGCCGTCATGGCCCGCGCCGCCGGTGATTATGAGATTATGACCAACGAGGACGATCACCCCTACGGCGTGGATGAGATGATCCGCTTGGCCCAGGGTGCCGACGCGATGCTGGTCTGCGCCGTCGATCAGGTTCCCGCCGATCTCATCCGGGGACTCCCCGACTCGGTCAGGATGATCGCCACGTTCTCCGTCGGCACCGACCACATCGATCTGGCCGCCGCCAAGGAGCGCGGCGTCACCGTGGCGAACACGCCCGGCGTGCTGACCGACGCGACCGCCGACATCGCCTTCCTGCTGCTGCTCGGCGCCGCCCGGCGCGCGGCGGAAGGCGAGCGTCTGATCCGGGAGCATCGCTGGGACGGCTGGGCTCCGACGCAGCTGGTCGGCGTCCACGTCACCGGCAAGCGTCTCGCGATCCTGGGCATGGGCCGGATCGGACAGGCCATGGCGCGCCGCGCCCAGGGCTTCGACATGGAGATCCACTATCACAACCGCCGCCGACTGCCGGCCGATCAGGAGGCGGGTGCCATTTACCACGCGGACGCGGACGAGATGCTGGGGATCGCGGATTTCCTGTCGATCCACAGCCCGGCCACGCCGGAAACGCGGCACTGGCTGAACGCCGGGCGGATCGCCCGCCTGCCCGATGGCGCCGTCGTCGTCAACACGGCGCGCGGCACCCTGGTCGACGACGAGGCGCTGATCGCGGCCCTGCGGTCCGGCAAGCTGGCGGCCGCCGGCCTCGACGTGTTCGAAAACGAGCCCAAGCTCCATCCCGGCTACGCGGGTCTTCCCAACACGTTCCTGCTGCCCCATCTGGGAAGCGCCACCGACCAGACGCGGGACGCCATGGGCTTCAAGGCGCTCGACAACCTGGACGCCTTCTTCGCCGGCCGGGAGCCGCCGGATCGGGTGGCGTGACTTGCGCGCGGACGCCCGCCGCTATACCACCTATGCGCGGCGGCGCGGCGTTCGCTCTGGGGCGGCGTCGGGGGCGGCGTTGGGCGGAACCAGACCTCGAAAAGCGATTGACCCATGTTGAACCTCATAGGGCGGGCCGGCGGACAGATCTCGACATGGTGGCGGGACGTCTATGACACCGTCCTGAACCCCAAGCCCGACGCCAAGGCCGATACGCGCATCGCCGAGGAGGCGCGGGCCCGGGCGCCGGTGATCTGGCTGCTCGGGATGGTTGGCTCGGGCAAGAGCTCGATCATCCGCACGCTGACCGGCAGCGGCGACGCCGAGGTGGGCACCGGCTATCGGCCCTGCACCGCGACGGCGCGGATCTATGAATTCCCGGCCGAGGCGCCGGTCGTCCGCTTCCTCGACACGCGCGGCTTGGGCGAGGTCGCCTATGATCCGGCCGAGGACTTGGCGCTCTGCGAGGAGCGGGCGCATTTGGTGCTGGCCGTGGTCCGGGCTTCGGGACCCGTGCCGGCCCCGATCCTGGAGGCGCTGACCCAGGTGCGCCGGCGCCACCCGGACTGGCCGGTGGTGGTGGCCCAGACCACCCTGCACGACGCCTACCCGGGGCCGGGAATGCCGGTCCACCCCCTGCCCTATCCGTTCGGCGACGGGACCGCGGCCAGCGGCGTCGCGGCGCTGGACCGGTCCCTGGCGGCGCAGCGGGCCAGCTTCGCCAAGTTGCCGGGCACCGGGGCGGTCCGGTTCGCGCCGATCGACTTCACCCCCGATGAGGACGGGCTGGCACCGGCCGATTATGGCATCGAAGCGCTTTGGGCGGCGCTGGAGGCCGGTTCCGCCGACGGCGTGGTGTCGATGATGCGGCACAGCCTGCGCGAGTCCGAGAAGCCAGGCGCCGGCCGCGCGGCGTCCCATGTCTGGGGCTACGCGGCGGCGGCCGGGGCGATCGACACGCTGCCGGTCGCGGGCGTGATCGGCGTTCCCGTCGTCCAGGGCAAGATGCTGCACAGCTTGGCCGGAATGCTCGGCGTCTCCTGGACTCGCGCCACCCTGGTGGAGTTCTCCGGCTGCCTGGGGGCCGGCGCGCTGCTGAGGTTCGGCGCCCAGTTCGGGGTCAGGCAGCTGGTCAAGCTGGTGCCGGGCTATGGCACGGTGATCGGCGGCGCCGCGGCGGGAGCCGCCAGCTTCGCCACCACCTATGGGCTGGGACACGCGGCCATCCTGTACCTGACCGCGCGGCGGTCGGGCTCGCGCTTCGACGCCGAGGCGGTGGCGGAGGAGTTCCGCCGGGCAATGGCCGAGGCGACGGGTGTCGCCAAGGCCAGCCGGATGTTTTCCCCCAGCAAGGATGGCGCTTCTCGGGACGAGAAGGACAAGCCATGAGGCGGCTGATCGGCGACAGGGGATCCTGGTGGCTGGCCGCCTTCGCGGCGGCGACCCTGCCCTTCCTGGTGCTGCTTCCCCTGGGCTTCGTCTGGCTGTGGGAGCGGCAAGGCTTCGTTTATTGGTTCCTGGCTACCGCCGTCTGCTTCCTGGCCGCTGGCTTGCTGTTTCGGCGGGCGAACAAGCCCGTTAGTCCGCGCGTGACCCCCAAGGCCGACGCGGACGGAGATTCGGCCCCGGGTCCGGAGACGGAACCCGATGCCGGCTGGACGCCCAACGACAAGATCGCGTGGCAGAAGGTGCGGGGCTTCGCCGCCCAGACCTCCGGCCGCATGCTGATCGACCAGCGCTCCCTGCTCGCCACCGGCCGCGCCGTGATCGAGGAGGTGGCGCGGCATTACCATCCCGAACGGACCGATCCGCTCTGGCATTTCACGCTGCCGGAGGCGCTGCTGCTGACCGAACGGATCAGCCACCGGATCAGGGCACTGACGATCGCGGCGGTGCCGGGGTCCCGCTCGGTCCGGATCGGCGACGTGCTTCGGCTCTACCGAGCCAAGCGGACGGTGGAGAGCGTGGCGCAGAGCGCCAATGGACCATGGCGCGCCATCCGGATGGTGATCAATCCGGTGCAGTCGGTGGCCGCGGAAATCAGCCGCGGGTTCCAGGGTTTCGCGACCGAGGGTCTGTCATCGCTGATGCTGGACAGGATGGCGCGGATCGTGGTCGAAGAGATCGGCCGCGAGGCGATCAACCTCTACAGTGGCCGCTTGCGGGCGCATACCGCCGAGCTGGCCGATCTCGATCCGGCGGCGGTGGCGCGTTCGGCGGCACCGATCGTACCGTTGCGCATTCTGGTCGCGGGCAAGGTCAACGCCGGGAAATCCAGCTTGGTCAACGCGTTGTGCGGCGACGTCGTGGCGGCGGTCGATGTGCTGGCGGCGACCGGACAGCCGACCAGCCACTCGATCCGGGGCGCCGACGACAGGCCGGCGCTGGAACTGATCGACTGCGCCGGGCTGGAGCACGAGACCGCCATACCGAAGCTGGTCGCCTTGGCGGAAGCCTGCGACCTGATCCTGTGGGTGGCGCCGGCGAACGACGGCGCCCGCGACCTGGACCGGCGCCTGCTGGACGCGGTGCGCGGCCACTTCGCCGCCCGGCCCAGCTTCCGGGCACCGCCGATCGTCGTCGTGATGTCGCATATCGACCGGCTGAGGCCGTTCAACGAATGGTCACCACCCTATGACGTGGCGACGCCGACGAGCCGTAAGGAGGAAACCATCCGGGCGGCCCTGGACGCCGTGGCGGAAGCCTTGGGAGTGGCGGCCACCGATATCGTGCCGGCCCGGCTCGACGCGGGAGCCCTCTATAACGTGGACGCGATCTGGACCGCCGTGCTCGCCCGGGTGCCGGACGCTCGACAGAGCCAGTTGATCCGCCTGCTCCGGCTGGCCGGTTCCTCCGGCGGGGTGGCCGGCGTCGCCCGGCAGATCGTCACCGGCGGCCGCCTGCTGTCCGGTCTGGTGACCGAAGGGATCATCACGCCCGGCAAGCGCGGCGGTTAACCGGGTCCGATCGGCTCAGCGCCAGTTCTTGAGCCGCCTTGCCGCCTCGGCGATGTCCTCGGTGGCACCGGCGAAGGAGAAGCGCATGAAGTGGTGCCCACGCTCCCGGTCGAAGTCGACGCCGGGCGTCGCGGCGATCCCGGTTTCGGCCAGCATGCGGCGGCAGAAGGCTTCGCTGTCGTCGGTCATCGCCGAGATGTCGGCGTAGACGTAGAACGCGCCGTCGGCGGGAGCCAGCCGGTCGAATCCGGCCTTGGGCAACTCGTCGAGCAGGAGCGCCCGGTTGCGGGCGTAGCGGGCGACGTTGGCGTCCAACTCCTCCGTGCAGTCGAACACGGCGCAGGCGGCGTGTTGCGACAGGCTTGGCGGCGAGATGAACAGGTTCTGGCTGAGGCATTCGATCGAGCGGGCCAGATCGTCCGGCACCACCATCCAGCCGAGCCGCCACCCGGTCATGGAGAAATACTTGGAAAAGCTGTTGATCACCAGGGCCTGATCGGTGACCGTCAGGGCCGAGGTGGCGGCACCCTCGTAGCAGATGCCATGGTAGATCTCGTCCGACACCAGCCGGATGCCCTTCTCGCCGCAATATGTCGCCAGCCGGCGCAACTCATCGGCCGCCAGCATGGTGCCCGCCGGGTTGGACGGACTGGCGATGATCAGTCCCTCGACCGGGTGGCCCAGCGCTTCCAGCAACTCGACCGTCGGCTGGAACCGGGTTTCCGGCCCCGCCGGCATCTCGACCGGAACGACGCCCAGCGCCATCAGGATGTTGCGATAGGCCGGATAGCTGGGAGCGGCCATCGCCACCCTGTCACCCGGCTCGAACGCCGCCAGGAAGCCCAGCAGGAACCCCGCCGACGATCCCGTCGTCACCACCACCCGGCGTTCCGGCACCGCCAAGCCGTGGCGGTCGTGGTAGAACTTGGCGATGGCGGCGCGGAGCGGCGGGATGCCGAGCGCGTCGGTATATCCAAGACGGTCGCCGTCCAAGGCCCGCTTGGCGGCGGCGATCACCGCCGCCGGCGCCCCGGTGGACGGCTGGCCGACCTCCAGGTGCAAGACCTCGCCGCCGGCGGCTTCCCGTTCCGCGGCGGCGCGCATGACTTCCATGACGATGAACGGGGAGATGGCTCCCCGCTTGGCAATCTTCAGTGACATACCCTGACCATTCCAGAAACGAAGCGGTGCGCGCTAACCAAACATACTACGGCAAACATACTACGGTAGGTTGGTTACTGTAGGCTGGCGGCCAAGCCGAAGCCACGGGGATCGGTCGCCGCCGAACAGGATTTCGCGCCATCCGACCGGTTGACCTTGCAACTCACCAGATTGACGCGCCCGAGCGCCTGGACGCCGTAGATCTCGCCTTCGACGCCGGTCGTCTCGCGGCTGGCCGGATGTTCGGCGGTTTCCTCGATCAGGGTGCCGCCGGCGGGATCGGGCGCCAGGCGCGGCGCCGTGACAGCGTCGATCGCCGTCATGTCCTGCTCCAGCGTCCGCAGGGCGACGTTGACCAGCGCCGCGGGAGCGGCACCCGCCCCTTCCTCGGCGACGCCGACGCCGATCAGACCGGCGCTGCCGGCGAACAACGGCTGGTTGATGTTGGGGTTGACCATGATCGCCGGGCCGCCGATGCCCTTGGCGCCGGTCGCCACCGCCTGGAGGATGCCGGTGCCCGGGATCATCTTGCCGGTGCCCATCGGAGCGCCGATCGAGAAGGCGCAGGCCACCGCTTGACCGAACGAGTCGAAGGCGACCAGCCCCGCCGTTGGCGGTCCCTCGGGGTCGACCTTCTCCAGCGCCTTGACCAAGCCGGCGTTGCGGCCGCCCGACGAGGCGGTCAGCGCCGCGCGCAGCGCGTCGGCGGCGGGAGCGCCCTCCGGCGTGGCCGCGAACCTCATCACGTCGTTGCCGTGCTGGACATCGGCGGTGTCGCGCCATTGCGCCTGATATGCCGAGAGGGTGGATGCCGAGATGCCGACTCCCTCCGCGATCTTGGAGCCGAGCGGACCCGAGTAGAACGCGCCGGCACCCCGCTGGCGCACCTGGGCCAGGACGGCGGCGAGATCGGGCTGGTCGATCTTCTTGCCCTCGGTTGGCGGCTTGGGGCCGTCGGGCAGAAAGACCCGCCGGGCCTCCGCGTCACCCTCTGCCACGTCGCCGAACACCTGCAGGTCGCGGGCCAGAGCCCGCGAGATCTGGCTGTCGAAGCGGGCCTTGGCCTCCACCGGCGCCACCAGCTGCTCCCAGCGCAGCTTGCCGTGGGCGGCGTGCAGGGTCGCCAGACCACGCATCATCGACGGTACCGCGATGGCGGGTTTGTCCGCCGCGGAGGTCACGCCGGCCGGCGGGCGCGGCAGAAAGTCCAGCGTCCGGGTCCGCTGCGAGGTCGCGTCATGGACGACGCAAACGCCGCCGCCACCGAATCCAACGCGGGTCGGCAGGGTCACGCCCATCGCGAGGCCCATCGCCGTGGCGGCGTCCACGGCGTTGCCACCCTGCGCCAGGATGTCCCGCCCGATGACCGCGGCGCGCGGCTCGTCCGCCGCCACGCCGGCGTTGATCTGGTGGGCTCCGACGCGGAGCGGCTGATTGGACGCGCACCCAGCCACGGTAGCCGCAACCATGGTAATAATGCCCAGCCGTCGCCAAATTCGCGTATAAGCTGGAGGCAAGTCCAGCATTGGGCATGTGGGAGAGGGCATGACTTTGCGTTTACCGCGAAAACTGGTGGTCAAGATTCGTATCCTCGCCGTGGCGCTTCCGGCCCTAGCATTGGTTGTGGTTTCGGCCGCGCCGGCCGAAGCGCAGGAACGCCGCCTCCAGTTCATCCGCGACGCCGAGATCGAACATACCATCCGCACTTTCGCGGAACCAATCTTCGACGTCTCCGGCATCAGCGGTGACAGCGTCGAGATAGCGCTGGTCAAGGACAACTCCTTGAACGCCTTCGTCGCCGGCGGCATGAACCTGTTCATCCATACCGGTTTGCTCCAGGAGAGTGAAGGCCCCGGCGAGCTGGTCGGCGTGATCGCGCACGAAATCGGCCATATCGCGGGCGGTCACCTGATCCGCTCGCAGGAGGCGATGGAGGGAGCCTCGGCCCAGGCGATCCTGTCGGCCCTGCTCGGCATCGGCGCGGCGCTGGCGACCGGCGAGGCGGGTGCGGGTGCCGCCATCATCGGCGGTGGGCAGGAGATGGCGCGTCGCAACTATCTCGCCTATAGCCGGGCCCAGGAG
Source organism: Skermanella stibiiresistens SB22 (assembly GCF_000576635.1). Classification (GTDB taxonomy): domain Bacteria; phylum Pseudomonadota; class Alphaproteobacteria; order Azospirillales; family Azospirillaceae; genus Skermanella; species Skermanella stibiiresistens. The sequence continues at coordinate 245,286 of NZ_AVFL01000009.1, forward strand.
GGTACCGCCGACCAAGCGGCGCTCAACTACATGGACCAGGCCGGTATCTCGGCCCGCGGTCTGCTGCACTTCCTGGAGCGGCTGGCCGGCCAGGACCTGCGGCCGACCGATCGGCAGGACGCCTTCGTCCGCACCCACCCGCTGACCCTGGACCGGATCGAGAGCGTCCGGTACCACGTCGAGCATTCCGCCAGTTCGGACAAGAAGCTCCCGGCGGAATACGACGAGATGCACGCCCGGATGAAGGCCAAGCTGCTGGGCTTCGTCCAGCCCCAGCTGGCCCTCCAGCGCTATCGCGACACCGATACCGCCGTGGCGCCCCGCTATGGCCGGGCGATCGCGCTGTATCAGCGCGGCGACCTGAAGCAGGCGCTGCCGATCATCGACCAGCTGATCAAGGAGGAGCCTGCCAACCCGTTCTTTTACGAGTTGAAGGGTCAGGTTCTCCTGGAGAACAGCCGCGTTCCCGAATCCCTGGCGCCCTACCGCAAGTCGGTTGAGTTGCTGCCCGATTCGGCCCTGCTCAGAAGCGCCTTGGCCCACGCCCTGATCGAGACCAATGACGACTCCGTGCTGGAGGAGGCGTTGAGGAACCTCAAGGTCGCCGCCGCGAAGGAACCCCGCACGCCGTTCACATGGCGCCTGATCGCCACGGTCTATGGCCGGGAAAACAAGCAGGCGATGCTGTCCTACGCGCTGGCGGAGGAGGCGATGGCGCGGGGCGACCGGCAGGTCGCGCGGTTCCACGCGGAGAAGGCCGAGAAGGCGCTTCCGGCTGGTTCGCCCGGCTGGATCCGCGCCCAGGATATCCGCACCGCGACCGACCGGCCAACGCCGCGCTGACACAGGGGGCATGGTTGGACAGCCCTGGATATGCGGCGAGGCTGGTGCCGGACATCGGTCGATCAAATCGCCATTGGCTGGTCCTTGGAACCGCGAGTTGGGCTTGCCCAGCGGCTTCCGGTTCGCCATCGTGCCGAAAGCCCCTTTCGGAGAACAGTTGATGTACCGCCCGTCCCTTCCGATCCGCCCGCTCCTCGCAGGAGCCCTGGCGGTCCTGGCGGCGCTCGCCAGCCCGGTGAGCGCCAAGGCGCAGCAACCTTCGGCGAATGATCCCGCCGGCAAGGCGGCGATCGAACAGATCATCCGTGATTATCTCATGGCCCACCCGGAGGTCCTGGTCCAGTCGCTGACCGCCTACCAGGAGCGTCAGGAGCAGGCGCAAGCGGAAGCCCAGCGCGGCGCGCTGACCAGCCGGCAGGACGACCTGATCCGCGATCCGGCCTCGCCGGTCGGCGGCAACCCGAAGGGTGACGTCACGCTGGTCGAGTTCTTCGATTACCAGTGCGGCTACTGCAAGGCGGTCAACGCCGACGTCAAGCGTCTGCTCGAGTCGGACGGCAAGCTGCGGCTGGTCTACAAGGAGTTTCCGATCCTGGGACCGGCGTCGGTCACCGCCGCGCGCGCGGCCTTGGCCGCCCAGCGGCAGGGCAAGTACGACGCGCTGCACGCGGCCCTGATGGAGAACCGCGGCCAATTGGACGACGACAAGATCTATCGGATCGCCGGTTCAGCCGGGTTGGATGTCGATCGCTTGAAGAAGGACATGGAGGCGCCGGAGATCCAGGCGGCACTTCAGAAGAACCTGAAGCTGGCCAGCGATCTCAACATCCGCGGAACGCCCGCCTTTGTCGTCGGAGATCAGATCGTCCCCGGAGCCATCAGCCTAGACAAGCTGAAGGAGCTGGTCGCCAGCGGCCGCGCCGGCTGACGACCCCATTGGACGGCCAGCGCCGATGCCGAACCACTTGGGTCCGGGCATCGGCGCCGCGGGTCACTCGGCGTCGCGCTGCTTGGCCGGATCGGCGTCCTGGAACGCGCGCAGTTCGCGGCAGGCGGCTACGATCTTGGTGATCCGGGGGAACGGCGTCAGGTCCACGTCGGCCTTCTCGGCGTTGTAGATCTGCGGCACCAGGCAAATATCGGCCAGCGTCGGCTGATCGCCGTGGCAGAACGTGCCGGTGCCGGCGGCCGGGCTCAGCGACTTTTCCAGGGCCGTCAGGCCTTCCGTCACCCAGTGCTTGTACCACTCGTTCTTGGCGTCGTCCGACAGCTTCATCGGGCCAATCAGGTAACGGAGCACCCGCAGGTTGTTGAGCGGGTGTATGTCACAGGCGATCGACTGGGCGATGGCGCGTACGCGCGCCCGTTCCAGCGGAAGCTTGGGCAGCAGGCTGGGCTCGGGATTGGTCTCTTCCAGGTACTCGATGATGGCGAGCGACTGGGTCAGGACGTTCGGGCCGTCGATCAGCATGGGAACCATGCCCTGCGGGTTCAGCGCGCCGTATTCCGGAGCCAGCTGTTCGCCCTTTCGCAGATGGACGAAACGTTGGTCGGCCTCGATCCCCTTGAGATTAAGGGCGATGCGGACACGGTAGGCCGCGGACGACCGGAAATAACCAAAAAGCTTCATTAATCAGACTCCGCTCCTTCGCGGTTGCGGGATGGCGCCCGTCCGCGCATTTGTTACGTATAGCCAATAACCCGACGCCCGTCCCTGGCCGCGCGGTCGCACCCCTCAATATCACAAGGCTCGTCACCATGCCGAGATCCCCCGACCCCAGCATCGCCGTCTTCGATATCGGCGGTGTGCTCATCGACTGGAACCCACGTTACCTGTACCGCAAGCTGTTCGCGGAAGATACCGCCGCCATGGAGGAATTCCTCGCGACGGTGTGTACGTCCGAGTGGAACCTGATGCAGGACGCCGGCCGTCCCTGGAAGGAGGCGGTCGAGGAGTTGAGCGCCCGTCACCCGGAAAAGGCCGAACTGATCGCCGCCTACGACCTGGGTTGGGATGAGATGGTCCCTGGTCCGATCCCCGGCACCGCCGATATCGTCTGGGAGTTGAAGAAACAGGGTAAGCCTGTTTACTGCATCACCAACTTCTCGGTCGACAAGCTGAACCGGGCCCGCGAGCGATTCGAGGTGCTGAACGCCTTCGACGGAATCGTGGTCTCGGGGGAGGTCCGCCTGCTGAAGCCGGACGCCGCGATCTACCAACGGCTGCTGGACGATCACGGCTTGGAGGCCGCCGACACCCTGTTCATCGACGACGTGGAGAAGAACGTCGAGGGTGCCCGGCGGGTTGGCATGAGCGCGGTCCGCTTCACCGACGCCCCCGCCCTGCGCGCCGAGATGACCCGCCTCGGGATGCTCCGGTAAACCGTCCCTCGGCGGAGATCCGTCCGATCCTGGGGTTCGCCGCCGTCCCGACCTTCGAGGCGGCGGCCAAGGAGGCGGCCGACGCTGGACAATAAGTCGCAGCGATCAGGCGCGCGGATAAAGATGCATCGGTGATATATGTTTTAAGGAGATGGCGGCGCGGCGTGCCGCGCGACACACCGATGAGGAACCCTCGATGCTCTCAGAGACGACGATCCAGATCGTAAAGGCGTGCGTACCGGCCTTGAAGGACAAGGGCTTGGAGATCACCCGGCGGATGTACGAGATCCTGTTCCGGAACCCCGAGATCAAGGATCTCTTCAACCAGTCCCACCACGGCGAGACGGGATCCCAGCCCAAGTCGCTGGCGCTGGCGGTGCTGGCCTACGCCGAGCACATCGACCGCTTGGCCGCGCTGGGACCGATGGTCGAGCGGATCGCCCAGAAGCATGTCGCCCTCAGCATCCTGCCCGAGCACTATCCCCATGTCGGCGCGGCGCTGCTCCAGGCCATCCGCGACGTGCTGGGCGACGCCGCGACCGAAGACGTGATGGCCGCCTGGACCGAGGCCTACCAGTTCCTCGCCGGCGTGCTGATCGGGCGGGAAGCGGCGATCTACGGCGAACAGGCGGCACAAATCGGCGGTTGGACCGGCTATCGCGACTTCGTGGTCGACCGGGTCGTGCCGGAGAGCGGGATCATCACGTCCTTCCACTTGAAGCCGGCCGATGGCGGACCCCTGATGGCGTTCAAGCCCGGCCAGTATCTGACCTTCCGGATCGACATCCCCGGCCATGGCCCGGTCGTCCGCAACTACAGCCTGTCGCGCGGTCCCGGCGGCGACCACTACCGGATCAGCGTCAAGCGCGAACCCGCCCCGGCGGACAAGCCGGAGGCCGGTCCCGGCCTGGTGTCGAATTTCCTGCACGACCACGGCGCGCCTGGAATGACGCTGAGTGTGGCGGCACCGGCCGGCGACTTCGTCCTGGACGATCCGGCGGCGGAGCGGCCCGTCGTCCTGCTGAGCGGCGGCGTCGGCCTCACCCCCCTCGTCAGCATGCTCGACGGCATCGCGGCATCCGGGTCGAAGCGCCCCACTTGGTTCATCCACGGAACGCGGTGCGGCGACCACCACGCCTTGAAGGAGCATGTCAGGACCGTGGCCGCCGCCCACGAGAACATCGAGTCCATCACCTTCTACGAAGCCCCTGGCGAGCGGGACGTGGCGGGCCGCGACTTCGATCACGCCGGGCTGATCACGGCGGAGTGGCTGCGGCGGACCGTTCCCCTGGCGGAGGCCGATATTTATCTCTGCGGTCCAAAGGCGTTCATGCGCATGGTGGTGGGGTCGTTGCGTGACATGGGGGTGGCGCCGGATCGCGTCCACCACGAATTTTTTGGCCCGGCGGACGAGTTGCGCGCCTGACGCCGAAAGCGGCGCCACGGCTACCGCGGCGCCGCTTCTAGCAATAAAATTGCCGATTAAAGCCAGTGGTATGACCAATTATATTCGAAAAAACTGTCTTTTTAGGTATAATCTTACTGAGATCTGATGATTTCATTTGCACCCACCACCACACCTGGGTTCAAGATGGAGATGCCGGGATTTAGCTCGAAAGAAGCCCGACGCAGGTGAAAACTTGTCAAAGGAATATCCCATGACCGCTCACCCTGCCGAAATGGAAATACGGACCGGGAGCCGCTCGGATCCCAAGGCCGCTGGTCATCATTCGCTGGAACCCTTGGCCTCCGAGCCAAAGGGCGGCGCGCCCCACGATCCGGCGCCCCCCTTGATCCTCGAAGACTACCTGCCCTATCGGCTGGCCGTCCTCTCCAACACGGTCAGCCGTTCCCTGGCCCGTCTGTACGAGCAGCGGTTCGGCTTGACGGTGGCCGAATGGCGGATCATGGCCGTGCTGGCGCGATTCGGACCACTCTCGGCCAACGCGGTCTGCGACAGGACGGCGATGGACAAGGTGCAGGTCAGCCGCGCCGTGGCGCGCGCCGTCGATGGCGGGCTGGTCGACCGCGGGATCGACTCGGTTGACCGGCGCCGCTCCGTCCTGACGCTGACGCCAAAGGGACGCGGCATCCACGATCAGATCGTCCCGCTGGCAACCAACCTGGAAGCCCATCTGCTGGCGTCCCTGACGCCGGAGGAGAACATCCAGCTCCAGGATCTCCTGTCGCGCCTGCAAAACAGGGCGCGCGAGTTGCACGGTCCGCAGGACGAGGACTGACCCGCACGCGGCCGCGTGCGGGGCCGGGCGACAGGCGCGTCTTTCGCGTCACAGGTGGGCGTGGTTACTTCGAAATCGTGGCTTTTTCCCCCGGAGCCGGCCCCCGCCGGCCGGGGGGCATTGCCGAAAGATCGACAAGTGCTATAAACGCGCCAACGCAACCGCAGCCGGAAAGCCGCTTCCCTTGGCGATCGAGCCCTCAGTCCTGATCCTGAACGGTCCCAACCTGAACATGCTCGGCGTCCGTGAGCCGGCCATCTATGGTTCGGAAACCCTCGACGACATCGAGGCGCTGTGCCTGGAACACGCGGAGCGGCTGAACATCGCGATCGACTTCCGCCAGTCCAACCTGGAGGGCGAGCTTGTCGCCTGGATCCAGCAGGCGCGCGGCGAGCATGATGGCATCATCCTGAACGCCGCCGCCTACACACACACCTCGGTCGCGATCATGGACGCCCTGTCGGTCGCCGAGCTTCCGGTTGTCGAGGTGCATCTGACCAACGTCTTCAGGCGCGAGGCCTTCCGCCACCACTCCTATGTGTCGCCTGTCGCCAAGGGTGTCATCTGCGGCTTCGGCTCGCATGGCTACCTGCTGGCGTTGGACGCGTTGGCGCGGCTGATCGACGCCGACATGAATAACGGGAACTGACATGGCGACTTTCGACATCGATGGGGATCTGGTTCGCAAACTGGCGGGCCTGCTGGACGAAACCGGGCTGACCGAGATCGAGTTCGCCGAAGGCGAGAAGAGCATCCGGGTCACCAAGGGCGGCGTTGCGCCGGCCTTCCACATGACCGGCGGCTTCGCGCCCGGCGGCGCTCCCGCCACCGGGTCGGACCAGACCTCGCCGCCGGCGGCGCTCGGCGTGTCGAGCCATCCCGGAGCGTTGACCTCTCCCATGGTCGGCACCGCCTATACCTCGCCGGAACCGGGTGCCGCGCCGTTCGTGCGGGTCGGCGACGTGGTCAAGGCCGGCCAGACCGTGCTGATCATCGAGGCGATGAAGGTGATGAACCCGATCAAGGCCCCGAAGGCCGGCACGATCGCGCATGTCTTCGTCAGCGACGCCCAGCCGGTCGAGTTCGGCGAAGTCCTCCTGACGATCGAATAAGGGACCATCCCATTGTTCGAAAAGGTCCTGATCGCCAATCGAGGCGAAATCGCCCTCCGCATCCATCGCGCTTGCCGAGAGATGGGTATCCAGACGGTCGCGGTCCATTCCACGGCCGACGCCGACGCCATGCATGTCAGACTGGCCGACGAGGCGGTCTGCATCGGCCCGGCATCGGCCCGTGAGAGCTATCTGAACATTCCGGCGATCCTGACGGCGGCGACCATCACCGGCGCCGACGCCATCCATCCCGGCATCGGCTTCATGTCGGAGAACGCGCAGTTCGCCCAGATGGTGGAGGAGCACGGCTTCACCTTCATCGGTCCAACGCCGGAGCACATCCGGATCATGGGCGACAAGGTCACCGCCAAGAAGACGGTGCTGGAACTGGGCCTGCCGGTGGTGCCCGGCTCGTCCGGCCCGGTCGACACGCTGGAGGAGGCGGTCGAGGTCGCGGAGCGGACCGGCTATCCCGTCCTGATCAAGGCGGCCGCCGGTGGTGGCGGCAAGGGCATGAAGGTCGCCTATTCGGCCGACCAGCTGCGCGAGGCCTATCAACTCGCCCGCGGCGAGGCGCGCGCCGCCTTTGGCAACGACCAGGTCTACATGGAGCGGTACCTATCCAAGCCGCGCCATATCGAGATCCAGCTGTTGGGCGACATGCACGGCAACGCCGTCCATTTCGGTGAGCGCGATTGTTCGATCCAGCGGCGCCACCAGAAGGTGATCGAGGAGGCGCCATCGCCGGCGCTGAACGCGGCCCAGCGCCAGTTCATCGGCGATCTGGCGGCGCGCACCACGGCGCAGCTGGGATACCGCGGCGTCGGCACGATGGAGTTCCTGTTCGAGGACGGCGAGTTCTTCTTCATCGAGATGAACACCCGCCTTCAGGTCGAGCACACGATCACCGAGATGATCACGAGCATCGATCTGGTGCGCGAGCAGATCCGGGTCGCGACCGGGGCGCCCCTGGGCTATTCCCAGGAGGACATCCGGTTCCACGGCCACGCGATCGAGTGCCGGGTCAATGCCGAGCATCCCGAGACCTTCATGCCATCGCCCGGCAAGATCGACGGCTACCATGCTCCGGGCGGCCTTGGCGTCCGGGTCGACAGCGCGCTGTATGACGGCTACCGGGTGCCGCCGCACTACGATAGCCTGATCGCCAAGCTGGTCGTTCATGGCACGACGCGCAACGAATGCATGATGCGGCTGCGCCGCGCCCTGGAGGAGTTCGTGATCGGCGGCGTCGACACCAGCCTGCCGCTCCACCGCCGGATCATCGCCGAAGCCAACTTCATCAACGGCGACTACGACATCCATTGGCTGGAACAGATGATGAAGCTGAGGTGACCTGGCTGGCGGGCCGGCGGTGGCCCGCCAGCCACCCGCCCCGGTGTCCCGGGCATCTCACTCCGCCGCTTGGACGATTCCCTGGGGAATCGGTGGCTGGAACGCCTCGCGGAGACGGTCCATCGTGATCCTCTCCGGGGCGTATTCGGCCAAGCCACCCGCCTCGACCTTCTCCTCGATCCGATCCAACGCCTCGTCGATCTTGTCGAAGGGAATGCCGAACAGGTCGAAGATCGAGTAGCGCCACCAGCGCAGCCGAGTCAGCCGTTCGACCGTGGCGTCGGGAAAGCGCATGCGCTTGACGGTGGCGGGAGTGCCAGCAACGATCGAGTAGGCCGGCACGTCCTTGACCACGACCGACCGCCCCGCGACGATCGCGCCGTCACCGATGGTGACGCCGGCCTTGATGAAGACCCCCTGCCCGATCCAGACATCGTTGCCGATATTGGTGATCTTGCAGGCGTCCTTGAAGGGAACACGCTGGCTCCGGATCTCGTCGACCCGGTCGGGCGCGCAGAAGCGGGCCCAGTCGTGCAGATCGGCGACATGGGTCACCCGCGAGCTGGTCAGCCAGTCGACGGGATGCTCGTTGGAGCCGATCATGACCTCCGGTGCTATCGAGCAGTAGCGCCCAATGCGCACATTGCCGATCTTGCCACCCGCGATCGAGCAGAACGCGCCGATCTGGACCAGGGTCTTGGTGGCGATGTTGGCCTGGACCATGGTCGGCGGTTCCAGGAACGATGCCTGATTGAGGGAGAAAACCCCGCGCGTCTGCGGCATCTTCAATCCCAGCGTCGCCAGTTTGGCCGCTGGGCTGCCCCCAAGGTCGACGGTCACAATACTCATCAATTTACCTCAATTTACATATATTGATCAATTGCCTCGCGAAATTCTCAAGTAATCAGCTTTATAAATGGTTTACGCGTCGTAAGCGGTGAATAACCCGATCAACGCGTTTGCAATTGAAAACGGCGGTGGTTTGGCTTGATCCGGGCTTGGACTTTGAAGGGGTTGATCAGGTCTGCTGGAGTTCGTGTTCCGTCGTCTCGACCCTGTTTGGTATCTCGATCGTGACGACGGTTCCCTCGCCGAGCGTGCTTTGGATGCGGAGGTTACCGTCATGCAGGTCCACCAGGGCCTGGACCAAGGGCATGCCCAGCCCCGTTCCCCCATAGTGGCGTGACAGCATGGGATCCGCTTGCCAGAATGGCTCGCAGACCCGCGCGAGGTCGGCGGGATCGATGCCGATGCCGCTGTCCGCCACCGTGAGGACGGTTCCGGTTCCAGTGCTGGAAGCCGTTCCGCTCAAGGTCACCCAACCGTCCGCCGGAGTGAATTTCAAGGCGTTGGACAGGACGTTGATGATGATCTGGCGCAATACCTTGTGGTCGGCACACAGGGGACCACAGGTGGGATCGACCTCGACCGACAGGCACAGCTTCCGTTCGCGCGCGATGGCCGCGTACTGGCGGGCGCAGCCCTCCAGCAGGTGGCGGATGTCCAGGGGTTCCGGGTTGAGGACGTGGTGGCCAGCGTCGATCTCGGTCAAGTCGAGCAGGTCGTTGATGATCTGGAGAAGTTGGCTGCCACCACTGTGGATCTCCCGGGCGTACTCGCCCAGGGCGGCCGACTTGCCATTGGCTTCCGGATCATCCCGGATCAGTTTGGAGAAGCCGATGATGGCGTTGAGCGGCGTGCGAAGCTCGTGGCTCATGGTCGCCAGGAACTGGGATTTGGCCCGGCTGCCCTCCTCCGCCCGAAGCAGGGCCCCACGCAACTCCTCGGCGTAATGAGCCCGCTCGCGCAGGGACGCCTCGAAGCTCTGGAGGAAATTGTTCGTCCGGTTGACCAGCAAGCCCAATTCGTCGGTTTCGTGGCTGTACGGCGCCTCGACCACATGCGCGCCCGGCGACTGGAGATCGATCCTGGTGAAATCCCTGCTGATCGTCAGGATCGGCTTGGTCACCATGTAATGAAAGATGGCGGTCAGCACCAAGCCCAGTAGCAGGTTGCGGAACAGTCCGCTGATCAAGGTGGACCGCGCCCGTTCCAGGAAGGCGGTGGCGACGATATGGCTGTCGACCGCCGCCTGTAGCGTGCCGATCTCCACGCGCGGCCGGTTGATCGGCTCGTGGTAGAGCGGCACCAGGATCTCGAGCGGTTGTCCGAACAGCCATTCCGAGAAAAGGCGCAGGCGGGTCTCCACCAGGGGCCTTTCGCGGACGGCCAAGCGGACCCCGAATTCGTTCTGGATGCGCGCGCGGAAGATCGACTGGTAGCTCAAGAGCCCCTTGAGCACGTCGGACGCCAGGGAACTGTCGATTTCATACACGGCCTTGGTCGCGGCCTGCGCGATGATCTGGGTTACCTCCTCCAGTGTCCGGCGCTGAACCTCGCGTTCCCGACGCACGTCGGCGATCAATTCAACTCCGCTGGTGAGAAATCCAAGCATGACGGCGACGACGACGGCGGTCCTGGCTTGCCGGAAGGAAAGCCGGTCGAATAGGCGAGCCATGTCACACACAACCTCGCGGCACCCCCGCATCAACCAGCGTCTCCAGCGGCCTCCCGGAGCGACGGCGCCCCCCGGACTCCACTGCCGAACGGTGAGGTCCACGCTACAAGGCGCATGATTATCATAAAGTTAAAACTAAATCGAAGTTACCCGTGCGACATCGCGCTTGAAAACAACACGCCGCCGGTCACGCCGCCAGACTGTTCGAGTCGCTCAACAGCCGGGTCAGACGCTCCTTCAACCGCCGAACCTGATCCGTCACGTCGGCGGCGCTACGGTCGAGGGTCTGGGCCAGATGCCGCGTCTCGCTGGCGTCCTCCGACACGGCGGTGATCAGCTCGGACACCTCGCAGGTGCCGTCCGCCGCGCGGGTGGCACTTTGGCTGATGGCTTCCGTGGCGCCGCCCTGCTCGGTGATCGAGTGGGTGATCATCCCGGCGATGGCGTCGATCCGCTGGATCACCTGCTTGACCTCTTGGATATGGCCGATGACCGTCCGCGCCGCGGTCTGGACCGCGACGATCTGCCCCCCGATCTCGTCGGTCGCCCGCGCGGTTTGGTTGGCCAGGGTCTTGACCTCGCTGGCAACCACGGCGAACCCCTTGCCCGCCTCGCCGGCGTGGGCCGCCTCGATCGTGGCGTTGAGCGCCAGCAGATTGGTCTGCTTGGCGATTCCGGTGATCAGCCGCGCCGCCTCGCCGATGTTGCGCATGGCGGCCTCCAAGGTCGCCACCACGCCCTCGGTCCGTTGTCCCTGCTCCACCGCCGCCCTGACGATGTCCATGACCTCGGCGACTTGCGACCCGATGGCGCGCGACGCGGTCGCCAACTCGTCCGTCGAGGCCGCGACGGTCTGGACGTTGACGGTGGCCTCACGCGCCGCCTCGGCGACGCCGGCCGACTGCTCGCCGGTCCTTCGGGCCGCGCCGTTCATCCTTTCAGCCAGTTCCGCGATCCCGGCGGCCTGCTCGACCACCGTCATGACGGTCGACTGGACCTCGGAGTCCAGCGCGTGGGCCAGCCCACCAAGACGCGCCGCGAACTCCTCCTTGCGCTGGCGTTCGTTGATCTCGTCGGCGGCCTTCAACCTCTCCATCTCCTCCGCGTTCTCGCGGAACACCTGGATCGCCCGCGCCATCGCCCCGATCTCGTCCTTCCGGCTGGCCCCCGGCACATGCGACAACCTGTCACCGGCCGCCAGACCGCGCATGGCCCGCTCGATCGACCGAAGCGGCGCCGTGATGCTGCGGACCAGGACGAGGCTGAGGAGCAGGAACAGCACGACGATGATGACGCCGGCCAACAAGCCGGCCCGGCCGGTCGCGTCACGGACGAAGTCCTTCTCGCCCCGCGCCGTCTCCATCCCGGAACTGGCGAAGTCGAAAAGTCCGGCGAATCGGCCGGGCATCGCCGCCAGCGCGGTGTTGAACGCCTCGACCTCCACGCTCAATTTGCCATGGTTCTCGACGAAGGCCGCGAGATCGGCCCGGTAGGCGCCCGCCAGCGTGACCAGCCTTTCCTGAGTCGGGGCGTCGAGGCCGGATTCCATCATCCCGAATTCGAATTCACGGAACGCCTTCTTGTGGGCGCCCATGGCACCTGGATCGCCGTAGAGGATGAAATCCTTCTCGATCACGCGCATGGTCAACATCCGGACATAGGTCTGCGCGACCATTTTTACGGGCCATTTGCGAAGCTCCGTCTCGACGGCCTCGACCGAGGCGCGGAGCTTGCCCCGCAAGCCGCTATGCTCGTCCAGCCCCATGATCTCGCTGGTCGCGGTGACATCCGCGAAACGCGCCACGGCATCGCGAACCGTCGCCCGCATGCCGTCCACGTGACCGCCGACGGTATCGGCGCCTGGATGGGCCGCGATACGGTCGAGCAGGCGATCCACCTCGGCGGCGCCCTCCCGGAAGCCGACCGCCGCCGACGCGTCGCGATTGACGACGAAGTCCCTGGCCTTGATCTGAAGGTCGGCGACGCGGCGCTCCGCCGAGGCGGCGAGAACGACCAGATCGCCAAAGGAGGCGAGCCGGCCGGTCGAGCGTTCCATCCGGTGATCGGCGATCAGGAACAGGCCAACCGTGACGATCACCGTCGCCAAGGCGATGACGACCAACAGCCCGACCCGCGTTCCGATCGCGAGGTTGGACAGAACGCCGGGTTTCTCGGCCAGCTCATTTCGAAGTGGTGCCGCCGAAAGAGGCGATGCCACAGAAAACTCGCGCATGATCGCCACATCTGACATGACTTCACCATCCCGACACATCAGTGTCACAAATATGTCTTTTACAGCGTCAGTCATCACTTCGCACAAGCTGGACACGCTTTACGCGAATACTGAGTTATTACATGAACTTTGTGAATTATAATCCTGAACAAATCCTTTCAACCAGCCAGAAAGTTTTCTAGGGAGTGGTATTACTGGAATTGAGCGAAGCTGACTGGAGAACGACCGTCGTGCCGCGGCGCACTCCCCATTCCGGTGGCGGACCTATATACTGTCAGGGCGTGGTGTCCGGGTGGATTTGGCGCGTGCGGGAGTCAGCGACATCGTAATGACCGGTTTGACGGCACAACTTCTGCTGCGGGCCTATGCCGCCGGGATCTTTCCCATGGCGGAGAGCGCCGAGTCGGATGAGCTTTATTGGTTCGACCCCGAACAGCGCGGCATCCTGCCGCTGGACCGGATGCACGTGCCGAAGCGCCTGCGCCGCACCGTCCGCGCCCAGCGCTTCGAGATCCGGATCGACCATGACTTCCATGGCGTCATCCGAGGGTGCGCCGAAGCGACCGGCGACCGGCCGAAGACCTGGATCAACAGCGAGATCATCCGGCTCTATGGCGTCCTGTACGACCTGGGATTCGCCCACTCCGTCGAGGCGTGGCGCGACGACCGACTGGTCGGCGGACTTTATGGCGTGGCGCTGGGAGGCGCGTTCTTCGGCGAGAGCATGTTCAGCCGCGAGACGGACGCCAGCAAGGTGGCGCTGGTCCATCTGGTAGCCCGCCTGCGCCACAACGGCTTCACCCTGCTCGACACCCAGTTCGTCACGGAGCATCTGAGCCAGTTCGGCACGGTCGAGATTCCCCGCTCAAGCTATCGGGCGCAACTTTCCCACGCCCTCCAGTTGACACCCGACTTCACCGCCGGAAGCGAGACCGAGGTGGTCGATGCTTATTTGCAGTCGATCACCCAGACATCGTAGACAGGGTGTTCCAGCGCCGAAAGCGCCGGACTCGAGGCGAACATCCAGCCGCTGAACAAGGCCTCGGTGGCCTCGTCGGGATGCTCCTCCCTGATCTCGAGGAAAGCCGCCGATTCGGGAGGCTCGACCGGCGACGCCTCGCGGCAGGCGCGCGCGGTGATGCGCAACGACCCGAACGAGACCGTCTGGCCAACCGGAGCCTCCAGCGTCACGACCCGCGCCGTGACCTTGTCGAGTCCCTGGAGCATCGCGAGCGGCATGTCCGTCATTCCCTCGGAAGCGCCGGTCTGGGCCAGGGCTGGTGACAAGGCCAGTGACAGCGACGCTGACAGCGCCAGCCCGGTGAGGGCGGCCAGAAGCTTCCGATTGAACATGACGTCTTTCATCCTGTGCGTCGCCGCCCTCAAGCGTCGGGCCCTAAAGCGTCGGGTTTGTCGGCGGCGAAACGAAGGCGGACATAATCGGCGTACCAAGTGCCATCCGGCTTCAGCAGGGTCGGCGCGATGGCCGCCATGACCTCCTCCAGCACGGCGGCGCGGTCGCTCTCCCGCAGGCCCTGGACGAAGGAGCCGGCGAAGGTCGCGAGCCAGCCGGCCATGCCGGTCGGCAGCGGTGTCGGACGGTCGACCAGTTCGCACGAGCGGACCTGGAAACCGGCGGCCGCCAGGCGGAGCGCGTAATCCTCCGGCGTCGGGAAGAACCAGGGGTTCAGGGCCTTGGCGTCGAAACCGCGCCGGTCGAGGGCCGCTTCCAGCGCCGTGACGATCGTGGCGACGTTGCCGGCGCCGCCAAACTCGCCGACGAATCGACCGCCGTGCCGGAGTGCCTTCCAGACGCCCGCGATCACCTCGTCGGGCCGGAGCATCCAGTGCAGCGCCGCGTTCGAGAACACGGCGTCAAATCCGGTGCCGGCATCCAGCGCGTGCCCATCCATCAGGTGGACATCCAGTCCCCGCGCCCGCGCTGCGGCCACCAGTTCGGGACTGGCGTCGACACCGACGACGGCACGTCCGGCTGTCGCCAGCTTGGCGGTCAGGGCGCCGTCGCCGCAGCCCAGGTCCAGGATCCGCTCGCCGGGCTGGGGATCCAGAAGCGCCACGACTGGCATGCCCAGGTCGGCGACGAAGCGCGCGTTCTCGGCATAGCCTTTGGCATCCCAGCGTTGGGACGGTCCGCTTTGGTCGGACATGAACGCCCTCTCCTTGGAACGATCGGGCTGGTCAGTTACCGAGCAGGCCGCCGGGCGCCGCCCCACCGGAAGC